>JAJPGY010000019.1 GCA_021325555.1 Pseudomonadota bacterium | reverse complement strand
TCGATTTGGCTGCTTCCATCGATTTGGCTGCTTCCATCGATTTGGCTGCTTCCATCGATTTGGCTGCTTCCATCGATTTGGCTGCTTCCATCGATTTGGCTGCTTCCGGCGGCTCACCGGCCTCGGGCGGCCTTGCTGCTTCCGGCGACCTGGCTGCTTCCGTCGCCCCGGCGGCGGCAGGCGCCCTCGCAGGACTGTCGGCGCCCGCCTTCGCTTCCCTGACCTTCGCGGGCTCCCCGGGTTGTGCGGCTTTTGCCTGGGCGGCATCGGACCTTGTCGCCGCCTTCTCCGCCTCGGCAGCGGCGCCCGCTTTGCGGAAACCCCCGCTGTCCCTGAGCAGATCGTCACGTTTGGGGACGTAATCGGGGCGGAAGCTTATTCTCATGCTCTCGGTCTGATCCACCGGCGGCGGCACGAAGGCCCTGTACCTGCCGCTCAGGCTCTGGTGCGGAATCGGCGGCGGCGCCTTTTGCGCCGTGCGGTGCAGGTGCGACTTCTCATCGGCTGTCTGCTCGCCGCGGGCAACGCGGATGAGCGCGCCGAAGAGATCCTCGGCTACCTCGTGCACCCGCTCGAACGGCATCTCCACGTCATCGACGGTCCAGGTGGTCAGCCCTTTCTCGGTGACCGCCACCATCTCCAGGTACGGGTAAAAGGAGATCGACGAGCCGCTGAGCGCGATGATCTTGTCCTTGGGCACGATGTAGCCGTGTATCCGCTCGATGGTGCCGCGCAGTATCAAGCTCCAGGAGCGGGTCGACACCGAGCCCTTGAATATCCACATCATCTTGTCCGGATCGTCCCATTTCCGTTCCCGGACAGGCTCGTTATAGACGACCGGCCGCTCCCAGGACACCTCGAGGTCCGTGCCGGCCACCGCCGGATTGAAGTCGTAGGCGTAGTCGAGGAAGTAATCGAAGATCTTGTCCATCCAGGCGGTCACGCTCTCGCGGGCGCCGAGCGTGCGAATGCTGCGGGGAAAGCTCAAGGTGGTGCGCCGGCCCAGCGCCTCTTGCGTGTCGCTGGCCAGCTTTTCCACCCAGTCGGAAGCGCTCTTGCCGGCTTTGCCCTTCAGCGACTCCAGAAGAATCTGCTTGTAAGACTTGCCGTCCTCGGCGCGCCCGCCCTGCTCCTGGCTCTTGCCCTTCCCGGGGCTCGGATCCTTGCCGCCGCTGTTTGCTTCCGACATTTTTGCGCCTGCCTCCTGCCGCTAGTTATCTTCTACCCATCGCACTGGCAGATAAACTCCACTTGCGGGCTGTCCGAGCTTCTCACAAGCGGCCGGTCCTGGGCAGATCCGTGTAACGCACCACGCAGGCGATCCCGCCCGGGAACGCGCCGTCGTTCGACGCCTGATCGGGCAGCAGCGATGAGAGCGACCAGACGCCGGGGTTGTCGGCGACGAGCTCCAGGTCAAACCTGTCGCCGGGCTGCAACGTGCACATGTCCGTTGCCACGTTGACGTCGCGCGGCTCACTGCCGTTGACCGCCATGATCTCGAACCGGTGCCCGGTCAGGTACAGCGGGCAGGGGTGGCGCGCGGCGTTGATCACCCGCAGGCGCAGGCGATCGCCCCCCTTCACTTCGATGGGAGGAATCTCGGGCGCGGTCTTGCCGTTGACGGTGAAATAAGTCACCATAGCCGGTGCGGCTTTGCCGCTTCCGTTCCGCACCGTATTCGATACCGCAGCGGACTCCTTCCGGGCCGCCGCGGCCTGCTTACTGGCCTTTGCGGGAGCGCTTGCCGCGGCGCGTGGAGCCGCCTGCCACTCGCCGAGCACGAGCACGTAATCTTTCGTGTACGTCCGGGCGGCGGTGCGCGGCTCGACCACTAGAGCGCCGGAGAGCCCGTCGAAGATCTGACCGGCGTGGATGACCTGCGGGTGATACCATACCGTGCCGGCGCGGCTGGCCGCGAACTGATAGCCGTAAGTCTCTCCCGGGCCGACCAGTCCTGCCCCGCGGCGTGGCAGCCCGTCCACGCCGTGCGGCAGGACTAGCCCGTGGAAGTACAAGCTGGTGGGCACCGGCAACTGGTTGTGCAGAACGATCCGTATCTGATCCCCCTCGGTCACCCTGATCACCGGGCCGGGCACACGCTGGTTGTAAGCCATCGCCTTCACCGAGACGCCCGGCGAGATCTCCCAGCTCGTCTCGCGGGCAACCAGATGAAACTCCTGCACCTGCCCCTGAGAGAGCTGCGAGTTGAGCTTGCTCATCGCCTGGGCCGCCTCGGACATCGTCTTTTTGATGTCGCCGATCTCGTCCTTCATGTTCTGGAGCTCGGCGCGCTCTTTCACCTGCTCCTCGCCCAGGCTGCCCATATCCTCCAGCTGGGCGCTGGCCGCCGGGTACAGGCAAGCGGCAAGCGAGAGGGGCAGGCAAAGCCCGGCGAGCAGCAACGAGACGCTACGCATGTCCTTGATCCATTTTAACCACGGCGGTCGAGCACGGCGAGTGCATGGCGATGCGATGGGAGACGCTGCCCAGGAGAAAATGCTGGACCGCGGTTCGCCCCTGGGCACCGATAACGACAAGATCCGCCGGGAGAGACTGCGCGAGCTCGATCATCTCTTTGGCCGGGTCGCCGAACTTGACCACGCAGTCCACCCGGGTGAACCCCTGCTCGGCGAGCACGCGTTTTCCCTCGGCCAGAAACGTCTCGCCTTCCAGCAGGAGATTGTTCTCCATCGCCGATATGTACTCGACCGGGGAGATGAGTTTCATAACGTCGGCCACCGCCACCACGTGAATGAGCGTGACCTGCGTGTCGGCGGCGCTCGTCCGGAACTGGCGGGCGCACTGCTCGAGAGCCCAGTGCGACTGCGGTGAGCCGTCGACGCCGACCACGATGTTCCTCAACGGCGCCTCCACCGGTTTTCCGGTGCGAAGGATGGTTACCGTGCCCGGTCCGTGCTTGACCACGTTGCTCGACACGCTGCCCAGCAAGAACGACTCGATCTTGCCGTGAGCGCCGGGAGTGAGCGCGGTCATCTCGAAGCGCTCGTCCCTGGCCACCGTCTCGATCATGAGCGCGGCGGGGCCCATGACGATCTCGGTCGAGACGCGCGGGCAGTGAGGCCTCAACAAGGCGGACGCCTCTTCGAAAATCGCCTTCGCCCGCCGCTCGAGCTGATGCCCCCAGTCCTCCTGGAAATCGCCGATTGCCTCGACCAGCTTCTCGTAGGCCGGCAGCTCCTCCTTGACATAAAGCAGCAATACCTCGGCATTTTCAAGTGGAACTAACCTGACCAGCTCGTCGACGGTCGGTTTGACCGGGTGCACGAGATCCAATGGCAGCAATATTTTCATCTGTTGATTCCCAATCGACGGTTCGGCGGTCAAACCGTAATTTTATCTTGAAGCTATAATTTTACTTCCGCAGGTTGCACCCGGGGCAGACAACATTGATCGATCGCTACACACGGCCGGAGATGGGCAATATCTGGTCGGAGGAATCCAAGTACCAGTCGTGGCTCGACGTGGAGCTGGCCGTCTGCGAGGCGCAGTCGGAGCTGGGGCTGATTCCGAAAGAGGCGGTGGCCGACATCAAGTCCGGTGCCCGCTTTGACATCCCGCGAATCAAAGAGATCGAGGGCGAAGTTCTGCACGACGTCATCGCCTTCCTCACCAACCTGGGGGAAAATGTCGGCGAGACGTCGCGCTTCATCCACCTCGGGCTCACCAGCTCGGACATCGTCGACACGGCACTGGCCCTGCAGCTGAAGCGCGCCTGCGCGCTGCTCAAAGAGGATCTCGACGCCCTGCATGACGCCGTTCTCGCGCAGGCGCGCAAGCACAAGCACACGGTCACCATCGGACGTTCGCACGGCATTCACGCCGAGCCGACCACGTTCGGGTTCAAGATGGCCGTGTGGCTGGAGGAGATACGCCGGCACCAGGAGCGCCTGGCCCGGGCCGCGGAGACGGTCGCCGTCGGCAAGATAAGCGGGGCCGTGGGCACCTACGCCAACATCTCCCCGGAGGTGGAGCAGCTTGCCTGCAAAATCCTGGCTCTGACGCCGGCCCGCATCTCGACCCAGGTGATTCAACGCGACCACCACGCGCAGTTCGTCTTCACGCTTGCCCTTATCGGCGCCAGCCTGGACAAGTTCGCCACCGAAATCCGGCACCTGCAAAGAACGGACGTGCTGGAGGCGGAGGAGCCGTTTCGCAAGGGTCAGAAAGGATCGTCGGCGATGCCGCACAAGCGCAACCCGGTCGGCTGCGAGAACATCTGCGGCCTGGCGCGCGTCCTGCGGGGCAACGCGCTGGCGGCCCTGGAGAACGTTCCCCTGTGGCATGAGCGGGACATAAGCCACAGCTCGGTCGAAAGAATCATCCTGCCGGACTCGACAATCCTCCTCGACTTCATGCTCAACCGCTTTACCGGGATCGTAGCCGACCTGGTCGTCTATCCGGAGAACATGCGGCGCAACATGGATCGCTTCGGCGGGGTGATCTACTCGCAGGCGGTGCTGCTCCGCATGGTGGAGCGCGGAATGGCCAGAGATCAGGCATACCGCCTGGTGCAGGCCAGCGCCATGGAAGCGTGGAACAGGGACGCCGGCAATTTCAAGGAGAATCTCCTCAACGACCCGAATGTCACGGCCGTCCTCAGCAAACCGGAGATCGAGGACTGCTTCAACCCGGCTTACTATCTGAAAAACATCGATCTGGTCTTCGCGCGCCTGGGCATCCTGTAACCGCCGTCGCCTGCCGGGGCAAGATCAATCAGAAATGCGCGATGCGGCCGCCATCACCGCCGGTGGCAAAGGCCCCCGGCCGGCGGCGAACCAGGCAAAGCCTGCCTGTACTGCCGGAACCGTCGACCGCCGGTTCGATCAACGGCGGCGCCCCCGAAACCGGGATGTAGACTTTCAGCCGCCCGCCCGCCTGCCAGAATCAGGCCCGCTGAGATAAAATAGCGTTATCCTTGCCGTTCCGGGGCAGCGGCGCTGCCAGGAGGTTCCATTCCAGATGTTTCCCGCATATCTGATCAGGGCAGGCATTGATTGGGTCAGGCACTCCGATCAGTTCAAGGACTCCAATCCTTACTCGCGCTGCGAGGAGGCGATCAAGATCTGTCAGAGCCTCTGGGAGCAGCAGATGGGCAAAGCCGATCTCTTCCTGCTTGAGCCGGCCACGGTTGCCGGCTACTGGGCGGAGTTCTTCCACGCCGAGGACCCGCTGCCCGACGAGAAGGAGTGGAACGAGGGCCTCACCAAGCGGTCCGGCCAGTACGACTCGTTCGACGAATGGCAGGAGTGGTTCAAGCAGACCTACGCGCAGGTCTACAAGGACGACAACATCTGGGTGGGCGTGCTCATGACCTCATGGGCGCACACGCACCAGTACGAGGTGATGTACACCGAGGACAGCTGGGAGTTTCGACCGGCCACCTCCTACCTGCCCACATCCGAGATGTGGCGCCTGGAGCCGCACATGAACACGGTGGCCGAGATTCTCCAGGAGCTGTGGCTGGAGGAGACGCAGGCCTACAACGAAATCGGCTTCACGATTGACGCGCAGAGCGTCAGCTATCTGGGCAAGGTCGAGTGCCTGGGCTTCGACACCAAGAAGTATTCCCTGGTCTGGCCGCCGCGCGCCCAGAAGGAGCGGGAGGCGCTTGACGTCGGCGAGATGGTCGCCGACGTGGTGGTGCCGGCCGGGGACGACTGGTACCGGCACCTTGACAATATCATCTTCGCGCACGATTGCCTGGACGTGACGTCGCTGGTCAGCCGGGCGCGTTATCTCTTCGGCAGCCGCCGGCGGCTCCTGGAGCTGACGGTCGACCAGGGCTACGACCAGGCGAAAATCCAGGCTTCGGCCGAGGGCTGGCTGGTCAGCGAGGCAGAGACCAGCCCGGTCTAGCAGCCATGCGTTACAGTGCCGGGTGGCGACCGTCCCGGAAGACAAGAACCGCACGGCCAGACCGGTTTGCCTTCGCCCACCGGCAATCTCGACGGACCACATTCACCGCCGGGCCGGCCCGGGCGGCCCGGCAGCCGGGCCGCTCAGCGCGCCAGCGGCGCCCGCTTGATCTGGGCCGGGCTGCGGGGAAAGCGGTCCGGACAGTCTCCGTCCCTCACAATCAGCATCACCACGCGGTCCTTGCCCGGCGGCAGCGCGGCAACCACCGTCCGCCGCAGCTCGCCGCCCAGGACAGCCAGGGCCTGCCCGGCCCGCCGCTGCTCCTCCGGCGCCTGGGCCTGCGATTTCTGGGCCAGCAGCCAGCCCCCCTTTTTCAGCAGCGGCAGGGCGAGCTCGCATACGAGATCCAGGGGGCCGACCGCCCGGGCGGTGGCAAAGCCGAACGATCCCCGCAGCCGCCGGCCGCGCGCCGCCTCCTCGGCCCGGCAATTGAGCACACTCACCCGGGGCGCCAGGCCGAGCGCCGCCACCACCTGCTCCAGGAAGCGAGCCTTCTTGGCGATTGACTCGATCAGGCAGACCTGCAGATCCGGCAGGGCGACCGCCAGGACCAGCCCGGGAAATCCCGCTCCGGACCCGATGTCGACCAGATGCGAGCCGCCGGCGCCCAGCTCGGCGAGGACGGGCACCAGCGACAGTGAATCGAGGATGTGCTCGCGCGCCACCAGCGGCGGGTCGGCGCGGGCAACCAGGTTGGTGTGCCGGTTGTACGCCTCCAGCTCGCGCAGATAGACGACCAGGGCATCCACCTGTCCGGCGGAAAGGGCTATCCCGGCTTCCGGCGCCGCGCTCAGGTGAGCCAGCGCCTGCTCAAGCTGACTTGTTGGTTCGCTCAATGAATTCCCTGAAATAATCCCGGCAGATGGTCATGATCGCCTGGCCGTCCATCACCTGTCCGTCCTGCTTCCAGACAATCTGCTGGCCGTCCTCGTCCAGGTGGGCGACAAACTTCCGCGACGGCGTGGCGCCCACCTCGTCCAGGCGCACGGACAGCGCGCCGCCGCTGGTGGGCACCTCGATGAACTCGACCTCGCCCCGGCAGCCGCGGATGCCGTAAGTCCAGTCGCAGCGGCTGAAGCCGAAGCTCGTCGCCTCCTCGGGATAGGCCAGCTCCGGGTCGTTCTCGTTGACGGTGCGCTGCAGGCGCTTCTGCACCCTGCCGGCGGTAACCCTCAGCTCCGGAAATTGAATGAACTTGTTGAACTCCTCGGCGCAGGCGGAGACGACCAGATGCAGCTTCTCGACGAACGGCGCCGTGGCGAGAGCCACCTGCTTGTCGCGCTCGGACTGGCGGCGCAGCCTCTCCCGGCGCGCCAGCTCCTTTTGATTCGACTGCTCAGCCAGATCCTTGACCCAACTGAAATCCATGTCTCACCGCCCCGTGCAGGCCGTTCGCCCACGCTCGGGACGCCTGCCCGCTTGTGAGCGATTGCTCACATAGGATCATACCGTCCTCTTCCCAATTCGACACATTCAGCGCTTGAGAACACAAGCGTCCGCACGGACGTGTTAAACCTTCATGGGAAAGGCATAATCTATCTTGTATAGGGACCGTTTGCCGTTGAGTTTACAGGGAAGCGATCCGTTGTCCTCGAGGTCTTCCGCCCGCGCATGGCCAGCCCTAAACCGACACCCGAGCAGCGACTCGATCTCGAGGCGAGGATTCTGCTGGCCGCCATCAGGCAGAGCATCGAGCGCGGTGATCTGGACGGGGCCAACCTGGCCCACCACGAGCTGAGCAAGCTTCTGGCCGACAGGGCGGCGCAGACCGCCGGCGACGAGTACCCGCAATCGCCATGGGGCGAGGACACGGACAGCCAGCCGGGGGCGCCCGACCGCCCTGCCGCCGGGCGCGGCGCCGCCGGTGGTGCCGCGCCCGAGAAAGCCGCGCGGACCGCGGAGCCCGGGCCGGTGCCGGCGGCGGAGCGCCCGGCCGCGGGCGCCAGGGAAGCCGGGGAACCCGAGCCGGCCTCACCCCCCGAGGGGGTTCCGATCGGCGACCTCTACGAGGCTCTCGGCGTGGTGCCGATGTCCTCGATCGAGACCATTCACGTCCACTACCTGCGCCAGGTGAGAAAGCTCTTGATAGCCCAGCAGTTGACGCGCGACACCTCTGTCTGGGACTTCCGCGGCCGCCTGCGCGCGATGTCCATCGCGCACGACGTGCTCAGGGACCCGGTCACCAGGACGGACTACGATTTCCGGCTCCTGGGATTACGCGGGCAGTCGGCGCCTCCGGTCCCGGAGCTGCCCGGCGACATGCAGACCACCATCACCGGCACACGGCCGGGCCTGCGAATTGGCGAGCTCCTTCAGGCCTGCGAGGTCCTCGAGGCGGCCGATCTGGACGTCGCCGTCGACATGCACAGGGCCATGCCCAACATGCCGTTCGGCCAGTTTCTGGTCAGGCAGGACTTTCTCAGCCAGCAGGAGCTAGATTCGGCGCTGCTCGGTCAGCGCTTGATCGTCGACGGCAAGATCACGGTCGCCCAGTTCCAGGTGGCTATGTTCAGCGTGCGCTCGGACGGCGTGCCGCTCGGCAAGACGCTCGTCGACCGGGGCTGGGTGACCCAGGGCGATGTCGACGAGCGCACCAGGGAAGATCCCTGGGCGAAAGCGGCGGCCGGCGACGCGCCCGGCCCGGCCCAGGAGACGCCTTCCGCCCCGGCCGCCGGGCGGCTGGGCGGCGGTGCCGCCCAGCCGCGCCAGCCAGGGGCGATCGAGACCGGCAATGCGGTGCCGAGCTGGGCGGACGTGCTGGACTGGGGCGAGCCTCCGGTCAGCGTTGACGCCGAGCCCAGCCTCGAGGCTGCCGCCGCCGCCGGCGGCGCAGGGGCCGGGGGCGACCGGCCGCCGCCAGTCCAGGCAGCCGAGGCGGGAGAGCTGGAGGAGACCTCCTTCGAGCCGGAGGCGGGCCGGGAGCCAGCCCCGCTCCAGCCGACCCCGGTTCGTCACGAGGGCGACGACGCGATCTCCGGGCTGGCCATGAAATCGCTTGCCGACACCCTCGAGGAGGCGCTTGTCGCCGAGATCCACCGCCTGGAAAGGGAGTCCGCCCGCGACAAGCCGGCGGGCGGGGCGCAGGAGGACGGCGGGGCGATTGAGCCGGTGCTGGACGCCGGCGAGGTCGAGCCACCCCCTTTCCCGCACGAGGTGGAGAGTACCGCCCAGCCGCGCGCGGCCGGGCGGCGCGCGCGCGAGGGCGCCGAGGACAAAACCAGATCCCGCCCGCAAGGGGAGGGCGGCTCAGCTGGTCTTGATAATGACGTGGAGTAGCTTTTCGGCAACAGTATCAATCTTCTCGGCGGCCATCATCATGTACCTGTACACCTCGCGGGTCTTCAGGATCTTCTTCAGATCGTCCTGCTGGAATAGCTGCCGCATCGCCTGCCTGTAGACCTTGGCCAGGCGGTTCTCCGATTTCCTGGCCAGGAAGGCCTGCTCCGAGGCTTCCCGCGGGTTGCTCCTCAGGGCGCGGAAAGACAGTTGCAGGCAGCGGGTGCCCTCGAGCAGCAGCTCGGCCATTGGGCGCATGAAGGAGTCGCCGGGTGAGACCTCCAGGGCCTCCATCTCGCGCACGATCGACTTGGCGGCGTTGATCACCTCGTCCAGGCGCGCCGACAGATCGTAGATCTCCTCGCGATCGAAGGGGGTGACGAATGACTGCACGAGCTTCCGCTCGAGATTCATCTTCAGCTCGTCGGCCTCCTTCTCCAGGTGCCGAACCCGTTCGCAGCGCTCCTCGGCGCCGGTGTCCAGCCAGGAGAGGAGCGCCTCCATCCCCTCCAGCACCTTGGTGGCGTGGGCGTCCAGCAGCGCGTAAAAGTCCGTCGGCGGTTCGAATACCCCGGCCGGCCACCAGCCCTTGCGCTTGTCCGGCGCGCCCATGCTAGTGGCTCGATACCGTCTGCTGCTCAAGCCTGACGTGTGACAGGTAAAGCCGCAGGAGGGTGGAAAGCTGCTCGCAAACCAGGCGCACCACCTTCTGGTCGCCGGGGTTGTACTTGTGGTTCGGCCAGGGGATGACCACGAGCAGGCCGGCGCGATGGCCGGCA
Source organism: Pseudomonadota bacterium (assembly GCA_021325555.1). Classification (GTDB taxonomy): domain Bacteria; phylum Cyanobacteriota; class Vampirovibrionia; order Obscuribacterales; family Obscuribacteraceae; genus JAJPGY01. Next base: position 22,031 of record JAJPGY010000019.1, on the reverse strand, counting down.
GTGTCGATTGGCTGCGTAAGCGCGTTCTCGAAGAGGTGGGCCGATTTCGGCACCTCCTCCTTGAGCGGCGGCAGCCCGAGCTGCTGCGCCACCCGCGAGACGTAAGCCTTGACGCTGGCCTCCTGCGCCGGACGGGAGACGTCGATCATCATCGTTGAATAGCGCCAGTGGTTGACCACCAGACCGCAGGCCAGATAGTTGAGGATCGAGGAGAGGAGCGCGAACAGCTTGTCCGAGATGGTGTCCAGATCAAGGATGTCCTCGCCGATACGGCGCACCTCGTCGACAATCGTAAACTCGAACAGCATGCGCTCCAACAGCTGGTTGAGCTTGCTGTTGATCTCCTCCGGCGTCGGGGCGTGGGACGGGTCACCCAGCGCCCGCAGCCGCGGTCTGGCCGCGCCCTCGCCAAGCAGCTCCTTGACCGCCTTGATCAGGCTGGAGAAGCCCGGCTCCTTGGGGATATAGCGGTCGGCGCCCGACTTCAGCCCCCAGAAACGGTCCAGCGATCCATCGAGCTTGGTGAGCAGGATGACCGGCGTCGAAGCCAGATCCGGGTCGTGCTTGACCAGCCGGCACAGCTGATAGCCGTTGATGCCGGACATCACCACATCGGAGATGATCAGGTCCGGCTGCTCGTTGTAAGCGCGCGCCAGCCCCTCGGCACCGGTCTGGGCCCCGACCACCGAGTAGCCCTCGCCTTCCAGCGTTCGCCTTATCGTCAGCAGCTGCGTCGGGCTGTCCTCGATAAGCAACAATCTCTGACCGGTCATATCAGTGTCCTTGTAAATCGACGTCTGGGCAGCGTTTAACCAACAACCTTCTTGTTACAGGAAATCCACTAGCACCCGGGACAAAAAATTCAGGAAAACCTTTAAATGCGGACCGCAATTACTACCTACAAACAAGTATAGCCGCCGTTGGCTCCTGTGTTCAGACGCTCTTCACGCCCGGGGCGGCCGGCTGCTTTCGTTACACTCCATCACGAGACCGGCTCGCCGAGTGCTTCTTTCAAGAAGATTAACAATTTCTAATGCTTGCTGCCGGCCAGGAGACGCTTGTCAATGGGAAGATAGAAAAACAGAGGCCCTATGCGGGCCGGCATTTGCGCAGCGTCTCGAATGTAGGCTTAACGTTACTGGATCTGCTGCGATGCTCAGGAAAACTTTTTTGCTGGAGGTGCGCTTTTGGACTGGATTCACAAAAAGTACATCACGGCCGGACACCCGGAAACCACGATCGAGCAGCTGTGGGAGTTAGCCGCTGATGAGGTCGACAACGTTCGCCGGCGCGTTGCGGAAAACCCGAGTTCGCCTGTGGAGCTGCTGCATACGCTTGCCCGGGACGAAAACCCCGAGGTGCGGATGGCGGTCGCCGAAAACCCGAACACGCCCGGCGTTCTGCTGAGCCAGCTAGCCGCGGACGAGCATGCCGATGTCCGTTATTCGCTGGCCGAAAACCCGAACCTGCCGGAGGAGATTCTACAGAAGCTCGCCGAGGACACGAACCCCTACGTCAGCCACCGGGCGCAGAGAACCCTGCGCATCCTGAACCCGATCGCCCCCGCCCACCTGAAACCTGCCCGGGCAGGCGAAAAAGACAGCTGGCGGCAACAGAGACGCTCGGCGCCCTGAAGCTCACCGCCTCCGGACGGCCCGGGCCAGAGCCCTGAGGTTGCCCTCGATGAGCGCCTCGTCTGTCGTTCCGAAAAGTGCCCGCGGCAGCTCGTATTCGAGCAGGAGGTTGTCGTCGGTGTTCAGGCGGCCGTCGTCGCCTCCGTGCCGGCCGACATCGTCGCAGAACCGGCGCAGCTCCGCCGGGCCGGCAATGACCATGGATGCCAGCGCGGCCGGCCCGGACACACCGGCCGCCTGCAGGCGGCGCCAGATGATCCCCTGCGCCGGTGCTGCCCGGGCCAGCCGGGCCGGGTCAGGCGCCGGGCCCCCGTTCCAGCCGAGCAGCATGATCTCACCGGAACCCGCCTGGTGGATAGCCAGGGACTCCGGATAGCTGGAGAGAAACGTCCGGCAGACGACGCCCAGCTCCCCGGGCGTCAGCCCGTATAGCTGCACCCACTGGCAGAATATCCCGCCAGGCCTGAGCCGCCGCTTGCTCAAATGCCAGAACTCGTCGGTGAAAAGACCGGCGGAGCCGACCATCCACGGCTCGGACGGCTGCGAGACGATGGCGTCGAACTGCTGCGGGCAGGCCGCCAGCACCAGGCGACCATCCTCGGGGAGCCATCTCAGCCGCCCGCTCGTAAGCCATTCGTAATAGTGCGAGGCGCCGTTGACCTCCTGGAAGTACGGTCCGGCCCCCAGCACCGCCTCCTCCAGCTCGGCGACGGTGAGCCGGTAGCGCCCCTGCCCGGAGAGCATAGCACCACAAGTAGTACCACTGCCGTAGCCGATCAGCAGCGCGTCCTGCACAGGCCCGTCATGCAAAAGCAGCGGCAACAGGCCCAGCAGCAGCTGCGTGGACAGATCGCTGGCCGGGGCTGGTTTCGCCGGGTCGAGCGGCACCGATGCCTGCACCCTGCCGTCGCTGGCCAGATAGCGGATGTTGGCTCCGGGCACCTCGCCCACGGTGATCGTGGAATTGAGCCCTTCCCGGTAATAGACTATGTGCGCGGGAGCAATCGTGCTGCCCCCCGGGCTGCCGGACACAGCGGCCGGCTCCCAGGGCGGCAACCGGGCAGCCAGAAGCGCCAGCCCGCCGCCGCCAGCCATGACCGCCAGAAAAGCGGCGGCCCGCCGCCGGCCGGCGACCGGGCAGGCCCGGCGCGGCACCAGCAGCAGGATCACGGACAGGGCAAGCTGGGCGGCGGCCACCACAGACAGCACCATCTGAACGCCGCTGGTGAAGTGATTGCTCAACCAGGGGATGAAAAGAAAACCGCCGGCCAGGGAGCCGGCGATGCAGCCGGCGGTGCTGGCGGAATACAAGCGCCCGGCGGCGCGGGCCGCGGTTTGCCTTCGCTGGACAACCAGTCCGACCGCCAGCGGGAAGATAGCGCCCAGCGCCACCGTCGGCGGCAGCATCACCAGCGCGGAGACGATCCCCCGCGCGCACAGCGCCGCCTCGAATGTCACCGCCCCGGCGCCGGCGAACGCCCGGGCGATCGCGGAAAACCAGGACGGCAGGCAGCCGAGGAAAAACAGGCTGCCGTACAGATAGGCGCCGGAGAGAGCGAGCAGCGCCGCCATGGTCGGCAGGACCGCCGCCCGGCGGCCGGAAAGTGCGGTGCCGGCTGCGGCGCCGGCGGACAGGCCGGAAAGGAATACCGCGAGCATCGTGGAGAAGGCGTATGTGCTCGACTGGAAAATGAGAGCGAAAAACCGCGTCCAGGCGACCTCCAGGATCATCGAGAGCGCTCCGCAGAGCCCGACCATGAAAAGCATCGCCGCCACCGCCGGCAGTGCAGGCACACCTGTCTCCGCGGACGATTCCGCCGGCTTTTCACCGCCTCCTTCACCAGCCCGCTTTCCCCCACCTCGCTCGCCGTGCCGCATCCGGCAGGCGGCGGCGGCGGCGGCAATCAGCAGATTGGTGCCGGCGGCCGCAGCCAGGGTCGAGCACAGACCCAGGCGCGGCACGAGCAAGAAGCCACTGCATACGGTGCCGGCCACGGCGCCGCCCGTGTTCACCAGGTACAGACAGCTCACCGACCTGGCCAAGCCGGCCCCCGTCGCCGCCACATATCTGGCCAGCACGGGCAGTGTCGCCCCCATGAGGGCGGCAGGCACGGCGAGGGCGGCCGCGCACACGAGGATTCGCCCGCCGGTCACGGCCCAGGGCTCGCCGCCGCAGCCGAGACGGAGCGCCGCCCAGAGGTCGGAGAGGAGGTGCCCGGAGAAAACGACCAGCAAAAGCAGCCCGGACAGCCCTATGCCGGCCTCGAGCCAGGCGTAGGTTGCAAGCGGGTCCGCCAGCCGGTCCGCCCGGCGCCCGGCAACCAGGGCGCCGCCCGACAGGCCGCCCATGAACACGGCCAGGACGGTGGCAGTGGCGTACAGGGCCGAGCCGAAAACCTGCACGAAAAGCCGCGAGCAAACAACCTCATAAGCAAGGGCCGCGGCGCCGGAGAGAAAAAAGCAGGCGAATATGAGGAGATGGATCACGAAAAACGCCCCAGGCCATTATTTCATACTGATAAAATCTGGGAACAGGTGATTCTCAACAGCATTAGCCTCCATAACTTCATGAGCTATGCCGATGCGCAGCTTGATCTGACGTCGGTCAACGTCGCCTGTCTTGCCGGTCACAACGGCGCCGGCAAGTCGGCGATTCTCGACGCCGTCACCTGGGCCTTGTGGGAATGCGCCCGTTCGAGCTCCGACGAGCTGATCCGGCTCGGCGAGCGCGAAATGTGGGTGGAGGTCAACTTCGGCCTGGAAGGGCAGCTCTACCGCGTGCGCCGCTGTCGGCAGAAGTCGGCCGGCAAGTCGGGCAGGGCAACGTCCAAAGGGACGCTGGAGCTGCAGATCCTCGCCGGCGAAAGCTGGCGCAGCCTGACGGCCGCCTCCATGCGGGAGACGCAGCGCCAGATAACCGAGCTTCTGCGCATGGATTACGACACCTTCGTCAACAGCGTCTACCTCAGGCAGGGGCGCGCCGACGAGTTCACGACCAAGGCCCCGGCCGAGCGCAAGCAGCTCCTGGGCGAGATCCTCGGGCTCTCCTTTTTCGACCGCCTGCAGCAGGCCGCCAGGGAGCGCGCAGGCCAGCTCAGGGAAAGGGCGCTCCTGCTGGAGCCGGCGGTCGGCGGCCTGCCCGAGCTGGACAGGCGCGCCGGCGAGATCGAAGGCGAGCTGGCAGCGGTCGGCCCGCGGTGCGACGAGGCGGCAAGCAAGGTCTCGTTTTACGAAGCCGGTGTCGCCGACCTTGAGAACCGCCTGAAGGAGATGCACCTGGCCGAGCAGATGCTGGCCTCCGGCGCCTCGCGGGCGCCCGAGCTGGAAGCGGACATTGCCGGGCTGCGCGCGCAGGAGCAGGAGCTTCTGCGCAAGCTTTCCACCCTGGGGGATCTCATCGGCCGCTCCGCGCAGATCGAGTCGTCGGCCCGCGAGCTCAGCCTTCTGCGAAAGCAGGTGGAGGAGCTCGACGCCGCCGCGCTTGCCGTGCAGGATCTCAATACCCGCCGCCTCGAGCTTTCCTCGGAGCTGGCCGCCATGCGCAGCCGGCTGGAGCTCAAGCTCGACCACCTGCGCCAGACGCTCGCCGAGCGGAAGGGCAAGCACGAACAGCTGGCCCGGGATACGGCCGACCGCGAGAAGCTGGAGGACCAGTACCGGAAGCTAAAAGAGATGATCGCCTGTGAAGCAGAGATGCTGGCCAGGCAGGAGGCTTACGCGCACCTGTCCGCCCGCGCCGACGAGCTCCAGTCGCTGGTTCAGGAGGCGCGCATCCGCATGGAGGCGGAGCTTGAGCAGAAGACGGCGGCGCAAGCGGAGCTTGCGCAGATAGCGGCCAGCGGCGGGGTGCTGGCTTATGAGCAGGATGAGCTCCACCGGGAATCGGAGGCGCTGGACAGGCTGGAATCCGAGTTCGAGCTGGTCGGGCAGCAGGGGTTGAAGGTGAAGTCGGATGCCGAGTCGCTCGGGATGGAGATCAAGGAGCTGCGACGGAAGGAGCTGGAGAAGAAGGAGAAGGTGAAAGAGCTGGAGGGCAGCGCCGATTCCAGCATCTGCCCTTTGTGCTCGGCGCCGATCGTCGATCGCCTGGCCGTCATCAATCGCTACCAGGCCGAGATCCGGTCGCTGGCCAACCAGGCGGCCAGCCTGGAGGCGACCCTGGGGCAGCTCGAGGAGGAGCGGCTCGCCCTGCGCCAGCGCTACGCCGAGCTCAAACAAAAGCTGGAGTCCCGGAAATTGCTCGACACCCGCATCGGCCAGCTCAACGAGAAGCTGTCCTCTTTGTCCCGCGCCGACGCCGGCGCCCGGGAGCTGGCCCAGCAGATCAAGACCCTGGAGGCCCGCCTGAAGGATCAGGATTTCGCGCAGGTTGAGCGCGAGAGCCTGGTGAACGTGAAAGCCGAGATCCACAAGCTGGAATTCGACCCGGTCATCTTCGCCAACCTGCAGTCCCAGATCCGCTCGCAGCGGCACGTTGAGGGGCGCTACCAGCAGCTGAAAAGAGACCTCTGCGAGCTCAAGAAGGTGGAGGAGGAGATCCCGCCGCTTCTCAAACAGGTGGAGGAGCTTTCCGCCCAGCTGTCCGCGGAGACCTACGGCAGCGAGCTGCGGGAGCGGCTCAGCGCGATTCAAGCCGACATCCGGAAGCTCGATTACGACAGGCAGAAGCACCAGGAGCTCAAGCAAAAGCTGGGCGAGCTCATCCCGGTCTCGGAGCTGGCGCGCGACCTCGAGCGCGCGCGCGCCGAATCCCCGGCCGCCGAAGAAGCTCTCAACGCCTGCCGCGCAAGCATCAAGACCAAACAGGAGCAGCTCACCCGGCTCGTCTCCGACCTGGAGGGGCGGCGGTCGCTGCTGTCCGGCCTGCCGCAGCTCAAATCGCAGCTGGCCGAGCTCGAGCCGCTGCTTTCCCAGTGGCGGGAAAGGAAAGCGGAGCTCTCCGAGCGGCGAGCGGTCCTTAAAGCGCGCCTGCAGGAGCTGGAGGGCGAGCGGCAATCGCTCGCCGAAAAGAAGCGCGAGCTGGCCGCCGTGCGCGCGGATCTGGAGGACTTCCTCTTTCTCGGCGAGGCGTTCGGCAAGAAGGGCATACAGGCCGTTATCATCGAGAACGCCATACCGGAGATCGAGAGCGAATCGAACCGCATCCTCTCCCGGCTGTCCGACAACCGCATGCACGTCGCCCTGAAGACTCAGCACCAGAAGAAGTCCGGCGGCTTCGTCGAAACCCTCGATCTCCTGATCGGCGACGAGCTGGGGACGCGCGCTTACGAGCTCTACAGCGGAGGCGAGGCCTTCAAGGTCAACTTCGCGGTGCGCGTCGCCCTGTCGCGGCTCCTGGCCAGGCGCTCGGGCGCCAAGCTGGAGACGCTGATTATCGACGAGGGCTTCGGCTCGCAGGACGAGAGCAGCCGCGACCGGCTGGTGAAGGTGATAGGCTCGATTCAGGGCGACTTTGCCCGCATCCTGGTCATCACCCACATCTCCGAGATAAAGGAGATGTTCCCGGCGCACATCCACGTCTGCAAGCGCGACGGCGCATCGCGCATCGAGCTGCTCTGCTGATACCAAGCTTAACCAACGGTTGTACCGGCTCGGATGTCATGATATCGTCAGGGAACCGCGGTGCGGTGGGGCGGTGTCCGATGAGCGAAGAAGAACTGGGGCGGACGATTGCCGAGCTTGCAGACCAGCAACGGCAGCTGCTGGCCGCGCTTGAGGGCCGGGGCGGCAGACCGCCCAAGGACACCTGGGACAAGCTGGGGTCGATCGCGCCCATCGTCTCCGGCTTCCTCATCGCCGGCTTCGGCGCATATTTCACCATGCAATTCAACCAGCAGCAGATCAAGCTGCAGGAGCTGCAAACCATAGAGCGGTTCATCCCCCACCTGGCCGGCAACGAGAAGACCAAGAAAGCGGCGATTCTGGCCATGTCCACGCTGGGCAACACCGAGCTGGCCTCCAAAATGGCCTCGCTTTTCGCCAGCGAGGGAACCGTCTCCGCCCTGCAATCGATCGCCCAGAACGGCAGCCGCAAGGATCGCAACGTGGCCACGCAGGCCATGGCCAGGGCCTTCGAGAACATGGCCTCGCGCAGCCTGGATGACAACCGGCTCAACGACGCAGAGAAGTTCCTGTCCAGGGCCCTAGAGATCAAGGAGAAGATCGCCGGACCGAACAGCCCGGAGCTCTGCGAGACCCTGGAGCGGCTGGCGGACCTCTACACCGCCCAGGGAAGGGTGGCCCTGGCCGAGCCGCTGGAGAGGCGTTCCCTGTCCATCCGCCAGTCGACCGAAGGCGCCGGGTCCGAGGAGACGATCTCCACCATGCGCCGCCTGGCGAAGATTGTCGGTGAGCGCGGCGACCGCGCCGAAGCCGAGTCCCTGGAGAACGAGGCGCGCGCCGCCACCGCCAGGACAGCCGCCCGCGCCACATCCCCGGCCCGGACGCCCGACAAACCCGCCTCCGACCTGGCCTCGGAAGCCCAGGCCGCCGGAGAATCCGGCCTGCCCGACCCCAGGCCGGTCGCCTCGCCCGCCCACACGGACCCCGGCCGGGCCACGGCCGCCAGACCCGACCCCGAAGATCAGCCGCTCATTTCAAAATAAGCGCACTGCAGCCGGCCGCGGCGTATTCGCCCGCCCGCCGGACGGCGCAGGCGCCCCGCCCGCATCCGGTGGCGGCGCCCCTGCTCACAGGCGAGCCGGAAACCCGTAGAGCCGCCAGAGCATGATCCACGCTCCCGCGCACACGGCCGCCGTGAAGGCCAGCAGGATGATCACCGCCCAGCGCCCCACCCGCGGCCCCAGGGCCGCCAGCCCGGCGATGAGAATGGCCATCGCCGGAATCTCGGAGACGATCAGGTATCGACCTTGCGGTCCGCCCAGATTGACGGTGGAGGCATAGACCATGCCGGCCAGGTTGAAGGTCACGCAAAGCGCGAGCATGATCCAGACCGCCGGCTCCACCAGGCCGGCCCGCGAAGAGCGCGCCGGCTCACCGTGGCGGGCGGCCCGCCACCCCGCGCCCAGCCATCCCGCCAGGGAGCCCAGCTGAAAGCACAGGAAGAGGTAGTAGAGCGGGCGATACAGATAACGGTTGACATAGCCGAACACGCCCCAGAAGCTGAAGAGCAGGAAACGCCACCATCTTTTGTCGCAGACGATCTGCCAGGCCGGCAGCCGGTAGGAGAGCTGCCGGTGAAAGGCCACCGCCCAGGTGTGATACATGGTGCGCGTGCCCAGAAAGTCGCCGTGGTACTGGTAGTAGTTCCGCACGAACCACCAGCCCGACAAGGCCAGTGCCGGCAAAGCGATCGAAAACAGGCAGCCCGCCGCAGCGGCCGGCGCGATCCCGTGCAGGAAGGCGCCGGCCGCGAAGGAGGCAAACACCACCGGGATGATCGTCCAGCCGGAGTACTTGGAAAGGGCCAGCCAGCCCACCAGAAGCCCGGCGAGAAGAGATCTCCTCAAATCCGGCCCGCGCTTGAGCGTGATGACCATGAGGTAAACGAGACCGCCGGCAAGGGCCGAGGCCGTCACGTCGTTGTTGGCGTAGCTGTGCACGAAGACCAGCTGCGGGTGAAAGACGAGCATGAGCGGCAAGGCCAGCGTCAGCAGCCGGTCCCCGGCGAACAGCTCCCGGGCGATGCGATAGGAGAGCCAGACGGCGACCAGGCCCATGAGCAGGCTGCCGAAGCGCTCGGACAGCAGGTGGCTCGGCTGCGGCAGGCAGAGCCTGAGCAGCACGTGCGGCAGGTAGCCCATCGGCGGCAAGGATCCGTAAACGGCGTCCGGCCCGGCGGCGGCAACCTCGGCGGCGCCGGGCAGGCGCAGGTGCCCGGCCAGGAAGTTAATCACCCAGGTGTGCGTGTACTCGTCGGGCGCCTCCCCGGTGGGCACCAGGAGCATCCAGCCAACGCGCACGGCGGCGCAAAGCAGGCACAGACAAAGCAGATCCCTGGACACCTACCGCCGGCGCCTCCTTCCTTTCCCGCCACACCTTCAAAGTTTAACCGGGGAAGGCATGGCCGGCATCTTGGCAGCAACAGGAAACCACCGCTTGGTCTATGATCGATCTGGCGGGGTGGCGGCTTCTGCTTTTTTGCACGCGCCGGCGGCTTTCATGAAAGACGACCACAAAACCAGCGGTCCTGACTATGAGGCGCTCGTCAACGCCATCGACGGGATTGCCTGGGAAGCCGACCCGGAAAAGCTTGAGCCCACGTTCATAAGCCGCCAGGTCGAGCGCATCCTCGGCTACACGCCGGAGCAGTGGCTGGCCGAGACCGGATTCTGGGCCAGGCACCTGCATCCCGACGACCGTGGGAAGGTTCTCAAAAACTGCTGGGAGCTTCTCCAGAAGAAGGAGAACTACGAGCTGGAGTACCGGATGATAGCCGCCGACGGGCGGGAAGTCTGGCTGCGCGACATAGTGACGGTAAAGGTCGAAGACGGGAGGGTCACGCACCTGTGCGGGCTGCTCATCGATATTACGGAGAAGAAGCTGGCGGAGCAGGCGCTGCGCAAGCAAAAAGAGGAGCAGGACATCATCTTCGATTCCGTCCCGGCCTTTATCTGGTTCAAGGACGCCGAAAATCGCATCCTGCGCGTGAACGACAGGGCGGCAGAAATCCTGGGGATGCGCAAGGAAGAGATTGAGGGGCGGTCAACCTTCGAGCTTTATCCTGAGGAAGCCGACCAGTTCTACAAGGACGACCTGCAGGTGATCGCCAGCGGACTTCCCAGGCTGGGCATCGTCGAGCAGCTGAGCACGCCCTCGCGCGGCAAGCTCTGGGTGCGGACCTACAAGGTGCCTTTCCACGATCAAAGCGGGGCGATAACCGGGGTGATCGTATTCGCGGTGGACATCACCGAATTGAAGACGGCCGAAGAGGCCCTTTTGAAAGCCCACGACGAGCTGGAGGACAAGGTCGCCGAGAGAACCAGGGAGCTGGCCGAGGCCAACATATTTTTCGACCTTTCGCTCGATCTTTTGTGCATCGCCGACAGCAACGGCAACTTCCGTCGCTTGAACCCGGCATGGGAAAGGGCCCTTGGGTATTCCGTCGACGAGCTGCTGGCCATACCGTATATCGAGCTGGCCCATCCCGACGACCGGCAGAAGACGCTGGCGGCGGCGGAAAGTCTCCGCCGCGGACAGGACGTGCTGCAGTTCGAGAACAGGTACATCTGCAAGGACGGGTCGGTGAAGTGGCTGCTCTGGAGCGCCACGATGCTTCCAGACTCGCAGCTCGTCTACGCGGTGGCGCACGACATCACCAAGCGCAAGCAGGCGGAGGAGACGGTCACAAAGCTCAACGAGAGCCTGGAGCAGCGCGTATCCGAGCTGGCTGCCGTCAACCGCGAGCTGCAGTCGCTCACGCGGAAGCTGGAGGAAGCCTACGACCAGGCGCTCGAAGCATCCAAGCTCAAGTCCGAGTTCGTCGCCAACATAAGCCACGAGATCCGCACCCCCATAAGCGGCGTCATAGGCATGACCGAGATCCTCCTGGACACCAACCTCACCAGCGAGCAAAGGCACCTGGCCTCGGCGCTCCACGAGTCGGCCCAGTGCCTGCTGGCGATCATCAACGACATCCTCGATTTCTCGAAGATGGAGGCCGGCAAGGTGGAGCTGAACCTGGTGGACTTCGCCCCGATCTCCCTGGTGGAGGGGACAGCCAACCTCGTCCGCCTCAACGCCCGGGACAAAGCGCTGTCGCTCATGACCTTCATCGACCCGGCGGTGCCGCTCTGGCTCAAAGGCGATCCGCTCAGGCTCAGGCAGATCCTGCTCAATCTCCTGGACAACGCGATCAAGTTCACCGATCGCGGCGAGGTCGTTCTGCGGGCTTTCGTGGAATCCGACGACGAGGAGGCGGCCAACATCTGCTTTTCCGTCACCGACACCGGCATCGGGCTCGGCGAAAACCTGGTCGGCAAGATATTCGAGCCGTTCGTGCAGGCCGACGGCTCGACGATCCGCCGCTACGGCGGCACCGGGCTGGGGCTGTCGATCTGCAAGCGGCTGGTCGAGCTGATGGGAGGCTCCATCGGCGTGGAGAGCGAGCAGGGGAAGGGCGCGACCTTCTGGTTCACGGTGCCGCTCGCCCGCTCGCAGGGCATGGGCGCCAGCCTGAGCTCCAGCATCCTTGCCGCCAGCTACAGGCTGCAACACGAGAGAATTCTGGTGGTCGACGACAGCACCGTTGCCCCCGATATCATCACCCGTTATCTCGATTCGGCCGGAATGGACGTCGAGCGCGTGACCACCAGCCAGTCGGCGCTGGATCTCCTGCGCCGGCTGGTCAAGACCCCCGGGCGGTTTCGGGCCGTCGTCGTCAATCTTTCGGCAATCCCCGGCGCGGCAATCGACCTGGGCCGGGCGATCAGGCGCGACCGCGCGTTGAGCAAAACACCGCTGGTGCTGGTCGCGGCCGGCGAGGATGAGGCCGACCGCAACGACGCTCGCAGGGCCGGCTACGCCGCCGCGGTCCTGCGTCCGGTAAGGCAGACGGCGCTCATCGACGGGATCGCCAGGGCGCTCGGCAGAACAGCAGGCACCACCACCCAAGACGACGGCGACCCGCGTCAGAGGCAGCCGGCGCGGCCGGCGCGCAGCGGGCCGGTCGCGTCCCCGGCCGGGACCGGGGACGGGGCGGTGATCCTGCTTGTCGAGGACAACCCGGTCCTGCAGAATCTCGCGCTCCGCCAGCTGCAGAAGCTCGGCCTGACCGCCCACGTGGCCGCCAACGGCCGGGAGGCGGTGGAGGCCGTCCGGGCCGGCGACTACTCGCTTGTGCTCATGGACTGCCAGATGCCGGTCATGGACGGCTTCGAGGCCACCCGGGAGATTCGCCGGCTCGAGAAGGCGACGGGCGGCCGGGTGCCGATTGTTGCCATGACGGCGGCGGCCATGCCCGGCGACAAGGAGAGCTGCCTTTCGGCGGGCATGAACGACTACCTGAGCAAGCCGGTAAGCACGGAATCTTTACGCCAGGTAATGGAGCGCTGGTTGCGCGCCGGCGGGTGCGAGCCCGGCGCCCGGCCGGACCCGCCGGGCAAAGAGCCCGGGGAAGACGGCGCCGGGCACCAGGAGAGCGCGGGCTGCGGTCTCCTGCAGATTAGCTCACTGCGGGAGATGTACGGCGAATCTTCTCTGAAGGAGATTGTCGGGCTCTTCCGCGACGAGGCTGACAAGCTGCTGGAGGAGCTTTCCGGCTCGCTCGAGAACCGGGACGGCCGGGCTCTGTCCCTGGTCGCCCATCAGCTCAAGGGGCTGGCCTCGGTGATGACCGCCTCGCAGATGAGCGAGCTCAGCCTGCAGCTGGAGAAAACCGCCCCCGCCGGCGACTGGCAGCAGGCCGGCGAGCTGGCCGGGCGGATAAGGGCCGTCTACCGGGCGATAAGACATCTCATCGACTCCGAGCTCTCTTAGCCTCACCGGCCGGCCCGCTGCTGCCTATCGTCTGCTTTCGCGCCGGACGTTGCGCGCAGTAAAATAGCCATGGGAGTCAGCGTCGACACCATCATGGCAAACCCGGTTTCCATCCTGCTAGCCGAGGACAACGCGGTCCTGCGTGAGCTCGGGCTCCTGCAATTAAAGAAGCTCGGCTTTTCGGCGCTGGCGGTGAGCAACGGCCACGAGGCGGCGGAGGCGGCGCGCGAGCAGAGGTTCGATCTCATCCTCATGGATTGCATGATGCCGGGGACGGACGGCTTCCGGGCCACGGAGCTCATCCGCCGGCATGAGAAGGAGACAGGCGGCCACCACGTTCCGATAGTGGCCATGACCGCCTCGGGTTTTGACAGCGATCGCACGCGCTGCCTGGCCTGCGGCATGGACGACTACCTGACCAAACCGATCAACCAGGGCGAGCTGGCAAGGGTAGTGGAGCGATGGGCTCGCCCGCCGGTGCCGGGCGGGCCGCCCGCCGACCAGCCGGCGCCGCGGGGAGCCCCGCCCCTGCCGGTGGACCTCGAGAGGCTGAGGGCCGCTTACGGCGGCGAGGCGCTCGGCGAGATCCTGCAGGCCGGTCTGTCCGAGGCCGGGCAGCTGCTCGAGCATCTGCGCTCGGCGGCCGCCGCGCACCAGGTGGAGGCCGTCGCCACAGCCGCGCACCAGCTGCGCGGGGTGGCAATGTCGCTGCAGGTCAAGGAGGTCGTCGCCCTGCTGTCCGAGCTCGACCGCGCAGCGCGGGAAGGGGACTGGCATTCCGTCACCCGGACGGCAGGCCGGATCGAGCAGATCCTGGCGGCCACCGGCAGCGCTTTTGAAGCGGCCGGCGGGAAGCTATAATTTGACCTCAGCCAGGTCCCCGGCCCGGGGATCGTCTGACTTTCTACCGGGGAGCGGCTCCTTGTTTTCAGGCGGGTAATGCGGGCACTCACCTCCGTTGTCATGCTGGTTGCGCTGGCCGGGCTTTTCGCCGTGTGGTGGTTCCTCGTGCGCACGCGGCCGCAGCAGCAGGGCGTAATCGTCCTGCCCGGGCTGAGCGCCCCCGTGGTGGTGCGCCTCGATGCCCGGATGATCCCGGCCATGAGGGCCGCATCGGAAAGCGATCTCTATGCGGCTCAGGGCTACGTCACGGCCAGGGACAGGATGTTCCAGATGGACATGCTCAGGCGCGCCGCCGAAGGCCGGCTGGCGGCGGTCTTCGGCATCGGCTCGCTGGCGCAGGACAGGCTCATGCGCACGGTGGGATGCCGGCGCCTGGCGGACGAGGAGCTGCGCGCGCTCACGGCCCCGACAAGGGCCATGCTGGAGAGCTACTGCCGCGGGGTCAACCTCTTTCTGCAGTCGGCGGCCGACAGGCTGCCCCCGGAGTTCAGCCTGCTGGCCTACAGGCCCGAGCCCTGGGAGCCCGCCGATACGCTGGCGGTCATGAAATATATTGCCTACCTGGGCGACGAGTCCTGGCGCCTCGATGACCTCCGCCAGCGCATTCGCGACCGCGTGGGCGCAAAAGAGGCGGGGCGGCTGTTCGCGGAGGAGACGTACACGGCATCACCGGCGGTGCCAGGCAAGACCGACCGCGAGCCCGGCAAGGCGCGGTCGCTGGCCGACTCTCTGGGTCGCCTGGCCTGCGCCAGCTCGCCGGCCATGGATGCCTGCGGCATCTGGGGGAGCACGGCCTGGGTGGTCTCCGGCCGGCTCGGCGACAGGGGCGGCTGCCTGCTTGCCTGCGCCAAGGATCAAACGCTGACCGCGCCGGACCTCTGGTATCTCTGCTCGCTTGCGGCGCCCGGGCTGCACGTGGCCGGCGCCACCATCCCCGGTGTGCCGGGCATTGTCGCCGGGCGCAACGACGACATCGCCTGGGCGGGCGCCAGCCTCAAGGCCGACGTGCAGGATCTTTTCCTGGAGGAATTTTCGCCCGGCTTTCCCGGGCTGTACCGCGACCAGAAGGGCTGGCAGCCAGCGCTGGAGCTGACCGAGGAGATTCAGGTCCGCCTGGGTCCGAACGTGTTGCACAAGGTGATGGTCACCGGGCACGGCCCGGTGCTGCTCAGGGAGGGCACCGGCGCCGTCTCCCTGGCCTGGACCGGGGGTACTGCGGGAACGCCGCAGCTGGAGAGCCTCTACCTGCTGAACCGGGCCAGGTCCTGGCCGGAGTTCCGCGGGGCCCTCAAGCTTTATACCGGGCCGGCGGAGCTGTTCGTTTACGCCGACCGGGCAGGGAACATCGGCTGCCAGGCGGCCGGGCAGATTCCGGTGCGCGGCGGCGGCGGCGACGGCATGTATCCCGTGCCCGGCTGGGGCGCCAGGGGGCAGTGGACGGCCAGGGTAGCTTACGAAGAGCTGCCCTCCACCTTCAACCCGCCTTGCGGATATCTTGTGGCCGCCAATCAGAAGATGACAGGGCCAGGATATCGCTGGTTGATCGGGCACCAGTGGGCCGCTCCCTACCGGGCGATGAGGGTGGCGACCTGCCTGTCCGACGCGGCAAGCCGCTCCCGCCCGCTGGGGCTTTCGGACATGAACGACCTGCAAGCCGATCAGCTCGCCTACCTGAGCTCGCTGGTGAAGCGGGAGCTGCGCCAGGCGCTCGCCGCCTGCCAGGTCAACGACCGGCTGCAGCTGTCCGCCTTCGAGCGGCTTGCCCGCTGGGACGGCACGCTGAAGCCGGAGAGCAGCGCCGCCGCCGTCTGCGAGTCCTTCCTGCAGACCCTGGCGCGCCGGCTTATCGTCGCCAAAATCGGCCCGGCGCTGGCCGGCGAGTACATGGAGCGCTGGCCTGCCTGGCCGGTGATCGTGGAGGCTTATCTGAAAGACAGGCCGGCCGGCTGGCTGCCGCCCGAGGAGAGGACCCACGAGGTTTTCCTGCTCACCACCTTCTCGCAAGCCTTGAAGAACTTGAGGCTTTCCGCCCGCAGCGACGACCCGGACCGCTGGTCCTGGCAGTCCTTCCACAAGGCCGTCTTTCGCCACGCCGTGAGCGCGGGCGCGCCCTGGCTGGGCTGGCTCTTCGATGTCGGACCTGTAGGCGTGGGCGGGGACGCCGACACGGTCGACGCCCTCGATATCACAGGCGATACCACGAGCGGCCGCTTCCTCTGCCGCCACGGGGCGACCCTGCGCCTGCTCATCGACGAAGCGGATCCGGACAAGTTTTACGGCAGCCTGAGTCTCGGCCAGTCGGGACACCCGCTCGACGGCGCCGCGCGCGACCAGCTAAAGGGATGGCTGCGCGTCGACCCCCTGCCCGTCGCCTTCTCGCCCGAGCAGGTGGAGCGGCAGAGCCAGCACAGTTTGATTTTGACCGGCACGATCAATCCCGGCAGCGAATAAGGCACAGGAGCGAACATGGCAAAAATTCTGGTGGCCGACGAGATCAGCCAAGAAGGTCTGGATATCCTCTCCTCGTCCGTGGAGGTCAGCTATCAGCCCGCGGTGACCGCCGACGAGCTCCTCGAGGTGATCCCGCAGTTCGACGCCCTTCTCGTCCGGAGCAGGACCAGGGTGACCGCCCAGGTGATAGCGGCCGGCAAACGCTTGAAGGTGGTGGGCAGGGCGGGCGTGGGCGTCGACAACATCGACCTCAACGCGGCCACCGAGGCCGGCGTCCTGGTCATCAACTCTCCCGAGGGCAACACCGCCAGCGCCGCCGAGCACACGCTGGCCCTCATGCTCTCGCTGGCCAGAATGGTGCCCACGGCCGACCAATCGGTCAAGCTGGGCAAATGGGAGAGGAGCCGTTTCATCGGCAGCGAGCTGTTCAACAAGACCCTGGGGGTGATCGGGCTGGGCAAGATCGGCAGCCGTGTGGCGCAGGCCGCCCGGGCTCTGGGCATGAAGGTGATCGTCTACGATCCGCTGGTGTCGGCCGAGCGGGCCGCGCAGCTCAACATGCAGGGGGTGCCGCTGGAGGAGATCTGGCGCCGGGCCGACTTCATAACCATCCATACGCCCAAGACCAGGGAGACCACCAACCTGGTGAACGCCAGCGTCCTGTCCCAGGTGAAGGCGGGGGTGAGGATCGTGAACACGTCGCGCGGCGGCATCATCGACGAGGCCGCCCTGTGCAGGGCGATCAAGGACGGGCGGGTTGCCGGCGCCGCCCTCGACGTCTACGAGAACGAGCCGCCGGCAGGCTCTCCTTTGCTGGAGCTGGCCGACCGCGTGGTTTTGACCCCGCACCTGGGGGCCTCGACGATCGAAGCGCAGTTCAACGTGGCCATAGATCTGGCCGAGCAGCTGCGGGACTACCTGACCGGCGGCATGGCCAGGAGCCCGGTCAACCTGCCCTTCATGCGTCCGGAGATCCTGCAGGCGCTCGGCCGTTATCTCTGGCTGGCCGAGGCGATCGGCGCCACCGCCGGCGGTCTCGCCCCGGGAACGGTCAGGGAGGTGGAGATTATCTCCTGCGGCGCGCTGGCGACCAAGGACACCACACCACTGACGGTGGCAGCCCTGCGCGGCATCTTCTCCGGCCGGGTCGAGGGGGTCACTTATGTGAACGCGCAGCTCGTGGCGCGCAACCACGGCATCCAGGTGCGGGAAAGCAAGTTCGAGGAGTCGGCGCAGTTCCGCGACGAGATCTCCGTGTCCGTCGCCACCGACAGGGAGACATCGACAATCACCGGCACCGTGCTGCCGCACGACGAGCCGATCATAACCAGGATCAACGACTACCCGATCAACCTGACGCCGGCGCGCTACATGCTTTTCACCAGCCACCGCGATCAGCCGGGCATGGTGGCCAAAGTGGCAGGGGCGCTGGGCAATTACGACATCAACATAAGCACCATGAGCGTTGGCCGGCGCGGCGTCCGGCAGGACGCGGTGATGGTGATGACCCTGGATGATCCGATCCCGCAAGCGCTGCTCTCGGAGCTCTCTCAGGTGGGCGGCATCCACACGGCCCGTTACGTGTCGCTGGATCATATGTTCTGGGGGCAGTCCAATGGCTGACGGGCGGCTGGCGCTGGGCCTGGTTTGCTCCCTGCTCGCCTTTGCCCGGGCGTGCTGCCCGGCGCCCGCGCTGGCCGATCTTCCGGACATCCAGCCCATCCAGGGGCTGTCGCCGTTCAAGCTCAATTCCGGCAACCGCCCGCCGGCGTCGATCGCGGTGCCTTCGCGGCAGGCGCATCTCGAGGATCTGATCCCCCGCATGGACTTCCCGATCTCCTTCCTGCAGCCGGTGCCGCTGGCCGGTGTGAAGATTCCGGGGCTGACCGACAGATCGGTGCAGCTGCTCGGGCAGACCTACTTCCTGGTCCTGGACAACAGCCGCTATCCAACCATGGCCGCCGTCTACCGGGACAACCGGCTGCGCGGCAAATCCAACTTCGTCACCGCCGACGCGATCGTTCATCCTTATTTCGCCTGGACCAACCGCGTGCTGGCCGACGCGATCGTCGAGCACGTGGCGCCGGATCTCCTGTCCATGCTGAAGGCCATGCTGGCGGCCTCGCTTTCCGACTACAAGCAGGCGGAGGACGCCGAGGTGCGGATGGATCTCGAGCGCAACCTGGCCTTTCTCTCGGTGGCCATAAAGCTGCTCGATCCCAAGTTCTTCGCCCCGGTGCCGATGCGAATCGTCCCCTGGATCCGCGCCGACCTGGAGGCGATCGAAAGCGGGCGCGGAACCCATAGCGCCATCTTCGACTCGGCGGAGGACTTCTCGTCTTATGTTCCGGTCGGCTGGTACAGCTCCCGCCCGGAGCTGGAGGGCTTCTACCGCTGCCGCGAGTGGGTGTCGCGGGTGTCCTTCCCGTTTTCCGACGTGACGGCCATCGGCGATGCGACTCGGGGCAACACCTTCCGGCGCTCCGTCCTCCTCTATCGCAGCCTGGAGCTTTCCAGGATCAACGGCCAGCCGGCATATGACACCTGGACCAAGCTTGTCAAAGTCTGGTCGCTGCTGGGCGCCGACCTCAACGACTGGCAGGAGAGCACGATCCTGCCCAGCGAGTACAAGCAACACTTCAAGGCGGCCGGCGGCAGCCTCAAGATCACCTTGAACGAGCTTGCCGAGCCCTTGTTCCGCACCAGGCTCTTGCTGTCCTTGAGAAAGCAGAAGCCGCTCAAGCTGGGGGCGGCGTCCGTCTTCGAGCTAGGCGGCGCCGGCGGCAAGGGCGGCACGCCGGTCATGTTCCGCCTGCTGCCCATGACCGGCGACGCGGAATGGCCCTGGCTCAAGGCCTGTGTCCCCTTCTGGCACGAGCACGCGGAGCCGGGCGCAACCTGGCCTTTCGCCCTGCTTGTCACCCACGCCTGGGGGGCGGCGCAGGCGAACAACACGCTGCTGGACAATTTCGCCAGGCTGGATCCCCACCTGGTGGTGGCCCTGCCGGACCTGGACAAGCTGGTGGAGGCAAAGCAGGTCGGGGCCACATCCCAGACGATAAGGGACAGGCGCTGGGATATCCTCAAAGGCTACTTCAAACCGCTGCCGGAAGGCGCGCAGTCGGTCCTGCGCTCGGAGCCCTGGATGGTGCGCATGCTGGAGTCAGCCTTTGCCGGCTGGGTGGACAGCCACCTGGCGCTCGCGCCCGAGAGCGCAGGCAGCCAGGAAGCCGGCGGTACGCCACCGCCGGCGACACCAACATCGGCCGCCCCGCCGGCGCGCGGTCGCCGGCCGGCCCCCATGCTCTTGCATTACCTGCAGCCGTCGACGGACATCTACCAGGCGATCGCCGCCGACGCCCGCCAGATGGCGGACACCCTGGGAGCGCTCGGTTACATGCCCGAGAGGCTGAAGGATCGCCTGGCCGATTTCGGCCGCCTGGCCGAGCGCTTAAAACGGTTGTCCGATCTGGAGCTTAAGGGAAAGCCGTTGCCGCTGGCTGACATCAAGCTGCTGCAGAACATCGACGTCGTGCTGGCGCAGGTCGACGCCCCGCTGGAGGGCACGCTCCCGCTCAAGCCGCCCAGCGCCGAGCTGACGTCGAGTACGGTCGGCGCGGCCACGGCCGGCATGAGCTTCGGGCTGGGCAGGGCGGGACAGCTCTTCATCATTCTCCAGAAAGAGACCGAATCGACCCTCGGGCGCGGCGCCACCTACACCTACTTCGAGGCGCAGGGGGCGCCGATCAAGCCGGAGCACTGGCAGCGCAAGCTGGACAACGACCTCCTGCGCCCGCCCTTCTGGGCGGAAAGGTTCGATCTGGTGCAGGAGGCGGTGCCCGGCAAGCCGAAACGACCGCCGGTGACCGGGACCCTGAAATGACGTCGGAGCGGACATGATAATCCGCTCCGCATCGTCTCTGCCTCGCCGTGTGGCGACTTGTGGCGGGCAGTCAAACTTTCGCATGGTCTTCAAGGGCACAGCCAGTTCAGGGCGGAGATGGGCTGGATATCGTCCGCCCTGATTGGCTATCCCTTCGATACCGTAGTCTAGGCGGCGTCCGTGGAATTCTTGTGAAACGGCAAATCTTAAAGTCGAGCCTCGAACAAGGTGACCATGTTCTGGACCCGCAGAGCCCGGGCTTCAGCTCTGGAGGTTTTGCCAGATCTCCTCGGCAATTTTCCGCGATTCCCACCGGCGCATCTGATCGAGCGAATTCTTGTGGGCAAGGATGTTGAGGCTGCCCTCCCAGGCAATGCGCTGGTCGATGACCGCCACCTTCTGATGGATCTTGTGGCGTTGCACAACCCTGACGCCGGCCTTTCTGAGTATTTCCATTGCTTCGAGGCAATCAGCTCGACCCGGGTCAGGGGGCCTTACGAAGGCGGTAACACGCACTGCCCTCTTGATTGCCCCGGTAAGATCGTCAATCAGGTCCAGCGTTCTTTCCAGTGAAATGAACGCGCTTACGATAAGAACACTCCTGGCGGCGCCCTTGAGATCGCGCCGGAACGGCTCCCAGAAGTTTTCAGCATTGTAAAGCACGGATTGATCTGCGGCACTGCCGGCACGACCCGAAAGACGCAACTTCCACTGGCTGATCTCCAGCTCTATCAACTCAAGCCTTCGTTTTGCGGCAGCGAGCGAGCCGGGAACCTGCGCCGGCACCAGCCCGTGCTTTCTTAACAGGTCGTCGGACTCCTGCCTGCATGCGCCGAGCAGCAGGCGGTTGCCCTCCTCCGCGGCAATGGCGGCGTTAAGGTCAGCCAGCAGCTGCTCCCTCGAGGCTATGAAGATTGAGAGGTCTTTTGTCCTGCGTTCCAGTTCACCCGGCAGCCATAGCCGGCCAGCCTCGCCGCCGTGTGCGTCCGACAGCAGTTGCATTGCGCCGCTCATCTCCGCTCTTGCCGAATCAAGCTCCTCCTCCAACGACCGGATCTGCTTGTGGCGCCTGTTGTCCATGGACCGGGGTATCTTTAGCCTGGCCTCGAGTTTTGCGATTCTCTGGAGCAGTTCGGCCAGCCGTTCCAATTCACCAATTGCCAGCGCGAGAACTTCTCTTTCAGCGGCCAGCGCGCGCAAGTTTGGCCGGCTCTCCAGTCGTCCGGGATCAGCGGCCGGCACGAAACTGTTGCCAGAGCCGACCTCAGAATGCTGTGCCCGGCCGGAAAGCACGGTGGTTTCTGCACGCCGCTGTTGCGAAGGTTTCTCCATTATTTCTCAACCCAGTCAGACGAGTGGCCGCGCGCGGCACCGTGCGCGGCAGCGCCCCCTGCAGCGCTGGCTTGCCGGCATCCGGCGGCATCGACCTTGCGGAAATCTTAAGTCTGACTGCAGAAGGCATCACTGTGGAATTGCACAGTTCATGCGCGTTCACGTGAGGGAAATACGCATTCCCGCAAAAAGCAAAAAAAGGCACAGCCAGTTCAGGGCGGAGATGGGCTGGACGTCGTCCGCCCTGATTGGCTATCCCTTCGATACTGTAGTCTAAGCAGCGCCCGTGGAATTTTCGTGGCAGCAGGAAACTTTTTTCGCGTGCCCCTGATACCACTTACGGTGCCAAGAAGCAAAAAAGGCACAGCCAGTTCAGGGCGGAGATGGGCTGG
>JAJPGY010000040.1 GCA_021325555.1 Pseudomonadota bacterium | reverse complement strand
TGGTTTGCTTTTTCATGGCGGTGTCTCCTTTGAACTTTCAGAATTCCGAGGATACACCGCCCTCGCTTTATTTCAAGCTTTTACACACCCTTTGAGCTTACCTCGCGTGAAATATGGATCGCCATCGGTTAGCTGGCTCCAAACAAACACCATCGCTGTGCATGGTGCAGCAGCAAGCAGAATTAAACCGGCAACGTAACTATCAAGTTGAGCTGCGGGCAGATACGCGACAAAGACATGCCTGATAAAGATGAATGCGAGCAACGCCATCGAAAATGGCTTAATAGCCCAGTTGATGACCAGAGTAACTGCGATACCTTTCCATTGCGAACGCACCTGGTGCAATGCACTGAAATCGATCTTCAAGAGCATCGGTATGATCATGAGCCATATCAGCATGCCGACTGGAATATTGACCTGTTCAACTTGCAACGATCCAATGAGTCTGATTGGAGCTGGCGCCAGTTGACCAAGAACAATTCCGGCAACGATGCACAGGAACACCCAGGCAGTTAGCCAGCGCTCGAAGAAGCTAATGGCGGAGGAAGTCTTGGATATGTCGGTTAAGACGCAAGGTCTGGTGTTATTCTGCGCCTTACATACGATTGGCCATGGAACAAGGACGGTTTGCGCCAACTTCTCTCTGACTTGGCCAGCCTCGCCCTCTTGTTGCCATGCACTACTGCGGCGCAACTAATGGAGACTGCAGAAGCACAGCAGTTGATCGCTGCCTATGAAGCTCGACTTCCGAAACTGCCAGTTATTACGCCGAGACCGATCGCACTGCCTGGGTGGCACGAGGAAGCGAAACAGGATAAGCCGCCCGGTATCATATTGGAGTGCGAACTTGCATCGGAACTTGTTGAATAGACGCAACTCACACAGGCAGCCTGCTCCGGTCGATGCGGAAGATGGTGATGAGCCCGTAGCGGCTGGTGAAAACGGGGGCAAGCGAGCCGGGATGCGCGCGCATGATCTCGCGGACCGCCTCGCCGAGCTGGTTGAAGCCGCCCAGGCCGCCCACGAAGACGGGATCGATGACCAGATAATCGCCGCGGCCCAGCTTGATTGATTCCAGCAGATCGCCGGCAGTGATGTATTTTTCAGGGCTGGCGATCATCCGCCAGTTTTCGCCCATGCAGGACATGATCGCATGGCGGCCGGTGAAGAGATACGTCGCCGGATCGTTGTTCCAGACGATCACATCAGTTGCCCGAGTGTTGGAATTGATCCATCTGTAGGCTTCGTGGAATTCCGTCGCTTCGGAATAGCCGCTGCCTGCCGCTGCCGGTGGTGGCACGCGGCTGCCGTAGATTCCGGCCCAGTTGAGCGCGTCGACGGCATTCAGGATCACGATCAAACCCAGAACGACGATGGGCGCGGCAGAGGCCAGTGGAACGCGCGGCCGGGCAAAGCTCGCCAGCCGCCGGGCAAAAAGCC
Source organism: Pseudomonadota bacterium (assembly GCA_021325555.1). Classification (GTDB taxonomy): domain Bacteria; phylum Cyanobacteriota; class Vampirovibrionia; order Obscuribacterales; family Obscuribacteraceae; genus JAJPGY01. Next base: position 356,326 of record JAJPGY010000040.1, on the reverse strand, counting down.
TGGCGCCGCCGGCAAGATAATAGTAGAGAAACGGTATCACCACCAGCAGATGCCGCTCGCCTGCGAACTTCGGCCACATGAGGTGCATGACGCCGTGGACGACAAGCCAGATTGCCAGCAGCTTTCGCGTGGAGCGCGCCTTGAGCTCCCGGGAAAGACCGGCGAGCAGGAGAGCCCAGACGGCGCCGTAGCCGGCAAGAACCGCCAGCCAGTGCGGGTTGTCCGCCGCGTGACAGAATCTCAAGGGCGGAATGAGCCTGTCGATCACCTCCGTCACCGAGGCGCGGAGATTGCTGACCATGAAAGGAAGCGGGCCGCCGAGATGGCTGGCGGCTGCCTTGGCGGCAAGCGGATAGTTAGTGTAATAGACCAGGACGGCCGGGGCTGTCGCCGCGTGGCTGCCGGCCCATACCCACGCCGAGCCCACGGTGAGCGCCCAGAGCGCCAGGAGCGCGGCTGCCTGGTGGTGGAGGCGCTGCAACAGCAGGTAGCACAGGCAGGCCAGGAGAAGAAAGACCCCCATCACGTGCGCGAAGCTGGCCGCCACCACTGCCGCCGCCACCGCAAGCCACGACGCCAGGGCCCGGCGGAGCCCCGGCGGCGGCTGCAGGCGCTCCAGATGCGCCGCCCGCTCGCAGGCGGTAACCGCCGCGGCCGCCAGCGCCGCAAAGAGCAGGTCGGCCATGGGGACGGGCAGGAAGGAAAGCAGGTTCAAGTTCAGCCAGGATGCTGCCACCACCAGCAACGTCGCAAGCACCGTTGCCCGGCCGCTCACCACCAGCAGTGCGCCTGCTGCCCAGATAGCCGCCAGCCCCACCGCGCAGGCGATGGTCTCCAGAACGGGGACATTGGCCGGGAAGGCGGGGGCGAGCAGGAAGCCTATGCTCAACGCCACGGGCATAAGCGGCGGGTACTTGGTCTCGAGAGGCTCCATCGGCAGTGAAATGATCCGGTAATCATGCCGCTCGGCCAGGGACTTCGCGCAGACGGTGTAGATCCCGTCGTCGTGAAATGTCCCGTAATTGGGCATGTAGCCCCGAGCGCAACGCAAGGTCTGCGCCATGGCAAAAAGCGCGATGGCCAGAAAGACGGCGGCGATCGTTAACGTTTTTGTGCGGCTTTCTGCCATTAGCGTCCTTACCAATTCAACCGGTGGCACAATGTCGTTAGACATTACTCTATCGGATAGGCTTTAAGGAGGAAGGAGCCATGTCGCTGGCTGAAAAAACATGCGTGCCCTGCCGTGGCGGCGTGCCGCCGCTCACGCGGTGCGAGTTCGAGCCGCTTTTGGGCGAGCTCGACGAGTGGCAGGTCGTCGAGGACAGCCGCCTGGTCAAGAGCTTCAAGGTCGGGAACTTCGCCGAAGCCATGGAGCTTGCCAATAAAATTGCCGCCGTCGCCGAAGAGCAGGGGCACCACCCGGACCTCCTGGTCCGCTGGGGGGAGCTGCGAGTCGATCTGTGGACGCACAAGGTGAACGGCTTGACGGAGAGCGATTTCATCCTGGCGGCAAAGATAGATGGCCTTGCCAAAAAATAACATAGCCGGCGCCGTCTTCTGGGTAGATAGATCGGTGTGTGACCTCTCCTTGCTTGGGGAATTCCTGTCATGGCCGAAAAACCTGCTCCTATTCGCATCGGCGATCTGCTCATAAAGGTCGGGGCGCTCAAATCTTCCGACCTGCGGGAGGCGATGCAGATTGCCGGCGAAAGCGGGCTGCCGATCGGGCGGGTGCTGATAATGTCCGGCTACGTCTGCGAGCATGAGCTCAAGTCGGCGCTGCAGGCTCAGTCGATGATGAAGGACGGTTTGCTCTCCGAGGAGATGGCGATCAGGGCATTGACCGCCGTCACGCGGGAGAAGCAGGATCTGGAGGTGGCGCTGAAGAATCTCGGCTGGGCGCGCAAGGACTCAACGCAGACCAATAAACTGGGAGAGCTGCTGCTGGCGGCCCACGTGGTCACGGCCGAGCAGCTGGACGAGGCGCTGAAAAACAGCTTCGAGACCGGGTTGCCGATGGGGAGGATCCTCGTTCTCACGGGGGCCCTTTCCGAGAGCCTCCTGGCGGCGGTGCTCAACGCGCAGGTGATGGTGCGCGACGGCAAGATAACCCGCGAGCAGGCTGTACAGGGGATCAAGTCCGCCCAGCAGCGGCGGGTCAGCCTCGAGCAGTGCCTGATCGATCACGGCTTCTACCGGCTGCCCACCAGGCAGCACGTGAAGATCGGCGAGCTGTTCGTGCTGTCAGGCGTCCTTTCCGAGTCCGATCTGATGAACGTGCTGGAGCTTGGTCTGGTCAACGAGCAGCCGCTCGGGCAGGTGCTCGTGCAGTCCGGCTTCGTCAGCCAGAACCTTCTCGATTCGGCGCTGCGCTTTCAGGAGATGGTGGACAACGGCGCCCTGACGCCGCTGCAGGCTGCGGAGGCGCTCGGTTACGTGCACACCAGGGGGGTCTCGATCGCCCAGGCCGTGGCCGAGGTCGGGCAGCTCAAGCCGCTGCCCCACGAGATGATCAGGCTCGGCGAGCTGCTCAAGCTGGCCGGGTTCGTCACCCAGCAAGACATTGAAAAGGCCATAGATCTGAGCGCCAAAAACTCGGCCCTTATCGGCAAGATGCTTTTGGTCACCGGCATGATCGACGAGGCCACGCTTCATGCGGCGCTGCGTTGCCAGTTCCTCATTCGCGAGGGATTCCTTAAGATGGAGCAAGCGATAATGGCCCTGCACTTCGCCAACCGCGGGCGGGTCAGCTTCGACGACGCCCTGGAGGAGCTGGGCTGGTCGGTGCCGACCCGGCTCCGGGAAGAGGCGCAGACCCAGCAGATCGTCACCACCAAACCCTCGTAATGCCGGTGGCAGAACTACGAAGCGTTTCGTATTTTCGCGTATTCATCTGCCGTGACCGGTGATGTTACATAGGGGATGCGCATGGCGCTATCCCTACCGACTATCCCACCGGCCATGACTATCCCCTATAAAGGTTTTGAGCCCGCACCGGGCTCCCCCGGACTGCCCGGACCCCAGTTCACCCCCGACACCGCCCCTTCAGGCGGATACGCCTTCCCGCCGACGGTCGGCTTGCAGTCGGAGTATATAAACAACCTCTTTCCGCCCGCCTTCGGCGGCGCCCCCGGCGAAGGCGCGGCCTGTGCGGGCTCACTGCCGCCCGCCCCCTGCCTCGATATGGGCTTGCCTTATCAGGTGCCGCCCCCGGGCTGGGGTGCGATGGAAAGCTTTGCCGCCGCCGGGCCTGTGCCCGCTTACGAGGCCGTGGGCCAGCTCGACCCTGCGGCCGATCGCGGGATCACCGTTGCCGACCTTATTAATGCCGGCGTCTTCCAGCCCGGCGAGGCAGCGGGCGTCCACGACGGGCAGTATCCGCCCCTTAAGGACGGGCAGGCGCCGGGCATCACGGTTCAGTTTCAGAACTTCGACCCCACCCATCAACCGCCGCCGCCGTCGCCGGATTTCGTGGTGAACCAGGACGGCTCGATCACCTGCGTCCACAACCCGCAGGGTCCGCCGCCGGTCGCCAATATCGTCATCGAGGTGGCCCGCTTGCCCGGGCAGACCGGCGGGCCCTCACCCGCGCAGCAGCAGGCGCTCGATAATCTGGTCGCCTATACCGGGCAGCAGATTCAGGACGAGTACGGCGACCTGCTCCACCCGGTGCAGCTCAGCGACGGCACCATCGTCCCGCAGGTGAACATTCAGGACTTCCAGGGGCTGGTCTCGGATACGCTCAGGCAATACTTCGGCGACAATCTTCCCCCCTCGATGCTGGCGCCGAATCAGCCGCCGATGCCCGACATCCCGCAGGCGGTGCAAAGCATCAACCAGACCTACGGCGGCGTCGTCGGCAGCGGCGGCAGCGCCACCATAACCCCCGAGCAACTGACCAATGCTTACGGCAGCGCACCTGCTGCCGCGCCCGGCGATCCGGCCGGCGCCATGGTGGACACCCTCTCGGCCATGAGCGGGGCTGATCCGCGGAACGGGTACGATACCGTGCACCAGCTCAACGACGGCAGCTACAACGTCGGGCGGGTCGGATTCAATTACGGCAACCTGACAATCTGGCTGGAGAGCTTCCTGCCGGCGGACATCCTGGCAATGCTGGGCAACCCGCCCGACTGGAGCAAGCTGGCCGGCATCCTCCAGAACCCGCAGCTGGCGCAAGAGTTTTCCAACTCCCTCGCTCAGGCCGTGTCCAGCGGCTTGCTGCCGGGGAGCTTCGCCCGGGAGCTGAGCGATCGCAATTTCCTCCAGGGATTCGGTGATTTCCTCGAGCAGCTAAAGGGCGGTCAAGGAACGGTCGGCGCGGCCCAGATCGAGCAGTTCCTGCCCCGGGATGTACAGGATGGCATCGCAAAAGGCGTGATCCAGACTATTGCCCACCAGATGAACCTGGACCCCGTCAACCCCGGTCCCCAGGGCCCCGGCGAGCTCGCCCTGGCCATGTTCCTGGGGCGGGTGCCGAACCAGCAGGACCTGGCGAACCCGTCCTATCAGAACTTTATGAACGCCACCGACAACCTCTACCAGGTGTCGACGGCGCGAGCCAGCGCGGCGCCGGGCACGGGCGTGAGCGTGAGCGATATCGGCGGGCAGATTGTGGTTGCTGCCCAGGCCGATCTCGGCAAGCAGATGTGGAACACGCCCGAGTTTGCCGCCGTTTGCGACGGCGGCAACCTGGGCTGCGCCGCTTCGGTCTCTGATGTGCTGAAACAGCTTGGTTTCAACTATGCGGATTCGGCGTCGGTCGCCACGCTGCAGCAGCAGTTGCAGGCCCACGGCTGGCGAGCAATTCAAGCTGATCCCAGCCACCCGCCGCCGCCGGGCACTGTCGCCTGCGGTTACCGGGGCGGCTCCGGGAGCGGCGACGCGCACGTGGGCATTGTCGGCCCCGGCAACACCGTCTACAACAACCACTCGTCGAACGGGCAATGGTCTCAGGATCCGCTTTCCACCTTTTATCCCGGCGGCTCCGAAGGTTTCGTCAACGTCGTCTGGCTGGTGCCCCCGGGCAGCACGGGCTAAGCCTGCTCGTATGCGGGAAGGCGGGCAAGACATGCCGTGCTCCTCTTCGGATCGTGGAGCATCGAGGATCGCACAGCAAACCATCGCGATGGATCAACGGGCTGGGCATGCCCCGCCCGCCTTGACCGCGAATTTCGTCATCGGCGCTGCTTCAGACGGCGCGGGCGGTGACCCGTTGCTCGAGAGAGAAGCCGGGCAGGCGGCCGCTGGTGGAGAGGATCTGCTCCTTAAGCTCCTCGCCGGTGGCTTTGCCGCCCTCCAGATCCCTGTAGATGGAGAGCAGTTGCAGGCTGGTCATCAAGCAGAGATTCTTCTTCTCGGCGAATTCGGCCAGCGCGTCGGAGTAGTCCTCCTCGGTTCGCTCCGCCGGCGGCCGGTTGGCGTAGGTGCTGGCGAGAAGGATGCCTTTAGGCTCTTCCTCGTGCTGGCCCCAGTAGGCGATTATCGACTCGGCCAGTTGAGCCAGGTCGGCGCTTTTCGGCTTGGATGCCGTGCGCACGATGCGGACGATCGCCACCGTCGACTGCCCGTCCATGAGATAGAACTCGCCCTTTGCCCCGGGCGCTTCTTTGACCTTCCAGCCCAGCTGCTCGAAGACCCGGCCGCTGGCCTGATGCAGCTCGTCACCATCGGCGGTGAGCAGCGCGTTCTTCAGGCTCTCCATGGCGTTGATGCGGGTCTGCACGCTCGTCATCTTTTGCTGGGTCTGCTTGATTGACTCGGCCAGTGCTTTGAGCTCATCGCGCAGCTGATCGAGATCCGCGAAGGAGTATTTCTGGCACCAGTCGGGGAAAGTGTTCTTCGATATCTCTTCCATCTTTTCCATGAGATCCTTTGCTCTGGGTACCACCTCGGCAGGCTCGCGGGCCGCGGGCGTCGCATCCCGTGCCGCCTCTTTTGCCCCCGGCTCCGCTGGGGTAGGACCGGCTGACGGCTTCGGCGGGGGAGTCGCAGGCGCACCCTCCTTCGCCGACGGTGGCGGCGAAGGAGGGTGCGGAGCAGGTGGCTTTGCCCCCGCCGGTGGTGGCGTCTCCAATTTGCCGGTCATCGGCGGTGGTATGTCCTTGGCTGCCGCCGCGGCAGGCGGCGGTGGCGGCGGAGCATGCGGCTTTGCCCCCGCCGGCGGTGGCGTCTCCGCTTTGCCCGTCATCGGCGGGGGCGGTATGTCCCTTGCTGCCGAGGGGGCAGGTGGTGGCGCCGCCGGGGCTTCGGCGGCTCGGGCAGCCGGCTTATCCTCCGCCGCCGGCGCCCTGGCTGCCGGTCCGGCCGATGGCGTGCCCTGTCGCGCTTCCCACATTTCAATGCAGCTGACGAGCGTGTCGTCGAATTGCTTATTGTAGGGGGCGGGCAGGAAGAGCACGCAGCCGCCCTTCTCGCCGGCTGTCAACTGGGCGGCGACGCACTTGTTCGGTCCGGCGATGGCCAGGACATCGTAGTTCTCCGTCAGGTTCTCCGCGCGTATGAGCGTGGTCCACTCGAGCCCGGGCTGCCTCAAATACCTGGCGAACGGCGATGACTGACCTTCCTGGTTCAGCTCGATGTTCTTCCCGTGGGACACGGTGGCCATGTTCCGCTGGTTGGCCGCGATCGGTTTGTCCGGCGCCAGTACGTCCAGCCACGAGTAATTGTCCATGCCCACCCCCGGCCCCTGGACGACGAAAGGCCTGCACAGGAAGTAGAGGAGCAGCCCGCCCTGCTCCAGAAACTTGACCATCTCCGACATCCGCTCGTCAAGGTCCGGCGTCAGCGACTCGAGAAGTTTGTCGCTGCGCGCCGGATACGAGGTCAGTCCCTCGACCTGCGCCACCTCGACCTGCTTGAGCAGCTCGGGATCCTTGTCAAAGAGGTGAAGAACGCTTATCGGATTGACGATGATCACGCTGTAGTTGTACAGCGGCTCCGCGCAGCCGGACGAGAAAAAAGATTGATGTCCGTATCCGGGACAGTTGACCCTGAGTATCTTTTGCTTATCTACCATAAGATCCACCTTTTGGTCGGACCCCACCCAACCCTGGTCCGCTCTTATCCTCTTATACCCACTTGCACCCGCTGCGCCCGGTCAAGCGGCGCCCCGGCGCCGGTAGTCAAGAGTCTGGCGTCAACCGATCGTCTCGACGCCGCGCACGAAGGGAGCAAGGCTGAGCTCCTCAAGGCTGGTCAACACCCGATCCGCCAGGGAGTGATCCTGATGCCGCGTCGCATCGCAGGGAACAGCTATGCAGTACATTCCGGCGGCCTTGGCGGCACGGATGCCGTTGTAGGTGTCTTCGACCACCAGGCAGTGCTGCGGATCCACACCCAGGCGTTTCGCGGCCAGGAGAAACACGTCGGGCGCCGGCTTGCCATGCGGGACATCGTCGGCGGAGGTCAGGGTCTGGAAGCGCGATTTGATGCCAAGAGTCTCGACTACCAGCTCTATGGTCGGCAGCGTCGCCGAGGAGGCAACCGCGGCTGGGAGATCCAGACGCCCGGCCTGCTCGAGCACCGTCAACACGCCCGGGCGCGGCACGGCGTCCTTGAGCAGGCGCCGGAGAATGTTCTCCTTCTCCCAGACGAGATCTTCCGGCGTGGAGCCGAGCGAGTAGCGCTCGTTGAGGATCTCCAGGATTGTCAGATCCTTGCGCCCGAGGAACTCACGGTTGTCTTCCGCCGTGTAGCTGTGGCCGTAGCGGCCGAGCAGCTCCTGGTAGGCCTTCAGGTGGCAGGGCTCGGAGTCCACCAGAACGCCGTCCATGTCGAAGATTAGGGCGCGCAGAGTGAACGATTCCATGATCTACCTTTGCAATTTCAAAGCGGGCGGCGGACGGCGTTGCGCCATCCGCCGCGGCAAACGCCGGTTTTATTCTCCCAGCTTTTACTCCATCTCGCCCAGGCTGAACGAGTCCTTGCTGAACGGGTGCTCCAGGCAGTTCTCTATCGCGTGCTTCGGTCCGTAGTAGCACCCTTCGGCCGTGCCGGCCAGCAGCCCGAACGGCACGGTGAGGGGGGAAGCCAGCACAAGGCACGGCAGCGAGCTTTTGCCGCCGATGGCCTCCGCACCCGACCGGGTGAAGCCGGTGGTGCGGGTTGCCGCGCAGCGAAGGATGGCGATCGGCGTGCCGAAGAGAACACCGGAGCCGAGTGCCAGCGCTCTTACCGGGAACATGGCCGTGTCTTTGGCCATGGTTGCGTAATCGTTGTCGGCGAAAGCCGGTGCAGCCGCGCCCAGTGCGATGCTTACTAAGGCGAGAATTGATATTGCAGATTTTTTCACAAAGGTTCCTCCGATCGGGCGTTGCCAGGGCCTCTTATGTGGCCGTCAATATTAAGGCAGGTCTTTGTCGATTGAGCAAGATATATTAAAATCGGACCGGATCCCAAGAGACCGCATCGAAGGTGACAAGAATAAGCGCCAATTACCACCGCAAAGGTTTCGGCCTGAAAGATGCCGTCCAGGGCGAGTTACAACGCGAGTATGAATCCGATCTCATAGCGCAGCTCCGGCGGGACGGCTACACGCTGACGATGGGCGCGGTGACGGTAAGGCTGGCGCAGGCCTTCGGGTTTTGCTGGGGTGTGGATAGGGCCGTCTCGATGGCTTACGAGACCCGGCGTCACTTCCCCGACCGGCGGATCTGGATAACAAACGAGATCATCCACAACCGGCTGGTCAACGATAAGTTGCGCAAGATGCGGATCGATTTTGTGGCGATCGACGATCGCGGCGTGAAGGATTTCTCCGGCGTGCAGCCGGGTGACGTGGTGATACTGCCGGCCTTCGGGGCGAGCGTCGAGGAGATGCAGCTGCTCGTGGGCAAGGGCTGTGAGATCGTCGATACCACCTGCCCGTGGGTGTCACGCGTCTGGAATCGCGTGAGCAAATACAAGCAGGGCGACTTCACGGCGATCATTCATGGCAAATACAATCACGAGGAGACGATTGCGACCTCCTCGCGAGCTCAAAATTACCTGATCGTGCGCAACCTTGACGAAGCGCAGTGGGTCTGTGATTACATCCTCGGCGCCCATGATCGGCGGCAGTTCCTGACCAGGTTCGCGCACGCCTGCTCGCCCGGCTTCGACCCGGACGCGCACTTGCAGAGACTCGGCGTCGCCAACCAGACGACCATGCTCAAAGGCGAGACCGAGCAAATCGGCAAGCTTTTCGAGCGCACAATGCTGAAGAAGTTTGGCCCCGGCAAACTGGACGAGCACTTCCTCAGCCCCGGCGATACCATATGTGATGCCACTCAGGAGCGCCAGGATGCGATGTTCAAGCTCGTGGCCGACACTCACGACTTGATCCTGGTCATAGGCGGCTACAACTCGTCCAATACCGGACACCTCTATGAGATCGCGGTGGAAAGCGGTGTGCCCTCCTATCACATAGACGGGACGGACTGCATAGGGCCGGGCAATGTAATCAGGCACAAGATGCTGCACAGCCCGGAGATCGTGACCACAAAGCCGTGGCTTCCCGAGGGGCCTTTGACAATCGGCATGACCGCCGGCGCCTCCACGCCCGATCAGGTGGTGGCCGGTGTGATCGAGAACATCTTCCGGATCAAAGGATCCGAAAACAGCGCGTGATCTCGGGGCGTCCGCGCTTGCCTGCTTGCCCCGCCCGTCCCCGACGCAAGCCGCGCCGTAAAGCCGGGGGTGCGCATGGCTCGCCCGCGTGACGAGTTGTCGTGGAGAATCGGAGCCCTGGAGGCGCGGGCGATCCTTGCGCTTGCCAAAAGCAGACGGTTGTTCAGGAGACGGCGCGCGCGCTGCGGTCTCCGGCGGCGTAGCGCGTCCGGTCCGCTATGCCCAGCCCGGCGAATCCTGCCCGGCGGTCCAGGCAGTTCAGGCACTGCCCGCAGTGCAACGCCGGGCAGTTCAACTTCAGGATCGGCCGCCGGCAGGAGAAGGTAAGGTCCAGCGGCAGTCCCCTGCCGAATTCCAGGAAGCTGGCTCTGGACAGCCCCTGGAAGGGGGCGACCAACCGCACCGGCTCGCCTGCGGGGGGCTCAACGGAGCCGCCGAGCTGCGCCGGCTCCTCCGGAAAGAAGGTGCCGGGCTCCACGGAAGCGACGGCCAGCGCCGCGATGCCGTTTTGCGTGCACCAGGCGGCGGCGGTGCGAACTACTGGCTCGAAATCGCCGTCCCGGGGCTGCTCGGTCTCCGCCGTCCGCAAAATGGCCAGCCGCCCCAGCTTCGGTCCCCGCACGGCGGCAAGAAAGCGGCGCAGGCTGCGCTCCTCGATCGGCTCGCGGGCGAGCCCCTGCCGCACGTAGATCGGGTAGACGGCCTGGAACTCATCCAGCAGGTGGGCGGTCAGGATCGCGCTCTTGAGCCCGCCGCTGGCCAGGACGGCAATCGCCGCGCGCGGCAGGTCGCCGGGAATGTCAATTTCTTTCCGCGGGCTGAAGTTGGCCATTTGCCCATCCTGCGGCGCGACCGACCAGATTATATTACAGGCCGCTGCTTCCGGGCTTCATCTTAATTGAGGATCACATTTGTGACCGGCCGGACGGCAATCCATGTTAGGATGGCAGGCTGTGAGCGCATTCTTGAAAGCGTGTCGCCGTGAGCCTTGCGACCATACGCCAGTGTGGTTGATGCGTCAGGCCGGGCGATTCATGAAGGAATACCGCGACGTTCGGGCGAAGATAGGCTTCCTGGAGCTGTGCAAGCGCGCGGATCTGGCTTGCGAGGTCACCGTCACGGCGGTCGAGAAGCTGGGCGTGGACGCGGCGATCATCTTTGCCGATCTGCTCCTGCCGCTGGAGCCGATGGGCGTTGGCCTGCGCTATGAAAGGGGGGACGGGCCGATTATCGAGCGCCCGGTGCGCTCGCCCGCGGACATCGAGCGCCTTCGCCCCGTGGCGCCCGAGGTGGACCTGGATTACGTCTTCGCGGCCGTCAAGCTGGCAAGGGCCGCCCTCAGGCCGGATCTTCCCCTGATCGGCTTTGCAGGCGCGCCCTTCACGCTCGCCTCTTATCTGGTCGAGGGCGGGGCGTCGAGAAATTTCGAGAAGACGAAATCGATGATGTACAGGCAGCCTGCAGCGTGGCGCCGCCTCATGGCCGTGCTCTGTGATGTGACGGCCCGGTACCTCAATTCGCAGATTGCCGCCGGCGCCGCCGCCGTTCAACTGTTCGACAGCTGGGTGGGCTGCCTGAGCCAGGCGGACTATCGCGACTTCGTCCTGCCGCACACCCAGCAGCTGGTAAGCGCAATCGAGCCGGGCACGCCGGTAATCCACTTCGGTACCGGCACCGCGCACCTTCTCGAGCTGATGCGCGATGCCGGTGGAGATGTGATCGGGCTCGACTGGCGGGTCGGGCTCGCGGAGGCCTGGGCCAGGCTGGGCTCCCAAGTTGCCGTGCAGGGCAACCTGGATCCGGTAGTCCTGTTTGCGGAGCCGCCCGAGATCAGGCGGCGCGCCGACCTCATCTTGCAGGAGGCGGCCGGCAGACCGGGACACATATTCAACCTCGGTCACGGCGTCTTGCCTGAGACGCCCTTCGATCACGTGAAGTATCTGGTGGAGGCGGTGCACGAACTGGGAAGACGACTATATGCCTGATCCACGGCATGCGGTTCTCATGCTCGGTTTTGGCGGTCCGACCTGCTTCGAGGAGGTAAGGCCTTTCATCCTCAACGTCACCAGGGGGCGGGGCGTTCCCCAGGAGCGCATCGAGGCCGTCATCGAGCAGTACAGGCGGATTGGCGGAAAGTCGCCTTTCAACGAGCTGACGCGCCGCCAGGCCGACGCGCTCGCGGAAGAGCTGCGACGCCAGGGTGCCCCTGCCCGTGTATACACGGGTTTCCTCTACTGGTCCCCGTACATAAGCGACGCTCTGCAAACGGTGGCTGACGACGGGGTATCGCATGTGGTGGCCTGCGTCATGGCCCCGCAGCGAAGCGAGGCCAGCTTCGATCGCTATCAGTCGGCAGTGGGCGAGGCCCTGGAGGAAGAGGTCCGCGCCCCGATCAGAGTCGATTTCCTGCCGCCGTGGCATACCCACAAGCTGTTTGTGGAGGCGGTGGCTGACCGGGTGACCGAAAAGTTGAGCTTGATTCCCCCGGGCAAAAGGGCTGATGCGCAGCTGATATTTACAGCTCACAGCGTGCCTGTGCGGATGGCGGAGCAATCGGGGTACGCAAGCCAGCTGCAGGAGACCGCGGCTCTGGTGGCCGGGGCGGTTCAGCACCACAAATGGTGCGTGGCCTATCAGAGCCGCAGCGGCGGCCCGCACGAACCCTGGCTCGAGCCGGATATCGGGAACGCGATCGCCGGGGCCGGGGCGGCAGGCGTGCGAGACGTGATTGTCGTTCCGATCGGATTCGTGTGCGATCACGTTGAGATCCTTTTCGACCTGGACGTTCAGGCGGCGCAGCTGGCTTCCAGAGAAGGGGTCAGGATGTCGCGCGCGGCGACGGTCGGCGATCATCCGGCCTTCATAAGAATGCTTGCTGAACTGGTGCGGGCAGTCATGGCCGCCCCGTCCGGTACGGGCAAATGAATGCGGAGCGGCCGCGCATAGTCGTAATCGGGGGCGGCATTACCGGGCTGGCAGCCGCCCACCGGATCATCGAGCTGTCCGAGCAGGCGCCTGCTGAAAGGCGACCATCGGTGCTGCTGCTCGAGGCATCAGATCGGCTGGGAGGCGTGATCCGAAGCGCGGCCCATGAGGACTGCCTGATCGAGCTGGGACCGGACTCGTTCATAACCCAGAAGCCGTGGGCGCTCGAGCTGTGCCGCCGCCTGGGACTGCAGGAGCGCATCATTCAAACCTCCGGGCTTTTCCGGCGGGCGTTCGTCGTTCACCGCGGGCGGATGTGCCCCGTCCCCGAGGGCTTCATGATGCTGGCGCCGACCCAGTGGTGGCCTTTTATCTCTTCGCCGCTGTTCAGCCCGCTGGGCAAATTGCGCATGGCACTGGATCTGGTGCTGCCCCGCGGGAAGAAAGGCAAGGATGAAAGCCTGTCCCGGTTCGTGCTCCGCCGCCTGGGACGAGAAGCGCTGGAGCGCGCCGCCCAGCCGCTGATCGGCGGAATCTACACCGCCGATCCGGAGCGCCTGAGCCTGATGGCTACAATGCCCAGGTTCCTCGAGCTCGAGGAGAAGTACGGCAGCGTGATCAAAGGGATGATCGCCGAATCGAAAAGCGGGGCAAGCGGCAGGAGCGCTGCCGGCTCGCCGGACGGCGCAGTGAGATACAGTCTCTTTGTCACCCTCGACCGGGGCATGAGCGTTCTGGTCGAGCGGCTGGCGGAGAGAATCGGCGCCGATAATCTGCGGACGGCGGCCAGGGCCGGCGGGCTGGCGCGCGACCCTGCCGGTGGTGCCTGGACGATCGAGCTGTCCGGCGGCGAGACGATCGCAGCCGATGCCGTCATCGTCAGCTTGCCGGCCCGTGCCGCCTCAGCCCTGCTTGCCGGTATCGACGAAGAGCTGGCCGGCGATCTGGGCCGCATCAGGGCCGCCTCGTCGGCGGCGGTGAATTTCGTGTTTCGCCGGTCTGACATCGCTCACCCGCTCGACAGCTTCGGATTCGTTGTCCCGGCAATCGAGCGCCGATCCGTTGTCGCCTGCACCTTCAGCAGCGCGAAGTTCGCCGGTCGCGCGCCGGCGGACAAGGTGGTCTTGCGAGCTTTTCTCGGCGGCGCGCTGGCGCCGCAGATCATCGAGCTGTCGGACGACACCCTGTTGGAAGCCGCTATGAAAGATCTGAGAGAATTGCTGGGGATCTCCGGCGCTCCGCTCGCCTCCCTGGTTTCCCGCTTCCCGTCTTCCATGCCGCAATACGACGTCGGGCACCTGGATCTGGTGAGCCGGATCGAAGCGCGCGCCGGCGCCCTGCCCGGACTGGCGCTTGCCGGCAACGCCTATCACGGCGTCGGCATTCCCGACTGCGTCCGCAGCGGCGAGCAGGCCGCCGAAACAGTCGTGCGTTACCTGGCCAATCGGTGATCAATTGGGGATCGTGCGGGCCAGGCAGGCCTCGCCCGCAGGTTCCGCCCGTTCCGGCTTGGCCGCCGGTCAGACCTGACCGACCCACGATCTGTCCGCCGCCGCCTGCCATTGGCGACGGATGGCCTCGAAATCGGCAGCCGGCAGGGGTCCGAGATCGGGGATCTCTGTGTTGTCTCTCAAGCGCTCCGGGCTGGTCGTCCCGACAATGGCCGTGCACACCCCCGGGACGCTCAAGGTGAATCGCAAGGCGATGGCCACAGCGGCGCTCAGGTCTGCCTCGAGGAAATCGTAATTCAGTTTGCGCAGCCGCTGCCAGTACACCTCGGCGTATTCGTCCCAGGGCCTGGACTTGTCTTTCCAGGCGACATTGGCCAGCGGTCTTTTGGCGATGATCCCCAGCCCCTTTTCGCGGGCGGGCGGCAGCGTCAGATCGATCGCTTCCTGATCGGCCACGCTCACCGACGTCTGCAGAGAATCGAACACGCCGGTGCCGATGGCATAGAGCGCGTCCGCCCCGTCGCCGCTGTATCCGATGTACCTGGTCTTGCCTGCCGCCCTGGCTTTCTGCAAAGCTTCGATGACCTCCCCTTTCCGCAGCACGGACTGGTCGCAGCTGTGGAGCTGCAGGAGGTCGACGTAGTCGGTGCGAAGGCGCTTCAGGCTCCTGTCGAGCCTCTCGGTGACGCCCTTTTGGCTCCAGTCCTCGGTGTAGTAGGTATCGACGTGCCCGGCCTTGGTGAACAGATAAAAGTCCTTGCGCCTGTGAGAGACCGTCCGGCCAATCAGCTCCTCGCTTTCTCCATAGCATTCGGCCGTGTCGATGACGTTAATTCCGGCCTCGAGGGCGGCGCCCAGGATCCTTGTCACCGTCTCCGTAGCTACGCCCCGAAACCCGATCTCCGCCCCGCCGAAACCGAGCACGCTGACATTCATGTCCGTCTGTCCAAACTTGCGTCTCTCCATGGCCCCTGCTCCTTGCGTCGTATGAGAGTCCTATGCCGCCGAATGATTCATTTGAAGCACAGCGGCACCCTGAAGCCGTCCCGCGCGCAGATCGTCGAGCGCCTGATTAGCCTCCTCCAGCCCGTAGGTCCGCACCGTGGTTCGCACCGGCACCTTCGGCGCCAGCTCGAAGAACTCGCGCGCGTCCTGCCGGGTGAGGTTGGCTACCGAGCGGACCACTCGCTCGCCCCAGAGGATCTCGTAAGGAAAAGACGGGATGTCCGTCATGTGGATGCCACCACATACGATGATGCCCCCCTTTCGCGTCGCCGTGAGCGCGGCCGGCACCAGCTCGCCGGCCGGCGCAAAGATAATCGCCGCGTCGAGAGGCTCCGGCGGCGCCTCGTCGGATCCCCCGGCCCAGCTCGCGCCCAGGCTGCGCGCGAAGTCCTGTCCGGATCGATCGCCGGGTCTTGTGAAGCCAAAGATCGTTCGCCCCTGATAGAGCGCGATCTGGATGATGATGTGCGCGGCGGCGCCGAAGCCATAAAGACCGATCTTCCTGCCGTCTCCGGCGAACTTCAGGCAACGCCAGCCGATCAAGCCGGCGCACAGCAGGGGAGCCGCCTGCTCATCCGCGTAGCTTTCCGGCAGCGGAAAGCAAAAGCGCGCGTCCGCCAGCGTGTATTCGGCGTAGCCGCCGTCGCGGAGGTAGCCGGTGAAAACGGCCTCGTCGCACAGATTCTCCCGATCCGATCGGCAGTACAGGCATGACCCGCAGGTTCCGCCCAGCCAGGGGACGCCCACCCTCTGCCCGACCTTTACGTTGCTGGCCGACCCGCCTGCCTTGACTACCCGCCCGACAATTTCGTGACCGGGGACGATCGGCAGTTTTGGTTTCGGCAGCTCACCGTCGACGACGTGGAGGTCGGTGCGGCAAACGGCGCAGGCGTCGACTTTGATGAGCGCGTCACCGGGCCCGGGCTCGGGCAGGGGATAGTCCTTCGACACCAGTTTTTCTCCGGGGGATTCCAGTACCATCGCTCGCATAGAAGAACACCCCTGACCTTGACTACCGAAGTCTGTACCATATAGGTGACTTTGGAAATTTTACGGGAGCAACAATGCCGCGCGACCTACCGGTGGGAAACAGCACCGTACTTCTTAACTTCGACACCGGCTACTGCATGCGGGACATTTATTTCCCTTATGTGGGCAAAGAGAACCACACGCTCGGGCATCCCTCGCATTTCGGCGTCTGGGTGGACGGGCAGTTCTCCTGGGTGGGCGAGGAGTGGCAGATCGACAGGCGGTACCTGCCGGAGACGCTGGTCACGGACGTCCGGCTTCGCAACGACCGGCTCGGCCTGGAGCTCACCGTGCATGACGCCGTGGACTTTTACCTCTGGGTCTATGTCCGGGAGATCATCGTCCGGGATCTTTTCGGGCGCGACCGGGCCGTGCGCCTCTTTTTCAGTCACAACTTCCACATCTCGGAATCCGATGTCGGCGATACGGCCTTCTACGATCCCCGCACCCAGTCCGTTATCCACTACAAGGGCGAGCGCTGGTTCCTTATCAGCATGTGCGACCCGACCAAGTGCGGGGTCGACCAGTGGGCTACCGGCACCAGCGAGCTCGGGCATCTGGAGGGCACCTGGCGCGACGCCGAGGACGGGCAGTTGAGCGGCAACCCGATCGCGCAGGGATCGGTCGATTCCACGATCGGCATCAACATTGACGTCCGGGCCGGCGGCAAGCAGACTGCCCACTACTGGATCTGTTTCGGCGTGGCCTACGACAGGGTGGTGAAGCTGAACAACATCATCCGGGAGAAGATGCCGGACACGCTCGTGCGCCGCACGGAGAATTACTGGCGGCTGTGGGTGAACAAGGAGAATCACGACTTCCAGAATCTCCCCGGGCCGGCAGTCGATCTGTTCAAGCGCAGCCTGCTTGTGGTCTCCTCGCAGATTGACGCCGGCGGCGCCGTGATTGCGGCCAACGACTACGAGATTGCCCAGTTCTCCCGCGACACTTATTCCTACATGTGGCCGCGCGACGGCGCCCTGGTCGTCTACGGGCTCACCAGGGCCGGCTACAGGGAGATCGGGCAGCGGTTCTTTCAGTTCTGCCTGGACGTTATCACGCCCGAGGGGTACTTCATGCACAAGTACAACCCCGACAAGACGGTCGCATCCAGCTGGCACCCCTGGCTGAAGGACGGCAGCTTCGTCCTGCCGATTCAGGAGGATGAGACGGCCCTGGTGTTGTGGTCGCTGGGACAGCACTTCAAGACGTTTCGCGACGTGGAGTTCATGAAGCCGCTCTATCGCCGGCTGGTGACCAACGGCGCCGACTTCCTCGTGGACTTCCGGGACCCGCAGACCAGGCTGCCCAAACCGTGCTGGGACCTGTGGGAGGAGCGCTACGGGGTGCACCTGTTCACCGTGGCCAGCGTGGTGGGCGGGCTGACGGCTGCTGCGGAGATTGCCCGCGACTTCGGCGAGGTGGAGCAATACGAGCGCTATCGCGACGCGGCGGCGGAGGTGCGGGACGCCATGGTCAGACACATGTGGAGCGAGGAGCACAACCGTTTTTGCCGCATGGCGACGCGCACCGCCGATGGTTACGAGCTGGATATGACCATCGACTCGGCCAACTATGGCGTCTTTGCCTTTGGAGCCTTGCCGGTCGACGATCCGAAGGTGGCGGCGACCATGGCCGCGATTCGCGATCGCCTGTGGGTGAAGACCGACGTGGGCGGGGTGGCCCGCTACGAGGACGACTATTATCATCAGGTGTCCAAAGATCTGGACAACGTCCCCGGCAACCCCTGGTTTATCTGCACCATGTGGCTGGCCCAGTATGAGATTGCCCGGGCCCGGCACCCGGAGGATTTGGCAAACGCTCTGGATCTTCTCATGTGGGTCGTCGCCCGCGCGCTGCCCTCCGGCATCCTCGCCGAGCAGGTGAACCCTTACACCAACGCGCCCCTCTCCGTTTCTCCCCTGACCTGGAGCCACGCCACCTTCGTCACCTGCGTGATGGAATATCTGGAGGCGCGTGGTCGCTTGCTTTCCGGGGCAAAGGAAGATGCCTGAGCAGGGCTCGCCACCAGCGGGCTCGCGCGCCGGCGGTGCCCTGGCGCTGGCGCTGGCGGCGGCTCTGGTTCTGGCGTTTTTTGTTGCCGTCTGGGTGACGCTGGGGGCCGTCCGCATCTTCTGCTTCACCAGCGTGGACTCCTTCTGGCTTGTGGAGACCGGGCGGGTCATTCTCGGCGAGAAGCGCCTGCCGGCCGGGGACGTTTTCTCTTTCACCTGCCGGGGCGCGCCCTGGGTCATCTACCAGTGGCTGTTCGAGATTGTAGCCGGGCTCATCGACCGGGGCGGCGGGCTGCCGGCCCTGCAGTCCCTGGTGCTCTGCCTGTTCGCGCTCACCTTCGGCGTCGCCGCCCTGCGGGGCATGATGCGCCGCGGGGTCAGCTTTGCCGTCGCCTGGCTCGTGTGCGCCACCGCCGCCTTCGCCTCGCTGACCTTCGTTACCCTGCGCCCGCAGCTGGTCACCATGCTGTTCATGTACGCCGCCCAGCGGCTGCTGGACTCCCACTGGCGGTCGGCGTCCTTCAAGGTCCTGTGGCTGGTGCCGCTCTTCCTTATCTGGGCCAACATTCACATCATGTTCGCCATCGGTCTGGCGGCGGTTTTCCTTTACTGGCTGTGCAGCCTGGCGGCATGGTTTGCCGGCCGGGGTCGAAAGGGGGCGGACACGCGGGCCAGGCGCGCCAGGCTGGCCGGGGTTGCCGCCGTGCTGTCCATGGCGGCCAGCCTTGCCAATCCCTACGGCTGGGGAATTTTCACATACGGGCTGCAGGTGTCCAATCAAGGCTTCTGGACGCGGCAGATTGGCGAGGTGCTGCAGCCGGAGTTCAACGACCCGCTGCTGGCCCTTATCCTCAATTACATACTCCTGACCGTGCTCTCATTCATGGTCTCCAGGCGCCGGCCCTCCCTGCCCGAGGGGCTGGTCTACCTGTCGCTCCTTGGCGCCGGGCTCACCTCCTACAAGCTTTTGCCGCTCTTCGTGTCGGCGACCATGCACGGCACCGGTCTGCGGCTGCAGGAGGCCTTTGCCCGCCTGGACCGGTCCGGGCGGCTGCCGGTTCCCGGCCCGGTGCGGCAAGCGTTCGCCTCCGCCGGGCGCTGGTTCATGACCCCCTTCTATCCGGCCGCCATCCTCATTGTGGCGGCCACATACGGGCTGACCAGGCCGGTCCTCCTGCCGCCATGGCTGCCCTTGCGGGCGGCGGATTATCTGAGCGAGCACCCGGCCGGCAGGCGGCTCTTTTGCTCGGCCAAGTTCGGCAGCTATCTGATCTACCGCTTTCGGGGGCGGCTGCCGGTCTTCATCGACACCCGCTTCGACCTCTACGGGCCCGCCTTTGCCGCGCGCTACTTTGCCGCCCACCGGATGGGCGTCGGCTGGGACGACCTGGTCAAGGAATACGCCCTCGACGGCGCCATCGTCCAGGCCCAGGCCGGCATTGCTGCTTACCTGCGGCATAATCCCCGCTGGCGAGAGGTTTACGAGGACGGCCAGGCCGCCATCTTTGTCCCCGCCCCTTGACAATTTTTGGGCTACACTTACTATTGGTCGTAACGTTACTACCATCATGATCGCCACCCGTAGCTGCCGTGAGCAGTTTTTCTTGAAGTAACCCATGTCCTCCAGTGCCGAGACAGGTGCCCAGCCAGATGCCGTCCTGGATTTCGTCCGGCGAGCCAGGCCGAGGGTTGCGCGCGCGCTGGTGGACCTTTTGGTGTGGTCCTGGGGGGTCTTGATTCTAGGGGTAGCTGTCTATGTGCTCTTCCCCAACCCGCTTACCTTCGCGCTGGCCTTCCTGACCGTCACCTCCAGGATGGGGGCGCTTCTTGCCCTCGGGCATGAGGCACAGCATTCCGCCTTTCTGCCGGACAAGCGGTTTAACGATCTCCTGGGCGCCTGGCTCTGCGCCTATCCGATGGGCTCGATCTTCGGCTCCTCGCGCGCCGTGCACATGGCGCACCACAAGCTGCTCAATACCCCCGAGGACCCCGATCGCCTTTTCCACCGCGAAGACGACAAGAGCACGCCCAGGCAGTTTGTCGGGCATTTTGCCCGGCTGGTGTTCGGGGGGCAGCTCTGGACCTCGATCGTGGTCAACGGCTTGATGCGGCCGTTCCAGAAGGCTACGCCGGCGGCTACGGCGGTGGTGGTGACCAGGCGCGGCCATCCGGAGATCTTGAACCTGGTCCCGGTGCAAGGTGTCATCTGGGCCCTGCTCTGGCTCTCCTCCGGGCAGTGGTGGCTCTATTTCGCGCTCTGGCTGAGCCCGATATTTACGCTTGGAACCTTCCTCGGCTTCCTGAGAGGCTTCGTGGACCACGCCAAGCTGCTGACGGACGAAGGCGGCCCGGCCGAGAACCGGCTGTGCACGGTTTTGCGGGTGAACCTCCTGGAGCGGGCGTTCCTGGCGCCATTCGATTTCAACTATCACGGCGAGCATCACCTCTATCCCTCGGTTCCCCACTATTGCCTGCCCGAGTTGCACAGGCTCTTGCAGGCGGACGAGAGATGCCGGAGCCGCTACGCCTTGCGCGAAAGCTATTCGCGCTTCATCGCCGATTACTGGCGCCAGATAAGCCGGGCTCAGCTCTCGCCGGCGGAGGAGTCCCGCTGATGCGGCGCTTAGGCCGGGAGGCAAGATGAGGGGAGCCGGTTTCGCCCTGGTCGCGGAGTCCTTGTGTTGGCGATGAAGTCCCAGATAAAGAAGGTTGCCCAGGACAGCTGCAACGTCTGCGGCTCGACGCGGCAAGAGTTCGTCACCACTGGCCGGGAGCACGAGTACGACAACACGACCTCCGAGGTGTTCACGGTGGTGCGCTGCCCGGACTGCGGCCTGTGCTATCTGAACCCGCGTCCCGACGTCTGCGAGCTGCCGACAATTTACCCGCCCAATTACTACTCGTACAGCCAGCAGAAGCTGAAGGAGGAGGCCAACCCCGCTTCTCTTCTGCATCGCATACGGTATCAGGGGTTTCGAGCCAAGATCCGCCAGAGCCTGAGCCTGGCCCCGGAACACGATCCGGTGACCGTCCTTGATATCGGTTGCGGTGACGGGCATACGCTCAACCTCTTTCGCGAAGCGGAGCGCGTCAATGTCGAGACGCACGGGGTGGATTTCAACCGGGATGCGGTAGCCCTGGCGGCGCAATCCGGACACAAGGCTCACGCCGGGCGTTTCGAGGATGTATACTTTCCGGAGGAGTACTTCGATCTGGTGACCGCCAGCCACGTCATCGAGCACGTCGCCGATCCGCGCGGGTTTGCCGAGAAAGTGCGCCGCATCCTGCGACCGGGCGGAATCTTCTGGTTCGAGACGCCGAATATCGGCTCGCTGGACGCAAAGCTCTTTCGCCGGCACCACTGGGGAGCCTATCACTTCCCCAGGCACTGGTTTTACTTCGATGCCCGATCGGTGAGGAAACTGGCTGATTCGCTCGGTTTCGAGGTCGTGCACACTGACTTCTATCCCAACGCCATCTTCTGGTTCTGGACTTTCCACTCGATGATTGTCTGCGCGAACCCGAAGCTGCGACCGCTGGCCGACACGCTTTTCCCTGCAATTGACTTTCAGCGCGACACGCTCGCCAACTTCCTCCGGATATGTTTCTTCTGCGGAATCGACGTGGCCATCAAACTGCTCACCGGCGAAACGTCGAATATGGTCGTTGCCTTCCGCAGGCCTCTGTGACCATGGGAATGTCTTATCATGTAATTGATCGTGCAGGGGGTGCCATGGCCGCATTCAAGCTCATCACTGCCGGGGGCGCAAGGCTGGTCCTGCTAACCTTGCTGCTCGTCGTGGCGACCCAGGCCGGGCCGGGGCGGGCCGATGACGGGGGCGCAATTCAGGACACGCTCGGCAAGCTGGAGGACAGGTTCTTCGAGCACGAATACCAGACGGACTCGATAAGCGCGCGCCTGGAGAGGCTGGAGAAGATGGTCTTTGGCGAGGCCAGGACAGGTTCCAACGAGCAAAGGCTGAAGGAGTTGCAGCAGGCCATCCCGGCTCAGCCGAGCACCGCCGAGCAGTCACCCGCCGCCCCGCCGGCGAGCGCCGCGCCGAGCCAGCAAGCGCCCGCCGGCGACGCCCAGGCTGCAGGCGGCGGCACGGCGCCGGCAGCGGCCGGCGCCGACCAGGACGCGGAAACCGCCGGCACCGATTATCCCTCGGTGACCGCGCTGGAGCAGCAGCTTCTGGGAAAAACTTATGCCGACCAGCCGATTCGCAAGCGTCTGGACCGCCTGGAAACCAAGGCTTTTGGCCGTCCCTCCGGCATCGATGACCTGAGCGTCAGGGTCGCCAAGCTGCAGGAGTTCGCCCACCCGGCAACGGCCGTCAATTCGGGCTCAGAGGCGGACAACGAGGAGGAGCCGCCCGCCTCCGGCTGGCAGGCCGGGGCGCCGCCCGCCAACCGGTCCGGTTGGGTCGAGGAGCAGGGGGCGGGACAGGCATACTCGCCGCCAGGGCAATCGACCTACAACGCGGGAGCGCCGGCCGGGCAACCGTACGGTCAATCCTACGGCCAGCCCTACGGGCAGAGCTATGGTGAGCCCGCTTACGGCGGCGGGTCCCCGGCCAGCGGCTCTCCCTCGGGGAGCGACACCGGACTGGAGCCGCAGGTATCGAGCATGGAGAATCAGGTCTTTGGCCGCACCTATCCAAGCCTGCCGATCACGGACCGCGTCAACAACCTGGAGGTGAGCGTCTTTTCCAACGAGAGCCCGCAGAGCAACCTGCCGTTGCCCGAGCGGGTAAGCCGCCTCGAGGGCGCGGTCCAGCAGCGGCAGGCCTCGCAGCCGCAGGCGCCGGTGTCCAACGAGTATACATACAGCGCCCCTTCCGGCTCCGGCTATTACGGCGGGCAGGGCACGACCGGCGGCGCCGGCTCTTATGGCGGTCAGGCGACATCAGGCTATTACGGCAACCAGGGCGGCTCCACCTCCTACGGGTCGACCTCGTATGGCTCCACTTCGACTGGCTCCTCGATAACCAGCGGCAACACGACCACTGCCACCGAGCCGGCCAAAAAAGGGCACCCGCTCTTGAGCGGCATCGGCAAGGCGCTGGGAGCGGTGGGCTCGCTGGCGGCCGGGGCGATGACCGGCATGATGTACTCACCGTACGGATACGGCATGGGTTATGGCATGCCATACGGCATGGGTTATGGAATGGGTTACGGGATGCCCTTCGGTGGTTACGGCTACAATCCCATGGGCATGGGATACGGGATGGGCATGGGATACGGGATGGGCATGCCGATGATGGGTGGTTTTGGCATGTCGCCGTTCGGCATGGGCATCGGGTTCTAGCCGGCACTTCTCAGCCAGCGGGGCTTTTCCGGTGAAAAGATTTATCTTGCTTCTGGTTATTGCGGCTCTCCTCACCGTTGCCGGAATTTATTCTTATGTGGCCAGGCAGATCAACGCGTCGTTCCAGCAGGTGACTTCGCCCCGGTGACGCGCATCTGCGCATCCGAGTGGCGCGTCTTCTTGTCCATCTGCGCCGCATGTTTTCCTGCTGCCAGATCATCCCCGACCTTCCCCGCAATCACCCGATCGTATGAATACAACCGCGTGACACAGGACAATTATGAGCCACTTCCTGTGCGGCGTCTCATGAAAGATACCCACCTAGGGGGAAGCCAAACGGCAATGCCTGGTTACATAGTAAGAAAGAGTCGACAGGTTGTGGGACGGCAGCGCTGCAAAGTTGCCACCGTCCCTGGTGTAGGCTCTTTCTTTCGGTGTGCGCCCTACAAGGCCTGCGGGCATTTGTGGGTGATGACGGGCCTGTGGCGGTCGTGTGGTGAGAAGGATGATTCGAGAGCCTTTCACAGGCCTTCGGATCGTGGTTGCTCGCCTGCCTGTCATGGGGAGTTCGTGGGATGGTGGCTCTGTCATGAAAGTCGGGCGCGCAGGTCGGATATTTTGCTTGTGCGCGGCTGCACTGCTTGCCTGCCCGCCCCTGCTCGCCGCTTCCCCTGCTCCCGGCCAGCAGCCGGCTGCCACCCCGCCATCCGTTAATATGGATCTGTCTTCCACGGCCAGGACGGTAAGCTCGCAGACGCTGGCGCCGGTGACCATTCGCGTGGGAGGGACCGCCCTGACAGTGCGGCCCGACACGCTGCTGACGCCGGCAGAGTACGTTGCCGTAAGTCAGATTCTCAAAACCGGAACGCAATCGATCCAGATCGGCGCTCTCGGCGCGGCCACCGGGGGGCGGGTGCTTTTGAGCTCCGGCCTCATGCAGAACGTGACCAACCTGGTTCTGCCCGGCGGTGTCACAGCGCTGTACAACTTCGCCGGCAACCCGAACCTCTTTTTGTCCGGCAACCTGACAAACGCGGGCAAGCTCTATGCGTTTTCTTCCGCCGGCGGCGTAAGCCGCGGTACGGTAACTGCCACCAATATATTCAACCAGCCGGGCGCATTGATCTCCTCGGTGGTGCCGAGCACGCTGCTGGCCAATGTGGCTAATCCGCTGCCGCACCTCAACCTGGTATTGAATGCAGTGCAGAACATTTATAATGCTGGCCAGATAATAAGCTCGGGGTCGCTCACCATGTCCGCCGGCGGCAGGATTGTCAATGCGCTGCCCGCAGGCATGAGCGGTCCCGGTCCGTTGATTCAGGCGGTGAACAACGTGAATCTCGTCTCGAACAATATTTTCAATAGCGGGCTTATCACGTCCACCCTCAGCAACATAAATGTAGGGCCGGGCTTGCAGCAGGATCTGCAGATCGACAATAAGCTGGGGACGCTCTCGGCGCTTCAGGGGGCGATAAACTTCCGCGACGCGTCGTTTGCCGGTGCCGCCAATCTCTCGGTCGCTGGTGGCGATCTCCTGTCCCGGGAGCTCAATCTGTACTCCGGCAGCGGAACCGTCACTCTTGATGCGGGCAACGTCACCGGCACGGTCAATGTCTCCGCGGGCCAGGCGCACGTTACCACGGCGACCAACAATCTCGTGTTGGGAACCATGAACCTGTCCGGCGATCCCACGTTCTTCAATACCTCCGGCAACGTATCGATCAGCAGCAATATGGTGTTCTCCGGGCAGGATTTGTCGATCGTTGCCAGCGGCAATGTGGCGACTGTCGCTTCCTCCCTTTCCATAAACACCAGCTCCAGCACCTCTAACGGCGGCAACATCTTGATTGTAGCCGGTGCCAATGCCACCTCGGATGGTACCACCCTCACGTTGACCAACAGCAGCCTGGCCGCAGGCGGCTCCAGCACCGGGGGTAAGATTGACTTCGTAACCAGTCCGCTGTCCACGTTTACATCGCAGGGGCTATCGGGGGGACCCGGCAACGCCGGCAACATCACGCTGGTGGCTTACGCCGGCAGCGCCGCAGGCTCAGGCACGATCAACCTTCCGACGCTGAATAATCTGACCGTCAGATCGGGCGGATACGGCACCGGCAACAACGGCAACGTCACCCTCATAGCCGGTGCCTCGCCGGGTGCGGGAACCAACAGCCTCAGCCTGGGTAACATCAATAGCACCGGCGGTAACAGCGGAACCGGAAACATCACCCTGAGCGCAGCCACCCCGGTTATCTCCGGCGGCGCAATCAACGTAAATATCTCGACCGGCACGGCAACCGGCGGGAGCTTCACCTCCGGTTCCACCCAGACAGCGTCAATCCTGGCCAACAATCTCACCGCTCCGGGTTCGATCATCGCCGTTGCTGCCGGCGGCAACGCCAGCTTCGGATCGATAACCAACGAGGGTGGTCGGGCCACCGGCAGCAACGGCGGCAGTGTCAGCGTGCTCGTGAACCAGACGACCGATACCGGCGTTCCGTTCGTCGTTGGCGGCACAACTCCTTGCGCGAACTGCGCGGCCGGCGGCATCGTGGCGACCGCCGCATCGGGCGGCACGACCGGCAATGGCGGCACCATCTCGATAGTCAACGACGGAAGCGGTGGGATCAAGGTGACCAACCCCGGCTTCTTGTCGGTTGTGGTGCTGACGCTCAACGGTCAGGGCGGCACCATAAACTTGAACGCAGCCGGCGGCTCCGTTGCCGGACCGCTGGATCTCTCCGGCGGAACGTATTCGGCCGACGCCGTGGGCGCGGCTCACGGGGGGGCGATAATTCTCCGCGGCTCCACGCTCACGAATTCAACCGGCAACGGCTCCTGGACCTTCTCCGCCAAAGGCGGCAACGGCGCCGGTGGCAACGGCGGGCAGGTGTCCATCACCACCCTGGGGACTTCCGCGGGCATCTCCACCGGCAGCCTGGCTGGTCAGATAGGCGCGATTGCCGTTCAGAGCGGGACGACGGGCGGGAATGGCGGCTCGGTGTCGTTGTCCGCCGGGCAGAATCTGACCGTGGCGACCAGCGCGATCACTGCCGGTCCGACAGGCACCGGTGGAAACGGTGCCAACTTCAATTTTGCGGCCGGTACTGCCGGCACGGGCACCTTGCAGATTAACGGCACGCTGAGCGCCAACGGGCTCGGCACCGGCAACGGCGGCTCGATCGGTGTCTTATACAGAGATGCCACCAATCCTTTCATTGTTGGTTCGAGCATCACATCCAGTGGCATCACGGGCAATCTGACGGCCGACGCCCCGGGTTCCGGCAACGGCGGCACGATAACCGTCTCGAATGAAGCGGCCGCACCGCTGGCGGTGTCGCTGGCCGGAACAATATCGGCTAACTCCGGCACCGGCAGCCAAGGCACGCTGACTTTTTCCGACCCCTCCAACCCGGTCAGCGTGACCGGCGGCGGAACCCTGACGGGACTGGTGGTTGCCAGCGGAAGCTCGGTAACCATCTCTTCAGGCTCGGGAAATCTGGCCGCCGGTGCCATTTCTTCCTCGAACGGCGACGTTTCCCTGTCCGCAGGCGGTGGCAGCCTGTCCATCAACTCCAGTGTCACGGCGGCTGGCGGCAATGTTTCTCTCTCCACCTCCCCGACGGGCTCGCTCAGCCTGCTCGCCGGGGCTGCGGTGTCGGGGAATTCTGTGAGTGTGACGTCGGGTACGCTCGCTCTTAACGGGATCGTGACTGCGAACGCGGGCAACATTTCTCTCCAGAGCAATGCCGGCACCGGCTCATTGAGCGTTGCTCTCGGTGCCGGTGGAGCGCTGAGCGCGAGTGCGTCAGGGGCGAGCGTTCTCTTCAATCCGACGGCTGCAGGCGCGATCACGGAGACCGGCGGCGCGATCGCGGCCGGCGCGGCGGTGAGCCTGAATGGAGGCGCGGGAGCGGTTTCGTTCAACCCGAATTCTCTGAGCGGGACGCTTGCGGCCGGCGGAACCTCGGTGAGCGTGAGTGTCAGCACTGGTGACCTGGTGGCAGGGACGGTGACGTCATCGGCCGGCGGTGTGTCGCTGGCGGCCGGCAACGGCAACCTGTCGCTGACCGGCAACGTGAGCGCAAACGGCGGCTCGCTTTCGCTGGCGAGCGGGTCCACGAGCGCGCTGTCCGTTTCGTCCGGGGTGACCGCGTCCGGCAGCTCCGTATCCCTTGCCGGCGGGTCGGTCAGCGTGGATGGAGCAGTTTCGGGTAGCGCGCTTTCAGTTTCTGCAGACTCGCTAAGCGTGAATGGTTCGCTGTCGGGAGGGTCGGTCGCGGTAACCGCCGGTACGCTGGCCGTCAACGGCAGCCTGACCGCCAGTAGCGGAAACCTCACGCTGCAGAGCAATGCCGCTGACGGATCATTGAGCGTCACCGTCGGAGCGGGCGGCACGCTGACAGCCAGTGCGTCGGGGGCGAGCGTGCTGTTCAACCCGACGGCGGCAGGCGCGATAACGGAAAGTGGCGGAGCGCTCTCCGCCGGCAGTGGAGTGAGCCTGAATGGAGGCACGGGCGCGGTTTCGTTCAGCCCGAATTCGATGATTGGGACGCTGACGGCTAATGGCAGCTCGGTGAGCGCAAGCGTGAGCACGGGAGAGCTGGTCGTGGGGGCTGTCACCGCCCCGGTGGGTAACATCTCGCTGACGAGCGGCGGCAATCTCTCGCTCACGGACAACGTGAGTGCAAACGGGGGCTCGCTCTCGCTGGCGAGCGGGCCGGCGAGCGCAATCTCCGTAGCCCCGGGCATGACGGCATCGGGCAGCTCGGTATCATTGGCGGGCGGCTCGGCCAATGTGGACGGGACGGTATCCGGTAATGCGGTCTCAATATCGACCAACTCGCTGAACGTGAACGGTTCGGTGTCCGCCGGATCGCTTGCCATCACCAGTGGCACGGTGAGTGTCGCGGGCAGCATGACGGCCAGCGGCGGAAGCATCTCGTTGCAGAGCAACGCTGGCGACGGATCGCTGAGTATATCTTTAGGCAGCAGCGGGCAGCTGGCGGCAACCGCCGCCGGCGCCAACATTCTCTTTAACCCGGCGACCGCCGGCAGCGTGACGCTGAGCGGCGGGTCGGTCTCCGCGCCCGGAGCGGTCAGCTTCAATGCGGGAGCCGGGACAGCCACCGCCAACGTCAACGCGATGGGCGGGACGGTGACGGCGACGGCATCGGCAATTACCATCTCCGCAGCATCCGGTGCCCTCACGGTTGGCAACCTTACAGCGAGCAACGGCTCCATCTCGGTGACCGCAGCCGGCGACGCCTCGGCTCCACTGACGGTGGCACCAGGCTCCAGTCTGTCCGCGACCGAGGGAAACATCAATATTGCCAACAGCAATACAACCACCGGCGCTATCGTTATCGGGCAGGGAAGCACGCTGGTTGCTACGACCGGCGGCACCGCCCTCGGGCGAATAAATGTGGTGATTGGCTCAACTCCGCAATCGCCGGTCGCCGGTACGACCCCGTCCAGCGTCTCTGTGACCTTGAGCAACGGCGGCAACGTCTTCTGGGGAGCCAACGGTATTTCGGCCAGCGCGCCTGCGAACCAGGTCTCAGTGGACGGCAGCAGCGTTGTTTTCGACACGGGCGGACTGGCCGCCGGCGCCATTCAGCTTGGTGGCTCCGTCACCATCCAGTCCCATGCCATTAACCCAAACCCTCCTCCCCCTCCTCCGCAGGTTCAGCTCACCAGCCTGGATCTGACAGACCCGGCGGTGGTCGGCTTGCTCGTCTCCATGCAGTCGCAAGGCTTGATCGGCGGCACGCTGCAAGTGTCAGGCGGAATTGCCATCGGCGGTAATGCCGTATTGACTCCCTCAGTCCTCGCCCCGACGCTCACCGCTGAGAACCTGCCGGCTCACGTCACCTTGACGCTCAAAGATTTTCAGTCGAGCGCCCCGATGAACATCGCCCTCACCGCGGCCAGCACAACCCCGCGGGTGGTGATAAACGGCACCGAGCAGTTCAGCGGCACCCTGGCGCCGTCGTCAGCGGTCGTGGCCATCTCATCGACACTCACGGGCACCGTATTCTCGCTGGGCGCTTCGGGGCAGCTCTTCTCCGATGGCAGCCTGTCGATCTCGGGCAACGGGAACATGGGCATCTACGGACCCATATCAGCCTCTTCAAGGGTCAACATCCAGACCACCGCCAACAACGGTGGCGTCCATCTCGGCGGCAACGTCACCGCGACCAACTCGATCGCCATCTCCACGCAAGGCTCGGGCGACATGGTGTGGACTGCCGGCACGCTGGCCGCGCAAAATGTCAACCTGGCTTCTCAGCTCGGCAACATAGGCACCTCGTCCCATGCCGTGCACACGGCGGCCAGGATGCTTGCTGCCAGTACGGCCGGACACGGCAGCGCCCACCTCCGGCAGTATGGATCCGTCGGCCTGCTCGACTCATCGGCCGGCAACGTGTTCAAGCTGAAGGCGAGCGGCGACATTACCGTCGCCGGTACGGTGACAGCCCGGAAGGTCTTCCTCAAGACGACCGCCGGCGGCAACGTTTACTGTCAGCCCGGCTCGCTTCTCGCTGCGCCGCAGGTCATAGTCACTACCTCCGGCGGTTCCATCGGTACGGCTGCCGCTCCCGTTCAGACGGCCGCGGCCACCTTGCAGGTCGACTCTGGCGGCAGCGCTTTTATCAACAATTCCGGTTCTGTGGCCCTTGACCGGTCGTCAGCCGCGGGCTCATTTAGCCTGAGCGCCTCAGGCTCACTTTCCGCCAGGGTGATTCACACGTACGGCGGTTCGATCTCGCTGGCCGCCGGCAGCGGTTCTCTCTGCCTAACCGGTTCCGCCAGGCTGGACGCCATGGAGGGGAATATAACCCTGCAAGACAACGACATCGCCGGGGGCAGCATCAGCATCGGCGCCGGGGCGTACATACACGCCTATACGGCGAGCAATCCCTCCCTCGGCAACGTGGCCATCGTGCTCGGTCCTGTTCCGGCAACACCGGTTGCAGGGGTGACGCCCCCGAAAGTCACGGTAATCACCGCTGCCGGTGGCAGGGTGTACTTTGGGGCCAACGGCATCCAGCCGGGGCCGGCGGAAGACCTGCTCGTGGCCCTTGGCCGGAACGTCGATTTCAGCACCGGCTCTTTGCCCGGGGACGCAATACGGCTGGGCAGCCACGTAACCGTCGTCGCTGATCCGCCGCTTCCGGGCACGGCCGGTCTCGCCTCGGGGACCGCAGCGCCTGCCGGCGCAGGCTGGCTGGCCGGCGGCGCATCTCGCACGGACCCCGGCTCTCTGCTGAAGAGCCGCAGCGAAGCACCGGGCGGCTATGGTCAGGCGCAGCCCGGCTATCAGGCGGCACCGTTCATCCTGCCTTTGGCGCCCCTGAATGGAGGCCCGGGCGAAAGGCTCGATCAAAATCGGATCTGGAGCGACGGTGCTGCTGCCGGGTCCAGGGATGCCGATCTACCGGCCGACCCGCAGGATTTCAGACCGATATCCTGCGTCTTTCCGGCCGCTGCATCGCGGCAGCCGGTAACGGCGGCCGGCATCGCCAGCGCAGACGGTGCCATCTTCCGGCACGCCGGCTCGGCTATCGTTATCCGCCGGGCGGCCGGACGGTTCGATTTCACGGCCGGTGAGGCGCTCGTTTTTGCCACCAGACCGATAGCGGTGAACCTCAAGAGTTGTGATGTCGCCATAAGCGGCGGATCGGTCGTGCTTGTCGCCAGGGAGCGGTCCCTGACGAGAATACGCATCATCTATGACCGGTCTGCCAGATCCTTGACCGTCAGGCTGCCCGGCGGGCCCACGGTGACCGCCTCCGTCGGCCAGGAGGTCGTCGTGGCCCCCGATGGCGAAGCGGTAAGGGCCGCCCTGCGGTCGGATCGGATCGGGCGCCGGCAGGTTCGGATCTTCGCTCTGCCGGACGGCAGCGCCGTCGGGCGCTGCGAGGTGTCCTTGACGGCCCTCATCCAGGATAACATGCTGCTCAGACTGCTGTCCGGCAGCCGCGACCACACCGATCGAGCCATCACGTCCCGAGTGCTGAAGATGGCTGCCTGCTTGATGATGTCGACGCAGTCGCACGGACTCTACAGCAACCGGACTTCCCAGCCTTAACGCGGCGTGGCTTCGGCCTCGATCTTCTCCCTGAGGCGGAACGCTATCAGGTGGTGCAGGACCACGTGAAAAGCCTCCACGTGGGCTGTCGACTCGATTGGAACGACGACGCAGACATCCGCCGCCGCCTTGAGCGCCCCGCCATCGAAGCCGCTGAATCCGATTGTCACGCCCCCGTTGTCCTTGACGTATTTGACGGCCTTGAGCAGATTCTGCGACCAGGGACCGGCCTTGTCGGCGCCGCTGCCGCCGTGCACGCTGAGCACAACCAGCACATCGGCCGGCTCGAAGAAGTTCTTCAACTGCTCGACATAGACATTCTCCCAGCCCTCGTCGTTGACGATCGCGCTGAACAAGGGCATGTTGTCCACCAGGCTCAGCGCTTTCATCCGCTTTTTGCCTTCGACAATGGTGCACTTGCTCAAGTCCGAGGCGAAGTGGCTGGCCGTTGCCGCCGACCCGCCGTTGCCTATCACGTAGACACGCGATCCTCTGTGCCAGGCGGCAAAAAGCGCGGCGATGGCTTGCTCGACATTGTCAATGGGGATCCGCGACGTGACGCTTTGCAGGTCGCGAAAAAACTCTTCTATGTATTCTATGTCACTTTTGTTCATGGTCGCGGGCCAATATTGTACGCCACTTCCACAACCTGCGCAGTGTCCAGACGGTTCCTTCGAATGGTTTGAGCGTCGTCGTGCCGATGCGGGGCCGGTAATCGATGAAGATCTCAGTATACCGGTAACCTTTGCGCGCAGGCCCGACCAGCAGCTCGACCGGCAAAGCCATGCCTTGCGGGTCATAAGGGAACGTCTTCAAGAGATGCCTGCTGTAAGCTCGCATGCCGGTGTGGACATCGGTCGTCCGCACGCCGCAGAAGACCCCGGCGAGCCAGGCGAACAGCCTGTTGGCAAGGTAATTGGCAAGCGACATGGCGGCCGGCTTGCGCGCCAGGCGGGAGGCTGACACCAGATCGAATCCTTCCCGCATCTTGCTCACGAGATCCGGAATCCGCTCGGCCGGATATGTGTCATCGCAGTCGACTGTGATTACTATCTCGCCGTGCGCTTCCTGCAACGCCTCATGCATCGCCGGCCCGTAACCGCGGGGAGGAACCTGCCTGAACACCCGGCAGCCAAGGCGCTCCGCCAGCTCGGCTGTGCGATCCGTGCTGCTGTCCACGACCACAATTTCAGCGGCGGGCACCACATGGCGGATGTCTTCGATCACCTTGGCGATTGCGCCCTCCTCGTTGAGCGTGACCATGACGACCGAAAGTTGTGGTGTCGTATCGGAGTACTGCACTGCGGTGGCGCCCTGTCATGACAGCGGGTGCGATCTTATGTAGTCGCGAAACTCCTCTAGCCCCTCCGGCGAGCCGATCTCGTGGAATCTCTCGCGCACCTCCAGCCCGTCGAGCTGCCTTGCCGACGCCAGATCCGCGAACACGTCGTTCATCGAGCCACGGTGCCCGGGCGGCAGCGCCTGAATCACCTCTTTCCGCAGCGCCGTAATGCCGTAGTCGATGAATTCGAAGCGTTGATGCGGCTTCAGTCTGGAGGCGTAATCCGATTCCTGTCCCTGGGGGGTAGGATCGAAGCAGGTGACGACGGGGAGATCATAGACGACGTTGCTGCGCCCCCAGCGGTTTTCGTTCTTGTAGATCGTCATCACCGCCTTGCGGACCGAGCGTTGCAAACGTTCCCACAGCAGATCGTAATCGAAAGTGAGGTATGCGTCTCCGTACATCATCAGGAACCGCTCACCGAGAAGCGGCTCGGCCAGTTTCAGCGCTCCGGCGGTGCCCAGCGGCTCGGTCTCCCGGCTGTAGGAGATCGTGATACCAAATGCGGAACCATCCCCGAATCGGTTCTCGATCTGAGCGCCGAGATGGCCGGTAAGGAGAAGGATCCTCTTTGCGCCTCTGCTTTTCACCAGCTCGAGCTGATGCTGGAGGAACGGCTTGCCCTCGATTTCGACCAGCGACTTGGGAGTTGATTCAGTAAGCGCCCCCAGCCTCTTGCCCAGGCCGCCGGACAATATTACAAGCTGGCAATCACTGAGTGTCATGCTGCCGTCCTATTTGAGCGAATAAAGTGCCACTATATCAGCCCCGCGCAGCGCTTTTCCCATCTGATACAGGTGATCGGCCCCGAGCAGGCCCTTGAAAATGTGAGAGGTTGTTTCCAGATAGATTTCCTGCAACCCCGCCATCTCCATCATGGCCGTGAGGGATCGGGGAGAGAAATAGCGAACGTGGTCCAGCTTGTAAGAGTAGTACATATCGCCGAGGATATCCGCTTCGAAGGCGGTCAGGCTGGGCGTGCGGATAACGAGAACCCCGTGATGGCTCAGATATGTTTTTAATAGATTGACGACAGACAACGGATCGTTGAAGTGCTCGATAGTGTCCCAGAGCGTGATCATCTGAAAACGCAATTCCTCGGCGCCGATGAACCTGGGCAGCTCGAAGACCGGGCCGTGCCAGGTCTCGAAACCAAACATCTCCCGGCAAATGTCGATGGCGTCGGCTGAGACGTCGATCCCGTAGTGATCGAATCCTCGCTCGGACATGGCTTTGCGAAAATAGCCGGTGGCGGAGCCGACATCCAGAACGCGAACGGGTCCGGGAGAGAGTGCCCATTCAATGCTGCTTTCCCGGGCGGCTTTGAGAACGGTGCCGATCAAACGCCGCGCTTTGGCCAGGCGCCAGTCGTCGTGGCGGATGTAGTCGCGCATCCCGCAATGCGGCTGGCGAGGCGCGTCATAATACGACCGGTCGTACTCGACCGTGGTGGCGTCCACCGGCTTGCGATCCGCCCTGCTTATCTGCCAGCCGAACTGGCACTGGCGATTGCCGACGACCATGCGGTCTCGGTTGCCGCTGATGGACCGGGCAAAAATCGTATCGGCCGGCAGCCCGTCGAAGGTCGTTCCCCAGCTCAGCTGCATCTCATAGGCCGCAGCCGGCTCTCTGGGCAGTTCGAACAGGGAGCCGACGGCGCTTGCCAGTGCCGGGCAACGATCGGCGGGGGAAGTCTCGTGCGGCAGCTTCCCGTGCATCTCCGCTCCGGCGAGGACGGCTTGCTCGATGAGCCGCCTGGCCTTGTCGTCGGAGATCTCCAGGAGCCGGCAAAATCCGTCGCGCCAGTGGGCGAAGTCATCCTCGAACTGCACATGCCCGCCGGCAACATAGAGGAGTCCAGCCGAGGTTTCGAGCCATTCTGCCTCATAATGCAACATTGAAAATGATCTTTGCTCCCTGGAAATCGAAGTCGAAGAGAACGTGTTTGAGCCCGATCATGCCCATCGCGTCGAGCAAGTCTCCCTTCCTGCCGGGATCGACGTAGAAAAGAAAAAAGCCGCCGCCGCCCGCTCCCATGATTTTGCCTCCCAGGGCTCCGTGGCGCCGGGCGGTGTCGTAGCACTGGTTGAGGAAGTCATCACTTACCGCCGACGAGAGGGTTTTCTTCACGTTCCAGTGGGTGTCCATCAGCTCCCCAAGGGCATCGATGTTACCACGTTCGAGCTGCCGGCGAGTCTCCAGCCCGATCTCCTTTATCCGGTGAAGCGCGTCGATTGTCGCAGCATCCAGCTCGCGCGTCTTCCGGTCCTGCTCGCGAAGAATCTCGGGGGCGTTCCGTTCCTTGCCCGTGTAGAGCATGACCAGCCGGTACTTGAGGTCGGCAACCAGGTTCTCGGGCAGCCTCAGCGGCTCCACCTCGACGGCTCCCGACCTGTCGAAGGTGAGGCAGGTGATGCCGCCGAATGCGGCCATGTACTGGTCCTGTTTCCCTATAGGCTGCCCCAGCAGCTCCAGCTCGATATGACACGCCTCCGCGGCCAGGCGGTCGGGCGAGACATATTCTCTCCTATAGGCGTGCAACGCGTTCAGCAGGGCAACCGTGAAACAGCTTGATGAGCCGAGCCCGGCGTTTGCCGGCATGTCCGCCACCGACACCGCTTCCACACCGCGGTCGATGCCGAGGAACTTGAAGGTCTCGCGAAAGATGTCGTGCTGGATATCCTGCACCCGGTCCACAATCTCGGTTTGCGAATAGCTCAGGCGAATCGAGTCGTAAAAGCGGCGGTTGACCGAGATATAAACATATTTGCTGATGCCGGCCCCGATAAGAAAGCCGCCGTACCGCGAGGAATAGGACGGCAGGTCGGTGCCGCCGCCGCCGAGCGAGATCCGGAATGGCGCCCGCGAGATGATCACCGGGCCTCCTGCTGGGCGGTGCCCTGTCGCAGGCGGTCCAGCATCTGGGTGATTGCCAGCTTCATCGCCTGGCTGGAGTCGTACTTGGGTGTCCAGCCGAAACGCCTGATCTTGTCCGTGTTGAGGCGTACGACAGGAACGTCGCCCGGCCAGCCCTTGCTGCCGCCGGCGTAGTTGATCTGCACGTCCGACAGCCCCATCGTCTCAATCACCGCCCGGGCGATCCAGGCGACCTCGATGGCGTCCTGCGTGGCTACGTTATATACGTTGACCCGCTCCTCGACCATCGCCAAAACGAAGAAAATGGCATCGAGAAGGTCGTCGACGTGCAGGTAGGACTTGCTCTGCCTGCCGTCGCCGAGAACCTCCAGGTGCGCGGGGTGCGCGCTCAGCTGTTTGATGAAGTCGAAGGCCACCCCGTGGGTTTGCCTGGCGCCGACGATGTTGGCCGGGCGGAAGATGTAGCTGCGGATCTCGAACATCTGCGCGAAGGCGCTGATGAAGGCCTCGGCTCCCAGCTTGCCCGCGCCGTACATCGAGACAGGCAACAGCGGTCCGAAGTCTTCGTCGGTCGGCTTTCCGCCCACGTCTCCGTAAACCCCGGAGCCGGAGAGAAAGACGAGCTTCCTGACGCCTGTGTGCCTCATCGCCTCCAGAACGTTGTGAGTGGCCACCACGCTTTGCTGGAGGTCCAGGGTCGGATCTTCCGCACCGCGCGCGATGTTGGGATTGGATGCGAAGTGGAAGACGATGTCGTGCCCTCCGATGGATTGTTGCAGGAGCTTCGAGTCGAGAAGGTCTCCCATGATCAGTTGAAATCGCTCGCTGCGCGGAATGTGGTGCAGGAAGCCGGTTTCGCCTGATGAGAAATTGTCGAAAACGGTCACCGAATTGCTAGGTCCCAGCAGCAGCCGGTCCGTCATGCTGCTCCCGATAAATCCCGCGCCTCCGGTAATGAATGCTTTCATATCCCCGAACCGTTCGTGCTACTGGTAATCATCTCACACCCGAATTTATCGGACAGTGCCGCTTGCCGCGCCCTGCGGCGCGCACTTACCGCGGCTCCCGCATGCCCCGCTCGTTCCGGATGCCCCGTCGGAAAGCGGACGTGGCAGGCCGGCAGGAGAAACGCGGAAAATGCGGAACAAACCGTGCGTGGATGTGAAGACCGGCTGGAGAGCTCCCGGGTATCTGGCGGAGAGCAGGCGCACCGCCTCGGCGGTTTGCGCCACGGCCAGACCGGTTCCCCGCAGGGTGGGCTCGGTCACCACGTAACGGGCATGGGCGAACCCGATGGCCTCCAGCAGGGAGTCGGAGTCGACCAGGTGCAGCCTGATGAAACGCCACAGCTCCATGGGCGAAGGCAGGATGGCCTTGCGCCCCGTGTAGAGGAAGAAGCTCGGATCGTTGTTGCAAACGAAGACATCGGAAGCGCTGGTGTTTGCCCGGACCCAGCTATGTGTCTCGCACATATCGATCCGCTGGGTGGCGGGATCCGCAAGGCTGGCGTGCGTTGCCGCAGCCAGCCCGTACCGCCCGGTGTTCTCCCGGGCGTCGAGAACCGTTCCCGCGACCAGCGACGCGCAGAAGACGATGGCGGCGGCCGCGCACAGCTTGCCATACAACCGCCGCGGCAACCGGCCTCCAGGCTTCATCGCCCTGGCAAGCGCGCGAAAGCCGCGAAGATAGAGGAAATAATTCAGCGGCAGCAGGGGGAAGATGTGCCGCCATTCCAGGCGAACCGGCCAGAAGGAAAGCGAGAGGGCGTAGAAAAAGCAGTACAGCCCCGGCATGGACAGACGCCGCAGCTCCCTCAGCCCGCCGATGAGGAGGGGCAGCCCGAGCAGCGGGTACAAGAGTCGATATACGAGCTCGAAGGCCAGCGGTGACAGCGAGCGGTAGGGTATGCGGGCGAGAAACGGATAGTAAGTGTTGATCTGCAGGATGCCCGACCACTCGTAGTTGGACCAGATGACCTGCCGCAGGGACGAGAAGCCCGGCAGCGTGCCGTACGAGTGCCCGAGATAGCTGGTGTAGAAGGCCAGTTGCGCTGGAATGGCCGCCTGCGCGTAATGCTGCCAGAGGAATTGCGGCGCGATCGCCACAGCGCAACCCACGGCGATGGCTGCTGCCAGGCGGAGCCTGCCCCGGGCAGCCAGGTAGACCAGCGCGGCCAGGATCACCACCAGTCCCTGGCTGCGCACCGTGGCCGCAGCAGCGAGCAATAGCGCAAGGGCGGCAGCCGATAGAGGACGCGCCGGGGCTCCGCACCGCCGCGCCATGCCCGAAGCGGGCGGGACGCCCGCGCAGCCGGGGGCGCCGCGTCTGGCAGGTTGTCCTGCCAGCCGCTCCGTCAGCCACAATCCGAGGAATGCCAGCAGCGAGTATGGCAGATCGCTCATGATCATCGGCGAGAAGTCCAGGTAGTGATAATTGAGCACGCAAGCAGAAAGGATTACGAGAGCCAGGATCGGCGTGACCTTGCGGGTTCTGAGCAGGTAGGCGCAGGCTGCCGCGGCCGCGCTCAAGGCGAGCACCACCTGCAGTGCGCTGAGCAGCGGCAGGATGTCGGGGAATTTCGGCATCATTCGCCAGGCCAGCGACAGGTAGAGCGGAAAACCGATCGGGTACTTGGTTTCCGGCGGCTCGCCGGGCAGGGAGATGATCCGGTAGCCACGGCCTTCGGCGAGCGCTTTGCCTGTCACCAGGTAGATCCCGTCGTCGTGATACATGCCGAAGAAGATCTGGTATTGCTCGAGGGCGCGCCATGCCAGCGGCACTGCCAGGCCCAGCGTGATCAAACCCGCGGCGATGACCGGCAGCGTCTTGTGCCTGAATGCCGCTTTACACATTCCAGATATCTGGAAGCTCTCTGGAAGGATTTCTGTGCTGCGGTGGTGAGGGCTCCCCGCCTCCGACAATGTAGTCCAGCCGCCCGTGCTCGGTGGGCGGGGGAGGAGGCGGCGGCGCGGTGTAATACGGGCCGCCGCTCATGGGCACCGTCGAGTCGATCTGTTGCGCCACCAGGGTTTGCCCGTGGCTCGGCGCCGGCGCCGGCGCCCAGGGACCCTGGGGAGCGTCGGGCGCATAGACCGGCACGCCGTTGGAGTCGTAGCGCACCTGCGCCTGGGGCTCGTTGTTGTAGCCCCGGGACGTGGCCACGGTATTGCCCTGAGGATCTGCCGTGTAAGTGGTGTTGTAGAGCGGCGTCGTGTTCGTGGAGCCGTCCGCAAGCTGGCCGCTGGCCAGATAGGTGTTGGACGTGACCCGGGAGTCAGCGTAGTCAAAGCTCGTGGTCGCGAAGATCTGGCTGGGGTCCTGGGGTGAGCATGTGACGGCGGACTTGATTCGGCCCTGGTCGTCGTACTCATATCTGGTCATGAACTCGCCGCCCTGTCCGTCCCTGCTGGTAGAGGACAAAAGCCGGCCGTCGTTCCCGTACTGATAGTTGCCGGTCGTCGCAACGACATTGCCCTGAGCATCGAACTGCTGCGAGGACTGGAGGTGTCGGTTGGCATCCATGGTCACGGACGAGGTCCTGTGCCCGTCGGCAGTGTAAGAGGTAATGGTGCTGCCGGCGTGGTGCCCGTCGGTGTAATTGAACGTCTGCTCGTAGCGCCTGTGCCCGCTGCTGTCGTAGCCGGTCGCGGTGAGCGCGTGGCCCTGCGCGTCGTACGCGATAACCGTCGAGCCGTGGGTCCCGAACTCGGTCCTCGCCGAGCCGGTCTGCTCTCCGGCACCGTCATAGCTGTAAGTGGATACCCCGGTCAGCTGGCCGGCTGAATCGAACGAATAGGTGCTGCTGCTTACGACCTGATCGCCGAGCACGGTCGTGGAGCTCCATGAGCCGTCCCCGTTGTCGACCCAGGAGGTCGAGGAGCCGTCGGGATTCTGGGCAAACACCGGCTGGTAGCCGCCGGCGATCGCCTGGTTCAGCTCTTGCTGGCTGTTGAAGAAGCGACCCTGATCGCCCTCCCCGTGCCCGTAGGCGTGTATCCGCCCTGATGCCCCGGTGCCGCCCTCGCCCGTGGAGCCGGGCGGGGCCGTCAGGCCCAGAGACGGACCGATGCCGGAGACAATACTGCCGGCCAGCCCCACGAAGGGTGTGGCCAGGCTTGTTGCCGCCATGCTCGCGCCCTCCCAGACGCCGCGGGCAGTGTCCATGGCCAGCCTGCCGGCGCTGGACAGGTCCTGGGTGCTGCTGGCGACGTCGTCGACGGGGCCAGGCGGCTGTGGCGGCCTCTGCCCACCACCATCCGGCCGCTCGCCGCCGCCACCACCGCCGCCACCACCGCCGCCACCGCCGCCGCCGCCGCCGCCACCGCCGGCGGCTTTTTTCGCCTCCTCCTTCGCCCTGGCCAGCGCCTGACCGATCCTCTCCGAGACACGCGCCGCCTCACGACCGGCTTCCTTGGCCAGCCCGACGAAATCGAAGGCGGTTTTGGCGGTGACAAGGGCCATGGAATTGAGGGCCGTGAATACTATGGTGCCGGTGTCATCCACGCCGCGGAAACAGGCCATGAGCAGGATCGTGCTCGCCCAGAAGAAGCTCCAGAAGCACAGCGATACCACCCCCTCGATCCAGTTGGGAAACGCCTGCCGCAGCATTTGCGAAGGGTAGACCCAGAGGGCGGCGACAATCGGGCCGACAAACCACAGGTAGTAAAGGTAACACTCCTGCACCGCGCAGAGAATGGTCCAGGCAAAAGCCAGCCCGGCATTGAGCTGGTTGAAGGCCAGGCGGGCTTCCGGCACCATGTACGGTACCGTTTCCGCGGCCCGGTTGGGCGGCACGATATACAGTCCGGCCGCCGGATCCTCGTATTTGATCGAGAGCAGCTTTCCTTCCATGCGCGCGGCCGGGGTGCTCCCGAAGAAGTTGACCATGATGCCCGGCACATCCGGGATGGTTGCATAATTCTCTTCGGGCAGCCTGATCGGGAACGCCCGCACGTGCCCGGCGAAGGCGTCGAAGTACATGCTGCCGCCGAACAGCGAGCTGTAGCCGCTGGCGACGCTCCTGGTAAGCGAATTGGTGACGTCGATTCCGTAGCTCATCACCAGCGCCGTCGCCGGGATTAAAAAGACGGCGACCGCCGATCGCATGATCCCCTCGAAGGGGCTCACCTCGCCCAGAACGGAGAACCCCTGGGCGACAGTCGCCCGCATCTGGGCGAGGACCGCTCCCGGCAGCAAAAGAAGGATGGCCATCATGACAAAGACCTGGTCCCGCAAGGCGGTCCACCTGTTGCCGCCGGCCGTGAAGTTCTGCAGGTAGCTCTGCACAAAATCGATCGCCGTCGCCGCCTGCTCCCTCTCCATGGCGGCCAGGTTGTCGGCGGTCTGGCTTTTCTCGGCGTTCTGGTTGACCTTGGATTGCTCCTTGTTGGACCCTGGCATATTCTGCCCGCGGGCCTGGTTGAAGGTATTCACCAGGGCCGAGACGCCGGCCAGGTCCGCGCTCATCACCTTGCCTCCTGCCGATCCGAAGTTCGGCATCATGTTGCGCATGTTGGCTGCCATGGCCGAGCTCAAGCCGGTGAACATCTGACCGGGTCCCATGATCGGCTCCGACTCCATCGGGCTCATCATGGCCTGGCTGTTGGCGCCCTGGCTGCCCTGCCCGCCCGCTGCGGAGCCGCCTGCCTGCGCGGGCTGGGTCCGCCCGGCCTGGTGCGCCCCGTCGCCGGCGCCGTTGCGTCCGGGGCAACAGGGCCAGTTGCTCAGGCAGCAGGGCTGCCCCTGCCCGCAACAGGCCGGCAGGGCGCCGGCCGAAGCACCGGGCGGGCCCTGGTACGACACGCCGTGCTGCCTGCTGTATTCGGGATAGCGCTTTCCGCCATAGCCACCGTATGTGGTGGACTGCAATCCTGGCTGGCTGCCTTCACCGCTGCCGTTGAAGCCGCCGGGGGGAGCGGTCGGGCTGTTGGCTATCGTGCGCGAGTTGGGCGAGGCGGGCACGGCCGCTGTTTGGAACGGGTAACCCATCGGCGCCTCGGGAAACTGTTGCCCCAGCCCGACCGTCTGCAGCCCGTACTGGTAAAGCTCGTCCTTGCTGGCTGTCGGTTTGTCGTTGACGGAGGAGTCGGCCGGGTCGGGAGCGCTGCCGCCGGCAAGCGCGGTCGGCAGGACGCAGAGCATCATCCCCAGAAGCAATGCTGCCGTCAGGGAAGCTCTTGGCGATATTCTGCCTGGTGCCAACATCGTGGTCGTCGATCCTCCGCTCCTTGCTTCGTCCGTGCCGCACGGGCCCGGTCAAGTCTGGTTCCCTCAAGTCTTGCAGCCGCCGGGCGGCTGTGCCGGCGCCGCCGCCGGCGAGGTCGTGGAGCCGGCCGCGGGCCCGCCCGTGCCGCCGGGTTCCGCCCCGGGGCCGCTGGCATTACCGCCCGTGCCCTGTTCGCCCGCCTGTCCGCCCTGCCGGTTGCCGCCGCCGCCGCCGCCGCCACCGCCACCGCCGCCGGCGCCTTTGCCGCTTCCGGCCTGGGTTATTATCTGCGCGGCCCGCTCGCCCAGCCTCTGCCCGTCGCGCGCCGCCTCCTTGACCAGCCCGGCGCAATCGAATCCGGCTTTCACTGACACCAGGGCCAGCAGATTGAGGGCGGTGAAGATGATCGTGCCCGTGTCGTCGCTGCCGCGCAAGCAGGCCATGAGCAGGATGGTAAGGCTCCAGAAGAAACTCCAGCAACACAAAGTGATGACGCCGTCAACCCAGTTGGGCAGCGCCTGCCGCATCATCCTGGACGGGTACACCCAGAGCGCCGCCGCAAGCGGGCCGACAAACCAGAGGTAATAGAGGTAGATCTGCTGGACGATGCAGAGGATCGCCCAGGCAAAGGACATTCCGGCGTTGATCTGGTTGTACGCCAGGCGCGCCTCCGTGACCTGAAAGGGCACGGACTCGATCGCCCTTGTCGGCGGGACTATATAGAGCCCCTGGGCGGGATCGACATATTTGATCGAAAGCAGCTGCCCTTCCAGGCGGGCGAACGGGCCGCTGCCGAAGTAGTTGAACATGAGCGCCGGGACATCCGGCGGAATGACGCCGTAGTTCTCCTCCGGGGTGCGGATCGGGAAAGCTCTCACGTGCCCGGCGAAGGCGTCGGCGTACATGTTGCGCCCGGTGACCAGGGTATAACCGTCGGCTACGGACTTGCTCAGCGAGTTGGCCACGTCGATCCCGTAGTTCATGACCAGATAGGTGGTCGGGATGAGGAAGACCGCGATCACCGAGCGCATGATCCCCTCGAAGGGATGAGCTTCCCCGAGCACGCCGAAGCCCTGGGACATGGTCGCCTTTAGCTGCGAGAGCACCGCCCCCGGCACAAGCAGCAGAATGGCCATCGGCACGAAGATGGAATCGCGAAGGGTGTTCCAGCGGTTGGCACCGCTGGTGGTGAAATTCTCCAGGTAGCCGTGAACGAAGTCGATGGCCGTCGCCGCCTGCTCCCGCTCCATCGCCGCCAGGTTGTTGGCCTGCTCTCCTTTTTCGGCATTCTGATTGACCTTGTCC
The DNA here is from genome assembly GCA_021325555.1 of Pseudomonadota bacterium. Taxonomy (GTDB): domain Bacteria; phylum Cyanobacteriota; class Vampirovibrionia; order Obscuribacterales; family Obscuribacteraceae; genus JAJPGY01. The sequence continues at coordinate 313,157 of JAJPGY010000040.1, read as the reverse complement.
TGCTCTTTGTTCGCCCCCGGCAGGTTCACGGCCCGCCGTTGAAAGGCGCTGCTCAACTGATTGACCCAGGCGCCGGCCATCCCGTGCGGAAAGTTGCCGCCGGCGGCGCCGTTCAACCCGCTCATGCTGAGCAGATTCGTCATGTTGGCCGCCATCGGCGCGCTCAAGCCGGTGAACATCTGACCCGGCCCGAGAATCCCCTGGTTCAAGCCGGCGGTCATCAGCCCGCTGTTGTTCGCCGCCCTCATCTGGCTTATCTGCTGGCTGCGCTGCGGGCTGACGCTGTTGACCGGATTGCCGGCGCTGGTCCGTCCGGGCGGGACCCTGTCGACACCCTGCCCTTTGTTGCCGCCGGGAAGCGCGCTGCAGCATCCCCAGTTTCCGGCGCAGCAGGCCATGTTGCCCCGGCAGCAGGACGGCAGCTTGCTTGCCGGGACAGGCGGCGCTCCCGGATCCCAGCTGCCGCCAAACGCCGCGCCTGAGCCTCCGCCGCCGGAGCCGTTGAAGCCGGTGAGCTCATTGCTCATGTCGCGGCCGCCGAACGTGATGTCCAGCTCGCCGGCCGGCCTGGCGTCCGGCCCGAGCACGGAGCTCATTGCCTGGTTGTACCCGCGGGTCGTCGTCACGTCGCTGGCATACTGTTGAGCGCTGGCGCCGCACATGCCGCAAAGCGCCAGGGCGATGAAAAGCCCGATCGCCACAGGGCATCTCTTATAGACTCTACTGGCAGACGCTCTTAACATTCCCTTCTCCGGACCCCCTTCGGTCTTCCCGAGCCGCACGGGCTCAGCCGCAGCCGCCGCCCCCTCAACCGCCACCGCCGCCGCCGCCGCCGCCGCCGCCGCCGCCGCCGCCGCCGCCGCCGCCGCCGCCGCCGCCGCCGCCGCCGGCCTTGCCGCCCTTTTGCGCCACCTTGGCCGCCCCCGCCTCCGCTTTCGCCAGCACCGTAGTTACTATCTCTCCGGGCTTGAACTCGAAGGGGTTGAAGGGCACGAACAAAAGCAGGCACATGAAAGCAATCAGGTAATAACAGTTCACCAGATCGAACGGGTTGATCCCGCCCTGCTGCAACCATACCGTCCAGCACAAAAGCACGATGCACCACCAGAACTTCCACAGGGCGAGGATGACCATGCCGTCAACCCAGGAAGAGAAGGCCTTGCGGAACAGATCCCTGCCCACGCCCGGCCAGGCGAAGAAAGCGGCCGCTACCGGCCCCATCAAGAAGAGGTAGCAGATGAAAACAAGCTGAAACGCGCTCACGATGACGCCGGCCACGCCCAGCGTCGAGGCCGCTTCATTGATCAGCTCGGCGATCGCGATGTCGGAGAAGCTCATCTGCTCGAGCATCGCCAGCTCTTTAGGCATGCCGGCCAGCCTGCCGCGGTACGGCGCCCGCGGGATGATAGGCAGGTTCATGATCGGCTTGTCCTGCTGATCGGGACTGAAGGTCTGCACCTGCTGCTCCGCCCAGACCTCGATCATGGCCACGTCGACGTGCTGCGACACGGCCGCCTGCAGGGCGTTGGCGGTGTCGATGACGTAGCTCATGGCCAGCTGCGTGGTCGGGATCAGGAAGATGGCGATGATCGAGCGCTGAATGCCGGTAAACGGGCTCAAGGTGTCCTCATCGCGCAGATTGAGGAACTGGAAGCCGACCATGGACTTGATGTTGGTCATGAGGGCGCCGGGCAGGACGAGCAGGATGGCGATCTGGAGATAGACGTGCTTGAACATCTGCTGCACCATGCCGACGGCGTTCTGATAGGTCTTGGAGATCGAGTGCGCGCCGCCGGCGCTGCCCGCGTTCTCGTTGGCCACGTTGATGAGCGGATCGAGCATGCCGCCGAAGAAGGCGTCCATCTCCTCGATGGCGTCCTCGCCCTTGTTGCTGCCTGATTGCCCCTGCCTCATGCCCTGGTTGGTCACCGCCTGGTGCATGGTTGCCGCAGCGGCCGTCGCCAGCTCCAGCCCGAGCTGGGCGCCGAAGGCCCCGGCCATGGCGCTGCTGGCGGCGGTTGCCGGGTTGCCGCCGACCTGGCCGCCAAGCGTGTTGCCGCCCGTGCCGCCCGCTCCACCGCCGCCGCCGCCGCCCTGGCCATTCTTTTGGTTCTGCCTGGCGTTGCAGCAGGGCAATCCCAGATTGCAGCAGGGCAGCCCCCGCTGGCAGCACAGGGGCAGCGCCGTGGCCGGCTGCGGCATGCTGTTCGGTATCGCGCTTTTGCCCGGCAGCGCGCGGCCATACGAGCGCGGCAGGTTGTGCAGGATCTCCGCGGCGCCCGGTACGGCAGGCGGGGCCGCGCGCGCCTGCGCCAGGATGTCCCGCAGCTCCAGCCCGACAAGACCGTCGAAAAAGCCGCCGGTGGCCAGATCGTGCGTGGCGCCGATGTCGGCTGAGGCCAGCGCATTCGGGCTGCCCTGGTAGACGTTTATCGAATCCACCAGTGCTGCCGGCCCGAAGGGATCCACCGTTTCGTCCGTGCCGTTGAAGACGCTCGATCCCTGGTCGGGATGATCGTCGATTGTCGGCGGGGGAAACTGTGAGGATGATTCGAAGCGCTGACTCTGCGGATGGGTGCTGTACTTCTCCTGCATCGTCTGCATGTTCTGGTTGGCGCCGCCGCCGCCGCTGCCGCCGCCGCCGCCGCCTGCCGGTTGAATTTTCTGGCTGCTCTTGCCGGTGAGCGGCAGCTGGCCGTTCTTGGCGTTCTGCGATGTGCGCGCCGAGGCGTATTCCGCCCGCGCCGGAGCACAGGCCGCTGCGAGCAGCAGGCAGAAAACGAGTATGGCTGGTTTCAATGCCCGCATCGCGAACCCTGCGACAGTAGTGAAAAGGCAGCACCAACCCCCATGCGGCGCCGCACTTCTCCAGCCTTTAAAGTGGTTTGCCGTCTTCGGGCAGTTATCGGGGCAGCCGTCAGGCCGCCCCGGTTTCTTATTCCCCGGCCGATTCGCTCTATAACATATCACGGCGCCCGCTTATCGGACGCGTCTGCCCGGCGATGGGGGAATAATGAGGGAGCGGCGGGGCGTGAAACAAGCGGATACAATAACCCCCTGGCGGCCCTTGCGCCTGTCAAGGGCGAGGAGAGGACGATGCCGGACACAGCCCGGACCATGCGGATCGGTGAATTGCTCATGCACGTCGGGCTGGTCAGCGCGGAGGACCTGTCCCGGGCCGTGGACGTGGCCGGGCGGATGGCCGTGCCGATCGGTCGCGCCCTTATCTCGCTGGAGCTGGTTGATGAGGTTAAGCTGCAGGCGGCGCTGCGAGCGCAGGCGCTGCTGCGCGAGGGGCTCATCGAGCTGGAGATGGCCACCGAGGCCCTGAAAATCGTCTGCCGGGAGAATATCGAGCTCGATTCCGCGCTGACCAGGCTGGGTTTCGACATGGAGGCGCTGGAGAAGGGGCCCACCAGCGAGCTGGGAGAGCTGCTCCTGGCCGCCGGGCTGCTGGCAAAGGACCAGCTCAATATCGCGCTTATCATGAGATTCGAGACCGGCATGCCGCTGGGCAGGGTCCTGGTTCTCACCGGCATGTTGAGCGACGGGCTGGCGGCTACCGCGATCAACGCGCAGATGATGATCCGCGAGGGCAAGATCTCGCGCCACGACGCCATTGAGGCGTTGAAGGCGGCGCAGGCCCGCAAGAAGGTGGCGGAGGAAAAGCAGGACCGGGCGCCGCGGCTGCCCGCTCACTACTGGGTGCGGCTCGGCAAGTTGTTTACGCTGGCCGGGATCCTCTCCGAGATCGATATCTCGCGGGCCGTCGAGGTCGCCCTTATCGAGCAGGAGATGATAGGGCCTGTCATGGTCAAGCTCGGACTGATAACAAATCAGATGCTGGACGTGGCCCTCAAGCTGCAGGGCATGGTTTCGCGCGGGGCGCTGAGCCCGATCCAGGCCGCGAGAGCGCTCAATCAGATTTATACCGAAGGTCTGACCCTCGATCACGTGGTATCGCAAATGGTGCTGGAGGCCAGAGACGGCGCCGAGAAGCCGGCGAAGATGATCGAGATGCTGAAGCTGGCCGGCATCGTCACCGATCACGATGTCGAGCGGGCGGTCAAGGAAGCCTGCGAGAACTCGACATTTCTCGGCAAGATGCTGGTGGCATCGGGGGTCATCGACGAGCCGCTTTTCAACGCGGCCATGCGCGTAGAGCTCATGCAAGCGGAAGGTTACCTCACGGTCGAGCAGGCGGTCTTCCTGCTTCCCTATTGTAAAAAGCGCGGGCTGAGCCTCGATGAGGGACTCGAGCAGCTGGGCTGGACAAGGGCCGCCAGGCTCGACTGGCGGCCGCCGGAGGAGGCGGCTGCCGCCGCCGGTTGCGGAATCCCGGCGGCCCCCACCGACGGTGCCGGCGGCGGCGCGCCGGCGGCGGCACCGCCAGGCGATGCTGCGGCCGGCAAGCAGGCGGCAAGGCGGAAAGCGCCATCCGCCGGCGGCAAGAAGGGGGGCGGTAAATCGAAGAAGAAGCAGGCTACCCCACGCGCAAGCAGCGATGAACCTTCAGCTCAAGATTAGCCACAGGGGCTTGATTATCGTTGTAGTGCCTCTCCTGGTCGTCTTCGTCCTCCTGGGCAGCCTGGCCTCCCTGCTCCGCCAGGCCGAGACGGAGGTCCAGCAGGAGGCGCACTCGCGCGAGGTGGTCACGCACATCAACATCATGCTCCGCCAGCTGGTCTCTTCGGGCTCCAATCTCCTGGCCTACTACTTGAGCAGGGAACGCTCGTTCCTGAAGGACTACGGGGACCGCCGGGCGCAGGTGGTCAACGAGATGTGGAAGCTTGCCTCGCTGGTGAAGAACGAGCGCCAGCAGCTCGACCAGCTGGCCAGGACAAGCAGCGACATAGATCGGCTCTTTGCCGTGGCCGGCGAGATGGAGCGCTCGGCCGGCCGACCGATGAGCGTTATTGCGATGCTGGAGGGGAGGGCGTTTTTCGAGCACATGTACAAGTGCATGGACAGGGTAGCCGATGACCTCGATCCCTTGCTGAAAAACGCGGAGCGCACCGTGGAGGCCAGCCCCGAAGCGCAGGCTCGCAGCCGGGGACGGATTCAAGCCGTCATCTACGGGGGAATGCTTGCCACGGTTGTTCTGGCGCTGTCTATGACCTACCTGTTCAGCAGGGGCATCACCAGCCGCCTGAAGGTCCTCACGGACAACACGGGCCGGCTGGCGAGACAGCAGAGGCTGGCCGCGCCCGTGGGCGGGAAAGACGAGATAGGCGAGCTGGATCTCTTCTTCCATAGGATGGCTCAGGACCTGGCCGATGCCAGGCGCAGGGAGAGGGCGATCCTGGACAACGCGGTCGACGTCATCTGCTCGATAAACGCCGATGGTGTTTTCACCGCCGTCAACCCGGCATCGATGCACGTGTGGGGGTATGCCCCCGACAAGCTCACCGGCAGGCATTTCTCGGAGATCATAGTCAAGGAAGACAGCGACAAATTTCGCGAGGCGCTCGATGAGATACGGAGAAAGAAGCTGCTCGTCAACGTGGAGAATCGTGTCCTGTCCGCTGGCGGCCGGACAGTTCACACGTTGTGGTCGCTCAACTGGTCGGAGCCGGAGCAGTCGCTTTTCTGCGTTGCCCACGACATAAGCGATCGCAAAGAAGTCGAGCGCCTGAAGCAGGAGTTTGTCGCCATGATAAGCCACGAGCTGCGCACGCCGCTGACGTCGCTGCGCGCCCTGCTCTCGCTTTTGTCGAGCGGAGCTTACGGCCAGCTTTCCGAAAATGGGGAAAAGCGGTTGCAGAGCGCGGAGGTGGGCATCACGCGGTTGATCGGTTTGATAAACGACCTGCTCGACATCGAGAAGATGGAGGCCGGCAAACTGGTCATCTCCCCCGCCGAGCTCGATCTGTCGGATGTTGTGGAGCGGGCAATCGATGCCGTGCAAGGTTTTGCCGAGCAGCAGGGTGTCCGGATCACGGCCTGCAAACGGTCGCAGATAGCCGTGGCCGACTTCGACAGGATAGTGCAGGTGATGGTCAACCTTCTGTCCAACGCCATAAAGTTCTCCGACGAGGGCGGCGAGGTGGAGGTCAAGATGACGGAGGAAAGCGGCTATTCGGAAGTGCAGGTAATCGATCACGGCTGCGGAATCCCCGCCGGCTCCGAAAAATCCATTTTCGAGAAATACGAGCAGGCTCACGCGCCCGATGGGAAGAGGAGGAAAGGCACCGGGCTGGGGCTGCCGATCTGCAAAGCGATCATCGAGCAGCATGGCGGCGCCATCGGCGTGCGGGCCACCGAGGGCGGCGGCAGCACGCTATGGTTCCGCCTGCGGCTTGCGGAAGGCCACACCCATGTTTGATGTTTGACCCGTGCACAGCTTGATGAGCGTGTCCACGCCGGCGAAAAAGCCGTTGCGCAGAAAGTTGGCCAGAGTGGTCTGCGACCAGGTGATTGGCGGAAACAGCCGGTCGGCGTAACGGCTGAGCAGCGGATTGGAGCGGGCCAGCGAGTGGAAGGTCCACACCCAGAAGATGGCGTTGGGCTGATACTCGATGCCGGCCAGCTCGAAGCCGGTGGCCGCGGCCAGGTGCTTTACCGAGCGCGGGCTGTAAAACACCCAGTGGCGCGGGAAATGATAGGCGCCCCAGTGGCGGTCGGCAAACCACCTGGCGTCTATGGAGTCTATGTTGGGGGTCCAGAACCAGAAGATGCCGCCGGGCTTGAGAGACTCGAAGGCCTTTCTCGTGAATCCCCTGGGATCGGGCACGTGCTCGATGATGTGGCTGGCCCAGATGAAGTCGAAGTAGCCCGGCTCCACCGCGACATCCTCGAAGCGCCCGGCCCAGACCGTGTGCCCCCTGGCTTTCGCCTTTTCCACGGCCGCTTCGTTCATGTCCACGCCGTATGTCTCCACCTGGTGCGTGCGCACGCGGCGAAACCAGTTGAGCACGTGCCCGTCAGCGCAGCCTATATCGAGGACGCGGATTTTGCCTCGGGGCACTAAGCTCAGGCAGTGCTCCAGCCCGGCAAGGATCATCGAGTAGCGCAGCTTGTAGTACAGGTTGCCGCGCTGCCCTTCGTCGTAGCTGTCCTCGATGCTGTAGGCGTAGTAGTTGGGGGGATAGATGGTAGGCAGCTCGGAGACGTCCGGGCGCGGGTTCAGATAAACCAGGCCGCATTGCCTGCAGCGCACCACCGTAAAGACGTCGTCGGTCGTGTTGTCGTACTCGTGCTCGCAGCCGGCCGTCACGAACTCCGTGCTCGTCGACCCGCAGTTGTTGCAACTGGTCTCAACTTTCTTGATGTTGGACTTCATCGGGCAATTGTAACTCAGGAGGCCCTGGCAGCCGGCGCCGGCTGGCCGGTCATCGGCGCCAGCACCACCATGACGTTTACCCTGGCGAACCTGGAAAAATGTATGTAGTTGCAGAGGTAACGCATCGTCCAGCGCCAGGCGCGGGGTTGCAGCCTTAGCGTCCCCCAGATCATCTTGACCAGGAACCTCACCCGCCCGGGGTCGGTCGGGCAGAGGTAGTAGCCCAGCGTTCTGGCCAGGCTGACCAGATTTTGCAGGCGCGGCGCCGGCCGGTCGTGGGGGAACGTGTAGCCGCGCATGTAGCTGAGGCTGGTCAGGTATCTGGCAGCGTAGCTGTCATAGGAGTAAACGCGGCGGATCAGATCCGCATAACCGTTGACGAGCTGCTCGTAGGTCATGTTGAGCGGCATGATGTTGGTGTAAAGCCCCTCGCGGTATTCCAGCAAGCGGCCGGCCTGTTTCATGCGCTCCCAGAGCGGCGTCCTGGGCATGGCCTCCAGCAGGCTCAGCTGCGCGAACACCACCCCGGCCCGCTGCAAGAAGTCGTACTGCTCGTCGAAGATCCGCGGATCGTCGTGATCGAATCCGACTATCATGCCGCCGGAGACGAAGAGGCCGTAAGACTGGATCGTGTGCACGGCCTCGGCCAGATCCTCCGTGTGCACGTTCTGCACCTTGCTCGCCTCGGCCAGCGCCGACTGGCGGGGGCTTTCGATGCCGATGAAGACGCCGGCGAAATTGGCGTCGCGCAGCAGCTCCATCAGCTCGGGATCTCTGGCCGTGTCTATGCTCGCCTGCGTGTAGAAAGAGATCGGATGCCGGCGCCGGGAGTTGAACTCGACAAGCTTGCGCAGGAGCTCCTTGCAGTACGGCCGGTTGCCGACGAAGTTGTCGTCGGAAAAGAAGATGAGCTGCTGCCCGGCTTCCGCCCAGAGCTCCACCTCCCGGAGAACTTTGCCGATCGGTTTGCAGCGAACCTTCCGCCCGTACATGACGATGATGTCGCAGAACTCGCAGGTAAAGGGGCATCCCCGCGTGGTCTGGATCTGACCGGCCGCGTAATTTCTGGCGTCGATGAGGTCGATGCGCGGCAGCGGCGAGTCGTCCATGCTTATCTTGTCGACCTGGCTGTATGTGTCGCGAAAGTCCCCGTTCTGGTAGTCTTTGAGGAACCGAGGCCAGGTGTACTCGCCCTCGCCCTCGAAGAGAACGTCGCAGTAAGGTCGCACCGTATCCGGTGCCAGGTTGGCCACCGGCCCGCCTACGCAGACGACTTTTCCCTGGCTCTTGAAGTACCTGGCCAGCTCGATCACCCGGTTGACGTGGAAGACGTGGAGCAGCGTCCCGCTGATGCCCACGACGTCCGCGTCGGTCGGGTGGGCGACCTCGCCCACGTTTTCATCGCGCAGCTCCACCTCATAGTCGGGCGAGATCGCCCCGGCCAGGGTGAGCAGGCCCAGCGGCGGATTGGGGTAGCGGAAGCCGCCGTAAGGCGCCGCGTACTCCATCCCCCAGAAGGAGGGCGGCAGCTTGGCTTGAATGAACAGGACCTTCGGCTTGCCGCATTTGATCCTGCCGGGCTGATCGACCATGCGCTCGGTGGACCGGCTCCTTTTTCCCCGGCATATCTGCCGCCAGTAATCGGCAAGGAAGCTGACATAGCTCCGGCGCACCAGATAACGAGCCCGCCACTGCGGGTCCGCTTGCAGGATCTCGTGAAGTCCGGGCAGGTAATAATGGGGCACGGAGGGGAAGAAGTGGTGCTCGGCATGGAAATGAAAATCGAGACCGGTGAGGAAAAGCCGGTCGAGCAGCGCCGGGCGCGGGACGCTCACCAACCGCTCGCCCGAGCGTTCCGGGTCGTCGTCGGCAAGCCGCGCGTGATCGATGAAGCCGCGCAGGTAACCCAGGCAGGTGCCCCAGGTGACTACAGGCGCCACCCAGAGGGCGAAGTAAAGCCACCACCAGCCTGATATCAGCCAGAGGCAGGCGAAGATGATCGCCTGCACCAGGGCAAGGTTCAAGATCTCCGGGTAGCGCCGGCGCGGCAGGACGACGACATTGTCCGCCGGCGAGCGCGCCGACTGCCTGCCGCGCAGGAAGCCGTTGACGATGATGCTCGTGTAAAGCTGCCCGCCGGCGAGCAGCTTGAGAAAGTAAAGCGCGAACCGCCCCGGAGAGGATTTGTCGTCCTCAACGTGGAAGTGCCGGTCGGGGTCGAGGTTGGTGTTAAGGTACTTGTGGTGGGCAAGATGCACCGCCCGCGAGGTGCCGTAGATGGAGCCGACCGGGTAGGCGCAGAGCCAGGCGCCGGCCAGGTTATTCCACCTCCGCGAGCGCAATAGCGCCGAATGCTGGGCCTCGTGGGAAAGGGCCACCAGGATGCCCATGCCGGAGGCGATGAGCAAAAACGCCAGGAGAAAGGTAAGCGGGCACGGGCGCCAGAGGAAGAGCCCGATTGCAAGCGCGATCCGCCCCCAGCCCCATACGATCACATCGAGGGCTGCGCGATACCATCTGGGCTTGGCGCGCTTGAGAAAATCCGCCAGATTCTGCATTCGTTGACCGGGTGAGCGTTCAGGGAAGCCGGACCGGGATGCCGGGACACCGCAGATAAATTGTTCCCAATAATATCACTTGTAAACGGGGCGCCGGAGCACGGCGGCCATGTTGGAGGTCTGTCCCGTGGCGGCTTTGATGAGCAGATCCACCGAGGTGAAAAGCGACACTGCCAGAAGGTTCCTCAGGTTGTTCTCCTGAAACGCCACCGGCGGAAATAGGCGGTCGGCCAGATGGCGCATCGCTCCCCTGGCGCCGGGCGGGCCCAGCGAGCCGATCAGGGAATGAAAGGTCCAGTTCCAGAAGGCCGGGGCCGGATGGAAGTCCAGGCGCACGACCTCGAAGCCGACCTCGGCGGCCAGGCGCCTGAGCGACTGCGGCGTATACAGCACCCAGTGGCGCGGGAAATGGTAGCCGCCCCAGTGGCGGTTGCGGAAAAGGCGCGCGTCTGCCGCGTCGGCGTTGGGGGTCTCGCAAAGGAAGATGCCGCCCGGCTTGAGCACCTGGAAAGCCTTGCGGGCAAAGGCTTTGGGATCGGCGACGTGCTCGATCACGTGCGTGGCCACAACGAGATCGAACATCTCGCCGGGGATCTCCGCCTCCTCGAACCTGCCCAGAAAGACGCGATGCCCCGCCTGGCGGGCTCTCGCCACCGCGGGCTCGTCGAAGTCGACCCCGTAGGTCTCCACGGCGATCTCCGGGAGCTGCTTGTACCAGTTGAGCGCGCGACCGTCGGCGCAGCCCACGTCGAGGACGGAGGGATTCACCGTGTCCGGGCAGAGCCGGAGAGCCTTGCGGAGCCTGCTCAGATAGACGAAGCGGCGGGCCTGATAAAGCGGGGAGCGGCGGTTTTCGCAGGTGCCGGCCTGCTTCTGCAGGTGATAGGCGTAGTAGCTGTCCGGATAGATTGTCTTGAGTTCGGAGACGTCCGGGCGCGGGTTGAGATAGAAGAGCCCGCAGGCGCGGCAGCGCACGACGGTGAAGACGTCGTCGGTAGTGTCCGTGTACTCGTGCTCGGACCCCTCGGTGACGAACTCGGCGTCGTCGGCCCCGCACGTGTTGCAGGCGACGGCGACCTTCTTGATTCCCGATTTCATAGCGCTTCCCATCAACTATCATTGTAGTTGTGCGCGGAGAGACCAACGAGAGATGAAGACCCAGCGGCACCCGTCCCGGACGAAGACAAGAAGCAAGTCCTGGGTTCGGGTCCAGGGCGGCCCGGTGCTCGCCTGCGTGGACATGGGCACCAACTCCTTCCACATGATCGTTTGCCAGGCGACGCCCGACCGCGATCGCTTCGACGTCATAACCCGGGTCCGCGAGGCGATGCCGCTCATCCGCAAGTCGCTGGACGCCCATTACATCGACGAGGACGCCGCCCGCTCGGCCATCCGCATCCTGCGCGACATGAAGGGCAAGGCCGTGCAGAAAGGGGCGACCGCCGTCATCGCTGTCGCCACATCGGCGGTGCGAGAGTCCAAGAACGGCGAGGACCTTCTCACCCGCATCCGCGACGAGCTGGAGATTGACGCCAAGATGATCTCCGGGCGGGAGGAGGCTCGGCTCATCTACCTGGGCGTGCTCTGGAGCATGCCTGAGCTTAAGGGAACGTTCGCCATTGTCGATATAGGCGGCGGCTCCACCGAGATCATCGTCGGCGACCGCCTCCAGCGCCATTTCTCCGAGTCGTACAAGCTGGGCGCCGCCAGGCTCACGCAGCGGTTCTTCCGCAAGGGGCAGCCCTCGCCCGAGAGCATAAGGCATCTCCATGACGAGGTGCGGGGCATGCTGCGCCCGGCGGCCTCGAAGATAGCCGAGCTGGGCGGCGCCGGGCAGCTCATCGGCACATCGGGGACCATTCAGGCCCTTGCCAGGCTGGATCGGGACCGCAGCGGCCGGCCCGGCGCCGAGCTGCAAGGGTACCGGCTGCCGATCAAGAACCTGGAGAGGGTTGTCGCCGAGGTGGAGGAGAAGGCGCTTGCCGGGCTGAGGGTCGAGGGGGTGAGCGCCGATCGCAACCAGACCATCCTGGCCGGGTCAATCGTCGCCCTGGAGACGATGCGCTCCCTGGCTGTCAAGGAGATGACCGTCTGCACGGCGGCGCTGCGCGAGGGTGTCGTGGTCGACCGCTTCCTGCAGACCGGCTGGCTGGATTGCGGGCTGGATCATCACAAGGACCCGCGCTCCGACAGCGTGCACGCGCTTCTGGACAAGTACCGCGCCAGCGTCGAGCACGCCGAGCAGGTGGCGCGCCTGGCCGCGGAGATCTTCCTGCAGACCAACTGGCTGCTGCACCAGTACCCGGAGCCGGTCGGGCACCTCCTCTGGTCGGCGGCCATGCTGCACGATGTCGGCAGCTTCATCGGGCGCAACGGGCATCACAAGCACTCCTATTACCTGATCAAGAACGGCGGGCTGCTCGGGCATTCCGAGGAGGAGGTCAACCTGATCGCCTGCATCGCCCGCTACCATCGCGGCAGCTTCCCCAAGGAGTCGCACGAGGCCTTTGCCGCCGTCCCCCAGGCAAGCCGCAAGCTGGTGGCCGACATGGCGGCTGTTCTGCGCCTGGCGGAGGCGCTCGACCGCAGCCACCGGCAGGTGGTGGACTCCGTCAAGGTGTCGCTGGAGCCGGCCTCGAAAAGCAAGCTCGACCGCCGCGCCGTCAGCGTCGAGCTGACCCTGCGCCCGGGGGAGACCTGCGAGCCGGAGGCCTGGGCCTTTGCCGAGAAGAAGGACCTTTTCGAGCACCAGTTCGACGTCACCGTGAGCCTGAAGCTTTCCGCGGGCGCCGCCTTCAGCTACGTCCTGCCGCCAATCTGAGCCAGCGGTTGAACTTTCTGCACCGCAGGCTCGTTGAGCCGGGCTAGGTGCGCGCCTGCGCCCTTTCGGCCAGCAGCTTGATATTGGTCAGGCGCCGCTGCAGCTTCTGGCCGGTCAGGCCGTCGAGCACCGCGCGTGGTACCGGGATGCCCAGCTCCAGATAAGATGAGAGCTCCAGGATCGTCGCTTTCCCTTCCTGGCAGGACGTGAGGATCCAGCTGCCCTCCATGGCCCGGAAATGATCGGAGCGGATGAGGCGGTAGTCGATGCGCTCGTTGGGAACCTCGGTGTCCTTCATGACGCAGGTGGCGGTTCCGATAACCGGCAAAAGGACGAACTTCTCCTCCAGGGTCATGTCGTTCTTGTCCTGATCGAGGATCCTGGCGTAGGCAATGTCGGGGTCTTTCCTCCGCTCCTCGTGCACGGTCTGCCAGACGATATCCGGCCGGGCATGGATCAAAATTCTGGCGGCCATGCGCGTATGCCCGCCCGGCGGGTCGACTTTGAAGACGACCGCCCTCTCCGGGGCGGCCGCGGCATCCTTGCCCGCCGCCGGGCCGGCCTGCAGGACGGCAACGAGGATGAGGCAAAAAGCCCGCAATGTGGCCGGGCGGCCGGGCGGCTGGGATACGTTCATCAATCCTCCAATGGCTCCCGGCCCCCTTCCCCAGGCCTTGCGCAAAAAACGTTGATACTTGACATTTATAGCACGCAGGACGGTCTGCCCGCCAAATCAAAGAATATTCATCAAAAGCGAATCTGCAAGGGCCGCGCCTCAGACGCCGATCGGAATCACCGGCGGGATGAGCCGGCGCCATTTGACGGTGGCGGCATAGTCCATGTAGCTCTGCCCGAAGGTCTCGATCATGAGCCGCTCCTCATACTTGGCCCGCTTGAGCCAGAGCGGGGCCACGGCCAGGACGGTAAACAGGAGGGCCAGCGGCGAAAGGGCGGCCAGCGAGGCGCCGAACAACGACTGGATGATGCCTGAGTAAGCCGGGTGCATGACATATTTCAAGAGCCCGTTGGTCCTTATACAGTGCTTATCCAGGATCTCGGCGTCGGTGGTGAAGGACTCGCCCAGCGAGTACCAGCCGCCCACCATGAAGACAAGCCCGCTTAACAGGATTGCCACCCCCAGCCAGGATAGGGTCTCAGCCAGCGGCTCTGCCAGCAGGGACGCGGCGCTCAGCAGAAGCGTGGGCGTGCCGGCGCACAAAAGCCGGTTGCAGGCGACGAAGGACACCACTATGAGCGCTATGTCGATAAGCGAGGTGAACTGCGGCGCGCGCTGAATCAGGAAGCTGCGCTCGTAGCGCACGCCCCGCCCGCGCCGCCGGAAGCCGCGGCTGAGCACCGGGACGGCGAAGGCAACCCCGGTCAGTACCAGGACGATCGTGGCTATGGTCGAGCCGGTGAGGTGCATGGCGGTCTCTCAGCGTGTGATGCGAAATGTTTCCTTTGGCCTGCAAACCGGGTCCCTTTTTCTCCGGCCCGGTGTTGACAAGCTATCATTATATGCTTCGGTTGACTGTTGACGTATTCGAGGGTTGTCAGGTAGCCTGGCAAATTTTTGGCGTGCCCGTGAATCTCGAGATTGCCCTGGGACAGAAGCTGCGCGAGCTTGTGCACGTGAGGCGCTTTCGGGCTGCCCTGTCGGATCCGGGCGGCGCCCAGAGACGGAAGCTCCTGCGGATAGTCCGCGCCAACGCCGGCACCGCCTTCGGCCGCAAGCACGGCTTTGACAAGATCGCAACTGCCAAGGATTACCAGGCAGCGGTGCCGCCGCACACTTATGAGGATCTCCGTTCCTACGTGGAGGCGGAGATGGACGGGCAGGAGATGCAGCTGACGCGCGAGCGGCCGGTGATGTTTGCCTCCACCAGCGGTACCACCGCCAGACCGAAATTCCTGCCGATCACGCCATCCCATCTGCGCGACTATTCCCATGCTTTCCAGCTTCACAACTACCAGATGATCCGGGACTATCCCGCCGGCGCCAGCGGGCGCTTCCTGATTATCGCCAGCAACGATGTGGAAGGCTACACTCGGTGCGGCGTTCCGTACGGGGCCGTCTCCGGCTTGCTCTACCGCAGCCAGCCGCCGATTATCAAGAGATATTTTGCCCTGCCCTACGAGCTGAGCAAGATCAAGAACGTCGACAGCAAGTACTACTTGATGCTGCGTGTGGCGGCAACCCAGAACGTGACGGCGATCCTGTGCTGCAACCCTTCCAGCCTGCTTCTCATGGCGGGGCATCTGCGCGAGCACGCCTCGAGCCTCATCGATGACATCTACCAGGGCACGGTCGATCGGCGCTTCGTGCCGGGCTCGGAGGTGGCGGAGGCGATAAGGCCCTACCTGCGCCCCAACCGGTCCGCCGCCCGGCACTTGAACAGGCTGCTCGAGGAGAGGGGAACGCTCAGCCCCCAAGATCTCTGGCCGAACCTGACCCTCATCTCCTGCTGGAAGGGCGGTCCGATGTCCTTTTATCTCGAGCGGCTGCCGGCGCTCTTCGGAGGCGTCCCCGTGCGCGACTTCGGTTACATGGCCAGCGAAGGGCGGGGCACGGTGCCGCTCGCCAATGACGGTGCCGCAGGGGTCCTGGCCGTCACCAGCCACTTCTTCGAGTTCGTGCCCGAATCCGAGGCCGGCTCGCCGGCCCCGACGTTCCTGACCGCCGAGGAGCTGGATGCCGGGGGCCGCTACTACATCTATTTCACGACGGCAGCCGGGCTGTACCGTTACAACATCGAGGACCTGGTCGAAGTGGTCGGGTTCAACGAGCGCACGCCGGTCATCCAGTTTATCCGCAAGGGCGCCGGCTTCAGCTCGATCACCGGGGAGAAGCTTACCGAGGAGCAGGTGCGCATGGCGCTCCAGCAGACGATCCGCCGGCTGGGCATGACCGAGATCGAGCACTTCACCGCCTCGGTCAGGCTGGGGGATCCCCCCTGCTACGCCTTATTCGTGGAGCTGAATGCCGGGATATCCCGGGCGCTGGGCGAGCGGTTCCTCGAGATGTTCGACCGGTCGCTCGGGGGCCAGAACCGGGAGTACAGCGAGAAGCGGGCGAGCAAACGCCTGGGCGCGCCGGTCCTGGAGATAGTCGAGCCGGGCACCTACGCCCGGCTGCGACAGAAGCGGGTGACGGAGGGCGCGCCGGAGGCGCAGGTGAAGATTCCCCTGCTGGCCTCTTACGGTGATTTTCCGCTGGCCGCCGGCGGGCGGCCGCTGTGAGCGTCCCGCCCGTTCTGATTACCGGCGCCAGCGGCTATGTGGGCAGCCACCTCGCCTGGCACCTGGCCGGCCGGGCGCGCCCCGTGCGCTGCCTGGTGCGCCCGCAGGCCGACCCGGCCGACGTAGCCTTTCTGCGGTCCTGCGGGGCGGCCGTGGCCACCGGGGAGCTTTGCGGCGGCCCCTCTGTGGCCGGCGCCTTCGAGGGCGTGGAGGCGGCCGTGCACCTGGTGGGCTCGATCGCCCCCCGCCGCGGCGAGAGCCTCAAGGCTCTCCACGAGGAGCAGACCCGGGCTCTCGTCTCCCTGTGCCGCGAGCGAGGGGTGAAGAAGATCGTGCTGCTGTCCGCGCTCGGCACAGCGCCCGGTGCCGGAACCGATTACCAGGCGACCAAGTGGGCGGCCGAGGCGGTGCTCAGGGGCAGCTCTCTCAACTATGTGATCCTGCGCCCCTCGTTAATTGTCGGCCGCCTGGCCGGCCGGCGCGACAGCAAGCTGGTGGCCCGTTACCGCCGCCTCATTGAAAGCCGCAAGGCCGTGCCGGTCATCGCCGGCGGTGGCAACAAGATCCAGCCCGTGTTTATCGCGGACCTGTTAGCGGCCATCGCCGCGGTCCTCGACACGCCTCTTTACGACCGGCAGGAGCTCGAGCTGGGCGGTCCCGACATAGTCAGCATGCGCCAGCTCATCGAGGCGCTCATGTCGGCCCTCGGCAGCATAAAGCCGATCCGCGCGGTTCCGCTGCCGCTGGCCCGGGTTGCCGCCCTCATGTGCCAGCTCGTCCAGGCGGTGCCGACGGTGAGCTGGGATCAGGTCTCGCTGGCGACCAGGGACAATGTGTGCAGCGCCAACCGCCTGGCCGAGGTTATCGGCCGGACCCCGGCCCCTGTGGCCGGGGCGCTGGCTACATATAAAATAAAGGGTGAGCGGCTGACCGGCTAGTCAGTCCCTGATTTGCGGGTAGCTTGGTTGGGTACTGACGACTCTCTAAGACGAAGATGGCTGGGCATCGTGGCGGGCGTGCTCTTTGCCCTGGCAACGGCGCCGGCGCAGGCCGGCGGCAGCCCGGATGCGGGGTCGGGCTCGCAGCCGTCAAAGGCGGAGACGAAAAAGAGGCGGCGCGCGCGCGGCAACGCCCCCTGCCTGGCCTGGCTCGATCCCGACCGGCCGGTGCGCGCGGCGCTTTTGTGCGTGCACGGGCTGGGGCTGCACAACGGCACCTTCGAGCCGTTCGGCGAGAAAATGAAGGAGAAGGGTGTCGCCGTCTACGCCATAGACGTGCGTGGATTCGGGTCCTGGATGGAGGCCCGCGGGCGCCAGCAGGTGGACTTCGATGGCTGTCTGGCCGACATGAAGTCGACCATCAAAGTCATCCACCGGGTCCATCCCGGTGTGCCTGTTTTTGTGCTGGGCGAGTCGATGGGTGGCGCCATCGCCCTGCGCACGGCGGCCATGTTCCCCGACCTGGTCGACGGCTTGATCTCGTCCGTGCCGGCCGGCGATCGCTTCCAGCAGGGCAAGACGACCATCAAGGTGGCCCTGCATCTTCTAGAAGGTCCCCACAGGCAGTTCAACGTCGGCACGGGGGTCATCGAGCAGGCCACGCAGAATCCCGAGCTGCGGGAATCCTGGGAGAAGGACCCGCTGGCCCGGCTCAATCTCTCCCCGGCCGAGCTCATTCAGTTCCAGCGCTTCATGAACCAGAACCACGAAAGCGCCAAGGAGATCAAGGACATCCCGGTCCTTATCGTGCAGGGCTCAAAGGATCGCCTGGTGAAGCCGTCGGGGACCGTCGAGCTCTATGACGAGCTCGCCACGCCCGACAAACAGCTCGAGCTCATAAGCAACGCCGAGCACCTGATTTTCGAGGAAAACCAGTTTACGGACCAGGAGATCGATCTGGTTGCCGGCTGGATCGACAAGCACCTGACGCCCAGGCCGGCGGCGGCCGCCGCCGGCAAGGCGGTGGACCGGTGAGCGGGGATGTAAAGATGATTTTGCCCGCCGATCTGGGTAAGATCTAGGGAAGCTTCATGCTGCCGGCTCTGGGACAGGGGTTGGGGATCGGGCGATGTCGGGCGACAAGAAGACTGGCATCGTGATCGTCGAGGATCACGATATCACGCGGCTGGGGCTGGCTGCCGCTCTCAAGCGCCTGGAGGAGTTCGCGGTGGTGGGCGAGGCGGGAGACGGGCAGGCTGCCCTGGAAATTGTCCAGCTTACCCGGCCGCACGTCATTCTCATGGACATCGGCCTGCCGGTAATGAACGGCCTGGATGCCACCAGGATGATCAAGCAGATTGATCCCGGCGCCCGGGTGATCATGGTCACCTCCCACGCCGACGAGCAGGATATCTTCGCGGCCTTCGCGGCCGGAGCGGACGGCTACTGCGTGAAGGACACCCCCAGCGACCAGCTGGTGATGGCCATTCGCTCCGTGCAGGAAGGGGCGATCTGGATAGATCCGCGGATCGCCAGCAAGGTGCTGCGGGCGCACTCGGGGGCGCACCCCGCCGACCCGCCGCTGACCGGGCGCGAGCTGGACGTTCTGCGCCTGCTGGTGGACGGGCTGAGCAATCATAAGATTGCCGAGCGCCTTTGCCTGTCCGTGGAGACGGTGCGCACGCACGTAAGGCACATAACCGAGAAGCTGGCCGTTTCCGACCGCACGCAGGCGGCCGTCAAGGCGCTTCGAAAAGGCCTGGTCTGAGAGGTCGCGGATGATACCAGGGGTGGTGCGCTGCCGGCGCCGGCCCGCTGGCCGGGGGTGATCTCCGGCTCACCGTTTCAGTGACCCCGGTATCCTGTCCGGAAGGGTTGCCGGCACCGCTGCCGGCCCGCGCAAATCCCCTTTGCCGGTGATGCCAGAACATCGTACTTATCCGAGAATATTAGGATAAGCTGACATACCGGCCAAAGGCAACCGGTTGTCCGGCCGCGGCAACCGGGGTTTCACTCGGGGCCGGAAAGGGCGCTGGCAATCCACGGCATCTGCACGGTAGTTTTGCGGTCAAGCGAGTCAAGGGCCGGTTGGCAATGGGCAGCAACAGATCAGAACTGCCAGTCTGGAAGGTGTTCCTGGCCGCTGCCCGGCAGGCCCGCGCACGCGCCGCCGAGCCGGACGCTTGCGCCCTGTACAGGAAGACCTTCGAGCTCATAGGGGAGGCCGGCGACGAACAGCCCCAGGAGGCAGCCTGCGCGCTTCTGCACATAGCCGATTATTTCCGGGAGACCAACGACCTGGAGCTGTGCGTGTCCGCCTGTGAGCGGGCGCTGGAGAGGTTCCGGAGGTTGAACGGGTCCGGGCCGCTCTGGTCGGTTTTGACCGTCGCGCGGCTTGCCGAGCTCCATGAGCAGAAGGGCGACGTCGAGCGGGCCGAGCAGGACTGGAAGCAGGTGAGGCTTATGCTGTCCCAGCAGCTTGAAAAATTAATTGATGGATCGGAGCCGTCCTAATTCGCGTGGGCGATCTGTAGAATTGGTTGTAAAGGCTGGCTGGGGGTTAGAGCAATGAACCGGCGTGTCGGGATCGGCGGCGGAAAGACCGGAAGCGGGGCGCGTCTTTTGCTCAGCCTGGCGCTTTGCCTGACGGCGCTGGGCAGCCAGGGCCTGGTGGCAACCTGCCTGGCAGGCGGGGCGCCGGCTTCGCCGCTTGCCCTGGGCAAGGCCAGGCTGGCCCGGGGACAGGCGCAGCAGGCCGTCCAACTGCTGCAGGCCGCCGTCGCTGCCGCGCCGACCAGCTGCGAGGCCCACCTCTGTCTGGGGCAGGCTTACGCCAGGCTGAAAAAATACGCCCAGGCCAAGGCGCACTGGCGGGCGGCCGTCCGCTACGGGCACGGCTCGGTCAACGCCCAGAAGGCCAACGCCTGCCTGCTTGCGCTGCCAGCCAACCTGGCGGCCCCGCGCTGCGGCGCGGGCACGGCCATTATCGCCAGGACGACCGGGGTGATCTCCCTCGACCGCGGCGAGGAAGCGGCCAAACCTACGGTCATCGACTTTTACGCCGGCTGGTGCCAGCCGTGCAAGCTGCTCAAGCCGGCGCTGGAAAAGGCCCGCAGCCAGTACGGCGACCGGGTCAATTTCATGAGCGTCAACGTCGACGATCCCGGCTCGGAGAACATCATCGAGAAGTACGACGTCAGCCCGATCCCGACCCTGGTTTTCCTGAAGACCGACGGCGAGGTGGCCACCTTCGCCATCGGCTACTCCGGCGAGCAGAGCCTGGAGAAGGGGATCGCCAAAATCCTGCCCAGCGGTTAGCCCTGCCGTTTTGTTAAGAGCCCTTAACAAGCGCCGGCCAGAGATAGCCTAAACTGTCAGCGGTGTCCCGGGATCGAGTCCTGCGCAGAGGATGGACGCTGATGAACTCTCTTGCTGCTCAAACGGTTGCAGGCGAACCGGCCGCCGGGGCCACCACCGGCGGTCTTATCGACCTCATCCTCTTTCGGGTCGCCACGAGCTTTCACCGGGAAGCGCTCAGGTGGGAAGGACGCGCCCTGAGCTACGGGCAGCTGGCGGACCGGGCAAGGGCTGTTGCCTTCCAGTTGAGCAAGCTGGGGGTCGGGCGCGGCGACAAGGTGGGCATCCTTTTCCCGAATGAGCCTGATTTCGTCGCCTGCTTTCTTGCCGCCTCGGGGCTGGGCGCCACCGTGGTGCCGGTAAACCCGCTGCTGAAATCGGAGGAGATCGCGCACATTCTCGCGGACTCTGAGGCTCGCTGCCTGATCGTCCACGAGCGGGCCATCGGCGAGGCGGCGCGCGCGGTGGCCTGTGTGCCGGCGCTCCGCCACGTCGTCGTCAAGAGAGCCGGCGGCGCCTCGCCGCCCGCCCGCCGGGTCGGTCCGGCGGCGCCCGCGGGCGCCGCTTCTTTCCATGAGCTCACGGATCTCGCCGCGCCACCAGGGACGGTGGCATGGCCGGTGCCCGTCGAGCCGGATTCCGACCTGGCCCTTATCGTTTACACGTCGGGTACGACCGGCAAGCCCAAGGGCGCCATGCTCACGCACGCCAACATGACCTACGCCCTCGAGGTTGCCGAAGCGGCCTTCCGCGTCCAGCCGCATGACCGCTTTCTCGGCGTTCTGCCGCTCTGCCACATCTACGGCATGACGGCCGTCATGCTCGGGGCCCTTGCCGGCGGGGGAACGCTGGTGATCGTGGAGAAGTTCGAGGCCGAGGTGGTTCTCGATCTCCTGGAGCGGGAGCGGATAACGGTACTGCCGGTGGTGCCGGCCATGTATCAGTTCATGCTCATGGCCATGGAGGAGCGCCGCTACGACCTGTCCAGCGTGCGGGTATGCGTTTCCGGCGCCTCGTCGCTGCCGGTGGAGATATTCACGAAAATCGAGCAGAGCTTCGGAGCTCCCCTGATCGAGGGATACGGGGCGACGGAGGTTTCCTGCATCGCCACCTTCAACCGGCCGGACGGGGTCCGCAAGATAGGCTCCGTCGGGCTGCCCTTCGAGGGGATGGAGCTGGCCATCGTCGACGAGTCCGGCGCTCACCTGCCGGCAGGTCCGGACAACGTGGGTGAGATCGCGATCAAGGGACGCAACGTGATGGCCGGCTATTATCAGCAACCGCAGGCCACGGCCGAGTCCATCCGCGATGGCTGGTTCTTCACCGGCGATCTGGGATACAAGGACGAGGACGGCTTCGTTTACATCGTCGGGCGCAAAAAGGAGATGATCATCCGCGGCGGGCAGAACATCTACCCGCGCGAGATCGAGGAGGTCATCTCGCGCATGAAATGTGTGGCCGAGGTAGCCGTGATAGGCGTTCCCGATCGCCTGATGGGCGAGCGCGTGAAAGCGGTCGTTGTCGCCCGGCCCGGTGCCGCCGTGAGCGAGGACGACGTCAAACGGCATTGCGCGGAGCACCTGGCCGAGTACAAGGTGCCGCGCCTGGTGGAGTTCGTGCCGGTGCTGCCGAGAAACTCCACCGGCAAGGTCTTGAAGCGGCTTTTGAGCTGAAGACCGAATCGGACAACGAGCCGCTCTCTTGAATTCACCAATTCGGGTGATGCTCCGATGCAGACCACGACCTACAGGACAGCCGCTCCTGCTGGTAAGATGATGATGGTGGTGGCCCGTTAGTCAATCTTGTAGTCAATCGTGTAATTCGATGTCGGGTGATCGGGTTATAGCGGTCCTCATCGCTGAGGACAATGAAATCACACGCGTGGGGCTGGAGCTGAGCTTGAAGCAGATCCAGGGCCTGCGGGTGGCTGCGGTCGCCGACGGCGGGGCGGCTCTGGAGGCGGCCCGCAAGATGAAGCCCGACGTGGTGCTGATGGATGTCGGGCTGCCGGTGCTCGACGGTGTCGAGGCGACGCGCCGCATTAAGGCGGAGGTGCCCGGCACGCGGGTGATTATCTTGAGCTCGCACGACGCCGATGACGTGCTGTTCGCCTCCTTGAGCGCCGGAGCGGACGGCTATTGCCTGAAGGAGATCTCGATGGCCCAGCTGGAGATGGCCGTCAGGAGCGTTGCCGATGGTGCGGCCTGGCTCGATCCGGGGGTGGCGAGCCGCGTGCTCAACGCCTTTTCCGCCGTATCTCAACCGCCGACCCCGGATCTGCCGCGGTCGATTCGCAGCGAGTCGCCGCTGTCGCAGCGCGAGATTGACGTGCTGCGCCTGGTCATCGAGGGGCACAGCAACCAGGAGATTGCCGACAAGCTCGGGCTGAGCGTCGAGACGATTAAGACCCACATGCGGCACATCATGGAGAAGCTGGCCGTCAGCGACCGTACGCAGGCGGCGGTCAAGGCCATGCGCGAGCATCTGATCTGATTTCGTAATTCCACGCGCGGCATGGGGATCTCCCCAATGACCCTGCTGGCCCGATCGGAATATGATCGGGGCTCCAGCTGGCTGCAGGGAGAGGAAGATGGCCGGGGAAGCGCACGCCGGGCTCGAGGTACGGGCCCAACAGCACCAGAGCGAAGGCTCGACGCTGACGAAGTTGTGGAACGAGGCGGACGTGCTTCTGGGCGGCACCGCCCGCGGTTTCGCGGCTGCCGCCGACAGCGCCCTGCGCAACTGGAAGCACACCTTGCCCGAGTTTGCCCTCTCGGCCGTGACCGGCGCCGGTCTTGCCCTGGCCCAGAGGAGCACCGGGCCGCTCGGGCTGGGGGCGGAGATCCTCGGGCTCTCCTTCACCGCAGCGTTTCTGAAAAACGCCCTGGACGGCAATCGCTGGCACATGGTTGGGCAGGCGCTTTCGCAAACCTACAGATCCGGGGCCAACCTCGAGCGGTCCAAGAACCAGGTGGCCGCCGCGCTCGGACCGCTCACCTTCGACACGGCCCTCATGTGGTCGGGTGGCGCCCTCGGTGCCGGCATCAGCCGTGGCTTCAAGCCGCGCCTGCCGGAACTGAGTGCCCCGGTCCTGGAAAAGCCGGCCGGGCTTGTCCCGGCCGCCGTGGAGGCGGTACCGCCGCTGACGCGGGCGGTGGCCGCCGAGGTTGCCGGAGTCGTTCGCCCGGTCGTCAGGTGGCCCGGCGAGGCGCCGAAACCCGAGCAGCTGGACAGCCGCTATCTGGCCGGCATGGTGATTGAGAACCTGGATCCGGTCTCGGCCGGCCACTCGCTCAGGGTGTCGCTGTACGGCAACCTGCTGGCCGAGAAGGTCGGGCTGCCGGCCTCGCAGCTCGAGGTGGTTCGTCTGGCCGGCATCGGGCACGACCTGGGCAAGTCGGTGGTGCCTCTGGATATCCTCAACAAGCCGGGCAAGCTCACAGCCGAAGAGCGCTCGCTCATGAACAGGCACGCGCAGTGGACGGAGGATATCCTGGCGCAACTGCCTTTTGCCGGGCGGCTGAACCGGGTTCCCTTCGTCGCCGGCAGCCACCACGAGCTTTACAGCGGCAGCGGCTACCTGCGAGGCTTGCAGGGCGAGCAGATCCCCCTCGAGACCCGCATCATTACGGTGGCCGACATCTTCGACGCGCTGACCGCCAGCCGCCCCTACAAGGATGGCATGTCGGTCGAGGAGGCGCTGGCGCTCATGAAGAGGTTGCACATGAACAAGCCGGCCCCCGATCTCGATCCGCATATCTTCAGGGTCTTCGAGTCGATACCGTCAGGCCAGCTCAACGAGATAAGGAGCTACGCAAGCGCCTCCGACATCCCCGCGCAGCGCCTGCACCGGGAGCTGCCCGCCAGCCCCGGCCATGCCGGTCACTAGCACCGCCGACGGTGAGCCGCCGCGTCCAACCGGCGCCGCCGGCACCCTGCATGGCCGCGAGCGGCGGAAGCAGGATTTTGGCCGGGCCGGCAGGCCGCGCCGCATTAACCGCGCGCTGCCATCTCCTCGAGCCGCCGGATGCGGTCCTCAATCGGCGGGTGGGTGGACATCAGGTTGACAATCCAGCTGCCCGGGTTCGGCTTCACGATATACAGCGAGGACATCGCCGGGTTGACCTGGCGATCCGGGATGGCCTGAACGCCCTCTTCCAGCCGGGACAAGGCGGAGGCGAGCTCCTCCGGATGACCGCACAGCCTGGCCCCGGTGCGGTCGGCCTCGTACTCGCGCGAACGGGAGATGGCCATCTGGATGAGGAAGGCCGCAAACGGGGCGAGAACGGCCAGCAGAATGGCGAACACCGGGTTGACGCCGCCGCTTTCGCGGTCGTCCCGATAGCCGCCCAGGTACATGCCCCAGTGGGCGATCATGGTGATGACGGACGCCAGCACCGCGGCCATCGACGTGATCAGGATGTCCCGGTTGCGCACGTGGGCCAGCTCGTGCGCCAGCACACCCTCCAGCTCCTGCATGCTCAGCAGGCGCATGATGCCGGCCGTGACGGCAATCGAGGAGTGCTCGGGATCGCGCCCGGTGGCAAAGGCGTTGGGCGATTCCGTGGGCGCCAGGTAGATCTGCGGCACCGGGATCTCCGCCCGGCGGGCGATTCGCTCGACCACCTCGTATAGCTCCGGCGCCTCCTCGCGGGCGATCGGCTGCGCGCCGGCCATGGCCAGGGCCATCTTGTCCGAGAACCAGTAGCTGGCGAAGTTGGTGGCGACGGCAAAAACAAACGCCATTACCAAGCCGGACTTGCCGCCGAGCGCCCCGCCGACGGCCATCATGAGCCCGGTCAGCACACCCATGAGCAGTATCGTTTTAAGCGTGTTCATGAACCGACAAACCTCCAGCGGTGAAGATGCATGCTGAATCATGCATGTTCCCTGAGGATCATCCTATGCCAAAAATTTCAGCTTCCCTTTATCTTCAGCAAGAGTTAAGCGTGCTTATTTTTTCAGCGCCAGGTCGCTTATGAGAATCTCCAGCACCAGCCCGAAGCCGCAAACAGCGGCCAGCACGAAGCAGAGGATGGCCAGCCCCGGGTAGCCGAAGATGGTAAACGGGCTCGGGACGTGCATCATGATGGCGGCGCCGATGATCAGGGCGGCAAGGATGAGCCCGACGGTAATGCGGTTGGCGATCTTCCGGAAGCCGCTTATAAGCACCTGCTCGTCGATGGCGTGGATGGTGACGGCCAGGTCGTTGCTGGCCACCGCATCCAGGATCTTGCCTACCTTGCCGGGCAGCTTCTCCAGGAACTCGGCCGCCTCCACGATCGTGTGGAAGAGGTGAGAGGGCGACAGCGTGTTGCAGATGTGCTGTTGCATCATCTGCGAGAGGCTGCGGTTCACGAAGGCGTTGGAGTCAAATTCCGGGTCCAGCATGTGGGCGACCTGCTCCAGCTTCAAAAGGGCCGTGCCCAGCATCGGCACCGCCGTCGGCAGGGCGACCCCGCAGGCGATTGATTTGCGGGCGATGCCCTGAAAAATCCGGCCCAGCTCGAAGCGCTCGATGGTCAGGTCGCGGTGAGCCATGACCAGCTCGGCGACGCCATGGCGGAAAGCGGCTTCCTGAAAGCCTTCCAGCCTCTCGCCCATCGACAGCAGCAGCTCGGCCGCGTGCTCCGCTCGCCCCTCGCACACGGAAAGCAGCAACTGAATGAGCTGCTCCTGCGCCGACGGGGAGATCCTGGCCACGACCCCGAGATCCAGAATGGCCAGCTTGCCGTCGGCGGTCAGAAGCAGGTCCGCCGCGTCCGGATTGGCGTCCACGAAGCCGTCGACCAGGAACTGCTTCAGGTAGGCGTAGAAAACCTGCTCGGCCAGCCGCGCGCGCTGCCAGCGCCCCAGGCGCGTCACTGTTGCCGCCGTGAGCTTTTCGCCCTCGATAAAGTCGATCGTCAGAACACGCGACCGGGAGTACTTTTCGATCGGGGTGGGGACGACGATCTGGTGCAGCTCTTTCAGGTTCTCCCTGAGCGCCCGCAAGTTATGAGCCTCCCGCCGGTAATCAAGCTCGGCCGCGACGATGTCGCGGAACTCCTCGAAGCTAGAGCGCAGATTGAACCGGCGCTCCGTTCGCAGGTAGTGATCGTAGAACCGCACCACCTCGTCGAGCGCCTGGAGATCGTCGCCGATCTCCTGCTCCAGTCCCGGGCGCTGAATCTTCACAATCACGGGCCGGCCGTCCTTGAGACGGGCGCTGTGGGTCTGCTCCAGGATTGAAGCCGAAAGCGGGATGGAATCAAATCTCTCGAACAGCTCCCCGGCCGGCGATCCGATCTCGGCCTCGATGATCTTCCTCACCTGGGCCACCGGCAAGGGCTCGATCTGCTGCCCCACCCGCGAAAGCGCCTCCGTGTACTCGGGCGGCAGAAGATCCGTCCGTTTGGCCAGCAGCTGACCCAGCCTTATGAACGTCGGACCGAGCTTCTCCAGGTCCGCGGCCAGCTCCGAGGCGAGCGGCTTGCCCGCCGTCTTCGGCAGCGTGCCGATGCCGGCGGCCGTCTCCTTGCTGCCGGCACCGCCGGTGCCATTGCCGCCGGTGCCGCCCTCGCCGTGGCCCCAGAGCAGGTCTCCCGGACCGTCTGTTTTCGCCATATCCACCTGACCGTATTTTATGAGCAGATAAGCGATATCCCTGTAACGTTTGAAATGAGCGGATTTCAAAGGCAATCCCATGACGATCGCTCCTTATGCTTGCCGGTCCGTTTAGCTCATACGCGCGTGTAGCGCCTCTGTTCGCCGGCTTTCGGCGCCACCGGAAACTCGTGCTCGCTCATGCTGGGGAAGAGCTTCCGCCGGTGCCTGTAGATGAGGATGGCGGCAACAGGCGTCCCCACCGCGATGGCGATGGCGGCGACGACGATGGCGAACAGGACCGAGGCGATGAGCGCCTTGACGGCGCCCAGCTCACTGCGCAGCTGCTTGAGGGGATAAGCGACCCCGGTTATCGGGTCACGCAGGTCCTCAATCGGGCGCTCGATGTCGGCAAGCTGCTTGCGCATGGCGCTGAGATCTTCTCTCACCCCCCTCATCTGCCCGTTGACGTCCAGGACCTGGTTGCGCATGCCGTCGAGACGCTTGTCCATGCCGGCCAGCCGGTCGTCCATGGAACCCAGCTTGCCCTCGACGCTGGTCATCCGCCGGTGCAAGCCGAGCATGGGCGGCTGCAGGGCGGCGATCGGGCCTTCCAGGCGCATGATCTGCTTTTCCAGATCCGTGCTGTTGCGCTCAAGCCGAATTACCGGTTGCAGCATCTTTTTCACCGGGTGAAATCCTTTGATGTTCTGGTCGACCCAGCCCGGGTACTGGGTCTTGATCTGTTGCGGTTTGACGTCAGAGCCCGTCCGTTTCAACGCCTTCGACAGATAGGCGTCATTGGCCTGTTGCTGCCTGGTGCCGGCCTTGACCACGTTTCCGGCCCTGGCGGCCTGCGCGGTGCGGTCTTGGGAAGTCGACGATTGTGCCGGAGCGGGCTGCGAGCCTGCAGCCTGCGCCATGGCCGGGGCGGCCGCCAGACCGACGACCATTGCTGCAAGCACGAAACGCCAGGCTGCAAGCCAGCGACAATTGAGAATCATGGTGGTTTCCTCTAATCCCAGTTCAACTGTCGCGGCGCCCGGCACAGTGTTCCGGGATCGCGCAAATATCAATAAGAAGCGTAAACCGGACGCCGGCTCTGCAGTCCGGATCAGACGCTTCCGGCGATCTTTGCTGCCCTCAGCCTACGTGCACGCGCGGGCGCCGGCCTACGTCGGGCTCGATCTCCCGCAGGATCTCCCTGGTGACCGGGGCTGTTTCGCCCTCGCCGAGGAAGAGGTACTTGAGGATGTAGAGGATCGGGTTGCCCTCGGTCCAGCCGAGATACAGGTGCGGGATCTCGTGGTACTTGTCGCGGATATACAGCAGGAGCGCGGCCAGCGCGTTCGGCACGGCCGGGCTTGTGCACTTCAGGATGCGAAAGCGCCCGTGCTCCACGCCGTGAACCTCCAGCAGCTCCTCGCTGAACTCGGAGGCGTCGCCGAGGTCCACCTCCAGAAAGATCAGCGGATCGTCCTTCAGGTTGTGTATCTCGCGGGCTTCTCTCTCCTTTTTCTCGTACTCGGTGGCCCCCGGCCGGTGGGCGACGATGCGGATGGTTCCCTGGCTCAGCTCATCGAGCCACAGCTGTGCCTTACGGTCGAGAATGATCCGGTGAACTCTCAGTTCGGTCGCCCGCAGGGCACGCGATGCGAAGGAGGTAAGCAGGATCGCCAGGATGAAGAAGGAGGCGATCTTGATCCCGTCGGGGCGCTCGAACATGTTTACAACGCTCGTGTAGACAAAAACGGCGGAGATGGACAGAAAGACCAGGCGCCCGAACCTGTGCCGGTTCCATCGCGCAAGCGTCACCGCCACCGCCGCCGAGGTCATAAGCACCAGCACGCCGGTGGCGTAAGCGCCACCCTGCGCATCGACATCGGCACGGAAGTGCAGGGTAATGGCAAAGGCGACGAAGGTCAGGAAGACGACCAGCGGCCGCATCGCTTTTGCCCAGTCCGGCGCCATGCCGTAACGCGGCAGATAGCGGGGCACCAGATTGAGCAGCCCGGCCATGGCCGAGGCGCCGGCGAACCAGAGGATGGTGATGGTGCTTATGTCGTAGACGGTGCCGAAGCCGTGCCCGAGGAACTTGTGGGCCAGATAAGCTATCGCCCGCCCGTTCGCCTCG
Organism: Pseudomonadota bacterium; assembly: GCA_021325555.1. GTDB lineage: Bacteria > Cyanobacteriota > Vampirovibrionia > Obscuribacterales > Obscuribacteraceae > JAJPGY01. The sequence continues at coordinate 284,242 of JAJPGY010000040.1, read as the reverse complement.
CCGTTGGGTTGAAAGGCCTCCGGCGGGATGAGCGTGGTTGTGGTGAGGGCGCTGGACAGAAGAAAGATGCTCATGATGATGGCAGCCGTGCGCAGGAGCCACTTTGTGTTCTGTATGCGGCCCAGCGGTGCTTCGGGGGTGTCGGTGGGGAAGCCGCGCACGCTCGGCATCACCGCCACGCCGGTCTCAAAGCCGGACATGCCCAGGGCCAGCTTTGGGAAAAAGAAAAGCGAAATGCCTATCATTGACAGCCACGACTGATACTGTACGGTCAGGGCAGCGTTCCAGTTGCGAATGGCCTCGGGATGCTGCCAGAGGTGCGAGCAGCTCACCACGGCCACCACCGTGTTCAAGCTCAGGTAAGCCGCCACCAGGACGAAGCAGACCCCGATCGCCTCCCGGAAGCCGATCAAGAATATCGCCCCCAGCGTGGCCAGCATGAAGAGGGTAACGGCCATCCGGTTCTGCATCCAGACGGGCGCCCAGGGGTTCTGGGCCAGGTGGGTCGCCGCGTCGGCCGCCGAGAGCGTCATGGTAATCATGAAGTCCGTGGCGGCGAATCCAAGCAGGCACAGCACCAGCGTCTTGCCCCGCCAGCCGGGCAAAAGGTTCTCCAGCATGAAGATGCTGCCCTGACCGTGCGGGCTCTCCTCGGCCACCCTGGTGTAGATCGGCAGGGCGCCGCACAGGGTCAAGAGGACCAGAAAGACGGTGGCGATAGGCGAGAGGAGTCCGGCGGCCAGGAAGGCGATGCCGGGCGCGTAACCAAGCGACGAGAAGTAGTCCACGCCGGTCAGGCACATCACCTTCCACCAAACGTCCTGGTGACGCGTCTCTTTCTTCTTGGTTTCCCTGATCCCTTCTAGGAACCAGTGCTTGAATCTTTCCCGAATATTCGACTGTGCGACTTCCACTCTATGTCAGCCTCGGTCGAGAACTGCAACTGGTTATTATACTTCCGATTGCTTTTGCTGCCCCTTTCCTTACAAAGTGTCACAAGTGACCAGCCGGCCGCCCCGGATAGCTCATGATGCCCGCACAAGCGGTAAATTGTTCTTGAAGGGGAGCAAATCGAAGCGCGAAATGAGTTGCGTATGAAGTGGTCATCACAGCTTTCGCTGCCCGCCGGCGAGCAGTCCTCGCTCAAATCGGTGCTTGTGGATTGCATCGCCAAGATAAGGGCGGATCTGGGCGGGCAGGCGCCCGACCTCGCGGTCGGCTTCGTCTCGCCGCACTTCCTGCTCGATTACGAGGCCATCCCGCCGATTGTCGCCTCTGAGCTCGGGGCCGGGGTGTTCATCGGCTGCTCGGCCGGCGGTCTCATCGGCGGCGGCGTGGAGGTCGAGCAGCAGCCGGCGGTGGCGCTTACCGCGGCCGTCCTGCCGGAGGTGAGCCTGCAGCCGTTCCACGTCGAGGACGCCGCGCTGCCCGACCTGGACGACCCGCCGGCGGCCTGGGAGAAGCTTGTCGGCGTGGCGACGGGCAGGGAGCCGTGCTTCATCCTGCTTCCGGATCCGTTCACAATCAGGGTCGACGCGCTGGTGCAGGGTCTGGATTTCGCCTTCCCGAAGGCGATCAAGGTAGGCGGGCTGGCAAGCGGCGCCGCCCGCCCCGGGTTGAACGTTCTTTACCTTAACGACCGGTCCTTTCGCGCCGGCGCCGTGGGCGTGGCCATGTCGGGCAACGTGGTGGTGGACACGGTGGTCGCCCAGGGCTGCCGGCCGATCGGGGTGCCGCTGCGGGTGACGCGGTGCCACCAGAACTTCCTCTACGAGCTGGACGGAAAGCCGGCTGTCTCCGTCCTTCACGATCTCCTGGCGGGCCTGCCCAGGCACGATCAGGAGCTGGCGCGCAACTCGCTGTTTCTCGGGGTGGTGATGGACGAGTTCAAGGAGGACTTCCAGCCGGGGGATTTCCTGATTCGCAATATCCTCGGCGTTGAGGTGAACACGGGCGCCCTGGTGGTGGGCGAGCTGCTGCGCCCCGAGCGCACGGTCCAGTTCCACCTGCGGGATGCGGCGACATCGGCCGACGATCTTCGTTTCATGCTCAAGCAATACTGCGACAAGCAGAAGGGGAGGGCATCAGGAGCGCTCCTCTTCTCCTGCCTCGGCCGCGGGCAGTACCTGTACGGGCAGGCCAACCACGACAGCGACTGCCTGAGGGAATACCTGGGTCCTATCCCCTTGGGCGGATTTTTCTGCAACGGCGAGATAGGCCCGGTGGGCGGCACCACCTTCCTGCACGGCTACACCTCGTCGTTCGGCATCTTCCGCGAAAAAGCAGCCGCAAAAAACTAGGGCGCGGGCAAGCCGAGCCCGGCTGCGCGCCAAGCCCCCGGGGGCGCCGCAGCGCCGCGCCCGCTTGCGTATACTATAAATATCTCCCGGGGCAGAAAGGAGCGGCGGGCGGGATGTGCCTATGCGACTGAACGGCTGGAAAACGTGCGGGCTGGACGAGCGGGGTGCCTATCTGGCCGTGGTTGCCGGCGCGCTCATCGCTCTGGGCTGCCCGGGCGCGCTGGCTGGACAGGCGCAGGCGGCGCCGGTGCGCAAGCCTGCCGCTGCCCGCCACGCACCGGGAAAGACGGTCGACCTGACCGGACCTTACAACGCCTACCTGACCCGTCTGCGGGCGAAGGTTCTGCCGCACTGGGATTTCCCTGCGGGCAGATTCCACGTGGTCCTGGTCGCCGAGGTGAACGCCGACGGCTCGGTGGGGCAGGTGAAGGTAACCAGCTCGCCGGCGAGCGAGGCGGCGCAGCGGGCCGCGGATGCCGCTTTTGCCCAGGCACAGCCGCTGGAGCCGCTGCCGCCCCAGAGCCCGCCGCGGGCCAGGGTGACGATCAGCTTCGACTCCAGTTATGACCCGCACGGGGATTCGCAGTCGAGCGTCTCGGCCCGCATGGAGCCGCTAGCGCCGCCCGGGTTGCAGCCGGCAGGCGCGGGAAGCGATGCCGCCCCGCCGTCCGGTACCGGCGCCACTCCTTGAGGCGTCCCGTGCTGGCCGGCGAGATAGTCAGGTTAGTGATGGCGGCGGTGTTTGTATGCACTTTTGTTGCGTTGGGCAGAGGAGATGCGCAGATGGTGCTTGAAGGGGTCCGGCGGGCGATGTACGCCGGCAGCTGGTATGAAGCGGATCCTGACAGGCTGAGCCGGCAGCTGGCTGAGTTCCTCGCCAATGCCCAGATGCCGGTGGACAGCAAGAGCGCGGCCCTTGCCGGCGGCAGCAATCCGCCTGTCCAGCACCCGGTGCTGGCGATTGTGGTTCCGCACGCCGGCTATGCCTTTTCCGGGCAGGCCGCCGCCTACGCTTACAAGTCGGTGGCCGGGCAGAAGGTGAGGCGGGTTTTCCTGCTCGGTCCCAGTCATCATGTCGGCTTCCACGGCGGTGCGCTGCCGATGCAGGTCGTCTTCCAGACCCCGCTCGGCGACCTGGAGGTGGACAAGGAGGCGGTGGAGCAGCTCAGGGGCTATCCGCTGTTCGCCAAGATGCCGGAGGTGCATCGTGTCGAGCATTCGCTGGAGATGCAGCTTCCCTTTATCCGGCAGGTGTTCGGCGCGGTGAAAATCGTGCCGGTCGTCGTCGGCGCGCTGTCCGACGAGACGGATATCCGGCTTATGGCCGAGATATTGAAGGGCTATGTCTCGGCCGGCGATCTCGTTGTCGTCAGCTCGGACTTCACTCACTACGGGCCCCGTTACGACTACGAGCCTTTCCGGACCGACGTGAAGGAGAACATCCGCAAGCTGGACAGCCGCGCCTTCCAGCTGCTGAGCCGCAAAGATCTCGAGGCCTTCCTCAAGTTCCACGACGAGACCAGGGACACCATATGCGGTCTCTATCCCTGCTCGGTCCTAGCCGCCATGCTGCCCGACCAGTGCCACGGCACGCTGCTCAAGTACTACACCTCGGCCGACACCGGTGTCGAGGACAAGAGCAACTCCGTAAGCTACATGGCGATCGCATTTTCCGGCGGCAACTGGCCCGAGCATCCCGCCTCGGCCTTCAAGGTCTCCGAGACCATTCACCTTTCGCCGGCCGACAGGGAGGCCCTTCTGGCGATGGCCAGGAAGACCATCGAGACCTACGTGCGGACCAAAAAGGTGCCCACGGCAGAAGAGCTGGGCGTGCGCATATCCGAGGCGATGAGATCCAGGCTCGGGGCCTTTGTCACCCTGAACAAGTTCGCCCCCGGGGCGGCAGGCTCCGGGCAAGGGGGGCGCAACGGGCACGGCGAGCTGAGGGGCTGCATCGGCTACATCTGGCCGCTGAAGCCTCTCTATCAAGCGGTGATCGACAACGCTGTTTCCGCCTGCTCGCGCGACTACCGGTTTTACTCGGTGCAGCCTGACGAGCTCAAATACATTCGACTGGAGATAAGCGTGCTCACCCCGCCGCGCCGGATAGGCGGCTATCAAGACATCGTGCTCGGTCGCGACGGCATCGTCCTGTTCAAAGACGGGCATCAATCGGTGTTCTTGCCTTTCGTCGCCACCATGTTCGGCTGGGACCTGCCAGAAACGCTGACGCAGCTCTCCAAAAAGGCCGGACTGGCGCCCGACGACTGGAAGGACGGCGCCAAATTCGACGTTTTCCAGGCGGACGTGTTCGAAGAGCACAGGCTGCCGGGCCGGTCGCCGGCAACTCAGTGATGCACGGCCATGGCTGCCTGCTCGAGGACCACCTGAAAGACCGTGAACAGGAGAAACACCATCGTGTGATCCTGGCTGCGCAGGCGGGTCAGCTCGGCCTCTATGCTCGGCACGATCTGGGCTTTCTCCTGAGCCTTGAGGATCGAGCCGGACATGATCAGCCGCGGGTTGCTTCCCCACAGCGCGTATCCGAACACCTCGTCGGCGGGCGAGTCAACGACGGCCAGGCGCAGCTTCTCAATGGACAGCTTCTCGCACTGCTCCGACAGGGCCGCGGCCAGCTCCGGATTGCTTGCGGATACCTCCTCGAGCTTCAGGAAGCGGGCGTGAAAGTAGCTCCTTTCCGCCCAGTCCAGCACCAGCGGCAGTATCATGGCGAAAAAGACGTTCCACGTCAGCGCCATCACGGTTGCCCCGCCCGGGCCGATCTCGTCCCGGAAGACGAGCACGCACATAAGCGCGGTGAGCGCCAGCCCCAGCAAGCCGGTGACGGCGTAGTACATGGTCAGGACGCGAGAGGGTCTCATTTTCTCAAGCGCTCCGTAGCCGAAAAGGAATCAAAGCTGGCCTCCGCAAGCTTCTTTCCACGGCCGCCGGGCGGCGAAACAGCCGCTTTGTCTTGACAACGACCAATTTTACGACAAGATACAATTTAAAGGTGTCGCCTCCCCAGCGGTTCCACTCGTGAGCCAAAGTTCCTCGCTTGACGAATACAAGGAGCTCGTCGCCGCCTTCCTGCGCGAGCGGGAGAACCATTGGGCGCAGGGCAACCCGGACCGGCTGAAAGAGATAGAGGCGGCCAGCAGCGATGACATCCTGCGCAAGTGGCTGTGGATAGTCTCGATCGTCGGCGGCGTCATCTGTTTTGTCGTGCTGCCGCTCGGTCTGGCTTTCCTGCAAAGGCTGATTCCCAGCTTCCTCATGGCCCCGCTGTGGGTCTTCTTGAAGCTGGCCATGGGGCTTGTTTTGATCGCCTTTTTTCTGGCCATTTACCTGACGACGAGCAAACCGAGCAAGGAGGCCTGAGCACAGCCATGGCGTCGAGTCTGCCGGAAATTCTCGAGATCATCGACACCTGGTCGGTGCGGGTGGTGAGATTCCTCTATTGCGACACCAGCGGTATCGTGCGCGGAAAGGCGACGGCCGCCGGCCGCTTGAAGAGCCGCGTCGAGGGCGGCATCGGGCTGGTGAAGGGGATGATGGCCATGAACCTGCTGGACCAGATGCAGACTGCCACCGGGTTTGGTGCTACAGGCGAGGTGAGGCTGGTCCCGGATCTCTCCACCTTCGTCGTACTTCCCTATGCCCCGCAGGCGGCGGCCATCTTGTGCGACATGCAGGAGCTGGATCGCACGCCCTGGAAGCTGTGCCCCCGCAACGTCTTGAAAAGACAGATCGAGCAGGCTCGCCGCCTGGGACTGTCCATCGAGGCTTCCTTCGAGCCGGAATTTACTTTGTCCGTCGAGGAGGAGGGAGCAATCCGGCCCATCGATCGCAGCCTCTGCTTCTCCACCGACGGCATGAACCGGGCGGCGCGCTTCGCCAACAACTTTATGGACGCGCTCGAGCGGCAAGGCATTCCGGTCGAGCAGTACTATCCCGAGCTCGGGCACGGACAGCACGAGTTGAGCATCGGGCACGCCCCGGCGCTTGCCGCCGCCGATCACCATATATGGTATCGCGAAACCCTGCGCGGCGTCGCCTTCAACGAGGGGCTTGAGGCCAGCCTTACCCCGAAGCCTTTCCTGGATCAGCCCGGCAACGGCTGCCATCTCCACCTTTCGCTCTGGGACTCCGCATCCCGGCAGAACCTCTTCGCGGCGCCGGGCGGCTTGAGCGAGCTGGGCTTGCACTTCGTGGCCGGCATCCTCGAGCACCTGCCGGCGCTGGTGGCGCTCACCTGCCCTTCGGTCAACTCGTACCGGCGGATTCAGCCCGGATCCTGGAGCGCGGCCTACATCTGCTGGGGTTACGAGAACAGGGAGGCGGCGGTGCGCGTGCCCTCGACCTATTGGGGGCAGGAGGAAGCCTCGACCAATCTCGAGATCAAGTGCGTGGACAGCAGCTGCAACCCCTACCTGGCGCTGGCGGCGGTGATGGCCGCCGGGCTCGACGGTGTCAGGCGCAAGCTGGCGCCCCCGGCTCCGGTGGACGCCGATCCAGGATCCATGACGCCGGATAAGCTCAGCGAAAAGGCGATCAGGCGCCTGCCGCTCACGTTGAAGGATGCTCTCGAGGAGTTGAAGAGGAGCAGCTTGCTTCAGGACGTGCTCGGCGAAGAGCTGCTCAACACGTTTTTCCTTGTCAAGCTCTCGGAGGTTCGCGCCTTCGCGGAAAAGGACATTGAGTTCGAGCTGGTCCATCATCGCAACAAGTTTTAGGTCGTCTTGTGGCAATTGATCTGAGCAAGTTCATTTTCATAGACAACCATGCGCACTCGCTGCTCAAGGATTACCTGCTGCTCGATGCCATAGCTTTCCGGCAGTGCCTTTCGGAGAGCCGCTCTATGAGCCAGCTGGAGACACACCTCCCGGCAAGCGTTTTTTACGCGGATCTGCTCAGGCAGATCGGGCGCCTGTTGCCGGTGGGCTGCGAAAGCGACCTTCTTGATTACAGGAGCAGGCAACCGGCCGGGTCATACATCAACACCCTGTGGGACGACGCCTCGGTGGGCGCCCTCATCATCGACGACGGTTTCAAGCCCGCCGAGATGCTCGAGCCGGAGCGGCTTGCCGCCCTTTGCGCCCGGCGGATTTATCGCGCAGGACGGATTGAAGCCGTGCTCGAGTCATGCATTGACCGGGCGTCCTCTTTCGATGGATTGATTGCGCTCTTCCGGGAGGAGATCCTGGGCCCGGCGGCCGGGACCGCCCATGCCGCCGCTGGAAAGGAACGCCTTATAAGAACGGTTTGCCTGAAGACAATTGCCGCCTATCGCGGCGGTCTGGAGCTGGCTCTGGTGTCGCCCGGGGAGGCCCGCCACGATTTCGACAGGACGAAGGCCCGATTTGCTGCCGGCTCCAGGCGGATCACGCGCTGCCCGCTCTATCATTATCTGCTCCTGCAAGCCTTCGAATGGGCGGCAGAGTCAGGGCTGCCCGTTCAGGTCCATTGCGGGATTGGCGACGACGACGCCGATCTCCGCCAGTCCAACCCGCTTTGTTTCAGGAGCGTCCTTGAGGGGGGGAGATTCGCCGGCACGCAGTTCGTCTTTCTGCACTGCTATCCGTATGTGAAGGAGGCGGCTTATCTGGCCTCCCTTTATCCCAATGTCTACCTTGACCTGTCGCTGTCCGTCTCCCTGGCCTCCCCGCGGGCCGCGGACATGGTGCTTGATGCCCTGGCTCAGTCGCCGGCCACCAAGATCCTCGCCGGCACCGACGGGCACAGCATCCCGGAAACCCACTGGTACGGCGCGTTCGCCTGGCGGCGCGCGCTCGGCTCCGCTCTCGCCAACCTGTCCAGCTCAGGCTTTATGGACCGCCGGCAGGCGGAGGATGCGGCGGCAAGAATCCTGCATGAGAACGCCCGCGCCCTCTACAGGCTCGACGACCTGGTCTGAGCTACATGAGCGACTTCATGATCTCGTCGAGCACCTGCTTGGGCGGGCGGAGCCGGTCCTCCTTGAGGCTGGCCAGCGGCTCGTCGACAAGGTGCATCAACTCGTTGAAGTTCGGCTTCGACTCGTCAATGTAAATTAAGCCGGTGAGGAATTGCTGCTGTTCGTAGGCCTTGCGGATAGTGTTGAGGGCGCCTACGCGATCGGTGGGATCGTAGTCGTTGCCCAGCTTCTTGAGCAGGACGTGCGAGCCGTCGTGCATCGTCACTTCCTCGACCTCGCCGGCCTGGTAATCTACCGTGATCTGCTCGTAGAAGGGGATATAACCTATCTCGTGCAGCGGGATGTCCGTTTCCTTCGCGTGCTTGTAGCTCTTCGTGGAGCCCTCGTGGTTGTTGAAGGTCACGCAAGGGCTGATGATGTCCAGCACTGCGGTGCCGTTATGGGATATGGCGGCCTTGAGCAGCGACACGAGCTGTTTGGGATCGCCGGCGAAGGAGCGGGCGACAAAGCTGCAGCCAAGCTCGATCGCCAGCCCGCACAGGTCGATGGCCGGCAGGTCGTTGACCACGCCTGACTTGAGCCTGGAGCCGATGTCGGCCGTTGCCGAGAACTGTCCTTTGGTCAGACCGTAGACGCCGTTGTTCTCGACCAGGTACAAGAGCGGCACGTTGCGCCGCACGACGTGGCAGAACTGCCCGATGCCGATGGAAGCCGTATCGCCGTCGCCGCTGATGCCGATCTGCAGGAGCTCTTTGTTGGCCGCGGAGACACCGGTGGCAATCGACGGCATGCGGCCGTGCACGGCGTTGAAGCCGTGGGCTCGGTTCAAGAAATATGCCGGCGTCTTGCTCGAGCAGCCGATGCCGCTCAACTTGGCCACCCGATAGGGATCCACGCCGAGCTCGTAAAAGGCCTTTATGATCTGGCTGGTTATCGCGTCGTGCCCGCAGCCGTCGCAGAGCGTGGATGGCGAGCCCTTGTAGTCAGCCAGCGTCAAGCCGATGCGGTTGGTGGAAGGGGCCGGACCGGCCTGTCCTTTGGGTGTGGCAAGGCTATCTACCATCTTGTCTACCTCTCCTGCTCCAGTATGGCTTCGCTAATAAATCTGGCGTCGATCGGCAAGCCGTCATAGTGGCGGACAGAGCGAATCTTCATGGTGTGCTCGGGCAGCTCCAGGCGGATCAGGTCACGCAATTGCCCGTCGCGGTTCTGGTCGACCACGTAAACATGGTCGTGCGCCTCCACGAAGTGCCTCAAGTGCTCGGTGAAAGGCAGCGCCCGCACGCGGCAGTAGCTGACCGGCAGCTGCGCTTCCGCCTTGAGCTGATCCCGGCCCTCCTGCACGGCGAAGTGCGAGGAGCCGCAGGCGATGATGCCTATGCTCGCGTTCGGCGCCGTCTCCACTATCGGCTCCGGTACGTGCTTGCGCGCGGTGTTGAACTTCCTGTTCAGGCGATCCATCAGGTGCACGTAATCCTCGGGGCGCTCGGTGTATCCGGATCGCTCGTTGTGCCCGCTGCCCCTGGTGAAGTAGGCGGCCAGCGGGTGCTTGGTCCCCGGCAGGGTGCGGTAGCAGATGCCGTCCCCGTCGACGTCCTTGTACCGCTCGAACATCCCCAGCTTTTGCAGGTCCTCCGCGGTGAGCACCTTGCCGCGATCGAACGGCTTGAGCGGATACTTGAAGGGGTCCGACATCCAGTTGTTCATGCCCAGGTCGAGATCGCTCAGCACAAACACCGGCGTTTGAAAACGCTCCGCCAGGTCGAAGGCGGCCATGGCCATCTCGTAGCATTCCTCGACGGTGGCCGGGAAGAGGACGATGTGCTTGGTGTCGCCGTGTGAAAGCAGGTGCGCGAAGATGATGTCGCCCTGCGCCGTCCGGGTGGGCATGCCGGTCGACGGGCCCACGCGCTGAATGTCGAAGATCACCGTGGGAATTTCGGTAAAGTAGCCGTAGCCGGCAAACTCGGCCATAAGCGAGATGCCCGGCCCGGAAGTGGAGGTCATCGAGCGCGCCCCGGCCCAGCCGGCCCCCAACGCCATGCCGATTGCCGCCAGCTCGTCTTCCGCTTGAATCACCGCGAAGGTGGCTTTGCCGGTCTCCTTGTCCACCCGGTATTCCTTCAGGTAGTCGATGAGGGTCTCGCAGAGGCTGGACGAAGGTGTGATCGGATACCAGGTGACGACCGAGGCTCCGGCGAACATGGCGCCGATCGCCGCTGCCGCGTTGCCGTCGATGATGATCTTGCCTTTCGTCTTGTCCAGTCGCTCGATGAAGTAGGGATCCCTTTTTTGCAGATTCTCCCTGGCCCAGTTGCGCCCGATGGCGGCGGCGTTCAAGTTGAGATCGATGACCTTCTGCTTGCCCTCGAACTGCTTGCGGATGGCCTTGTCGATCTCCGCTTCCTCGATGCGCAGTAGCTGAGCGACGACGCCGACGTAGATCATGTTCGTGAGCAGCTTGCGCAGCTTGATCTGATCCGTGGCTTTGGCCGCCAGGTCGGTGAACGGAACCTGGTAGTGCACCACGTCCTGGCGGATCGTGTCCAGCTTGAGCTCGACCGGGCTTATGCAGACCGTTCCCGGCTTGAGCGACCGGACGTCCTCGTAGGCGGTCTGCGGGTTCATGGCCACCAGGATCTCGGAGTCCCGCCTGCGGGCGACGTACCCTTCCTTGCTGGCCCGGATGGTAAACCAGGTCGGCAGCCCGGCGATGTTCGAGGGGAAAAGGTTCTTGCCGGAGACGGGGACGCCCATCTGGAAGATCGAGCGCATGAGCACGTTGTTTGAAGACTGGCTCCCGGAGCCGTTTATCGTGGCTACCTGAATGGAGAAGTCGTTGATGATTCTGTCGCTTTCCTGCTTCTGCGAGCTTTCAGCAGCTAATGTTTTCACTGTCTCACTACCTTATGCGTGCGATCACGATAAAGAGTTTATCAACTGAAGCTGCAAAGTCAGCCAGATTACAAGTTTCGCTAAGGATTTTGACATGAAATGAAACAGCGCTCACCCGGCCGCTCAGTCTCACGGCGAAGAGGCCGGGTGCCGGCGGCGAACAGCTCCTGGAGCGCGGCTCTGGCCTTGCCAGCCAGCGATGCGGACTGCGCCATATCTGCCATCGCGGCAGGCTGCTCCAGAAGAGATTGGGGCGGCATCTTGATATCCGCCGGCTCGCCCCGGCCATAAGCGCCGGACGGGGCCGGGCTGCCGGAGACGATCTGCGTGCGCTCGGCGGCGAGCTGCTTCACAGGGATGTCCACGGCAAAACGTTCGGACATGCTTGTCTCAATGCCCCGCGACTTTGCCCGATGCCGGCGGCCCCGGAGCGTGCCGCCGTCCATGCGGGCTAGCCCCCTACAGGTGGTCGAGCTCGAGCAGCGGGCAGGGGTCGAGCCGGAACCAGCCGGAGGCTTCCGCCGCCAGGGGCAGGATCATGGGCCAGCCCCAGGAGCGCTCGTTGAGCGGGGCGCCCGAGAGCACCGGCGGCAGCACGGACTCCCAGCCGCGCAGGCGGCGGCTCTTGCGCGCAAGCGCGATTACCAGCAGCTGGCGCCACAGCTGAGGCACCGCTTCGGCGGTGCCTACCACCTCCAGCACGCGCAGTGTGCCGGAGCCGTGCTCCATGAGCGCATAGCCGTCCCCGGCCCCTGTGGTCGTCACCTCGAGCGCCGGCCAGCTCCAGCTCGAGTGCCTGTGGAGGTAAAGCTCGCGAGAGATCTTGTAGCTCCAGTATTCCGGCGAGCGCCCGACCCCGAGCGGCTGCCGGGCGAGCCACCGCTGGTAGTGGCGATCGAGAAACGGGATGCAAGCCGGCTCGGCCGGAAAAGTGAGTTGCTCGAGGGGTGCTGTCGCTTCGCCGCCGCCTGCCTCGCCCAGCAGCCGGTCGCCGGCGCCCTCGTCCGGCAGCTCGATCCGGAACTCGCGATTTCCCGCCAGTGAGAATCCGAGCCGCTCGTAGAACTCGGCGCCGATGTCCGAGAACAGGTAGAGCCCTGCAAAACCCTCGCGCCCGGCCAGCTCGATTACCTCTTCGATCAGCCGGCTGGCGTAACCGAGCCCGCGGTGAGCCTCCATGGTGTACACGGCCGCCACGCCGGCGAACTTGTAGCCCCGGCTGCGGGCGCGCAGCTCCATTGTGTAAAGCTTGCAGCTGGCCACGATCGCGCCCTTGACCTTGTAGACGAAGAACCGGTAATTCTTCCGGGCCCAGGGGTGACCGAGCTGGCGCGATATATATAGGTTGTAATGGCTGCGATCGAGACCGGGCGACCAGATCTTGCAGGTCTCACGCAGAACACGGAGAATTTCGCGCCATTCCGCTACTTCAATCGGCATATTACCCGGTCGATGGTCGTGAGGTCGGTCCGCTTTACGCCTTGCCAAGAGAAATTGGCGCCCAAGATGTGTCTGGCTTGCTGAAAACCCGGGCGGCGTCCATGTATTACAATGGCATACCGCGCAGCTCTTCTCAAGGAAAAAATCTTGTCCAGAATCAAAGAGGTATTTTCGGCAGCGCAGATCCAGAAGCGCATCGCCGAAATGGGCGCTCAGGTCACGGCCGACTTCAGGGATCTGGAAAGCCCTGTCGTGATAGGCGTTATGAAGGGAGCCGTTTTCTTTCTCGCGGATCTCGTGCGCAACATCGAGTGCAGGAATCCCCTGCAGATCGAGTTCGTGCGCCTGTCCAGCTACGGCGGCGGCAAGGAAAGCTCTGGCGAGGTGCACACCCCTTATCTGGAGCTGCCGAACATCAGGCACAGGCATATTCTCATAGTCGAGGACATCATCGACTCCGGGCGGACGGCCAGGTTTTTCAAGGAATACCTGAAGGATCAGTTCGATCCGGCCTCGCTCCGGCTGGCTGCCTTCCTGGACAAGCCGTCCAGGCGCGTGGTGCCGGTGGTTGCCGATTACGTGGGGTTCACGATCGAGGACTTCTTCGCCGTCGGCTACGGGCTCGATTACGCGGAGAAGTACCGGGAGCTGCCATACCTGGGCGAAATGGTCGACGGGGAAGGATAGGGAGCGTCCGCGGCCGCGGCGGGCAGCCGGGGATCTGTGGTAGCCTGATCGATGGTGGCGGATCCCGCGCGGCCGGCTTCGCAAAGGGCGACGCAAGAAGATCATGCTCTGCTCGAAACGACTGCAATATGCACTTATTGCCGCGGTGACAGGCCTTGTCTCCGCCGGTGCGGCAAACGGCGCGGAGATGGGCGATAGTGCTGACTCTGGACGCAAAGAGGCGAGTGGCGGCGGGCAGGCTGCCACCGATGTGCCACCGACAGCGGTGCCTGCCGCCGGCGAGTCCACCCTCAAGGGAACGGTCAGGGGCTCGGCTTTGCTCACCGAAGACGGCTTGAAAAAGCTGGGCGAGACCACGGGGCGCGTGCGGAAATGGGCTCTGGGCATGATGGGCGAGGTGACCAGGCAGGAGACGATCGCGGTCAGGGGGCCCAACGTTTTGCCTGGCGGGGTGGTCATCCCGGCATTTCCCTCGCCTTCCGGGACGGCGGCGGTCGGACCGGCTCTGCCGCCGAGACCAGGCATAGTGAGGAACTTGATGCGGGAGCTCGGCTATCAGATCCAGCTTCTGCGCAATGAAGTCGATGCCCTGATCATCCCGCCCGGCAAGATGCCCCTGATCCAGAAGGATTGGGACGAGATAAGGAAAAATTTGAGCATGATCGAGATTCGCTACGCGCGGCTGCAGGGGCTGACTCGGACCCCGCCAATCGACAACGAGAAGGTGGGCAAAGAGGCGCTGGTCATCTATGACGATGCCGGGAAGATTAACAAGCTGCGTAAGAAGGTGACCAGAACGGTCCAGGCACCGTGAGCGGCTGACCGCGCGCCTCCCCACCGGGGGGAGGGCATACCCCACGGGGGGGGCGGCTTTTGCTTCGGCATCCGTTCATCTATTCTTTGTCCTGCGCCGGAGGAGATGTGGAGCATGGAGCCATGTTGCGTAAAACACCTTCAAGACTCGTTGGCCTTGCTGCCGTTTGTGCCGTTATTCTGGCCGGCTGCCCGCCGTTTGCTTCTGGCGCCGCTCGCTCTTCTCAAGCGGATAAGAGCCCGGTTCTGATTGCCGACGCCTGCTCGTCCTGCGGGGCGGAGCTGGCGCCCGTGGCTGCCGTGGGGGCGATTGTCGCCAGAAAGTCGGAGGACAGATCCCTGCTCACCGACAGCTTGTGGGGCAATCTGATCCTCGAGATGGCCTATCAGAGAGACAAGCAGCTGGCCAGGCTGACCAGGGGCATGAACTTTGTCAACCTGGGCACCATGGGGATGATAAGCGGCATTGCCGGCGGAACGCTGGCCCAGGGCATTCTCGGGCTGACGACCCTCAATCCGCCGCCGGGAATCCAGGACAGCTACGTGCCTGGCAGCATCGGTCTGGCGCTCAGCGGGGCAACCATCGCCACCTTCGCCGCAAGGGCCGGCTTCGGTTACTCGGTTAAGCGGCGCATACAAAAGAGGCAGATGGAGCTCAAGCACGAGGTCGAGCGAGTCCTGGCCCACCTGGAGCGATCGCAGGCGGGTTGCCCGGAGGCGCGGCGGCGGCTGAGGGATCTCATCGGGGAGCGAGCCTGCAATGAGTGGCTTCAGCTCTGGAGGTCGAGCCACCAGGTGGCCATGAAGAGCCCGCCGGCGGCGGAGCCGCGGATAAGCATGGTGCCTTGATTTGCCTGGCCGGCTTGCGGGCGCCGGCGCGACCGGGGAAGCTGAGGGGATGTGGTGTATGCGGACAACGGCGTTAATCCTGGCAATTGTTGCTGCCCTCGGGCTGCCCTGGCCGGCGGCTGCCTGCGTCACCTGCGGCTGCTCCGAGATCTGCCCGGTGGCCATGGTCGAGTCGGGAGCCGGCGGCCGGAGCACTTCCGTGCTTACGGACAGCATCTGGGGCAACATGATCCTGAAGATGGTCTATGACCGTGATCCGCAGCTCAACAGGCTGCTCAGAAGATCGAGGCTCGCCAGCAACGCCGCCCTCGGCATGATTGGCGGCACGGCCGGGGCGACCATCGCCCAGAACACCGTCTCGCTGGCCACCCTCAATCCGCCCGACGGCATCGAGGACAGCTACGTGCCCGGCGCCATCGGGCTGGCGATAAGCGGGGCGGTCAACGTTCTTTTCCCGACCAGGATGCTAATTAACTACAGCTATCGCAGGAAAATTCGCGCCAGGCAGCTTGTGCTGCGGGCGCGCGTGGAAAGGGTCCTCGGTGAGCTCGAGGACTCCCTGTCCAACTGCCCGGAGGCGCGGGCGCAGCTGTCCAGGCTCGTAGGCGATCGCGCGGCGCTGGAGTGCGTCGAGCTGTGGCGATCCAGCCACGCGAGCACGGCAATGGCGGCGCCGCCCGCGCCTCCTGGCCACTGATTCTCGGCCAGGAGGCGCCTGTTTTACCGCCACGGGCTTTTCGGCTCGCCTGCGCTCGAGAGGACCCGTGCGACTGCGGGTCCTCTCGAAGTCCTTGCCCGCTGGTGGCACAGCCGCGGCCAAATCTCCCCGGGCCACAGCCGCCTGTCCAGCGGCTAACGGTCTGCCCGGGTTGATCATCCCTGGGCTTTCCTCTCTTATAGACGGTTGCCGGCGGCAAAAAGTTCAAAGGGCGGGAAAATCCTTCTAGCTCACATCCGCTTCCGGATCCCCTTGCCGGACTAGTACCGCCTGGCAGAAATTAACGTACGCCCGCAGGGGCGGATTGCATCCGTCCGGGCGCGTGCAACGCGCCGCTACGAGCGAACGGGTTCTAATGCCGGCGAGTACTAGCCGCCGCCGCTGTGGAACTGGCTTGTGTAATCGTCGGGATCTCTCAAGACTTCTGAATCCCGGGAGTCGGCTGCCATCTTCAGCCCGTCCGTGAAGAGGAGCGGCTGCCGCGCGGCGGCGGGAAGGTCGTACACATCCTGCGTGTTCTTGAAGATCCAGGCGTTCGGATCCATCTGCACCTGCATGTCCATGACGTGCTCCTGGGATCCGGCGTCTTTTTCGTACTTGACCTCGAGCTTGGGGATCGAGTTGTTGCTCGCCCGGTCGTCGCGGTTGTCGGCCTCCATCTGGTGGGCGATCTTGGCCCGCTCGTCGAATGGAATCTGATTCAACTCTTTGGAGACGTTGTGACCCTGCTCGACCTCATTAGTGAGTTCCCGAGCCGTCTGCTTGATCTGGTCGTCCGTCATCGGTGCTCGCTCTACCATAAGATCCCCCAACGTAAAAGCTAAAACATCTCTAGTACCGTATAGCGGCTGCCTGCAGGCTTGTCAATGGTAACGTCCCTAATATACCCGGATTGGTTAAGAATTTGTCGCACCGGGACAGCGGCCGCTTTGCCGGGGTGCCGGCGGGGCAGTAAAAATTAGGAACCTTGTTTCCCCCGGGAGGTGATTGGCGGATGAGCAACGCTGGCTCGGGGCCGTTTGCCATCGATCCCAGCCTGGAGCCAAAGGACCGGGCCGACGGGTCCAGAAGGCTGGCGTTTTTCTCGGCGGCGGCCGCCGCCGTCTGCGCCAGGGCGCTGCAGTCGCTCCTGGATCGCGCCCGCGCCGGCGAGTTCGGCGAGCAGGTAAGGGCGGCGACAGTTCATCCCTTCCCCGACCAGGCCTTTAACTCGGCGGTGAAGAGCCTTTCGGCCGTGTTCATCTATCTGGTCATGGTCGATCAGGGCGCGACGGCGCCCGACTGGCTGCAGAGCTTCCTGGGCACCAGCGCCCGGGCGCTTGACCGGCTCGCGCGCGGGCCGGCGGTGAAGGAGATCCTGCAGCTTCACGAGTTTGTCGCCGGATACGACGTGTGCCCGGAGGCGGCGCTGGACGTCTGCCGGGCGCTGGGCATCGCCCACCTGTCCGGCGACTTTGCCAATCCGGTCAGGCAGTTTCTCGAGGGGTCCAGGAAGATGCGCTTCGAGATGTTGCGCTTTGCCCTCGGCGAGACTTACGAAGCGCTTGACCAGCGACTGGCTCAACTGCATCCGGCGGGTTAGGGCGCCGCCGGCGGCTCATTTTGCGGTCATGAGCGTGAACAACTCGTGCCCTGCCCGCGGGGGTACCGACCTGTCGGGCGTGAAGACGATATCGAAGGTGAAACAGGGCGCGAAGAGGGCGAATATGTCCGCCCTGGACATGCCGAACGGCGGGCCGTCGGGGCGCTCCAGCGTCCACCAGAGCCCGATGAGCTTGCCGCCCGGCTTCAAAAGATCGCGGATGGTCCACACGTAGGTGCGCCGCCGCGATGGGTGAATGGAGTTGAAGAAGGAGTGTTCCAGAACATAATCGAAGTAGTGATCGTATTCGTGGATGTCGAAGACGTCCCGCTCCAGAAGAAATCCTCTCGTTCCCGCGATTCCGGCGCCGGCGAACTTTTCGTTGGTGGCCTTTATCGCCGAGGGAGCAAAATCAATGCCGGTCACCGTGAAGCCGGCGTCGGCGAACAGCATGCAATCGTGACCGGTGCCGCAGCCAAGGACGGCCATGGAGCCGGGCGGCACCTTATATGGTGAGTGAAGAAACGTCTCAAGCGGCGGGGCCGGCATGCCAAGATCCCACGGGGTGGAGCCGGCCTGATAGAGCCGCTCCCAGAACTCTTTGTGATCGATGGTGTAGGATTTTTCGACGCTCGTTGACATATGGGCTGGGTTCCCCTGTCGGTTATCAGTGGAAGTCATGTGACGGGAGGCTGGGGTTGCCGGGCAGCGAGGGCAAGGCCTCGACGCGGTCGGCTATAAGGTTGACGACTCTAATATTAGCGCCCGACCGCCGTCCGTCGCCGGCTCCTCCTTCTTCTATTTGCAAGGTGCCGGTGACGGCGAGGAAGTCAAAATTCAGTATGACATGCCGGTATGCTTCAAACAATTGGGGACGAATGATGAGGTTGGCCATGCCGGTCTCATCCTCCAGCGTCAAGAATACAAAGCCTTTCGCGGTTTCGGGACGCTGACGGCAGATGACGCCGCCGGATACGGTCAGACGCTCGCCGTTTTCTCTCGTGGTCAGTTCGGCGCAGCTGACGATCCCCCGCTTGTCCGCCCACGCTCTATAAAAGGTCATCGGATGCCGCCCGGCCGACAGCCCCATGGTGTGGTAATCGGCGACCGTCTCCTCGAGCGGGGTCATCGGGGGTAGGGGCGAGGCATGCCTCGCCCCTACTGGGGATCGCTGGTCCATGGGCGAGGCATGCCTCGCCCCTACTGGGGATCGCTGGTCCATGGGCGAGGCATGCCTCGCCCCTACTGGGGATCGCTGGTCCATGGGCGAGGCATGCCTCGCCCCAACGGTTCGCTCGCCCAGCGCTTTGAGCAGGGGCTCCCTTTTCCGTCCGGCCTGGGCGAGCACTTCCCAGAGGGCCTCGCGCCGCCCGGGATGGAGGCTTTCGAAGGCACCGGCCCTGGCCAGCACCTGCAGCGCTTTCCTGCCAAGGCCGCTGCGCCTGACCACATCCTCGACCGAGGTAAACGGTCCGCCCGCGCGCCAGGCCGCCTCCAGCAGCTCCTTCGATCGCTTGCCCAGCCCCTGCACATATCGCAGACCGATTCTTAATTTTAATGGCTTGGCTGCGGATTTCTTCTCGGAATCCGCAGCCAAGCCATGTGCCGTTTCCTCAATCTTTTCGATAGTGCAATCCCAGCTGCTTCTGGATAGATCAACCGGGAGAACCTCGACGCCGTGGCGCAGCGCGTCGCGCACCAGCGTTGCCGGGCTGTAGAATCCCATCGGCTGCGCGTTGAGCATCGCGCAATAAAACTCGGCGGGAAAGTATCTTTTGAGATAAGCGGAGGCGTAAACGAGGAGCGCGAACGACGCCGCGTGGCTCTCCGGGAAGCCGTAACTGGCGAAGGCCTGGAGCTGGTGGGTGATGGTTTCGACGACCTGATCGGAAAATCCTTTGGCCTGCATGCCGCGCGCCAGGTCCTCACACAGCCTGGCCATCTTCTCCTTCGAGCGTTTGTGGCTCATGACCCGCCGCAACTGGTCGGCCTCGGCAGGCGTAAAGCCGGCTGCCACAACGGCAAGGCGCATGCCCTGCTCCTGGAAAAGCGGCACGCCGAGCGTTCTTTCCAGGATAGGCTCCAGGGAGGGATGCAGGTAGACGACCGGCTCCTCGCCGGCGCGCCTGCGCATGTACGGGTGCACGATGTTGCCCTGAATCGGACCTGGCCGGACAAGGGCAATCGATACGATGATGTCGTAGAAGCACCGCGGGCGGAGCTTGGGCAGAATGCTCATCTGCGCCCGCGACTCCACCTGGAAAACGCCTATTGTGTCCGCCTCGCAGAGCATGTCGTAGATTGCCGGATCGCTCATGTCCAGCTTCGCGAGATCGATCTCCATGCCGCGATGCTGCTTCACCAGCTTCAGGGCCTCTTGAATCATCGTCAGCATGCCGAGCCCGAGAAGATCGATCTTGATCATGCCTATCGGATCCAGATCGTCCTTGTCCCATTGAATGACGGTTCGCCCCTCCATCGCTGCTGGCTCGATCGGCACCACGTCGCCGAGCGGCTCTCCGGAAAGGACAAATCCGCCCACGTGAATCGAGCGGTGGCGCGGCAAGCGATCCAGACCTGCCACCACCTGAATGAGAAGCTGGACCCTTCTGTCCCCGGGATCGAATCCTGCTCTCTCGGCCCCCCCGGCTGCCAGCGCCTGAGCGGCTTCGACGGCCTCTCTGAACTGCCCTTCCGCGGCCAGGCGATCCGCTTGCTCCGCCGAAAAGCCCAGTACCCTCGCCGCGTCGCGCACGGCCGAGCGCCCGCGATAGGTGATCGCCTCGCACACCATCGCCGCGTGCTCGCGGCCGTATTTCTCATAGACGTATTGCAGAACCTTCTCCCGCTCCTGGTGCGCAATATCGAGGTCGATATCGGGCGGCTCGTTGCGCCCCTCGGAGAGGAATCGCTCGAACAGGAGATCCATGCCTACCGGATCGACGGCCGTAATGGCAAGGCAATAGCAGACGGCGGAGTTGGCCGCGGAGCCTCGCCCCTGCACGGCTATCCCTTGCGACCGGGCGAAGCGGACGATGTCCCACATGATCAAAAAATACGGCGCCAGATCCAGTTTGGTGATCAAGCTCAGCTCGTGGTTGATCTGCCGGCGGTGCTTCTCCGTCAGATCCGGATAGCGCCGCTGCGCCCCATCCCAGACGAGCTTCTCCAGCAGGCCGTTATGCGTGATCCCCGGCGGTGTGACGAAGCGGGGCAGGGAAGGCCGCAGTGATCCCATGCGGAAGCGGCAGCGCTCGGATACGGCAAGCGTGTTTCTCACCCCGGTAAGGTCGTGCCGCCACAGGTGAGCGATCTCTTGCGGGGACTTCAGGTACCAGCTGCCGTTCGGGCGCAGCCGGCGCCCGGCTGTCTGCAAGGTCACCTCGTGGCGCAGGCAGGTGAGAACGTCGTGAATGATCCGCTTGCCGGGTGCGGCGTAGTGCGCGTTGTTGGTCACCACCCATGGTATCGCATGCTCCCTGGCAAGATCGATCAACCGTCTGGCGATGATCTCCTCCTGAGCAATCTGGTGGTTCCACACCTCCACAAAAAAGTTGCCCCCGAACGCCTCCACGAGCCTCTGCAAATGCTCTCCGGCCTCCTCCTGCCGCAGGCGGGCCAATGCCGACGGAATAGCGCCGCGCGGGCAGCCGGACAGTGCCACCATGCCCGGTGCATGAGCGAGCAGCGCCTCATAGGGCACGCGCGGTCTCCCCCGCTCGTTTGCCGAGCGCGCGGCGGTGATCAGATGGCAGAGGTTCCTGTACCCCTCGCGGTTCTCCACCAGCAAGGTCAGGTGAGAATCGTCCTCCAGGGTAAGCTCCGCCCCGACAATCGCCTCCAGCGAAAGCTCCCTGGCCGCCTGGGAAAAACGCACGATGCCGCCGAGGTCGTCGTGATCCGTCAGGGCAAGCGCGGCCAGGCCAATCTCGCTGGCCCGGGCGGCCAGCTCCTCGGGATTGTCAGCGCCGTCCAGAAGCGAGAAGCCCGAATGGCAATGCAGCTCAGCGTATCGAACAGGAGATGGCATGGCGGGTCATGTCCTGATCGGTGTGGATCTCCTGTCTAAAGGAAACCATACATTTGTATGGTTTGTCAAATCGGGGCGCCCGCCGGCCTTTCGTGTTTTCACGATTGACCACCATCCCAGGAGATCTTAAAGTGCTCCCCAATAAGCTCCTCAGACAGCAGGTATGCCTATGGCGCTGGAAAATTCTCACGTGACCGGCAGCTCCGGTCAGGGCGAAGCCGATTTCGGGTCGGCCTGGCACAACGAGCTTTACGTACTGAAAAACGGGCTCGGCGGGAGCCTGGATGAATTTGCTGGTGCCGCCCGGGAGGCGATGGATCATCCCGGGCGAACGTCCTTGCAGGTGGGAGCCGCCACGGCCGCCGCCATGGCTGTGGGCTTTTTCGCCAGGCGGGCTGGAATTGCCGGGGTGCTGGCCCAGGGCGCCGTGACCGCTCTGGGCGCTCAGTTCCTCTTGGACGGCGTTCTCCCGATCACAAGGGCCGCCGGTGCCGGGCTCTCAGCCTCCAACGGGCAGGAGCTCGAGCTGGCCAGCCGGAACCTCTCGGCGGGGCTTGGCCGGTTCGCCTTCGACAGCCTGGTTACGCTGCCCTTCGCGGCCGGTGGCGCCATGGTCGGTCGGGAGATAGGCCTCGCAACCGCCGGATCGCTGGAGGCAAGCGATGCGGTCGCGGCGGCCCGCGGTGCCCAGGCCAGAGCTTCTGCGAGAGCTGAATCAACATGGGACAGGTCTGGTCGGTCGAGAAGCCAGTTCGCAAGCGATTTCGCACGCTCCGCCCGCACCGGCGCCGGCAGCAGCTGGACAGCACGCGTGGCCGAGCCGGAGGTGCTGGAAGGCGAAATTATCGACCCGGGACCGAGAGCGAGGGCCGGCTGGCAAAGACCCAGCCAGGACATAATCGATGCCGAAGTAATCGACGCCGAATACACGGTCATGGGTGAGGTCCGGGCCGTATCTCAAAGAGCGGCGGGCCCCTTATCCGGACGGCTGGCCCTGCCGCGGGCGACGGAAGCATCCAGCAAGCCTCCCGTAAGCGCAAGCGACTCCACCAGCCTGGCCGTTCGTTCCGGCGGCGACTCCTTGCCGATGCAGCAGATCCCCGTGGAGCTGCGGGCAAGGGTTCGCGCCTCGTCGCCCTCGGAGGACCAGATAAGAAGGGCGCTGGAGGCCTACGGGCCGGCCCGTCCCGAGCCCGGACAGATACTCAACATCCGCATCTGACCTCGGTTAAGATCTTAGCGGTCGGGCTTAATCGGCTATGGCGGCGGGCGCCGGTTGGCGCGGGATGCGGAACCAGAATTCGCTGCCTTCGCCTTCCCGGGTCTCGACGCCGATTGTCCCGCCGTGCTGCTCCACGATCGCCTTGCAGATCGGCAGACCGAGGCCGGTGCCGCCTTTGCTGGTGGCATCGGATGCTTCGACCTGCTTGAAGCGCTCGAAGATCGCCTCGCGATATTTTTCCGGCACGCCCCGCCCGCGATCCTTCACCCGGAACTCGATGGATTCGGGCTTCTCGACGATGTAGACTGTGACCGTGCTTCCGTCCGGCGAAAACTTTATCGCGTTGGACAGCAGATTGACCAGCACCTGCACGAGTCTACCCTCGTCTGCCGTGAGCTCGCATTCCACCGCGGGCAGCTCGATCGTGACGTTGTGCCGCTCGGCGAACTCGGCGACGGATTCATCCGAGCGCTCCAGGATCGATGCCACCGAAACCGGTGCAAAATCCATCTTCATCATTCCCGATTCCAGCTTCTCCAGGTCCAGCAGCTCATTTACAAGCGCGATCAAGCGCTCGATGCTCCGTTCCGCCTGCTGCGCTTTCCGCGGCAGGTCGTCCTGCCTTATGGCTCCTCTGGCCAGGAGCGACAGGAAAACATAAACGCCGGTCAGCGGCGTGCGCAGGTCATGACTGATCATCTGCACGAATCTTTGCTTCAATTCCTGGATCTCTTCTCTCCTGCGCTCGGCTTCCGCAAGAGCGTCGGCCATCTCGTGAAAGACCCGGTCCAGGTCGGCGATCTCGTCGGTTCCCCTGAGCACCGGATTCAGTGGCTGCCTGCGGGCCAGCCGTCTTGTGTTGTCGGTGAGGACGGACAGCCGGGAGGTGATTCCCTTCATGAAGAAGACGACCAGGGCAATGGCGAGAATGATGTTGACGGCAACCCCTGCGTACAGCAATTGCTTGGCCTGGCGGCGAAAGCGGCGCTGCTGCTCCGGGCTTTCCATGGCGATCTTCTCTTGCCGGTGGGTGAGCTCGAGGAACGCGGGCAGCGTTTGCTTGATGAGAGGGTCGAAGCGGGCGTTGGCGGCGCTCAACAGCGGCAGCATTTCCAGCGGGCTGGACTGGCCGAAGCGGGACCTGATCGCCGTCAGCAAGCGCACTGCCGTGTCCAGGTTGTGGCTGATGAAGGACAGCCGCTCCGCCTCGTCTGGGGAGACGTTGGCCTTAAGCCAGTCGACGAGCTGGGGAACCTCGCGGATGATTTGATCGTAACGGTCCAGCTTGCCGGCATCCCGGGTCTCGATATAATTCTTGAGGAGCTGACCGCACTCGTAGACCTCGCCGGCCAGCTTGTTGGTGTGATTGAGAACCTGCTTCGCGTGCTCTTCCCGTCGTGCCTCGTCCTCCGCCGATTGCAAAAGCGAGGCCAGCGCGCCGACAAAGACGAGCTCGAAGCCGAGCAGCACGCTCACCAGCAGCACCCCTTTTTGGCTCAGGCTGAGACGCATCGCCCTTCTGTCTCAGGACGCTTCCAGTATATACCCGACGCCATGCTCTGTGCGGATCAGCTTGTTGTCCGGATCGATCTTAGCGCGCAATCGCTTCATCGTCGTCCTCAGGGCGGCAGCGGTCGCCTCGCTGTCGGACGGCCAGACATGGTTAAGCAGCGCCTCCGGCGAGAACACCTGGTTCGGGTGCCGCATCATGAACTCCAGCAGGGCGAATTCCTTGGGCAAAAGGGGGACCGGCTGCCCGTCACGATGTACCCTGTGCTTGATCGGGTCGAGCGAGAGGTTGCCTGCGGTCAAGGTGGTCTCCGTGTAGCCGACCGGCCTGCGCAGCAAGGCCCGCACACGCGCGGTCAGCTCCCGCACGTTAAAGGGCTTGGCCAGATAATCGTCGGCGCCGGAATCCAGACCGGTCTCCTTGTCTGCTATCTCTGCCTTGCCGGTAAGCATGAGGATGGGTGTCCTGCCGCCCTGCGATCGAAACTCCTTGCAGATCTCGATGCCGCTCTTGCCGGGCAGTCCCCAGTCCAGGACGATAAGATCGTAGTCGCACGTGCGCAGGTGCGTCGATGCCGCCTCGCCATCGCCCACCAGCTCGACCAGGTGGTGATCGAACAGAAGCGACGTGCGCACCATGTCCGCAAGCTGCTTGTCGTCTTCGACTATGAGAATCTTCGCCATGTCTCAGTCACTCCCAGGGCTGCCGCATCGCAGCCTTCATCAGCATGTTGCCATTGCCAGTTTTTGACCGACATATACGGAGATGTGGATAAAGGCCGGCAAAATGAAACCGAGAACAATCGAGCCTGCAATGACCACGGACATTCTCCGCCCGCTTCTCGTAGCCCAACAACTACCATGCCTGCCTCACCGACGGCGTTCTAATCGCTCTGCGAGGGCACAATCTCCAACGGACGCGTATCGCTAAAACAAACGGCACGGGCGCGTTCCAGCCAGGAATCTGGAACGGACCCGGCGGGACCTGGAAAAACGGCGGTAGGGTCACGCGCGGTGGCGCCTTGCTGCCGTCGAAGGGGATCGCGGCACTGGATTTCGACGCCGGGCTGCCGACAAACTTTCCCAACCCGGATGAGGCCCGGCTTTGAGCCATGTTGCTGCCGATATCCGCGCTGGCGTGATCCATTCCAACATTCATAGCACTTTCGTTCCAAGGTGTCCATGCCGCATTCGGGGAGGCCATAAAACCCTGCCTGGACTGGGAGTTGCAGACGTCTTACCAGGGCGACCAGCCGGTGCCGCCTGGCAGAAATTAACGTACGCCCGCAGGGGCGGATTGCATCCGCCCCTGCGGGCGCGTCCAGCGCGCCCCTACGAGCAAGGGGTTCTAATGCCGGCGAGTACCAGGAATCTTCCGGTTGCTTGTCCGGCGCCGGTGCCGTTGACCGGTCAGTCGAAGAATCCCTCGAGGAGCCAGCAGCCGGTCTGGTGGTCGTGCGCCAGCAGCACGAGGAGCTCGCCCGGGTCATTCTGGTTGTCCTGCCGGTTGTCCCGGCCGGCCAGCAGGGCTACGTAGTAGGACTTGCGGATGAAACTCTCCCACCAGAGCCCGGAGAGACATTCGGGCGTGGTGATGATCTTTATCGGCCGCCACCGCCCGTGATAGCGGACGGCGGCCGGACGTGACTCCTCGAGTTCGACCAGAACCGGGACGGGCTCAGGCGCTCTTTTGATGACCATGCCGCCGGCAAGCGCCCGCGCGCCGGTGTAGTTCCTAATATATTCCAGGTCCGGCGGCACGACTGCGGAGGCTGCCCGGCTTTCCAGCACGGGAATCCAGGCGCCGGCGTTGTCCGGGAAATACTGATCGCTGGCCACGGCTCGCACGGCGGCGGCCCCCGGAAGGCGTGTCTGCAGGCGTTGCAGGAGCAAGATCGAGGCGCTCTGCTGCTCGCCGGCTTTCCGGAGCCCATCGGGCGGGCTCTGCCCTGACAGCGGCAGCTGCTGCCACGACTCTCTGGAGAATCTGGAGACCGCGAGCAGCAAGCCGGTGAACTCGCGTTTTAAAGGCTGCGCCTCCAGCGAGAGCTTGAGAATCTCCAGCAGAAAGCGGGCGTTATTGGAGGGGCAGATGAGCTTGAGCGGGCGCTCATCGAATCTCTCGTTGTCGTTGAAGAAGATTACCTGCAGCTCCTCCGCCCGGAGCCCTTCCTGCTTTAGCTGCCCGATCAGGCGGTCCAGCATGGATTTCAGGACAAACAGCGTCTCGTTCAGGGAGGCGACCGGATAGCCGAGGTCGACGGATGCTTGAAACTCCTTTTCAGCAGGCGGCATGGACGGGCGGCGGCGATCGAGTCCGCAAGCCAGCTCCCGGGCAAGCAGGCCTTGCCGGCCGAATCGTTCCGCTATGGCTTCCGCGGGCAAACCGGCGAGCTGCCCCATCGACCTGATGCCCAGGGCAAGCAGAGCCTCCTGCATATCCTGGCTTGCCGGCAGATGGCCAATGGAGAGCGGGGCCAGGAATGACTGGTCCTGCCCGTGGGGGACTATGCACCAGCGGCGGTGCTTGTACCTTGCCGCCACCAGGGCGGCAAAGGCGTTGTCGGCGACGCCGACGTTCCCCTCGACGAACCCGAGCTTGCTGCACAGCCTGAGGACGTTCTGGCAAAAAGCGCCTTCGCCGCCAAGATGCCTCAAGCCGGAAGCATCCATGAAGAAAAGCCCGAAGCCCTCGGCTGTCACGGCCGGCGAGCAGGAGACAAGAGCGCGCACCAGCTTGTTCGTCCAATCGGCGTAGAGCTTTTGATCCTGCTCGCGCCACAGTACATCCGCGCACAGCGCCCTCGCCTCCGACAACCGCATCCCTGGCTGAATATCCTTGCCATGGGCCTCGGCCGAGCACATGAAAATGACAGCCTGCCCTCGCCCAGATCCGGGAGCCTGCACGGGCGGGGCGTGCCCCGCCCGTTGCGACACCGTGCTTTTATTTGTTTTGCCGGAAAGCAGGACGAGCGGCCTGCCCTTCAGCCCCGGCTCATGCTTTCGGTGCACGGCGATCTGGAACCTGGGGATGCGTAAACAAGCGATTCGATACATGAGAGCCAAGGACCACCTCCGTGGTTTTGGATGCGCCATCCCTCCAGATGCTCAAGCGGACTGCCGGGGTGATCATGGCCGGACCGTTGATGCCGGGCTCGCAGCAAGCATCCTCCGCCCAGCGAAAGCTCAACCGTGTATGGCAGCCCCAGCCGGGCGGCGCGGAAAGATCGTCTTTGAGGATGATAAGCGCCGCTTTCGAGCCGGCAAGCGATCGCGTGAGCCGGGCATACATGCGGCTTGACGGCGAGCCGGCGCCGAGATCCAGGACAACGACATCAAACGAGCCGGAGCGCAGCAATAGATCGGCTATATACAATTCATCGCGCGAAGAAGAAGCAGGGCGCGCCTGCTCCGGGCAGGCGGCTCTAATGACCCAGAATCTTCCCGCCTCCTGTCCGGGAGCGCAGGCGTCCGCCTTCTGACCGACGAAGGCCCAGTCGGCAGCTAGAAGCCGGCAGCCGGCGTCGATGTAGGCTACGTCGAGCCCTGACGCGCACCAGTTGGCAATGGCCGCGCGCAAAACGGTGGTTTTGCCGGAGGATGTGCGACCAGCCCATTCCGTGATGCGCTGGCGGGCCAGCCCGCGTGACAGGTTGCCATCGATCTCCGGCAGCCCGGTGAGAAGGGCTCTGGTCTTCTCACCGGCCGTTGCCCACTTCCCCGGGAAGAGCTGCTCGAAATGCTGTTTTAAGGCGGTGATTTGATTTAAGTGTTCTGCTTGTGGCATAACAACCGATGTGGCACCTGCGGACTGGAATAAGCAGGGGCGGAATTGCAGGATATATTTTTGCTATCCCGTATTAAAACATACATATGTATGGTTTGTCAACCGCAAGCCGCCGCCCTGGTCGGGTTGAGCCTGTCTCTCCTGGCCAGCCCGACGTTTTCAGCCGAATCGCAGGCGCCAAACCCCACCGAAAACCAGCGAG
Organism: Pseudomonadota bacterium; assembly: GCA_021325555.1. Classification (GTDB taxonomy): domain Bacteria; phylum Cyanobacteriota; class Vampirovibrionia; order Obscuribacterales; family Obscuribacteraceae; genus JAJPGY01. Next base: position 256,291 of record JAJPGY010000040.1, on the reverse strand, counting down.
ATCCGCTTTCTCTCTACCGGGCAACCGGGCTCAGCGCCGACCAGGAAACCCGGATCAAGGCGCTTGTAGACCGGTTCCAGACCGAAAACCAGGAGCGGACGCGCCAGCTCGTGGACCTTATGCTGGAGATGAGGCAACTGTCTTTGCAACCAGACCCGGACCCGGACGCAACGATTGCCAAACAGGAACAGATTAATATGATTAACGGCGAGCTTGCCCTTGCCCGGGCCAGCTTGATGCTCAAGATGCGGCAGGTCCTGACGCCCGAGCAGAAGCAGAAGCTCGTTCAACTGATAGAAGGAGATGCAAAATGAGCGATTGGCATAGCCCGGCGCCGGCGATGAGGGCGCTTGCAAGCTCGTTGCTGGCCTTTGTTGCGTGGCAAAGCATGGCCCCGCCGTCACCCGCTCAGCAGCCCGCCCAGCCGCGAAGGACAACCACCGATCCGCGCTACGTGACGCAGGAGCTGCAAAAGGCCCCGGAGCTGCCCTACATTCCCACCTACGCCGGGCGCGGCGCCATACTGATGAGCGGTCTTTATTACCCGCACCTTCAGGAAGGGCAGTGCTATCACCTGCGCTATCTCTCGCGGGAGGACGCCAGGCAGGTTCTCGACTGGTACCGCAGCGCCCTGTCCAGCAACGGCTGGAAGCTCGTGCCCAGCAAGAGCGAGTCGATGCTGACGGCCAACCGCGACAACGACGGGCTCACGGTTTTCATCGTCACGCAGCGCAGCCCGCGCCCGGAGTACAAGTCGATGTTCATGCTGCGTTATCTACAGTCGCCGCCGAAGATCCAGAAGTGACTTAAGACCCGCCCGGCGCCGCGCCCGGCAGGATCGGCGGCAGCCCGACGATTGGCTGGATCGACTGGGACACCATGGAGAGCTGCTGCGGCAGGAATGGAAATGGCACAGGCGGCTTGACGGTCATGGTGGTGCAAACCATTACCTCGCCGGCCTGAGGGGTGGCGGCATTGGGCGGCAGTGAGCCGCTGCCGCCGTTTGTCGAGTTGCCGTTGTTGTCGGTCCACTGGAAATAGCTCATGGTGACGCCGGTGATGGTGGCGGAAGTGGTGAAGTTGCTCACGACCTCGTTGGCCGTCTTCATCGCCGTCTGCGCGTCCGGCTGTCCCTGATTGTTGAGGACGCTGGCGGCGGCCCGCGCTGCCCGTTTGCATATGTCGATATTGGTCACGTTGCAGGTGAGGATGATCGCCACGTCGATGAGAAAGAGGGCAATAGGGATGATAACGATAAGCCCGCCGAGCAGCTCCACGAAGCTCTGTCCCCTGGCTCGAAATCGCTCTATCCTGCCTCGCATCCTTGCGTCTACTGTGTCTCCTCACGCGCGATCTGTACGCTGTACTGGAATGGCACGTCGTCGTTCAGCCCCGGCACCTTGACCGGAAACGGTATATACAGGAAGGGCCTGACCTTCAACGTAGTGGTCACCTGCACCTGCGGGGGCATGGCGTTGATTGCCGCCTGCCCGCTCCCCGGGTTGGCTGCCGTGGCCGTCTGGGCGGCAATGTATGTAAGCTGGTGCTGGATGTTGCTCTGCTTGAAGCCGAGAAACTTGCCGATGCCACTGCCGATGAAGTTATTGTCCATCTCCGAGAGGGCGGCCTGCCCGTCGGCCTGGGTGACGCGCGAAACCTGCTTGGCGCACTCGTAGTTGAAATACCAGCCGCCCATGTAGTTCGCGGACAGCGCCAGGACGTCCATCAGGGGGAAGAAGATGACGATGAAGAAGATAAACAGCGCCGGGCCGAATTCCGTTATGGCGCTTCCACGGCTTCTTGCCGGTGCGATCACCTTAACCCCCTCCGCTTAGAACAAGGAACGTTCAATTAGATAGTATCCGAGCTCGGCTGCCAAGCCTAGTTACTATTTTACTTGACATTCGATGTTTTCTGAGTAATCCTTAATATCGAGGGTTAACTCTCGCTAATATACATTGTGCCCAGGTTGTAAACGGAGCCGGTATTATTTACTGGTCATCCGGGTTTCTCCAGGATTTGTGGTTTTTACTACGAGGTCTCGCACAGATGACTTATCGGTCCCGTCGGGGCGCCAGCCTGGCGCTCATCATTACTACCGCGCTGGTTCTCATCTTGATCGGCGTCGCTGTTTTCTTCCTGATTCAGATTTTCGGCGGCGGCAGCGAGGTTCACAACGCTGTTGATGCAGGAACGCTCAACATAGCCAAGCAAGCCATTCAGGTGCCCTCGGTGCCGGTGCCCACCGATAAGGCTATTCAGGTCGCTTTCCAGGGGCTGAGCGATCCGCAGACCGGCGGCATCAACCTGCTGACCTACAACAGGCTGGTGGGACAGGCGATGCTGGTCGCCCTGAACGCGCAGGCAGACGGCAGCGAGACGGCGATCGGCAACGCGAAAAAGGCCATCGCGGCGATCCAGGACGACCAGAACAGCATCGGCAAGGCGCTCAAGGAGGCGCTTTCGGATGCGACCAGCAATAACAACTGGGCGAAGAACCCGTTTCTCTCCGCCGCCGCCCGCAATCCGATGGGGCTGAGCGACCTCGGCACTGCCATCACCTGGGACCCGACCCAGAAGCACCATTACCAGGTGGGCTTTGTGGGACAGGGCGAGAAAGATCCCGGCAGCAGCAATATCTCGTTGAGCGAGGCGCAGCTTGCCAATCAGATGCCCTATTCCGACTACACGCAAGGCAGCCAGGTGTCCTGGCCGAAGGGCGCCACTGACGGAACCGGCAAGTTCATGCGCGGCTACAGGGAGGTGAAGATCCCCAACGTGGGCAGCATCTACGGCGTGGCGCTTTCCGGCGAACAGCCGCACCTCATCTCGCTCGATAAATTCCACCAGCAATCAAATCAGCCCGGTGCCGGGTCCAACGTGGCTGTGCCGCCAAACTCTTTCTATACGATGGCCTCGGTGCCTGACGAGAAGACGCACACGCCGCTTACCGGACAATCCGCCGCCACGGTCGGCACGGCAAACTACAAGCCTTTTCCGCTTTCGATTCCGTACGGCTTTTTGATCATCGACAACAGCGGCTCGGCAACGTTTTCCGGCAACGTCCCCAACCTGGACAACGTGGCTGCCAATGAGCTCGGCACCGGTATTCAGGTCGACCCCAGCAGCGGCATGTTTGCCACCAAGGAGTCCAACCTGATCCCGTCCTGGGAGAATTACAACGCCCAGCAAAAGGCTGCCTCCGCCAACGGCGGCACCCCGCCGCCCGCGCCCAGCCTGGCCGGACTCTACAACTCGGACGGCTCGCCGGCGACGCTGCAAGATGCGCTCAAGATCGGCACAGGCCCTGCGGTTCTTTGCACGGACTTCAACTCGGATCCCAACGATTCGGGCGCCGACCCCAACTGTGTGAAGGGCATGACGCCCCAGGGCGGCAACACGCTGGGCCCGTTCGATACCGCCTACCACCCCAACGGCGGCTACTCGCAACCCAGCTCCGGACAGGGCACACTCACCTCCGGCGAGTACGCGAAGCTTGAGGTAGCCAGCCTTTATGCCATGGACAAGCCACCCGGCCCCCCGGCCGTGTTCTCGATCAACGCGCCGCCGACCGGCCAGCGCCTCTACCCGAGCAGCCCCAACCCCAATCCGATTATCGGTGATGAGACACCCTGGGAATCGGGCAAAGCCTACGCCAACCCGGCGGTCAAGGGGCAGGTGTCCAAGGATGGCACCATGCTGCAGCTGATCGGGCAGACGACCTCGTACATGCCCTACACGGCAAACGGGCAGCAGGTGTCCACCGCGCTGCCGCCCGGGCAGACGCCGGCCGATGAGCTGCAGCGCTTCATCACCAACCGCATCTACCAGATAAAGCCCGACGCCACGCAGGCCGAGATCAACTCGGTGCTCAACTATCCGCTCGCGCTCGGCAAGATTTATTACGTCTACGCAACGGGAACGGCGCCCAACAACCACATAACGATTACGACCACGCAACCGCCCTGGATGCAGGCGCTGGGCGGGGCGGCTACTGCCGCCGACGGTACCCCGCACGTCTTCCAGAAGAAGTGGGATCTGGTCAACGGTCTGGGCAGCATGGCCAACCCGGGTCACGACTTCGACATCCACGATCGCCTGTTCTTGAACGTTCAGCCGGGCAGCGCCGTGGACACGCTGACCGTGACCTACACGCCGGCCAGCGGCGCCTACGATCTGCTGGGTACGGTGAAGTTCACCGACGCGGCCTCCAACCAGGGACCCCCGCCTGTGTTCTCGGAACGCAACTGATGATCGACCGGTGCCTCGGGAACGGGCCTCACGCTTGTGGTCCCCGTCCGGTAAAACCGCCTGCCGGGGGCGCGGACGTCCCGCCCGCGCCCCGCGCGGTGCGCCGGGCTGCTCGGGCCCTTATCTGCCTGGTAGCCCTGAGCTGCCTGAGCCTTGCCGGTGCTGCCGCCGCCGGCCCGCAGGCGAAACATCCGCCAGCGCGCAAGCTGGAGCGCGCCGACCTGCTGGTCATCGGAGCCTGCCCGCTGTGCTGCAAGCGCATCTTGTGGAAGCTGCGCCACTGCCCGGGGGTCGTAGCCGCTGAAATATCGATCCGCAGCCCGCACTTCGCCGCGGTCATCTACGACCAGCGGAAAACCTCCCTGTCCAGGGTGATTGCTCAGATCACCGCGGAGAAGGCGCAGGCGGTGACGGTGGAGGAGAGTGCCGTGCGGTCCGTGCCTGCCCGACTGGAGCTCAAGGCCGCCGCCCCGCCGAGCGGTATTCACTACGCCGACGAGCGCGCACCAAATACGGCATCGGCGCCCTGAGCGCTCATTTGTTGGCCAGCTTGTAGGTAATTAGAACCATGGTCTTGTAGGGCTTTCGCGTTGCCGCGGTGAAGCTGACGTTGACGAAGTTGTGATTGTCCTCCCGGGTCGCCCTCAGCACCGTGGTGCTCACACTGCGCGGGTCTATCTTCCAGTTCCTGCCCTGCAACTGTCCGCGATACCACTCCTTGACGTGCTCGAGCGGCTCGTAGGTCATGAGCCGGTAGTTGTAGAGCGTGCCGGTGGGAAGGTTAGGAAAGCGCTCGCCGCCCTCGACCAGGCAATTCCTTTCCGGGTAGACGGGCATATCCGGCAGGTCGGGCTGCTTGTCCACCTTCTGCAGCAAGAAGTGCCGCGGATCCCTGGGTTTCGGCTTGTAGGCGCCGCCGGCCACCTGCGCGCCGGCGGACAGTGCAGCCAGGATCACCCCGGAGGCTGCCAGCATCGCCGCACCGCGGCCGGCACACCGGCGCCGTCCGCCGTCGCCCGTTGTCCGCTGCGCTCTCCGAAATACTGAGAGCAGGGTCATAAGCAGATTCCTCCTTTGCCCTTGTTAATTGGAAGCACAGATTGAGCCCGCGGCTCCTCCACACGGCGAGCAGTTGCTGCCCTCGCAGCCGACCGTCGTCGAATTCTGGAAGTTGAGCACTCCCAAAAGGTTGTTGAAGCCGCTGCTCGGCTGCCAGGTCACGGCGTCGTGCCCGTTGAAGCCACCGCTCCATTGCGTGAAGAGCTGGTCATGTATCCCGAGCTCGTGCGGGGGGTTCACCGACAGCCCCATGATGTTGTAGCTCGATTGATAGACAAACGATGTTCCCGGGGCGTTGGGGTCGCTGCCGCTGCTGAGCTGGTAGCCGCCGCTGGTCCCGGTGATGTTCGGCGGGGGAGGCCCGTCCGGCAACGGCGGTGAAATCGGCTTGGAAGCGTTGAGCGGGTTGAGCGCCGGCGGCGGTGTCTGGCTCATCACGAAATTGGCGTTGGGGTCCTTGTCGGGCGGGTTCTGGGCGTTCTTGTTTTGCTGGTAGACGTACCAGGTCTGCCCGAGACCGACCTTATTAGAGTCGCTGTAGAGCACGTTGGTCAGGAAGCTGTCGAACTGGCTCTGGGTCAGGTTCGGATAGATCTCCGTCATTCTCTGATACAAGCGCTGCTCTACCGGATTGGCCAGTGTGGCGGCGGACTGCGCGCCCGCTGACGGGATTATCGCCGTGACGACATTCTCCAGAATCTGACCGAAGAATCGGAACGGCTGCGGCCAGTCCTTCCAGCAGATCATGATCGGGCTCTTCTCGACCCGGTTGTAGCTCACATTGGGGAAGTTGGTGCCCTCCGGCACGTTGTTGGCGATCATGTTCAGATAGGCGCCGACATGGCTGGCCCTGGTGAAGCTCAGGTCGCCGCTCTGGTTGAGCGCGTCATAAGTGCCGGCGGTGTTCGAGCGGCTCCAGGTGTCGTTGGGATTGGGATCCGTGACGTAGACCGCGTTGGTGTCGAAGTGCTGCATGCCGGTCGGCGCCGAGGGTGTCAGCGTGTACGGCGTCAGCGGCGTGCCGTCGGCGGCCTTGGTGGCGTCCTGGGCGTAGTCGGACATCACCTGGGCCTTCATGCCGTTGACCGACGTGAGACCGTTGGTGTAGACGGTCTGCGTGCCGCCGCTGCCATAGGCGGTGGTGAAGGGCTTCAGCATGGACTGGCAGTTGGGATCGCCTTGCGGACCCACACTCATCCAGGTGCACGGGTTAGCGTTCAGGCTGGTGATCTTCTTCGCCTGATCCAGGGTTAGCGGCGAGCCGTCGGGATTGTACAGGCCGTCAAGCGAAGGCTGTTGCTGCTGGGTGCTCGTGCTGCTACTCGTGCTCGTGCTCGTGCTGGTGCTCGAGCTCGTTGTGGAAGTGGAGCCGGAGGTGGAGCTCTGCGCATAGACGGCCCCGGTCAGCCAGTTCCAGGCCCTGATAAGCGGGTTGTTGCCGGGCGCCGGCCGTCCTACCTTCGCCGTGCAGACGTTGACTCTGGCGGGCAGGGCGCTGGTCTTGCCGGTGTTGTAGGTCACCCAGGCGGAGATCTTGCTCGGGTCGGTCGAGAAGACGTTGTTGTTGGAGGTGTAGACGCCCTCCATCAACTCGTTGTTGAGCACGTTGTTGGTATCGGCTATCGTCGAGTTGCCCTGCGGCAAGCCGGATGGGTTGGAGACCACGATGTAGCCATAGGGAATCGACATCTGATGGACGTTGCTGTTGTCCGCGTTCATGGCCGCGGCAACCGCGGCTACCTGGCTCGAATCGTTGCCTGACGAGCTTTCGTTGTCCTTTGTTGCTGTTACGCTGGACAGGAAAGCATTGGGCGGAATCGGGGAGTTGGCCCCGGAGGTGCTGGCGCTGTTGCTGCTGGTTGACTGCAGCGGGGAGGTGACGTTCGCATTGAAGTTGGTCACCGAGGTTAGAAACGGCGCCTGTCTCGGGTTGAGGGAGACACCCATGACGGAGATGGTGCCCTGCGAGCCGACCGGAATCTTGAGCGGCGTATATCCTTTAAGAAAGGAACTGCCGTTGTTGACCGGGTCGGGGTTGTTGCTGTCCACCAGGTTCAGGTTGGCCAGCTCGGGAAAGAGGGTCGGGTTGGCGCTGATGTTCATGTCGGCGCCGGGGATGAAGCCCACCTTGTACATTCCGGTGCCGAGGTCCATCTGCAGTTGAACGTTCTGACCGTCCATCACCACGGGGTTGGACGTGGCGGCGTTCATGAAGGCTGCTTGAATGGAGTTGCCGTTGGCGTCCGGGTTGGCAGGGCTGGAGTAGAGAGCGGTGAGCTGCGCTCCCAGGCTGTTCTGGTCACCCTGCAACAGGTTGACCAGCGCTTGCGCGTTGCTGTAGGCGTTCTTGGTGTTCTCGTCCGAGGCGTTGACGGCCACCAGAACGGCCTGCCCGACCGCCCGGTTGTAATTGGCCAGGTCCATCACCCCGTTGTTCTGAAAGGCCCCGAAGTTGATAATGGCCGGGCTGGGGGTGCTGGAGTTGCTGGGCTGGAGCGGGATGCCGATCTGGTTGGTGACGGCCTTTGCCAGGTTGAGCGCCCCGTAATTGAGCGCGTCTTTCACCTGCCGCTTGCCGCCGGTGGCCATTATCACCTTGTAGAAGAAAAATCCAAGCATCAACAGCACAAAGCAGGCGGCCAGCGCTAGAGCCAGGGTGTTGCCCTTTGAGCTACGTCTTTTCATATTGCCCGATCTCCCAAACAGCCCCAATCTCCACTAAGAAAAATCTCGCAACCTCAGCGAGGAACGAGACGCCTGGAACATTAACCGATGTTAATAAAATTAAACCAGAAGCGATGCCGATAGTCAAGCAGAATCTTTGCCCTCCGCAACCACGGTAGACCAGGGTCGACGCGGGAGATTCGCGCCCGATCCGCACCATTATATGCAAAAGCGCCCGGCACGCCAAGCGCGACCCGGCTCGGAAGGCCACGACGGGTCGCCGCCCCGCTTCTGGTGACAAACGCCGGGTTTGACGGTAGGCTGTTACTGGGGGACGGCTGTATATTACGGGAACTGCCTCGCGCGCCGGCAGGCCGTCTGGATGTGATGAGCGTACCGCCGCGGGGCCGCTGCTGAGAGAAGGGAATGGTTCAAACTGTGTTATTCGAGGAAGGCACGGCGCGAAGCCATGGGCACCGCCGCGCCGGACAGAGCATTATCGAGGCGATCGTCGGCCTGATGGTCTTCGTGATCATCGCCCTGGCCATGCTGGATGTGGGCGCGCTGGTGATGGCCACCACGATAAACAATGACATGGCGGCGCGCGCCGCTCGCGTGGCGGCCAGTCAAAACACCTTCGCCAATGCCAAGGCGGCAGTGCAGAAGCTCAACTTCCCGACCTCGCCAATCATTACCAGCGTCAATCAAACCCTTACCCAGGGGCAGACCAACAGCGGCAATGCCAAGCAGGCGACATCGACGATTACCGTCACCTCGGTGGTCGAGGTGAGGCTGCCCGTGCCGGTGCCTTTCGTGCCCGGGACCAGCAAGCAGTTGACCACCACCGCCACGGCGCCCGCCCTTTTGTTCTAGATTGAGGCTTGAGGAGCTCCACGCATGATCCATAGAACCAAGTCCGGCAGCAGCATCGCTGAGTTCGGTCCTGCCCTTATCATTCTCCTTGTACTGGGCTTTTTCCCCATGCTCGACCTCATGGGCATGGTGGCCGCTTATGCCTGCTGCTGGTATCTGAACAACCTTCAGGTCTCCATGCTGAGAGAAAACCTGGCGGTCACCAGCCCGGACGGCCAGCAGGTGCAAAGCTCGAATTTGCAGAACATCCTGGATCAACAGGTCAATCCCATGACCCAGCAGTTCGGTCAGACACCGATCGGCGCGCTGGCCCACGTCCAGCCCATTCCGCTCGATGCCGGCTCGGTGCAGATCGGGCCGGTTCCGGGCTCGAGCTGGGGCGGCAGCGCTGCCAATCCGGAGGCGGCAACCTTTCAGGTCACCGTGACCACCCGTGTGAATAGCTCTCCGTTCCTGCCCATCCCCTTCATCCCCGGCTTGAGCGGCCAGACGACCTATCAGATCGCCCGCAGCGATACGGTAGAAAACGTGCAGGTGATCCCGGGCGCCGGGTCGTAGGCAGCGGGCGGACAGTGGTGCGGCAGGTCGCGCGCAGACGATGGTGACGCGGCGGTCGGTCCATGCTAGAGTTTTCGGCTGTCGATCCCGTGGGGGCTTGCTCATGACCAAGATTCTGCTTTTGTCCGCTGCCGTCCTTCTGGTTACCGGCTGCCTCATACCGGCCCGTGCCGACGACGCGGCCGCGAGCGACGGCTCAGCCGGCTCGGAGACCGTGGTGAACGGGGCAAGCGCCAGTGACTTCCTGGGCTCCGGTTCGCTAATCAACCGGGACAAGATGGATGCCACGCTCGACCGGGAGTACAACAAGTACGTCAGGCTGGATCCGCTCAAGCCCGGCGAGCAGCCGCCCAGCGTCAATCCTTCCGTGGAGAACGCCGAGCTTGCCGCCACCAGGAAGGCCTCGAAAAAGCAGCGCAAGGGCTTCAAGGGCTTCGTGAAGGGCATCGGCCACCTTTTCACCGATGCCGCCGGCGTCCTGGGATTCCCTGTCGGTCCCCAGGACGATGACGCCCGCACCGATAAGTTCGACAACATGTAGGCCGCGCCCCTAGAGGCTTGTCACCCCGGCGCCGGGCTCGCCCGGGCTTTCAGCCAGCTCGGCGGCCGCCGCCGGCGAGGCGTCCTCGGCTATGTCCTCCAGCAGGTTGGGGCGCAGCGGCAGCGTGTCGTCCGTCGCCTTGAGCGGCAGATGCCGGAGCAAGACGTTGACGGCGGAGGCGACCGGCAGGGCAAAAATTATGCCCATGAGCCCGTCAAGCCTCGCGCCCATGAGAATGGCGAAGAAGATCAGGATCGGGTGCACCCCGATGACATTGCCTATGTAGCGCGGGGCGATGATGTTGTCCTTGATCCACTGCAAGACGTTAAATATTGCCACCAGGATAAGCGCCTGCACCAGCCTGTTGCCCGGGCAGTGATCCATCCCGTGTATGGCCACCGGAACGAGCGCCGGATAAAAGCCGATCGGCGGGCCGATGACCGGCACCACCTCCCAGGCGGCGAGGAACACGCTCAGCACGAGCGCGTAAGGCACCCCCAGCGCCAGATAGATCCCCAGCATGACCAGGCCGGCCATCAATCCCAGCACGATCTGCCCCCGGAAAAACGCCTGCATGCTCCGGTCCATGTCCGAGACCATCAGGTGCAGAGAGTTGCGGAATCGCCTGGGAAAGAGGTGAATCACGGCATCGGACATCTCGTGCCCTTCCAGCAAAAAGTAAAAGGAGACGACGAAGATGCTTATTCCATAAAGGAGCCAGGTCATGGTCGACATCGCCACTTCGGTTATGCGGCCGAGCACGGCGCCGGGATCCGGCTTCTGTGCGTTGTTGACCACGCTGCCCAGGAGATCGGCTGCGCGCACGTAGATCTGGGCGGCGTGAAGCCTCGTTTCAATGGGATTGCAAAGGTCGCCCAGCCATTTCACGACATCGGGGAACTTGTTCCAGACGGTCTCCACCATCTGCGACACCTGATAGACAAGGGCGGGAACGACCAGGACGATACTGAATATGGTGATAGCCAGCAGTACGGCGTAAACAATCAAGACGGCCAGCGCCCGTGAGCGAACGTATCTCTCCAGGAAATCGACGACGTTTATGAAGAGGTAGGACAGCAGGATGGAGATGCCCAGGATGCGTATGACGTCCGAGAAGAACAGGCCGATTTGAACGACGGCGAACAGCACGATGAGAACCAGGGCGGCGACCGTCAGCCGTCTTTGCCAGGTGATCAGCCTTCGCTCGCCGATATCCATGCTTCTACTTCTTGTTCAGAACCTGCATCAGGTAGTTTATCTTACTGCGCAGGTCGCCGAGATCGGGGGAGCCGGGGTCGAACTCCAGCACTTTCCTGTAGGAGAGCAAGGCGTCCTCGTTCTTCCCCTGCTGCAACAGCGCGTCGCCCAGAAGCTTGTGGTAGCTGGCCTCGCTCGGTCTGAGCGTGATGGCGCTTCTCGCCTCAGGCTCGGCGTCCTGCGGCCTGGATTCCTGCATGAGCACCTGAGCCAGGCGGAAATGGAAGTCCGGGTCGAGCGCGTTCCTGGCGATGGCGCCGCGGAACTGCGATTCGGCTTTCTCGAGCCTGCCCTGGCGCTGGAAGATGATGCCGAGGTTGAAATAATAGTCGGCGCGCTCGGGCTTGAGCTTGAGCGCCAGCTCCTCCTCCCCCTCGGCCTCCTTGAGCATGTTCATATCCTTCAGCACGAGGGCGAGGTTGTTATGAAAGCCGGCGCCCTTAGGGTTGAGCCGAATCGCCTGGCGATATTCCTCGGCGGCCTGAGCCAGCTTGCCCTGCGACTGGAAGATGATGCCCTGGCGGTTGTGCGCCCGCGCCTGCTCCCGGTCGGCCGGTGTCGCCGCCGGACAGGCACCCGGGAGCTGGGACAGCACCAGTGCGGCGATAGCTGCGAAACGTCCTAAACTCATGTAAAAATCTTACTCCAGGATGGGCCGGCGGGTTATAGTTTCTAAGCGAACCAATGTGGGGCTTGCATAAGGATTGATAAACTCGACGCAATGTTCTTGGTAGCGACGAATTGGCGGCGACGGCTGGCCGGGCTGGGCCCGGTGGCGCTGGCCCTTTTCCTGACCGGCCGCGGCTGCTGGCAACCGGCTCTCGGCCAGCAGACGGCCAGCTCGGTGGGCAGCGCCACAATGGCGGCGACCGGCCGGCCGCTCGTGTTTGCCCACCGGGGGGGGAGAAAGTGGGCGCCGGAAAACACCCTGTCCGCTTTTCGCAAAAGCCTGGATGCCAAGGTCGACGGGATCGAGCTGGACATTCATCGTTGCAAGACGGGCGAGCTGGTGGTCATGCATGACGAGGACGTGTCGCGCACCACGGACGGTATCGGATTGATAAGGGATCACTCACTCAGCGACCTGCGCAAGCTGAGCGCGGGCTTCTGGTTCTCGCCCGAGTTCAAGAGCGAAAGGGTGCCGCTGCTGTCCGAGGTTCTCGATCTCGTGGGTGGCAAGGCGATCATCAACATCGAGATCAAGAACGCGCCCGTAGCTTATCCCGGCATAGAAGACGACCTTATCAAGCTGCTGGCCGGCTACAAATATCCGGAAAAGATCCAGGTGAGCTCCTTTGACCACGAGCTTTTGCGCCGCATTCACGAGAAAGCGCCGCAGTACAAGCTGGCTCTGCTGGCCGACGGCCTGCTGGTCGATCTCGGGAAGTACGCCGGCGGCGTAGGCGCCTCGTCCTGGAACCCGGCTTTCGGCGACATTCGAAGCGACTCGGTGGAGCAGGCCCACCGGTCTGCCCTGGCGGTCAACGTCTGGACCGTCAACAACCCTTACGAATGGGTCTCGGCCGTCGATATGGGCGTTGACGGGATCATCACCGACGATCCGCGCGGGCTCATGCAGTTCCTCTCCGAGCGCGCCACCAAAGCAAAGAGATGAACGGGTCGGCGCGGAACAAGGGAGGCGGCAGCGAGTGGAACGCTTAGAGACCATCCGCGTCACCGTCGACGTGGTGGCCTTCGCCATCCACCAGGGCACGCTGGAGGTGCTCTTGATCAAGCGCAAGCAGGAGCCCTTCAAGTCTTGCTGGGCGCTGCCCGGGGGCTTTATCTCGGGGGCGGATGAGACGCTGGAGGATGCTGCGGCTGGAAGATTGAAGGAAGAGACCAACGTCTGCGATGTCTACATCGAGCAGCTCTACACCTTCGGCGACCGGGGGCGCGACCCGCGCGGAAGGGTGGTCACCGTCTCCTACCTGGCCCTCATTAAGCAGGACAAGGAGCTGGAGCTGAAGGCCAGCTCTAACGCCGCGGGCGTCGCCTGGTGGCCGGCCAATAAACTGCCCGACCTGGCCTTCGATCACCAGGCGATCATCACCTACGGCCGCCGGCGTCTGAAATACAAGATCGAGTACTCTCCTGCCGCCTTCAAGCTGCTGCCGCCCAAATTCACCCTGCGCGATCTGCAGGAGGTTTACGAGGCGGTGCTGGACAAGTCCGTGGACAATCGCAACTTCCGCAAGAAGTTTCTCGCCCGCGGTCTCTTGCAGGAGCTCGCGGAGTTCAGCCAGCAATCATCCTTCCGCCCGGCGCGTCTTTACGCTTTCTCCGAGGAGGATTTCGAGCAGCTCCCCGACCGGCCGATATTCGTCTTCTGATGCTAATTCTGATAATCACCCTTGCGTTTCTGCTGCCGTTTGCGGTCCCGGCTGCCGCCCAGAGCCACAGCTGGAACATGCATGCCCGCGAAGCTTCGCAGACCGCCACCTCGCGGGCGCTGACGCAGATGGACCGCGGGCAGCTCGATCTGGCGCTGGCGTCGCTGACCGAGGCAGTGCAAGCCGATCCGCAGGATCCGCTCCCCCTGTCCATGCTCGGTCTCTGCCAGGACATGAAAGGGAGCTACGGCGAGGCGCTCGAATCGCTGCACAGATCGTGGCAGCTCGACCCGCATTCGGCGGAGACGGCGATCAGCATCGGCATCACTTCTTATCTTCAGCATGACTACGACAAGGCGATCAATGCCTGGCACAAGGCCCTGGACCTCAATGCAAGACTTTGCGGCGTCCAGGCGGCGCTTGGTTTTGCTTACCTGCGTAAAGGCGATCTCGGGCGAGCCGAGGAGAGCCTCCGCCAGGCGCTCAGGTGCGCGCCGGCGAGCCAGCTCGCCTATCAGGGTCAGGCCCTGCTGAAGTACCTGTCCGGCGACCTGGATGGCGCGCGCGCGGCAGCCGACCAGGCCCTGGGAATCGCCGCCTACCCGCCGCTCGTGCTTATGCTGGCCGGCATCGACCAGCTTCAGGGCCAGCCCCGGCAAGCTGCCAGGCGCATCGTGCAGTATGAGACCGTCAGCCGCCGTCCAGGCTGGCAGCGCGCCATGGCGGTGCTCGGTTATTCCGCGCAGCACAATTTCCGCTGGGACCCTTTTATTGCCGACGATTTCGACAACGCCTACCTGCTGCAGGCCCGGGCGCTCAAGCTGCCCAGGCAGGCGACCCGGCAGAAGAGCCTGGCCCGTAAGGGCAAGGCCGAGGCGGCCATGAGCCGTACCCGGGCACTGCTGGCGGTAGCGCCCAGCGACCACTATCTTCTCGGACAGCTGGGACTCGTCGAGCTGTCCGCCGGCCAGTACGGCGACGCCGGTGCTCACCTGAAAAAGGCGCTCGAGGTTTGCCCGGGATGCCGGCTTTACGCCCGGCTGCTCACCAGGGCTCAAACCCTGGAAGAGCAGACGGCCGCCGTGCGGGCAAAGTAGAAACTTGCCGCCGCCCGTGCGATACTTTCCCTTGTCCGCGCCCGCGGAGCATATTGACAGCGGAGCGATTAAATTATGATCTCAGAGATTCAAGACACGGTAAATGCCATCTCCCCGGAAGTATTTATTCCGGAGTTCGGGCTCTTCGACATGGTCTACCTGGAGCCGGAGCGAAAGTACCAGGGGCGCGTCTACCGCTTGAGCCAGGATCAGGTGAGGATCCTGTCGGAGACGCTGGGCTTTACCGCCCGCTTCGACAGCCCGGCTGTGCGCGCCGCCTACGTCGACGTCATCAAGACTGAAGGGCACATCACCTTCGAGGTCGAGCGCAACGCCAAGCCGACGGATCTGAATCTGCGCTACATGCGCGACCAGTGGAATGCGCAGGAGGTGAGCGGCAAGAGCACCGATGCTCTGCGGCCCTGGATCAAGACCCTGTACGACACCCGGTTCCTGCCCGAGAAGGTATTCGCGGTCGTCTCCGGGCAGTTGAGGATGGACCCCGAGGAGCTCGAGCATTTCTACGTTCGTCTTAACTTAAAGGAGCGGACGGCCGGACTGATCGCCGAGGATCAGTACGCCGATAAATTCCCCACCCAACCGTTCTCTGTTTTTGCCCTGCCGGAAGGGCACGTGGCCTCCATACCGGCCGTCGAGGTGGTGCCGGCCGGCATCAGGGATGCGGCGGCCGAAAGACCGGTGGAGGTGCGGGAGGCCGGACCGAAATACGCGACCTACTCGAAAAGCGAGATCGACAGGCTGATGAAGACGCAGGCCGACAGCATAACCAATGCGCTGGCCGGCAAGATTGGCGCCCAGCAAAGAGCCTTTCTGGAGGCTGTAGAGGCTCAGGAGAAGGCTTTCGCGAAAATCACGGAGAAATTCGTCACCCAGTTCGAGGAGGCGCGAATTAAGCTCGAGGAGCACACCAGGTCCATGCAGGAAAACGCCAGAGCGGAGCTGGAGAAGCTCAACGCCCAGCTCTCTAAAGAGCTCTTAGAGTTTCGCAGCCACGTGAACAAGAACATCCTCCCTGTCTCCCGGCAGATGGAGGAGAAGATCAAGGAGATTCAGGCAGCCGCCCGCACAAAGCCGGACGGTCAGGAGAAGGTTACACCGGTGCTTCTGGGCGTGGCGGTCGTCCTGCTCATCGCCATCGGCGGCAGCGCCGCCCTTTTATATGCGAACCTGAGCCACCTGGGCGATCTGCCGGAGATCAAATCCCAACTGTCGCGGGTCCTGGAAAAGACGGGCAAATAGCCTCCGCCCAGCCTCAGCGGATGGTCAGATTTGCTTGTTAATTGCTTTAATCAGCCCGCCTATGCGGATTTTTCTTTCTGGAGCTTGTCGTATACCCAGGCGATCAGGTAGAAGGTGACAAAACCTTCCACGAAAGCCCAGATGCCGCCGATCACGCCGCCCATGAAACCGGCTTTATAGCCGATGTACATCGAGGACAGCGAATCGAGCAGCCCGGTTCCCCAGCCCGCAAAGGCAGATCCCAGCGCCAGCACGAATACGAACAGCGCGGAGATGATGCCCCCGGCAAGGCCGAATTTGAGGGTGTCTAGTTTCATATAATCAGGACTCCTTGCAGAACTCCCGCTCCCCCGGGGTCCAGTCGGTACGGTCCGCTCTCGAGCGGGGCCCGGAGCCATAAATCGGGACTTCTGTAATTCCACTATATAACAAAATACGAAAGCCGGACAAAGATTTGCCGGCTCCCTCAGGAGATCTTCTTCCAGACCCCGCGAAAGTGCAGCTTCTGCCACCTGTCGCCGTGCTTGACGAACACGTCCGTGGCCCGGACCTCTTCCTTGTCCGGGTGGGCGCCGCCGACCTCCTTAATCGCTCGGAAGGTGACAACGGCCACGTCACCGGTGACTTTGGCGTACGGCTCCTCGATGGTCAGCGAGAGAACCGGCTCCCTGCCGTCTGGCGAAATCTCCAGCAGGCGCTTTTTCAGGTCGGCCAGCACCGCTTCTTTGCCGACGATCAGCTTGTGCGTGTTTTCGTCGAAGGTCGTGCAGCCGTCGGCCAGATACTCGGAGTAAGCGGCCAGGTCCCCCTTGGCCAGCAGCGACGCCATGTGCTCCAGGGTCTCGATTACCTTGGCAGACTCGCTGCAGGCGGGATGCGGATCGATGCAGGAGATCTTGCATTCCGTCTCGCAGGCGGTGGGCGCCCCTGCCGGCTGCGAGACGCTTTCGGCGGCCGGCGCGGGCGGCCAGCAAGTGGCGGCGACCGCTCCTGCCAGGCAGAGGCTCAATCCTAACTTTCTGGTCTTGCGCATAGATAATCCTCCGCTGTCTTCCAGGTCGCGCCGCCGCGATGCTAATTGGGAAGCTGCCGCAAGGCCAGCTCGACGTCTCTCAGGTTCCTGGAGTTCTGGTCCAGGTAAGAGTTGAGACGGTCGAGCTTTCTCTGGGTGTCGTCGAGTGCCTGCTGTAGATAGTCCCGTTGCTGCAAAAGAGCATCACGGGTCTTCATCAGGTTGTTGTAGACGCTCTGGTCATAGGCGCCGGCGACGCCGATGTACACCTGGCTGACGGCGATCGCTACCGCCGCAACCAGTGCCAACCAGCCAACTCGCCCTGCCCGTCTCGATTTCATGTCCCGTAACCTCCGACAATACTGTAAGGGCAATTCAAGCAGTTTCAACACAACATAAACAACTGTTAAACATCACCCGAGGCGCCACCAGGCGCGGATTTGCGCCGGCAGCAAAGGGTCGTTCGCCTGGATTGCCCCGCCAGATAAACGTATCTATTACGCTTAGCTTGGCGCCGCGCTTTGGTTGCGGGTACCTTGATCGCCCGGGCGGCCGTTGCGCTGCAGTTGCAGGTCGGCAGCGTCGCTCGCGTCCGGCTGCCGGCGGTCTTGCCCGCTTGGAGGCGATCTTGAGCCGCTGCCTGGAATGGCCCGCGGGCGGCCCCCGGGCGCGGACGTGGAATTTTGGCCGGAGCCGTGATACAACGTATGGGCAACGGTTACTTGATCCCCCGGCTGGCCAAATTCAGTAGTGCGCTGGGATGCGGAGGCGGTCTCTATGGTCATTCGGGCGAGCAAGGTTTCGGTCAAAACGAGTACGCCGCCGTGGCTCGGGCGCGAGCCGGCAGGCCTGCCGGCGGCGGTGCTCCAGCCGGCAATCGAGGTGGCGCTGCGCGAGGACGTGGGCGTGGGTGACTCCACCACCAGCGCGCTGATCGATCCGGGCCTGTCGATCGCGGCGGCGCTTATCTTCAAGGAGCCGGCAGTGGCGGCGGGGCTGGGTGTCCTGGCGGCCGTCTTTCGGGCTGTCGACCGGAGAATCCAGGTGACCAACCTGATCGAAGACGGGCAGTGCGTCGCCGCACCGGGTGTGGTGGCAGCTATCGTCAACGGGCCCGCCCCGGGAATTCTTACCGGGGAGAGGACCGCCCTGAATTTCCTGCAGAGAATGTCCGGCGTGGCCACTTTGGTGCGCCGCTTTGTCGAGCTGGCTGAAACTGCGGGGATCGCCATCCTCGACACCCGCAAAACCACCCCCGGATTGCGCGCCTTCGAGAGATACGCGGTGCGCCTCGGCGGCGGCTTCAACCACCGCTCCGGTCTTTTCGATCAGTTTTTGATCAAGGACAATCATCTGAAGCTCGCAGGCGGTGTCGTCGAGGCGGTCAGGCTTGCGCGGGCCAGGCAGCCGGACGCGCTCATTGAGGTGGAGACGGGATGCCTCGAAGAGGTGTCCGAGGCGCTGCGTTGCGGGGTCGACGTGATCATGCTGGACAACATGAACCCGGAGACGGTCCGCGAGGCCGTCGCCCTCATTGACGGCCGGGCATGGGTCGAGGTGTCGGGCGGCATCAGCCTGGACAACATCGAGGATTATTTGATCTCCGGCGTGGACGCCATATCGGTGGGGGCGCTCACGCATTCGGCCCCTAACATCGACATCAGCCTGGAGGTCGGGGTTTAATTATCACCGGCTCCATAATCGAAAGCCGCTTTCGGTGTTCTAAATTTGACGGAGAGCCCGGACACGGGCACGGGCTTTCTCTGCGTGCTGCCACGAAAATTCCACGAAGTGCTCATAAGCTTCGCGCATCGTTGATCGATGCCCCGCGGATGCAGATCCGTCCGCGGCCCGTGCTTCCTTACTAAGCCATCGACAACAGGGCTGGAAACAGCGAGGTGATCGGCAATGGAAACCAGCGCCCTGACAAGCGCGCGGGCACGCGCGCCGGAATTTGCCGCAGACTCGCCGGCCAGCCTTTCACATGTCGATCTCGATGCCGTTACGCAAAGACTGCATGAATCGTCTTATTCGACAGCTTTCAGGGAGCTCATCGACAGGCTAACCGGCCAGTCCCGGGCAGGCGAGCAGGCGCCGCCGCCCGGTGGCTTTCGGCAAGCCGTGGATCTGGATCCGTTCAGCCCGGCCAATCGGACGCGAGACCGAGGGCATTCCGGAGGAGATGAAGGCAAGGAAAGAACTAGGGCAAGGGAGCTGCCGGCGCTGAGCATGGTGGCTGCGGGCTCCTCGGAGGAGATGCCCGCCGCCCTTGCCAGATACCTGCGCCGGTATGAGCGAGCCAACCCCGGCGGCAGATCCGGCGGCGACGTCACGCCCAATCCCGCTCCCAATCCGCGACCGGATGTTAATCCCAATCCGCCGGGACCGGGCCCCTTCCCCGGCCCGAATCCGCGTCCGCGACCGCGCCCGGGACCGGATCCCGGACCGCGCCCGGACGACAACCCTCACCCGCAACCGGCACCGCCGCCCGGCCCGGTGCCGATCGATGACATTACCCCGCAGCCGCCGCCGCGCCCGGCGCCGGACGTGCAACCGCAGCCAAGACCGCGGCCGCGGCCGGAGCCCGCGCCCTGCCCCCCCGGCGGTGTCTGACGGCCTCGCTGGTGACCGGGGCCGTGAGCCCTGGCGTTCCACGAAAAAGCCACGATGGTTCCATAGTCTATGCCTGATTCGCCCGCGCGCCTTACCAACGAGCTAACGACCGAGACGGAGGCAGTTCCGGCGGGGGGCATCTTGTTTAGACCCGTACACGAAGGTGGGATTCAACAATGACTCGCGATGTGCCGTCCAACCAACCACGCGACCGGGTGCTGGAGGCTGTCGACAGCCGGTCTTTCGTCACCAGCCCCGAGCTGACCCGGCTGGCTGCCTGGCCGAACAATATTGAGGATGAGCGCAGCCGGCGTGAGGTTCTCAATCGTTACGATCGAACCGGGCCGTCCGGGTACAGCTTGCCTCGCTTCAGCAACGGCACCGGTGAGGCAGGGCGCTGGCAGAATCTCGAGCGCGGCGCGAGCTTGTTCGCCGGGTGTTGCTGCAATGTCGCCGATTCGCTTCCCATCACGCGCACCATCTGTGGCGGCGCGCCTGTCTGGTTCGCTGATGGATCGTTCAGCTCCGGTCTGGAAGGAGCTTTCAGGCCGATCTCGGCAAGACGCGCCGCCGCCTGGCAGGAAGCCGAACGGCCGGAAATGCGTGCCGTCTGTGGCGGCGATCCCGTCTGGCTTGCCGACGGGTCCTTCCGGTCCGGCGTCCCCGGGCGCACGTATGCTTACGGGGAGCCTGCCCGCTCTGCGGTGCGCGCCCCCGCTGCCACCAACCTGCAGGAGCTGGGTGAGATGCTGGCATCGATGCAGTTTGTCAGCCGAGCCCCAGGTGCGGATCAGTCAAGGGCCGCCGGTACGACAGTTGATGATCTACAGAATCTTCTCAACAACGTTCGCGGACGGGCGCTCGATTTCACGCCGCCGGCCGGCGAGCCGATCCTGCTCTCGTTGCTCACGCCAAGAGCTCCCGAACTCAGGCAGCCGGGAGGGGACGCCGCCGCCAGACCTGCCGACGCGCGCCCGGAAGCGCAGGCACTCAGGAACAACGAAGGGATAAGGACATTTACGCTCAACTATCCGGATGGCACCGCCCGTACCTTTACCACCAACAACGGCGAGCTCACCGAGTTCAGGGAAAAAAGGGGCAACGAGGAGAAGGTCTTTAAAAAGGACGACGCCGGGCAGTGGTACTGGGTCGACGCCAGAGACCAGCAGCATCGCGAGAACGTGGTCAGGGGGAGCTTCGAGCTCACGCCCGGGCGCGATTTCGTTTACAACAACGGCCACGGCCACTTCACGACGATCAAGCCGGACGGAACCGTGCTCAACGAGAGGGCCGTAGGCTCCGGCGGGCGAGTGGCGGTCGACGAGACGGGCAGAGTTCCCTTGCGCCTCACTCGTGCCGACCGGTCCACAGTCGACGTCGTGCTCGACTCCAGCAGACAACCCAGACAATATGTGGAGACGGACGCCAGCGGCGCTCACCGTGTGACCTGGACCAGAGGGGATAACAACGTCTGGACCTCGAGGAGCGAAAAGAAGGAAGGCAACAACTGGGTCGCGCACAACAGACCCTCCGCGGAGCGCCGCAATCTTCAGCTCAACATCAACGGCCGCTACAGCTACGAGGACAGCCAGGGCTTCCAGCATGCGGTGACCGGCGGCCGCGAGCAGATCGAGCCCCGGATCACGCGGCGTGCCGATGCCCGGGACCGGGACAGCTGGCCGGCCGGCGCCGCCGAGCGGGTTGAGATTCAGTATCCGGGCGGCAGAGAGTTTCGCACCGTCTATCTGGACGGGCAGGGCAATCTCGTCGGGTTTACCGAGAAGGGGCCGCGTGGCGAGTTCACCTTCAGCAAGAGAGACAGGCAGTGGTTCCTGGACACCGGGTTAAGACAGATCCCGGTCACCGGCGACTTCTCCTATGACCGGCGCAGCGGCGCCTTCATCTCGGTGGACAACGGCTTCATCGACATCAAGCAGGCGGACGGCACGGTCGTTCACGGCAAGAAAAACGCCAACGGCTCCGAGCTGCTTTTCAACGACAACAGGCAGGTTAGCGACCTGACCAGGCGCGACCGCTCGACGGTGCACGTCGACTACCAGAACGGGCAGGCCAGCCGCATCGTCGACACGGACAGGATGGGCAACGGCAGGACCGTTTATACTCGCACAGCCGACGGTTGGACCGCGGTGAAGGAGAGGAAGAACGAGCGCAACGAGTGGGTCTCCGACGGCAGGCCGCCGGAGCGGTTTCGCAGCGTCGACGTCAACGACAACGGGATGACCGTCGCCGTCGACGCGCGGGGGTTGCGCCATGTCACCAACGGTGATGGCACCCGCTTGAACGAGGGTCCCGGCGGATCCCGGTTCACCTTCGACGACCGGGGACGGATTACCGGGATCGTCTACCCGGCCGGCGCCAATCGCAGCTTCTCTTTCTCCTACCACGAGACCGCCGTGAATGCCGACGGCACGCCGCGCATCGATCGATTCGAGGTCCGGGACGGCAATGGAAGAGTTGTTGAGACGCGCACGAGGGTCGGGGAGTCGAACAGCTTCCGGGTGACGGACGCTAACGGCCGCGACAAGGGAGTCTGGCAGGGAGATCTGCGCGTAACCGCCGATGGCAAATTCCTGCAGCAGGATCCGCTGAAGCACGCGGACGGCGCCTGGATAGTTCGCGAGCCGAACGGGGATCGTTACCTGGAGAAGGTCAACGGCGACACGGTGACCAGAACCTATCCCGACCGGTCCGTGGTCGAGCTGCGCAGAACCGGCGAGGGAGAGCTGGTGACGAAGATTACCAGGGGCAGGGAATCAAGAGAGTTCGTCTACGTCAACGGCCGGCTGGACCACTGCGTGGATGTCACCGCCGCCGGCCGAAGCGAGTGGCGGCCGCAGGGCGACCATGTCACCGTCATGCGTAACGGCGATGTCGCCTGGGAAAACAGCGATCGCTCGGTGACCATAAAGAAGGCGGATTTCCGCACGGTGGAGCTCGACGCCGATGGAGATATTCGCAGGGTGACGATGAAGAACGGCTCAACCCGTGTCTTCAACTACCAGACCGATCAGCAGGGACGAAAGGTAAAGGACGCTGACGGCTTCGGGCAGCTCATCTCCATTGTCGACACGCGCCACACGCAAAACGGCGACCGGACCGAGACCTGGACGCGGCAGCGGGGCGCGGACGGCAGGCTGACCGAGCGCTGGACCTCGCCGGGTCCCGACGGCCGGGAGCGCGTGCGCCTGAACATCACTGCCCTGCAGGACGGCGACTACAAGTACAAATCCCAGGATGGCAGGGAGCACATCGTGCGTGCGGGGCGGGACTCCGGCGAGGGCGGTTTCTCCGGCAGCGTCGACGAGTCCCGCGAGCGCTTGATGGAGGCGGTCGAAGGGCGGATGGACGCCAGCCGCCGCGCTCGCATGGAAGCCTGGATGAAGCAGTTCGAGAAGCGGGGGCAGGACCGCGTCAACGCCATGGTGGCAGCCGGAATGGATCGCGAGAGGGCGCAGGAGGAGTGGGAGAAGAAGATCTCCCAGACCTACGATCACTTCGCCCACATGGTGGCTGCGAATCTGCCCGGCGCCGCCTACGACGCCGAGACGCGCTTGAAGATCATGGAGAATGCCATGTGGGTGTCCATGGAGCCGACCGGGTACAACCAGGTCTACGGCACCTGCTGGATAAGCTCCGGCAACAACACCATCGGCTGGACCAACAACCCGCACATGATGGCGAGGATGCTGGATCAGGTGGTGAGCACCAGGACCTTCACCGACGTCAACGGGCGGACCTGGAACATCCCGCCCAGCCTCCTGCAGCTGGACCGCTACGCCAGAGCCTGGTCGCCGGACAAACCGAACGAGGTGGTCTGGAACGGCGGCTGGGGCAAGATCGCCCGCGGGCCGGCCCTGCAGCTCTGCGACGCGGTGGCCGCCCATCTGTCCGAGGACGGGCGGCGCATGGACGGTGGCGCCAGTGGTGGCACGCCGGACGCCTGCCTGCATGCCCTGCAATTGATCACCGGGGACACCGCGGCGATCGTCAGCATCCAGAGCAACCAGATCACCGACTGGGACATTCAAAAGCTGCTCAATTCCCGGTACAGGGAAGAGTTCCTCAAGAAGGGCGGCGTCATCCTTCTCGGTCCCGGCCACATGTTCTGCGCCAAGCTGGTCAACGTCAACGGCCAGTGGCAGATCGTCACCGACAACCAGTGGGGACCAAGCAACGACCAGGTTATCGGCAGGCTGACCGATCTGAGCTCCTGGAACGTTCAGCGCACACGCGAGCGCTACCAGCCTGAGAACCCCGGCGCCCCGCGCGTCAACGACCAGCCGCTCAATCCCAATGTCAATCCCAGCCCGAACAACCCCTATCGTCCGAGCGACGATGACGACAGCCCTTACTCGCCGGGCGGGGGCAATCCCCGACCCTGGCGGCCGGTAATCCCGTTCCGACCGCGCCGATTCATCCTGAGGAGGATTTTCGGACGCTAACTGACCCCTGACCCGGAGGCAACGAAAGTGACATATCCCGGAGACTTTCAGTACCGACCGCGGGCAGCGGACCACCGCCCGGCGCCGCCCCCTGGATCGTTTGGCAACCCGCAGGAGGGGGCGGCCGGGTTTTTCCCCGGCGACGGTCCGGCGGCGGGCAGGGACGTGCAGCATGAGTCGCAGCAGGCCAGTCACCGGCTGCTCGGTCCACTTTTCGATAGAATGCACGAGCGCCAGCAACGACGGCAGCAATTCAGGCGCGAGCGGGTAGAACAGGGGCAGGAGCAACAGGGGGCGAGCAGGCGTATGAGTGGAGACAGCCAGCCGGCAAAAATCGAGAGGACGGGCGGGATTCAATCGTTGGACATCCCGATGGGCTTCGGCAATCGGGCGGAGAACAATGATGAGCGCCGCCACACGATCACCTATCGTGGTCCTGCCAACACGACCATCAACTACTCCGAGCGCAAGGACTTCAAAATCCTCGACTCGGCCGACTCGCAGATCCTGGGCAGGATGATGCAGGCGGCGCCGCATGCGCTGACCGGTGAAGAGGTGCCGGTCGTCAACTGGATGACCGTTCCCGGCCTGTGGGGAAGCGGCAACTTCGATGTCAACTGGAGAACGCAGGAGCTCGCCGGCAAGAAGGTGATTACCGGCGATCTGAGATTCAGGGACAGCGACAGGCAGGTTCGCATCATGTTTTTCAATCCCGACGAGAAGAACAAGAAGGTCGAGGCGCTGTGGATCGACGGGCCGGCGCGGGAAGTGGCCAGATACGACAATCTATTCAGCAGCGTCAGGTGGGCGAACCCGGCGCCGGCCCCCAAGCGGTAGGGCACCCGTCTCCGCCGGTTCCTGGCTGCCCGGCGCGCCATCATCATTGAGCAGAAATTAACCTGGTCGGCTCTTCGTGCCCGGGCGCCCGGGCGGGCGGCTCGGCATCCATCCGGCGCGTGCGTCGGATATTCAACCGGCTGCGGAAGGGCTTCCCTTTTGGCCCTTTCGGTAATACACTCTTCGTGTTCTTAATGATTCCTTTATTGTCTGGTCCGGCATCTCACTGGTATCCCTCCTCTCGCCTGAAGCCCGCAAAAGGAGCTGGAAAGATGACCGAGCGGATCAAGATATTTATTGTCGAGTACGACTGCGTCAACCTGATTACGCTGATGCTGTGGCTTGACCAGTTTCCCGAGTTCGACGTGCTGGGCACCACCGTGCACACCGGGTCGCTGGCTTCGGAGATCGAGGCGATGAAACCGGACGTGGTGCTGCTCGACATAGCCACGCCCGGTCCGGAGGATATTGCGCCCATGCGCGAGGTAAAGTCGGTCAGCGATCCGCCGGCCGTCCTGCTTCTGTACGATGGCTACCCGGCCGGTCTGGAAGGTCCGTTGCTGGACGAGTCGGAAGGGCAGCTCGGTCCGGAGTCGACCATGGACGATCTGTGCGAGGCTATCCACGAGGCGGTCCAGCGCAAGCGGATGATCGTCCCGGCTGAGTTAGCGCCGGTGGCCAGGGCGGGGTAAAGCCGGAGCACGGTGGTCGACGTCTCGGCAATCGCACCATTTGCCTGCGTGGCAGGTGGTGCTGCGCTTCTGCTCCTTGCAGTCCGGGCTTTCGTCAACCGGGTCGCGCCGAGGTTGGCAGCGGCCCGATGTCACCTCGAAGAGCCGTCGCTCAAGCCGGTGGAATTTGCCTACCTGCTGCGCGAGGGCGAAATGTCCAGCGTCATGGTGGTGCTGGTCGTGGACCTGATCCACCGGGCGGTAAAGTCGCAGCGCGCCGGACAGCAGTCGTTCTCGCTTGCGCCCTGCGAGGAGAAAGCCTGGAGGCGGGTAAAGGCGCTACTCAAGGAGTGGGGCGAGGATCAGATCGGGGGGGCGGTGCCCGATCCGCAGTCCGACAGCCTCCGCCAGATGGGTGTCAAGCTGTCCCGGCTTTACCGCTTCTTTTCGCGAACGCTGCGCTCGTTTGCCGCCGAGGTTGCCTCAGACCCGAAGAAGATCCGCAAATATTTCTCCTTTGCCGGGGTCGCCCGGCTGGTTGTCGAACTCGGCAGCTCCGGCTACCGGCAGGCGCTCGCTCAGGAGCTGGCCGGCGAGCTTTTGTCCAGGCGGCTCCTGGCCGGCCCGGGCGAGCGCAGGAGCCGGGCTTACCTCTGTGCTCTTGCCTTCGCGCTTGCCGTCCTCTGCCTTGTCGCAGCCTCGATGGTCCTCCTGCCTGACCGAGCATTCGCCGTCGCCGTTCTGGCGCTCGGGGCTCTGAATGCCGCCGGTTTGAGCTGCGCCTTGTTCTTGCGGGATCTGCTGCCGCTTTATGCTGAACTGAAGGATGTGCTCGAGCACGTGAAGCGAAGCGGTAAACGGCTGGCGGTGGCCAGGTTCGTCCTGAGCGCCGTCGCCTTCGTCACCGCTGCTGCCTTCTCCGCCGCCGTGACCGGCGCCCTGGCTCTCGAGGTGCTCGCCATGAGGCTTGCAGCCGGCGTGCCCGCCAGCCCCGCTGCCCTGGCTGTGGCTGCCTCGACCGCTTGCTGGCTGGCAGCAATCCAATTCGGGCTCGACGCCTGGACGCTGCCCGGACGCGTGCAGCCGAGCCTGCCCGCAATTGCGCTTTTGCGGGCGAAGAGAGCACGACTTGCCCACCTGAGCCCGATCGAGGAGTTCAAGAAGCTGCTGGCCGAGCCCGGCTACGATCCTACCTTCGCCGAGCTGCTGGCCGTCTACGGGCTGGAGACCCTCTGGCTGCTCGCCTGAGCCGCCCGCATGCGGACACTGAGCTGTTACCGCCTCTCGAAATTGACGTGCGCCTGTACGGCGATTGCATCCGCCCGGGCGCGTCCAACGCGCCCCACCGCGAACCGGTTCTGATGCCGGAAAGTACCGGGCATGCCCCGGGATGTGCTCTTGAGGCGCGTTGATATAATGGGTTTTCCGTCTGCAGAATGAAGATCCCAGAATGCCGAAAGTCGGATTGAAACAGGGGCTGGCAGGAATCATCACCGGGGCGTCCTCCGGCATAGGCCGGGCGCTGGCGGTCCTCCTGGCGCGGCGATATCAAGCGAAGCTGGTGGTCAATGCCCGCAACCCGAACCTGCTCGAGGAGACGGCGCGGCGCGTCCGTGATGCGGGCGGGCAGGCGCTGGCGGTAGCCGGCGACATAAGCGACCGTGAGCTCTCCGAGAAGCTCGTCCAGGCCTGCCTGGGAGAATACCGGCAGCTCGATCTGCTGGTGAATAACGCCGGGCTTGCCAAGCCGGGGCCGCTGCACAAGCTGACCCCCGACGACTGGCACTTTGTCTT
The DNA here is from genome assembly GCA_021325555.1 of Pseudomonadota bacterium. Taxonomy (GTDB): domain Bacteria; phylum Cyanobacteriota; class Vampirovibrionia; order Obscuribacterales; family Obscuribacteraceae; genus JAJPGY01. Next base: position 229,008 of record JAJPGY010000040.1, on the reverse strand, counting down.
CGGCGTCAACTTTTTCGGAGCGCTCTATGCTGCCTACGCGGTGCTGCCCCATTTCCGCGAGCAAGGATCGGGCAAGATAGTCAATGTCGCCTCGGTGGCCGGGAAGCTGGCATTGCCGGGCAGCGTCTGCTACGCGGCCAGCAAATTCGCCATGGTGGGCATGTCCGAGGGCATGGCTGCCGAGCTGGCCGCCTCCGGCATCGACGTTATCACGGTCTGCCCGGGCTGGGTGCGCACCGAGTTTTTCAGCAACGTAAGGCTGCCGGCAGAGCGCAACCCGACGCTCATTGCCGAGCGAAAGGACCTGGCGGGCTGGCTGATGAAGAACTTTCTGAGCGCAAGCCCCGAGGAGGTGGCAGGGTCCATCGTCAACGCCTGCGAGAAGGGTGGTGCTCACGAGCTCGTTCTCACCGCCCCCGGCGTGATGGCGGAACGCCTCCACGCCCTGTGCCCTTCGCTGGTGTCGGGTCTGCTGAAGCGCTACCCGCCCGAGCGCTGAGGACAGGACCATGACGGACACCGGCTTGGACAGGGAAGGGTTTCTCAAGGCGGCCGCCGCCTTCAGGCAGCGGCTGGACCTCGAGTCAACGCTGTGCCGGCGCGTGGCGCAGGCGCTGGCCGTCATCGGCGAGGCCGCCGTCAAGCTGGTGGCCATCTGTCGGGACACCGCCGATGAGAAGGGTCCGTTGATTACGGCCAAGATATCCGAGTCGGTGGTGCAGATCTCCAGCGGCGATCGAAACCTGGCCCTGGCTGCCGCACACGGGGCGGCGATGGACACCCGCCTGGCCAGCCCGCGCGGGCAGTTGTGCGGGCAGCTTCTTCTATTCTGCCACCTGAGCGGGCAGCAGGAGTCGTCTCTGGTATCTACCTTTCGCGTCTATGCCAACGGGGAGTGCACCAGTGGTGATGTCACATTCAACATCGAGGGCGGCGCGGCGGCTGTCCTTCCGGACCTGGCCCGGATCGTTCGCTCGATGATCTTCGAGGCGGAAACTTACTGGCCGGGGCCGGCCGACCTCCCGGATTTTCTTCAGAAGATTCCGATTCTCGAGCAGGAGCTCCACGAAGAGGCGCTCAAGAGACCTTGTGTCGGTTTTGAGTGCAATCTACAGCGCTGATTGCCGGCGGCAGGCGCGCTCATGCTTCAGTGATTGGTGCTGTCACCGCCACCGGTGGCGTGCTCGGCCAGCGAGTGCCGCTTCTTTTGCCGGTGACTTTTGATGCCGTCATGCACGGCAGTTACCCCGGTCCGTACGCCCGCCCCGACCAGGGCGTGTGTCGCCAGGCTTCCGCCCAGGATGAGCCCGCCTATCCCGCCGGTCAGCGCCCCGATGGCCGCCACCCTGGCGAACTTGCGCAGCTTCGGGTGCCTGCCCGAGGAGCTGCTCGAAACATGCCCTGTGTGGACGCTGGTTGCCGCCGTCTGCTGGCAAAGAGCCGGACATGCGCACTGCACCATGATAAGGCCGGCCGCCAGGAGCGCTGTGGCGCCGCGGCTCCAGCCAGGTTTCTCGTCGAAACCGTACAGCATGGCTTCACCTCCTGTACGTTTCGTATCTACGACCTTCGGGACGCCAGTCCCCGTGCTTTAGTTCCGCAACGTTAGGAATTGTGACGCCCCGAATCCAGCCGCCCGTGGACAGTTTTGCTGTTCGCCGGATCGGATAATGGACGGGAACCGTCGCCCCCGGCTGCTTTGGGCTATACCTGTTCGGTTGGCGCCCCGCTTGTGAGGTTACGAACCCTGGGCATCTTGCCCGCCGGCGGAGCGGAGGGAGACCGTCAACCGCTGGAGGCGCGGACAGCTTGCCCCCACCGACGGGTCGCCCGCGCCCCCAGGATCGATCGCTGCTTCAACCGGTCAGGGATGCTTTGGTCGGCGTCCGGCGGTCATCCAGGACAAGCCTTGCCCGAGCAGGATTCCCCCGACGATGTGCGTGGCATCGCCGGCGAACCGGGCAAACGTCCTTTCGGTGACGACCACATTTCTATTCCAGCGCCGGCCTGACCGCCAGTTATCCGCCAGCACCCTGCCCATCAGTCTGCCATGGCGAAGCCACTGCCTGGCCGCGGACAGGCCCACGGCCGCCTGACCGGCGCCGTGGATTGCCGCCGCCTTGCCCAGCAGTCCCCGCGCCGGCGTGAGCCGTGCGGCAAGAAAGCCGAGCCCGGCTGACCAGGCCAGCTTCCCCGGTGGCGGCAATTTTGCCATGGCATCGACGGCCGCCTCCGGCAGGGCAAGCAGCCCGAAGGCGATCAGTTGCGCCTCCCGCAGGCTCTTGTCCAGCCAATCTTCCGGCTGCCCGCGCGCCTCGTTCACCACGTCCGGTCGATAAACTTGTGGCATGATCGCTAAACCTGTAAGTTCTTTTCCGAAGCCTATTCTACGGGATGAATCGCTCCGATGATCCGTTCCCGTTCTGCAAGCATCTTTTACAAATCTGCGTTGCCGTCCGGATTCCAACCCGTAATTACAAGGATGCTGCCGACAAAATTCGACATGCGCGATGTGACGGAAGCCAGGCAGAATCAGCATTCCGGAACCTCGCACTGCTGCCGTCGTCTGACCGACTGACTGAAGGGCGCACCCCGTCCGGGCCGCCCAAAAGGAGGTATCCCTGATGAAAGTCCCGTTATTGAAGAACGCAGCCCTGGCCGCTGTGGCGGCGGGCACGTTGGGGCTGTTGGCGCCTCTGGCCAGCTCAGCCCAGTATTGCACGACCTACGAGACGGAATACTATGGCGGCTATGCCCCGTACACCACGCGCGTAATCACCTCTCCGGTGGTGGTCGAGCCGGCATACACTCGCAGCTATTACAGCCAGCCTGGGCTGATGAATCTCGGGGTCCCTGGCCTGGCCAACATTAACGTGGGCGGTTATCACCTGCTGCACGTCGGGTTGCCGTTCCTGCACATGAACCTGTTCTAGCGGGATCGGTCTCCGCCGGTGGTGGCGATCCCTTTGACCAGATTGGTCGGGCCGTTTCCAACAGCGCCGGACAGGCCGCCTGCCACGGCATTAAAGGCTAGTAGCGAGAGGAGCATGAAAAAGCCAGCCAGCGTCGCCGCCTGCGCAAGACCGAAGTGGCTGCCCACGATCGCTCCGGCCGTCGCCGGCGCCAGTGTTGGCAGATGCGAGCGGAGGCGGGCCAGGCAGGAATTTCTCGATCGCCATACCAGCTCCATCTCGGAGCACCGCTCGATCGAGGAGGGCATGATCATCGGCTTCCAGAACAGTGCCCTGCTCGGCGGCAGCCTGATCGGGTTCGGCATCTGCATGAGCACGCTGGAAGTCAGTTGTGAGCAGTAGAAGGAGCCCTTGCTCTCCGGATCGAAGGTCCTGTTGAATGGACGTCCCAGGCAGGATGCGGCACAGGACAGGGCCGCCTGGACGTCGGAGTCCGTCCGGTAATGCGGGCGATAGACGGCCACGTCGGTGGTGCGCAGGAAGCGGTCCAGATCGATTCTGGCCACGCAGGGCTCGGTGCCGCTGTCGATAACGGTGTTGTCGCCGACATAGAATGCGGCATGAGCCCAGGAGCTCCCCGCGATTGCCGCCGCGATCTGCCACAGCGGATAGGAGTCGTTGTGCTCGAGGAGTATGTCGCCCGGGCGCAGGGCGAGCTTGATCTCGTTTATCTTCTGCTCGGATAGCCGTGAGCAGACCGTGGGGAACTTGCAATCGAAAATGCGCAGTAGCGAGGTCCAGAAGAACCGCCTGAGCTCGCGAGCGGTGAACTTCAGGGTCTGGGCGGGTCTCTTTCTGGACATATGAAGAATCTCTCCGGGCAGGGCTGTTCAGGGCAGCAGACAACCGGGATCCACCTCGAGGAGCAGCTAAAAATAAGACAGCCCGAATCGCCGGAAAGTTCCATGTTCCGGAGCAAGTCCGACACCGGCCCGATTTTCAGTGGGAAAGCGCCGCGTCCTTCCACGCCCTGGCGGCGGAGCCAAGCCCTGAGGCCAACTCGTGCCAGGCACGACCGAGGGCCGGGCCAAGCTCCCGCCAGGCGGCGTTGCAGCGCTTGCCGAGCACCTTCGACTCGGCAGCCAGGATCTGCGCGAGCTCCCTGCAGCGGAGGCCCAGACCATCGAGCAGGCTGCCCAAACGGGCCCCGAATCGGCTCATAAAAACCTCCATAGTCCGCGGCTCGGTCACCTGCTCGGGATGAGCCGGTTTTTCAACCGCCGGCGGCTTGCTTAGCATTACATTGGTCATAAGCGTACTCCTCATGCCCTTTGCTGGAGAAAGGCGACCAGGGGCATAAGCCAATTCGCAACTGTCTAGCAAGACAACAGACGTAATCGGTCCGGCTATGTTGCAGGGCACCGCCAGACGATGTTACGAACCGGCGCCCGGCAGGTCGAGCGCGCCGGGCCGTCAATCGACTGCGATCACCTTTGCCTCTATCAAACGCTGGATCGATCGCCTTGAATAGCCGATCGTCCGGAGGATTTTCACCGCCTCCTCGTGCGGGCCGCCGGCGCCCGGACCGGCCAATTTCTTCCGGCGCGGTCCGGTGTGCCTGATGGCCGGGTTGGCCAGCTGCGGCACCGCTCCCAATACCGGGTGCGGAATCTGCACGATCATATCGCGCTCCTTGACCGGCGGGTAATTGAGGGCCTCCGTCAGGTTCAGCACGGGCGAGACGCAACAGTCGCTCCCATCGAAGATCCGCAACCATTCGTCGAGTGGCAGCCGGCGAATTATGCCGGCAATCTCGTTCTTGAGCGTGCTGTCGGGCCCGCCGCGGTATCCGGAGGAAAGATCCGGGCGACCGATCCTTTCGCAGAACGTCTGCCAGAACTGCGGCTCAAGCGAAGCCACGGCCAGATACCTTCCGTCGGCGCACTCGTAGACGTTGTAGTTGGGCAGCTCGCTCTGATAGGTGAAGGCGCGGTCCTCCGGTTTCTGGCCGGTGAACAGCGAGGCGGTGGCAATTATGTTCATTGTCGAAAGCGCGCTTTCGAACATGCTTATGTCGATGCTCCTGCCCCTGCCGGTGCGCAGCCGCTCGAAAAGGGCCGCGGACACCCCGAGCGCGGCGTACACGGCGGCCATGAAGTCCGAAACCAGCACCCCCGGGATGACCGGCGGTCCCCCCGGCAGGCGGTTGAGGTTGAGGATGCCAGCTTCGGCGACAAAATTGAGATCGTGTCCCGGCCGCTGGCTCCAGGAGGCGGTGTGCCCGTAGCCGGAGATGGAGCAGTAGATGAGCGATCGGTTCCGCCTGGCCAGCCGGCGGTAGCCGAGACCGAGCCGAGCCATCACCCCCGGGCGAAAGTTCTCCAGCACCACGTCGGCCCGCTCGGCCAGCAGTTGGGCAATCTCCAGCCCTTCGGGCTTCTTCAGATCCAGCCGCAGCCGCTCCTTGTGCCGGTGGACGCTCCAGTAGTAAAGGCTCTCTCCCTTGACGATCGGCGGCAGCTTTTTCCCGAGTCCTGGCTTCATGGTCTCGATTCTTGTCACCTGGCAGCCGAGATCCGCCAGCAGGGTCGAGCACAGCTCCCCCGGCAGCAGGTGCGTGAAGTCCAGGACCTTGACTTTGTCGAGCGGCAGCGTCATCTCCGGGGCATCCTTTGCCAGGACCGTTGCGCCGGCGCCGGCTGCGGTGCAGCCCACGCCGTGCTCAAATATATCGTGTAAGCGGCTCCTTTATTGGGTATTGCTTTAATGTCGGAGCCTCTTGCCCTGTTCGACCTCGAACGGTGGAGCGTCCCAATCGGTGGCAGCACTGGAACTGGCGGTTAAATATCGACCGTTGCCCGCCCGGGCGGGCTTGGCGGTCATGGGCTTGCTCATGCCGCTGTGGGCGCTGGTCGTGCCCTTCTGCCTGGGCCTTTTCGTACAGCTCATCTTGAGGAACGCGGGACACCTGCCTCCCCTGCAGACCCTCGCCGTGCTGATGGGGCTTATCCTGTTTCCGCTGGCCTGCGTGGTGATAACGGCCATCTGCGAGGACGACCGCATTCTTATTAGCAAAGAAGGCATCCTCTTCCCGCTGCTGCTTCTGCCGGCGCTCAAGTTCAGGCGCGAGCGCCTCTGGCCGGACCTGTGCAACATCGGGCTGCGCTGGCAGTCGACGGTGCGATTCCAGGGGTCCGACTACATCTGCCTTTATTTCAAATCCGGCGGCATGTGCAGGCTCGGCTTGAGGAACCTGCCCAGGACGGACCTGGAGCAGATGCTGCTGGCCATCGAGGTCTGGGGAAGCGGCTGCCGGCGGCCGCCGGAGCTGGTCGATTTCCAGAACACGCTGCAAAACGAGAACAAAGGCATCTCGACGGTAAGCTACACGCAGATGTGGGAGGAGGAGCTGCGGCGCCGTTTCAGCGCAACGTCGTTCGTGCCGCTCGAGCCGGGTCACGAGATGCGCTCCGGGCACCTGAAGATCATCCGGCAGCTCGCCTTTGGCGGGCTGTCGGCCATCTATCTCGCCCAGCTCGACGGCCGGGAGCTGGTCGTCGTCAAGGAAGCGGTGGTGCCGGCCAACGCCGATCTCCAGGCCAGCCGCAAAGCGGATGAGCTTTTCAATCGCGAGGCCAGGCTGCTCATCAAACTGCAGCACCCGTGCATCGCCAGGGTGCTCGATCACTTCGCCGAGCAGGGGCGCAACTACCTGCTTCTGGAGTACATAAACGGGCAGGATCTGCGGCAGCTGGTCAAACAACACGGCCCGCAGCCGGAGGACACGGTGCTTGCCTGGGCGTTGCAGGTGGCAGGCATACTCCGCTATCTGCACGGCCAGGATCCCCCGGTAATCCATCGCGATCTGACGCCGGACAATCTGGTGCTCAGGGAGGACGGAAAGCTCAAGCTCATCGATTTTGGCGCCGCCAATGAGTTCGTGGGCACCGCCACCGGCACGCTGGTCGGCAAGCAGTCGTACATCGCCCCCGAGCAGTTTCGCGGCAAGGCAGTCACCGGCAGCGATATATACGCGGCCGGCTGCACGATTCATTTCCTGTTGACCGGGCAGGATCCGGAGGCGCTGTCCGTATCCCGTCCAAGGGAGCTCAATTGCCAGGTCTCCGCCGAGCTGGACGAGCTCGTTCAGCGGTGCACGGCGATGGAGACCGAGGATCGCCTACCTGATGCCGCCAGCCTGGAGCGTGCCATAGCCGGGATCATGTCGCGTCGGGCGGCCTTGCTTGCGGAAAGCTGTTGAGGAGGAGCGCTCGCATGGCCGCCGACGACAGGACAGCGATGCCGGAGACGTTTTTTCCCGCCCCCTGCCCGCAACGCGGCCGGCAACGGCCGGTGGTGGACGCGGACGGTGAGGTGCTCCTTCAGTACAAGCCGTTTTATGCCGCCGAAAGGTGGTTTGCTTACCGTTTTTCGGCCTGGAACGAGGCCAAAGCCTGGTTCGTGATGACGCTGGTCGTCCTCTTCTTTTACTTTGGCGGGCCAGGAATTGTAACCGAGGCTATCATCAGGTCGCTGGCAGCCGGATCATTCCAGGGCACAGCCGGTGCTGCAGCCTTATCGGCCGCGGCCCTCAACCAGGCCATCCTGTCCTGGACGCTGGGGCTTCTGGGCGCGCTCCTGACGCTGGCCTTCGGTCTCTACCATCTGCAGCCCACCCATATCGGCGTTTCCACGCAGGGATTGCGCTGGCGGTGGCGGCGGAGGTGGGTTGAGGGCGGCGGCCCGCTTCTGCCCTGGGACTCGGTTCAGGCTGTTAACCTGTTGAAGCCGCCCGGAAAGACCTCGATGCAGGACTGGTGGGTCTGCTTCGTGGGAGGCGAAGACCAGCGCCTCAAGGTCAAGCTGGGGGCGATTCCGTTTAGCGAGGAGCGGGCCCGGTTGCTGGAGGCCATCGAGGCCTGGGCCCCGCAGGCGACCCGTGATCCGCAGCTGCTGGAGGTTCTTTCCCCGCCGCAGGAGCACAGCTACACGGAGTTGTGGCTGAAGGCGCTTTCCGCGCCGCCAAAAAGAGAAAGGCTGACGCCGCTCAAGGAGGGCGCCACGCTCGAGGAGGGGCGCTATCGGGTGATCGGGCAGCTGGGGGTCGGCGGGCAGGGCACCGCCTATCTCGCCTGCGATCAGGGGCCGGACGCCGACAACGGCAATGCCCGCCGGCCGCGTAATCGGCCGTCTGAGAACGGCAGCGGAGCCGGCGCTGCCGGCACGGTGGGTGAGGTTGTGCTCAAGGAATCGATTCTGCCGGTGTACGTGGACGTCAACGTGCGCAAGGAGGCGCTGGAGCGCTTTCAGCAGGAAGCTGCCATGCTGAGCCGCCTGGATCATCCGCGGATCGTCAAGCTGCGCGACTTCTTCGTCGAAGACCATCGCAGCTACCTGGTCCTCGAGCACATCGACGGCATGTCGTTGCGGCAGGCTGTGGAGATGCGCGGCCCGTTCCCCGAAAGCGAGGTGCGCGAGCTGGCCCTGCAGATGTGCTCGATACTCTCCTATCTGCACGGTTTGACACCGCCGGTGGTGCACCGCGATTTCACCCCCGACAACCTGATCTTGAGCTCGCAGGGCACGCTCAAGCTGGTCGATTTCAACGTCGCCCAGCAAACCGAGTGCACGACCACCGGCACCGTGGTGGGTAAGCACGCCTATATACCGCCCGAGCAGTTCCGCGGCAAGCCCACCACCCGGAGCGACATCTACGCCCTGGGGGCCACGTTGTACTACCTGCTGGTAGGAAAGGACCCGGAGCCGATCACCGCCTCTCACCCGTCCCGTGCCCAGGGGCCTCACGCCAGCCGGGTCAGCGTGGAGCTCGACGGGATCGTGGCGCGCGCGACGGCTGTTGACGCCGCCAGGCGATACGGCCGGGTGGAGGAGCTTCAGGCCGACCTCGTGCCTTAACCCTCCGCGCACCCATGTTGCGAAGGTTTTACCCTGGCGAAAGGCCAGGGAACATGTGGCATATAGGCAGCGTCAGGCGGGGGGGTGTCCGAGCCGCCATGTTTCCCGGAATTATAATGAGTGAGGAGTGGGGCGACGTTTGCCGGCAGGGCTCAGACCTTCGTTGGGGTCACTGGAGCATGGTCAGAGGTGGTTTACTCCTGGTTCCCTTGTCTGTGGCGGTTTGCGTGCCGGTTGCCGTGGCGCTCGCTGCGGCCGGTCAGGGCGGGGCGGAGACGGCGGTTCTGTCCCAGTCCATCACCAAGCCCTCTCCGCCCGCGGACAAGCAGTTCGCGCAACCATACGGCTCCCACCTGCAGCCTATCCTGGAGCGCATTCAGGCATCGCCTGAGCAGCGCCGGAAGATAAGCGAGATCGTGAGCAACTATCGCCCGAAAATCGACCCGCTGCGCCAGGAGTACAGGGAGAAGAGCAAGGAATTCATCGAGTTCATCATCGAGGGCAAGCCGGCCGAGGTAATAATGGCCAGGCAGGGCGAGCTCAACAATCTCTACGGTGTCATCGTCACCGAGTACAGCATGATGAGCCTGGAGATTCGCCGCAACCTGTCGCCCGCGCAGTGCCGGCAGTTCGAGCAGTACCGAAAGCAACAGGGCTGGAAGCGTTGAGGCGCTCAAGGCACCGCTAAGTGAACAATTTCGTGAGCAGCCCCTTCCTGCGCGCCACGTGAAACATGTGGTTGAAGGACCAGGCGGCAAGCGCAAGGTAAACCAGGTTCAACACGAACGCCCAGATCAGGCGCTCGACGTTGAGCGGCTCCCCGCGCAGCACCTGGCGCATCCCTTCAAAGACATGGCTCGCCGGAATGGTGAAAGCGACCGGCTGCAGCCAGGCGGGCAGCACGCTCACCGGGTAGAAGACCGCGGCTATCGGCTGGATGAGGAAGGGCACGGCCCAGGCCAGATTCTCGGCTGCCTGCCCCCAGCGCATGAGCAATGCCGTCGTGAGCATGCCGATCGACCAGCCCATGATCACCAGGTTGGCGAACAGAGGCACCAGCGCGAAGCCCATGCTGAAAAGGTTGAACGAGTACATCAGATAGGCCCCGCCCGTGAGCGCCAGGGCGATGGTGAGAACCTTGAGCAGCCCCACGGCATAGGAGGCGGCGATGAACTCGCTGACCCGAACCGGCGCCACGAACACGTTGAGAAGGTTGCGCGACCACACGTCTTCCAGGAAGGATATGGACACGCCCTGAGCCGCCCGATAGATGATGTCCCAGAAGATCATCGCCCCCAGGAGGAAGGTGACCAGCGAAGGGTGGGCGCCGTTTACCCGCAGCAGGTACATGGTGACGAATCCCCACACGAACAGGTCCATGAACGGCCAGAAGAACATCTCCACCACCCGCGGCGCGCTCCTGGTGTAGAGGATCGTGTAGCGGATGACCAGGGCTCGAACATGCCTCCAGCGCATTTACGTGGGCTCCTTTACCATGAGATCGCCCCCGCGCGCGATGCTGATGAAAACATCCTCCAGTGATTGCTGCTGAAACTTTTCGAGGATGTGATCCGGCGCGCCGTCGGCGATTATGCGCCCCTTGTGCAGAAAAAGGATGCGGCTGCATACCTCCTGGACATCCTTCATGTTGTGCGAGGTGGTGATCAAAGTGATGCTTTTCTCCTGCTGGACCTGCTGCAAGATTTTCCGGACCTTGTCGGCGATGTCCGGGTCCAGGCTGGCTGTAGGCTCGTCGAGGAGCAGCAATTCCGGATCATTGAGCAATGCCTTGCAGAGGTTGACGCGCGTGGACTCTCCGGACGAGAGCCGGCCCGTAATCTGGTCCTTGAGATGAGCGATCTCGAACATATCGAGCAGGCTGTGAGCCTTTTGTCTGGCGCAATCGACCTCGTACAGCCCGGCGCAGATCATCAGATTCTCCCAGACCTTCAGGTTGTACGGCAGGCTGGTGTAGGCGGATGAGAAATTGCAGCGGGCGAGGATGTCGACCCGGCTTTTCTCCAGGTCTGCCCCGAATACCGATATGGAACCGCTGGTCGGGATGATAAGGCCAAGCAGCATGTGGATCGCTGTTGTCTTGCCGGCCCCGTTGGGCCCTAGAAGTCCTACCGTTTCCCCTCGCTCGACCGCAAAGGAGACATCGGCGACGGCTGTGGTGCCGTCGAACTCCTTGCGCAGGTTTTTGACCTCAACTACGGGCATCATCGTGATTCTACACGTTACCACAGTCCGGAACACGGCCGGGCAGCCGCACGTCAGGATTATTGCTGGGTGTTCGTATCGCGGTCTGCAGGTGGGGAGTAGCCTGGAGGACTGTACAACATGGATGGCAGGGCTGCCTGTTTGACCGGAGCGGTGGGGGCGACCCTGTCGGCAATGATCCTTTGCAGCGGGCCGGCGGAGGCTCTGCGTTACTTCACCCATAACAGCTCGTCACCACCGGGCCACTGGGTCGTAGCCAGGGCCTCATGGTACGGCCCGGGCTTCTACGGGCACAGGACCGCCTCAGGCGCCAGATTCGACGGCCATGAGATGACAGCAGCCAGCAAGACGCTGCCGTTCGGCACCAAGGTGCTCGTCCACGACCTGCGCACCGGCCGGACCTGCACGGTCACCATCAACGACCGGGGACCTTATGTGGCCGGGAGGGCGCTGGATCTTTCGCCGGCCGCCGCGCACGCGATCGGGATGGGCGGCGTCGATCCGATTGCCTATCTGCCGGAAGCCGGAGGACCGATCGGCTGGTCGTACTATCCGCGCGCCGGGTTCTACGGCGGCAGGTCGTTTGCCGGCCCGACCAGGATGCTGGCTCCCCACTGGTTTGAACAGTCTTGCAGGGCGCTTGCCGTTCGCTCAATCCACAATCCTTTCCGTTTGAGGGGCATGGGAGGCCTGCCGTCCCCTGCTCTTGCCTATCGCCTGCCGCCAGCGCCGCGCCCCCGCAGCGCTCCTCCCCCGCGCTTCCAGGCGGTGCCAGCGCCCTCGACCCCATCGCCGGCGGCGCAGCGGGTCGAGGCTCCTGCCCCGGTCTTTTACAGCGCCTCCCGGCAACTGGCCACGCGCTCTCTCAGCAATCCGTACCACCTTCGCGGGATGGGGCTTTTCCACCGCTCGCGCAGCTTGCTTGCCTCCGCCCCGCCTGCAGTGGCTGTGCCGCTCCACCGCGGCGGCACGCTTCTCAAACGCACCGGCGTCCGCGCTTACCACCACGCGACCAGATATGCCACCACGGCGCTCGGTGTTGCGCGCCGGGTCGGGCATCAGTTGCTGGCTGTTCTGCCTTGAGGCGCGTTTCCGGTCGCGGTGCACGTGAGGACGGCGCGAGCGCCTGCACTACGGTTATCTGTCGCGCTCCTCGGCGGTCAGGTTGGCTTGCGCGGCGGCCAGGCGGGCGAGCGGAACGCGATACGGCGAGCAGCTCACGTAGGTGAGACCGATCTGGTGGGCGAAGGCGATCGAGGAGGGATCGCCGCCGTGCTCGCCGCAGATCCCCAGTTTGAGATCCGGTCTCGCCTGCAGCCCATATTCGACGGCAATCTTCATCAGCTTGCCCACCCCTTCGCGATCCAGCACCTCGAAGGGATTCTGCGTCAGCACCTTTACCTTGGCGCCACCGCAGTCGATGCCCTCCAGGTAACGCTGAAGGAACTTGCCCTCGGCGTCGTCGCGACTGTAGCCGAAAGTCATCTGCGTCAGATCGTTGGTTCCGAAGCTGAAGAACTCGGCGTGCTCGGCGATCTCGTTGGCCGTAAGCGCCGCCCGCGGGATCTCGATCATGGTGCCGAACTTGTAGTCGATCTCCACACCCTGGCTTCTCATGACCTGCCTGGCCACGGCCTCCAGCTCGGTGCGGGCGATCTTGAGTTCGTTGACGTGTCCGACCAGCGGGATCATGATCTCCGGCAAGACATCGATCCCTTGTTTCTTGAGGGCAATGGCGGCCTCGAAAATGGCCTGCACCTGCATCTTGCTTATCTCGGGATAAATGAGCCCCAGGCGGCAGCCGCGCAGCCCCATCATCGGATTGGCCTCGTGAAGCTCGCGAATCTTGCGGATGAGCGTCTCCTTCTCACGCAGCTCGGGGCCCTTCACCCCCCTGGTCTTGAGGACGGCTAACTCCTCGGCGAGCTCATCCTCCCTGGGGAGGAACTCGTGCAGCGGTGGATCGAGCAGGCGGATGGTGACGGGCAACCCCTGCATGGCCTTGAAGATGCCCTTGAAGTCCTCGCGCTGCATGGGAAGCAGTTTGGACAGGGCCTCCTGGCGCTCGGCGGTCGTGGCGGCCATGATCATGGACTGGACGACCGGCAATCTCTCCTGGCTCATGAACATGTGCTCGGTTCTGCACAAGCCTATCCCCTCGGCGCCGAACTCGCGGGCGAGCTGGGCGTCCTCGGGGGTGTCGGCGTTGGCCCTGATGCCGAGACGCCTGCACTCGTCGGCCCAGGCGAGCAGGGTCTTGAATTCCGCGCTGAGCGCCGGCTCCAGCCTGGCGATCGGACCTTTGAAGATTTCACCGGTCGACCCGTCGATCGAGATCACGTCGCCTCTTTTGAGCGTCTGCCCGGCAACGCTCACCGTCTCCTTCTCCAGATCCACCTTGAACGCCTCGCAGCCGGCCACGCAAGGCTTGCCCATGCCGCGGGCGACGACGGCGGCGTGGCTGGTCATGCCACCGCGGCTGGTGACGACCCCCTGGGCTGGAACGATGCCGTGTATGTCATCCGGGCAGGTCTCCACGCGCACCAGGATGACCTTTTTCTCCACGGCAAGCCGCTCGGAGTCGTCCGGGTTGAAGACGATCTCCCCGATGGCCGCCCCCGGCGAAGCGTTGAGCCCGGTGGCCAGCAGCCGTCCTTCCTTCTTAGCCTTCGCCTTGTCCTCGGCGTCGAAGCTGGGCAGCAAGAGTTGATTGAGCTGGGCCGGCTCCACCCGCGCCAGCGCCTCTTCGCGGGAGACGATGCCCTCGCCGGCCATGTCCACGGCGCACTTGACCGCCGCCGCCGCGGTGCGCTTGCCGGTGCGGGTCTGGAGCAGATAGAGCTTGCCCCGCTCGACCGTGAACTCGATGTCCTGCATGTCCCGGTAGTGTTGCTCGAGGCGCGTCGTGGTGGCCAGCAGCTCCTTGTACACCTCCGGCATCTCATGGGCCATTTGCCCGATCTTCTTCGGTGTGCGGATGCCGGCCACCACATCCTCGCCCTGGGCGTTGAGCAGGTACTCGCCGTAGAGAACCTTCTCCCCGGTGCTCGGGTTGCGCGTGAAGCAAACGCCCGTCCCGGACTGCTCGTCCATGTTGCCGAACACCATCGCCTGGATGTTCACCGCCGTCCCCAGGTTGTGGTCGATCTTGTTCAGGTTGCGGTAATAGATGGCCCGGCTGTTGTTCCACGACTTGAAGACGGCTTCCACCGCGCCCTTGAGCTGATCCGAGGTGTCCTGCGGGAAGTCGCGGCCGGTCCTCTCCTTCACCACCGCCTTGAACTTAAGGACCAGCCCCTGCAGATCCTCGGTTTTCAACTCGGTATCGGCGGCGATACCAAGCTCATCCTTGGTGTCGTCGATGATGTCCTCGAAGGTGTCCTTGCCGATATCCAGCACCACGTTGCTGAACATCTGGATAAAGCGCCGGTAGCTGTCCCAGGCGAAGCGGGGATTGCCGGTCAGTTTGGCCAGCCCCTCCACCGTCCTGTCGTTCAAGCCCAGGTTCAAAATAGTGTCCATCATCCCGGGCATGGAGAACTTCGCTCCCGAGCGCACGCTGAGCAGGAGCGGCTTTTCCACGTCGCCGAGCTTGCGCTCCAGCGCCGACTCGATCACCTGCAACTTCGCAGTCACCTCATCGAAGAGACCTTCGGGAACGCGGGACTCCTGCTCGTAATACTGCCGGCAGCAATCGGTGAGGATCGTCATTCCGGGCGGGACGGCGACCCCGGCGGCGGTCATCTCGGCCAGCCCGGCGCCCTTGCCGCCCAGTCTGTCGCGCATCACCTGGCGGTCTCCGTTGAAGGTCTCGTAAGCCTCCCGGAACAGATACACCCTGGCCACATCTGCGCCTTTCGTCTTCGGGCCTGAACCTCTGGTGCTGAGCATAGCGACTGTCCTCTGTTATGGTGACGCGTTACTGATGGCTGATTGAGCCGGTTTCCGTCTGCTGACGGAGATACAAAAAGATTTCGCTCGAGGTCTCCTCGATCGCTTTGGCCGATACGTCGATGATGTGGCATTTGAGCTCGCGAAAGAAGCGTTTGGCGTGGCGCACCTCATGTTGAATGTTCTCCGGATCCACGTAATCGGTTCCGGAGGGCATCCCCAGCACCTGCGCCCTGGTCGTCCGGATGTCCTGCAAGAGATAAGGGTCGATCGACAGGCCGATGATCTTCCTGGATGACACCTGGAAGAGTTGCAGAGGGGGATCGACGCCCATGACGATCGGCACGTTGGCCGCCTTCAGCCCGTAATGGTGGGCGAGATACATGCAGTTGGGGGTTTTGCTGGTGCGCGAGACGCCGATCAGCACCACGTCCGCCTGGGTGATCCCGTCCGGGTTCTTGCCGTCGTCGAACCTGATCGCGAAGTCCACGGCGGCGATGCGCCGGAAGTAGGTCTCGTCGAGCAGGTGGAGCCTGCCCGGCTGCGAGAGCGGCTTGGCGCCGGTTATCTCCTCGACCTGCGAGATGAGCGGCCCGAGCAGATCGATGGTCGGGATGCGGTAGCGCTCAGCCTCCGCTTCCAGGGCCTGCCTGTATTCGGGCAGCACCAGCGTGTAGGCGATTATCGACCTGCCGGTGGTCAGCTCGCGGACCACGTTGACGATCTGCTGGCTGCTGCGAATCTGCGGCAGCCGGTAGATGGTCGCCTGTCCGGGTGGAAACTGGACCAGGGCCGCGCGCGCCACCGCCTCTGCCGTCTCGCCGCTGGAATCCGACAGGGTGAAGATAACGAGATGACCGCCGTCGACCGGCAATTTTGTGTCCACGGTGGAGACCAATCCGGGCTCTATTTTTTGCATCCGCCGCCTGCCTGACAATCCCCGCGGCTTCCGTGTCTTCTGTGTAACACATTTCCGCGGCTAATAAATGAGAGCGGCTTAGACGGAGATCCTCAAGTTGAGCGTCTTGATGATTGGCAAGAGATCGAGGCAGCCGGAGGTGGTCTTGATCAGGTTACCCTGGTTGACCTTCGGCACGCTGATTGACTGGCTGAACTTGAGGCAGCCCAGGTAAGGCACGCCGGTTCTCTCCTGCAGGGCAAGCGCCACCGCCTCGGGCCTGAGGGACCAGCCGGGGGCGCCTGTGTCCGGCCCGCTGCCTGCAGACCAGGCGCCGGCGCGGCCTGGCGCTGCCGGCTGGCTGACCTCGCACGTCACCAGCCCGATTACCTGCACATGGCGCGAGGCCAGGTACGCGGCGTTGACGACAAGCTTCTCCACCGCGGACGGGCCTTCCCTGGCCACCAGAATGGCCGGCAGCCCCAGCTCGCCGGCCAGATCCGCCGAGTCCCGCCAGTTGGCGCCAGACCCGTCCCTGCATAGCGGGCTGGCGCAGGACCCCGGCAGCTCGACGATTACCGGCTCGACGCCGGAGGCGATGGCGCGCACGGCCTCGTCCCAGGCAAATCTGCCCAGCCCTTGCTGACCGTTCACATATTGAACCGGATAGGCAAGCGGCGTGTGGCTGATCGTGCTGATGAACCGCAGCTCGGACTCGGCGTCCTGGCGCCGGCACAGGCAGACCGGCTTCAGGGCCCGGAACTGGAAGCCCTCCTCCAGGAGCGTGCCGGCAAGCCCGGTCGCCACCACGGTCTTCCCGCAACCCGGCTCGCATCCGGCTATGGCAATTCCCGACCGTCCAGTCATCCGGCAGTCCCAAATCTTTCGGAAGCGGCCGCCCGGCCTCTCCCGGGGCATGACAACGCATCCCCGCGCCCCCGACTCATATTAACATCCGGGCTAGCCCTTGACGCCGATGGCCACCGACGGCTGGTTGAGCTTCTTCTTGAGGAGCTCGACCGCCTTGCGCAGCTGAATGTCCTTAAGGTCCTCCGGCGCCCGCTTCACCGTCGGCCCGTCCGGATCCAGCCACCACGGTCCCTTGCCGTCCTTGTAGTCTTTCTCGGTGAGATCGACCGGCACGTCGGGCGTTATCCCTTTCTTGTTGATGTCCGTGTCGTTGGGCGTCAGGTACTTGGCGATCGTGATGTTGACCCCGGAGCCGTCCTCGAGGCGATTGATGCCCTGCACCAGCCCCTTGCCGAAGGTTCGCTGCCCGACCAGCTCCGCCCTGCCGTTATCGCGCAGGGCGCCGCTTGTAATCTCGGAGGCGCTGGCGCTGCCCTGGTTGATCAGCACCACCAGCGGCTGGTGGCTTATCGGATGAGAGTCGGACATGGCGGGCGTCTTGTAGCCGTCGCGGTCCACCGTGGAGACGATGTTGCCGCTGTCCAGGAACATGTTGGAGATGTCTATGGCATTGGTCAGCAGCCCGCCGGGATTGTCCCGCAGATCCAGGATGAGACCCTTGGCGGCGGAGAGCTTGCCAAGCGCGTCCCGCATCTCCTTGTTCGCCTGCTGGGAGATGAAGCTGCTCAGGCGGATGTAGCCGATATCGCCGTCGATTACCTTGGCGGTCTGAACGGAGCGGATCGGGATCTCGGCCCTTACGATCGGCACCTTCAGGTGCTGCTTGTTGCGCAGCAGGGTGAGAACGACCTGGGTGTTGATCGGGCCCTTGATCTGCTTGGCAGCTTCTTCCACGGAAAGACCCTTTGTTGGTTTGCCGTTGATTTCGGCGATCTCGTCGCCCGGCAAAAGCCCGGCCCTGGAGGCCGGCGTGCCCTCGATCGGCGCTATGACCACGATGCGCTGGGCCTTGTCGAGCCCGATCTGCACCCCGATCCCGTACAGGTGGGCGTCAATCTGCAGCTTCTCGTCGTCAAAGGCGTCGCGATCCAGAAATCTCGTGTAGCGATCGCCCAGGCTGGCCAGCATCGTCTCGATGGCCTTGTGGGCGTCGTCCAGCGTCTTCAGCTTGCCGTCGTAGCGGTGCTCCCATCTCGTCCAGCTCTGCCCGCCGAACGTCTGGTCGTAGTAGTCCTCGCGGATAAGCTGCCATACGCGGTGATAGAGGTAATCCGGGTCCAGCGGCGCCGCCGAGAAGATTCGCTGCGAAACCCTGTGCTCGGGGACCTTGTACGACAGCCAGTCGCCCTTATTGACGAGGCTGGTGCCCCCCATGGAGGCGGCTATGATGACCGGGACAGCAAGAAAAAGTTTCCACCACATATTTTTAGCCATTGTGACGAGGACTCCTCACTACGGGTGACCCGATATCGGACCTCGTTGTTCCCTTCCGTCGGTTTCACCCATTATCACGAGCGCTCCCCGCCCGGCGGTTCGACTCGCTCGTCCTCATCGATTGCCATGATAGCAATTCATCCTGATTCGCGCCGCGGTGATCGTGACCTTAGCATTGTACCCGTTAAGCTCTTATTTAAGCGCCCTGCGCGGGGCGCTGTTCTCGAGCGGAAAGGATTTATCTGACCGGCGGGCGGCTTATAATGGACAGCGCCCTCCTCGGACCGGCCGCCCGCGATATGCGTGGTCGGGGACGAGCGCGGGGAGCGCTTCCAGTAGAAATGCGGGGTTGATTTGCCGTGGAAAAACCGCTGGCTGATATCGGGATTTTTGGCGGGTCCGGCTTCTACAAGCTCCTGGACCACGCTGAGGAGATGGCTGTCGAGACGCCTTACGGGGCGCCAAGCGACAGGTTGACGCTCGGCAGCCTGGGCGGCAAGAAGGTGGCCTTTCTGCCCCGCCACGGCGGACAGCACCAGCACCCGCCGCACCGGATCAACTACCGGGCCAACCTGTGGGCGATGAAGTCGCTGGGGGTGACCCGCATCATCTCGCCGTGCGCGGCCGGCAGCCTGCAACCGGGGGTCGGGCCCGGCGATTTTGTCATCTGCGATCAATACGTGGACAGAACCAGCGGGCGGCCCGACACGTTTTACGACGGGCCAATCTCCACCCATGTCTCGGCTGCCGATCCGTACTGCCCGGAGCTGCGCAAGCTGGCGGTCGATGCCGGCGAGGCCTGCGGGATAAAAATTCACGGGCGCGGCACGGTGGTTGTCATTCAAGGTCCGCGTTTTTCAACCAAGTCCGAGTCGAAGTGGTTCACCTCCATGGGCTGGGAGGTGATCAACATGACCCAGTACCCGGAGGTGCACCTGGCCCGCGAGCTGGAGATGTGCTGCGTGAACATCTCGCTTATCACTGACTACGACTCCGGCCTGGTCGGCGACGTCGCGCCCGTCTCGCACGCCGAGGTGGTTAAGGTCTTCGGACAGAACATAAGCAGGCTCCAGAAGATGCTGGTCAAGCTTCTGGAGATGGTGCCGGATAAGCGCGAAGCCTGCTCCTGCGCCGCCGCCCTCGAGCACGCCCGGTTCACGTAATTATTATTAGAGATGCGCGTCAGTGTTCATCAGATCGTTGCGCTGCTTGGCCTCGTCCTGGCAGTATCCGTGTATGCTGTACTGGATAGGTTCGGGGTACCATACAAGATCTGTCTTGGCGCGGCGATCCTGTCTATCCTTGTGGTCGGCATTTTCTGGTCGACCGTGCAACTGGGAGCCGACGATGAAGACGAAGAGTAACAACTGGCGTTTCTTGTTGTCCCTGATTTTGACCTTTGGAGTTGCTATGAGCGCAAATGCTGCCGAATGGAAATCACCCCTTATCCCGGTGACCGAGGACTTCACGCTGCCCAACGGGCTGCGTGTCATCCTCTCCGAGGATCACTCGGTGCCGGTGGCGGCATTGGTGATCATCTACGACGTGGGATCCCGCAACGAGGAGAAAGGCCGGTCCGGTTTCGCTCACCTGTTCGAGCACATGATGTTCGAGGGCTCGGAGAACGTCGGCAAGACCGAGCACTTCAAATACGTGGAAAGCGCCGGCGGCTCGCTTAACGCCTCCACCCACAACGACTTCACAAATTATTACGACAAGCTGCCGTCGAATCAGATTGAGCTGGCGCTCTGGCTGGAATCCGATCGCATGCGCTCGCTCAAGGTGACGGAGGAGAACTTCAAGAACCAGCTTGAGACGGTCAAGGAGGAGAAGAGATCGCGGATCGACAACCAGCCTTACACCCCGGCCGCGCTCAAGTTCGAGGAGCTGCTCTTTGACAACTGGGCCAATGCCCACCCGGTGATCGGCTCTTTCGAGGACCTGGAGGCATCTTCGGTGGACGATGTCCGCAAGTTCTTCAAGACATACTACGCGCCCGACAACGCGGTCATGGCCATCGCCGGGGATATCGACGCCCCCGCCTTGCACAAGCTGGTGGAGAAATACTTCGGCACCATTCCGGCGGCTGCCAGACCCAGCGTCCCGGATGTCTCCGAGCCGGAGCAGAAGAAGGCGAAATACGAGAAAGTGCCCGACAGGCACGCGCAGCTGCCCGCCTTCTGGCTGGGCTGGAAAGCGCCCGGTCGCCGCGATCCGGACTCCTATGCCATGACGGTCATCGAGAAGATCCTGTCCACCGGCGACTCCTCGAGGCTCTATCAGCGCATGGTGAAGGGCGATCAGGTGGCCCTGCGCGCAGACGCCGGTCTGGATGAGCGGCGCGGGCCGGCGGCCTTCGAGGCATTTGTCATCTACAAGCCGGGCAACACGGCCGAGAAGGTGCGCGAGATTTTCTGGGACGAGATCGAGAAGTTGAAGAAGGAGCCGATCAGCGCCACCGAGCTTGAGAAGGCGAAGAACCAGGTGCTGCGGGGCTATTTCGCGGCCGGCAGCGCCCAGAGCCTGCAACGCAGTCTGGGGCGGGCGGAGCTGCTCGCCGAGTACGGGCTCTTTTACGGCAATCCCCGGCTGATTGACGAGGATCTGCGCAAGTACATGGAGGTCACGCCGGAAGACATTCAGCGGGTGGCCAGAAAGTACTTCACGCACGACGGGGTAACCGTAGTCGACGTCGAGCCGGTGCCGGCTAAGGCCGAGGCTTCGCCGGCGCCTGTCCTGACCAGGTAGAGGTGGGGCGATATGAGGCTTTATCTTGAACGTTGGTTGCCACTGGTTCTGTTTCTAGGAGCGTTTGCATACATCATGACAGCTACAACTTCCCCCGCCGCAGCCGAAACGAAAGAAAGAGAAACAACTGAGTCGTGGCGCAAGAACCCGCCGCAGCTCCCGCCGCCGCGCCCCTATAAGCTGCCGCCGATCACCACCTACAAGCTGGACAACGGCCTGACCGTTCAGCTCGTCGAGGACCACCGGGTGCCCTTCATTACGCTCAACCTGGGCATCAAAGCCGGGTCCTCGCAAGAGCCGGAGGGTTTGCTCGGGGTTTCGTCGATGACCGCCGACATGATCACGGAAGGGACGGCCAGGCGAACCAGCAAGCAGATCGCCGAGGAGATCGACTTCATCGGCGGCGGCTTGCAGGGCGGCTCCGATTATGACTTTACGCTGGTCGCAGGCTCGGCGCTGTCGAAATATACGGATCGCCTGCTGGATGTGGTGTCGGATGTGGTGCTCAATCCCTCCTTCCCGGACGACGAGTTGAAGCTCAAGAAGACGAACCTGATTCAGGAGCTGGTGATGAAGAGGAGTCAGCCCGATTTCCTGCAGGACGAGCGTTTCAACAAGGTGGTTTTCGGCACGCACCCCTACAGCGTGACGGCGCCGTCGCCGGAGAATGTCGAGCGCATCACTCGCAAGGATCTGCAGGAGTTCCACAGCAGGAACTACCTTCCCAACAACGCGGTTTTGATCGTGGTCGGGGACTTCGAGAAGGCGAAGATCCAGGAGCAGATAGCCAGGGATTTCGGCGCCTGGAAGCCGGGCTCGATTGCTGCCGTGAAGTACCCGCCCGTTCCCGAGTATCACGGCCGGCGCATCTACGTCGTCGATCGTCCGGGTTCCGTGCAGTCCTCGATCCGGCTCGGCAACGTGGCTATAAGCAAGAAGGATCCCGACTATTTCCCGATGATGGTGTGCAACCAGATCCTGGGCGGTGCCGCGCACTCCAGGCTCTTCCTCAACATCCGGGAGCAGAAAGGTTACACCTACGGTGCTTACAGCAGCTTTGCCGCCCGCAAGCAGCCCGGCGCCTTCTCGGCCGAGGCCGAGGTGCGCACCGAGGTGACCGGCCCTTCCCTGCAGGAGTTCCTCTACGAGCTCGAGAAGCTCCGCAACCTGAAGGTGACCGACAAAGAGCTGCAAGACGCCAAGACGTATCTCGCCGGCGCCTTCGCCCTCGGCCTGGAGACCCAGGCCGGGCTTGCCCAGAGGCTTCTCGAGGTTCAACTCCACGATCTTCCTGCCGATTATCTGGAGACCTATACCGGCAAGATCATGGCGGTCACGCTCGATGACGTGCGCCGGGTAGCTCGCGAGCACATCGATGCCGACAACCTGACCATAGTGGTGGTCGGTGACGCGAAAAAGATAGACAGTGAGCTGCGGTATTTCGCGCCGGTCTCCGTCTTCAACGCGGACGGCAAGCCGGTTGAGAGCGCTGAAGCTCCGGAAAAGTCCAGGTCATAGCCTAAGGGCGCGCCTCAATTTTCTCCAGCTCGGAAGTCTTTCCCTCGGCCTGCAGGCATCGCTTGTATTCATCGTAGAAAGCGGGCTCCAGCTCCACGCCGGTGCGGCTCGCGTTGGCCATCGCCTGCTTGTAACAGCGCTCCGCCAATGGGAATCTGCCCCGGCGGAAATAATAACCAGCAATCCATCTTTTGATTGCGCAGTACTCCGCATTCGTGAGCCCGGCAACCTGCTGAGCGTCGTCCAGGCACTGCTGGTAGGTGGCCAAGACGTCATCGTCCCTTCCCGCGTCCCGATACACTCCGGCGAGCTCTTGATACGCTGCAAACCGCCACCCCGATATGTACTGCTCGCTCCTCGCGGCGGCAATTGCCTTTTTCAGCAAAGCTTCCGCCTCGCCGTATCTCTTTTGCTGCCGGCGCAGACCGGCGTAACCGTAGTAGGAGAAGAACAGATCGTTGCTTGCTACGTGCTTGCCGATCTGCCCGGCTTGCAGGTCCCTGTCGCCAATGTTGACGACCCGCCGGTAAGGCGCCTCCGCCTTCTGCCACTGCTGGCTGTCCATGTAGGCATCACCGAGCCAGCGGCATGCCTGACTCAATCTCGGGTCATCCGGCGCCAGCAGTTGATCGGCGGCCTTAAGCAAAGACTCCGCAGGACCGCGGGCCGCGGCAACCTTATGGGTCAAATAGAGCTCGCTGACCACCGCGTTTGCGGTCGCGTATGCTTGATCGATGGCTGCCAGGGCTCTCGGGCGGTCGCCGCGCGCCAGGTAGAGGAGAGCCAGCCTTTCGTGAACTGACGCCAGCCGCTCCCGTGTGGGCAGATCGCTGTCGTACAACAACGGGATCAATTCCCGGCAACAGCGAATGGCGTTGTTGAGATCATGGTCGGCGGTATACCTGGCGGTGAGGTCTTCCAGAATGGCCGTGGCCCTGGCGTTGTCGCCGGATGAGAGCACGCCGTAGACCCTGAGCGAGAGCTCCCGGCCGGCAATCTGTCCTTTCAACGTTCCGGTGAGCCAAAACCAGGCAAGCCCTGACACGATCACCACCAGCGCCATCGCTGCGGATGCCGCCCAGATTGCTTTGGCCCGCTCCCGCCCCGCAGCCCCGCCCCGACGAGAAACGCCCGGGCGGATTTCGAATTTGTCCGTGAGTTTACCGCCCAAGGTCTCGAGGGCCGAGGCCAGATAGTCCATGGATTGATAGCGATCCTGAGCGCTCGGGGCGAGCGCCCGGCTTATGATCTCTTTCAGCGCCGGCGGCTCGACTTTCTCCCGGGGCGGAGACATGGAGGGCGTCTCCAGCCCCGGCGCCGTGCCTGTCAGCGTCTCCTGCATGATGCAGCCGAGCGCGTAAATGTCCGCACCAGCGTCAGCCTGCGCGCTTGCCAGGCCGAAGTCGGCGATCCGGACGAAGCCGGGACAGGGGTCGCTGTCGGCGAGCATGACATTGCCCGACCACAAGTTGCCGTGCGCCACCCCCTTCCTGTGAGCGTAGGCCAGCGCGCCGCTTATCTGAAGGAACATGGGCAGGGCCCGCTCCACGGGCAGGGGCCCGTTGACCCGTATCCTCTCGGCCAGGGTCGACCCCTTTACGTAGTCCATGGCCAGATACGGTTGTCCTTGCTCCGACGTGCCGAAGTCGTGGACGGCGACAATGTTGGGGTGACTGAGGGCGCAAACGGCGGCCGCCTGCGTGCGGAAAGCCTCCGGCGTTACCGCGCTCTCCTCCGGGGATGATCGGAGCAACCGGATGGCCACCAGGCGCTGCATCAAAGTGTGCCTGGCCTTGTAGACCGCCCCCATCCCCCCTTCTCCCAGCAAGGACAGGATCTCGTATCGGTTATCGAGGATGGTGCCTACCAGTGAATCCTGCATTGCGCCCTGCCCGCTCAGCCGGTCTTGCGGTGAATGCCCAGGCACCGCTGCGCGGCCAGACGGCCGGCTTGAATGGCTGATTCGGCTGAAGGCACCCCGCGCATGCTGTTATGAGCGAGCAGCAGCGGGTCGGTGTCCAGCGCCAGCAGCCTGGTCAGCTTGGCGAACATACCCGGCTGGGCGACGACCATCGCGTGCCCCCAGCGGGTGAGGACGACCTCATCCAGATTGTTTTGAAACTGCTCGACGAGCCGCGAAAGCTGCTCGATTAGCTCGCCAGCCAGCTCCTCGCGGTTGCCCTCGTAGAGGATCTCGCGGCCGGTCGAGCGCGCGGAATACGGCTGGTACACGGTGAGAACGGAGCCCATCATCTTCTTGTAGGAGCCGGTGGCGATGTAAGGCGTCTCGGCGACCACGGCGTCGGCGAAGGTAAACGGGGAGCCCACCCAGTTGTCGTACGCTCCGTCGAAGATTTTCTTCGGCATGCAGAAGTTTGCGACAAGATAAGACCCGTACTTGAACCACAGCAAAACCGCTTTGGCTTTGTCGTCGAGATCCGGTATGATCCGTCCTGTCACCAGGGGCGGTGCGGTGACGATCACCTTCCGGCACTCGACGCGATGCATGGCGCCGTCCGCGGTGCTGTAATCCACCGACGCGCCGCCGCTGCGCAGGGAGACGTTCCAGACGAAAGTCCCGGTCAGGCACCGCCTGCGCCCGCTTTCCTCGATCCGCGAAGCCAGCGCTCTTGCCAGTGCCGGGTTCCCGCCCTCGAAGACGTAGCTGGGGCTGACCAGATCCTGCATGAGATAGAACCCCGCCAGGGCGGAAAGCTCGCTTGTCGTGCCGCAGCACGAAGACTTGCAGATGCTGTCCACGAGGGCGACGAACTTCGGATCGTATCCCTCGAGGTGAGCTGAGAACGGCTGCATGTCGAGCCGCTCCAGGTCGGGCCCCTGGACAGGCAGCTCCAGCTCGCCGTTCGGCATCAGCTTCCAGACCGGCTTGCACTGCGCGATCAAGCGAGCGAAGCTTTTGTAGAGGATGTCCTGGTCGGCGCCGCGCACTCCGGGAAACCATCGTCCTTCCCGGTACCAGGAATTCTTCGTGTCCGGCAGCTCGACTGGCTTCAGGCCCAGGTCCGCGAACAGTTCCCCGTAGATGCCGTCGCTGGAGCCCATGTAGGCTGCGCCCAGCGAATAGTCGAGACCTCGATAGGACTTGCCGCGGGACTGGCCGCCGAGCTCGGCGTATTGCTCGAGAAGCAGAAAGTCATGATCGCGCAGAAAATAGGCCGAGGCGAGGCCGGCCATGCCACCGCCTATGATGACAAAGTCCACGCGCCGCTCAGATGACCGGGGCAGCGGCGGGATGTCCCCAGCCCTCATTCTGTGCCCCAGCGTGTAATCGTCGCCTGTCCAGGGGGCGAGGCGGTATTTTCTTTGCGTGCCCGCTGAAGCGGGGGGGGCCCCGGGGATTCCGCTCCCGGTATAACCACCGGCGGCGGACGCCATCAGCATGGCGAGCGTTTTTAAAAACTGACGTCGGCTGCTCGGTGCTCGTGACGGCACGGCATTTCCTCGTGGCTTACCGGCTCTTCCTGCGCCTCATTATATCCTCACGCGTGGTTGAGCCCGCGCGTCCCCGTAAATGCGATAATTGGCCGGATTCTCCAATTGCCCCTCGAATGGCTGTAGAATCTACCGTGGACGGGCGGCAATAACGGGGAAGAGGATGGTAAGCAATTTGACGAGCCAGAAGGACCGATCTTCAGAGCTGGATGCAGAGATCGCCAGGATCAAGAAGGGCGGCGCGCCGAAGTACCACGAGAAGCTCAAGGAGGACCATAAGCTCTTCGCTCGAGAGCGCCTGCGACTTCTTCTCGATCCGGGCTTCGAGATTGAAGACGCCCTGTTCGCCAATTGCCAGGAGGCGGACCTGCCCGCCGACGGGGTTGTCACGGGCATCGGGCAGATTGAGGGCCGGACGGTCTGCTTCATGGCCAACGATGCGACGGTCAAAGCCGGCTCCTGGGGCTGGAGAACGGTTGAAAAGATAATTCGCATCCAGGAGACCGCGGCCAGGCTCAAGGTGCCGCTGATATATCTGGTCGACTCGGCCGGGGCGCGGATTACCGATCAGGTGGAGATGTTTCCCGGCCGCCGCGGTGCCGGCAAGATTTTCCACCAGCAGGTGCAGATGTCCGGCTACATACCGCAGATCTGCCTGCTGTTCGGTCCTTCGGCTGCCGGCGGCGCGTACATTCCGGCATTCTGCGACATAGTGATAATGGTGGAGGGCAATGCCTCCATGTATCTCGGCTCGCCGCGCATGGCCGAGATGGTGATTGGAGAGAAGGTCACCCTCGAGGAGATGGGCGGCGCCAGGATGCACTGCTCGGTGAGCGGCTGCGGCGACGTGCTCGTCCAGTCCGAGGAGGAAGCGATCGGCATGTGCAAGCGATACCTGCGCTTCATGCCGTCCAACTGCAATGAGCTCCCGCCGGTGTCCCCGCCTGTGGAGCCCGCGGCTTCCGACAGGACGATCGAGCAGATCATCCCCCAGCAGGAGAATGTGCCCTTCGACGTCTACCAGGTGATCGACCGCCTGGTGGATGCGGACACGTTTGTCGAGGTGAAGAAGCTTTTTGCCGCCGAGCTGGTGACCGGGCTGGCTAAGCTGGGAGGCAGGGCCGTGGGCATTCTTGCCAACCAGCCGAAGGTGAAGGGCGGGGTTCTTTTTGTTGATTCCGCCGACAAGGCCGCGCGGTTTATCTGGCTGTGCAACGCCTTCAACATCCCGCTTCTTTTCCTGGCCGACGTCCCCGGCTTCATGATTGGCACCAAGGTGGAGCGTGCCGGCATCATCAGGTCCGGCGCCAAGATGATCTCGGCCGTGTCCTCCGCCGATGTCCCGAAGATCTCCGTGGTGCTGCGCAAGGCCTATGGCGCCGGTCTTTACGCGATGTGCGGGCCGGCCTTCGAGCCTGATGCGTGCCTGGCGCTGCCGACCGCCTGCATCGCCGTCATGGGTCCGGAAGCGGCTATCAATGCCGTCTACTACAACAAGATCATGGAGCTGCCGGAAGCCGAGCGCCCCGCCTTCATCGAGCAGAAGCGGGCGGAATACCGGCAGGACGTGGACATCATGCGCCTGGCCTCCGAGATGGTCGTCGACGGCATCGTCGCCGGCTCGAGCCTGAGGCAGGAGCTGATCAACCGCTTCAACGCCTACTCGAGCAAGCAGATTACCGGCTTCAAGAAGAAACACGGCGTGCTGCCCGTGTGATCCGGAGCGGGTGTCCCGCTCGCTCTGATTCCGCTCATCTTTACCGATGCGCGCCGGTCATTCCTGCGCGCCCGGCGCCGCAATTGCCGCGGCAGGCACGGGAGTAGAGCCGACGAAGATGCGCATGGTCTGCAGCTTGTCGACCATCTCCAGGACGGCGACGATGGCCTCGACGTTGTCCGTGTGCCGGCTCAAGGGGGCGATTGTCTCAATGAGCCTCGCGTACGACACGGCCGGCTCCTGGCTGGCGCTGACAGCCCGGGCGACGACGTAGCTCAACTGCACCATCTGGCACCGCCTGGTCTCCGGGTCGCGAAATATGGCCACGTACGTCGTGTCCGGCCGGATCCTCTCCGGAAGCGAGACCCCCTTCCGGATGCGCGCCACGATCTCCAGCAGCGGGTACTGGTAATCCCTCAGGACAAGAACCGGGTTGGGCACGGGACCATAGTTGTTGAGCTCTTCGGTTGTGGTGGGCGACGTGTAGTTTCCGATCACGTCTTCCGCCGTGCTCTGGCTTATCAGAAGCTGCTGCCACTCGATGTCCACCAGCTCCGGCAGAAACGGCATCTGCTTCAGCAGCTCGCCACCATGGGTGGTGACATACTCCCCGAATCTCTCGCCCGTTTTATTCAGATTCAAATCGGTGCTGCGGTGGCGCTCCAGATAGCCGTTGACCAGCGGGGTCCAGTTGGCGGCAAGCAGCCGGGAGCAAAGTGGATAAATAGATCGCATCACCCCTTGCCGGGCGCCGTTGAAAAGCCACGAGTAGAGATTGCTCGCGTAGTCGGGTGTGTCTTTACGAGGGCAGTGAGCCTGACTGGCCGGCAGGCTAAGAATCGAGGTCACGAAGGAGCGCTCGAGCTCTCGCAGCCGGGCCGGAGGAGCCTCTGGCTGCTGCGGCTCCGGGTTACGGACGGCGGTGATGGACACCGGCGCCTGGGCCGGGCTCCTCTGTCCGGCGGCAGCTTCGGCGCCGAACGCCCGGCAGCGATTGACAACTGCCCGGAGCGACTCCAGCTCCTGCAGCAGCTCCTCGAAGGGCGGAAAGTTCTGATCTCGCTCGATCATCACGCCGTTGACATCCGCCATTTTCAGGACACGCTCGAGCAACTGGTACACCGGCTCGCTGATGGCTTCGCCGTGCGTGTCGATCACCTGGTCGTAATAGCGTTTGTGTCCGGCCACATGGATCTGCACGATCCGCTCCAGCGGGATCTCGGATAGAAATTGTTCCGGATCGAATCCGTGATTGATCGCATTGACGTAAAGGTTGTTGACGTCGAGGAGCAGGCCGCAATCCGCCTGCTCGAGAATCTCGGCGATGAACTGAGCCTCGCTCATCTCGGCGCCGGGCATCGGCTCGTAGTACGAGATGTTCTCGATCAGGAACGGTTTTTCCACATATTGCTGCGCCATCTTGATGCGCGGAACGACATGGCGCACCGCCTCGCGCGACAGCGGCAGCGGATACAGGTCGTGAAGATACTTGCCCTCGACGCTGGAGAAACACAGATGGTCGCTCCACCACGGCGCTTTGAGTCTGTGCGCGAGGCTCCTGACCGATTTCAAGTAGTCACGGTTTACCTCGTCCGTGCTGCCGATGGAAAGATTCACTCCATGGGAGACCACCGTGTAGATCGAAGCTGCTTTCTCGAGCTGCAACGGCGCGGCGCCGCCGATGCCCATGTAGTTTTCCGGCGTGTACTCCAGCCAGTCTATGCTCTGGCAGTGCTCGAGCGTTTCGGCGGCAATCTCCCTGCGCAAGCCAATACCGACGCCCAGGACGGGAAGGCTTTTCTTGAGCGAAAGAAATTGGGTCGCCATAACGATCTAAAGCTTACCAAACGGAGCGCCTCCGCCCGGTCAGAAGGTTTGCGTTTCGTTCGTTTGCGTGCCGGCCGGGATTCTGGCCGCGCACATAATCACGTCCCCGGACGGGCTGCCCTCGCTGGTTTCAATGCGCGCCGCGCAGAGGTCCACGCCTCCGGGCATCTCGTGCTCGCCGGGCTCGATACGCGCCGCGCAGTAATATAATTCGCTGCCCTCGCTGTCCTCTGGCTTCGCCAGGCAGGCATATACCGCGCCTTGCCCGTAATCTCCCGGCGTCGCCAGGCAGGCATATACCGCGCCCTGCCCGTAATCTCCCGGCGTCGCCATGCAGGCATAGAAGTTGCTCGGGCCGCCTGCTCCCGCGATTGCCGAGCATGTCTCTGCCGGCTGCAACTGGCTGGAATCTATGATGACCGCGCAAGAATAGATGCCGGCTGGGTCAGCGTCCCCTGCTGCCGCCCCGCAGTCAGCCGCCCGCCGACCCTGTCCGGCCTGCTGCCGCTGCTGGTAGATGCCCAGGGCCTCGGCAATGGCTTGCCCGCTGAATTGCCCGAGCTCCGTCACCTGCTGGGCAGCATCCTGGGCGCGACAACCTTGAGGCGGGAAGACGCCGTCCTTAGAAAATTCGCTCATGAGCACCGTCCGTTGCGAAAGGGAGAAAACAAGGGATGCGTGCGCCTGGCTGTCTGTCCGTGCGCCGGGGCTGACCCCGCAAAGTGGTATATCCGCCAGCCGGAGATTTTGGACAGGTGCTGGCGGCAGGCCCTTACTTTTTACGCGCTACCACCTGGAAAAGATGCCAGTGCTTCATCTGACCGAGCGCCAGCGGCATATCGCGCTCCAGCTCTTCCATGAGCTCCACCTGGAGACCGCTCAACATCCCATCAAGCTCGGACCTCTTGAGCACGGTGATTGCGCAATGGCCGGCCCAGGCATCGTTCTGCCCGAGAAAGTGCCCGGCAAAACGCCCGCCCGGCACGATTGAATCGACAATCTTCCGCCACAGTAATGGAAAGAGCCTTGGGTCGCAGAACGGCAGCGAGAGGCTGGCGTTCACGAGCAAGGCCGGCGGCCAGGCGACCTGCTCGAACCGGGCCTGCACCGCATTCAGCCGTCCTGCCTCCACCGGGCCCAGGCGTGCCCGCAGGCGTTCGATTGATGCCGGCTCGCGGTCGATGGCCAGCACCTGCCAGCCGCTCTTGATTAGCTCGGCGGTGTCCCGCCCGTCGCCGCAGCCGAGATCCACGGCGAAACCGGGAGCTGCCCGCTCCCTGTCGAAGAGTCGCATGGCCGCACGCAACGTCTCGTGAGCCCCCAGCCCCGCAGTCTGGTCATAATATGCGCTCCATGCATCACCTTCGCTGGTCATCTTGCCCTGTTCGCATCTTGCAAGCGCAGTTGTGCAGGCATCGTCCGCTGCCGCCCGTAAGGGCAACCCCGGCAATCGCTATGTGCCCACAACGGTCGCCCGTCTCTCCTTTGACCCGAGAGGCAGTGGCCGAAAAGATAATTGGATACAATGGGCATCTTGCCTTGAATGGCCGCGGCGGTGAGGGGTGCGAAGGCAAGCCTCCTGTGTCAGGCCCATGGGTGCCGTGCTCACCTACCTGCTGTGGAACGAATGCGGATGAGACCGACCGACAAGTGGCTGACGGTGCTGGCAGCGTGCGCGCTGCAGTCTCTGGACCCGGCCTGGGCTGCCTCGGCTGACGGATATCTCGGGCTCGGGGATCAGGCCTTTCGGCAGGGCAGGCTGGGCAGCGCCGAAAAATTCTATGGCGCCGCCGTAGCGGAGATCGAAGGGCAGAAAGCCGGCGACACGCCTCGGCTGGCCGAGGCCCTGGGCAAGCTTGCCCTCACCTGCGCGCAGGAGGGTCAGTATCTCAAGGCCGAGCCTCTGGCCAGAAGGTCGCTCCTCCTGTGGCAGAAGCTGGAAAAGACCGGCAGCCCGGCGCTGGTGCCCAGGATCGACCTTCTGGCTTCTATAAAGGCGAAGCAGGGGGAGTTCTCCGAGGCGGAGGCGTTGTACAAGCAGGAGGAAGCCGCTCTGCGGCAATCCACCCGCACGAAAGCCCAGGATCTGGTCTATTGCCTGAGCGCCCTGGCCGGCTGCTATCACGCGCAGGGCAAGCACGACAAAGAATGGGCCGTTTACCGGGCTCTGGAGGAGACTGCTGCCGGAAGAAAGGTGTACGGCGCTGCCGTGCTGACCGACTGCCTGGATCTGCTGGCGCTTGCCAATGCCGACGAGGGCAGGTACGCGCGGGCCGAGCAACTGGCGAGAAGGTCGCTTGCGATCAAAGAGAAGCGGCTGGGTCCGTCGAGCCCGGCGGTGGGAACCAGCCTGAGCACCCTGGCCAGGGTGTGCAGGGACCAGGGGAAATATGAGCAGGCACAGCAGCTCTACGCCCGAGCGCTCTCCATCGCGCGGCGCGCCTCCGGACCCGACAGCATGAACGTGGCGCTCTGCCTGCGAAACCTGGCGGAGTGCTGGGAGAAGCAGGGCAAGTACGGCGCGGCCGAGGCGCACTACAGGCGCGCCCTGGCCATAGCCGAGCGCGTTCAAGGACCGTCGCACGCCAACGTGGCTCCATATCTCGATGATCTCTCGGAATGCCTGGAGGAAGAAGGACATTACGCCGAGGCGGAGAGCATAAGCCGGCGGGCGCTGGCAATCTCGGACAAGACGATCGGACCTTCCGATCCGAAGCTCTCCTGGCGGCTCAATGAGCTGGGGACGATCTGCTACCACCAGGGCAAATACGGCGAGGCGGAGTCGCTGTTCAAGGGAGTGCTGGCAGCCGACGAGAAATCAAGGGGCCGGCAGAGCCTTGATGTGGCCAGTGACTTGAACAACCTCGCCGTTGTCTACGGTGCCCAGGGGAAGTTCATCGCCGCCGAGCCGCTCCTGCTGCGGGCGCTGGCCATAAGCCAGATGCTCCCGGGGGCAGGCACCAGTATCTCGGCTACGCTCAATAATCTGGCCAGCTGCTATCAGCAGCAGGGGAGGTACCTGCAGGCGGAGAAGTTCTACCGGCAGGCGCTTTCCATTGACGAAAAATCCCAGGGTGGAGAGAGCCCTGACGTGGCGACCGGACTGAACAATCTGGCCGTTCTTTACGCTGTTCAGGGCCGGCATCAGCAAGCGGAGCCTCTTTTAAAAAGGGTGATGGCCATCAACGAGAAACTCTACGGCTCGGAAAGCCCGTTGCTGCTGGACAGCCTTACCGGCCTGGCGGACTGCTATGACGCGCTCGGCAGATACGGCGAAGCCGAGCGGCTGCAACGGCGGGCGCTGGTGATTGAGGAGAGAGCCTTCGGTGTGGACAGCCCGGAGGTTGCCACCACGCTCAGCGTGCTCGCCTCATTGTACGTGAAGTCTCAACGGTACGCCGATGCTCAGGCCAGAGCGGCGGGTTCGCTTGCGATATGGGAGAAGATCCTCAAGCCGGACGATCCGCTTCTCGTCAAACGGCTGCAGCTGCTGGCCTCCATAGACAACCAGCAGGGCGACTGTGCCGAGGCGGAGAGGCTGGCCAGACGCGCGCTGTCCATCGTCGGCAAAGCGTGCGGGCCCAGGAGCATTGAGCAGGTCGGCGTCCTGGATGTGCTGGCCGGCTCCTATGAGAAGCAGGGGCGGTATGAGGACGCGGAGAAGCTTTATAAAAGATCGCTGCAGTTGGTCGAGCAGCAAAAAGGCCCCAACCATCCCGATGCGGCAATCGAACTTGATTATCTGGCTCTGCTCTACGAGAAGCAGGGCAATCTGGCGGAAGCGGAAGCGACCGCGAAAAAGGCCCTCGAGATATCCGAGCGGGTGCTCGGCCCGGAGCACCCGGATCTGGCCAGCCGCCTGGAGCTGCTCGCCCTTATCAAGGAGCGGCAAAAGAAGTATTCGGAGGCCGAGCCGCTCGCCAGGCGGGCGGTGGCCATAGCCGAGAAGTCGTTCGGGCCCAACCATCCCGAGGTCGCCAACCGCCTCGTGCACCTGGCGTCCTTGTACGACGCCCAGGGCAAGGAGCAGCAGGCCGAGCCGCTTTACCGGCGCGCCCTGACCGTGCTCGAGCACACGCTGGGCCCGCGCAACCCCGGGGTGATCGAATTGCGAGCCAAGCACGACGCCGTCCTGCAAAAGATCGGCAAGCAAAAGGAAGCAGCAATCCAGCAGCCATTCTAATCGAATCGCATTCCTGGCGGGGTGCAGATTCCCGCGAAACCGGCCACCAGTCTCAGCCAATGGGGCGCGCGGTTTCTCCGTCGGTCGCGGACGAGGTCGGAAGCGCGGACGTCGACGAATGTTGCCCAGGTCGATTCCGTCGAGAATCATGCGCACGGTTGACGCGTCGATTTCGAGACCGGTGGAAGAATAATTCTCGAGATTCGGAAACTGGGTCCACTCTCAACATTTCGCAGCGAGCAAAAATGTCTGTGTGCCACTTGTTGCTATCGAAAACCATGTGGTCGAGCCGATACCGATTTGCCGCAAGAGCGATAAAAACCACAGTAATGAGACATAGACAAACTATAAGAAAGTTCCGTAGTTTCGAGGGTTTCATCGCCCAACAAGGAAAGCATGCAACTGAAGGTTCGGCTGAGGAATTC
Organism: Pseudomonadota bacterium; assembly: GCA_021325555.1. GTDB lineage: Bacteria > Cyanobacteriota > Vampirovibrionia > Obscuribacterales > Obscuribacteraceae > JAJPGY01. Next base: position 194,993 of record JAJPGY010000040.1, on the reverse strand, counting down.
TGCCATCGGGTCCAATGTGGGATTATGCTGTTCGAAAGCCAGGCCGGGCGGCTGTCCCATGCATCGACACGTGTCATGCGACTGCGCATCTGCTGGTGGTTCCGGAGCCTGAGACGCACTTTTCTTGCCGCTACGTGATGGTGCGATCGAACTGGGCGGTCAGGAGTCGGGCGTAGACCGCGTTGGCCTCCACCAGGGTGGAGTGCGTGCCGGTCTCCACGATCCGTCCTGCCTCCATGACCACGATCTCATCGGCATGGCGGATGGTCGACAGCCTGTGGGCGATCACAATTACGGTGCGGTTCTTCATCAGCTCGTTGAGCGCCGCCTGCACCATCGCCTCCGACTCGTTGTCCAGCGAGCTGGTCGCCTCGTCCAGGATGAGAATGGGGGCGTTCTTCAGGAAGGCGCGGGCGATCGCCAGGCGCTGCTGCTGCCCGCCGGACAGGCGCACGCCGCGCTCGCCGATTCTTGTCTGGTAGCCGTCCGGAAGCTCGCTTATGAAGTCGTGGCAGTAGGCCGCTCTGGCGGCGGCGACGATATCGTCCGTGGTGGCGCCCAGGCTGCCCAGCCGGATGTTCTCCTCCACGGTGGCGTTGAAGAGGAAGTTGTCCTGGGTGACCAGCGCGATCTCGCTGCGCAGCGATTCGAGCGTGAAGTGAGCCAGCGGCTCGCCGTCGATGAAGATGGTACCGCCAGTGGGGTCAAAGAATCTCGGCACCAGGTTGGCCAGCGTCGTTTTGCCCGACCCGGAAAGACCGACGAGCGCCACCATCCGCCCGGGCGGAATGTCCAGGTTGATGTCTTTGAGCACCGGCTCGGAGGCATTGGGATAGCGGAAGGATACCGCGGCGAACCGCAGGTGATGAGCTCCCGACCGCAGCCTTTTTGCTGTCGGCAAATCCTTGAGGTCTGGCTCCCGATCCAGAACCTCGAAGACGCGGTGGGCTGCGGCAAAAGCAGGTTGCAGCACGCCGTTGATCCGGCCTATGTTTTTTATCGGCGAGTAGAGCAGGAGCAGGGCGATGACAAAGGAGGTGAGCGAGCCCAGGTTCATGTGATGGTGGATGACCTGATAGCCGGCCGACCAGATCACCGCCGCTATGCCGAAGGCGCCGATCATGGCCAGGATCGGCGACATCATCGCCTCGGCGCGCACCGCCTTCATCATGTTGTCGAAGAAGGCTTGATTGGTGCGGACGAACCGCGAGCTCTGGTAGTGCTCGAGGTTGAACGACTGGATGATCTTCGCGCCCTGAATGGACTCGGACAGGACGGAGACCAGGTCGCCTATCGCTTCCTGCCCGGAACGGCTCGACTTGCGGATTCTCTTGCCCAGGATCGCCACCGGCAGGACGATGAGCGAGAGGATGGAAAGGGCAATGAGGCTCAGCTTCCAGCTCTGCAAAAGCAGCACGGCCACCAGCGACAGGAGCGTGATCGTGCGGCTGATCATTGACTGGAACGCCTGCGAGATCGCGTTCTCGATAATCGCCACGTCGTTGGTGAGGCGCCCGATCAAAACCCCGGAGGACTGCCCGTGGAAGTAGAGCAGCGGCTGCTTCTCCAGGTGCTCGAACAGCTGGTTGCGCAGATCCCTTATGGCGCTGGCGCCGACAAAGCGAATGCAGAAGGACTCCGAGAACCGGAATATGCCCTGGAGGGCGGCGATGATGAGCACTGCTACTGGGACCAGGTAGATGAGCTCCTGGTGCCCTTCCATGAAGATGCGCTGCAGCCCCTGTCCGGCAAGCCAGGCGATCGCGCCGTCCATGCCGCCTGATGGCACGGCGGCGACCAGCCCGGCGGCAAACGGCATCCAATACGGGCGGATGTACCGCAGCAGCCGGCCGTAAAGCCTGGCCTGGGTGATCTGCTCTTGCTTGAATGACGTGAGCGTCTTTCTCATCGCTTTTGCTCGTCATGCCCGGCTGCGATCGCCTGCAAGATCTCCCGGGCGGCGTTTTCGGCAAAATCGCCGTGACCCAGCCGACCCCTCACCTCTATGAGACGGTCGCTTATCTCCGCCCGGGCGGCGGGCACGTCCAACCAGTCGCGCGTATATCTTACGAGCATCTCCGCTCGACAATCCAGTTGGATCAATTCAGGAACGATGCCCTCCCCGGCCAGGAGATTGGGCCAGCCCACATGCTTGACCCGCTTGTAGGCGAGCACGAGGAGGTAGCTGATCCAGTCCCCGCGGTAGAAGATGAGCATTGGTTTACCAAACAGGGCTGCCTCCAGGGTGGTCGTGCCGCTTTTCGTCCAGAGGATGTCGGCCGCGGCCATCAGGTTTGCATTATCGCCGACCGGCAAGACGGCGAGCCCGGCGCAGCCGCCGGCGCGGGCCAGCACGGCGTCGATGGCGCCGGCGACCACCGGGTTGGCGCGGGAGATGACGAACTGAAGCTCGGGGCGCTCCTCGATCAGCCACTTCATTGCCTGGAGGATTATCGGCATCAGGTCCTTGATCTCCCGCCGACGGCTGCCGGGGAAGATGCCGATTATCGGGCGGGTGGACTCCAGCCCGTGAGCCTGGCAGAACTGCTCGCGGCTCGTCTGCCCCTTGCCGGGAATCGACAGGGTGAGCGGGTGCCCCACGAAGGAGGCGTTGAGCCCCTGGCTCCGGTAGATCGTCTCCTCGAAGGGAAAGATGACCAGCATCTTGGAGATGCAGCGCTTGAGCACCTGGATGCGCCAGGGCCGCGAGCCCCAGACCTGCGGGGAGATGAAGTAGACGATCGGCAGATCCGGGAATTTCGGGCGCAGCATTTGGGCCAGGCCGATGTTGAAGCCGCCGAAGTCGACCAGGAGAACCGCCGCCGGGCGCCGCTCGCCGATCTCCTTGACGAGGCGCTGCCGCAGCGCGGCGAAGAAGGGCAGCTTGCGCAGCGGCTCGATGATGCCGACCGCGGCGAACTGCTCGCAGTTGGCGATAAGGCTCGCGCCCTCGGCCTCCATGCGCGGCCCGCCGACCCCCCAGAACTCGAGGCCGGGCGACAGCGTCTTCAGTTTGGACAGAAGCCGCCCGGTGTGCCGGTCGGCCGAGACGTCGCCGGCGCACACGAACACGGAGGTCATGAGGGCTTGGTTCCCACATGCAGCGCCACCGAGCCCACGGCCAGGTTGCGATGGCTCACCTGGGTGAGCCCGGCCTGCCTGAACATTTCAGCCACCTCCTCGGGGGGCGGGAAAGCGCTCGCCGATTCCGGCAGGTAGGTGTAGGCCAGGCGGTCTTGCTGGAGGAGCTCGCCCACAAGCGGGACGACGTGGCGGAAATAAAGGGCGAAGACCGGCGCGAAAAGCGGGTTGGTCGGGTGGCCCACGTCGAGGTTGATCACCCTGCCGCCCGGCTTGACCACGCGCGCCATCTCCTTGATGCCGCCCGGGAGATCCGTCAGGTTGCGCAGCCCGAAGCTGATAATGGCGCCGTCGAAGGTGCTGTCCGCAAACGGCAGAGCCTGCGCGTCCCCTTCCACCCAGTCGACCGCGCAGCGGTACTGCCCCCGCCGTGAGGCTTCCTGCGCCCGGCGCCGGGCTATCTCCAGCATCCGCCGGGAGAAGTCCAGACCGGTCACACGGCCGCCCTCGCCCAGCCTCCCGGCCATGCGCAGGGCGAGGTCGCCGGTGCCGCAACAGACGTCCAGGTAGCTCCCCTGCCCCCGGCAGCAGAGCGCGTCCACCGCCGCCCGCTTCCAGGCGCGGTGCATGCCCATGCTGATGGCGTCATTGGTCAGGTCGTAGCGCCGGGCGATGCGCTCGAACTGGTTGTGTACGTAAGCGCTCTTTTCTTGGCTGGTGGGAAGCCGGAACGACATTAGCCCCTGATGATGCCAAAGCCCAGAAGGGCGCAGATGAGCATGAAGGCGACGGCCACTATCCAGGTCACCCGGTCCAGCCCGGCTTCCGCCCCCCGCTTGCCGGAAAACAGCGTCGCCGTGCCGCCGATGCCGCCCATGCCCTCGCCCTTGGGCGAGTGGAGGAGAATGAGACCGACCATCATAAGGGCCAGGATAACTTCTGCCACCAGGCAGATAATGTAGGCTACGTGCATGCCTTACCTCTGGGTTTGGGGCTCTTTGCAGGTAATTATGAAATAATTCTCTTGCCCGGGTGTGAAAACTACTTAACGCCGGGAATATTGCCCGTGGCGGGGTGACCGGCTGACCGCGTCGTTCGTAGACCGGCGTCAGCGTGAGGGCACGGGGCTCTTTTGGGCGGGCGGAGCCACAGCAGGAGCGGGGGCGAGCAGCGATGTCGTTGTCCATGATGCAGGAAGCCGTGCGGATTACCGATCGGTTTTACGGCGTCCGCGACACCGAGACGATCGAACGGCAGGGCAGGCTGCAGAACGCCATCGTTCTCGTTTTTATTTTCCACATGATCATGGTCGTCGCCTTCATCAAGCTCCAGGAGTTCGAGGTCGCCCACCCGAGGATTGTCAGGGACGTCGATGTCAGCTTCGAGTTCACGCCGCCGCCGCCGGAGCCGCCGCCCAAACCGCTCGAGCTGCCGAGATCTCTTTCTTTGACCGCCGGGGAGAACCCCAACCCGGGCTCGGAAGCGGCTCCCACGCCTTTGAAGGCCGCCACCCAGAGCATGCCCTCGCTCGAGGCTCCGCGGACGATGCCGACCCCGACCCAGGTGACGGCGGCGCCCGTGCCCTCGCACCGGACGACGGTTGCCGCACCGGTGGCGGTCACCGCGACCAACGTCATCAAGGCCAAGGTCGGCCAGGTGGCGCCCAGGGAAGCTCCCAAGCCGCCGCCGACGCCGATGGCGATGGCCGCCGCCCCTTCCAACCAGCCGCTGTCCGGAACGCAGACCCCGGGCGGCGCGCCGGGCGCCAATGAGGGCGGCACCGGCGCCGGCGGGCAGGGTCAGGGCGGAACCGGCGTCGGGCAGGGCACGGACGGGGCCGGCACCGGCGACGGCGCTGCGGGCGGGCAGCAGATAGCCACCCGCCTGCCGACGACGGCAACACAGGCCATGTTCAACATCGCCCCCTACCGCAAGGATCTCCTGGCGCGGCTGGCCAAGAACTGGCACCCGAAAAAATCGTTCGAGAACCTGATCGTTTTGATAACCCTGGATCACGACGGCCACCTGGTGGGCAGCGAGATCTTCCAGAGCTCGGGCAACCGGAAGGCCGACAAGGAGGCCCTCGACGCGGTCGAGGCCACGGAGTTCGCGCCGCTTCCGGACGTGCTGAAGCGTGATACCCTGACCTTCAAAATTCAGATGAGCAAAGTGGAGGCGACACAGACACAGTGACATATCAAGCAGCTTTAAGCCTTTCCGAAGAGGCTCAACAGCCGTTCCTGCAGAAGGTGCTTGGTGGCATATTCGGCTTTTTCAACTGCCTGGCCATTCGCATGATCGTTATCTTCCTCGCCGGCGCGGCGCTTATGTCCGTGGTTGCCGACACCGTCTATCCGAAGATCATGACCGGCTTCGCCAACCAGCTGGTGCTTGATCTGGCCGAGGACGCGAAAAAGAAGATGCCGACCGGGCCCGCCATATTGCAGCTCATGAATCAGTACAACCTGGCCTGGTACTACATCACCACCCCGGATGCGAAGGTGGTGCCGGCCACGAAGCCTTACGCCCCGGACCTGCAGAAGTACAATGTCGCTCCCCGGGACATCGATTGGAAGAATCGCCATTACTACGAGGCGGTCTCCCACGTCACGGACACGCAGATCCTTCATATAGGCGTCTATGCCGGGCCGATAATCCTGCCCAGCCTTGCATCGGGGGCGGTGGCAATGAACGTGCCGATCTCGCTGGGATACGCGGCGATGGTTCTGGCCGGGCTGTTCGTGGTGACCGTCGCCCTCCTGCAATTCTGGGTGTGCAAGCCGCTGGCGCACCTGACCAGGGCGTGCTATTCGCTGCTGCTTGCGCGCGAGGCGTACTCGCACATCACCGGTGGTGGCTTGAAGGTCCCCGGCGCCGTGACCGAGGTGCAGAACGTCAGCAAGGGTCTGCGGGACATCCGCCGGCAGTACGACGAGGCTGTGGCGGCGCGCGCGGCCAAGGAGGAGGAGCTCAAGCGCCAGCGCTCGGAGCACGAGGAGGAGAAGACCTTCATATCCCGGCAGTACGAGGAGCAGCTTGCCACCACGCAATCGAAGCTTACCGAGCTGCACACCAAGGAAGCCGAGGAAGAGTTCCTCAATGCCCTGGGACGGGAGCTGGACAATCTCAGGTCGAGCAAACAGGTCTGTTTCAGGGTGCTGGAGAAGCTCAACGACAAGTTCCCGACCAGCATCTTGTACGGCGCCTTCTTCCGGGTCAACAAGTCCCTGGAGTCCTCGCTGGAAGCGCAGCTCGGCTTCGATGAGCGATCGCTGCAGGCGCTGAGAAAGCTCGATCACCTCTCCATAGCCAGGCACATCTTCAGCACCGGCAATGCGCTGACCATAGGCCAGCAGTCCATGCGCGACTACAACCTGCAGCAGCTCTCGCAGGCTAACTCGCTGCGCACCGCGGTCTACATGCCGGTCAAGTTCCAGAACAGAAACCTCGGCATGCTGGCCTTCTACTTCGTGCAGGAAGGGCAGGTCGTGCAGGAGCGCCTGCGTATTTTAAGGAACGTTCAGGACCTGCTCGCCAGATCGCTCTATCAGAGCGTGCTGTACGAGGAGGAGACCGAAGCTGCCCGCACGGACCCGATGACCGGCCTGCGCAACAAGAAGTTCTTCTACGAGATCATGCCGCAAGTTTTCGAGCGCGCGGCTGTGAACCCGCAGGCGAACCCGGTGTCAATCATCATGATCGACGGCGATCACTTCAAGTCGATCAACGACACCTACGGTCACCAGGTCGGCGACCAGATGCTGCAGGAGCTGGCCAAGACGATCAAGCTGTGCGTGCGCACGCAGGAGACAAGCGAGCGCACCGCCGGGCCCGGCGATTATTTGATCCGCTTCGGCGGCGAAGAGTTTGTCGTGCTCATGGAGGTGACGGACGCCAGGCGTGCGGTGGCGGTAGCCGAGCGCATTCGCCAGGCGGTAGAGACCAAAGCCGACTGGCCGGGCGGCATCGCCAAGTGGACGGTGTCGCTCGGCGTCGCCACATACCCTGCCGACGGCAAGAGCGCCGACGATCTCATGGAGAAGGCCGACACGGCGCTCTATTACGTCAAGGAAGAGCTGGGGCGCAACAAGGTCTGCCACAGCCAGCAGGTGCCGCGCACCTACAAGTCCAAGAAGAAGGCCGCTGCCATCGGCGGCGAACTCGGCGTGTTCGACGCCGCCGGGCTTCTGCAGTCGATTGCCACCAGCCAGAAGACCGGCGTGCTCACCGTCCAGTCGGCGGACGGCAAGAACCTGTGGATGCTCTTCGAAGCGGGCAAGCCGCTGCAGGCCAGGCTGGCTCAGCAGAAGGGCGGCGCCGCCATCACGGAGTTCCTGGTAACCTTCGAGGACGGCAGCTTCAACTTCCAGGAGCGCGCCCAGGGCGGCAGGGACACCAAGCTGCCGATGCTGGAGCCGGAGTACAATGTCGCCCGCTCCCTGGAGCGGTGCCTCATGGACGGCGCGCTCGCCCAGGACAACTACAACGCCGCGCGCACCATCATCTCCAGCAGCGACATCTACATCCGCCGCCTGCCGCAGGAGGAGGAGTTCAACGCGCGCTGGAACGCTCTCGGACAGCTCGAGGAGCCGCCCTCGCCGGAGGAGTTCGGGGCGATGACGGAGATTGTCAAACGGTCGGACGGCTCATCTACGCTTGCCAAGATCTTCAAGCAGCTGGAGCAGGGCGGCATGCCCACGCACATGATGTGGCGCGCCGCCGCCCTGCTGGTCCAGCACGGGCTCGTCCAGACGAAAGCCGTGTGAGAAAAGCCTGAGGGCGCCGGCGTCCCGCCCGCGACCGGAAAAGCCTCGGCAGGGCTCCCCTGCTCAGCTCGCCCTGGCGCCTCCGGTAAGGATCGCCCGCAGCCTGAATCTGTATTGGCGCGCTTTGAGCCTCCGTCCGGTGACTTCATAACAGTCGCTCAGCTCAGAGAGAACGGGCGCCAGAAGCATGCTCTTTGCTCCTGCTGCTGCCTCGAGCTTATGCAATGCCTGCTCGAGCAATTCGATGGCTACCTCGTATGCGCCGGCGTCCTCGCTCTGGCGGGCTGCCGCCAGGAGGATGTTGGCCATCACCGCTGGTTTGATGTTCATGGACTCATCATATTATTCGCGGTGGGTCCACGCATCGCTCGCTGGGATGACATTTGAGCCGCCTGCAGCCAACTGGGGTCAGTCGCACGGGTGAGGCAGCTTGCAGCGGGCTGAGCGCGCGCCGCCGGGAGCACGAGCCGGGGAGCGTTATCTTCCAGGAAGCGCGCTGCTAAGCGGTCGGCGGCGGCTCGGCGCGGTCAAGGAATTTTTGCAGGATGATCGCCGCCGACTGCCGGTCGACGAGATCTTTGTTGTGTCCTGTCTTCACGCCCTGCAGGGTCAGGGTGCGGATGGCGGAGATTGTCGTTAAGCGCTCGTCCTCGTAGATGATCGGCAGGCCGGAGGCGCGGGCGAGCTTGCGGCAGAATGCTTGCACCTTCTGGGCCTGCTCGCCGATAGAGCCGTCCATGTTCTTGGGCAGTCCGACCACGATCTCCACGGCGCCGTGGCGTCTGGCCATCTCCATCACGGAGGCGACGTCTGTTCTCAGGTTCTTGCGCTCGATGGTGTCGAGACCGGCGGCTGTGATACCAAGCGGATCGGAGATGGCTACGCCTATGCGCTTGTCTCCGATATCAAGACCGATGATGCGGGGCTTGGACGTCATGATGGAGATCTTACTATACGAGCTACACGACAGGGGTGGGGGACTTACGAGGAGCTGCGCATAGCCGGGGGAACATAAGTTGTACAATATTCAGCCATGAAGCTATATCTGGTCAGACACGGAATCGCCACTGACAAGGTGGGCGGCGCCATTACCAGCGACGCGAAGCGACCTTTGACCGACGAGGGCAAAGCGGAGACGCGTCAGGTGGCCGGCGGCTTGAAGCGGCTTGGTGTCTCGCCCGACGTCATATTCACGAGCCCGCTTGTGCGAGCGCAGCAGACGGCCGAAATCTTGCTGGACGTGCTGGGGGCGGCGCACGGTTTGAAATTGACAGATGCGCTCGCGCCGGCTGGCACCGCCAGTGATGTCTTTAAGGCCATCAAGGAGTTCGAGCGCGCCGGCAGCATATTCCTGGTCGGGCATGAGCCGGACATGGGGCGCCTGGCCGCCACCATCTTGTGGGCGGGGCCGGAAGTGGACATACAGTTCAAGAAGGCGGGCATCTGCTGCATCGACATAAGCAGCGTACCGCCGGCAGCGCCGGGCACGCTCGAGTGGTTCATCCCACCCAAGCTGGCTATGCTCATGGCTGCGCCAAATGGCGCTCGCGCTTAACGATCGATAGCTCGAGGGCGCCGATATCTTGCCCGCACCGACGAATTGTCCGTGAAATGCGGGCGGGACGCCCGCGCCCCCAGGGGTAACCGGCACCGCCGGCTACGCGGGACGCCTTCGGGTTCTCACTGATAACGCTGCCCGTTGAAATCAATCCAGCCGCCTATGTGCCGGGGGGTGTCCGTGTGGTGCGTCCAGTGGATGACCCCGCCCTTTTCGGTCCAGATATATTCGCCGTGAATGCGCACCCAGTCGCCCCGCTGAAGCGGCACCCGCGGGGCCATGTTGGTGTCGTGGGCGATGAGCACGGTGGTGCCGTTGACCAGCGCGATGAGAAAGCGCTGATGCGGGATCCCCTCCGTATCATCCCGCAGGAGCTTCACGACCTGCGCCTCCACGGTCACCTCCGCATGCCGCCAGTGGTTCTGCTGGGCCTGCAGAACCTCCGATTGCGCCGCAGCCAGGGCGGAGTCGGGCGCCGTCGCCGGCTGCGATCGGCAGGAGACAAGCGGCAACGCCGCAAGCGCCAGGCTCAGGGCGGCGACAAGCAGGCGGGCGGGGTTGATGCGCGGAGGTTTGACCATAGAGCTATATTTTAGCCGCACCGGGGGCTTCCACCGCCGATCGGTCGGCGCAGCCAGAAAGCAGCAGGCAGGCGCCCGTTACCGCTTATAATAAAACCAGCAGGACGCGCGGCCGGTGGAAGCCCCGCCAGAACGGAATCAATGGATTTGCGATGATTGCCTCTTCAATCTACTTAACCGGAAGCACAATTGAGCCTGTCAATTGCGTAGGGGAGATTCCGGATGAGCCGGACTGGCGCACGCTGGCCATGGCCCGCCTGCAGCGGTACGGCCTGAAGGTGGTGAACCCGCTGCAGATTGCCTGGTCGGGCAGCCAGCTCGACGACTCGCTGGAGGTGACCGTGCGGCGGGCGCTCGACCTCATCGATCAGTGCGATGCGCTGCTGGCCAATCTGGTAAACGCCAACCCGGGCACGGCCATGGAGATGTTCTACGCCCACCGGCGCGGCAAGATGGTGACCGTGGTCGGGCAGCAGCCGTTTTCACCCTGGGTGCTCTCGCATTCCCAGGCTCGCTTTCAGGACATCGACCGGGCGCTCGACTACCTGATCGGGGAGCCGCCGCAATTTGACGCGGTAAGCTGGGCCCTGCAGTATGAGGGCTTCCTGTCCGAGCGCTACGAGCAGCTGCCGCACTCCGGCGAGCCGGATTACCAGTTCCTCGGCGGCGAGCTGCCGGTGCTGGTGATCGCCCCGCACGCAACCGCCCATTTCCGTGAGGGGGACTTTCATGACCCGGATGCCTTCACCGGCTCGATGGCGGCCGCGCTGCACCGCCTGGCCCGCTGTCATACGCTGATGAGCTATTACTGCTGCGTGGCTGATCCCTGCCTGCACCTGGAGACGCCGATGCGCAGGGCCCTTGCGGACATCGCCAGGGCCGGCCAGGTCGGCATGGTCCTCATTCTTCTCGGCGGGCCCGGGCGCGGCTCGCCGGGGCTGAACGCCGAGGTCCAGGGGCCGGATGCGGCCGTGTGCGAGGACCTCTCCTCGCGCCTGCGCCTGAAGCTGGCGCCGCTGGAGCCGGTGGGCAGCGAGGATTCGCGGCGGGTTGCCGGGCCGCTCTGCCGCTTCATCGCCGGCGAACTGGGCTTGCCGGTTGTTATCCTGAGGATGCACAGGCGGTACCGCATGCCCCGCCTCCAACCCGGGCTGTTCGTTAAGGTCCTGTCGTTGCTGAAGGAGTTTGTCGAAGAGACCGGTCTGGAATATCTTCGGAGCGCATCTTGACCATGGCCCAGGAAGTTATCGTTCTCGTAACCTGCCCGCCGCAAGGAGCCGAGCGCATCGCCAGACCGCTGGTTGAGGAGCGCCTGGCGGCCTGCGTCAACGTGGTCCGGGGGATCACCTCCATTTTCCGCTGGCAGGGCGATGTGTCCAGCGAATCCGAGGAGCTGCTGGTGATCAAGAGCACCCGGCGGTCCTGGGACGCCCTCTGCCGCCGGGTGCGGGAGCTGCACACGTACGACACGCCGGAGATTGTTTGCCTGAAAATTGAGGATGGCTATAAACCCTACCTGGACTGGCTGAATTCGTCTGTGGGGCAGCGGGAATAGAATCGGCAAGGGGAGAAGCGGTGACACAAGAGACCCTCGTCAACGTTTTCTGGGAGCGGGTGAAGACCAACCCGGAGCGTCCGGCCATTCTCCACAAGGTGGCCGGCAGCTATCGCCCGGTCATCTGGCGCGAGCAAGGCCGGGTGGTGGAGCTGGTTGCCGCCGGACTGCTCAGTTTCGGCGTCAAAGCCGGCGACAAGCTGTCCATCTTATCGCACAGCCGCCCGCAATGGTCCTGGGCGGATCTGGCCATCCTCTCCTGCGGCGCGGTTACGGTTCCCATCTACCCGACACTGGGCGTCCCCGAGGTGGAATATCTGGTGCGGCACAGCGACTCGGTGGGCATCTTCGTGGAAAGTGACCGGCAGCTTTTGAAACTGCTTTCCTGCGACTCCCTGCCGGAGAACCTGCGTTTTGCCGTGCTCATGGAAGGGGAGCCGCCCGTCTCGCCTCCTTCCTCGCCGCTGCGCATCATCAAGTGGGAGGACCTGCTCAAGGACGGCGAGGTCTACCTGCCCAGCCACCCGCATGAGCTCGAGAAGCGCATCGAGGCGGTCAAACCCGAGGATCTGGCCAGCATCGTATACACCTCCGGCACGACCGGCGTCCCCAAAGGGGCGATGATCCTGCACCGCAACATTTACGCCGTCTGCCAGGCCATGAGCCTGCTTGTCGGGTTCCATCCCGACGACCTGGCGCTCTCCTTCCTTCCCCTCTCCCACGTCTTCGAGCGCATCGGCGGCCAGTTTCTGGCCATCTACGAGGGGCTGGTGGCGGCTTATGCGGAGTCGATCGACGCCGTGGCTCAGAACATGATGGAGGTCCGGCCGACGATCATGAACGGCGTTCCGCGCTTTTTCGAGAAGGTTTACAACCGCGTGCAGGCGGAGGTGCGGAACATGCCGCAGGCTCAGCAGTACCTCATTCGATGGGCGCTGGCGCTGGGCAAGCGTGCGGCCCGCCACCGGGAGAACTCGCGCAACGGCGTCCACGATATCGTCCGCAAGATTTACCGGGCGGAGCTGCGCGTGGCCGAGCGGCTGGTTTACTCCCGGATCCGCCGCCGCTTCGGCGGCCGCGTGCGCTTTATGGTGTCGGGGGCGGCCCCCTTGTCCAGCGAGGTCCAGCTCTTTTTCGAGCTCATCGGCATTCCCATCCTGGAAGGCTACGGTCTGACCGAGACAACAGCCCCGATCAGCTGCAACACGCCCGGCGGCAACAAGCGCTCCACCGTAGGCCGGCCCCTGCCCGGGGTGGAGGTGAAGCTTGCCGAGGACGGCGAGATCATGGTCAGAGGCCCCAACGTTTTCGCCGGCTATTACAAAAACGAGGAGGCGACCAGGGATGCCTTCCGCGACGGCTGGTTCCTCACCGGCGACATCGGCGAGGTCGACGAGGAGGGTTTTCTCAAGATCAAGGACCGCAAGAAGGACATCATCATCACCGCCAACGGCAAGCACGTGGCGCCGCAGTATCTGGAGAACCTGTTCGCCGGCGATGGGCTTATCAGCCACATTCTGGTCTACGGCGACCGGCGCAAGTACATAACGGCGCTGGTGACGCTGAGCCCCGATGGGCTGGAGTCGTTTGCCCGGTCGAACTCGATCTCCTACTCCAGCCTGGACGAGCTGGTTCACCACCCGCTCGTGCTCCGGGAGGTCGAGGGCATAGTCAGCCGCAAAAACCAGCGCCTGGCTACCTATGAGCAGATCCGCAAGTTCCTGGTCCTGGACCACGAGTTCAGCGTCGAGCGCAACGAGCTCACGCCCACCTTGAAGGTCAAGCGAAAGGTGATCACCGAAAGGTACCGCAAGCTGCTCGATAGCCTTTATGAAGCCGAGGATATCGAGGTGGAAGATGGCAGCAAAAACTAAAAAGTGCTTTACTTTCGCTTGGCAACTAAATAGAATATTGCTGAAGGTCAGGGTACACTGTCCGGCAGTTGGAACTCCTTACTAAAAAACCTTTGCCACCGTTGCCGGCATCCTTCGAGGGTGATTTACCATGCTAGAGTCGTTCGGTCGGGGCTTCAAGATGATTGGCGCCAGCATAAAGCTGGGCTGGCAAGACAAGCGCCTTCTTCTGCCCTCCATTCTCACCGTTTGCACCAACATATTTTTCGGACTCATCCTCCTGCTGCTCAGTTACGACAAGATGGGCACGCAGGGGGCTGCCGCGGTGAAAAAGGCGATCCAACCCACCTACGGCATGCTCGGTCAGCACGGCCATCACATCTCCATGCCGCAGGTGGCCGGACAGCTCGGATTGAACGGCCCGATGGACCCGAGCGGGTTCAATTCCTTCCAGGGGCTGATGAACACCGACGCCTGGCTGACGGTGCTTGCCCTCCTCTCGGTCTGGTGGCTTACCAACCGCTTCCTGGAGGGCGTGACCACGGGGCTCGTCTACAGCAATCTGACCGAGGGCCCGGGCAGCGGGAGCTTCGGGCAGGCTTGCTCGGCGGTCCTGTCCAGCTTCCCGGCCATCGTCGTCCTGGGAATCGTCACCCTGCTGGCCAAGACGGTGGCGCGCTGGCTGCGCAATCACAAGAGCTCCGGGATGCTGGGCTTCGGCTTCAATTTCCTGGCCCAGATCGTCGAGGTCTTCTGGACGCTGGCGGGTCACCTGATCCTGCCGGCGATCGTCATCGAGGGCACCTCTTTCTGGGGCGGCATGAAGCGGGCCGACAAGATCGCCCAGTCCAACCTGCTGACGATAGGCGTCGGCGAGGTGGGCGTGGACGGCATCTGCCGCTTCGTCAGCTTCCTGGTCTACTCGGCCGGGGTGGCGGGCTTCGGCTACGCCTATTACCTGCACCTGGGATTCGCCCACCCGCTTATCATTACCGGCGGGCTTGCCTGGGTGGCCATGGTCGTGCTGGTGACCGCGATGTCCATCTATATCCGCGCCGCCTTCTACACCTGCCTCTACGTCTGGGCCATAGAGGCCGAGGCCGTCCGCGAGACCGAGCGCACCCACGTCAGCCCGCCCGCCCCGCTCGCGGCCGCGCTGGCGTAATCCGGGTCACCCTTATCGATCTTCGCCGGTGCGGCTGCGCCGCTCCCCCTTACAGCCCGTAGTTCTTTCGCAGAAAGTCGATCCGCTCCTTGATCGTGCCCGAGCGCACCTGCCCCGAGGTGTCGGTCTCGATCTTCTCGAGCCGCTTCATGACAGGCATCTCTGATTGTTTGCCTCCATATATTTTGATCTCGACGGCGGAAAGCAGATCCTCCAGCGAACCACCGGCTGCCGGCGCTGCTTGAGTTTGTCCGCCAGCCTGCGGCGTCTGGCGAGACTCCGCCTGCGGTGTCCTCTGTCCCGAGTTCGAGGACCCCGGCTTGGCCCATTCTGATTGTGATGCGCCACCACCGCTCTCGTACGTCTCCGTCGCGGGCAGCTGCTCGCCCTGCGAGCGTTTCAGACCGGGGGTGAGAATGCGCACCGCCGATGGTGCCTCCCTGGCCTGCCGGGCCGTTCCCCCACCCGCGCCCCTCTCAGTTCCGCCTTCTCCTGAGCCCGCAACTGCGCTACCCTCGGCGGCAGCCTTGGCCTTCGCCGCCTGGCGCGACATTGTCCGCTTCACCAGGACTATGTTGTGCCGGGCCATGCTGTTGTTAGGCTCCAGCTCCAGCGCCGCGTCGTACTCTTTGAGCGCATCGTCATACTTGCGCTGGCGGCAATAGAAATTGCCCCAGTTCACGTGGCAGGTGACGATGTTGTCCCGTGCCACCGTGTTCATCGGGTCAAGCTCGAGCGCCTTTTTATATTCGTCGATGGCCGCCTGAAACTGATTCCCGCGCATCAGGACATTGCCTTGATTGACATGATCACGTGCGGCGAACTGCCTTTCGCCAGGGTTCTGCGCCCGGGCGGGGAAGGCGGCCGAGGATAAAATCAGCAAACTCGCCAGAAAAAGTCCCGGAGCGTATGCTGAATGATTAATAGTGCGCATATGACAGGACTCCGAGCGAGGGTGTAATCGGCCCTTCTTGTCAATACCGGCTGCTGTTGTGCCCGTGCCGCGAACAGCCTACACTGAAATCTTAAACGATTGAAATGATTCTTTAGGATTGCACGCGCTTTGCATATACTCCGTGTCATACTTGATGATCGGTCCGGCGGGGCTACCGTAATGCGAAAGTTTCTCTTAATAGCTGCACTTGCCTCGGGCGCGACGACAGTCGCCCTCCTGCCCGTGGCAGCCAAACCGGGCGCCCCGCAGCCGGCACCCTCGGTGGTGGAGCGGGCAGTCAAGATGTTCGTCGAGGGTCTGGCGACCAGACCCTCGGAAGATTTCGTCGTCCCGCAGAGCACCCCGACAACCCCTGGCGATAGCCGGCGAGCGCCGCGCCGGGGCCATGATGGCGTTCTTATTATGGGCGGGTGTGACGTCTTTCCGATGTAAGTTTCGGGTGGCGTGTCAACTCATGGCGACAGTACCGGTTTGAGCTACGACCACGGCGTCGGCTCGAAGCCGCTTGTCGGCAGAACGCTCGGCGATCATTTCGACCTCATAGCCGCTCGTGACCCGGACAGGGAGGCGCTGGTCAGCCTGCAGCAGAAGATTCGCTGGACTTACGGGGAGCTCAAGCAGCAGGTTGATCTCTTTGCCCGCGGCTTGATGAAACTGGGCATCGACCAGGGCGACCGTGTGGGCATCTGGTCCACGAACAACGTCGAGTGGGTGGTCGTCCAGCTTGCCACCGCCAGGATAGGCGCCATCCTGGTAAACATCAACCCCGCCTATCGCACAAGCGAGCTCGATTACGCGCTCCGCCAGTCCGGGGTCAAGCTCATCGTCTCTATCCGGGGCTACAAGGGCGACGAGTACATCTCAATGCTGCATGAGCTGGCACCGCAACTGATGCACGACTACCCGCTCACCGACTCCCTCCGCCTTCCCCACCTTCGCTTTCTGGTCGTCATAAACCCCGGGGGCGCCCCACCCGCCGTGCCCGCCGCCGGAGCGGTCGACGCCCCGCCCGCCTGCTTCGCGAATCCGAAGTCCATCTTCCCATTCGACCAACTAATGACCCTGTCCGCCGAAGTTTCCCCTTGCGATCTCGCTTCCCGTGCCGAAAAGCTCCAGTTCGACGATCCGATAAACATCCAGTACACATCCGGCACCACCGGATTCCCCAAGGGCGTCACATTGAGCCACCACAATCTTTTGAACAACGCGCTCTATGCCGCCGAGGCCATGGGACTCACCGCCCGCTCGCGCTTCTGCTGCCCGATGCCGTTTTATCATTGCGGCGGCATGGTGCTGTGCACCCTGGCGACATTGTCTGTCGGTGGTACGCTCGTTATTCCGGGGCCCAGCTTTGATCCGGAAGCAACCCTTACCGCGGTCCATGCGGAGCGGTGCACGCATCTTTCAGGAGTTCCCACCATGTTCATCGCAGAGCTGGAGCAGCCGGGCTTCGATCGATTCGATCTCTCTTCGCTGCGGGGCGGTTTCATGGCCGGGGCTCCCTGCCCGGTGCAACTGATGCGCCGGGTGACAACGCGTCTCCATTGCCCGGAGATCGTCATTTTCTACGGACAGACCGAGTGCTCGCCCGTGATTACCTCCACGACCGTCGATGACGATCTCGAGCACCGGGCCACTACCGTGGGCAAGGTTATTCCCTGCCTGGAGGTAAAGGTGGTGGATCCCGACTCCGGCGACATTGTCGCCCGCGGCAAGCAGGGCGAGATCTGCGCCCGCGGCTATGCGGTGATGCTGGGGTACTGGAACAATCCCGCCGCCACGGCCGAGACGATCGACAAGGCGGGCTGGCTGCACACAGGCGATCTCGCCGTCATGAACGACAGCGGCTATGTGAACATAACCGGCCGCAAGAAGGATATGATCATTCGCGGCGGGGAGAACATCTACCCGCGCGAGGTCGAAGAGGTGCTTCATGCCCACCCCGCCGTGGCCCAGGCGCAGATCTTCGGCGTTCCGGATGAGCACCTGGGGGAAGAGGTCGCCATGTGGGTGCAGCTCAAGAATGGTTGCACCGCCGATGGTGCGGAGCTGGCGTCATGGCTCAAAGAGCGTGTCGCTCATTTCAAGATTCCCAGGCACGTCAAAGTAGTCACCGAGTTTCCCATGACGGTCACCGGCAAGATTCAAAAGCACGCCATGCGGGAAGCGATGATTCGAGAGCTGGGACTGGAAGCCGCTGCCGGCGTGCAGACCGCTTGAGCCGGTATCTATTATGGTGAAAATTCTGCGCCAGCGACTTCGTCGACTCAGCCCGGCCGAGCGCCTCACTTTTGTGGCGATTGTCGCCTCCGTGGGCCTCTGGGTCCCCCGCGCCTGCGAGCAGATCACCGCCGGCCTGACCGTGCACGATGCCGCGGCTGCTTTTGCTCAGGTGCTGCGGGACGCCGAGGTCGAATGTCGCAACCGCAACCAGTTCCTGACGGTCGTCTTTCAGCCCGCCTCTCCCGGGCGGGCGTGCGCTTATGTCGTGCGCAGCCAGGATAAGGAGATTAAACGCGGGGAGCTGCCCGCCGGTGTGGCCGCTGCCGGCGAGGTTACCCTGGATCCCCAGGGCGTCCCCGTCGCCGCCTCTGAATTCAATTTCCGCAAGGGACCAGCCCGCCTGCGCGTGGTCATGGACGTTCGAGGCAACGTTTCCATCCCGCCCTGAGCAGACCTTAAGTTACATTAGACAACCTTAATCATTGTGCGGGGTAATTAAGCTTTGGTAATAGAGAGGCTGCAAGACCTTATCCCGGTTTGCGTTCCGGAAAATGTGGAATAAATGCAGCGGGTGGTGTGTGCCTTTTTTACGGTACACAACGGGAAGGCGAAGGTGTCCCAGATAAAAGAAACTCGCGCCCCCATGGGCTCGACGATGATCGAGCTGATTATGGCGATTGCCGTCAGCAGCATGTTGGCAGCCGCCATGGTGGGCGCCATGGCCGATACCTCGCGGCTTTCGACCTCCGGGCAAAATCAGATCATCGCCTCCGCCCTGGCGCAGGAGCAGATCGATAACATCCGCAATACTCAGTACAACGATCTCACGCCGCTTGCAGGACAGACCTTCACGCTTCTGGTAAACCGGTCGGCCTCGGGCCAGTCGGGGCCCGCGCAGGTCAACCCGCGCCCGCTGCTTATAGATGCGATCAATCTCGATTGGCGGACGCCCGCGGAGGTCAGCGCCGGCGTTTCGCAAACCAGTCCCCAGGCCCTGTCGGAATTCAACGGTACGGTTACCGAGACCGTCGAAAACTCACAGTACCCCAACGCCGTCCTGGTCACAGTGGAAGTAGACTGGCAGGAGGGCACGAGCGCCAGGAAGTACGTTGTGAGCACCCTGGTCACCAAATACGGCATTCACATAGACTGAGGAAGCCCGGCCATGCGGAAGCGATGCGTGACCACTACGGAATCCCAGCGGGGGATGTCTCTTATAGAGATGATGGCGGCCTGCCTGGTCATCAGCTTCGTGGGGGCTGCAATCGCCGGGCTGATGATGCTCAACGGCATAAGCGAGATCAAGATGTCCAACAAGGTGGACGGTCTCAACGCGGCCCGGACCGCGCTCGAGCGCGTGGCGCGCGACATCAGGATGGCGCGAAACGTGGGCGACATGTACGGGCAGGTCTTCAAAATTGGCACCGATCAAAACAATGGCCCTATCTACGGGTTTGCCGGCGCAAACGACTTTCCGTCGCAAAGCGGCTCCCAGAACCCGCTTTACCCCAACTACGTGACCCCGCCGTCAGGGTGGCCCTGGGGCGGTCAGCCGTACACGCTAAGCGAGCAAACGCTCATCCTGCAGATCCCGGTTTTCGACTCGAACGGTTTTCCGACGGCTCTGCCCGCCGGTTTCGGCAGTCCGCCTCTGCCGGCCAATGAAGACAATCTGGACACCATCGTCTATAACGTAGTTCCAGATCCGGCCGCTCCCGGCACCTACATGCTGCAACGCGCGCTCTTCCCGGGCTGGACGAGCCCTCCCTACAGCGGCAGCAACCCTTCCCCCCCGCCCAGCACGCAGCCAAATTCGCTCATCTATGACAACAACCCGCCGCAAACGGTTCTGCGGGGGATTGTCGGCCCGCTGGATCCCAACGGATCCAACCCGGGCGTGCCGGCTTGCTTCCAGTACATAGACAAGACGCAGCCCATGAATCCACCACTGACCGGTGGAACCCCGGCGGTGTCCCCCATGCCGGCCGGCGCTGACAACGCGAACCTGACGGGCGTCATCGTGCAGTTCCAGGTGCGCAACACGCAAACAGGCAGCACCGCCCCGGGAGTGGTTAGCCTCAAGACCGAGGTTTACGCCCGCAACAACAGCTTGCAGACGGTCACCGCTACCGCAGATGAAATCCTCCAAAGCGGCAGCTGAAATATTTAGAGGTGCAGGAAAAATGGCGCCAACGAGGACAGAGACGAAGAGCAACTGGTTGCGCGGGCTGGTAAAGGAAGGGCGCGGGCGCAAAAGCTCCGACAGGGGCATGTCGCTGGTCACCGTGGCCGCCCTGGGGGTCGTCGTCTCCAGCTGGCTGTTTGCCATCTCCGCTTCCGTTCTGCCAATGTTTCAACGGGCTGCCATAGGCCGGTACACCACGATCCTGCGCTGCTCGGCAGAGGCGGGGCTGGACTACGTGGTGGACCAGCTCAATAACTCCATTACCAACGGACAGATTACCTCCTCGCTACTGGGTGCGAGCAACATAGCCGTGCCGGCACAGGCTCTCGGCAACAGCGCCGCCACGGTCAACGTGAGTGTCGCCCAGATGGCGCCACCGCCCTCCTCGGCAATCTACGAAAGCTGGAGTAAGGCTACAGACTGGCAGGTGGTGACCGCCACTGCCAGCTACGCCGGCATGCAAAAGTCGATCAGGGTCGTGCTGGCCCCGCAATATAATCAGGTGACCGTGAACAATCCCTACTTCACCTACGGAATGTGGGGCAGCTCATTCATAATCATTAACGGCAACGGAAACACCGCCGGCTGGTCACAGGGGGCGGTGGACCCGCTGGGCGGCAATATAGGCAGCAACGGCTATGTCTCCATGAGCGGCAACGCGACCATAGGAGGATCGATAAACGTCTTTGCCGGCGGAACTTCCACATTGGTCAACGGCAGTGGAGTCGTAAACAATCAGGTCATCAACAACGGGTCGGCGCTGCCTTCCAGCAACTTCGGCGTGTCGACGGGTATAACCGTAAAAGATCAGGGCGCAGGTAATTCACAAACCAATCCCTACGTCGGCGCCATCGTGAACCAGACAAACAACATCAACCCGCCGCTCAACGGCGGCCAGTTGAACAACATTCCACCCGCCCTGACAATCCCCTCCACCGAGCCGGTTGTCAGTCCGACCATCACCCAGAGCGGAACCGGCGGCAATGCCACCTTCACGGTCCAGCAGCCGGCGGCGGGCACCGCGGTCAACCTTGGCTCCCTTTCACAATCGGGCAATCAAGTATGGAAAATTCCTCCCGGTGACTACGAGGTGAACTCTCTTACCACCACCGGCAACGGCAGCATACAATTGGTTCCCGGGGCTAACGGGGCGTACGGGCCGGTGCGCTTCTTCGTTCAGGGCACCTCGTCGTCCAATGCTGTTCAAATAAGCGGCAATGGGGTTGTCAACGGCTCCGGCTCGGCGGCCAACTTTCAAATCTGGTATAGCGGCTCAAAAGGGATAAGCCTGTCCGGCAACGGCAGCATGTACGGGGTGGTCTATGCGCCGAAGGCGCAGGCGACAATTACCGGCAACGGCTCGATATATGGGGCAGTATATGCGAACACCGTAACCGACTCCGGCAACGGAACGGTTTACTTCGACGAATCCTTGAAGAACAATTCCAACCTGCAATATGGCGTGCCGGTGCTGCAGTACCTGCAGGCCATTACCTGGCAGGAGCTTTAAAAAGGGCGGGCTATCGCCGTGCGCGCTGCCGGTCGTCTGACAGCAGGTGCCGGGTCTGGGGGCGAGCGACAAGGGTGGGTCCGGCGGCTAGTACCTGGCGATCGTGGGGTCGACCTCGTCGGACCAGGCGAGGATGCCGCCGCGAAGGTTGTAGACAAAGCGAAAGCCTTGCTGGACCAGGAAAGCGGCGGCACGCGCGCTTCGCCCGCCCGAGCGGCAGTAAACCACCAGATCCCGGTCCTTGTAGCTAGCGAGTTCTGCCAGGCGTTCAGGCAGGGACGCCAGCGGCACGTGAAAGGTGTTGTCCAGCTTACAAATCGCCAGCTCGTGCGGCTCCCTGACATCGAGAATGGCGATCTCCTCGCCCGCCTCAAGGCGCTGCTTCAGATCGCCGGGACCGATCTCCTTTACTGCCACTTCCGGACTCATTTTTAATACCCCACGATTGACCCACCGTTAAGTATAATTCCAAGTTGGAGCAGCTGACGGAGGGGATGTCGTGACTAAATTGACACTTGATGAAGCGTTGCGACAGGTTCTGGAAGACGACAACAAGATCTCAAAGTACGAGGCAAGGGTGCTGCACGACCTCATCCTGTCCGACGGAAAGGTAACCGACGAGGAAAAGCAGTTTCTCAAGAAGTGCATTGAGGAAAATTCCCTGGACGAGCAGGCCATGAAAATTCTCTCCGACCTGCTCGTGAGAGCCGACCTCTCCAGGCGCTAGGCGATTGTCCGCTCCGGCTTTTGAAGAACTTGCTCCGCCTGGTGCGGGCGGGAAGCCCGTGCCCCCAGGGCCTCATGTCCACAACAGCCGCTCGGAGATGCTCGGTCCGGCGCCGAAGTAGCGCTCCAGCAGCTCGGGTTTGGTCTGCGTGGCGACGATAAATCCCGGGCTCACGTACTTGTTCCAGGCGTCCTCGAAGATCCGGCGCCCCTTCTCGGACCGGGCGATGATTTTGGGAACTGCGTGATAGCTGGCTATCCTCGGCTCGGCGCGACCGGCAAGGTATGCCTTGAAAAACGCGTCCTCGGAGTCGTCGCCCGTCTTGGCCCGGGGGAATGAGTACTCGTATTTGGGTATGAGAAACGGCTGATTGCTGACCGGCCCCAGCACCTCTTTCAACGCGCCGGCAAAGAGCCGGGAATGCTCCGCGGAGACGCCATCGAGGAATATTCGATACGAGCCGTCAGCTCTTACCGACACCTGAATGTCCTCGCTCGTGGCGGAGCGGGGCAGCTGCTTCAACTCCTTCAGCGATGAGAGCACCGCGGCGGCAAAGTCATGGAGCGATGATTCCTGCGTGTTGGGCCGGCAGATGTTCTGCTTGAGGCGTTCGTAGAGAGCGCGGTGCCTGCGCCGGCCAAGCTCCATGAAAAAAAGGAACGGCAGCACGGCTGCGAAGGCAGGCACACCCCAGGCCGACAAGAGGTAGATGAGCACCGCCGATGATACCGAGCCGAGCCCCGCGTGTTCCCACCACACCCCGTTGAGGGCAGCCCGAAGCTGCCGGGCATGTGGTTTGTACTTCATATTTGTCCTTATGTGCGGCGGCGTCAGGGCAAACTTCCGCAGCCGGCCCACTTCCACGCATCCGAGCTCTCTGTTGTTGTAAGGCTGGCCGACCTTCCACAGCTCGTAGATCTTCTCGCGCGCCAGCGCGCGCACCATCATCTCCTTGTTGAACTCCCCGGCGGAGGCGAACACCTCGGCCGGGGTCAGCTCGGAAAAAGACGGGTGCACGTGCCCGACACCGCACTCGATGTGCCCGTCGTCGGAGATGCCGTAATAGCCCGCGTGCTTGCGGGCAAAGCGCAGGTAGTCGTTGAGCCCCTTTTCCAGCGAGGGCGCAATGCAGACGACGTCCCAGTTGTTGGCCACCTTGCGGGCACCCAGCGGGTCGCTCGTGTTCAGGCGAATGGATCTGCCGCGCAGCTGCTTGACCGACACCGGCGAGGTGGTTGTCGTCAGATCGATAAGGGTGTTGAGGGACTGGCTGTCCCATCCCTCGCCGAAGATCCCCCGCGTGCCGATCAGGCAGCGGACGATCCCCCGTTCGAATATCTCTGTGGCCAATCCCACGTACAGGCGCGTTTCCCAGTCGGAGACCCCGGCCGTGATCTCGCTGTAGGGGGCGTCCGTCTCCTCGCGAACGATCAGCTCGAATGAGAACCCTTCCTTGTGCAGGTACTCGCGCGCGGCCTGGACGAACTGAGCGGTCACCCGCCTGTCCACCAGAAGCAGCGAGCCGGTGACCAGGCAGGGGTTGACGTACTGGCTTATGCCGGCCGCCAGAAGCTCCCTGAGCACCGCCAGAGCCCCGCCGGACTCGGCGGTGAGCACACCTTTTAGTGAGCTTACCGTGGTGGCGGACATCTGCTCGAAATCGGTGACGACGACGGCCCGCAGCCGGTCCTCCAGATTCCTGTGCTCCAGCTCGAGGATCTCCGCCACCGCCAGTGGTTTGTTGCGGCTGTGCGCCAGCACCCTGTCGACGGGCGACGCCTGGCGTCTTATGCCCTGCTCGGTGAGCCCATAGCCGAGCTTGCGAATCGCGTCCTTGATGTGAGCGTAAAGCTCGTGGTCTTCCCGGCGCGCGCTCGTCTTCAGGTACTTGAGCGCGAAATCCTCGATGATGAGCATCCAGTCATCGATGAGCGGCGCCTGCCGCAAGGCGTCCGACAGCTCGACCGCGTGCGGCAGGGGCAGGTGCATCTTCCACAGGAACCTGATGAAGGCGGCCGCGAGATCCGGCTGGCTATCCACGAATTGAGCCCACTTATCGCCCTCCAGCTCATGCACCCGCTTCCAGACCCACTGAGTGAGCAACGACTGGTCCGCCGAGTCAACCGGACGAGCCAGCTCCTCCAGCACGGCGTGGAACTCCTCGTGCTGCGTCTCCAGGAAGCTCATCTCCTGTGGCGTCGGCTCGGTGAAGTACGCCAGATCCTGAAACGGCGCCAACCCTCCTTCGCGCACCAGGGCGGGCGTCGGCACCTGGTAGTCGATATCGCCGACCAGCGAAAGATAGCGGTTCTCCTGCGAGGCGGACTTCCCTTCCGGTGGCGTCCCGGTCAGGCCGACTATCACCGGGTGATTCAGCCTTTTCACCAGGTGGGTCATCACCGCCGCCCAGTAGTCGGTGAGATGGTGGCATTCGTCGAAGAGAACCAGCTCGAACCGCTGTCTCCGCAGCGCCTGCAAAAGCTCGAGCGCGTTGGTGTGCAACACGTCGTTGAGATCCATCACGTCGGTTAGCTTCCGCCTTAGCCGTGTCACATGCCGTGATATCTCCCGGGCGAATGCTCTGGGGTTGTTCTGCATCAGCTCGAGAATTCGCAGCTCGGCTTCTCCGGCGGAAAGAGACATGCCGCGGCACATCTCCTCCACCCACGATTGCCTGGCCAGCTTCTCCAGGTACTCCTGCTCTCGCCCGGGCGTCGAGAGAACCTGATAGGTCAGGAGCGTTATCGGCTTGAGCGGCCGGTCTTCGTGGGTGCCGATGAACTCGCCTGTCCCGAAGCCCTCCAGCTCCGGCGGCAGGAAGAGCTCGGCTTTGGCTGCCCACTGGGACTGAATGGTGGTATTGGGGCAGAGCACCAGGCTGTTGCATTTGAACTGGCTGATAATCTGCAGGCCGATGATTGTCTTGCCGGCGCCGGGCGGAGCGACGATGTGCAGCTCTTTTTCGCCGCGCTCCAGCTTCAAGTTGACAAGCTCGATGATCTCTTTCTGGTATCGCCTCAGGGGATAGCGAAATTGCAGGTTCGCAAGCGGGCTCCACGTTGCCTGCCCAATCTCCATTACCATTACATCCTGCTTTCCAGGAGCCGTGCGCGGGCTCAGATCTTCTTATGGAAACATATTAGTGCTTCTTCGATGCCTCGGCGAGAAATTTCATGATCGAGTCGATCTCCTGCCGGCTCAGCGGCCCGCCGGCGTCGGTGAGAAAGGCGGGCATGGTGATACGGCGTTTGCTGCCGTATGAGATCACCTGCCTGGCGTGGTTGAAGATCTCCTTGTCGGCATAATTGCGCGGAACCAGCGCCGGACCTATGGCTCCTTGCCCCATGTCGCCGTGGCACATGCCGCAATCGGCCTTGAAGAGGTCGGCGCCTTCCAGTCCCAGCCCTCTCTGCCAGTGACAGACGCCGCATTTGCCGAGGAAAATTTTGGCCTTCTCCGCGGGTTTCAGGCCCCTGTGCAGATCCTCCACGTTCACGCTGACCTTGATAATGGCGTGCGGCTTGTCCGGGTCGTTGGAGAATACCTCGATGTTTTTGGTCACCTTGCCGGTCTTGAGGGAGGTGTCCAGATCGACCTCGAGATCCGCCGACTGTCCCGGGGCTATTATCTTTGTTTTCATGGTCGGCACCGTGCAGCCGCACGAGGTGAGCACCCTGTCAATCGCCAGCGGTGCCGCGCCGCAATTGAGCACTTTGAAGGTGTGGCGCACGTGTATGCCCTCCTTGACCTTGCCGAAGTCAAAGTGGTCCGGGGCAAACCCGATGTGCGGGGCCGGCTTGCCTCCCGGCTGTTGCGACCAGGCGGCGCCGCACAGGAGGATAAGCAGGGCGATTGATGCCGCGAGCTTTCGCTGACAACTCATGCCGCCGCCCACCTAAACCAGGCTCGAAGGGCAGATATGGTTGATCGGGCAGCGCGGGCAATCGGGCTTGCGGGCAAAGCACATGCGGCGGCCGTGCCAGATCATGGTGATTGAGAGTTTCGACCAGTCCTGGCCTGGATACAGCTTTTGAAGATCCTGCTCTATCCTAACCGGATCGTCGTTTCCCGTCAGACCCATTCTCCTGGACAGGCGCTGAACATGGGTATCCACGGTCCAGCCGGGCATACCGTGGGCGACCCCCAGCACGGCGTTTGCCGTCTTGCGCCCGACGCCGGCCAGGGTCGTCATCTCCTCGAGCGTGGTCGGCACCCTGCCGCCGAATCTCTCGACCAGAGAGATCGCGCACTTCTGGATATTCTGCGCTTTGGCGTTGAAGAAGCCGGTGGGGCGAATGATCTGTTTGATCTCATCGAGCGGCGCCTCGGCCAGAGCCTTGGGTGTGGGGAAGCGCTTGAACAGGTGCGGCGTCACCTTGTTGACGGTGGCGTCCGTGCATTGCGCGGAGAGGATGACGGCAATGAGAAGCTCGAAGTCGTTGCGGAAATTGAGCTCGCACTCGGCGTTCGGATACGTCCGGCACAATATGTCCATCATCTCCTGGGCTTGCCGGACGCTGACCTTTTTCACCTTCGGCACCGGCGCCGGTGGCTTCCTGGCGGCCACTTTTTTCACGGCGGGACTAGCAGCGGCTTTTACCGGTGATCTGGCTTTCAGTTTTTTCTTCATCTTTCCTTCCACGCAAGCAAGGCCCGTTCACCTGGACTCTCCGGTCAGCCTGGCGCCGTGGGCGACCGATTCGGCGATGAAACAATCTACCTCATCGGGGCGCCCGGCGGAAGGGTCGGCCGCCAGCTCATCCTTAAGCCGGCGGCGCAGGGCGTGCGCTGCCTGGCGGTCGGGCACCAGCGCGTAGAGGGTCGGTCCCTTGCCGGTGAGATGGCAGCACCAGGCGCCGAGCTTCAGCAGGCGTTGCTGGATCTCCGCCAGCCTGGGATAGACGGAGAAGACAACCGGCTCGAAGGCGTTTCCGAAAGCGGCGGCTGCCGACACCAGATCGCCAGCCTCCAGCGCTTTTGCGGCGACCATGGAGTCGACCGGCGGTATTTCGCCGGCAAAGTCGTCGAAGGCGGAGTACGCCCAGGGGGTGCCGATCGACAGGCCGGCTGGCTTGACGATGAGAAAATTGAGGCGGGTCGAGTGCCTGACCACGCTGAGTTCATCGCCGCGGCGCCGTCCCAGGCAGGTGCCCCCCTCCAGGAAGAACGGCACATCCGCCCCGACGTGGCCTGCCGCCACCAGCAGCTCCTCCAGCCCGAGCGGGTGCCCGAGGTAGTAGTTGAGCGCCAGGAGCGTGGCCGCCGCGTTGCTGCTGCCGCCGGCCAGCCCGGCACCCATGGGGATCCGCTTGCGCACGGCGGCGACCATGCTCACGGGCGGGGCCTCCGGCAGCGAGCGCAAAAGCTGCCTGGCAGCCCGGCAGATCAGGTTCGACTCGTCGAGCGGAAACAGCCCGCCGGCGCTTCCGTTCGCTTCCACGACCTTGAGCTCCGTTTGCTCTGCCGGGGCGAACTCGAAGGTCATCTCGTCCTCCAGGTCGACGGCCTGGAAAAGAGTGTCTATCTCGTGATAGCCGCCCGGCAGTTCGCCTGTGATGTCGAAAGTCAAATTGAGCTTGGCCGGGCAGCCGGCGGTTATCTTATGCATCCTTCGAGGCGGCTCTTGAGCTGCCGGTGCGGGCCGTTACGGCATCGGTCAGCATAGCAAATTGGGCGAGCGACAGCCGCTCCGCCCGCACCTGCGGATCGAAATTGAGCCCCTTGAAGACGGCCAGCAGCTCATCGTGTCCCAGGGCGAGAAAACTCAGGTTGTTGCGCAGCATTTTACGGCGCTGATTGAAGCCGGCTTGAATTATCTGCCTCAAGAGCCTGGGGTTGCCGCAGGTGACGGGCGGCGCCTCATGCGGGACAAAGGCGACCACCGCGGAATCCACCTGCGGTACGGGAAAGAAGCTTTCCGCCGGCACGACCTCGAGCAGGGACGGTCGTGAATAATAGTTCGTCAAAAGCGTGATCTGGCTGTAGTCCCTCGATCCGGGCGTGGCGACAAAACGCCGGGCCACCTCCAACTGCACCGTCAGCACCACGCGGTCGAGCGCGGCCAGCCACGGCGAGGGGGCGCCGATCTCCCCGAAGAGACGGGCGACGATCCGGGAGGTGATCTGATAGGGGACGTTGCCCGCGACCTTCAGCCCGGCTCCCGGCTGCGAAGGATCGAGAAGTTGCCTTACGTCGTACTGGAGAAAGTCTGCCTGCACGACCGCCAGGTTGTCCAGCGCCATTTTGCGCAGGCGCTCGACGCAGGCGGAATCCAGCTCCACGGCCGTGACGCGGGCGCCGGTGGCGGCCAGATAACCGGTCAAAAAGCCCAGCCCGGGCCCGATCTCGAGCACGCGATCCCCGGGGACCGCCAGGAGGGCTCCCGCTATGCGCGCCAGCGTCTCCGGCTCGACGAGAAAGTGCTGGCCGAGGTGCTTTTTGGCGTGAAACCGCCTGGCCTGCGCGAGCAGCTCCTGCCGCGTGGCTGCCGGTGCGAGGCTGTGGTGGGATCGGGGCATTTCAGGAGATCCGGACTCAGCGGTCGAGCTGGGGCGAGGCTTCCACGGACTTCGACTTTTTTTCAGCTGCGGCAGCCTCGCCGGTCTTACGCCCGGAGCCGCCGACCTTCTCCGGCGCGGCCGCTGCCGGCGTTTTGCGGATCAGGCGCAGCTTGATGATCCGGTGCTTGTCCGCCTCCTCCACGCGCAGGACCCAGTCGTCATCGGCAACCTCATCGCCGGCTTTCGGCTCCCGCCCCAGCCGCCCGAACACGTGACCGCCAATCGTATTGAACTCCTCGTCCTCGATGTCGAGCTCCAGCTCCTCGTTCGCCTCTTCCAGAGAGAGCTTGCCGTCTATCACGTAGGTGCCGTCTTCCTGAGCCTGGATGAGCACCTGCTCGAGGTCGTACTCGTCGGAGATCTCCCCGACCAGCTCCTCGATCAGATCCTCCATGGTGGCCAGCCCCCTGGTGCCGCCGTATTCGTCGATGACGATCGCCATGTGCGTCTGCGTCTGCCTGAACTCGGTCAGCAGGGCGCCGACCGGCTTGTTCTCCGGCACGATAAGCACCTTGCGCACCAGCTCGCGGACCTTCATGTTCTCCTTGCTCTCGTTGAGCGCGCGCAGCCCGTCGCGAATGTGCACCATACCGAATATGGTGTCAATATTGTCCTCATAGACTGGCAGCCGGGACAGCCCGTGCTTGAGCGCCGTCGCCAGGAACTCTTTCACCGTGGCGTTGGCGCCGATGCAGACCATGTCCGTTCTCGGCGTCATCACCTCGCTCACCTTGGTGTCGGCGAACTCGAAGACGCTGTGCAGCATCTCCTCCTCCTCCTCCTGGATCACCCCTTCCTCGTGGCTGGCCGAGACGAGCATCTTCAGCTCTTCCTCGGAGTGCACGAAGTGATGGCTCGGCGGCTCCTTGACGTTCACCAGGCGCAGGATCAAGCTGGTGATCGCGTTCAGCAGCTTGATGAACGGCGCGGTTATCCAGCACCAGAACTCCATCGGCCAGATGATCCACATCATCACCGATTCTGCGCGCTGGAACGTCCAGGTCTTGGGGATGAGCTCGCCGAAAATTGTTTGCAGGAAGGCGGTCAACGAGAAGGAGATCACGTAGCAGGCGGCTGTGGCCGCGGGCAGCAAAGCGCCGTGATATGAGGGCGAAACCCCGGTCATCACCAGGGCCCTCACCAGGTCTTCGGCGAATATGTGCTCGCCGAGCGCCCCCAGCAGAAGCGTGTCCACCGTGATGCCCAGCTGGCAGGCCGATATGAATCGGTCGGGGTCGCTTATCGACCGCTGCACGACCTCGGCGGTTTTGTTGCCTTCCTCGACCAGCTGGTCGACCCGCGTGCGGCGGATGCGCGCCAGAGCCATCTCGGAGGCGACGAAAAAGGCGTTGATGAAGATAAGGATCGGAATCAGAATCAGCTCGTAAATAACCGTTCAGGCCCGGCATTCACCCGGGCCGTGCCTCCTTGCTCCTGCCGTCAGTCCTGCTGCAAAAAAAGCGGCCGCGCCGTTTGAGCCGTGGCCGAGTCGCAATAGTGCGAGCGAACGAATATGCCTAATGCGGACGCCCGACTCGGAGGAGGTTCGTCAGCACCGCCATATTCGCTTGTATCCTGAGAATCGTCCATATAAGCGACTGCCTGACGCACCGGCCAGGCACCCATGAATAGGATTTTATCACGGGCGCCGGATCGCTCCGGACGGCCCGGCGCCGTTATCAAGATATAATTCCTGCCCGCTTGGGAACCCTGACCCTTCATGGGATAATTTGCCAGACTGAGATTAAATCGGCTGGAGGCGGCAGCGTGGGCAAGTTTATCGGACCGGCGATGCTGGGGATGGCGGCGGTGCTCTGCCTGCTTGCCGTGGCGCCGCCGGCGGTTCAGGCCGGCGACCAGCCGGGCGCTGCCGGCGGCAGGGGCCCAGCCGGCGGCAGGGAGCTGGCGTCGGTGCTCGGCGTGGGCCGCCCCGCCCGTCACGGTCAGGCTCACGTGCTGAGGATTGAGCGCCAGGCGCCGGCCGGGGGCGGTGCTGCCGGCGGGCCGGAGTCTCCTGTCCGGGCCTCCGGCGAGTTCCTCCAGTCCATGGCCGCGGAGCTGCCGCCGACGGTCCAGGCCGCCGCCGACCGTGCCTGCGAGGCGGCCCGCCAGGGTCTCAAGATCGCCGCGGGCGATTTCGACCGGTTGGGCAGCTGGCTGGCCCGTGTGGTGAGCCAGAACAGCTCGCTGCCGGTGGTGACGCCGGCGGGCAACTCTTATATCCCGGTAAGCGCCCGCCACCTCTTTCTCGGGCGCGACGGGCGCTTGAAGGTCGTCGCGCCGCAGTAGCCGGCCCTCAAGCTCGTCTGCCCGACCCCCAGACCTGGACGGCCAGGCTGGCGCCCAGGACGTCGGCGACGAAAAGGGTTGACGGAATCAGGCAGACGCCGATGATGGTCATGGCCGGCAGGACGATCGCCGCCAGCTGAAAGCCTATCGACAGCAGCCAGGCGTAGAGGAAGTCCCCCGGCCGGCGGGCCGCCCGGCAAAGCACCTCCTTTACCGCAAATCCGGCCCCTATCCGCTCCTCCACCGCGAAGCTGACCATGAGATAGCGGGCGAAGAAGCTTATAAACGTCCAGGAGGCGGCGGTCAGAAGCGTGCAGGCCAGCACCCAGGAGGGGAACTGGGGGTGATAGCCCTTGATGATGCCGGTGCTGCTGCCCAGAACCAGGCTGACCGTGACCACCGAAACCACCAGCAGGTACCAGCCGAACTGGATCGCCTGCCAGGTCAGCCCGGAGATGAGCAGCTCCAGCCAGCCCTCCCACGGCGGCAGCGGGCCTTCGCCGGCAAGCTCCCGGAAGCGGATCACCTTGAGCAGGTAACCGGACACCAGCGACATGAGGGCGATCACAACCGGCGCCAGCAGCGGGCTGGCGATGGCCAGCACCAGGCAGACGGCATTGGCGGTGCCCCCGATCCCGGTCTTGAACATCCAGTCCGGGTCGGCAAAGAAGGTCCTCACGACCTGATCGGCGTCCAGCCTGGTCGGGCGGCGGACGACCGTCATAGCGTTTCCTGACCTGCCTGCCGGTAATCAACCTCCTCGCCGGCAGCGGCCTGTCCGGGCAGCGATCCGTCGCTTGCCGGCAGGCTAGCGCGCTTGCCGGCCCCGTGCGCCCACTGCCCGGACACGGCGGCAAGCTCCCCCCACTCGCGCAGCCTGACCAGCCCCGGCTGATCGGTCATGTTGAAGGTCACCGGCGTCACCGAGATGTAGCCGTGCGACACGGCCCGCACGTCCGTCGTCTCGGCCTCGCCCTCCTCGATCGCCTGCCCGCACAGCCAGTAGTACACCTTCCCGCGCGGGTCCATGCGCTTTTCGTAGTAGTCGTTGTAGAGCCTTACGCCCAGCTCGGTCACCGCCACCCCTTTTATCTGGTCGGCCGGCAGGTTGGGGACGTTGACGTTGAGCAGGGTTCGACTGGGCAGGCCGCTTGTCGGCAGGATCTTGACCAGGTCGGCGATGAAATCGGCCGCCACCTCGAAGTGCTTGCCGGAGCGGCCGACCAGGCTGACGGCGATGCTGGGCAGCCCGAGAATCGCCCCTTCCATTGCCGCCGAGACCGTTCCCGAATAGAGGATCTCGCTGCCCAGGTTGGGACCGGAGTTGATGCCGGAGATGATCACCGAAGGAGGTTTGTCCAGAAGGGCGCCGACCGCGAACTTGACGCAGTCGCTCGGTGTGCCGGTGGTGAACCAGGCTCCCTTCACATCGGCGTCGATGTGGAACTCCTCCACCCGCAGCGGCTTGTGGAGGGTGAGCGCGTGTCCGGTGGCGCTGCGCTCGCGGTCGGGCGCCACCACGTAGACGGCGTTGTCCGGGTCCTGCGCCAGGTGCCTGGCCAGGACGCGCAACCCGCGCGCGTGTATTCCGTCGTCATTGGAAAGCAGGATTTTCATGCTCAAATTCTATCGGATGTTGCGGTAAGCGAGATAACGAAGTAGTATGCGATTCAGCCGGGCGCAAGCGGCTCGACGGTGAACGTATTCTCATTTGGGGTGGCGCATGCTAAAGGGATTCAGCGAGGCGGCACTGAAGGTCATCGAAGCGGCCAAAGCCGAATGCCGGCGCCTGAAAGGCCAGGTACTCGGCACGGACGACATCCTGCTCGCGCTCAGCCGGGATGAGGACGGCATTGCGGCGCAGGTCCTCTGCTCGATGGGGGTTAGCCCGCAGAAGGTGCTGGCGGAGATGGAGCGGCTGACGCCCGGTATGGAGACGAGCGCGCCGCAGCCCGAGACGCCGGGTATCGTCGAGCCGGAGCACGAGCTGGTTTTCAGCGACGCGGCTATCGAGACCATAGGCAGGGCCCGCGATCAGAGCCGTTATTTCGGGCACAAGGAGGTGCTGCCCGAGCATATCCTGCTTGCGATCGCCGACGTCACCGGCGGCGCCGCCGCGAGGATTCTCGAGGAGCTGGGCTCCAACCTGGGCTTCCTGCGCCGCCAGATCATGTTCCTCATGGCTCGCCAGTACTCGGCAAGGCAGGCTGCTCCCTCGCTGCGAGCGGCGCTGGTGCGCGGGCTGAGCGATCTGATCGACCACAACCTGGACGCCGTGCGCGCTCTGGAGAATCTTTCCGTCAGGAGCGGCACGCAGCTGCGCAAGCTGCCCGATCGCAAGCAGATTGTCTACATGGTCTTCCTCGGTTACATGCCGGATCTCCTGTGCACGCAGGTGGCTTTCCAGCGGCATCTCCTGCAGGAGAGCTTGCGCAAGATGGAGGAGCGCACGGGGCCGCTGGACCGCGAGATAACGGCGACCATCGTATCCACCAGCGCGCAGCACCTGCGCCTGGAGGTGCGGGCGACTGTCGAATACCTGTGGAGCAACGAGTACAGGCTGTTCGAGCAGGTGTTGAACGAAGCCGAGCATGATCTCATCGGTAGTGTCATCGAGGATCTCTGGTGGGCTCACAGCGAGGAGATGGCCATCCACGAGCTTTTCGACGAGGCGATGGTCGATCATCGCCGCAAGCAGCTCATGACCCTGCAGAAGCGGCGCCTGGAGATCTCCCAGCGGCTGGACAAGCTGAAAACCCGCCTGGAAGAGACTATCCAGCAGTGCTTCACAGGCCGTTCGCTCTCCGCCTGAGCGGTCCCCAGGCCGCGGTCAGCGCAGCACGTAAGGGCACTTCAGGCAGAAAGCCTTGGCGAAGCGGATTGGTTGGCCTTCGATGTCGAACCCTTCCTGCACGCTGCACTTGAGCGTGTAACCGCAGCGCGGGCACGGGAGATCGCGGGCGCCCTCGAGGACGGCCCGGGACAGATATTGAGCCTGAGCCTGCTGCTCCCTGGTGGTCTCGAGCCCGGAGCGGGCCTCCACCTCGTGCAGGAGCGCCGGCTCCACGGCAAGCGCCTTGGCCAGAAGCTGCCGATCCGTTGCCGACAGCCACGTCTCGAGCCCCGCTTCGATGTCCTCAATTCGCGCCGCCGTGAAGCGAGACCACCTCGCCAGATCGCGCACGGTCATGTTGCGGAACTCTCGCAGCTGATGCACTCGCCTGGCCAGTGTGGGAGCCAGTTGCAGCGTTTGCGGTAACGGCTTTGTCTGTCTCATCGATCCCCGATGATATCATACGAACTGCGGGGGCGGCGAGCGGCAGGCAACCGGTCAACGGGCGGAGCACCACATCAATGGAAGGCGAGCGGCCGCTGGAAAGGCGTCATTCCGCAGGCAAACGGGGCGGGAAAGCTCCTGCCGCCTCGCGGAAAAAGCCGGCCGCTCTCACCGTCTCCCAGTTCCGCCAGCAGCTGTCCAAGTACAGCCAGCGCAAGGCCAGGTTCGGCAGTGATTTCGCCCTGGCCGCCCTGGATATCCTGGAGCACGCCGAGGTGCGGCGCTCTCTCGGGCAGCCGGCTGCCGAGCAACTGAGCGCCCTCGGGCGCGATCTCTGCCTGAACGGCATAAGGGGCGCGGACCGGCTGTGCATCCCCGAGCCGGGGTCCTATCTCATTATCATGCCCGAGACCGCAGGCGAGCAGGCTGGCAAAGCCCTGGAGCGGCTTGCCAAATCGATCGCCTCCGCGAAGATTCACTACAAGCACAAGCCGCTGCACGCCAGCTGCTCGTTTCGCGTTGCCGATTCCGCGAGCTTTCCCAGCGATCCCGAAGCCATGCTGGCCAGCATCGGCTACAAGGTCGACGAGCAAGGGAGCCTGGCTCGGGTAGACCAGCCGGGCCCGGCATCTCAGCTGAGGGCCGGGGCGGGGGTGGCGTCAGGCGGCACCTTCTCGACCTGGGCCGGGCGTTACGGCCGGATGGAGGTCGCCGGCGAAGCTGCCGCCGGCGAGCGATTGTACGTGGTGACCTTCACGGCCGTCGATCTGTGGGCCGGGGAGAGAGCGGTCAAAATCAAGGCGATCGAACCGGCCGCTAGTGGTATTACATTTGGTGCGGAGATGGTGGACCTGATCCTGCGCCGCGCCCGGGTCCTGCAGTCCATCGACCACCCCGGTCTGGCGGCGGTGTCGGACTACCATCTCCGGGAGGCGAGAACCCTCTACCTGGTAAGAAACGTGACCGGCGCCGAATGCCTCTCCGGCTACCTGAGCGAAAATCCGCTGCTGAAAGTTTCCCGGGTGGTCGACTGGGGTATGCAGCTGTGCAACAGCTTGATCTACCTGCAGGGATTGATGCCGCCGGTGGTGCCGCCGCCGCTGTCGCCGGAGATGGTGACGGTCGAGCCCGGCTCGCGCCTGGTGCTCACCGACTTCGAGCTCCCCTTTCTCTTTCCGTCCTGGTGCTACGCCGTCGAGATGACGGGCGAGGATCTGCAGGCGGTGGCCCAGGGCAGGCCGATCGCCGCCTACGACCCGGTGATACGCAGCCTGGGCACCGTGCTGGGCGACCTGCTGCGGCAGGCTGACCGTCAGGTCGAACCCCTGGCCCGCCTTTTCTCGACCCTGGCGAAAGGGCCGCTGCCGGCCGAACTGAACACCGTCTACAAGATCCGCTCGGCGCTCAAGGAGATCTCCGCATCCGAGAAGCTCGGTCCCGTCGACGCCACGGCATGCCCTCTTTCGGTTTCGGAGAAGTAGGAGACGGCGTTTTGCTGGACTTTCAAAAGCTGGTGGCGCAGGTCGATCAGGTGGGCAGGGAAAGCCTGACCGATCTGCGGGCGCAGGAAGCGACCTTCGCTGCCGCGCTGGCCGCCTACGAAAGGGCCGCCGCTGACCCTGACGGCACGCGCTCGACCCTCGAGCAGAATCTCCCCTGGGTGCTCTGGCCGGTGGCGTTGCCGATCGAGCCCTTCGGGTCGAGTTTTGCCGTCGCGCCCGCCGGCGAGCCGGTGACCGTGGTGGCTGCCGACGGCTCGCAGATCATGCCGAGCCATCACGAAATCCACAACTGCTACCTGCTCAACGTAGGCACCGCCGTCATCTCCTACGGCGGCGGGTTCCCGCCGCTGCTGGAATCCACGCCCAGGCTCTATCACCGGCCCGAAGATCTTTACCCGCTTGTCGACCGGCGCCGCGTGCATATAGACGAGCTGTACGTCTCCCTGGAGAGAAATCTGCTCGAGCTGGAGACGCTGGCGTCGCTGGCGCTGGCTCGCCGGGACAGGGGGCTGCCGGTGGTGGCGTTCCTGGACGGATCGCTTATCTCCTGGTCGGTGGAGAAGATGAGCGACGCTTATCAGGAGACGCACAGGCAGCGGGTGGTGGCGGTCTTCGAGAGCCTGCGCGAGGCCCGCCTCCCGCTTATCGGCTATCTCAGCCACAGCAGAAGCGCCGACCTGGTAAACGACCTGCGCGTCTGCGTCTGCCCCTACCAGACGAGCCATTGCCGGGAGCTGTGCGGGAGCCTCAATGAGGAGGATTTCCCCTGCTCGACCATATGGCCGCTCTCCGACCGCCAGCTTCTCTCGGCGCTGCTGCCTCCGGGCTCCCGCACAGCCGCCTTCGCCGCGGGGGCCAGCGCGGCGCGCTCGCTGCCCTCCCATCTGCGCGCCTGCTTCTGCTACCTCAACGTCGGCTTCGAGGTGGCGCGCCTGGAGTTTCCCCGCTGGCTGGCCGACGACCCGCCGGCGCGCGATCTGGCCCTGGCCGTCACGGCCGCGCAGGTGGCCAAGGGCAAAGGCTATCCGGTCAGCCTGGCCGAGGCGCACCATCTGGCCGTCATTCGCGGCGAAGAGCGGGCCCGCTTCTTCGAGCTCCTGGAGCGCCACCTGGTGTCGCTCGGCGTCAACCGGCTGCGCGTCAGCCCGAAGGAGACGCGCAAGCGCACCAGCCTCATCTGATATCCATACGTGGCGCCGCCGCCTAATCCCAGGCCCGCGACCAGATGTCGTCGTCGCGGGCGTCCATGCTCGGTCTGGTCACGGACAGCTCGACATTTCCCAGGCGGAAGAGGGCGTCCAGGTGCAGGCTCGAGTGCTTGACCCTTTCGCCGGCGACAAAGACGCCGTTGGTGCTCTTCGTATCCTTTATGGTGAGCACCGAGCCTTCGACGATAATCTTGGCGTGGTTCCGCGAGATGGACAGGTCGGTCATCACGATGTCGTTGTCCAGACCGCGCCCGATCGTGTTCTCGCCGGGCCGCAGCCACCAGCCGCGACCGGACGCCGGATGGTAGAGGCGGTACGGGCTGCGGCTGAGCGGACGGAATGTCTGTAAGCGCGGCTCGCGCGGTGCGTTGACCGCTTCGGTGGATGGCAAAGGTCTTTGTTTCCCAAATGAAAGGACCATAAGGCGCAGAGTTCCCCTCAAAGCTTTGCTCACTAACCATTATTCCCGGGTTGTCAGTAGAGATATCTCTGGTTTGCTTATATTTTTCTATTCCGGAGCCCATAGAGCGCCCCACAAAGGCAGCGTCCGCGGGGCATGCCGGGTCGGGTGGGATCTATCGCCCCTGTCCGAATCGTGCCGCCTCTGCGGCGGTGCGGTCGCCGGCGTGCTTTCGCCTGGGAGATCGGCTGCCGCCGCCATGTTACGATCGGCGGGTTGGTCGCCCGGACAGGCGGATGTTCAAGGAGTAATCTCGTGTCGCTTTCGGTCGAAAAAAGACTGCCGCCCTCGCACCCGCTGGCGGGCATAGCCGACAAGGTGCTGGCCGGCAAGCGATTGTCCCGCGAGGACGCGGTGGCGCTCTATGGCTGCGACGATCTGGAGGCGGTGGGCGGCCTGGCCGAATACGCCAGAAGGCAAAAAGCCGGGCCGGGCCGGGAGCGGTACGTTTACTACATACACAACATGCACCTGAACCCGACCAACTACTGTGCGGAAACCTGCCGCTTCTGCTCGTACGCCAACCCGGAT
Organism: Pseudomonadota bacterium; assembly: GCA_021325555.1. Taxonomy (GTDB): domain Bacteria; phylum Cyanobacteriota; class Vampirovibrionia; order Obscuribacterales; family Obscuribacteraceae; genus JAJPGY01. The sequence continues at coordinate 157,007 of JAJPGY010000040.1, read as the reverse complement.
GAGCGGTCGAAGGCCTATCGCTGGTCGGTGGACCGGGTGATGGAGGAGGCTCGCAGGGGCGCCGCCCTGGGCATCAGAGAGATTCACATGGTCGGCGGCCTGCACCCGTCGTGCGACATCAACTATTACGAGGAGGTTCTGCGCCGCATACGCAGCGAGCTCCCGCACATCCACATGAAAGCGCTCACCGCCGTCGAGATTGACTACCTGGCCAGATTAGCCGGAATCGGTCATGAGGAGGTGCTTGTGCGGCTCATCGATGCCGGTCTCGGCTCCATGCCCGGCGGCGGCGCGGAGATCTTCGACGAGGCGGTCAGGTCGCGCATGAAGGTAAAAAAGACGCCGGCCGCCGTCTGGCTGTCCATTCACGGTGTCGCTCATCGGCTCGGGTTGAAGACGAACGCCACCATGCTCACCGGCATAGGCGAGTCGGTGGAGAACAAGGTAGATCACCTGCTCCTGCTCAGGGAGCAGCAGGACAGGTCAGGCGGCTTCCAGTGCTTCATTCCCCTCAAGTGCTACTACGAGGGCAGCGACATCAAGGACGAGGTCCGCGAGCCCGCTGCCGAGGATCTTCTGAAGGACGTGGCCGTCTCGCGCTTGTTGCTCGACAACTTCCCGCACATCAAGGCTTACTGGATCCAGCTCGGCGTGGCGCTCGCCCAGAGGGCTCTCTCCTTCGGGGCCGACGACATGGACGGCACCATCCTCGAGGAGAAGATCACCCACGCCGCCGGGGCCAGGACGCCATTGCAGATGGCCAAGGACCGCATGGAGGATCTGATCGCCGAGGCGGGCTACATCCCGGTCGAGCGCGACACCGTCTACAACATTGTGCAAGTGTCCGAGCGCCCCGCCGAGCCGGTGCCATCACCGGCGGTGCAGCGCTGACTGGAACCGCGCCGCACCTGAAAATTGCGCAGCCCGCGCCCGTGCATCATATCGACCAGGCGCAGCATGCCCGCCCGATCGAGCCAGACCCGCGCAGCGATTCCCGAGAAGCTGTTGTGGACAATGCGCCCGCCGCCGGCGGGCTGCCTGGCTTAGAGCGCCACCTGGGCCAGCCTCCTGGCGCGCTGCACCATGAGCTGCACCGGCTGTTCCGGCGACCGGCGCGAGAGGATCTCGTTGAGTTCGCCGGTGCTCTTGACGATCGTGCCGTCCACGGCCTTTATGATGTCGCCGCGCTGCAGCCCGGCCTGCGCTGCCTTGCTGGCTATGCCGATGGTGGTTATCGTCACCCCCTCGGACGATGACTTGCCCAGGATGCCGAAGCTGGCCATGGCGCCCTGGTTGCCTGGCGCCGGCTCGGGCTTGAAGGTATTGAACCTGGACTGCTGCTTTATCGCGTTCTCGTTCTGGCGCCGCAGCTCCTCATCCTTGTGCAGGGTGGCCTGCAGCTCCTCGTAAGCCCGGGCGTAGCGCTCCTCCCTGGGATTCAGCTTGCGGGCCTGCCTGTAATAGCCCAGCGCCTCCTCGGGCTGCCTCATGACCAGGTAGATGGTGCCTATGTTGTATTTGACCAGGGCCTGGTTGGGAACCTTTTGATCGAGCCGCTTGTAGAGATCGAGCGCCGACAGGTACTCGCCCCGCTTGTAGGCGGCGGTGGCCTGCTCGGCCAGCCCCGTGAGCTCGGAGCGCTTACCGACGGCAGCCTGCTTGGAGTTGAGCTTGCGCTCGACGGCCTGCACGGCCTCCCGGTAATCCTTGTTGGCCGGATTGGCCTGCGACGCCTGCTTGTAGCTGGACAGGGCCTCCGCATAGTTGCCGTGCGATTCCTCGATGATCCCCATGCTGAAGTGCGCCTGGGCGTTTTGCGGATCGAGGCGGATTACCTGCTCGAACTTCTCGATCGCCTCCTGGGCCCGCTGGGCGCGCCAGAGGGCCACCGCGTCGGCCAGAAGCCCCTTTATCTCCTCGTCTTTGGCGGCTTCGACCGCCACCCGCGCGCGCTCGATTGCGCAATCCTGCTCATCTGGCTCGTTGCCGGCCGGCTGCACGCCCGCTTCGCGCCTTTCGACCCCCACCGGCGGGCGGGCCACGCACTCCTGCCCGCTCAGGGTGAATGTCGCCGCAGGAAGGGCCTGCTCCGGGTCTACCGGCTGGGAGACGGGCGCCGCCTGCTCGGCCTGATTCTGGATGGCCTCCGGGTTGAGCGGGGCATTCTGGCTCGCCACCAGCCTGGCCAGCCGCTCCTCATTGGAGCCGCCGACAATTTCGCCGAAGACGCGCTTCTCCAGCCGATCGAGCCTGGCGGCCAGCGAATCGTGCGAGTAGCTGGTGAAGAACAGGCGATTCTCCAGCCGCGCAAGCGCGGACACGTCCTGCCCCTGCTCGGCGGCTGCCAAACACGCCGATGGGGAGAGCCCCGCGAGCAGGGCGGCGAGGGTAAACGAGCAAGCGGTGCTCAGCGCCGCCCTGGCGGATGAGATGCTTAACGCGTGCTGAACCATTGTCTGACTATCTCCATTGGAATTCCACGAGCGAATCCGCCCGGTCTGTAATCCTGCTCGCCGCGCTTGCGCGGATGCGACTCCCAGCCCTGCATCAAGGTGAAGCTGGTGCGCTGCGTGCCCCGGGGAAAAGGCGGCAGGGGGGTGACCTGCAACAGGGCCTCGACCTGCATGCGGTCGTAAAGATCCACGCCCGAGCTCTGCTTGAGCGAGATATCGCCGATCTGCCCGTTGGGATAACAGGTGAACTTGATAAGCGCCGGGCGCACCGTGTGGAACTGGTAGCCGGATTGATCCTCCAGATTCTTCAGATTGAGATACCAGCGGTCGTTGAGCTCGCCCACCCAGCGCGACCAGTCGACGCCGTATTCGTTGAGCGAGCTTTGCGGCTCCTCCTGCTGGGCCCTTTGGGGTGGAGCCAGGTTCACGCCCTCGCCGGCGCCCAGATCGAAGCGCGAGAGCGGCGGCTGGGACTGAGGGGGAATGAGGGCGACATCCTCGCGCGAAAGCTGCGGGCGCTCTTCGTTCTGAGGCCCGGCGGCGCGATCGTCTACCGCCGCGCGCAGGTGAAACGGCTGTTTCTGCGGGGTGAGGAAGTCTTGCGCCGCCTGCCCGGGCGCAGTCGCCCACGGCGAAAGCAGAAAGGCCGCCGCCAGACCGAGAAGCGCCGGTCGCCGGGGTGAGGGAGCGGGGAGATTGAGTGGCTTTGTCATCGTCATCGACCGTTTTGGGAGAAGACGGCGCCTGTGGCGGCGACCGTTTTGGCTCGACCGTAACCAAATATAGAAAGTTTCACCGCCTGTGTAACCGGTGAAACTACGTAGCTGCGGCGGGATTCCACGTAGGGCGCTCGAGAGCCCGCCCGGCCGGCATTTCGGACGATTGAACTTTTCGCCTGCCCCGTTCGTATACTTAAGTGTGTACCTTTCGTACTGCCCGGACCCCCGGCAGACCGACGGGAGCGAAGCGCGATCATGCCTGGAGCGGCGACGAACTTTATTTCGGATAAGGAGCTTGCCTGCTGGCTGGCCCTGGACCAGGTGAAAGGGACCGGCATCAGCCCGCGCAGGGTGCAGCAGATATGCGAGCAGCTGCAGGGCAGCGCCAACGCCTGGGGCGCCACCCGGACGGTCCTCAAGTACCTGCCCGGGCTCACCGAGGAGGCGATAGACAGCTTCATCGCCCGCCGTGAATCAATAGATCCCGGGGCCCTGCTCGAGGCGGTCCGGCGCGCGGGCGTGGCCGCCTACCCGATCTGCCATCCTTATTACCCGGAGCGGTTGCGGGAGATTCACGACCCGCCGTCCGTCCTTTATATAAAGGGGGTGCTGAGACCCGAGGATCTGAAGTGGACGGTGGGCGTGGTGGGTACCCGCCGCCCCTCGGCCTATGGGCAGAAGCTGGCCAGGGAGTTCGCCTCCGCCCTGGCCGAGTCAGGTGTCACCATCGTCAGTGGCATGGCCGTCGGCATCGACTCGTACGCCCATCGCGCCGCCCTCGAGGGCGAGGGCAAGACGGTGGCCGTTTTGGGCTGCGGCCCCGACCAGTGCTATCCGACCTCCAACAGGCCGCTCTACCAGATGCTCGTCGAGGAGGGCCGCGGCGCCGTCGTCTCCGAATATTTCCCGGGCACCAAACCGGAAGCCTGGCGCTTCCCGGCCCGGAACCGGATCATAAGCGGCTTGTCGCAGGGTGTCCTTGTTGTGGAGGCGGGCGAGACCTCGGGAGCCCTTATCACGGCCAGGCTGGCCTTCGAGCAGAACCGGGAGGTGTTCGCTATCCCGGGGCGCATCGACAACCCGATGTCCAGGGGCACGAACGCTCTCATCGCCAGGAGCACGGCCCGCCTGTGCACCGACTACAAGGAGATCTTGCAGGAGCTCAACTGGGTATCGGCAGGCGTCGAACGCCAGGTGCCGACGATGGTGGAGCTCTACGGGCGTGAGAAGGAGGTCTTCGACCTGCTCTCGGGCGAGCCCACCCACTTCGATCACCTGTGCGAGCAGACCGGAATGCCCGCCGGCGAGCTTTCGGCAACGCTCACCATGCTGGAGCTTGCCGGCGTCGTCACCCGTCATCCCGGTGATTTTTACTCGCGGCTGCGTTAGACCGGGTGGTGCGGCAAGCCGAAAAGCCGCCGCGCGTTTTCGACGGTGATGCGGGCGATGTCGGTCAGATCGACCTTGCGCAGGTCGGCCAGCCGCTGCGCCACCTCCCAGACGTAAGCAGGCTCGTTGCGCTTGCCGCGGTGCGGGGCGGGCGCGAGATACGGGCAGTCCGTCTCGACGAGAATGCGGTCCGGGGAAACCAGGGTGGCGGCTTCCTGGACCGGCCTGGCGTTCTTGAAGGTGACGATGCCGGAGAAGGAGACGTAGAAGTCGAGCGCGCGGATCCGCGGCAGAACGTCGGGCCCGCCCGTGAAGCAGTGGAATACTCCCCTGACCTCTCCATTTCCCTCTTCCTCGAGGATCTGGAAGGTGTCTTGCCAGGCCTCGCGCGTGTGGATGATGATGGGCTTGCCCAGCTCCCTGGCCAGCCGCACCTGCGCCCTGAAGGCCGCCTTCTGCAGGTCGCGCGGGCTGTGGTCGTAATAGTAATCGAGCCCGCATTCGCCGATGCCCACCATCTTCGGATGGCTTGCCGACCGGATAACGGCCGTCTCCATCTCATCGCCCCAGGAGCCGGCCTCGTGCGGATGGAGACCGGCGCCGAAGAATATCTGCCGGTAGCGATCGGCTATCTTTATCATCTCCGGAATCGTGGATAGGTTCACCCCTGCCTGCACGATCTGGACCACGCCGTGCTCGCAGGCGCGGTCGATCACCTCCGCCTGGTCCTCGGCGAACGAGTCCCAGGTCAGGTGGGCATGGCTGTCGATGATCGCTTTCATCGACCAGGATCGTACCCGCTTATGCGCAATTTACGAAGCGTTTGGGAAAAACCGTCATTTACTTTTGCTGCCGTTCCGATACAGTTAGCTTGGGCTGATACCCAGACGACGAAACGGTTTGAAACATCATGCATTCCAAGTTTTCCGTATCAATAGCAATCTGCGCGTCGCTCGGGCTGGCGCTTGCTGCGGCGGTCCCGCGTGAGGCTTTCGCCGGGCAGCTCCTCAGGGGACAGGTGGACAAGGAAGGTTACCTGGCGCCTGCCGCCGGCGACACGGCCGGGACAATCGGTCCCAGCTTGAGCCGTCGGGACATAGAAAGGGCCGGCGATCCCTTCTCCGGACAGCCGGATCCCTCTGCCAGGGACGACTCGGCCATGCACCAGGCGCTTGACGCTCCGCAAACCGCATTTCAGGGCGCCAGCATAATGCCCAAGCAGCCCTTCAATCTTAATGCGGACCAATCCCACCGCTTCAACGGTCAGGGCATGGAAGGCATCCCCGACGCGACGACCGCCCTTCTGCCTCAGAACGCCGTGCCCGGACAGTTTGCGCCCCAGAACGACGACGGCAACCTCGAAGCCGGAATGCCGCAGGGCATGGGCGACACGGCCCGGACCGATCCCGACGCCACGCCCGAGATGCAGCTGGCGTGGGACGCCTGGCACCACAGGGTGGCGCAGGCCATCTTCGAGCGCTTCAACTTCTTTGCCACCAAGGCTTTCGGCACCAATCCGATGCTGGTCGCCCGGGTAGCCTACGTGGTGACGCGCGAGGGTAGAATCACAAATGTCAGGCTCGTTCAACGCAGCCCCAACATCATGTTCAACGCCCTGATCCTCCAGTGCGTCAAGTCGATGGACGGCAATTCAGCGGTGCTGCAGTTCCCGCAGGGATCGCAGCGGATGACCGTGGACAAGTTCGGCTCCTTCGACATGGGCGGCAGAGGATTCCGTTATACTGTCGGTGACAGGGAAGTAGTCTCCGGTCGTTAATCAGCCAGCGGCCGGACCCAGCCGGGCTCATCGATGCCAGAAAGCGAACGGGCCGAGGCCATCGGTCCGCCATCCGAAAAGTTTCGCCAGCTAATCTCCGAGCTCAAGCGGGTTGTCGGCGAGGGTCATGTCCTTTCCTCGCAGGTGGACCTCTCCGTCTACGAGTGTGACGGGGAGACGCTGGACATAGCCCGTCCGGATCTGGTCGTCCTGCCCGCGTCGACTGAGGAGGTCCAGGCGGTGGTGCGCCTGGCCAACCGGTACTTTGTGCCGGTGACGCCGCGCGGCGCCGGCACCGGGTTGTCCGGCGGGGCCACCACCGTGGTCGGCGGCATAAGCCTTGCCCTCACCCGCATGACAAAGGTGCTGGAGATTGATCCCGACAACATGGTGGCCAGGGTCGAGGCCGGCGTCACGAACGCCGCCGTGTCGCTGGCCGCCGAGCGCTTCGGCCTGTACTTCGCGCCCGACCCTTCCAGCCAGGCGGCCTCCACGGTCGGCGGCAACATCGCCGAGAACTCCGGCGGCCCGCACACGCTCAAGTACGGGACAACGGTCAATCACGTAAATGGAATCACGGTGGTCCTTGCCGACGGCAGTGTCACCACGTTCGGTGGCAGGGCGAGAGATTGTCTCGGTCTGGATCTGCTCGGTCTCTTCGTCGGTTCCGAAGGGACGCTGGGCATCGCGACGGAGGCCTGGCTGAAGCTGATTCCCAGGCCCGAGGCGGTGGAGACCATGACCTGCTACTTTCAATCCGTGGAAGCGGGCGGCCGTGCGGTGTCCGCCGTGGTGGCCGCCGGCGTGATTCCGGCCGCCATGGAGCTTATCGATCGACTCACGCTGCGGGCCGTCGACGATGCGCATCACATGGGGCTCGATCGCGGCGCGGGGTCGCTGCTCATTATCGAGCTGGACGGTTCGCGGGCCGGCATCGAGACATTGCGCGAGGTCGTGGTCCGCTGCGTCAGCGTCGAGGGTGCCTTTGGCGTGCGCTGGGCCGCCGACGCCGCCGAGCGGGCCTCGATCTGGAAGGCCAGAAAATCCGCCTTCGGCTCGCTGGGCAGGCTGGCGCCGCACGCCTACGTCCTCGATGGGGTCATACCGCGGTCCAGGCTGGCCGAGGCGATCCGGGAGATCGAAGCCATCGGCGGCCGGCACGGCGTGACCATCGCCAACGTCTATCACGCCGGCGACGGCAACCTGCATCCGGCTCTGCTCTACCATCAGGACGAACAGGAGATGGCGCGGGTGATGAAAGCCGGGCAGGAGATCCTGGAGCTTTGCGTGACCCTGGGCGGGACGCTGTCCGGCGAGCACGGAATCGGCATCGAGAAGCTCCACACGATGCCCATCCTGTTCAGCGACGCCGATCTCAAGGCCATGCAGTGGGTGAAGGAGTCTTTCGACCCCCGGGGCCTGTGCAACCCGGGGAAGGTGCTGCCGGCGCCCGGGGCTTGCGGCGAGTTCGTCCCGCGCCCCCTCCTGCGCCACCGGCTGCCCGCCGGATCGTGAATCATCGGCTCAGCCTGCTGGACAGCGTGTCTTGCGGGAAGGAGTATCCTGTCCGCATGCCTTTATAATAGTTGCTCCCTGGGATATGGCGTTGACAAGAACGGGATCGGGAAATGGCACTGACAACAAAGGGCAAAGCAGGGCTGGCGGTGGTGGCACTGGCGGTGCTCGGTTTGGCCCTGCCTGTCTCCAATCTCGTCACCCCGCGAGAAAAGCTCGAGGTCAAGAGCGCGGACCCGCGCTACCGGGAGGTCAGCCTGCTCCTCCAGGGGTCCTGCGCCGACTGCCACACGCCCAACCTGACGCGGTATCCGATATACTTCGAGCTTCCGATTGCCAGGGACATTATCGGCAAAGACATAAAGGAAGCCCGCCAGGAGCTCATCGTGACCAGGCAGCAGCTCACCGGCGAAGAGCCGCTCGACGCGGTGCAGCTCGGGCGGCTGAAAGAGGTAATCGAAGACGGCACCATGCCCCCGTTGCGCTACAAGCTCATGCACTGGAACGCCGGCTTTTCCCAGAAGGACCGCCAGACCTTGCTGTCGTGGATTGCGTCGCAGAGCACTACATACGGTATCAAGCCGGTACCGGAGACAAACCCCTTCAGCCCCGACAAGAGAAAAGTCGCCCTCGGCAAATCGCTTTTCAACGACAAGAGGCTGTCGGCCGATGACACGGTGAGCTGCGCCTCCTGCCATGCGCTGGACAAAGGGGGAACGGATCAGGCGCCGGTCTCCACAGGCATACACGGGCAGAAAGGTCCGATCAACGCGCCCACCGTGCTCAATGCCGCCTTCAATTTCTGCCAGTTCTGGGACGGGCGGGCCGCCAATCTGCAGGAGCAGGCCAACGGCCCGGTGAACAACCCGAAGGAGATGGGCTCCAGCTGGCCGCAGGTGGTGGCCAAGCTGGAGAAAGACCAGGCGTTCAAAAAGGCGTTCAGCGAGTCCTATGCCGGTGGCTTGACCGCCGCCAGCATCACGGACGCCATCGCTGCTTATGAAAAGACCCTGATTACGCCTGATTCCCGCTTCGATCGCTACCTGGCAGGGGATCGCTCGGCCTTGACCGCCGACGAGGAGAAGGGATACAAGCTGTTCCTGCAGAACAACTGCGTGAGCTGCCACACCGGGGTCAACTTTGGCGGGCTCAGCTTCGAGAAGATGGGCAGGAGGAAGGATTACTTCGCCTGGCGCGGGCATCCGACCGAGGCGGACAACGGGCGCTTCAACGTCACGCACGCCGGCTCCGACATGCACAAGTTCAAGGTGCCGACGCTGCGGAACGTCGAGCTTACCTTCCCTTACTTCCACGACGGCTCGGTCAGCGAGCTGCCGGAGGCGGTGAAGATCATGGGCGAGTTTCAGCTCGGCAAGAAGCTTTCCGACCAGGATGCCGGGTTGATCGCCAGATTCCTTCGCTCCTTGACCGGACGGCTGCCAGATTAAATTTGCGGTGGGTTTCCGGTAAAAAGAGGGTATGATGCCGGTGTGAGACAGTTCTGACACCGCGGGGCCTGATTTCCAGGAGGTAGCTTAAACTTGCACGGCAAGGTTGATCTTGCAAAGTCTAAAGGGCTTAAAAAGTCAGAGATAAAGAAACTAGAGCGCCTGCTTCAGCAGCGGCTCCCCGCGGACAAAATTCTTACACTAGAGCTGGCCGAGTACCTGGCCGACTTCTCGCACACCACCGGCTATCCCATCTCGGTGGTGGTGGATCGCAGCGGGCAAGTCGTTAATGTCACGGTCGGACCGCCTGGCGAGGTGCAAACCCCGGAGCTGAGGGGGGTGCGGGTCGGACCGGGACGCCTGTGCGGTCAGCGCATCATCCATACCCACCTGCCCGGCAAGCATGGCGGCGCGGCCGACGGCTCCGGCGCCGGTCCCTCCAAGCAGGACATGCAGTGCCTGGCCCGCAACAGGCTGGACCTTCTGGCGCAGATCGAGGTCAACCCCGGCGGCACCTACAGCAAGGCCCGGGGCGAGCAGGTGAGGCTGGCCGATGTCGTGCACATCTGCCACCTTCTGCCCGGGCGCGACAGCCAGGGGAATCTCTGGAAGAGGCTGCCGCCCTGCACGGTCAGGAAGGCGCAGGAGGAGAACTTCAGCGAGCTTATCGCGGCGCTCGAGGACGAGTTTCGCAGGCTGGCGCCCAGACTGCAGGTGCGCGACGGCGAGGAGCGGGCCGTCCTGGTGGGGATGATCGGTCCTGATAGCGACGCCTGGCAGATGGAGGACGACCTCGACGAGCTGTCCATGCTCACCCGCACGGCCGGCGGAACGGTCTCCGGCCGGCTCACCCAGGCCCGGCCGCAGCCGGACCCGCGCTATCTGATAGGCTCCGGCAAGGTGCAGGAGCTGGCGCTCATGGTGCAGGAGCTGGGCGCGAACATGGTCATATTCGATCAGGAGCTCACGGCCAATCAACAGCACAATCTCAGGGAGCTTCTGGGCGTCAAGGTGATTGATCGCACCGAGCTCATCCTCGATGTTTTTGCCCAGCGCGCCCAGACCAAGGAAGGAAAGCTGCAGGTCGAGCTTGCGCAGCTCAAGTATCTCTATCCACGCCTGGTGGGCAGGGGCTCGAGCCTGAGCCGCCTGGGCGGCGGCATCGGCACCAGAGGACCCGGTGAGACGAAGCTGGAAATGGACCGCCGGCGCATAAGCGACCGGATCAACTTCCTCGAGCGCGAAACGGAGCGGATAAAGAGCTATCGGGATACGCAGCGGCGCCGGCGCACCTTCGAGAACCTGCCGACGGCGGCGCTCACCGGCTACACCAATTCGGGCAAATCGACCCTGCTCAACGCGCTCACCAAGTCCGAGGTTTTTGTCGAGGACAAGCTGTTTGCCACGCTCGACCCGGCCACCCGCCGCACAATCCTGCCCGACCACAGCACCGTTCTCATTACCGACACGGTGGGATTCATCAAGAAGCTGCCCACCTCGCTTGTCGCCGCCTTCCGGGCGACGCTGGAGGAGGTGATCGTGGCCGATGTGCTCCTGCACGTCGTCGATGCCTCGCACCCCAACGTCCTGGTGCAGATCTCCAGCGTGCTCGAGGTGCTCGGCGAGCTGGGGGCGGTCGACAAACCGACCATCACCGTCCTCAACAAGGCGGATAAGGTTCGCGAGGAGGATCTTAACTGGCTGGCCGCCCAGGTCCCCAACCCGGTGGTGGTCTCGGCCTGGAAACGCACCGGGCTGGGCCGGCTTTTGTCCCAGGTGCAAGAGGTGGTTCAGGAAGTTTGCCCGCAGCGGCGGAAATTCAGCGCCTGATCGGGCGTGCTGCCCGGGCCCGGGCGCATTCTCAGCCTCGATTGTCTACAGGAGTCTGCGAATCGAGGCCGCGAGGCCTTGACTGATAACGTTTTTCACCATTTTGTATGGCCGCGGATCACCATTGAAGGGGACGGCCGGCGGGATGCTGCGTGATTTACTGATTGATGGGAACGGATCGGGGGATCCGCGGGGTGATGGAGTTGGAGCAGCGGGTTTTCGAGCTGTGGGAGCGCGAAGAGGCGTTCAGCCCTGAGTTCGGCGACATGCTCATGGAGCTGGCGGGCATATACTCCGCTTCCGGACGCTACATGGACGCGGAGCCCCTGTACTGGCGGGCGCTGGAGGTCCGCCGCAAGGTCTTCGGCGAGATCCACCCGCAGGTCGCCGAGGCGCTGGTTGCTCTCGGTGACCTGTACGAGACTTACGAGCAGTACTCGGAAGCGAAACGGCTGTACGCCGAGGTGCTGACCATCAAGCTGAAGCTTTTGGGCAGGAATCACCCGGAGACAGCCGTTTCGCTGGAGGCTCTGGCGAGAATTTTGCGCTGCCTGGGTGAAGAGCAGGAGGCCGCCGAGCTAGATCAAGAAGCCGAGAGGATCTGGTTTTCCTGCTCCCGGGAAAACCACTCTTAGCCGGAAGATTTTTTCACGCGTCGCGAAAGAAACGACCGGGGCGTCTCAAACGACCCGGTCGATCTTCTTTTGCCGGCGCGCCGGTTACTTGGTGAAGGTGACGATGGCGGTTTCGCCTTCGAATTTGACCTCGCCCTTGAGGCCGAAGGCTTGACCGATCAGTCTCACCTTGGCTTCGAAGTTCTTGCCCATCGCTTCTTCCTGTTCCGGGGTCAGCTTGCCGACCTTCTGGATGGCGTTCCAGCAGGCGCACTGGTCGTAGATCATCTCGGCCTTCTTCTCGTCGCCAACGATCTGAATTTTGCTGCCGAAAAGATTCGCTTCCGATTCCGCCATGGCGCGCACCAGGTCGATCGGGGTCTGGACGCCTGCGGCCTTGAAGTGCTCGACCTTGCCGGCGACGATGTTTTTCATCAACTCTTGCTGCGCTTCCGGACCGTACTTGGCCAGTGTCGTCATCGTGGCGACCATCTGGCGTGCGAAGAGGGTGGCTGTCTCTTCATGCAACTTCTGGGTATTCCATTTGGCTTCCACGGGTGTCTTTTGCAGGATGGCTGTGCTCATGGTGAAACCTCCGAGTGTGAGTTACCCTTCGATCGTAGGCCGTTTAACGCCAGGATTAGCCGGCCTTAAGAGTAGCTTCTCCATTCCGCTTGAAAAGCCGCATTGCCTAGACCAGATCTATCAGCTCCAGCGCAAGGACATTCCAGCTCATGAACTGGGGCGCCCATAGCGCCTCGCCCGTGTCCGCGTTGTAATTTTCGTAGAGCGTGCCGGTGGCGTCGAGGCCTTCCACCAGGGTGGCGATCGCCCGCCGGGAGATCTCGGAGGCCTCCTTTTTTAGATCGTGTCGGATCAGGCAGCGGACCACCAGGGCGTTCGGCAGGATCCACACAGGCCCTTGCCAGTTCGAGACGATCGCCCGCCCGTAAAGCCCGCGCCTGGCCTGATTGTAGAGCGGCTCGGAAGCGGCAACCGAGGCCAGCCCTTTCGGGCGCAGGAAATGCTCCTGGCTGAGAATGTTGGTGCGGATGACCTGCTCGGCCTGCTCCGGCGGCGCAGCATCAAAAAGCGCCGGCACCAGACCTGTCCAGGCGCGGATCTCGATCTGCTGACCGGTTGACGGATCCAGGTTGCAGTGAATGCCCAGCCTCTCGTTCCAGAGCTTCTGCTCGATGAGCGCGGCCAGCCCGTCGGCCTGCGATCTGTACCGGTCGCCCAGCGCGGGCGCGCCCGCCCGTTCCGCGAGGGCGGCGAAGGCGCGGAACTCGGCCACCAGATAGCCGTTGAGATCGGCGGCCAACAGGCTGCTGTCCGGGAAGTCTCCCACCTTCTCATTGGTGTCTTTGGACGCCTCGTGCGGCGCCAGGAGCGCCAGGTTGTCGTCGACCCCGCTCTCCAGCACGTTGCGCCAGTGGTAAAGCCCGCTTTCGTGACGCCGGTGCTGCTGAAAGTACTTCAGATAATCATCCAGATCCCGCAGAAACTCCGCAGCCTGCTCCTGCTTCGCCCCACCCCCGAGTGCCAGCTCCTTGGCCAGCGCCTGGGCGAGAAAAGGCTTGCAGTGGTCCCCTTGATCCCATATGCGCTGCGGCGAGACCGTTCGGGGCACGTAGCCGTCGCTGTGCCGCAGGCTGAGGAAGTTCGCCACCACCGATCTGGCCAGGCCGCTTATCCCCACACGATGAGCGGCCTGGCTGAAGAAGCAAGAATCCCAATCGTACATCTGCAGGTAGTGGCCGGTGCGGGATCTCTCCGGCACCGCCGCCTGGTCATCGCTGCCGGGAGCGATGCTGAAGGTCGGCGTGACGTAGTCGTACTTCAGCTGCCCTGCCGGCGGGTGCAGGCAGAGCTTCGCCTTTTCCTCGATGAACGCTTTCAGCCTTTGCGGATCGCTCGCTTTCATTGACGCCACCGTATGCGGTATCAGTCCCGCGCCGCGCCCGCGCCCCGTAGGGCGGCCGCTTGCGGCGTCCCGCTTGCGGCGTCGGCCCGGCGACCCGGGGGCTCACCGGGAAAACGATCTTACTCCAATTACAACCCTACCGACTGGGAGCTGAATGGCCTTTTGTACCCGCCGGTCAGCCCCTGTCCCGTCCCCTCGACCGAGCCGCGCACCGCGCCGGTGACGATGCCGACCGGAACCCCGACGGCGGTGCCCAGCGCGGACCTCACCGGCCCGGGCGCGCCGGCCAGGCTGCCGTTTTCCAGGCTCGAGGATGTTGACCTGCTGTCGGCCACGACGCTTCTGCCCACGTGAATAGGCACTCCAAGGGCGACACCGACGACGGCGCCTGCGGATCTGAACGGCACGGAAAGGACCCTGGTCAGAAAACCTTGCGGCGCGGACCCTGTGCTGGAGCCGCCCGTGTGCCGGGCGGGCTTGGCCTGCGCCGCCCCTGTCCATGAAAGCAGGGTTGCGGCAAGGACAATGCTTATCGAGTGCTGAAATCGCATAACGTATGACCTCCGCGAAGCGAGTGGCGACTGTGGAGGACGCCCTCGACCTCTGGCTGGTTTCGCAACATTAAGGAATGTGACCAATGTCGAGGTCATCTGTCCGGTCGCCTGAGCGCCACCAGATCCCTCAGCAGCTCGACAATCTGCCGCTGCGATTGCAGCCGGCATGTCGCCGCCGAATCTCCCTTTTCGCCGACACGAATGCTAATGCCGCCTTGCGCGTTAACCCAGCGAAATGCCGGCTCGTCGCCTTCCGAGTCGCCGGCAAAGAGACAGAGCCAGTCGTCGAGCCCGCAGATCTTCTTGATCTCATCGAGCGACGCCGACTTGTCCCAGTCGATCGGCGGCCATATCTCGTAGCTGGTCGGCAGGCAGCGAACCCTGAGATCGGGAAAGTCGCGGGCCAGGCTGCCGACCGCCCCGTCGACCACCCCGCGCATGCGGGCGGGGGTCAGGTGCCAGTGCAGGCACAGCGAGAAGCCGTGATCCTCGAGTATGGCCCCCGTCTGCGCCCCCAGTCCCTCGGCAAGCGAGTCCCGTGCCCTAACCAAAAGCGGCCGCCACCGCTCGGCCTGCGGGTGGCGGAATTGCTCGTGGCCGGGAATATAAATCTCCAGCCCGTAATTTCCGGCAAGAATAAGGTTGCAGCCGCCAAAATCGCCTTCAAGCCGCCGCAAACTCCGGGCACTGAGGACGCCCGCCTTGACACCCCTGGCCTGCGCCAGCCTGGCCAGCAGATCCCTCACCTCGCGGGGAACGACCGCCTGCCGCGGGTCATCGGTTATCGGCGCCAGCGTGCCGTCCCTGTCGAAAACGGCCAGCAGCTTGCTGGCTTTCAGCCGCCGCCGATTCAGTTCCAGAGTGTCGACCAGGGAGTTCGTCACATTCGGAAGCGTCCGCACACTTTTTGCACGACCGGGTGGAATGATGGGGGCGTTGACATTGTAATCACTGGGGTCGACATTTTGCGTCACCCCGGGAACCCAACGCCAGGGAACCGCCGTCTTATCTTGGATGCTGTCGGAGGTTGAGTATAGCGTAGCGAAGAATTCCGTCGGGAATTTGCCGCGCGACGTTGTACTGGCGCGAAGGGCGAGCGCAACAAGCTCGGAGCGCCTCTCACAAGAGGAAATGAATATGCACATCGTCTCGTACCGCGGGCCCGGCAAGGCTGGAGGCGTCTCCAGTACCCTGGCTTGTCTGTGGAATGACCGGCGCGGTGAGCAAACCTCGTGGTGGTACCTGCAGGACAGCGGCCTTTACAGAAGGAGCTCCGAAACCCGCTTTGCTTATCAGGCGACATCGCTCCCGCAGCCGCTGGTCGACGGGCATTACAGATACTGCAACGATTATCTCTGGCCGGTCATGCATGACATGCCGGGCGAGGCGCTGTATTCGGCCGGCGACCGGGAGCTGTACAGGCAGTTTAACCGGGCGCTGGCCAGGCAGATCGGCAGATTCGCTGGCGAGGCCAGGAAGCCTTATTTCGTGCAGGACTATCAGCTGGCCCTGGTGCCGGCGTTGCTGGACAGGGTTTTTCAGCTGCGCTCCCTGGTTTTCTGGCATATTCCCTGGCCGGCGTCGGTCCGCCAGATTGACGTGCCGGCCGTGGCCGAGCTGGCCAGGAGCTTGCTGCGTGCCGAGGCTATCGGGTTCCACACCAGAGAGTATGCTGACAATTTCCAGGCTTTTGTTTGCGATCACCTGGGGCCGCAGTCCTGTCTTATCGACAGCGGCAGGGTCGAGCTGGTCGTCGCCCCGCTGGGGATAGACATCGATACATGGGAGAAGCGCAGCCGGCGGCAGGCGGACATTTTCGCCGACCCGCGCTTTGCCGGACTGGCCGGCAGGAAGCTGGTCCTCTCCGTCGATCGCGGCGACTACACAAAAGGCGTGTTGCAGCGCTTGCAGGCGATCGACCACCTGTTCGAGTTAGACCCGCAATTATTGCGCCATGCGACCTTCGTGCAAATTTGCGGGAGAACGAGGCCGGGGCTCGCGGCCTTCGATCGGTACTGGCAGTCGTGCCGGGAGGCGGCGCGCAAGCTTAATGCCCGCTGGTCCTGTGACTCGTGGGCGCCGCTTATCTGGATTGACGAGCCGGTCGATCCGCGAGACCTGGCCATTCTTTACCGGCAAGCCTCCGCCATGCTTGTCAATCCGCTCCGCGACGGTTTGAATCTCACCGCCAAGGAGTTCGTCGCCTGCCAGTCTGAGGACCCGGGCACCCTCCTGCTTTCGCGTGGGGCCGGGGTCTGGCATGAGCTGGGCCCGTACGCCGTGGAGGTGGAGCCTGCCTCCCCCGAGCAAACGGCCCGGGCTGTCAAGGCCGCGCTTTTGGCCAGCCGCGCCGAGCGCGGCGAGCGGGTGAGGCTCATGAAGGAAGCTCTGGCCGGCAACACCCTGCAGGACTGGTGGAGTACGCTTTCGGCGGTTCACGAGTCCCGCGAGCGTCGGCTGGCGGTAAGGCGGCTGTATACGGCAAGGTATTCATCGGCCATCCGCTCCTTGCCGAAAAGTTGAAAGGCGCGGTCCCGGCAGGTCCCTCCAGAGATCTCCTTTACCTCCGGGAACCGCGCCACCAGTTCGTCGACGGAGCCGGCGATAATGCCGGTTTCGCCGTCGGCGACAACCTCCCGCACCGAGCCCCGGTCCGTGGCCAGCACCGGGCAGCCGGCGGCCAGCGCCTCGGCCATAACCAGCCCGAACGGCTCATCGAAGTTAATCGGGTAGACGACCGCGATCGCCTGCCGGTAAAGAGCGATCTTTTGGTCAAGCGCCACCTCGCCGATGAACTGGATCTCCGTGTCGTTCAGGCAGGGTTTGACCTGGCTGTTGAAATAATCGCTGTCGGCCGGGTCGACCTTGCCGGCGATCTTGAGCGGCAGCCCCACGCGCCTGGCGATCTCGATCGCCTCACGCGTGCCCTTGTCGTGGCAGATGCGTCCCAGAAAGAGCAGGTAGCCGCGCTCACCGTCGCAATCGCCGCCGTACAGCCCGGTGTCGATGCCATTGTATACGGTGGCGACATAATTGAGCCTGTCCGGATGGTTCAAGCGCCGGTAGGCCTCGCTGATCGCCACATAGGGCAGGTCGCCGCAGGAAAGATAGATGTCCTGGCAATAGCCCTTGATCGGGTTGTGGCAGGTGGTGACCGTCGGGCAGGGGAGGGCGCGCAGGAAAGGCAGGGCCTGCCAGCCCATGTGGTTGTGCACCAGGTCGAACTGGCCGGCCCGGCGCTCCAGCTCCAGAAGGGCGCGGATGTCATAAGCCGCCCAGCGCCTGACCGGGATCTCGGTGCTGGCGCGCAGCGCCCGCGGGGTTACGGAGACCAGCTCCGCCCTGGTGCGGGAATCGCCGGAGGCAAAGAGCGTCACCTGGTGCCCGCGGGCCACCAGCTCGTCGGTCAAGGTGGCGACCACAAGCTCGGTGCCCCCGTAACCTGACGGCGGTATCGGCTCCACGAGAGGCGCTAATTGCGCGATCCGCATAACGTCAGTGACTTTCAATGATGACGCGAACCGGGCCGGACTTGTGCAGGATCTGGCAATAGGTCGAGCCGCCCTGGTTGTGCACGGCCAGGTCCATGCTGGCGCTGCCCAGGCGCAGGTTCCTTACGGTCACCCGGTTGAGCCAGTCAGGAAGCGCCGGATCGACGATCCGCAAAGTCTGCCTGGCCGCGTCCGGCTGGAAGTTGATGCAGCACTGGATGAGCTGGAATATGCTCCCGGCCGACCATGCCTGCGGGGAGCAGGAGACCGGGTAGTCGACCGGCTTTTCCGACTCCACGCGCTCGAAGCCGGAAAAAAGCTCCGGCAGGCGGAAGCCCGGGTAATGCCGGGAGACTTCGACCAGATCGTTGAGGATCCTTTTCATGTAGTCCAGGTTGCCGATCTTTCGCATGCCGGCGCCGATAATCGCGTTGTCGTGAGGCCAGACCGTGCCGTTGTGATAGCTTATCGGATTGAACGAGACCATCTGGGATGACAGCGTGCGGATACCCCATCCGGAGTGCATCTCGGAGCTCATCAGCCGGTCGGCGACCGCCTGCGCCTTATCGCTGTCCAGAAGCTCCGTCCACAGCAGGTGCCCGGGATTGGAGCTGATGACCGCGGCCGGCTTCCTCTCCCCGTCGAGGGCCAGGGCCACGAACTTCTCCTCTTCCAGCCAGAAGTCCTTGTGGAATCTCTCTTTGAGATCGGCCGCCTCCTTGCGCAGCTTGTGGGCAAGGCTGCGCTGCTCCATAAGCTCGGCGGCCTCGGCCACGGCCAGCCTTGCCGCATACAGGTAACCCTGCGCCTCGCATACGGCGATCGGCGGCTTGGCCAGCGAGCCGTCCGCGTGCATGACCGAATCGCCCGAATCTTTCCAGCCCTGGTTCTCGAGCCCGTGCTCGCCGACGCGCCTGTAGGTAAGGTAGCCGCCCCCGTCCTGACAGGCCCGGTCCAGCCAGCCGAGAGCCTTTTCCACGCTCGGCCACAGGTTGTGCGCAAAATCGAGATCGCCGGTCCATTTCAGGTATTCGCAGAAAAGAAGCAGCCACAGCGGCGTCGAGTCAACCGAGCCATAATAAGGGCTGTGCGGAATGGCGCCGGTCCTGGCCAGCTCGCCGAATCGCACCTCGTGCATGATCTTGCCGGCGGACTCTTCCCGGTAGTCGTTGTCCGCCTTGCCCTGGTAGGCGGCCAGCACCTCCAGCGCCTCCCTGGCCACCTGCGGGTGGAAGGGCAGCAGCTGCCCGGCGGTGATGGCGCTGTCGCGCCCGAAGACGGCGCCGTACCACGGTATGCCGGCGGCCAGCCCCCAGCCGCGCGGGGTCGGCTGCCGCAGGATGTAGATGTCGCGAAAGCCGCGAATCAAAGAAAGGTTCAGGAACTCGTGGTCGGTTTGCAGCAGCGAGCCCTCGGCGCGCCAGCGGTGGTATTTCACGTCCGCCCGCTGCTGCGCCTGCGCCAGGCCGGGCTTGCTGCCTTCGGCGGGCACGGGGTGGCCGCCCCAGCGCGTCAGCAGGCAGAACTCCAGCGACACCGGCTTGCGCCTGGCCAGTTGCAGGTTGAAGGTGGCCACGCCATCGGCGATGCTGCGCGGCTTGAGCCCGGATATCTCGATCACCGTCTCCAGCAGCTCGTCGTCCACCCCGCGGTAGGCAAGGAAGATCCGTTTGCCGTCCTCGCTGGCCGCCGGCACCATGCGCTCGCCGCGCCGCGGGCGGTTGAGACCGCGCACCTCGAACATATCCGCGAAGTCGGCGTAAAACTTCACCTTCAGCTCGATCTCCAGGTCCTCCTTGCTGAAGTTCTCGACCTCAAGCCCGTCCCAGAGATAGTCGTCGAGGACGATGCTTCGCCTCACCGTGAGCTGTTGCTGGTGAAGCTGCCCCACCTGCGGGTTGGTGTAGATGAAGCTTCCGGCATACCCCTTTTCCGTGTCGCTGGAAAGGAGCGACACCGGCGCCTCGTTGACCTCGAGCTCCCAGCGGCTCAGGTGCCGCGTGTCGTAACGGTAATAGCCGAAGCCCAGCGTGTTGCAGTTGGGAACGCTGGCGCTCTGGTCCATGACCAGAAAGTGACCGCCGTGCTTGAGCACCAGGCGCGGGTGGGCGGCATCGGTGAGCACAAAAGGCATCCCCTGGCACAGCGGTCGCGTATCGACGATGTACTCTACTTTTTCGGGGTGCTTCGGCGTCTCCAGCAGATCGGTCAGGGGTTCGAGTTCCGCCATGGTGATATATCCGTTGCCGGTTGCCCCCGGGGGGTCGCTTTTAATTGCATTTTACGGCCGGCCGCCCTCCGGCGCTCAACGGACCATGGAGACGCTGCTGGTGTGGATCGGGTGCAGGGTGGCCACCTTCTCCTTTATGTACTCGACGGCCAGGTGCAACTGATCGTCCTTCTTCTGCGCCTGGATGTCCGGCACCACCCCCACCTTGTTGATGTCGGTGCCCGCGGGGGTCAGGTATTTGGAGACGGTTATGTGGATGGCCGAGCCGCCCGGCAGCCGGTTTATCTCCTGAACCAGCCCCTTGCCGTAGGTGCGGGTGCCGACCAGGATCGCCCGCCCGTTGTCCTTGAGCGCGCCGGCCAGGATCTCGCTGGCACTGGCGCTG
The DNA here is from genome assembly GCA_021325555.1 of Pseudomonadota bacterium. Classification (GTDB taxonomy): domain Bacteria; phylum Cyanobacteriota; class Vampirovibrionia; order Obscuribacterales; family Obscuribacteraceae; genus JAJPGY01. Next base: position 136,675 of record JAJPGY010000040.1, on the reverse strand, counting down.
TCCTCATCGACGAGCACGGCGATAGGCTGGTGAGTAACCGGGTCGCCGGACGCCATATCCGTGTGCCTGCCATGTCGCCCGATGGTGCTGACGATAGGCCCGTTCTCGAGAAGCATGTCGGCAATTTCCAGAGCATTTGAAAGCAGCCCTCCGGGGTTGTCCCTCACATCGACAATGAGCCCGTCGGTACCGGACAGCTTCTGCAGGGCCGCCTTGAACTCCCTGGCCGTGTCGTTGGAGATGAAGGTGGAAAGCTGGATGTAGCCGATGTTCGGTTTGATCACCTTGGCTGCTACGGCATGAATGGCGATCTCGGCGCGCGTGATGCTCAGGCTCTTGTTGGCGCCGTCACGGCGGATGGTGATCAGAACGTCTGTTCCGGCCTTGCCGCGGATCTTCTCTGCCGCCTGCTCCGGCGTCAGACCCACGGCCGAGGCGCCGTCGATTGCCACTATCTCGTCGCCGGCCGCCACCCCCGCCAGCTCGGCCGGGCTGCCCTCGAGGGTTCTCGTCACCAGCAGGTGCTGCTGGTCCTTGGACTGCTGCAGGTTGATGCCGATGCCGACAATCCTGGCGTCGATGGCGTCGTTCTCGTCCTGAAAGGCGCGCGGATCCAGAAAGCGGGTGTAGGGGTCGTTCAGGCTCTCCAGCATGGCCTTTATCGCTTTGTAGGCGTCGCCGGTGTTGCGGATCTGCCCGTCGTAGCGATGCTCCCAGCTCGACCAGCTCTGCCCGTTGAAGCTGGAGTCGTAGTAGTTGTCGCGCACCAGCTGCCAGGCCCGCGTGTAGATCTCCTGCGGCTGCGACCGGTGCCCCTGTGCGGGCTGATAGAAGAGCGAGACAAAGACAATAAGGGCCGCTAGACAAGCCCCGAAGCGCCTGGCTGATTTAATCATTCAGTTTCAACCTGGGAAAGACACCCACCGAGTTACCCAGCCCAGCCAGCTCTCATCAGGAAACGGCTTGAACTGTGCGACTAGACCTGTTATTCCCAGATTTCGCAAATATCAACATATTTTGCTTAAATTGTTGTGCGCACAACACTTTTTGCCAGCCCGTACTCGGGCCAGCGCCGGCTGACCAGCTCTTTGATCTCCTCGGACATCACGATCGGCGCCGGCCATTCGCGGTCGAAGCCCTCCGAGCGCCACTTGCGCGTGGCGTCGATGCCCACCTTCGAGCCGTAGCCGAGGATCGGGCAGGCGTGGTCGAGGATATCCAGCGGCCCGTCCACGAACATCATGTCACGTCGCGGGTCGGTGTTGCCGAAGACGTTGAGGGCCACCTCCGAGAGGTTGTGCACGTCCACGTCGCCGTCGAGGATGATGCAGAACTTGGTGAACATGAGCTGTCCCAGCCCCCAGACGGCGCTCATCACCTTCCTGGCGTGACCCGGATAGCGCTTGTCGATCGATACGATCGCGCAGTTGTGGAAGACCCCCTCCCAGGGCAGGTTCATGTCGACAATCTCGGGCACCAGCAGCTGGACCATCGGCAGAAAGATTCGCTCGGTCGCCTTGCCCATGTAGCAGTCCTCCTGCGGCGGCTTGCCGACGATGATCGTTTGATATATCGGATCTCGCCGGTGGGTAACGGCCGTCACGTGTAGAACCGGAAACAGGCCGGCCAGGCTGTAGAAGCCGGTGTGGTCGCCGAACGGGCCTTCCTCCTTCAGCTCCGTCTGATCGACGTAGCCCTCGATGACGATCTCGGCGCCGGCCGGCACCTCCAGATCCACGGTCTTGCACCTGGTCAGCCGCACCGGCGCCTGCCTGAGGAAACCGGCAAAGACAAGCTCGTCGACATCGGGCGGCAGCGGGGCGGTGGCGGCGTAGGTGACGGCCGGGTCGCAGCCGAGGGCGACGGCCACCTCCAGCCGGTTGCCCGGCGTTTCATAGCGCTCCCTGGCGAAAAATGTGCCGTAGTTGGGCGGCTCGGCGGGCTGCCTGCCAGCGGGCTCCCCGTCGCCTGCCCGGGCCATGGCCTGCCGCCTGCTCTCCTCGAAGTGGCGGGCGGCGTCGTGGTGCTTGTGCCAGTGCATGCCGGTGGTGGTGTTGCTGAAGCGCTGCATCCTGTATACGCCGACGTTCCTGGTTTTCGTCTTCGGGTCGCGCGTGATCACCACCGGCAGCGTGATAAACGGCCCGGCGTCCCCCGGCCAGCACTTGATCACGGGCAGCCTGTCCAGCATCGGCTGGCCGGGATCGGTGACCACCACCTCCTGGCACGGGGCCGGCAGGTGGGTCAATTTGGGCGGGAACTGCCCGACCTCCAGCAGCGTTGGCAGAAGGGCCAGCTTGTCCAGGAAGCTCTCGGGAATGCGCGGCTTGACCAGGCGGCGGATGCGGTCGGCGATCTCGTCCAGCCTGTCCACCTCCAGGGCCAGGCAGATCCGCTTGAGCGAGCCGAAGGTGTTGATCAGCACCGGCATGTCGTATCCCTGGACGGAGGTAAACAGCAGCGCCTTGTTGGTTGCCGCCCCCGACTTGCTCACCCGATCGCAGATCTCGGCGATCTCCAGGTCGCAGGAGACCGGGGCGGTAACCCTCACCAGCTCGTCGTGCCGCTCCAGCACCTGGATGAAGTCGCGCAAATCGTGATAGCCCATGACCTTTCCTCAACCCTCCTGCCGCCGGGTCCGTAAATCTTACCCCACCGGCTGCGCCGTCTACGAATCGTAGAACCAGAGATCCTGCCCGGCCTCCGAGATTGCGCCCAGCCATTCGATAAGATCGCGCAGGAACTCCAGCGTGCCGGCATCCTCCCAGTCCCGGATGTACCGCTCCAGCTCGGCCAGCTCGTCGCTCAACAGGCGCAGCTCGCTGAGCGTCAGATAGCCATAGTAGAGTCGCTCCGTCTCGATAATCTTGCCGAAAAGCGGGCGACCGGTGCAGAAATACTGGAGTAGCTTGAGCGCCTCCGGCTCCAGGTCGCAGGCGAACTGGTCGGCCAGGGCCCAGAAGGCGCTCATCTGCCAGTCGTGGGTCTCGACCGGTGTCAGCTCCTGGTTGTGCTCGGCGAGCATCGTCGCTGCCAGCACATGCGGTTCCGACTCGGCGACCAGCCCGGCAAAGGGCACGCCCCGGCAGACGGCGTCTTCCAGCACCTGTTTGATCGCCCGGGCATGCTCGATCAGCACGTCCTCATCCCGCGCATCCAGGTCGCAGACCAGGCGCTGCAGCGCCTCCCGGTCATTGCCGCCCATAAGGGATTGCAGCCTCTCCAGGCTGAAGCCGAACATGTGGGGCTGGAGCGACTCCAGGTATTCCATCTACCGGCGGCGCTCCGCGTAGTCGTGGAGGAACTCGAGAACCTTCCGCCAGGCCTGCCCCCGGTGCGAGAGCCGGTTCTTCTCCGGCGCCGGCAGCTCGGCGGCGGTCAGATCCCGGTCCGGCAGGCAGAACACCGGGTCGTAGCCAAAGCCGTTTTCTCCCCGCTCCTGGAAGCCGATGCGCCCCGGCCACCTTCCCTCCGCCGTATGGAGGATGGTGCCGTCCGGGGCGCTGACCGCCATGTTGCAGACAAAGGCGGCCGCTCGTTTCCCTTCCGGCACGCCGGCCAGCTCCGCCAGCAGCTTGCCTCGCCGGGCCGCGTCGTCGCCCGCGCAATAGCGGGCGGAGTGGATTCCCGGGCGTCCGGCCAGCGCTTCCACCACCAGCCCGGAATCGTCGGCGACGCAGACGGCTCCGGTGAGCGCGGCGGCGGCACGGGCCTTGATGATGGCGTTTTCCTGGAAGCTTGTGCCGGTCTCCTCGGGGTGGAATTCGTCCGGGGCCAGCACCAGCTGCAGCCAGGGCGCGTCCCCCGCCAGCTGTCTCAACTCCTTCAGTTTCCCGGGATTCTTCGTGGCCAGGACGATCTTCATTCTCGTGACTTGGCTTGTTTTTTCGGGCGTGCCTGGCCGCCGCCCTTGGGCAGCGGGGTTACGTTGTTGCTGCTCCCGCGCTTGCGGTGGTCGCGCCGCTGCACGAGAAGAACATCGCTTATCTGGCTTATCGCTTGCGATATGCGGGTGAGCTGGGCTATGTCCACGACCTCCAGGATCAGCTGGATGGTTGCCGTCTTCGTCTCCTTGTGTGTCTCCACTCGCAGATCGCGCAGGTTTATCTTGTGGTCGGAGATCTTCTTCAGGATGTCGCCGGCGATGCCCACGCGATCGATGCACTCGACCTTGAGGAGGGCGGGATAGGTGCTGCTCCGCTCGGCGGACCAGTCCACCGCCATGTGCCGGTCGCTGTCGATCTTGAGCAGGTTGCTGCAGTCCCGGCGATGAACGGCGATGCCGCTGCCCCGGGAGACCACCCCGACTATCTCCTCTCCCGGCACCGGCGAGCAGCATTTGGCCAGGTGATGCATCAGGCCGCCCAGGCTGCCGACGTTGCTGGCCTTCGGCTCCGGGGCCGATATGCGCTCCAGGCGCCTGCCGGCCCCGCGATCCAGATTCTCCTGCTCGCGCACCCGGTTGGCGATCTGGGCCACGGAAAGATCGCCGTAGCCGACGGCGGCAAGTATGTCGCTGGGGTCGCTTATGTTCAGCTTCTTGCCGACCTCTTTGAACTTCTCCGACTTGAGAAGCTCATCGAGCGCCGGCCGCCCGAACTCGGCCTCCAGCATCTGCCGCCCCTGCTGTATGTGCTCGTCGCGGTGGTGCTTCTTGAACCACTGCCTGATCCGGTTCTTGGCCCCGTGCGTCTGGGCGAAATTCAGCCAGTCCATGTGGGGGTGCGCGTTCTTGGCTGTTATGATCTCCACGATGTCGCCGTTCTTGAGCACCGTATTCAGTGGCACAATCCGGTCGTTGATGCGGGCGCCTATCGTGTGGTGACCGATGTCCGTGTGGATCCTGTACGCGAAGTCGATCGGTGTCGAGCCGGTGGGCAGATCGAAGACGTCGCCGCGAGGGCTGAACACAAAGACCTCGTCGGCGAACAGGTCCATCTTCACCGTGTCCAGGTATTCCTGGGAGTCCTTGAGCTCCTGCTGCCACTCCACCAGCTGCCGCAGCCAGGCCAGCTTGCGGTCGACATGCGTGTCGGCCTTGACCGAATCGCCAGACTCCTTGTAGCGCCAGTGGGCGGCTATTCCGTATTCGGCTATGTGGTGCATCCTTCTCGTGCGGATCTGCACCTCCATCGCGTGCCCTCTGGGCCCGATCACCACCGTGTGCAGGGACTGATAGTTGTTCGGCTTGGGCATGGCGATGTAGTCTTTGAAACGCCCGGGTATCGGGCGGAACAGGGAGTGGACGATGCCCATCACCTCGTAGCAGCGCTGCGTCTCCGGGTCGGTCTCCAGATCGCAATAGTTCTTGTCGTCGACGCTCTCGATGATCACGCGCAGGGCTAGCACGTCGTAAAGCTCCTCAAACGACTTGCCCTGCTGGTTCATCTTCTTCCAGATCCCGAAGGCGTGCTTGGGCCGCCCGGTGATCTCCGCCTTGATGCCGCGCGCCTCCAGATCGCTGTGCAAGGTGAGCACCGCCTGATTGATAAGGGCCTCCCGCTGCGCCCGGCTGGCCGCCACCAGATCCTCTATTTTCTGAAACTCCTGCGGGTGCAGGTATTTAAGGCTCAGGTCCTCGAGCTCCCACTTCATGCGCCCGAGACCGAAGCGGTTGGCCAGCGGGGCGTACACCTCCAGGGTCTCCTTGGCTATGTCCTTCTGCTTGCCCTCCGGCATGTAATCCAGGGTCTGCATGTTGTGCAGGCGATCGGCCAGCTTGACGAACACCACCCGCACATCCTCGGCGATGGCCACTATCAGCTTGCGGAAGTTCTCCGCCTGCCGCTCCTCCTTGGAGCTGAAGCTGAACTTGCCGAGCTTGGTCACCCCCTCGACGATCTTGCGGACCTGCGCCCCGAACTCGTCCTCAATCTCCTTGGGCTTGACGCTGCAGTCCTCAACCACGTCGTGCAGTAGCGCCGCGCAGATCGTCTCGGTGTCGGCGTTGAGCTCCGCCAGAATGGTGGCCACCGAGACCGGGTGGATGATGTAAGGCTCCTCCGACTTTCTCAGCTGCCCGTCGTGGGCCTTGTAGGCGAACTCGAAGGCCCGGCGGATCTGGTCCACATCCTCCTGGCGGCGTTCCTGCTTCGAGAGAACGTCGATTAAAGGAGCAACGATAGCCTGCGGTGTGGGCATCAGCGGACCGGGGCAGGGAAATTAATGAAGATTATACATTTGGCTGTTCGCCAGGCACAGCCCGAGCCGGGCACCGTGACGAACTGTGTCTTAGTTTGGGGCGGTGCTGGCCTTAATTATATCTCCAGGGCGAGGCGATCGCCCTCCCGCGCGCCCGGAGAGCGCGGCAGGCGGCCTTGTGCCGGGAGGCCGTCGGGTCAATTAGCATCTGCCCCGGGAAGTAGGTGGGGTTTTTACGGTTGTCAACCGGTGGCGGTCATGGAAGGATCGAAGCATGACAGGAGCGAGGTCCGGACGGTGTGAGCTCTAGTTTTCCTCCTCTATGTTCTTATCCACCGGGCCTCTTCCTGTCATGCCTCCGCGCCTGCCCGGGCCGAAAAGGCCGCCCGGCGCCCGGGCGACCGCAGCATTGCGGGCAGACCGAGCCGCACTCTAACGCCTGAAGGTTTTCAGCATCGAATCGCTGGTGAGCATGCCCACGAACATGAGCACCAGCCCGCCCAGTATGGCCGGCGTCCAGCCGGAAACGGCGATGTGACCCGGTACAAAGTCGGCCAGAAGCTTGAGCGCGACGGCCGGCAGCAGCCAGAAGCCCAAAAGCCAGAGCGGTACCAGCCACAGAAGCGCCAGCCCGAGCGTGCCGATCGTCAGGAAGGCCGATAGCGCAATGGCTACCGCGTCTACAATCCAGACCAGAACGCCAAAGAGAATCGCCAGCCCGGCCGCCGACAGCAGCCCACCGTGAAAACTTATGCCATTGATGAGCGGCAGCACGTAGGCGAAGGTCAGCGCTGACGCCAGAATGCGGATAAACAGTCTAAGCATTGGCCCCCTCCCGTTGCCGTAGTTTACCGTAAAGACGAAATCCGCCGACAGTTGTGCCCGTTGTCGCCGTCGCCCGGCGCGAGGCGGTAAGATCTAGGCGCGCCCGCGAAGCTTTTGCTTGCAAAGAGAGGGAGACCAAGCCGGTTATGAAACACAAGGAACTCAAGCGTGCACCCATGGTCGGACAGCCCAACGAGCTGTACCTGGCCGAGAGCTGGGAAGAGGATGCCCAGCGTCTGACCGCCGCCGGCCGCTTCGCCGAGGCGGAGTCGCTTATCAAGCAGGCCCTCGAGACCAGAAAGAAGATGGCCGGTGCCGAGGATGCGGGGGTGGCGATCACGCTCGATCTGGCCGGAAGCCTTTGTTGCCGCCAGAAAAAGTACAAGGAGGCGGAGGAAACCTACCGGCAGGCGGCCGCCGTGCTGGAGAAGGCGTATTATCCCGATCACTACAAGCTCGCCCCCGTGTACGAGCACCTGGCCGACTGCCTGGCCGAGCAGGGCAGGGACGAGGAGGCGGCCGAGGCTCTGAAGAAGGCCCATGAGATTCAAGCCAAGACGCTGTGGGGTGATCGCCTGCCGCAGCTCAACACGACCAGGAAGCTGGTTCACCTCTACCAGAAGATGGGCAAGTGGCCCGATGCGGAAGCGCTTTTGAAAAAGGCTGTTCAGGCCGCGGATAGCCCCTGGGGTCCGGTCGAGGACTTCCTCCTGGACCAGGCCGTCACCTCAGCGTCCCAGGGGAAGAACGACGAGGCCGACAAGGCTTACCAGCAGGCGATCGCTGCCTACCGGCAGCGGGCAAGGAAGGCCGGCTTGAAAAATGCCCTGCAAAGCTACGCTGCCTTCCTGCAGAAGATTGAAAGAAAGGAAGACGCCCGGCGCGTCGAGGCGCAAGCCGCGGCCATCGCCGCCGGATAGGGAGCTGAAGCTGCTCACTGGAACCAGCTCCAGATCCGGTGGAGGACGCGGTGCATCATGCCGCGGCCCGGGCTCGACGTTCCGGGACCCGGGCTGCCCAGCCCGTCGAAGAATCGCTCGATTGCGTCCATGATCGGATGATCGGGGACGGCCCGGAAATCCGACTCCGGCATAAGCGGGTGCGCCGGGGGGACGAACGCGCCCGGCGGCGCGGCGTGCGTGCAGTAATAAGCGATCATGTAATCGTGCCAGATCCCGGCCATGACACCACCGCCGGTGGCAGTGCCGCCGGCCACCGGGCAGTCCTCGTCGTTGCCTCCCCAGACGGCGGTGACCAGGTCCGGCGTGAAGCCGACGAACCAGACGTCCCTGGCCTGATCGGTGGTGCCTGTCTTGCCGGCCACCGGCCGGCCCGGCAGTCGGGCGCTGAACCCGGTGCCGAATTTCACGACATCCTGCATGGCATCGACCAGCTCCGCTACCGGCTCGGCGTCGAACACCCTCCGGGGCGCCGGCTGAAAGGTGGCCAGCGTGTCGCCGCGCCAGTTTTCCACCTTTCTCAGCACCCGCGGCCGGATGGCCACCCCGCCGCGGGCGAAGGTCGAAAAGGCGCTGGCCATGTCCAGCGGCGAGATCGCGCAGCTGCCCAGGGCAAGGGAGAGGTTGTAATCGAGCGGGCTGGTCACGCCCGCGGCCTGCGCGGTCTGCACAATCCGCCCGATGCCGGCTGCCCGGGCCACCCTGACGGCGGCGGCATTTCGTGAAAGGGCGATCGCCTTGCGGATGGAGATCGGTCCCAGGAACTGGCCGTCATAGTCCCTGGGGCTGTAGTCCGAGCCGTCAGCCTGGGGGATGGAGACAGGCGAGTCGTCGACCAGGGAATCCTGGCTCAGGGTGCCGTATTCCAGGGCGGTCAGGTAGACGAAGGGCTTGAACGTCGAGCCCACCGTGTGCGGGCTGGTGGCCCGGTTGAACTGGTGCTTCCAGAAGTCGCCGACGCCCCCGACCATGGAGATGACGGCGCCGTCCGGCACCGAGATTGATACCAGGGCCGCCTGGTTGAGCCCGGGCGGCGCTCTCCTGAGATCGCGCGCCAGCGTCCTTTCCGCCAACTCCTGGGCCGCCGGGTCCAGGTTGGTGTAGGCCCGCAGCCCCTGCGCCCGCAGCCCGCTCTGCCCGTACATGTCCCCGAGCAGCTCCATGACGTAGCTCACGTAGTAAGGATATTTGAACGGGCTCGCCCCTTCCTTGAAGGCCAGCGGTTGCGCTGCGGCGAGCTCGGCCTTATCCCGGCTTGTCAGGCCGTAGTCGACCATGCGATCGAGGATATAGCGCTGGCGTCTGACCGCGGCCTGGCGATTGGCGGGAGAGCCCAGCTCCGAGGGCGCCCTCACCAGCCCGGCGAGGAAGGCGGCTTCCGCCAGGTCGAGCTGAGAAGCCTTTTTGTCGAAATAGCGCGAGGCCGCCCTGTCGATGCCGTAGGCTCCGTTGCCGAAGTAGACCTGGTTCAGGTATGCCTCCAGAATCTCATCTTTGGAATAGTGCGACTCGAGGTCCCAGGCGACAATGATCTCCTTGAGTTTGCGCAGCGGCGTTCTGCCCTCGCCTTTAAAGTAGAGATTCTTCACCAGCTGCTGAGTGAGCGTGGAGGCCCCCTCCAGCGCCCGGCCGGATCTGGCGTCGGCGACTAGCGCGCGCATCATGCCCACCGGGTCGACGCCATGGTGGTGGTAGAAGCGGTGGTCTTCGGCCGCCACGATCGCCTGGCGCATGGGGAGCGAGACATCCTTTAGCTTTACCGGCAGCCTGTTCTCGTCGCCGGATACCACGCTAATCAGGTGGTCATAACGATCGAAAATGTAGACCCCGGCGCTCGGACCGTAGAGCTCCGGCATGGCCAGGTTGGGCAACCCGGCCGTGAGCCGCTGCCAGATCCAGATGCCGGTCACGGTCATCACCAGCGCCAGCGCGACTGCGGCAAGCGCTGCCCGCCCGGGCGACCAGTGGCGCCGGAAAGACGGACCTTTTCCCGATCTTCCTGAACTGCTCATACTACGCCGGGGCGCGACGGAAAAATTGCACTGGACCCGTAGACGCCGGCAGGCACGTCCAGGTTCCGCCTCCGGTTCCGAAGGCGCAGGCCGGCACGGGAGCCGGCGACCCGTTCTTCAGGCTGCCGGCAGGGCGGATTGTCGCCCGGCTCACCAGGAGCCGGTGCCGCCGCCACCAAATCCGCCACCACTGAAGCCGCCGCCGCCGAAGCCGCTGAAGCCGCCGCCGGCCCCGGAGCTGCTCGAGGTGGGGGGAGGTCCGCTGCCGAAGGTGGAGCCCATGGTGTTCATCGCTCCCCCGAGGTCGTGCACGAATCCGCCCGGCGAGAAAACGTAGCCGGGACCGTAGCCCGCCGGTTGATACCAATCAGGCGGCTGGCTGAGCAGATCGTGAAACGCCTCCGCCCACTTGTCGGCGACGCCGAGCACCATGGCAAAGGGAAGCAGGCGCCCGAAAATGGCCGGGTCGTCCTTGGCGAGAACCTCTATCCTTTTCTTCTCGGTCAGCCTGACGTAACGCTGGAAGCTCAGGAGCTCATGGAGCTTCTTTGAGCCCTCGCCGGTTCTGGCCGGCATCGCCCGGGCGGAAAGCCGGATAATCAGTCCCGACAGGAAGGTTCCCCCGGCAAGCGCTGTCTGGGAGAGGACAAAGAAAAGCAGGCCGACAACCATGAGCGTGACGCCGACGCACTGAAAGGAGCTGCGCACCTGGTCCGGTCGGGTCAGAAAATAGTGTTTCTCTACCACCCGATCGTAGATTGAATCGCGAATGGCCGGTAGATCCCTGTAAAACTTGTACTTCAGATCCGACAGCAGGCGTACGTTCTCCCCGGCTCGAAAGAGCCCGGAGAGGAAGAGCTTTTCGTGGGCAAGCAGCTTCGCCTCTTCCTCAGCGGGCGCAGCGACCTTTGTGAACTGGTAATCCTTGTTGGAGAGGAAGAGGAAGTTTGCGCCCGCGCCGACCTCTTTGATCTTGAGGAACCCTCTGGCCGCCAGGTCGATCACGGTGGAGACGATGTCGGTCATGTCGCAGCTCTCGTCGACAAGCGTGCCCGCCTCTGCCGGCGTTATGTCCTTCGGCGGGTTCCATTCAACGGACACCGGCTTGCCGCCGCCTTGATCTCGCCCGGTGTTCCACCATACACCGAAGAGCAAGCCGCATGTGCCGGCGGGAAACGCCATTAGCGGCCACCAGTCCTGCCAGAACCAGAGGAACTCCTGCCATGGCGACGGCTTGACCACGGAGCCTGCGGGCAGCCTGGCCACGATCGTCAACCCTTCGGCCGGCTTGAGCGCCCGGGCGGTGAAAACGATCGTGTCGCCTTTGCGGCTCGTGGCGCCCCTTCTCGTGGATCCCGGCGGACCGACGAAGCAGGTGGACTGGATGTCGCTCAAGCGCACGCCGGCAGGCGGATGAAAGCGGGCGGACACCCAATCGGTGGCGAACGGCGACTCGTTGCCGGTGACGTTCCAGTAGACCTCCGGCTCATTGTCAAAGAAATTGATGGCGTGGCGCACCGTGTAGCTGATGCGATAGAGGTGCATGCCGCTGACCGTGCGGTCGGGATCGCCTATCCTGAGGTTGATGTCGTCGCCGAGCCGGCTGACCGTGTATTTGTAAGGTTGCCCGGTTTCGTCGCTGACGCTTGCGACTTTGAGATCCACCGAGTAGCTGCCCAGGCGGCGGCGAAAGCGGCACGGGATCCAGCGCAGGATCCCGTGCCGGCTGGCGCTCTCGAAGTCCATCTTTATGGTCTCGGTGACATCCAGCGTGCAGTCCTTGCGGAGCTTGATGTCGGCGTCGAACGAGCGAATGACCTCGGCAGCGGCCGGCCCGGCGCTCGTCACCGCCAGTAGTATCAACGAGAAAGCTAGAGCTCGCGCTTGCTTGACAAGAAGATGCTTCATGGTTGACACCTGCGGGCCCGATTGCATCAGGCAGACGGCGGACGCTCAATTATATCCGCCCTCCCCGCCGGCGCCAGTGGGGCGCGGGTGCCCGCCCGCATTCCACGAAGCTGCCCGGATCCCGCTACGTATATAATGAAGCGACCGGCAAGCGGAGGTCACATGGAGTACTTGATTGGACTGGCGGTCGTCATCGGCCTGCCGCTCATCTATGTCATCACCACCTACAATCGCCTGGTGGTGCTGCGCCAGAACGTGCGCGAGGCCTGGTCTGCGATCGACACCGAGCTGCGCCGCCGCTACGACTTGATCCCCAACCTGGTCGAGGTGGTGAAAGGCTACGCCGGCCACGAGCGGCAGACGCTGGAGGAGGTCGTGCGGGCGCGCAATGCGGCAGCAAGCGTCGGCCCGGGAGCCTCACCGCAGGCCGTGGCCCAGCAAAACGAGCTGCTGAGCGGCGCTCTGCGGCAGGTCTTTGCCTTGAGTGAAGCATACCCGCAGCTCAAGGCAAACGAGAACTTCAAGGAGCTGCAGCAGCAGCTGGAGGAGACGGAGACGAGGATCTCCCAGGCGCGCCGCTTCTACAACGCCAACGTCAGGGAGATGAACACCGCCGTGCAGAGCTTCCCGGCCGTGCTCATGGCGCCGGCGCTCGGGTTCAAAAGCGAGATTTATTACGGGATCGAGGAGGCCGAGGCCATGGAGCCGGTCCGCATTACGGGCATGCTCACGGGCGGGCAGGAGAATGCCCCGCAGCAGACCATCAAGATTCCCGAGATGGACAAGGATAGGCAATGATCAGCCGCTCAGTTTGAAGGGGAAATCAAACGAGACGTTGCCGACAAAGACGCGCAGCACCGCGTCTCCCACGTGCGGGTTGCTGAAAAAGACAAGCCCCGTGCGCGACTCGCCCGGCTCCAGAGAGACGCCGGTGACGTCCAGGGCGCGCACGACGTTGAACTTGAGGTGACCGGAGTCGATCAGCCGGTCGAGTTCGGTTTGGATCCTGGTTCGCGCCGCCGCATCGGAGAATTTCGCGCTGCTCTGCGTCCACCTGCCGTACTGCCCGAAGACGTTGCCGCTGGTCGTGTCGGCAAAGGGAGCCCGCCCGGTGGCCTGGGCGGTGTTGATTGTGTTCTGCTGCAGGTAGGCAAGCGAAGGCTGCCGGTGCGTCCAGTCCCAGACGGTCAGCTCCTCGAGGACGCTGTCGATCTGCTCGGGGGCCAGGCGCTCCAGGTGCTTGACCCTTGGCCGGACGAGCTGCATGGCCACGGGCCCGACGCCGATCTCGATGCGCTTCGGCGAATCGTTCTTGAGTGAGACGAGAACATCGAGGAGCTGCATGCTGTCCACCACCGTCGCAGCCACGCGCAGACCGCCCACGGTCATGAACTTCAGCGGATATTGCCCGTCGACGATCTGCCCGGCGCCCGGAGAGCCATCATCCCAGGGAAAGTTGATGACACCGGCCACGGCCGGCGGCAGGTCCAGCCTGACCGCCCGCTCCTTGATGGCCAGGCTGCGCTCGAACATTCTCTGGCTCTCCGCGGCTCGTCCCCGGGCCTGGTAGAAAAGCGCCAGATCCCGCAGCCCCTCGGCCAGATCCAGCGAATCAGGACCGGGGTGCTTCTCCAGGATGGAAAGCGACCGGCCGAATATCGGCTCCGCTTCCTGCCCCCACCCCTGCCGGGACAGGGCGACCGCCAGCGTGTGCAGTGCCCTTCCCAGGCAGTCCTCGTCGCCGGGCGCTTTGCCCTCCTGAATCTTCAGCGCCTGCCTGGCCAGCGACTCGGCCTGCGGTGCCCTGCCGCGGCAGAGATCCGTCCTCGCCAGTCCTTCCAGGCACTGCGCCTCCGCCAGCGGCCCGGCAACCGGCGTTCGCTTCACCTGCGCAAGCGTAGAGCTGAACAGCCTCTCGGCACGATCGTACTTGCCCTCCGCATAATAGACCTCTGCCAGGGCAATGTTGCTCTTGGCGAGCCTCCGGTCGTCCACCGGCCACCCTCTGGCCAGCCTGGCGGCGGCCGCCAGCCGCCGCTCGGCATCCGCGTACAGGCGCTGCCCGTAAGAGTCGAGGCCGCTCCGGTACAAGCGCTCCCAGCTGCCGTCCAGGCTGGACACCTCCCCGTGCAAAAGCGGCTGCTCGTAAGCCAGGTTGCCGCCGCCAGCCGGCTGCGCCGCGGCCGGCACAGCGCAGGAGGTCGCCGCAGCAATCAGTGCGAACCACAGACGATGCACCCTGCCTCTCCCCCCGCAGAACCGATAATGGACGAACGCCAGGGCCATGGACTACCTGCTATGAATTTACCCATCCTGGCCCGGTTCATATAAAATGAACCGGTCTGGTAAGGGGGCCGGCTGGTGGATGCAGGGGCGACGGCTGCGATGAGCGGCAGCGGTGGGCAGTCCGAGGTAATCCGGCACGGCGACGGCCGCTGCGAGCTGAGCGACTACTCGCTCATCAGCGAAAGCGCGCACTATAACGGCGACCTGGCGCCGGTGCCCGTGTCCGGGCGCAACTGGTCGACCTGCAACTATGTTGCCCTCTGGTTCAGCATGTCCTGCTGCATCCCCACCTACATGCTCTCGTCGGGGCTGATCGCCGAGGGCATGAACTGGTGGCAGGCCCTGCTCACCATACTCACCGGGAACCTTGTCGTGCTGGCGCCGATTCTGCTCAACTCGCACGCCGGCACCAAGTACGGGATTCCCTTTCCGGTGTTCGCCCGCGCCAGCTACGGCACCGTCGGGTCGAACCTGCCGGCGCTCATGCGGGCGCTGGTCGCCTGCGGCTGGTTCGGCATCCAGACCTGGATCGGCGGTCAGGCACTTTTTGTCCTCGTGCGCTCGCTCGCCCCAACTTGGCCGACCCTGCTCGGCGGTGCGGTGGGCGGCTATACCCCCACGGAGTGGCTGTCCTTCCTGGCCTTCTGGGGGCTCAACATCTTTATCATCTTTCACGGCATGGACCTTGTGCGCAGGGTGGAGAATTTTGCCGCCCCGTTCGTGCTTGCCATGACCAGCTTGCTCATGGTCTGGGCGGTCTCACGCGCCAACGGTCTCGGGCACCTTTTGGCCGAGCCGGGCAGATTCCATGACTGGTCCGAGTTCATGCCGGTCTTCGCGCCTTCGGTGACGGCAATGGTAGGCTTCTGGGCGACGCTGTCGCTCAACATGCCTGATTTCACCCGCTTCGGGCGCAGCCAGCGCGAGCAATCGCTCGGTCAGGTGGTGGCCCTGCCGACGGCCATGACCGTTTTTGCGGCCATGGGCGTCGTCATCACCTCGGCCGCCGTGGTCATATACCCGCAGGCGAAGACGAGCGAGCTGTGGGACCCGGTGAAGCTGGTCGGGCACTTCGACCAGCCGCTGCTGGTGGCGATCGCCATGTTTACCGTGGCTGTGGCCACGCTTTCGGTCAACATCGCCGCCAATGTAGTCTCCCCCGCCAACGACTTCGCCAACGCCTTCCCGCGCTGGATAACTTTCCGCGTCGGCGGCCTCTTGACAGGGATCGCCGGCTTGCTCATGCAGCCGTGGCGCCTGCTCGCCGATCCATCAGGATATATCTACGCCTGGCTGCTCGGCTATTCCGGCGGTCTGGGCTCGATCGCCGGCGTGCTGTTTTCCGACTACTGGCTGGTAAGGCGCACCGAGCTGGAGCTGGCCGACCTCTACAAGGAAAAAGGAGCCTACTATTACAGCGGCGGCTGGAACTGGCGGGCCGTGGCTGCCACCGGTGCCGGCTGCGCTTGCGCCTGGGTCGGTCTCGTGGTCTCTCCGTTACGGTTCATTTACGATTACGCCTGGCTGGCCGGATTCGCCGTGTCCGCCGTCACCTACCGCCTGTTGATGGCTCCCGTCCGGATCGACGTGCCGCTCCCCGCGGCACCGGCCGTGGTGCCGGTCGCCTATGCAGATCAAGAAGGTCAGGACCGCCTCCCCCTGGACTGACCCGCCCGCGTGACCAAGCATCGTGGAGGAGCGGAGCCCCTGGGGCGTAGCCCTTGCCGCGGCGATTGAGGTTTCGGCCGCCGGAACGCTTCGGCGCCAGCATGCCCGGTCACTTGGTCACGTAGTTCATGTGCACGAACCGCCCGGGCGCGGCCGTGTCCTCGCAGCCGAACTTGACGCTGTCGCTGGCTTCCTGGCGAACGTCGCGGGCGCGGCCGTTGATGCTCTGCCGGGAGGGTCTGGAGTCGTCCGCCCGCGACAGGAAATCGCGCACAGTTTGTGGTGGGGGAGCCGCCGCTGCCCGCTTCGTGGCGTCGTATTCGGTCAGCGAGGCGATGGCGCTTCCCTGGAGGAGTTTTGGCCACAACTTCAAGAAAAGGGCATGGGAGGCGTAAACGTCGGCTGTAGCCACTTTGCCGTTTATCGCGCAGGCATAGCCGACGACGTCCGGCTTGCCGTTCACTATCTTCTCCAGGCTGGCGCTGCGATCCCTGACCGCCTTTCCGACCTCCTTGTTCTCCAGGGTCAGCTGCAGGCTGGTGGACGACAGCGGAGATGCCACCGGTTTCGCCACCGCCCGCGCCAGCTTCTCCTGGGCCTGGGAGACTTTTGCCCAGACCATTGATTGATCGCCTTCCGCCTGCGCGGCCATCTTGAGCGACGGCGTGGGCAGCGCGGCGCTCGAGGCGGCGAAGCAGCCGCCGGCCTCGCCCGGACGCGCGGTCCAGCGCCCGCTCTCGACGCAGAACGAGGACAGCGGGACTTTGCCTGAATGGGGCGGCAGGATCATGTCGAACTGCACTGCCCGATCCTGCTGCCCGCCTTTGACGATGTCGCCGGATTGGATGAACACGAGATCGTTCGACCTGTTTTCCGCCGAGAGCTGGTTCACGTTACCGGTCTCGTAGACGACGACTTTCTTCTGTTCCAGCGCTTCTTGCAGGGTCAAAAAGGTTTTCCCCGCTGCCGCGTCCTTGCCGTGGATCAAATAGATCGACAGATTGGCGCGCGAATAAGGTCCCGACAGCGTGAGCGCTGAAGGACGCAGCACCGGCAGCGGTGCCGGCGCCGGCGGTGCTTGCCCGCGGGCACCGGGCAGCGCCAGCGAAAGGAGCGTGAATGAAAGGAGCGCTGCCCGAGCAGCCGCAGCAGGGAATCGAAATATCATGGCCGGATCTCCGTAGTCTCGATCGCCGGGGGGACGTCTACCACTGTAGGCGTCCTTTACCTCCAGGCGTACCGCCAAGTTACTGAGGACGGTCCGGGTTTTCCCCGGTACCGGTTGCCGGGTTTATACCGGCTGCGGTGCCGGCTCGAGCAGCCCCGGCGGCGCAGGCAAACGTCTCAAGGGGCAACCGGCACATACGGTCCGTGCCGCGCTTGCGCCACGGACAGCACCGCGGCCATCTTCACGATCTTGTCGACCACGGCTTGATCTCCTGCTGATTTGCTGGCCGCCATCTCCTGCAGCACGGGGTCGCTCAGCATCAAGGAAACAAGCGAGATCTCGCACTGGGTGAGGGTGCGCCCACCCGGCAGATCCTGACGGTGCAGCCGCCGGCGCCCGAAACCGTCGGACTTGATGGAGCGCGTCGTCGACCCGTCGTCGGGACCGGTGACCGCCTCATGCCCGACCGCTATGTCCAGTACCTGCTTGCCGGCATAGATGTGTATCGATTGACCGTTGGTCTCGTACAGGTTGCGCACCTTGATCAGATCACCCTGGCGGCTGATAAGGGCGATCGTCCCCGGGTCGAGGGCGATCCGGCACCAGCCGGCCTTGATTACCGCCTGGCGGCTGGCGCTGACCAGGGTGTCGCCCTCACCGATCGCCAATACGCCCGCCGCCTCGACCGCCACCCGCGCGTGACCGGTGTGCTTCACCTGGGCGGTTCCCGTCTTCAAGGTAAAGACGGAGCGGGAGGCGTGCGCGGCCGGCTGGACGAAGCTGATGGGAACCAGGGTGCGCCCGGCGGGGCCGTCATCGGAGGCTCCGTCACGCCGGGCCGGTCCTGCCGCCTGGAAACCCTCCGGCAGCGTGCTGGCCCGTAGCGAGGCCTTCAGTTTGGACCTGTCCTTATCGCTTGTCGCGGGCAAAGCAGAGGGCGCCGGCTGCGAAGCAAGCGGCGGTGATGGCGCGGCGATCTCCTTTTTGAGTTGCTCGAGTTTCCTGCGCGCGCCGACTTCCAGGCAGCCGGTATTGCACGACAGGAGCGGCTCGTGGTCGGCCATCATCTGCTGGTCGAAGGCCGTCTTCTTGACCTTCAGTCCCGCCACCACCACGGCTCCGCCTTCGATCGGCAGGCGGTCCACGCCGTCCACCGGGATCAGATCCTCTTCGGACAGCTCGTCGCTGGCCAGAAGAATCTCCTGCCCCGGTCCGGCGGAAAGCGTCTGGGCGCCGCCGCCCCTGGTGACCGCGAAGTTCGCGGGGCCGCCGGCAAGGTTGGTGAGGCGCACCATGCCGGAGACCTTCTGCTCTACGACGGCAATGGTGTTGGCCGTCACCTTGATGTTGCCGTAGGCGGTCTCCACCACCATGCCCTTCTGGCCGGCCACGGTCAGCAGCTTGCCCTCCTTGAGCAGCAGGCGGCACTCCCCGGCCGGGGCGAAGGCGGTGCCGCCGCTGCCCACGATCACCGAGCCGAAGTCACCGTCGAAGGTGAAGGGCTGGCAGGATCCGTTGGCCACCACCCAGCTCCTGTTGTCCGGCGCCTGTTTCTCCGTTGGCGAGGTTTCCGGTATCACATTCGGTGGCAGGACCACCGGCGTGCAGGCGGCAGGAGGAGCCGGCAGAACCTGCTGTATGTACCGGGCCTGCTGATCCCTGGGCGTCACCACCGGGCTGAACTGCCCGCCCGGCACCTGGACCGGCGGCGCGGTCGGGGGCGGCAGCGGGCCTTCCACTGGCGGCGCCGGTATCTCAGGCGGCGGCGCTGACGGTGAGGCGTTTGTCAGCGGCGCCGGCGCGTTGACTACTACAGCGCCGTCCATGAGGATGGTGCCGCTAGGATCGGGATCGGTGTTGTTGGCGAAGACCACAGTCTGCGAACCACGGGCGAAGATGTTGTTGTAAGGCGGGTGAGTGGAGATCAAGGTGTTGAAGGGGCTGGCATTGCCGTAATAGATGTGCCCACCGTCGGCCGTGAACTGGGCTATCCATTTCGGCATCGTGCCCGGCGTGTAGCTGGAATCCCACTGCGGCGCGGCGATGTAGAAGAAGCTGGTGCCCGGCGAGTAGGTGGTCACATTGTGTCCGAACTCGATGGTCGAGCCGGCAGCCGCGTCTTTGTTCTCCAGCCAGAGGTTCCCTCCCTGGGCCGTGATCGACGAGCCCGGGACGATCATCAGATTGCCGAGGTCCGCCGTGACACTTACGGAGCCTGCGGCAGTGATCCCCTGCACGCCGCCGATGTCCGCGCCCTGGTTGTGGACGGTGACGACAAAATCGCCACCGTTGGCGGTGCCGCCAACGACCCCGACCAGCGGGCCGCTGCTTGTGAAGAAGACCGAGGCGGGGCCTGTGGCCACGATGTTGGCGGCCTGCATGCTGCCGGTGGAAGCAACGGTCAGGTCGGACACCGCCCCGCTGCCGCCTGCCGGCGCATTGTCGGTGATGAGCAGGTTGCCGTTGGTGAAGATGCCGCTGCCGGGGGTCAGCGGCGAGCCCTCGTTGCTCAAGCTGCTCGTGAACATATTGATGTCGGCATTGGAGCCGGCGGTGATGCCCCCCGAAGAGCCGATGTCGATCCCGTCTCCGGCGCTCGAGTTGGCGCTTACGGTTATCGAGCCCTTGCCGCCCGGATCCAGGGTATAGGTCCCGTCTACGGCCAGATTGCCGCCGGAGGCGATGCTGATGGCGCCGGCCTTGGTGATAAGCACCTGGGCCCCGCTGCCGGTGAGCGTCAGGTCGCCCTGGCTGACAATGGAGATCGTGCCGCCGCTGCCGGTCGGTGAAGCGACGGAAATCGTGCCGCTGTCAGCCAGCGTGCCGGTCAGGACGGAAACGGAATTTGTCGTCGCAAGCGACGATCCGGCCTCGATGCCGACGGTGCCGGCCTGAATGGTGGCCGAGCCCCGCACGGCCAGCGAGGAGCCGCCGGTCATGCTCACCGAGTTGCCGCCCACGGTAAGCGACGTGTTGGCGGTGCCGTTGTTCAGGAAGCCGTTGAAGCTTCCGAAACTCACCTGGCCGGACGGGGCCGAAAAGGTGATCGAGTTGCCCACCAGGGCGCAGGTGGGACATTGCTGACCGGTGACGGAGAGATCGCCTGCGCTGGCAATCTGCAGGGCGGCGGTGGAAGCCCCGGTCTGTGATCCTATGCCGGCGATGATCGAGCCGTCGATCTCCAGGCTGCCGGCGTTGATGGTCAGGTTGCCGTCGGCGGCCAGGACGCCGTGGCCATTGCTGTTGCCGGAGACGACCAGGGAAGGCCCTGCTGTGTAGCTGCTGGATACGTTCATCACCGTCGTGCCGCCCGAGGACCCCAGGAACATCTCCGTGCCGGCCACGACCACCTGCCCGGAGCTGACGATGTTGAGACCGAACTGCAGGCTGCCCCCGGTTGCCGTGTAACCGCCCACCGCGGAGCACGATTGCGCCGGCAGGTTGCTGGGTGAGGTGAAGTCGAGCAGCTCCACGGTCACGCCCTGCGGGACCTTGTCGCCGGTCAGGGTGCTGGCCAGCATGTACGGCTTGAGGATGACAAAGCCGCTGGTGGCGGCGCCGGTGGCGTCGAGCGACAGGCCGACGCCGCCGACCAGGCCGAGGGCCTGCAGCCCTTGGATCTGGGCGGCGGCGCCGGAGGAGCCGTCCATCAGATCCAGGCTGGTAATCAGCCCGCCACTGCCGACGGCCGAGACGGTGACATTACCGGTGGTGCCGGAGCCGAAGCTGATCGCCTGTGTCCGGCTTGCCGAGCCGGTGCTGATAATCACCGAGCCGCCGATCGCGTTGATGCTGTTGTTGCTGCCCAGGGCAGTAAAGCCCTGGTTCAACATGGCGCTGCCTCCCAGACCGTTGATTACCTGAACGTTGCCGGGAGCGGTTCCCGGCGTCGAGGGCAGGGGGGAAGCCGGGCTGAGTGAAAGCGGCGCAAACTCGCTGCCGATCAGCAGGTAAACGCTGCCGGGCCCGAGCGGGCCCGCGGAGCCGGCCGTCTTGGCGCTCACGAGCGCGCCGGCGCCGACCGAGATCGTTCCGGCCGACTGGTCCTCATTCTCCAGGATAACGTCGCCCTCATTGGCCACCAGCGCCGAGCCGTCCGTGACCTTGAGGCTGCCGGTGGCGGCCACCGCTGAAATGCTGCCGCCGCCGGTGATGATTGAGCCCAGGGTGAGATTGCCGGTGGTGGTGGCAAGCAGGAAGTCGCCGCCGGCGGTGCCCTCCACCAGACCGGTGAGGCTGTTCTGCGACACCGACACGTTGCCGGTGCAGCAGCCGAACGTCATGACGGCCGCGCTTATGCTGCCGCCCCCGGTGACGGTCAGGCCGCCGCTGCCGGTGATGGTCAGGTTGTTGCTGGCTACGATCGAGCCCTGGTTGACTATGCTCGACGAGCCGACATTGACCTGGCTGGCGGTGGCATTCAGGCTGCCGGCGGCATCGACCGTGATGTTGTTGGCGCCGATGTTGATTGCGCTCCGGCTTGTCCCGGCATTGAGCGTGTTGGGACCGTAGACGGCAAGCGCCGCGTTTGCGTCGCCGACGCTTATGTTCATCACCGGGGCGATGCTCTGGTAGCTGGAGCGGGCGATGATTGCCGAACCCGGGCCGCCGGTCAATGCCAGGCCGTTGGCGCCGGCGATTGAAAGCAGCGGGTAACTCTGGTTGCCCTCCAGCAAGGTTCCCGATACGTTGCTTAAGACTGCCTGTATCGTTCCCAGATTGTTCAGGCTGCCCGTGTTGATCTGCAGGTGGTCGCCGCGGTCGTCGTTGGCTATCTCATTGGCGGTCAGGCTGGAAACCGCGTCCAGGCTCACTGCCGGTGCGTTTACGACCAGCGAGCCGCTTGTGGTTTGTTTGGCGGCCGTGAAGGCTACAATGCCGCTGGTGGCGGTGATGGTCGTGACCGGGGAGCCGGCGCTTGACGGCACCGAGGTCAGCGAGCCGGTCCCGCTGATGGAAACGCCCGTTTGCCCCTGCAGAAGCGTCGAGTTTACCGACAACACCTTGCCGTTGTTGACCAGCGACAGCTGACCCGCCTGCGCTTGCACCACCAGCGCGCCGCCGGCTGCAATCGAGCCGCCGTTGGTAAGGCTCAAGTTGCCGGTGGCGGCGCTGACGCTTATGCCGTTCAAGTATCCGCCGCTGCTGGCGATCGTTCCCTGGTTGTTGACAGAGCCGCCGCCGCCGGGACCGTTTAAGGTGATGGTCATCGAAGAACCGATGGCGGCAAGCGAGCCGGAAGACCCTGTCTCCAGCAGGGAGTGCCCGGCAGGCGGGGCGACGGTGCCGGAGATGTTCAATTGAAGCGTGGTGCCGCTCGCGCTGAACAACTCGCTGCCGCCGACGTACATGTAATAGTGGTTATTGTAGGCGGTGGCGGATGACAGGCTGACGTTGAGGGCGTTCATTCCGACGAGATCGACCGAATAACCGGACGGTATATAGTCACCGGTGACGGTGCTCGCCACGTACAGCGAAGGAATTATGGCCTTGCCGCCGGTCGAGGAGATCTGCCCGCCCACAAACCCGGCCGATTGCAGGGCCTCGACGGTGTAGAGCACCCTGGGATCGGTGAAGTCCAGGCTGGTCAAAAGCGCGCTGCCCGCAGAGGCGTTGATTGTGTTCCCGCCGGCCAGCGAGATTGCCGAAGCCGGCTGGCTGCCGGTATCGAGCACGACCTTGGTGCCCAGCACGTTGACGAAGTCGGTTCCCGCCGGTGCTGCGATGCCGTTGTCGAAGTATGCCTGGCCGCCGAGAACCGTCCGCACCAGCACGTTCTTCGGATGGCTGCCGGCGGTGAAGGTGTTGGCCGCCACCGGGTCCTGCGTGCCGATAAAGACATCGACCACCGAAAGGCTCGGGTTGAGCGACACGGCGCTCACGGTCGCCCCGGAGCCGAAAACGATCGTGCCGGTGCTCTCCTGGTTGTTGAGCGTGATGTCGCCTTCCCGGATGGAGATCTGGGCGCCGGCGTTCACGGTGAGCACGGAAGCGCTGGCGGCGACGACGGTTAGCGATCCGCCTGTGGTGGCGATGTTGCCGAGCCCGACGTTGCCGGAGGCGACGTTGACCGTGAAGTCGCCGCCCGATGCGCCCATGATCGTGCCGGTGACGCCTGTCTGCGAGAGGCTGGCTGCGCCGCTGCTGGACTCGAGATCGGTCAGAACCGCGTTGATGCTGCCCGGGCCGGTCACCGTGACCCCGCCGGCATTTTGAACGATGAGGTGATTCAAGGTGACGCCGGACGGCGAGCCGATGAGCCCGTAGTTGGAAACCAGGGGCGAGCTCACCGTCATGTTGCCGCCGGAGCCGACCTGGAGGTCCACGGACTTGTCGATGATGAGGGCACCGGCCGGCGCATTGACATAGACGGTGCCGGTGCCGTTGGGATCGACCAGGTAGCTCGTTTGAAACTCGACGTTGCCGGTCGCCGAGGTGAAGATGAGGCTGTTGGCCCCGCCGCCGGTGGCCGAGATCACCCCGCCGGCGCCGGTCAGGAAGAGATCGGCTGTATTGGTCACCGTGATGCTGGAGGCGTTGCCGTAGGTGGTGAGCACCCCGTTGTCGTTCAGGGTGCCGGTGGTGACCACGACGGCGCCGCCGGCGCTCAGGCGGGTGGCGCTGTCAAGATTCACGGTGCCGGCCGTGATGTTGAGCCTGGCCGAGAAGATCTGGTTGGCGCCGGTGAAGTTGGCGATGCCGGCGACAAAGTTGGTGACCGGTGCGGTCATGACGCCGGTGCCGGTAACCTGGAGGCTGCCCGTGGTCTTCACGGTCAGCGAGGTATCGCTCTCCATGGAGCCGTCATTCTTAAGGGTCGGGGTCAGCACGGTGAGCGCGGCGTCGCTGCGCAGCTCCCCGCCCTTGAGCACGTGGACGAGCATGGACGGCCCGGTGCCGGCGAAGGTGACGTTCATGGTGTTGGCGCCGGGCGAGGCCACGAACTGCTCGACGCCGCCCACCAGCACCTGCTGGGTGGTGCTGGAGCCGGTGAGCGCGATATCGAGCGGGTGAGCCGGCCCGAAGCCCTGCAGGCTCAAGGTGACGCCTGCCGGGATGTTGTCCGCGCTTATGGTGCTGGTCAGGTTCACCGGCTGCACGGAGGCCGCCCCGCCGGTGATCGTGTAAGTGTCGCTGGCCTGGTTGAAGTTGTAGGTAAGGAAGCCCCCGACGATGTGCGCCTGCTGCAAAACGACCAAAAGCGTCTCCACGCGCGGGTCGGTGAGGTCGAGGCTGTCGAGCTTGGTCTGGGCTCCGAGCGCCTCGATGGTGGCGTTGCCGTTGACGGATATGGCCGGCGCAGACGCCGTCGACGAGCTCAAGGTGACGTTGGTGCCGGCGGCGATGAAGGTATTGGTCGGCGCGCTGGAGGTTATGCCGGCGCTGGGCGCGTAGACCGTGCCGCCGAATATCTGGAAGACCGAGTTCACCGGCGAGCTCTCAAGCACGGCGTCTTGCGTGACCGGCGTGCCTGCGGCGATCGTCACGTTGCCGCCGAGCGCCGGGCCGCTGCCGGCTACCGGCGGGGCGGCGCTGGCGATTATGCTGCTGTTGGCGCCTACGCTGATCCCTATCCCGCTTCCGGAGTAGTTGGGCAGGAGCAGGTTGATATCGCCGCCGGTGGCGGTGATCACCGCCGAATCCTCCACGGTCAGCGTGCCGGCGCCGGCCGTGATGTCGATGTCGCCGGCCGCGGTGTTCAGGTTGGCCAGCCGCAGGCCGCTGCCGGTAGTGGCGATCGAGTACGAGGCCTGGCTGGCGCCGCCCTCCAGGACGCCGTTGATCGCTGTCTGCCAGACGCTGACGACGGTTCCGCTTATTTCGATGACCTGCAGGTTCGTCGACTGCAACGTGCCGGCGCCGGTGACGGTCACCGACCCGTTGCGGTTGTCGATTGTCAGGGCGCCGAGGGCGTTTATCATTCCGTCGTTGGCCAGCGCCAGGTTGCCGGTCGGCTTGAAGGTGATGTCGCCGGTGCCGAAAAGCGTGGCGCCGGCGCTGACCGTTACGTTGTTGCTCGCCACGTCGATTGTCGCGCTGGACTCGGCCTTGACCGTGGCGCCGCCGTCAATCTGTACGGCCGTGCCGCCGCCGAGCGTCAACGAGCCGAACGCCCCGGGATCGAAGTTGTAGGACGTTTGCAGATCCAGGGTCCCCGCCGCGGACACATTGATGAAATCCCCGCTCCGGCCGGCAACTGAGACCGGCGAGCGCGGCTGGCCGGTGACAACCAGATCCGAGGCGCTGGAGATGGTCATGCTGCCGCCGTTGAAGAGCTGGTTGCCGAGGTTCTCGATATAAAGGTAGCCGTTGTCGGTAAGCGTCTGCGTGCTGATGCGCGTGTTGCCGCCGGAGAAGCCGTAGTTCGAGCCGTAAGGTCCGTTGCCGACGTTGTAGACGAGCAGGGAGCCGCCGGCCAGGTTGGCTACCAGCGGCGAGGTGATGGTAAGGTTGCCGCCGAGTTCGGCCAGGTTGTAGCTGTTTGTGATGTCCATCAGCCCGTAGTTGGTCACGCTGCCGCTGGCGTTGATGATCAGGCTGCCGCGGTTGGCCTCGTAGTTGCCCTTGTTGATCGTGTCCAGCGTGCCGTAGTTGGCCACCGTGGGCGCTGTGATGGACAGGTTGCCGCCGTCGGTCGAGTAAATGTAGGCAGGACCGATGCTGGTGCTTAAGACCGTCACCCTGCCGTAATTGGTGAAGCTGGTAGGCGCCGTGAAGGACACGTTCTCGTTATAGGAGGTGAGCACCGAGGCGCGGTCGACCGTTATGCTCGTGGCCGCCGTAGCGGACGTGGTACCGATCGGGTCCCCCGGGTTCTCGAAGAAATAGACGGCGCTCACGAAGTTGGTGGCGGCTACCGGCGCGCTGAAGTCGATCACATGC
Organism: Pseudomonadota bacterium; assembly: GCA_021325555.1. Taxonomy (GTDB): domain Bacteria; phylum Cyanobacteriota; class Vampirovibrionia; order Obscuribacterales; family Obscuribacteraceae; genus JAJPGY01. Next base: position 110,825 of record JAJPGY010000040.1, on the reverse strand, counting down.
GAGACGAAGTAGCCGTTGTAGCCGCCAAGGGTGAGACCGTCGCTGCCCGCCCCGGTAACCCAGATGGCGCTATTCAGTTGCGGATAGGGGTAGGAGCCGACGGCTACGATGTAGTTGTTGTTTTGCAGATTGGCCGTGTTGATGGTCACCGTCTGACCGGCGATCGTCCCGTTGTTGAGAACCTCGTTCACCGCTGATTGCGTGGTGTCGATCGTCAGCGGCGCATAGCAGGGGTTGCAATACCAGCCCGGCGGGTTCCAGCCGGTGAGCGCGCCGGAGCGGTCGACCACGAACGGCACCACGCCGGATATCTGCGAGGCGACGACGAGCTTGCCGGAAGCCGAGCCCAGGAAGTCGGCCGTGCCGGCGATATCTACATAGCTGGAGGTCGTCTGGCTTGCCGGGTTGGCGGGATTGTAGGTCCAGGCTACCGGCCTGGTGAAGCCGGCCGGGTTGTCGGCCAGAACGACGTCGATCGGCCTGGAGCTGGAGAACCCGGTCAGGTCGACGGTGACCGACCTGGGAACGGCCAGCGAGAAGATGGTGGGGACGCCGTTTTCGAGGTAGAGGTTGCCCGGCAGCACGACCAGGTTGCCGCCCACCGCCTCGCCGCTGGTGCCGACAACCAGCGAGCCGCCCAGGACAAAGCTGTGCTGCAGGGAAACGATGTAGCTCACCACATCCGGATCCGTGAGGTCGAGGTTGTCCAGAAGCGGGATCTGCGCGCCTGCGGGAAGCGGGCCGGGGTTGCCCGGCGGGCCGCCGCCGCCCCCGCCGCCCCCGCCGCCGCCCGGAGGTCCCGGATTGTGCGTCTCTTTCCACAGCGCGCAGCTCTCCGCCGTCGAGTTGATGGTGACGTTGCTCTGCAGCTGAATGGCCGAGCTCGGGTTGCTGCCGGCATAGATAACCACCGGGGCGCCATCCGTGTTGATGTGCGATGGAAGCCATCCCGGGGTGTTTGCCAGAACGCCGTTGGGCCCGAAATAGACGTTGTTGTCCAGCCCGCTATCGCCGCTGGTGTTGGTCTCGTTGACGACCACGTTGCCGGGCGACAGGGCCGGGTAGGCGCTGAGCGCCGGATTGAGGTTGACGCCGGACAACCAGGTGTTGCTGGCGCCGCTGGGCGGCGAGATCGCATCGCCGACCACCAGCTCGACAAAGCCGGTGAGGTTGCAGTCCGTGCTCCATGCCGTCAGCGTCGAGTTGGCGCCGATTACCACCCGGCCCTGCGTGGGATCGGCAGCCTGCAGCACGATCGCCCCGAAGCGGGCCGTTGCCACCGAGTTGGGCACCACGGAAAGCGTTCCGGTCAAGGCGTCGAGCCAGATCCAGCCGTACTGGGTGAGGATGTCGCCGGCGGTGAGCCCGCCCGTGGCGGTGGTGACCATGAAGTATTGCGCCGCGTCGCCGCCGGCCACGCCGGTAATCGATCCTTGATAAGCGGAGACGTAGCCGCCGGAGGAGGTGAAGCTCACCGGGTTGGGCAGGGCGCTGGTGCCGGCTACCAGGCTGCCGTTTCCTGACACCACCACGCCCCAGGGCGCATCCATTGTTATCGAGCCCGCCGCCTGGATGAGGCCGCTGTTGTCCACGGCCAGGCCCTGGGTGGTGAAGGTGCTGCTGCCCATCGTCCAGACCGTCAGCCCCTGCGCATTCGTGCTGTAGGTCGGTATCTGCGCCTCGTTGAGCACGTTCACGTTGCCCTGCGCGTAGATCTCCCCGTAATAGGCGAACAGCGGGTTGGCCAGCGGCAGCCCCTGCGCCTGCCCGGCGCCGACGGTGGCCAGGGTCGTGTAGACGTTGACGTCGCCGGCCCCGGACAGCTCGCTGCCGTTGAAGACGGTGACGGCCGGCGAGGTGAGGATCAACGGCGCCCCCGGCGACGTGCTGCTCACCAGCGCCTGCCCCACGTTCGGGGTCTGCGGGCCGGCGTAGCCGATGTTCACCGAGCCGTCCGACTTGATGTTGACGCTGCCGGTCTGCCCGGCGGCGAAGGAGTAGGATGCCCAGAAGGTGATGTCGGCAACCGGCGTGCCGCCGCCGCTCGGCGGCGCGCAGGTGGCGCAGGAGGCGGTGATGTTGATTGAGGTATTGCCGCCGCCGGTGGTGCTCATCAGCGGGTTGCCCAGCGGATCGCCTATCATCCACAGCGAGCCCTGCGGGTCGGTGATGTTTATCTGCTGATTGGCGCCGGTCACCGTGATCGTGCTGGCAATGTCGGTTACCGACCCGACCTGCGTGCCGTCCACCTCCAGGCCGTACTCGAAGACCTGCTGAGCGTTTTGCATCGGCTGCGAGGTGATGTTGACCGTGCCCGCCGAGGTAATGGTCGAGCTCTGGATCGTGAACTCGGCGTCCTGGATGTTGAGCGTGCCGGAGAAAGTCTGATTGGCCTGGTAGAAGGACAGCGAGCCGGTGCGCAACGTGGTGCCGGAGGGCAGCCCGGAGCCGCCTGTCCCCACCGGCGCGATCAGGTTGGTGGTCGTGGCCACGAAAGCGCCGGTGCCCTCTATCTGCAGGCCGTTGGTGCCGACCACCGCGACCGTTGGCGCCTGGATGGTGCCGTTGTTGACCAGGGTGGCTGTGTCGATCTCCAGCTGCTTGTCGGCCTGGATGATGCCGCCGGTGTTTGTCTGCACGTACATCGGCGTCTCGGCAACCAGCTGCCCGAGCCCGCTGCCGGCAAAGTGCAGCGTGCCTGCGACGGTCGCCACCGGCGTGGTCGTCGTCGGCGACTGCAGGACCGTGACCACGAAGCCGGAGCCGCCGCCCTGGAGATTGACGGTCACGCTGGCGGGAATGACCAGGGCGGTAAGCGAGCTGTCGAGATTGCTCGGCACCAGGTTGGCGTAGCCTCCCGTGGCCACGCCGGCGCCGTTTACCTGCAGCGCGCCGCCGACCCTGTTCCCGAGCTGCAGCTCCTGGACGAACTGGGCCGGCGTGTAGCTTATGTTGTTGAGGGTGACAAGCGGCGTGGTGGTCGACAGATCCAGCGAGCCTATCGCGTACTGCCCGGCGGTGGCGTTTATGTTCACGTTGCCCGAAAGCGTGATTGCCCCGGCGCCCAGCGCGCTGCCGCCGTTGTCGAAGATGATGGGCGCGCTGTTGGCGGTGAGGTTGTTGGTCGGCGAAAGCGCGGTGATTGAGTTGCCTGCGCCGTCGACGGTGCCGTAGTAGACCTGCCCGCCCAGGAGGTCCTGCTCGTTGACGTTGGCGGGCGGCGCCGCGCCGAGAAGCGGGCTGTCAGGCAGCGGCCCGATTGTGATGCCGACCACGCCGGCAATGATGCCGGCGGTGGAGGCCGAGACCGACGTGTTCGCGCCGAGCGTGATCGTGCCGGTGAGGACGTCGTCGTTTTCCAGGAAAATATTGCCGTCGGGGGTGGTCAGCGTGGCGCCCGGCACCACAAAGAGGGCGACATGGGTGCCCGAGGCGGCGGAGGAGGCGCCGGCATCCAGGAAGATGTTGCCGGCGCCGGTTATGGTCACGTTGCCTACCGACATGCCACCGTTAGTGGTGGTGAGCGAGAAGCCGGTGGCGGCATATCCGTTGACCGCGTTGTCCAGGCTGGTCATGGCCACGAATCCGGCTACCTTTCCGCCCCACACCTGCGACGGCACGGTGCCGGTGTTGCTGGCAAGCGCGGTGACGACATTCCCCTGGGAGATGGAGACGGTGCCGTAGTAGGCGTCGGCGGTAATCCCGCCGGCGTTGATGGCGCCCGGGCCGGCCGCCGAGCCGGAGACCGTGATCCCGTCTCCGCCCTGCATCGTCAGCCAGCCATGGCTGGTGATCGTGCCCTGGTTCATGATGTTGAGGGTGTAGGGCTGGCCCGCCGGGCCGGTTGCGCTGTTCTGCTCGCCGATGGTCAGGTCGCCGGGCACGGTAAGCGAGGTGCCGGGCCCGATGTTCAGGCTGGCCGAGTTTATCTGAAGGTTGGCCCCGCCGGTCACGGCCGAGCCGGTCGTGATCGCAAAGGTTTGATTGGCGCCCATACCCACGACCGCGCCGGTGGAGGAAGCGTCCATCAACACGTTGCCGCCCGCGCCGCCGAAGAAGATAGTCCAGGAAGCGTTCAGGGAAAGAGCGCTGGCGCCGCCCGCGCTCATGGTCACCGTGCCGCCGGCGCCGTCCAGGGACAATGTGCCGCTGCCGGACAGGGTAAGCGCGCCGCCGCTGCTGATGGTCACGGAGCCGCCGCCGCCCTTGACCTCCAGCATGCCGTCGAGCGCGACGTTGCCGCTGCTTATCGTGAAGCCGCCGGGCGCGGTCAGCTGTGACAGGCGATCGACGCTGACCAGCGCGCCCGACAGCGGCACCGTGCTGGTGAAGGTCTGCACCGCCGACGTGAAGTAGAGGTTGCCGCTGCCGGCCGAGATAAGGGTCGGGCCTGCAAACGAGGTTCCGGATGCGGGCAGGGTGCCGCTTATGGTCAGCGAGGGTCCGAGCGCGGAGACGTTTATGCTGCCGCCCGGTTCGGCCTCGGTCAGGTTGCCGTAGTTCTGCAGGCTGCTCGTGGACAGCATCAATGAGCCACCGCTGATGGTGCCGGAGTTGGCTATTGACGGTGACGTCAAATTGAGCTGGATGTCGCTGGACAGCACCGCCCCGGCGCCAACGACAAGGGCGGGTCCGGGGTTGCCGGAGGTGACGGTGAGCGCGCTGGGCCCGCCGGCATTTGAGTCGCCGGTGAACAGGAGCTGCCCGTTCACTATCGCCTGGGAGCTGCTGCTGGAGCCGGTCAACTGAACAACAGGGCTCTTGGACGGGGCCAGCGGCCCCTGCTGGAAGGACACCAGGTCGACGGTCACCGTCTTGGGAACATTGAGCGCGGTCAGATCCTGGCTTATGATCCCCTGCGTGATATAGATCGTGCCGCCGGTGGCATATGCCGTCTTCGAGCTCGGATCGCTTACCGTCAGGGTGCCGGTCACCCTGCCCGCCTGCTCCATCTGGTAGAGATAGGTGGCCGGCGACAGACCGTAGCTCATCGGGGTCGTGGTCTGCAGGTCCAGGCTGGTGACCTGGTCGTTGGCCGCAGCGGCCAGGACATGCACGCCATTGCCCAGGCCGATGGCGGCCGGATTGGCGGCGCTGAACACTGCCGGGGCCACGATCGCCTTTATGGTGCTGGTGCTGCTGGCCGTGATGCCGCCTGCCTGCGTGTAAAGCTGCCCTCCCAGCCAGAGCTGCACCGCCGCCGAGCCGGCCGAGCTCGCCGGCTGCAGGCCGGTGATGCCAGTCACCGGCCCGGGCTCGCTGGCCGGCAGGTTGGGCAGCACCGGCCCGACGACCAGGGCGACCGCCCCGAACTCATCCGGCGTGGTGCCGATTGAGGAGAGGCTGGAGTTGTCGCCTATTGTGATCGAGCCCAGGCTGTTGGTTACCTGGATGGTAAGGTTGGCGGCGGTGCCGGCGCCGGAGGAGTTGGTATCGGATATGGTGACGCCGGTGCCTATTGTGATGGCGCCGCTGGCGTTATCCGTATCGGTCAGCGTCACGCTGCCGTTGCTGGTCGACACCGTCGAGCCGTTGTCGATGCTCAACGTGCCGCCTGCCACCGTGACGGCGACGTCGCCCTGCCCGCCCAGAAGGTTGCCGGCCCGCAGCCCGCCCGCTGCTACGGTGATCGCCAGTCCCTGCCCGGAAGCAGCCGAGACATCACCGGCTATCGACGCCTGCGAGACGCTCAGGCTGCCGCTGGCGTTGAAGCTGACCGTGCCGGCCGTCATCGTGCCGACCGGGTTGCCGCTGGCGTCCTGCCCGGGCGTGACGCTCACGTTGCCGCCGGCCACCCTTATGCTGGCCGTGACGGGCTGCCCGGTCAGGATGCCGATCGTGCCCTGGTTGGCCAGGCTGTCGGTGTTGAAGGTCATTGCCGCCGGCCCGTAAAGAATGCCGACGCCGTTGTTGAACACGGACGGCGCCGTCACCGTGAAGGTGCCGGTGCCGACGATGGCGCCGGAGTTGTAGAGGGCCTGGGCGGTGATGCCGAGCGAGCTGCTCGGGCTGGCATCCTGCTGCGTGATCGCTCCCTGGCACAGCGGGCAGGTGGCGTTATCGGCGACCACGGTCACGGTGCCGGCCGACAGGCTGAGGGCGCCGCCTGTGCCGGTGGCGAAGACGTACGGCTGATCGAATTCAATTGTCGAGCTCCCGGCCGAGATGCTTATGTTCACCTTCGACAGGCTCGACTGCGCGCCGATCACCCCGTCGGCGGTGCTGCCGGCAGGCACGGTGCCGGCAAATGTTATGGAGCCGCCGTTGACGCCGGAGAAATTGATGGTGCCGGACCCGGACAGCAAGAACGGCGTGCCCGTGTCAAGGAAGACAGTCGTGCTCACCGACATCAGCCCGCTGGCCACCAGGCTGGAGCTGGAGTCGGCCAGAACGCTCGCCGCGGACAGGTAGAGGGCGCCGCTGAAGTCGAAGCTGGCGTTTGTCACCGACAGGTTGCCCGTGCCGCCCGATAAAGTCGTGCTGGCTGCCGAGAACTGGCCGCCGCCGGTCACGGACAGGCCGGTGTGATTGCTGACCGTGACGCTGCCGGAGTTGGCGGGCACGAACGAGCCGCCGGAGACGCTTCCGATGCCGATGACGCCTCCCGCCTCCAGGTTGATGCTGGTTGTGGTGATGGTCAGCGCGCTGTCGCCTATGAGCATGCCGCCCGGCTTCACATCAAGCAGATAGCTGGGCCCGGGGTTCTGCGAGCTGGTGACCGAAAGGAAGGCGCCGCCGCCGCCGCTGGCAACGTACTGCTGGATGCCGGCCACCACCGCCTGCGTGTGGCTGGCAATGTCGCCGGCCAGCTGCACCTGCACCGGGGTGCCGGAGCTGAAGCCCTGCAGGCTCACGCTCACGTTGGCCGGAATGTAGTCGCCGGTCAAGGTGGAGGCCAGATACATGGCCGGGATGACGGCGTTGCCGCCGGTGGCGTTGCCGTTGCTGTCCACCTGCAGGCTGCCGCCCAGGTAACCCATGATCTGCATGACATAGATGAGCTCGGCTGTCGCCGTGGAGACGGACGTGCTCTGCCCGTCGATCAGGTCCAGGCTCTTGATGGCGCCGTTCAGCGATCCTGCGATCACGTTTATCTTGTCGCTGCCGGTGAGGTTGATCGCCGCCGGTCCGCTCGTGCCAGTGTTGAAGACGACGGCGCCGCCGAGGATGTTGACGCTGTTGATCCGCGTTCCCGGACCGATTGTGGTCGTGATGCCGTCGGATCCGTAATAAAGCGCCTGACCGCCCAGGGCGGCGTTGACCTGCATGGTGGTGGTGCTGGTCGCCGGCGGATAGGGGCTGCTGCCGGTGGGCATGGGGCCCATGGTCAGGCAGACATTGCAGAAGGTGCTGGCGCCCGCCCCGCTGGAAGCCAGGGTGACGCCGGTGGCCAGGTTTATCGTGCCGGCGGCGGCGTCGTCGTTCTCCAGGGTGAGGGTGCCGTTCTGGGCGCTTATCGTGGCCCCGGTCTGGATGTCGAGCGCGCCGCTGGCGACCTTGATGTCGATCGCCCCCTGGGTGGGGCTGGGGCTGGCGGTGCTTATGTTGCCGGCGGTGAGTGTGCTACCGCCGGTGGTGGCAAGCGAATATAAATAGAGAGCGTTGCCGGAGACCACCCCGTCCATGCGCGCCTGCGTGGCGTTCACGCTGCCGCCCGGATTGGCGATCAGCACCGAGGAGGCGCCTGCCAGGCTGCCGGTGCCGGTCAGCAGAAGCGTGCCGCCGGCGGCGTTGTCCTTGATGGTCATGACGCCGGCCGTGCTGCCGTTGAAGCCGATCAGGCCGTTGTTGCCGAACGTCAGGTCGGACGACAGATTGCTGATGGCGATCGTGCTACCCGCAGCCTGAATGGTGTTGGCCGAATTCGGGTTCTCCAGCGTATCGGTCTGGATGGCAATCGAGCCGCTTGCCTGAATGACACCCTGGTTCACCAGCTCCGGCGACTTCACGGACAGCCCGGCGCCGCCGCCGGTGCAGGCCGAGCAGAGCACGTCTATGGCGGCCCCTGCCGGTGCCGAACCGTTGGTGTCCGTGGCGATCCTTATATAAGACCCGGAGCTGCCGTTGGAAATGAGGCTCAGCTCGCCGCCCGGGCCGGGATCGAACTGGTAGGTCGAGCTTGCCGGGCTGCCGTTGTAGGCAAAGGTCAGCGAGCCCGCGCCGTTTATGGTGATGGTGCCGCCGTTTGTGACCTGCATGGGCGTGCTGGTCGAGCCGCCCACCACAAGATAACCGCTGCTCGTCGGCGCGGTGACCACCGCTATGCCCCAGCCGGCGACCACCTGACCGTTGTTGATGAAGGTGGGGCTCTGCCCGTCAAGGGTGAAGGTCATGTAGTCCGCTCCGCCGGCAAGGGAGCTGGCGTCGATGTTGATCGAGTTGCCCGACATGGAAAGCGTCGTGCTGCCGCTGGAAAGGTAGTTGGACTGTGAGAATTGAGCGTCGGTCAGATAAAGGTTGCCGCTGGCCGCGAGGGCGAGGCTGGGTGCGGCGTACGCACCGTGACCGCTGACGGTCAGGTTGACCGGGGCTCCCGGCGCCGGTCCGAGACCGAGCGTTGCGGGCAGGTAGGGATCCGTCTGGTTGGCGGAGACCACCGACATCGGTCCGGCCGCCTGCATCGCCCCGTTGTTGACTGCAAGCGGCGTCGATATGAAAAGATTGTTGCTGCTGGTTATGGTGCCGGCGTTGTTCACTCCGAGGGTGCTGTCGTTGGCGTGGATGGAAAGCCCATACTGCAGGCTGGATATCTGTCCGCCGCTTGTCACGGCGATGCTCGGCGCCTGCAGCACCAGGTAACCACCGCTGGTGGTGGCTGCCAGCTGTCCTGATATCAAAAGCGCCGGCAGCCCGCCGTTGCCGACGTCCACGGTGACGCTCTGGATGACAATCGGGGTGGCGTCTATCGGGCCGGTGGAGTTGACGAACTGGAGGGTGCCGAGGATCTCAGCCTGCACCTGCCCCTGGGAGTTGGGCCCGCTCAAATTGAAATCCAGCGGGGCGTTGTAGGAGAAGCCGCTCAGCTTGACCGTCACGTTTTGCGGAATGTACTCGGCATCCAGCGAGCCGGCTATCTGAAAAGGCGTCACGGTCACCGTGCCGTTGAAAGTGTAGGTGGGGGTGCCGTTACCCAGGAAGCCGTAGGTCACCGTCAGCCTGCCGGCGTTGAGATCGGGCATCGCCCCCAGCTTCTCGAGCGCGATTACCAGCACGTCGGTGTGAGAGGTCGGGCCGAGGTCGAGGTTGGGCAGCAGGGTGTAACCGATGTTGCCGTGCGTGGCCGAGAGCAGCACGCCGCCGTCCAGCTTGATCGCCCCGGCGCCGGCCGCGCCGGCGTTGCTGAAGGCGATGTTGCCGCCCAGGGCCAGGGCGATGTTGCCGGCGCTCCCCGCCTGAATGAGCGTGCTCGTAGACGAGCTCACCGTGCCGAGATTGTCGATGTAATAGCCGAGCCCGCTGGCGTCCATCTGGTACGCGCCCGGAACCGGCGACGGCAGTGCCCCGATCGACATATACACGTTGCCGGAGGTAACGCCGATTGTGCTTGCCGAGATGGTGGCGCCGGCACCGACCTCGATCGAGCCGTTCACCGTATCCAGATTCTGCAGGGTCACGTTCCCCTCGGTGGCCTGCAGGATCGCGCCGGGAACTATATAAAGCGCGCCCGAGTTCACGGTCACGGTCAGGTCGCCGTTGTTGGCCGAGATTGAGCCCAACGAAGGATCGGCGGTGAGCGTGAGCGTGAAGGACTCCGTCGAAGGACCGCCCGCGAAGCCGGCCACCCCGGTTATCACGCCGCTTATCGCGCCCTGGCTGACCGCGACCGAGCCGGCCGCGCTGGCGAGGTTGACGCCGCCGCTTCCTGATATGCTGCCTGTGCCGCTGACATTGAGATCGAAGTAGCCGGCCGGCACGGGCCCGCTGCCGTTCCACTGGCTCTGCGGGTTCTGAATAGTGATGAGCCCGGCCGAGCCGATGGTGCCGTTGTTGAGCAGGCTACTGGTGTCCAGCGTCAGGCTGCCCTGCGTCTGCACCGTGGCGCCGCTGCTCAGCGTGAGGCTCGGGTTGGCGGTGGTGCTGGTGGTGGCGATTGTCACCGCGGCGCCGCTGTCGCCCTTTATGGTCCCGGTGCCGGTGACGGTTAGCGTGCTGACGCTGAGCGTGCTTGTCTTGCCGAACTCCAGGGTGCCTGCCACTGTGGCGTCGCCGCTGTACGAGAGCGCGCCGGTCAAAACCTTCTCGGTCGTGTTTGCCGGCAATATCAGGCTGGTGAAGCCGCCGCTCGGCACGTTGACGGGCGCCACGTTGAAGTAGCTTGTGCCCGGGGCGGCGGTCGGGTCGGCGTTGCCGGAGGCGTTCAGAACCAGCGTCTGGGCATAGCTGCCCGATGACACTTGAATGAGGGCGATGAGCTCGGCCGGGGTGACGAGGAGGCCCGTGCCGGGATCGGTGAAGGTCACCTGCTGCCCGCCCATGGTCAGCACCAGCGAGTGGGGGCCGGTGCCGAAGGTGATGTTGGAGGTGATGTTGTAGTTCTGTGTTGAGGGGACAAGCGAGCCGCCCACGTACACGTTGACGCCGCTGCCGGCGGCCCCGGCGTTGCCCGCATCAAGGTAGCCGGCCGCGCCGTTGCTGTTCGCAATGTTGGTGCCGGCGTTGACTGCGAAGGCCACATTGTTTATGTAGATGAGCAGGCCGTCGGCCGTGGTGGTGGCGTTCAGGTAGTTGCCGTCAGGAGAGTAGACAAAGTTGTTGACCGTAGAATACAGCGTCTGCCCGGTGTAGATGTTCAAGGTGCCGCCGTTGCCCTCGTAGCTCGAATAATTGGCCGCAGAGGAGGTCGTGAACGGGTTGGTGGCGGCCGTGCTCAGCGGCCCGTAGGTGCTGGCGACGGTCTGGGTTAAAACAATGGTCGGGCCGCTCAGCGTTACCGTGCCGCCCGCGCCCGAGCCGCTGCCAGCGTTCTGGCCGGCCTGCCCGGCGCCCGGGCCGCCCGCCCCGAAGACCACGCTGCCGCCGTAGCCCTGGCCGCCGCCGGAGACGCCGAGCCCGCCGGCGCTAACAGCCGAGGCGCCGCCGCCGAAGAAGCCGCCGCCGCCGCCGCCCGGGTTGGAGCCTGAGCCGCCGCCGCCTCCTCCATAGAGCCCGCCGCCGCCGGCGCCGGCCGCGCCCCAGCCGCAGCAGTAGTAGGAGCCGCCTGCCCCGCCGCCGCCGCCGCCGCCAAAGGAGCCGCCGCCGCCGCCGCCGTTGATGCCGGAAGCGGCGCCGCCGGCCCCGCCGGCCGCACCAAGCACCGGCCCGGCGAGCGTCAGCGGGTTGTAACTGGAGACCATGGCCACGCCGCCGGCCCCGCCGGCGCCCGCGGCCGCCGAGACGCCGCCGCCGCCGCCGCCGCCGCCGCCGGCCACGTTGATGTCGCCTTCTACGGTGACGGCCCCCGCACTCGAGGAGACCTCTACCGTGCCGCCGGCGCCGCCGGCGCCGCCGGGCGCGCCGCCACCGCCCCATTCCCCGCCCGGACCGCCGCCGCCGCCGCCGCCGCCGAAGGCCCGCAGGTAGCCTGTGGTGACGTCGCCGCTGCCGCCTACGGTAATGATGCCGCCGGCGCCGCCCGCACTGCCGGCGACACCAGCATAAGTGCCGCCGGCGCCGCCGGCGCCTTCGACGTTGATATAGCCGAACGTCACCGTGCCCGGGCTGAGCGCGCCCTGGTTGGCCTCCAGGATCACCTGGCCGCTGTTGCTGGCGAAGTTGGTGCCGGCCGCGTTTACCGAGCCGCCCGTGGCGCTGGCGCCGGTCACGGTCGCAGCACAGGCGGCCGCGTCCAGCGAGAAGGTGACGCCGGCTTCCGCGCGCAGGCTGCCGCCGGTGCCGGCGGTTTTGTAGAGGGCCACCGTGCCGGCCGTGAGGTTGATGTTGCCCGCCGCCAGAAGGCTCAGCTGCGTGCCCGGCATGAGCGCGACGTTGCCGGTGTAGAGGTCGCCGCCGGTCAGGATGTTGACGGTGCCGGGCGTCCTCACCGGGTTCAGGTCGCCGGTGGAAAGCGGGGCGCCGGGGACGACGCTGGTGAGGTTCCAGCTGCCGCCCGCGTCGCCTATGTAATTGAGGCCGTTTATCTGGCTGGCGGCCGCCGAGATGGTGGCCGTGCCGGGCGCCATGGCCAGCTGCCCGGAGATGCTGACGCCGACCGCCCCGGACTGGCTGGCCGTCAGGTTGACGGTGCTGGCCGCAAGCGCGATGCTCGAGTAGTTGTTGCCCGTGTAGTTGAGCGAGCCGGCCACCGTGCCCGCAAGCGACATGGCGCCTGCCTGCAGGGTCACGGTTCCGGAGAGGCCGCCGGTGCCCGCGTCGCTGCCCGTGTAGCCGGGGGCGCCTCCGCCATAGCCGAAGGGCACGCTGCCGCCGTAGTTCTGCCCGTAGCCGGAGACGCCGGCGGCGCCCACGCTCACGGCCGAGGCGCCGCCGCCATAAAAGCCGCCGCCGGCGCCTGCCGGGTTGCTGCCGGAGCCGCCACCGCCGCCGCCATAGAGGCCGCCGCCGCCGGCGCCGCCGGCGCCCCAGCCACAGCAGTAGTAGGGGGAGCCTGCCCCGCCGCCGCCGCCGCCGCCAAATGAGCCGCCGCCGCCGCCGGCGTTGACGCCGCTGCCGCTGCCGCCGGCGCCGCCCCTGACGGCAAGCACGGGGCCGCCCACGGAAAGCGTGCCGGGCGTGGTGACGGAGATCGTCCCTGCCGCGCCGCCGGGCGCCACCGAGCCCGCGCTGCCGCCGGCGCCGCCGCCGCCGCCGCCGGAGGTGTTGATGTCGCCGGATACGGTCACGTCGCCGAAGCCGGAGCAGACCAGGATGGTGCCGCCGGCACCGCCGGCGCCACCGCTGCCGCCGGCGCCGCTCCACTCGGCGCCCGGCCCGCCGCCGCCGCCGCCGCCGCCGTAGGCGCGCAGGTAGCCGGTGGTAACGCTCGCGGTTGCCGATACCAGGATCAGGCCGCCCGCCGCCCCGGCCTGCCCGTTGCCGCCCCCGTAGACGCCGCCGGCCCCGCCGGCGCCGGAGACGTCCAGGCTGCCCACGGCGATCGTGCCCGCGCTCGCCGAGCCGCCGGCTGCCGCCAGCACCAGCTGGCCGCTGTTGGTGGACAGGTTGGCGCCTGCCGCGTAAATGTTGCCGCCGCCGGGGCTGGCCGAGGTGAGCGCGACAGTGTACGAGGAGGCGGTGAGTCCGTAGCTGACCCCGGCTTCCACGGTTATCGTGCCGCCGGCGCCGCTGGTGCTGGCCGTGGTCACCGTGCCGGCCCCGAGCGTCAGGTTGCCGCCCGACAGAAGGGTCAACCTGGTGCCGGGCAGGGCGGCGATCGTGCCCAGCGTCAGGTTTCCGGACGAAAGAATGTTGGCCACCGCCGGTGTGCGCAACGGGCTGAAATTGCCGAGCGAAAGGGCCGCACCGGATACGGTGCTGTTCACGTTGAAGCCGCCGCCGGCGGCGCCTATGTAGTTGAGCCCGCCTGTCTGGCTGCCGCTGGCCGTGATGGTCGCCGTGCCGGCGGCGACCGCCAGCTGGCCGCCGAGGCTGACCGCCGGTGCCGCCGCCTGCGAGGCCGAAAGCGAGATGTTGCTGCCGGCCAGCGACACCTGGGCGTAGCTGCCGGTGGTGTAGCCCAGGGCGCTGGCCACCGTGCCGGATATGGAGATGGTGGAGCCGGCAAGCGAGACCGCCCCCGAGTTGCCGGTCGTGGCCGTGTCGCCGCCCGCCTGCCCGGCGGCGCTGCCGCCGCCGCCGAAGCCGGCGCTGCCGCCAAAGCCCTGACCGCCCCCGCCGGTGCCGGCAGCGCCTACGCTCACGGCCGAGGCGCCGCCGCCGTAAAAGCCGCCGCCGGCGCCTGCCGGGTTGCTGCCTGAGCCGCCGCCGCCGCCGCCGAAGGCGCCGCCGCCGCCGGCGCCGCCTGCTCCCCAGTAGCAGCAGTAGACCGATGAGCCCGCCCCGCCGCCGCCGCCGCCGCCAGCCGAGCCGCCGCCGCCGCCGGCATTGCTGCCGGAGCCGGCCCCGCCCACGCCGCCGGCCGTGGCCAGCACCGGCCCGGCAATCGAGATTGCCCCCGGCGCCTGGATGTTTATGTTCCCCGAGTCGCCGCCGGCGGCGACGCTGCCGTTGTAGCCGCCTGAGCCGCCGCCGCCGCCGCCGGAGGTGTTGACGTCGCCGGCCACCGTCACCGAGCCGCTGGCGGCCTGTACATTTATGGTGCCGCCGGCACCGCCTGAGCCGCCGGCACCGCCGGCGCCGCCCCACTCGGCGCCCGGCCCGCCGCCGCCGCCGCCGCCGCCGTAGGCTCGCAGGTAGCCTGTGCTTATGCTGCCGCCGGCCTCTACGGCGATGCTGCCGCCGGCGGCGCCCGGCGCGCCCGAGCCGCCGGCATAGACGCCGCCGGCGCCGCCGCGGCCGGAGACATCGATGTTGCCTACGGCGATGGTGCCGGATGCGGTGCCGGCGTTGGCCTGCAGGTTGACCAGCCCGCTGTCCGACTTGAGGCTGACGTTGCCCAGCGCTATGTTGCCGCCGGTGGCGCTGGCGCCCGTGATGGCGAAGTTGCTCAGGCAGCCCGCCGGGCAGGTGACGCTCGATGAGCCGGGCGAGAGCGCCGGCAGGCTGCCGCTGCCGCCGCCGCTGACCGTGAAGTTGACGCCGGCGGCGATGGTGATGACGCCGCCGCCTGTCAGGGGGCTGGAGGCGTCGATCGTGTATGTGCCCGCGGGTGAAAGCGCGCTGTCGGTGATTGATCCGGTGGCCAGGGCCACGAAATCGCCGCCGCCGGTGGAAAAGGTGGTGGCCGAAGAGAATAGCCCGCTTATGTCCAGATCCCCGCCCTGCGCGTAGAAGATCTCGCCGCCGCGCGCCACGGCACCGGTGGGGCCGGCCCAGGGCACGGTGGCGCCGACGGTCAGGTTGCCGCTGGCCAGCAGGACCAGCGTCATGGAGGGGATGGAGGGTATGGTGCCCAGCGTCAGGTTGCCGGCCGAGGTGACGGTCACGGTGCCGGGCGCGGCCAGCGGGTTGAAGTTGCCGAAGGTGAGCGCGGCGCCGGTGGTGGTGCCGGCGACGCTGAAGTTGCCGCCGGCTGTGCCCAGGTAGGTCAAGCCACCGAATGTGGTGCCGCCGGAGATGATGGTCGCGCTGCCGCCGGCCGCCACGCCCAGCTGCCCGGCCACCGAGATGTCGGTGGCCATCGACTGCCTGGTGGCGGTGAGCTGGGCGCTTCCGGCCAGGAGCGAGCCGGCGTTGTAGGGGCTGGTGGCGAAGCCGTTCAAGGCCGCCTGTGTCGAGCCGGCGTAATTGGCGGCCACGGTGCTCGAGATGGTGATGGCGCTGCCGGTAAGCGATACCGGCGCTGAGGCGCCGCCTGTTCCGGCGTTGCCGGCCGAGCCGCCGCCGGCCACACCGAACGGCGCCGAGCCGCTGCCGCCGGCGCCGCCGCCCGAATAGCCGGACATGCCGGCGTTGGCCGCCGAGGCGCCGCCGCCGAAGATGCCGCCGCCGCCGCCGCCGCCGCTGCCGTAGCTGCCGCCGCCGCCGCCGCCATAAAGACCGCCGCCGCCGGCGCTGCCGGCACCCCAGGCGCCGCTTACGACGCTGGAGCCGGCGCCGCCGCCGCCGCCGCCGCCGAAGGCGCCGCCGCCTGTGCCGCCGCCGGTCCCGGAGGCGGTGCCACCGGCGCCGCCGCCGGCGGCCAGCACCGGGCCGTTGACGGTCAGCGCCCCGGAAGCAAAGACCGCGACCGCGCCGGCCGCCCCGCCGGCCGCCGGCGTTGCCGTGGCGCCGCCGCCTGAGCCGCCGCCGCCGCCGCCGGAGGTGTTGATGTCGCCGTTTATGGTGACGGCGCCGCCGCTGGAGCTGACAGCTACCGCGCCGCCGGCGCCGCCGTCGCCGCCGCCGCCGCCCGGGCCGCCGCCGCCGCCGCCGCCGCCGTAGGCGCGCAGGTAGCCGGTGGTGATGTTGCCGGAGCCGCTTATATCGATGGAGCCGCCGCGGCCGCCCGGGCCGCCGGCGCAGCCGCTGCAGGAGCCGCCGGCGCCGCCGGAGCCGCCGGCGTCGATTGCGCCCACGCTTATTGTGCCGGCATCCTGCGGGCCCTGGTTGGCGGCCAGCGTGATAGCGGCGCCGTTGCCCTCCACGGCAAGCCCGCTCAAGCTCAAGGAGCCCCCGCTGACGCTGGGCGCTGGGCCGGTTACGGCAAGCGTGTATGTTGCTGGCGAGAGGCTGTAGTTGACGCCGGCCTCTGCCGTCACCGCCCCGCCGGCCGAAGATGCGCTCCCGGTGGACAGCGTGCCGGCTGCGATGCTCAGGCCGCCCCCGGCAAGCAGCGTGAGCTTGACGGCCGGCAGCGGGGCGATGGCGGCCAGCGCAAGCGTGCCGGCCGAGGCGATATTGATCACCGAGGGCAGGCGGACCGGCAGCAGGCTGCCGGCGGAGACGGTGGCGCCGGTGGTGGTGCCCTCGACGTTGAGCCCGCCGCCGCCGGCCCCCAGGTAGGTGAGCCCGCCCAGCGCGGTGCCGCCGGAGACGATGGTTGTGGTGCCGCCGGCGGTGCCGAGCTGGCCGGCTACGGTGATGCTGGTTGTAAGCGACTGGCGCCCGGCATAGAGCGAGATGTCGCTGCCGGAAAGCGACAGCTGCTGATAGGGCGAGTACTGCGTCACCTGCCCGTATGCCGAGGAGACGGTTCCGGTAAGCGAAATCGTCGAGCTGGAAAGCGTGATCGCCGCCGAGCGCCCGCCGGTGCCCACATCGCCGGCGCTGTTGCTGGCGCCGCCGGTGGTGACGGAGCCGCCGCCGCTGCCCAGCACGTTCTGCCCGCTGCCGGCGATCGTGCCCGTGAAGCCGCCGCTGCAGCAGGTCACCGCGTTGCCGGCCACGCCGCCGCCGCCGCCGCCCGCGTTGCCATAACTGCCGCCGGCGCCGCCGCCGTAAATACCGCCGCCGCCGGCCCCGCCCGCCTGCCATACCCCGTTGACATTGGCCCCGGCGCCGCCGCCGGCGCCGCCGCCGAAGCCTCCGCCGCCGGCCCCGCCGGTGCCGCCGGCGGCCAGGCCGCCCGCCCCGCCGCCGGCGGCCAGGACCGGGCCGGCGATGGCAAGGGCCCCGGCCGCCGAGATGGTGACCGGCCCCGCGTCGCCGCCGGCAGCCGGGCTGCCGGTGGCCAGGCCCCCCATGCCGCCGCCGCCGCCGCCCGAGGTGTTGATGTCGCCGGCCACCGTCACGCTGCCTGTGCTCGAGCTTACGTTGATGGCGCCGCCGTCGCCGCCGGCACCGCCCGCCTGCCCGACCGAGCCGCCGCCGCCGCCGCCGCCGTAAGCGCGCAGGTAGCCGGTCGAGATGCTGGAGCCGGCGGCAACGGTGATGCTTCCGGCCGAGCCGCCGCCCGCCCCGGCCTGTCCGCCCAGCCCGGAGACGTCAATGTTGCCCACCGAGACCGAGCCGGGGTTGTAGCCGTAGAAGCTCGGGTTGGCCGCCAGCACCACCTGCCCGCCGTTGCTGGTCAGGTTGACTCCGGCCAGGTTGAGCGAGCCGCCGTTGCTGCTGGGGGCAACCGCGGCAGCCGTGGTCCCGGCAAGCGTGTAGCTGACGCCGGACTCGACCGTGATCTTGCCCCCGCCGCCGGGCGCCGACGTGTCCACGGAGCCGGAGGCCATCGTCACGTTGCCGCCGGCCAGCACGGTTATGTTGGAGCCGGCGGCGCTGCCGATGGTGCCCAGGTTCAGGTCGCCGGCGGACAGGAGGTTTACCGCCAGCGCCGGGCGGAGCGCGTCGAAGTTGCCCAGGGTAAGGCTCGCCCCGGCTGTGGTGTTGTTCACGCTCATGGCGCCGCCGGCCGGGCCGATGTAGGCAAAGCCGCCCGTGCTTGCGCCCTCGGCGGCGATGCTCGCCGTGCCGCCTGCGGCGGCAAGCTGCCCGGCAAGCGTGATGGTGGTGCCCGCCGCCTGGCTGGTGGCCGTCAAGGCGGCGCTGGCGGCCGCCAGCGAGATGCCGGCGTAAGGCGAGGCGGTAAACCCGTAGGCGCTGCCGGCGGTGCCGGAGACGGTGATGGTCGAGCCGGCAAGCGAGACGGTGCCGGAGGCTGCCCCGGCGCCCGCGTCGCTGGCGTTGCCGGCGCCTGCCGACCCGGCCACGCCGAACGGCTCGGCGCCGCCTATGCCGGAGCCGGCGCCCGAGTAGCCTGCCACGCCGGAGCTGCAGCAGGAGGAGCCGCCGCCATAATAGCCGCCGCCACCGCCGCCGGGGCTGCCGTTGCTGCCGCCGCCGCCGCCGCCGAAATAACCGCCGCCGCCGGCGCCGCCGGGCAGCCAGACGGAGCCCGTGCTGGCACCTGCCCCGCCGCCGCCGCCGCCGCCGGCCGAGCCGCCGCCGGGGGCGCCCTGCGCACTGCCGGTGGTGCCGCCGGCGCCGCCGCCCGCGGCCAGGACCGGGCCGCTGATGGAAAGGGCTCCTGGCGCCAGGATGGTGATGTTGCCCGCCACGCCGCCGGCAGCGGCCGCGCCGCTGGCCCCGCCGCCTGAGCCGCCGCCGCCGCCGCCCGAGGTGTTGATGCCGCCGCCGACGCTGACCGCGCCGGCCGTGGAGGTGACCTCAATGCTGCCGCCGGCGCCGCCCGCCCCGCCGGCGCCGCCCGCCCCGCCGCCGCCCCCGCCGCCCCCGTAGGCCTCAAGGGCTCCGGTGCTGATGTTGCCGTCTGCCCTCATGCTTATCGCCCCGCCGCTGGCGCCGGCGACGCCTGCGCAGCCGGCGCAGGCCCCGGGCGCGCCGCCGGCCCCGGAGACGTCGACCCTGCCGACCGTGACCGCCCCTGCCGAGCCGCCGGAGACGGCATGCGCCTCCACGTGGACGCTGCCGCTGTTGCTGACCAGGTTTATGCCGGGCAGGTCGACCGAGCCGCCGGTCGTGCTGACACCGGTGACCGTGAAGATGCCCGGGCAGCCGGAGCAGCCGGCGCTGGTGCTGAAGTCGACGCCGGCGGCAATCGTGATGGCGCCGCCGGCGGCCGCCCGGCTGCTGGCGTCTATGGTGCCGGCCGGCACACCGCTGGCCAAAACGTCGCCGCCCGACAGTGCCACGAAGTTGCCGCCGGTCAGGTAGGTGCCGCCGGCAAAAAGCGTCCCCAGGTTGAGCGGGCCGCTGAGCGCGGTGAAGATCTCGGTGCCGGCCCCTGCCGGATAGCCGGGCGCCGCACCGCCCACGGAAAGCGACCCGGCCGCCGAAAGCGTGAGCGTCATGGTCGGGACGCCGGGGACGGTCCCCACGGTCAGGTTGCCGGCCGAGCTTATGTTCACCCGGCCGGGCGAGCGCAGCGGACCGAAGTTGCCGATCGAAAGCGGCGCACCGGGCGCGGTGCTGGCGACGCTGAAGTTGCCGGAGGCGGCGCCTATGTAGTTCAAGCCGCCGAAGCTGGAGCCGGATGCCGAGATGGTGGCCGTGCCGGGCGCCATGGCCAGCTGCCCGGCCACGGTGACGCTTTCGCCGGCGCCGCCGGCGGTAAGCGAGACGTTGCTGCCGGCCAGCGAGACGCCGCCGTAGGAGCTTTGCGTGAAGCCGAGGCTGGAGCCGGCGCTGCCGGTTATGTTGATGCTTGTGCCGGCAAGCTGCACGGCTGCCGAGGCGCCGCCGGTGCCGGCGTCGCCGCCCGGGCTGCCGGCGCCGGCGCCGCCCGTGCCGAAAAGCACGCTGCCGCCGTAGTTCTGCCCGGCGCCGGCAAGACCGGCGGCGCCCGTGCTGTAAGCCGAGGAGCCGCCGCCAAAAAAGCCGCCGCCGCCGCCGCCCGGGTTGCTGTTTGAGCCGCCGCCGCCGCCGCCGAAATAGCCGCCGCCGCCGGCGCCTGCCGCACCCCAGCCGCAGCAGTAGTAGGAGCTGCTGGCGCCGCCGCCTCCTCCGCCGCCAGCCGAGCCGCCGCCGCCGCCGCCGTTTATGCCCGGGGCGCTGCCGCCGTCGCCGCCGCCGACAGCCAGCACCGGCCCGGCGATCGTGAGGGCGCCGGGCGCTGAAACCGTGATCGTGCCCGCGGCGCCGCCGGCGGCGACGCTGCCGTTGTAGCCGCCTGAGCCGCCGCCGCCGCCGCCGGAGGTGTTGATGTCGCCGCCCACCGTCACCGACCCGGTGACCGAGTTGACGCTGATGCTGCCGCCGGCCCCGCCTGAGCCGCCTGAGCCGCCGCCGCCGCCCCACTCGGCGCCCGGCCCGCCGCCGCCGCCGCCGCCGCCGTAAGCGCGCAGGTAGCCGCTTGTGATGTCACCGCTGGCCGCCAGGTAGATGTTGCCGCCGGCGCCCCCGGGCCGTCCGGCTCCTGCCGGATAGCCGCCGGCAGCACCGCCGGCGCCGGCGGTCTCGATGTTGCCCACGGCGATGCTGCCCGGGTTCACGCTGCCGGAAGCGGCCTGCAAAGAGACCGGGGCCCCGTTGCTCAGGAGATTGGCGCCGGCGGCGATGATCGCCCCGCCGGTGGTGCTGACCCCGGTGACGGCTGCTGTCGCCCCGACCAGCGCCGCGGTGACGCCGCTCTGCATGGTGATGGCGCCGCCGGCGCCGGTGGTGCTGTAGGTGCCGTAGGTGCCGGCGGAAAGGGTCAGGTTGCCGGCGGAAAGAAGCGTGAGCGCCGTGCCGGCAAAAGGCGCCGCCGGACCGATCGCCAGATCGCCTGCCGAGATCAGGTTCAGGCTGCCGGGCGTGCGCACAGGGTTCAGGGCCCCGGCGGCAAGCGCCGCCCCGGCCGTGAAGCTGACCACGTTCAGGTTGCCGCCTGCCGGTCCTATATACGCGATGCCGCCCAGGGTGGAGCCGCCTGCCGTTATGGCCGCCGTGCCGGCGCCGAGCCCCAGCTGGCCGGCAAGGGTCAGGCTGCCGCCGGCGGCAAGGGTGACGTTGCTGCCGGCCAGCGAGAGCGGCGCGTAAGTGCTCAGGTTGTAGCCAAGGGAGCTGCCGGCGGTGCCGGCAATGGAGATCGTGCCCGCGGCAAGGCTTACGCTGCCCGAGCCGCCGCCGGCGGCCGCATCCTGCCCGGCCTCGCCGGCCGCCTGCCCGCCGGCGCCGAAGAGCACGCTGCCGCCGAAGTTCTGCCCGGCGCCGGAGACCCCGGCGGCCCCCGCGCTTGCCGCCGAGCCGCCGCCGCCGAAGATGCCGCCGCCGGCGCCGGCCGGGTTGCTGCCTGAGCCGCCGCCGCCGCCGCCAAAGAAGCCGCCGCCGCCGGCCCCGCCGGCGCCCCAGCCGCAGCAGTAGTAAGGGGAGCCTGCCCCGCCGCCGCCGCCGCCGCCAGCCGAGCCGCCGCCGCCGCCGCCGTTTGTCCCCGAGCCTGCGCCGCCGGCGCCGCCGCCGGCAGCCAGCACCGGCCCGGCAATGGCCAGGGTGCCGGGCACCGAGATCGAGACCGTGCCGGCCGCCCCGCCCGGGGCAACCGATCCGTTGTTGCCGGCGGCGCCGCCGCCGCCGCCGCCCGATACGTTCACGTCGCCGGCCACGGTGGCGCTGCTTACCCCGGAGCAGACAAGCACGCTGCCGCCGGCACCGCCGGCGCCACCGCTGCCGCCGGCGCCGCTCCACTCGGCGCCCGGCCCGCCGCCGCCGCCGCCTCCTCCGTAAGCCCGCAGGTAGCCGGTGGCGATGTTGCCGGTGGCGGCGATGTTCACCGCGCCCCCGTTGGCGCCCGCCGAGCCGTTGACGCCCGCATAATAGCCGGCGGCGCCGCCGGCGCCCGAGACGTCGATATTGCCGGCGGCGATGCTGCCGGCGGCAGCCGCGCCGGCCGCGGCCGCCAGAACGACCTGGCCGCTGTTGGCCACGAAGTTGGTGGCAGGGGCCCTGATGTCGCCGCCGCTGGCGCTGGCGCCGGCAAGGGCCACCGTGCCCGCTGCCGCGTTCAGGCTGTAGGTGACGCCGGCCTCGGCGGTGATCGCCCCGCCGGCGCCGCCGCTGCTGGCCGTCGTCACCGTGCCGGCGGCAAGCGTCAGGTTGCCGCCGGCAAGCAGGACGAGCACGCTGCCCGGCGCCGGGGCGATCGCAGCCAGCGAAAGGTCGCCGGAAGACAGGATGTTGGCGGCGCCGGGCGTGCGGGCCGGGTCGAAGCTGGCCAGCGAGAGCGGCGCGCCGGATACGGTGCTTACCACGTTGAAGCTGCCGCCGGCAGGCCCTATGTAGTTAAGGCCGCCGACCTGGCTGCCGCCGGCGGCAATCGTCGCCGTGCCGGAGGCCATTGCCAGCTGCCCGGAAAGGCTCAGGCCGGCCGCCGGCGCCTGCGTGGCCGTGGCCGTGAGCGTGGCGTTGCCGGCCGCCAGCGAAACCTGCGGGTAGCCGCTAGTGTTGTAGCCGAGCGCGCTGCCGGTGGTGCCGGCAATCGAGATGGTGGCGCCGGCGATGGCAACGCTGCCGGAGACCGCTCCCGTGCCCGCCTCGCCGCCGGCGTTGCCCGAGCCCTGCCCACCGGCGCCGAAGAGCACGCTGCCGCCGAAGTTCTGCCCGGCGCCGGAGACGCCGGCAGCCCCCACGCTCACGGCCGAGGCGCCGCCGCCGGAGATGCCGCCGCCGGCGCCGCCCGGGTTGCCGCCCGAGCCGCCGCCGCCGCCGCCATAGAAGCCGCCGCCGCCGGCGCCGCCTGCTCCCCAGCCGCAGCAGTAGTAGTTGCTGCCTGAGCCGCCGCCGCCGCCGCCGCCGAAGGAGCCGCCGCCGCCGCCGCCGTTTATCCCCGCGGCGGCGCTGCCCGACCCGCCGGCCGCGGCCAGCACCGGGCCGGCGATGGTCACCGCCTGCGGCGCCGAGATGTTGATGGAGCCGGCGCTGCCGCCGGGGGCGGCAAGGCCGTTGTAGCCGCCTGAGCCGCCGCCGCCGCCGCCGGAGGTGTTGACGTCGCCGGCGATGGTGACGGCGCCCGCCAGCGCCGACACATTGATGTTGCCGCCTGAGCCGCCGGCCCCGCCTGAGCCGCCGGCGCCGCCCCACTCGGCGCCCGGCCCGCCGCCGCCGCCGCCGCCGCCGTAGGCGCGCAGGTAGCCGGAGCTTATGCTGCCGCCGGCGGAGATGCTGATTGCGCCGCCGGCTGCGCCGGCTGCGCCGTTGCCTGCCGGGTAGCCGCCGGCGGCGGCGCCGGCCCCGGAGACGTCTATGTCGCCTATGGCCACGGTGCCGGGGCTGCTGGCACCGGCGTTGCTCTGCAGGGCGACATGACCGCTGTTGGACTTCAGGTCGATGTTGGCCAGGGCGATGGCGCCGCCGGCGGTGCTGGCGCCTGAGATGCTGAAGCTGGTCAGGCAGCCGTTCGGGCAGGTGACGTTGGCCGAGCCCGGTGAAAGCGCGGGCAGGCTGCCGCTGCTTGTGCCGCTGACCGTGAAGATGACGCCGGCGGCAATCGTGATCGTGCCGCCGCCGATGGTGGCGCTGGAGGCGTCGATCGTATAACGGCTGCCGGCGGAAAGCGTGCTGTCCGTGATCGACCCGCCGGCCAGGGCCACGAAGTCGGCGCCGGCGGTGGAGAAGGTGCTTCCCGAGGAGAAAAGACCGCTTATGTCCAGGTTGCCGCCCTGGGCGTAGAAGATGTCGCCGCCGCGGGCGACGCTGCCCGTGGGGATGCTGTAGGGCACGGTGGCGCCGACCGCCAGGTTGCCGGCGGCCAGGAGCGTGAGCGTCATTGAGGCGATGGCCGGTACGGTGCCGACGGTGAGGTTGCCGGCCGAGGTGATGGTGGCGGCGCCGGGCGGGCGCGCCGGGCTGAAGTTGCCGGTGGAAAGCGGGGCAGCGGTGGTGGTGCCGGCCACGGTGAAGTTGCCCCCGGCGACCCCTGTGTAGGTCAGACCACCAAACGTGGTGCCCTCCGAGACGATGGCGGCGCTGCCGCCGGCTGCCAGACCCAGCTGTCCGGCCGCCGTTATCTGCGTGCCGACCGCGGGCGTGGTGGCCGTCAGGTCGGCGCTGCCGGCAAGCAGGGAGCCGCCGTAATAGGGGCTGGCCGAGAAGCCGCTGGCGGCGTTGGGCGCGTACTGCCCGTACTGCCCGTACTGCCCGGAGACGGTGCTCGCGATATTGATTGTACTGCCCGCGAGCGCGACCGGCGCCGAGGCGCCGCCGGTGCCGGCGTCGCCGGCCGTGCCGCCGCCGCCCGCCACGCCGAACGGCTCGGTGCCGGCAGTGCCGGCGCCGCCGCCAGAGAAGCCCGCAGCGCCGGGATTGGTCGGTGAGGCGCCGCCGCCGTAAAAGCCGCCGCCGCCCCCGCCGGCCCCGCCGTAGCTGCCGCCGCCGCCGCCCCCGTAAAGACCGCCGCCGCCGCCGGCGCCGGCGCCCCAGATACCGGTTGCGCTGCTGGAGCCGGCGCCGCCGCCGCCGCCGCCGCCAAACGAGCCGCCGCCGGTGCCGCCCGTGGTACTGCTGGCGGTGCCGCCGTCGCCGCCGCCTGCCGCCAGCACCGGCCCGCTGACGCTAAGGGTCGCGGCTGCCGAGATGGTTACCGCCCCGGCGGCGCCGCCCGCCGCGGGGCCTGCCGTGGAGCCGCCGCCTGAGCCGCCGCCGCCGCCGCCTGATGTGTTGATGTCGCCGGCCACGGAAACGCCGCCCGCCCTCGAGCTGACACTTACCGTGCCGCCGGCGCCGCCTGCCCCGCCGGCGCCGCCGGCGGCGCCGCCCGTGTTGGGACCGCCGCCGCCGCCGCCGCCGCCGTAGGCTCGCAGGTAGCCGGTGCCGACCGCCCCGGAGCCGGTGATGCTTATCGTGCCGCCGGCGCCGCCTGCCCCGCCGGCGCAGGCGCTGCAGGCGCCGGGAGCCCCGCCGGCCCCGGAGACGTCCACGTTGCCGACCGTAACCGAGCCGGCCTCGCGCGGTCCCTGGTTGGCGGAAAGCGTCACCTGCCCGCTGTTGCTCTCCAGGTTGACCCCGGAGAGATTGAGCGAGCCGCCGCTTACCGAGGGTGCGCCGGGCGTGAGCGTGAAGGCCGCCGGATCGACCTGGAAGTTCACGCCGGCGGCCATGGCGATAGTCCCGCCGGCGGCCGTTGCGCTGGCGGTGGCAACGGTGCCGGCGGCGACCGCGATATCGCCCAGCGCCGCCAGGGTAAGCTTGGCGGCGGGCAGCGGGGCGATCCTGCCCAAGGTGAGCGTGCCGGCCGAGCCGATATTGGCAACCGACGGCTGGCGCACCGGCGAGAAGTCCGCCAGCGCCAGGGTGGCGCCGGTGGTCGTGCTTTCCACGTTCAACTTGCCGCCGGTGGCGCCAATGTAGGTGAGGCCCCCGGCGGTGGTGCCCTCGGAGACGATCGTCGTGGTGCCGCCGCTGGTGGCCAGCTGGCCCGCCAGCGAGATGTTGGTGGCAACCGACTGGCTGCTGGCGGCAAGCGAGACGTCGCTGCCGGCCAGCGTCAGACGGCCGTAAGGGGAGTACTGGGCGGCAAGCCCGTAGGCCGAGGTGGCCGTGCCGCTTACGGTGATGGTGGCGCCGGCAAGCGCGATTGGCGCGGAGCCGCTGCCGGTGCCGGCGTCGCCGCCGCTGTTCGAGGAGCCGTCGCCGGCCGTAGCCGATCCGCTGCTGGTGCCGAGCGCGCCCTGCCCGGACCCGACCATTGCCCCGGAGAGCCCGCCGCTGCAGCAGGAGGCGCCGGCGCCGCCTGAGCCGCCGCCGCCGCCGCCCGGGTTGCCGTAGCTGCCGCCGGTGCCGCCGCCATAAAGACCGCCGCCGCCGGCGCCGCCTGCCTGCCAGACCCCGCCGACCGCCGCACCGGCGCCGCCGCCGCCGCCGCCACCGAAGCCGCCGCCGCCGGCGCCGCCGGTGCCGCCCACGGCCACGCCGCCTGCCCCGCCGCCTGCCGCCAGCACCGGCCCGCTTATGCCGAGCGTGCCGGCGGCCGTCACGCTCACCGCCCCGGCGCTGCCGCCGGTTGCCGCCGCGGCCGTGGAGTTGCCGCCCGAGCCGCCGCCGCCGCCGCCCGAGCTGTTGATGTCGCCTGCGATGCTTATGCTGCCGGTCTCCGAGCTCACGCTTATGGCCCCGCCGGCGCCGCCGGCGCCACCGGCCTGCCCGGGGTCACCGCCGCCGCCGCCGCCGCCGTAGGCTCGCAGGTAGCCGGTCGCCAGATTGCCGGACGCAGCCAGGCTTATGCTGCCGGCCGCGCCGCCGGCGGCCCCTGCCTGCCCGCCGGCCCCGGAGACGTCGATGTTGCCCACGGCAAGCGTGCCGGCATTGAACCCGTTCGTGCCAGCATTGGCCTTCATGAGGACGGCGCCGCCGGCGGCGGCTATGTTGAGACCGCCAAGGCTGAGCGAGCCGCCGTTGCTGCTGGCCGTGGTGGCGGTGGCAGTCAGGCCGCTCACCGTGTAATCGACCCCGGCCTCGGCTGTAAGCTTGCCGCCGCCGGCGCCGGCGGTGCTGAGGCTGCTGGCGGAAGCCGTCAGGTTGCCGCCGGCGAGCATGGTCACGCTGGTGCCCGGCAGGCTGCCCAGCGCCCCCACGGACAGGTCGCCGGCCGAAAGCAGCGTTATCGCCTGCGGGGTGCGGAAGGCGGCCAGGCTGCCCAGGGAAAGCGGGCTGCCGGTTGTGGCGTTGTTCACGCTCATGCTGCCGCCGGCGGGCCCCAGGTAGGCGAAGCCGCCGGCGGCCGTCCCTTCGGAGGCGATGGTCAGGGCGCCGCCGGCGCTGCCCAGCTGGCCCGTCAAGGTGATGTTGCTGGCGGCGGACTGGCTGGTGGCCGTGAGCGCGCCGCCGCCACCGGCCAGTGAGACGCCCGCATAAGGCGAGGTGGCGAAGCCGAAGCGGCTGCCTGCGGTGCCGGAGATGGTGATGGTGGAGCCGGCAAGCGCGATGGCGCTGGAGGCGGCCCCTGTGCCCGCATCGCCGGCGCTGCTGCTGCCGGCCGAGCCGGCCACGCCGAAGGTGGCGGCGCCGCCTATGCCGGAGCCGCTGCCGGAGTAGCCGGCGCCGCCGGTGCTGCAGCAGGAGGCGCCGCCGCCGTAAAGGCCGCCGCCGGCGCCGCCCGGGTTGCCGTGGCTGCCGCCGCCGCCGCCGCCGAAATAGCCGCCGCCGCCAGCACCGCCGGGCAGCCAGACGGTGCCGTCGCTGGCGCCGGCGCCGCCGCCCCCGCCGCCGCCAAACGAGCCGCCGCCGGCCCCGGCCAGGGCACCGGAGGCGGTGCCGCCGGGGCCGCCTCCGGCAGCCAGCACCGGACCGGCTATCGAAAGCGCCCCGGGCGCGGAGATGTTGATCGGGCCGGCGGCGCCGCCCGCTGCTGCCCCGGCCACCGCTGCGCCGCCCGAGCCGCCGCCGCCGCCGCCCGAGGTGTTGACGTCGCCGGCGATGGTGACCGCGCCGGTGCTGGAGGAGACGGTGATTGTGCCGCCGCCGCCACCTGCCCCGCCGGCGCCGCCGGCCGCCCCGCCGCCGCCGCCGCCGCCGTAGGCTCTCAGGGAGCCGCTGCTCACGTTACCGCCGGCGCTTATGCTTATGGTGCCGCCGGCAGCCCCGGCGCCGCCCGGGCAGCCGGCGCAGGAGCCGGCCGCGCCGCCTGCCCCGGAGACATCGATGCCGGCCAGCGCCACCGTCCCGGCCGAGCCGCCCGGGACGGCATGCGCCTCCACGTGCACGCTGCCGCTGTTGCTCAGGATGCTTATGCCGGGCAGGTTGACGGAGCCGCCGCCGGCGCTCGTGCCGGTGACGCTGAAGTTGCCCGAGCAGCCGTAGCAGCCGGCGGTGTTGCTGAAGGTGACCCCGGCGGCGATGGTCACCGCCCCGCCGCCGCCGATCTTACTGGTGGCGTCTATGGTGCCGGCCGGGACGCCGCCGGCCGTTATGTCGCCGCCGGACAGCGCCACGAAGTTGCCGCCGGTCACGTAGGTGCCCCCGGCGAAAAGCGTCCCCAGGTTCAGGGGGCCGGTGAGCGCGGTGAAGATGTCGGTGCCGGCCCCGGACGGATAGGAGGGCGAGGAGCCGCCCACGGAAAGCGACCCGGCCGCCGAGAGCGCAAGCGTCATGGTCGCTATGCTGGGCACGGTCCCCAGCGTGAGGTTGCCCGCCGAGGTTATGTTGACCAGACCCGGCGAGCGCACGGGGGCGAAGTCGCCGATCGAAAGCAGGGCACCGGATGCGGTGCTGGCCACGTTGAAGTTGCCGGAGGCGGCTCCTATGTAGTTGAGCCCGCCGAAGCTGGCGCCGGAGGCCGCTATGGTGGCCGTGCCCGGCGTCATGGCCAGCTGGCCGGCGACGCTGACGCTTTCGCCGGAGCCCTGCGAGGCGGCAAGCGAGATGTTGCTGCCGGCAAGCGACACGCTGGCGTACGGGCCCACGTTGTAGCCGAAGCTCGAGGCGGCCGTGCCAGCTATGGTGATGCTGGCGCCGGAAAGCGAGACGGGCGCCGGCGCTAAGCCCGTGCCGGCGTCGAGGCCGCTAAGCCCGGCGCCCGGTCCGCCGGCGCCGAACAGCGCCCCGCCGCCATAGCTTTGCCCGGCCCCGGAGACGCCGGCCGTGCCCGGGCTGTACGGCGAGGCGCCGCCGCCGGAGATGCCGCCGCCGCTGCCGCCGGCACTGGAGCCTGAGCCGCCGCCGCCGCCGCCGAAGTAGCCGCCGCCGCCGGCCCCGGCCGCGCCGTAGCCGCAGCAGTAGTAGGAGCTGGCCGCGCCGCCGCCGCCGCCGCCGCCAAAGGAGCCGCCGCCGCCGCCGCCGCTGGAGCCCGAGGCCGCGCCGCCGGCGCCGCCGCCGGCGGCCAGCACCGGTCCGGAGATGGTGAGGGCCCCGGGCGCAAAGAGGGTAATGGTGCCGGGGCCGCCGCCGGCGGCGGCGCTGCCGTTGTTGCCGCCGGAGCCGCCGCCGCCGCCGCCTGAGGTGTTGATGTCGCCGGCAACCGTAATCGAGCCGGCAAGGGCGCTTGCGCTCAGCGAGCCGCCGGCGCCGCCGGCGCCGCCGTTGCCGCCGGCGCCGCCCCACTGGGCACCGGGCCCGCCGCCGCCCCCGCCGCCGCCAAAGGCGCGCAGGTAGCCGCTTGCGATGTCGGCGCCGGCGGCAAGATAGATGTTGCCGCCGCCGCCGCCCGGTGTCCCGGCGCCCGCAGGATAGAGCCCGCCTGCCCCGCCGGCGCCGGAGACGTCGACGTTGCCAATGGTGATGCTGCCCTGGCTTACGCTGCCGCTGTTGGTCTGGAGGCTTACCATGCCGCTGTTGGTGGACAGGTTGGCGCCGGCGGCGCTGATGTCACCGCCGGTGGTGCTGACCCCGGTGACCAGCGCGCCCGCCCCGGCAGTGGCGGCCGTGACGCCGCCGGCCATGGTGATGGCGCCGCCGGCGCCTACGGCGCTGCTGGTCGCGTAGGTGCCGGCGGCCAGGCTCAGGTTGCCGGCGGCAAGCACGGTCAGATTGGTGCCGGGAAGCGGCGCCGCCGAGACCAGCGAGAGGTCGCCGGCCGAGAGGATATTGAGGCTGCCCGGCGTGCGGATCGGGTTTATGGCTCCTGCGGCAAGCGCGGAGCCGGGCTGTGAGCTCACCAGGTTGATGCTGCCGCCGGCCGCTCCTATATAAGCCACGCCGCCGAGCGTGGAGCCGCCGGCGGCCAGGCTGGCCGTGCCCGGACCGAGGGCCAGGAGCCCGGCAACCGAAAGGCTGCTGCCGGCCCCGGCCGCCACCGACACGTTGCTGCCGGCCAGCGAAAGGCCCGCGTAGCTCGTCAGGTTGTAACCAAAGTAGCTGCCGGCCGTGCCGGCCAGCGTGATCGTGCCGGCCGAGAGGCTCACCGCACCGGAGCTGCCGCCGGTGCCGGCATCGGCGCCGGGTTGCCCGGCCGTGCCCCCGCCGGCGCCGAAGAGGGCGGCTCCCCCGTAGTTCTGCCCGGCGCCGGAGACGCCGGCGCCGCCCGCGGCAACGGCCGAGGCGCCGCCGCCGAAGATGCCGCCGCCGCCGCCGCCGGCGTTGGAGCCTGAGCCGCCGCCGCCGCCGCCATAAAAGCCGCCGCCGCCGGCGCCGCCTGTGCCCCAGCCGCAGCAGTAGTAGGAGCTGGCCGCGCCGCCGCCGCCGCCGCCGCCAAAGGAGCCGCCGCCGCCGCCGCCGTTGATGCCGGGGGCGGCCCCGCCGGCGCCGCCGCGGGCGGACAGCACCGGGCCGGCAATGGTCAGGGCGCCGGCGGCGCTTACCAGTATGGAGCCTGCGGCGCCGCCCGCGGCCGCCGAGCCGTTGTAGCCGCCTGAGCCGCCGCCGCCGCCGCCGGAGGTGTTGATGTCGCCGCTTATGCTCACGTTGCCGAGCCCGGAGTAGACAAGCACGTTGCCGCCTGAGCCGCCGGCGCCGCCCGGCCCGCCGGCGCCACCCCATTCGGCGCCCGGGCCGCCGCCGCCGCCGCCACCGCCGTAAGCACGCAGGTAGCCGGCCGTGACGTCGGACGCTGCCGAAAGGGAGATGAAACCGCCGGCCGCCCCGGGCTGGCCGGCCCCCGCCGCGTAGGCCCCGGCGGTGCCGCCGGCGCCCGATACGTCCACGTTGCCGACGGTGATGGTGCCCGGGCTCGCCGAGCCGCCGGCGGCGGCGAGCACCACCAGGCCGCTGTTGGCGCTGAAACTGGCGCCGGCAGCGCTCACGTTCCCGCCCGCGGCGCTCGAGCCGGTGACGGCAACCTGGAAGGAGGCGGCGTTCAAGCTGCAGGACACCCCGGACTCCAGGGTGATGGCGCCGCCGTTGCCGCCGGTGCTTGCCGTTGTCACCTGGCCGGCGGCCAGCGAGAGGTTGCCGGCCGAGAACAGGGACAGCCGGCTGCCAGGCAAGGGCGCGATCGTGGAGAGCGCGAGGTCGCCGCCAGAAATGATGTTGGCCGCGCCGAGCGCCTGGACCGCGCTCAAACTGCCCAGCGACAGCGGCGCACCGGATACGGTGCTCGCCAGGTTGAAGCTGCCGCCCGCCGGACCGATGTAGCCCAGACCGTTGATCTGGCTGCTGCTGGCGGATAGCGTGGCCGTGCCCGAGGCGACCTCCAGCTGCCCGAAAAGGCTCAGGCTGGCGGGCGTCACCTGCGAGGCGGAAAGCGCGATCGTGCCGCCGGCCAGCGACATGCCCGCGTAGCTGCCCACGTTGTAGCCGAAGCTGCTGCCCGCCGTGCCGGTCACGGCCACCGTGCCGCCGGACAGCGTGACCGGCCCGGAGCCGCCGCTGCTGGCCGCGTCGGCGCCGGCGCTGGGCCCGCCGCCGGCGCTGGTCCCGCCGGCGCCGAAGATGGTGGCTCCCCCGTAGTTCTGCCCGGCGCCGGAGACGCCGGCGCCGCCGGCGGCAACGGCCGAGGCGCCGCCGCCGGTGATGCCGCCGCCTCCTCCTCCGGGATTGCCGCCTGAGCCGCCGCCGCCGCCGCCATAGAAGCCGCCGCCGCCGGCGCCGCCCGCGCCCCAGCCGCAGCAGTAGTAGGAGCTTGCCGCGCCGCCGCCGCCCCCGCCGCCAAACGAGCCGCCGCCGCCGCCGCCGTTGATGCCGGGCGCGGCCCCGCCTGAGCCGCCGCCTGCCGCCAGAACCGGACCGGCGACGGTGACCGCCTGCGGCCCGTATATATAGATGGAGCCTGCGGGGCCGCCCGGGGCCGCCGAGCCGTTGTAGCCGCCGGCGCCGCCGCCCCCTCCACCGGAGGCGTTCACCTCGCCGGCGATGGCGACGGCCCCGTTCAAGGAGGAGACGCTTATGCTGCCGCCTGAGCCGCCGGCGCCGCCCGGCCCGCCGGCGCCACCCCACTCGGCGCCAGGACCGCCGCCGCCGCCGCCGCCGCCATAGGCGCGCAGGTAGCCGGAGCTGAAACTGGAGGCCGCCGTCGCGCTTATCGTGCCGGCGGCGGCGCCGGACCCGCCCGACCCGCCTGGGTAGGCGCCGCCCGCGCCGCCGCTGCCGGAGACGTCTATGCTGCCTATCGAAAGGGTGCCGGCGCTGGCGGTGCCGGCGTTGGCCTCAAGGCTCACCTGCCCGCCGTTCGATCGCAGGTTGAGGTTGGCGAGCGCGATGTTGCCGCCCGACGCGCTGGCGCCTGTGATGGCGAAGCTGGTCAGGCAGCCGCTGGGACAGGCGACGTTGGCCGAGCCCGGCGACAGCGCCGGCAGGCTGCTGCTGCTGCTGCCGCTGACCGTGAAGTTGACGCCTGCGGCGATGGTTACCGCCCCGCCGCCGATCGTTGTGCTGGAGGCGTTGATCGTGTAGCGGCTGCCGGCCGGCAGCGAGCCGTCCAGGATCGAGCCGGTGGAAAGGGCCACGAAGTCGGCGCCGCCGGTGGAAAATGTGCTGGACGAGGAGAAGAGCGCGCTTATGTCCAGGTCGCCGCCGGCGGCGTAGAAAAGGTCGCCGCCGCGGGCCACGGCCCCTGCGGGCGTCGTGTAGGGGACGGTGGCGCCGACCGCGAGGTTGCCGCCGGACAGGAGCGAAAGCGTCATGGAGGGGATGGCCGGGATGGTGCCGACCGTGAGGTTGCCGGCCGAGCTTACGGTTACCGTGCCGGGCACGCGCACCGGGTTGAAATCGCCGACAGAGAGCGTGGCGCCGGTGGTGGTGCCCGTTATGCTGAAGTTGCCGCCGGCGGCGCCGATGTAGGTCAAGCCACCAAATGCAGTGGCTTCTGAAAACAGGGTCGCGCTGCCGCCCGCTGCCAGTCCGAACTGGCCGGCGGTGCTTATGTTGGTGCCGGCGCCCTGACTGTCAGCGATCAGCTGGGCGCTGCCGGACAGGAACGAGGCCCGGTAGTACGGGCTGGCCGAAAAGCCGTTTAATGTGTCATGAACGAACGGTGAGTACTGGCTGTTTATGCTTCCGGAGACATTGATCGTCGTCGCGGTCAGAGAAACGCCTGCCGAGGCACCGCCGGTGCCGGCATCACCGGCGGTGCCGCCACCGCCGGCCACGCCGATCGGCTCGGCGCCGGCCGCGCCGGCGCCGCCGCCGGAATAGCCGATCGTGCCGGCATTGACCGGCGAGGCGCCGCCGCCGTAAAAGCCGCCGCCGGACCCGCCGGCGAGGCCGTAGCCGCCGCCCCCGCCCCCGCCGTAGAGCCCGCCGCCGCCGGCGGACCCGGCACCCCAGGCGCCGCCAGCGTCGCTGGCGCCCGCGCCGCCTCCGCCTCCTCCTCCGAAGGAGCCGCCGCCGGCGCCGCCCGTGGCACCATTGGCGGTGCCGCCCGCGCCGCCGCCGGCCGCCAGCAGCGGACCGGTTGCGGAAAAGGACCCGACCGCCGAAACCGTGATCGGCCCGGCGCTGCCGCCGGCAGCCCCCGGGCCGGCAGCGTTGCCGCCTGCGCCGCCGCCGCCGCCGCCCGCGGTGTTGATGTCGCCCGCCACGTTCACGGCGCCCCCGCTCGAGATGCTGACCGTGCCGCCGGCACCGCCCGCCCCGCCGGCTCCGCCGGGCCCGCCGCCGCCGCCGCCGCCGCCGTAGGCGCGCAGGTAGCCGCTGGTCACGTTGCCGGAGCTGGTGATGCTTACCGCCCCGCCAGCCGCGCCTGCGGCGCCGGCACAGCCGCTGCAGGCGCCGGCCGAGCCGCCCGCCCCCGAAACATCGATGTTGCCCACGCTGACGCTGCCGGCATCGCGCGGGCCCTGGTTGGCGGAAAGCGTCACCTGGCCGCTGTTGGCTGCCAGATTGACTCCGGTAAGATTGAGCGAGCCGCCGCTCATGCTGGCTGTTGTGGCGGCAAGCGTATAGGCGGAGGCGTTCAGGCTGTAATTGACCCCGGCTGCCAATGTTATGGCGCCGCCGGCGCCCTGGCTGCCGGCCGTGCTGACGGTGCCGGCTGCGAGAACCATGTCGCCGCCGGCCATCAGATTGAGCTGTGTTGCCGGCAGGCTGGCCAGCGAGCCTGCGCTGAGATTGCCGGCCGAGGCTATATTGACCGTGGCAGGCAGGCGGGCGGGCGCGAAGGACCCTAGCGACAGCGGAGCCCCGGCCACCGTGCTTTCGACGTTGAACATGCCGCCCGTGCCGCCGATGAAGTTGAGCCCGCCGGCGGTGGTGCCGCCCGCGGTGATGGTTGTGGTACCGCCCGCGGTGCCAAGCTGCCCGGCCAGCGAGATGTTGACGGTGGCCGTCGGGCTCGTGGCAGTCAGCGACATGTCGCCGCCGGCCAGCGAAAGCTGCCCGTAGGGCGACCCGGCGAACTGGCCGGGCGCGCCGGCTGCCTGCAGGTTGTAGGCCGCGGAAGCGCTTTGGGTGATGGAAACGCTGGTGCCGGAAAGTGAGACAGTGCCCGAGCCGGCTCCGGTGCCGGCGTCACCGGCCCCGGTGCCGCCGGCGCCAAAGGCGGCGCGCTGGGCGCCGCCGTATGCCTGCTGCACCGCCGAACCGGTGCAGCAGGCGGTTCCGTCCGCGCCGGCGCCGCCACCGCTGCCCCCGGCCAGGCCGTAGCTGCCGCCGGCGCCGCCGCCGTAGAGCCCGCCGCCGCCGCTGCCGCCTGGCTGCCAGATGCCGGAAGCGCTGCCTCCGGCGCCGCCGCCGCCGCCGCCGCCGAAGGAGCCGCCGCCGGCGCCGCCGGTGCCGCCGGTGCCGGCGCCGCCGCCGCCGCCGGAGGCGGCCAGCACAGGCCCTGCAACCGTGAGCGCGCCGCCGGCGGAGACGCTGATAGCGCCGGCGATACCGCCAGGGCCGGCGCCGCCTGTGCTGCCGGCTCCGGCACCGCCACCGCCGCCGCCGGAGGAGTTGATGTCCCCGCTGACCGTTGCCGCCCCGCTGCCGGCGCTCACGGTAATTGCGCCGCCGGCGCCGCCGGCGCCGCCCGGCTGTCCGGCCGCCCCGCCGCCGCCGCCGCCGCCGAAGGAGCGCAGGTAGCCGCTGGCGACGCTGCTGTCGGCGGCAATGGTGATGCTGCCGCCTGCCTCGCCGGCGGCCCCTGCCTGCCCGCCGGAACCCGAGACGTCTACGTTGCCCACGGTGAGCGAGCCGCCGGTGACGCCGTAGGAGCTGGCCCTGGCCTCCAGGAGAACCGGCGCGCCGCCGGATGTGAGGTTGACGCCGGCGGCGTTGAGCGAGCCGCCGTTGCCGCTCGGGCCGGTAATCGTCGCCGTCTGCCCGGACAGCGAGTAGGCGACGCCGGCGGCGACGGTGAGCGCGCCACCGCTGGCGGTGGCGCTTCCGGCGTTGAGCGTGCCGGCCGCCATGGTCAGGTCGGCTCCGGACAAAAGGGTGACAGCGGTGCCGGGCAGGTTGCCCAGAACTCCCACGTTCATTGATCCCGAGGACAACACAGTGACCGCCTGCGGCAGCCGCACTGCCTGCAGGCTGCCCAGCGAGAGGCTGCCGCCGGCGGTGGTGCCGTCGATGGTCAAGCTGCCGCCGGCGGCGCCCATGTAGGCAAAGCCGCCGGTTGTCGCTCCCTGGGTCTTCAATGTCACGGTGCCGCCGGTCGAGGCCAGCTGCCCGCCCAGGGTGACGTTGGCCGTTGCGGACTGGCTGCTGGCGGAAAAGGAGGCGCTGCCCGCGGCCAGCGATATGCCGGCGTAGGGCGTGGAGGCAAAGCCGTTGCTGGCGGCAGGCGTCAGCGAGCTCAACCGGCCGGCGACCGTGCCCGCGACCGTGATGGTCGAGCCGGTAAGGGCAATTGTCCCCGTCCCGGGCCCGGTGCCCGCGTCGCCGGCGCCGCCTGCCGGGCCGGCCACGCCGAACGGCTCGGCCAGACCTATGCCCGAGCCGGCGCCGGAATAGCCGGCCGTGCCGCTGCTCAACCGGGAGCTGCCGCCGCCCCAGAAGCCGCCGCCGCCGCCCGGGTCGGAGCCTGCGCCGCCGCCTCCGCCGCCGTAAAGACCGCCGCCGCCGGCGCCGCCGGACAGCCAGAAGCTGCCCGCGCTGCCGCCTGCCCCGCCGCCGCCGCCGCCCCCGAACGAGCCGCCGCCGGCGCCCGCCAGGGCACCGCTGGCGGTGCCGCCGGCGCCGCCCCCGACGGCCAGGAGCGGCCCGGCAAGCGAAAGCGCGCCCGGCGCCGAGATGGTGATGTTGCCGGCCGCGCCGCCGGCGGCGGCCGGGGCCGCCGCGTTGCCGCCTGAGCCGCCGCCGCCGCCGCCCGAGGTGTTGATGTCGCCGGCCACGGTGACCGCCCCGTTCGCCGACACGACGGCCACCGTGCCGCCGCCGCCGCCTGAGCCGCCGCCGCCGCCGGCCGCCCCGCCGCCGCCGCCACCGCCGTAGGCGTGCAGGTAGCCGGTGCTGACGGCTCCGCTGCCGCTTATGCTGATCGAGCCGCCGTAGGCGCCGGCCGCGCCCGCGCAGCCGGCGCACGCCCCTGCCGCCCCGCCGGCCCCTGAGACATCGACGTCGGCCAGCGCGATCGACCCCGGCGAGCCGCCGGGTGCCGAGTGGGCCTCCACGTGCACGCTGCCGCTGTTGGCAAGCAGGCTTACGGTCGGCAGGTTGACGTTGCCGCCGCTGGAGCTTATGCCGGTGACGGTGAAGTTGCCGGCGCACCCGGAGCAGCCGGCGCTGGTGCTGAAGGTGACCCCGGCGGCGATGGTGATGGCGCCGCCGCTGCCGGCCCTGCTGGTGGCGTCTATGGTGCCGGCGGCGACGCCGGCGGCCGTTATGTCACCGCCGGAGAGCGCCACGAAGTTGCCGCTGGTGACGTAGGTGCCGCCGGCAAAGAGCGTCCCCAGATTGAGCGGGCCGGTAAGCGCCGAGAAGACCTCGGTGCCGGCCCCCGACGGATAGGACGGCGCCGGACCGCCGACCGTGAGCGCGCCGGCGGCCTGGAGGTTGATGGTCATGGTGGCGATGCTGGGGATCGTGCCCAGCGTCAGGTTGCCGGCCGAGCTTATGTTCACGGTGCCCGGCGATTGCTGGGGCGCGAAGTCGCCGAGCGCAAGCGGCGCGCCGGAGGTGGAGCTGGTGACGTTGAAGTTGCCGCCGGTCGCTCCCAGGTAATTCAAGCCGCCGACGCTGGCGCCGGCAGCCGAGATGGTGGCGGTGCCCGGCGTCATGGCCAGCTGCCCGGCAAGGCTGACGCTGGTGCCGGAGGGCTGCGAAGCGGTAAGCGAGATGTTGTTGCCGGCAAGGGAGATGAGCGAATAGCTGCTTGAGTTGTAGTTGAGGCTGGAGGCCGTGGTGCCGTTTATGGCGATGCTGCTGCCCGAGATGGTGACTGCCGCCGAGGCGCCGCCGGTGCCGGCATCGCCGCCAGGGTTGCCGGCGCCCGGGCCGCCGCTGCCGAAGTGCACGCCGCCTCCAAAGGACTGGCCGGCCCCGGATATGCCGGCGGCGCCCGCGGCAACGGCCGAGGCGCCGCCGCCGAAGAACCCGCCGCCCGAGCCGCCCGGGCTGGCGCTGGTGGCGCCGCCGCCGCCGCCGTAGAAACCGCCGCCGCCGGCCCCGGCCGCGCCCCAGCCGCAGCAATAGTACGAGCTTCCCGCGCCGCCGCCGCCGCCGCCGCCGAAGGCCCCGCCGCCGCCGCCGCCGTTTGTTCCCGCGGCGCCGCCGCCCGCGCCGCCGCCTGCAGCCAGCAGCGGGCCGGCGATGCTCACAGCGCCCGGGGCCGAAATTGTGACCGTGCCTGCCGCCCCGCCGGCGGCCGCCGTGCCGTTGTTGCCGCCCGCGCCGCCGCCGCCGCCGCCCGAGGTGTTGATGTCGCCGCCGATGTTTATGCTTCCGCCGGAGCTGGTCACGGTGATGTTGCCGCCGTGCCCGCCGGCGCCGCCGGCGCCGCCGGCGCCGCCCCACTCCGCGCCGGGCCCGCCGCCGCCGCCGCCGCCGCCCATGCTCAGCAGGTAACCGGTGGTGATGCTGCCGCCGGCGCTCACGCTCACGGCGCCGCCGGCGCCTCCGGCGCCACCGGCGACCCCGGGGTAGACGCCGCCGGCGCCGCCTGCCCCCGAAGCGTCGAGGTTGCCGATCGTCACCGTGCCGGCGTCGCTGCCGGATGCGTTGGCGGCAACCTGGATGGTGCTGCTGTTGCCCGCGAGGTTGGCCCCGGCCCCTGATATCGAGCCGCCGAAGCCGCTTGCGCCGCCGACCGTGGCCGTGCCGGCGGCAAGCGAGTAGCTGACGCCGGCTTCAACGGTTATGTTCCCGCCCGTGCCGCCGGGGTTGTAGGTGCCGTAGGTGCCGGCGGCCAGGGTAAGGTCGCCGGAGGAGAGCATGGTCAGCTGCGTTCCCGCAGCAGGCGCTGCCGGGCCCACGGAGAGGTTCCCCGAGGACAGGATGTTGACCGCGCCCGGCGTGCGCACGGCGTTTATTCCGGCCAGCGAAAGCGAGCCGCCGGCCAGCACGCTGTTCAGGCTCATGCTGCCGCCCGCGGATCCTATATAGGTCAGGCCGCCGAGCGCGGTGCCCGGCGAGGAGACGGTCGCCGTGCCCGGGCCCATGGCCAGCTGCCCGGGGACGCTCACCGGCGTTCCCGAGCCCTGGCTGGCCGTTATGGCGACGTTGCTTGCCGCCAGCGAGACGCCCGCGTATTGCCCGAGCGTATAGCCGAAGGAGCCCCCGGCGCTCCCCAGGACGGACACCGTGCTGCCGGTAAGCGTTACCGAGCCGGAGGCGCCGCCGGTGCCGGCGTCGCTGCCGGCGTTGCCTGCCTGGCCGCCGCCGCCGAACAGGGCGCCGCCGCCAAAGCCCTGGCCGTCCCCCGATGTGCCGGCCCCGCCCGCGCTGTACGCGGAGAGGCCGCCGCCGAAGATGCCGCCGCCCGAGCCGCCCTGGTTGGCGCTGGTGGCGCCGCCGCCGCCGCCATAGAAGCCGCCGCCGCCGGCCCCGCCTGTGCCCCAGCCGCAGCAATAGTAGGAGCTTGCCGCCCCGCCGCCGCCGCCGCCGCCAAAAGAGCCGCCGCCGCCGCCGCCGTTGACGCCGGAGCCGCTGCCGCCGGCGCCGCCCACGGCTGCCAGAACTGGCCCGGCAATCGAGATTGCGCCTGCAGCCTGGACCGAAACGCTGCCGGCCGCCCCGCCGGAAGCCGCAGTGCCGTTGTTGCCGGCCGCGCCGCCGCCGCCCCCGCCGGAGACGTTGATGTCGCCGCCGATGGTGACCGCGCCGTTGTTGCTTGTCACCTGAACCGCCCCGCCGCCGCCGCCGGCGCCGCCGGCGCCTCCGGTGCCGCCCCACTCGGCGCCCGGGCCGCCGCCGCCGCCCCCGCCGCCGTAGGCCCGCAGGTAGCCGGTCGAGACGTCGCCGGCGCCGCTTATGGTTATGCTGCCGCCTGGCGCGCCTGCCGCCCCGGCGCCTGCCGCATAGGCACCGCCGGCGCCGCCGGCGCCTGCGGTGTCCGCATTCAATATGTGTATGCTGCCCGGGCTCGGGCTGCCGGCCTCGGCCGCAAGCAGGATCTGTCCGCTGTTGCTTATCAAGCTGGTGCCGGCGGCATTAATCGATCCGCCCGTCGGGCTGGCCGCGCCGGCGGTGGCCGTCGAGCCGGATAGCGAATAGGTGACGCCGCCCTCAATGGTAATGTTGCCGCCGCTGCCGGTCGTGCTCGAGGTATTGATCGTCCCGGCGGCGAGATTGATGTCGCCTGCCGCCAGGACAGTCAGCCGGGAGCTGGGGCCGGCCAGGAACCGGCCCATGGTCAGGTCGCCGGCAGACAGGATGTTGGCCACGCCGGGCGAGCGCACGGCCGAGAAGTCGCCCAGCGCAAGCGCGGCGCCGGGCGTTGCGCTCTCGACGGAAAAGCTGCCGCCGCTGCCGCCCACGTAGGCGAGACCGCCGGTGGCGGCCCCGCCGGATGTGATGGTGGTCGTCCCCGCGGCAACGGCAAGCTGCCCGGCCAGGGTGACGCTTCTGCCGGAGGATTGTCCGGCGGTCAAGGTGATGTTGGTGCCGGCCAGCGACGTCTGCCCGTAACTGCTCAGGTTGTAGCCGAAGCTGCCGCCGGCGGTGCCGGCAATGCCGATCGTGCTGCCGGCAATGGACACGGTTGCCGAGCTTGCGCCGCTGCCGGCATCGCTGCCCGCGTGGGCGGCCGACTGGCCGCCGGCGCCGAAGAGAACGCCTGCGCCGTAGCCCTGACCGGCCCCCGAGATGCCGGCGGCGCCGGCGCTGAAGGGCGATGCCCCGCCGCCGAAGATGCCGCCGCCGGCGCCGCCCGGGTTGTTGTTGCTGCCGCCGCCGCCGCCGCCATAAAAGCCGCCGCCGCCGGCCGCGCCTGTGCCCCAGCCGCAGCAATAGTAGGAGCTTGCCGCCCCGCCGCCGCCGCCGCCGCCGAATGAGCCGCCGCCGCCGCCGCCGCTCGAGCCGGAGCCGGCGCCGCCGGCGCCGCCTGGCGCGGCCAGGACGGGGCCGGCAATGCTCACGGCGCTGGCGGCCGATATCGCGATGCTGCCGGCGTCGCCGCCCGGGGCCGTGGTGCCGTTGTAGCCGCCGGAGCCGCCGCCGCCGCCTCCCGAGGAGTTGACGTCGCCGCCCACCGTGACCGCCCCCGCGCTCGAGCTGACCGTGATCGAGCCGCCTGAGCCGCCTGCGCCGCCGGCGCCTCCGGTGCCGCCCCACTCGGCGCCCGGGCCGCCGCCGCCGCCCCCGCCGCCGTAGGCGCGCAGGTAGCCGGTGGCAATGTCGCCGGGGGCCGTGATGCTGATCGTGCCCGCCCTGGACCCGGCCGTGCCGCCCCCTCCCGCATAGACGCCGCCGGCCCCGCCGGCGCCGGAGGCGTCTATGTTGCCGATTGAAACCGTGCCGGCCACCGGGCCGGCGGCGTTGGCCTGCACGGAGACGCTGGCGCTGTTGGTTTTCAGGTTGACGTTGGCCAGGGCGATGTTGCCGCCGCTGCCGCTGGGCCCGGAGATCGAGAAGCTGCCCGCGCAGCTCGTGCAGTTGACGTTGGAGGAGCCGGCCGAGAGCGCGGGCAGGCTGCCGCTTGTCGTGCCGGTGGTGGTGAAGTTGACGCCGGCGGCCAGCGTTATCGCCCCGCCGGTGCCCGAGGCTTTGCTGGCGTCTATGGTGTAGCTGCTGCTCGAGGAGGCCGAGCTGTCGGTGATCGAGCCGGTGGCCAGGGCGACAAAGTCGCCGCCGGCCGTGGAGAACGTGCTGGCGGAGCTGAACAGGCCGCTGATGTCCAGGTCGCCGCCCTGGGCGTAGAAGATCGGGTCGCCGGTCAGGCGCATGCTGCTGAGCGAGAGGTTGCCGGCGGCGGCGCCGATTTCGGCGGTGGCGCCGCTTACGCTTACCGGACCGTTGAGCCGGTCCACGGCCACCCGGATCGCCCCGTTCGGGCTTACGAAGCCGACGGCCGTGCCGGAGAGCATCCCACCGCTGACCGAAAGGCTGCCGCCCGGCAAGCTGCCGGCCAGCGGCGAGACCGGCGAGGTGGTGAAAAGCAGGTTCTGTTTGGCCAGGATGGCGCCGGCGGAATTGTCCACGGACAGCATACCGGTGCCCAGATCGCTCACCGTGAGGTTGCCGGTCAGCGACTGCAGGATGCCGCTGTTCACCAGGCTGGCGGTGGCTACGGCCAGGTTGCCGGCGGCTGTCGAGGCCAGCCCGGCGTTGACGATGCCGGGAGCCTGCATGGTGAGTCCTGTCAAGCCGGCAAGCACCGGCGGCGGTCCGGAGGCGCCGGCGGGCAGCGCGTTGACGATGCCGGTGCCGGCCGAAAGGCTCAGGCTGCCGGCGGCGGTTATGGTGCCGGCGTTCACGATGCTTTCGATGGCATTCAGGGAGAGGTTCAGGTGGGCGACGGTGGCCGCCACGCCGGACAGGAGGTCGGCCGGCACCACCGTGCTGATGACACCACCGGGGAGGTTTTGTATGTTTGCGGCGTTGATGACGGCCGTGTGCACGCCCGGGTTGGTGGAGATGCCGTAGACCGTTCCGGAGTTGACCAGATTGCCCGAGAGCTGAAGATGTCCCGAGGCGCCGAAGTTGTCCATCACCGTGACGCCGCCGGGCACGGTGATGTTAGAGAAGCCGCTCGAGCCCCAGGCGCCAATCTGCATGGAGCCGCCGACGGCGTTGCCCAGCGCCCCGACGGCTATCGATTGGGTGCCGGTGGCCAGCACCTGGTGCACTGCGACGTTCTCGGCCGGGGTGAGCAGGGTGGTTGATGTGACGTTTAGTAAAATATTGCCAATATGAATTGTGGTGGGATGAAAGTGGCTTATGCTGCCGGCCGCGATCGTCGCCTGCGTCGAGGCGAGGTCGAGGTTGATGCCGCCTGTGCGGGTTGGCGTATGGGTCGCGGTGGCGGTCGGCGCCGGCACGACCTGCGCCAGCACGCGGCTCGGGAGCAGGATCTGCAAGCTGCTCAAAAGAGCAGCCAGGAACCACCGTATCCCGAATGACTTGCTACCGGTCGGCAACCCCTGAACCCACCAAAGACAAAACGGGCGCAGCGCCAAGCGCTGCACCCCCCCAACAGTGCCTCAATATGCATATCTTATACCCGCCGCGGCATTTTTTAATCACGCCTTTTTGATAAATAGCCTGCCCTGGCGAGGGTTTTGGGGCGCCTGTCGTGTCGACGATAAGCTGCATCGGCCGGCTCGGGTAATTTCGGGAAAATTCTCGGTGCCGCTGCCGATCGTGCCTGGCCGTTGATCCAGGCCAAAGGTTAATCCGGAACCCTGTTAATGCCCCGATCATTGCCCATGCTGAATTGTTCGCGCAGGCCGTCGCGAGCGTCAAATCTTCAACAAAGCCAGGGAAGGATCGTCAGGCGCTGATCGGTCCTCTGCTCCACCCGGTGTAGATAATCACCTGTCCCTGATCTCTTGCGGTGGAAAGCGCCGCACGGCTGGCAGACCGGTGTGATGCCGGCGGGAGTCTCGGGACGGCCGCCGGATGTGCCGGTGAGGGTCAACTCGGCCTGGGGATGCGCACCTCGATCTCCACCGACTGCGACTCCGCGATCTCATCGAGCCTTTTCTTCAGCTCCGAAAGGCTGATCGAAGGCGGCACCTGGACGGTCGCCCTCATGGCGAACAGGGGCGTGCCGGTCACCGGCGCGTGAACGATGTCGCTGTGCATCGACTGGATGTTGATCGACTGGTCCCTGAGAAAGCTCGAGACGGTATGCACTATTCCTTCGTGGTCGGCACCACTGACGGTGAGCTCGTAAGGAACATAGCCCCTGTAACGTTCGGGGGCGATCGCCCTGGTCGGCTTGGTGGCAACGGAGATGGACTCCTTCTGCAGCGTGGAGAGCTCCTCGTTGAGGGTGCTTATCTTCTCGCTGGGAACCGACACGAGAATGATGGCAGCGAACTCCCCGCCCAGCAGAGCCATTCTGCTCTCTTCCAGGTTGGCCCCGTGCTTGACGAAAACTTCCGTGAGGCGGGCGACGATTCCCGGGCGATCTTCTCCGGTGGCGGTGATCAGCAATTGAGTTTTCATGTGAGTCCTCCGGCTCTATCCCGGCAGCAAACGAGCTTTCAAACAGGTACAATAATAACCCCTTGGAAAACTCAGTTGCTGATCACGAGGCGGTAGATATGGACGAGCCCGGGTATTACAGACATCCGACAATTCACGCGGACACGATCGCTTTCGTCTGCGAGGACGACCTCTGGTCCGTGCCCGTCAGAGGCGGGCTCGCCAGGCGGCTCACGGTCAACCAGGGCGACACTCTGCTGCCGAGGTTCTCCCCGGATGGAAGCGAGATAGCCTTTGTCGGGCGCGAAGAAGGGCACCTCGAGGTGTACGTGATTCCGTCGGAGGGCGGAGTTGCCAGGAGAGTCACCTACCTGGGCGCCGAGACTTGCCAGGTTTGCGCCTGGACTCCCGACGGCAAGGAGATTGTCTTCGTCAGCGATGCCACGTCGGCGTTTTTCAAGCACAGCGAGGCGTTCGCGGTGCGGCCCGACGGCGGCATGCCGCGCGCCTTGAACCTCGGTCACGTGCGCACGATCTCCCTGTCCGCATCGGGCGCCACCGCGATCGGGCGCAACAATCTCGATCCGGCAGTGTGGAAACGCTACCGAGGAGGCACCGCCGGTGATATCTGGGTCGACGCCACCGGCAAGGGAAAATTCAAGCGGTTGATCTCCATTCCCGGCAACCATGTCTGGCCGATGTGGCTCGGCGGGCGCGTTTACTTTCTTTCCGATCACGAGGGCGTGGCCAACATCTATTCTGTGAAACCGGACGGATCCGATCTGCGCAGGCACACCCATCACTCGGACTATTTCGTTCGCTTCCCCTCGACGGACGGCCGCCGCCTTGTTTACACGGCGGGAGCCGATCTCTATGTCTTCGACCCGAAGACCGATCGCACGCAGAAGCTCGATGTCGTCTGTCCGATCACCACTACCCAGAGCGCCAGGCGCTTTGTCGAGGCATCACGCTACTTCGAGGGGTTCGACATTCACCCGGACGGGCATTCGCTGGCGGTTATCGCCAGGGGGCAGCCGTTCACGATGCCTTTCTGGGAGGAGGCGGCGGTGCACCACGGCGCCGGCAGCCGCGTGCGCTACAGGTTCGCCTCCTGGCTCAAAGACGGCAAGCGCTTTGTCGTGGTCAACGACGCCTCCGGGATCGAGCGAATCGAGCTGCATGTGGCCGACCAGACCAAAGATCCGGTGATCGTGAGCAAAGGAGACATCGGGCGCCTGGTCGAGCTCGCCGTCTCGCCGCAAGATGAGCTGGTCGCCTTTGCCAACCATCGCTACGAGCTCATGCTGCTCGATCTGAAGACCAGGCAAGCCAGGCTGCTGGACCGCAGCCCGATGACGCGCATAAGCGGCCTTGCCTGGTCGCCGGACGGGCGCTGGCTCGCCTACAGCTGGGCCAATACCAACGACACCAGCAAGATTCGCCTGGTGGACGTGAAGACGGGCGAAGTGCACGACGTCACCGACGAGCTGCGGCGCGACCGCTCACCCTTCTTCGATCCGGAGGGCAAGCATCTCTACTTTCTTTCCACGCGGGATTTCAACCCGGTCTATGACGCACTGCAATTCGATCTGAGCTTCCCGCAGGCGACGCGGCCGTTCCTCGTCACCTTGCGCAAGGACGTCCCCGATCCGTTCGTGCAGAGACCGCGCCCTTTCATAAAACAGGAGCGGGCGAAGGCCGACAAGCCGGAGAAG
The DNA here is from genome assembly GCA_021325555.1 of Pseudomonadota bacterium. Lineage (GTDB taxonomy): Bacteria > Cyanobacteriota > Vampirovibrionia > Obscuribacterales > Obscuribacteraceae > JAJPGY01. The sequence goes on along the minus strand of JAJPGY010000040.1, from coordinate 65,913 downwards.
GACGGGAGGAAAACCAGGGAGGCCGCAGCCGCCACCGCCGATGGTGATAAGCCGGTTAAGGTCGAGATCGACTTCGAAGGGATCTCGGGGCGTATCCTCGGTTTCCCCGTGGAGGAAGGCTGTTACGAGCAGATTGTCGCCGCGCGGGGGCGCGTGCTTTTTACCCAGTATCCGGTCAAGGGCATACGCCGCAACGTGCCGTGGTGGAAGGACGAGCCGGAGATGGGCGCGCTCCTGGCCTACGACTTCGAGGAGCAGCGGGCGGCGGTCGTCGCTCGCGAGGTGTCCTCGATTACCATGTCCTCCGACTGCCGGACGCTGGTTTACGTGTCGCGCGACAACAAGCTGCGGGTATTCGACGCGCTGGAGAAGCTGCCGGATGAAGGAGCAGGCCCGAGATCCGACAACCGGCCGGGGCGACGCTCGGGTTGGTTCGATCTTTGCCGCGTGAAGGTGATGATCGAGCCTCGCGAAGAATGGAAGCAGATGTACGATGAGGCCTGGCGCCTGCAGAAGGAGCAGTTCTGGGACGAGCGCATGTCCAATGTCGACTGGGATCTGGTCTACGAGCGCTACGCCGGTCTGCTTTTCCGCGTGCGGACGAGGGGCGAGCTTTCGGATCTCATCTGGGAGATGCAAGGAGAGCTCGGCACATCGCACGCATACGAGATGCTCGGCGACTACCGGCCGGCGCCCGGCTATTACCGGGGCTTCCTGGGCGCCGACCTGGCCTACGACAGAACATCCGGCGGCTATCGCATCGAGCGCATCCTGCGCGGCGACTCCTGGGATCGGGATGCGGATTCGCCGCTGGCCGATCCGGGGCTCGGACTGGCGGAAGGCGATGTGATCGTCGCCGTCAACGGCCATAAAGTGTCGCGCGATTGCACCGTCGAGGAGCTGCTCATGCACACGGCCGGCAGGGAAGTCGTTCTCACCGTCGTCTCGAAGAAAGCGGATCGCAGGCGGGTTTCAGTACGGACGCTCAGGGAGGAGCGTTCGCTGCGCTACCGCCTGTGGGTGGAGACCAACCGGCGGTATGTTCACGAAAACAGCGACGGCAAGGTGGGTTACCTCCACATACCGGACATGGGGCCATGGGGGTTCGCGGAATTCCATCGCGGTTACCTTTCCGAGTTCAGTCGCGAGGCGCTCATCGTCGACGTGCGCTACAACCGGGGCGGGCACGTCTCTCCGCTTCTCCTGGAGAAGCTGGCGCGCAAACGCGTCGGCTACGATGTCTCGCGCTGGGGGGCGCCGCAGCCTTATCCGCCCGAGTCGGTGGCCGGGCCCATGGTCGGCCTGACCAATCAGTTCGCCGGCTCGGATGGCGACATATTCAGCCACTGCTTCAAGCTCTACAAGCTCGGACCGCTGGTCGGCAAGCGCACCTGGGGGGGTGTCGTCGGCATCTGGCCGCGGCACCGCCTGGTCGACGGAACGATAACCACGCAGCCGGAGTTCTCCTTCTGGTTCACGGACGTCGGCTGGGCCGTGGAGAACTACGGCACGGACCCGGATTACGACGTGGACATCGCGCCACAGGACTACCGGAGCGGGCGCGATCCCCAGCTGGACAAAGGGCTGGCTCTGGCACTCGACGCCCTGGCCAAAAAGCCGGTGCGGCTGCCGCAGTTCAAGAATCGACCGAGCCTCAAGATCCCGGTGCTGGCCAGGAGCAAACGCTCGTAGGTCAGCACCGGCGCGGGCTTACGAGAGGTTCTTGCTCAGAAGCATGATGCTGAACGCGAAGGCGAGCATGGCCGATTTGCGGTCGTATGTCGCGCGCTGGTCGCAGTTGAAGCCGTGATCGGCTCCCTTGTAGATGTGAATTTCCACGTGCCCTTTTCCTTCAAGGGCGGCTCCTATCTTCTTGACCGTGGACAGGGGAATGTGGGCGTCTTTCTCACCGAAATGGAGGAGGATCGGGCAGTGTAGGTTTTTCGCCTCGTCGAGATAGTCGTCGATGCCGCCGCCGTAGTAGCTGACCGCCACATCGACGGCATCCCTGGTCGCCAGCCTGTAGGCGAGAGTGCCGCCCATGCAATAGCCGACGACCCCGATTTTGCCCTGGCATTCCGGCAGGGAGCGAAGCGCGCGGGCGGCGGTCTGGAGATCGGTCACTATATCGTCCGGCTCGCACTGTCCCATCAAGGCGATGCCCTTCTGGATGTCGTCTGCCCCGTAGCCCAGCTGAACCCCTGGCTTGACCCGCCAGAAAACATCGGGCGCCAGCACGGTGAAGCCGGCGGCTGCGTAAAGGTCGGCGACATCTCTTATGTGCGAGTTGACGCCGAATATCTCCTGAATGAGCAGGATGCCGGCTCCTGCTCCGCTGTCCGGAACAGCGAGATAGCCGGTGTAGCCGGCTCCGGCGTCTGTCTGGATATCAATGGTCTTACCAGCCATTAGCGAAACCTCACACGGAAGGTGACGATGTTAGCAGGAACAAACGCCCGGTGCATGAGCGACGGTGTATACTTTGTCTCTGGCGTCCATTCGCGGCCTGCCGATCGTTTCGGGTCGCCCCGCGATATCGCCTGTGGCGGTTCCGTCTCGGGAGTGTGGTGCGTGAAGATTTTGGGCTTGAATGTCGCTTCGCTTAGATTCCCCATGGTGGCAGCCGCCGTGCTGGCGTGCCTGTCGGTTGGCGGCTCTCCCCAGCCCGGTTGCGCTGCCGGCGATGCAGCCCCCGGAGGCCGTCTCAAGGTGGGGCTGGCGTTGGGTGGTGGTGGCACCCGCGGTGCGGCCCATGTCGGTGTTCTGCGAGTGCTCCAGCAGGAGGGCATTCCCGTCGACATGATCGCGGGCACGAGCATGGGGGCGATCGTGGGCGGCTTCTACGCTGCCGGCCTGCCGGTTAGCGATATCGAGTCCAAGTTCCAGAAACCGGCGATCATGAAGAACTACATGACCGTCCCGCTGTTCGTGCGCTTCCTGGCTGTTCCGGCGTTCGCGGTTCCGCACCTGTTCGGCTGGCACCCCTACGACGGCTTTTACTTCGGCAACAAGCTCCGCAATTACCTGAACAGCTGCCTGCCGGAAGACAAGCGCGAGATCGAGAAACTGAACATTCCCTTCCACGCCATGTGCACGAATCTGGTCAACGGCGAGCCGTACGTGATCTCGCGCGGCCATCTGGCGCGGGCCATGCAGGCCAGCTCGGCCATCCCCGTGCTGCGGCGCCCGGTGCCGTTCGAAGATGCGCTGCTCGTCGACGGAGCCGTGGTCGACAACGTGCCGGTCGACGCGGCGCGGGCGATGGGAGCGGACATCGTCATCGCCGTCGATGTTGATGAGCATCTGATGCCGGTCGACCGCGAAAAATTTCGCAAGATAGGCAGCGTCGGTCACCGCGTCGAGCAGATCTACCTGTCGCGTGCGGACGCGCAGCAGCTTAAGCTAGCGGACATCGTCATCCACCCGAAAGTAGACGGGATAGGCATCCTCTCGCTGAAGGCGAAGGACGCCCGGGAGGCGATAAGGGCCGGCGAGGAGGCTGCGCGGGCCGCGCTGCCGGCCATCCGGGCCAGGCTCGGCGTATCCGGGGCGGAGACGGTTCTCAAGCCGCAGAGCGACCGGGCGGCGGACTGACACGGCATGCCACACGCACCGCTTACCGGACTGAAACGGCGTTCTCCAGGTCGTCGAGGAGCGCGGAAGCCGACACCGGGTGGGCTCTGTCATGGGCCGGGGCAGGCTCGGCCAGCTCATCGGCCACGTACGGGGCGAGACCGCCTTCCAGAAGCAGGCGAATGTCACGCAGAAACACCGCCGCCGGGGCGCCGTCGATCAGGCGGTGGTCGAAGTTGAGCGTCACGCCCATCATCGGGCGGATCACCACCTCGCCGCCGCGGACCACCGGCTGGTTCTCCACGGCCCCTATCCCGATCGTGGATGTGGTGACGCAGGGCGGAATGAGATATTTGACCCCGAACTTGCCCAGCGAGCTTATGCCGAAGGTGGCGCCGAGATAGCGCAAGCGCACCTGCGGAAAGTGCATGCCGGCCCAGAGTATGAGCCGCCGTACCAGCCAGGGCATTTTCGCGAACCTGTGCTCGACCTCCAGCTGCGGGACCTCGTCGATCTCGCCGCTGGAATATTCCTTGAGCTCGCGGGCGATCTGCGAGATCGGCTTGCGGTCGGGTTCTTTGATGATCCCGAAATAGACGGCCGGCTGGCCATTGATGACCCGCTCGCAGGTAAAGCCGGCCGTCACCTCGTTTAGAACCATGGTGCCGCCCCAGGGCATGATCGAGGTCCTGCTGGCCGGGTGCTTGTGCTGGGCGATGGCAATCGCCTTGATCAGGATGGCGGTGACGGTGACCTTGTGACCGCGCTTGAGCAGCTCCGCGCGCAGGTGCTCGGCCCAGGACATGTCCATGTCCTCAAAGATGTAGGTGGGAATGGCGCCGCGATTGCAGATCTGAATGAGGTCGAGGACATTCCACCGCCACCGGGAAAGCCACGACAGAAGGAACCTTGGTCCTTTGCCAGGCTTCGGGCCGGCTGGGCTCGCTTGTAGCTGATTCAGATTATCCATGGCGTTTTGCTGTTTCCCCTGAGACGTCCTGCCTGAAAAGGCAGTTGCCAATAGCATAACACCGATCGAGCCGGCCACGCTGATTAGCCGGCTCTCATGGGAGCGAAGGCGGCGCCCCGGCCGCCAACCTGATTGCCTGGGGCGTTAGGATATGGAGTGTGGGTCTATGCCGGGGCGCTGTCGGGTAAACAACAAGCAACGTGACTGGCGACGAGTCTAACAAGGACAGCGGTGTGGCGGTCTGCCCGGACTGCGGGCTGGCGCACGGGGGAGCCTGCCCAAGCCCGCCTTCGGCCGGCACGCTCTGCGAGCCTGCCTCCGGCGCCCGGAAGCCTCCTTCGAAGGAGGAGCGCCAGGCCCAGAAGCTCGTGGGCACCATCATCGCCGAGCACTACGAGATCCAGTCGCTGGTCGGGCTGGGCGGCATGAGCGTGGTCTACAGGGCTCGCCACACGCTGCTCGGAAGGACCGTGGCGATCAAGCTCCTGCATGAGCACCTGGTGGCGCGCGAGCAGAACCTTGCCCGCTTCCAGCAGGAAGCCAGGGCGGCCAGCCATCTGACCCACCCGCACATCATCGGCGTCCACGAGTTCGGGGTGACCCCTGCCGGGCAGCCCTTTCTGGTCATGGACTACGTGAAGGGGGCAAGCCTCGGCGATCTCATCGAGCGGGAAGGGCGGCTGGCCCCGGAGCGCGCCCTTCCCATCTTCCGCCAGATCTGCTCGGCGCTCGCTCACGCTCACGGCAAGGGGATCATCCACCGCGACATCAAGCCGAGCAACGTCATGCTGGTCGAAGAGGGCGACCAGTCCGATCTGGTGAAGCTGGTGGATTTCGGCATCGCCAAGCTGCTGCCCGGACACGAGCTGGAGGGCGAGCGGCTGACGCAGACCGGAGAGGTATTCGGCAGCCCCGTCTACATGAGCCCGGAGCAGTGCACCGGCAAGGCGCTCGATCCGCGCTCGGACATCTATTCTCTCGGCTGCGTAATGTATGAGGTTCTGACCGGCAGCCCGCCGTTTGCCGGAGCCAATCCGCTGGAGACCATGTATCTGCGCCTGAGCGACCCGCCCGAGCCTTTCAATCCGCAGTTTCACATACCCCGGCAGATCGAGGCCGTCGTTCTTATCGCCCTGGCCAGGGAGCCGGAGAAGCGCTATCAGACCATGCTCGAGCTGGACGGGGAGCTGGAGTCCGTCGAAGACGGGCGGGGCACCATCTCCGGGCTGCTGAGCCTCAAGCGCTCGGCCCGCTTGAAGAAGGCCCGCAAGGTGAAGCGGCTCGTGCCTCGCGAGTTCGCCTACGGGCTGGCCGCTCTCACGGTCGCGGTTTCCGCCCTGCTTGCCTGGAAGCTCTTCGCCGGCGGCTCCCCGCCGGTCGCCGGCGGCGCCGCCACGGCACCGCCGGCGACCGATGCCGGTGCCGGCGACGCGGGCGGCAACCTGAGCGACCTTGCGGATCTGACGCTCAGCCTGGTGCCCCGCACCGTGGAGAAGGACCGCTGGCCGCAGTACCGCCAGCTGGCAAACAGGCTCCAGCACCTGGCGATGCTGTGCATAAGAGCGCAAGATTACGACAGGGCGGAGCAGCTCTTGAAGAAGTCGCTGGAGATCGAAAAGACGGTTCTCGGCGACGGCAGCCCGCAGGTGGCGCAGACGATGAGCTATCTGGCGGCCCTTTATGCGACAAGGTCGGGGCAGTATCAGAATGCCATGGCGCTCTATGAGCAGGCTGTTCAAATCAGGACCAGAGCGCTCGGCGCGGAGCATCCCGAGGTGGCCGCCAGCCTGAGCGATCTGGCGGCGCTCTATCAGGAGCAGGGCAAGTACCAGAAAGCCGAGGAGCTGTACCGGAAGGCCCTGCGGATCTACGAGAAAAATTACGGCGCCGGCCATCCGGACGTGGCCGGCACGCTGACCGGACTTGCCGACCTCTACCGCATTCAGGGACGATACGCGGAAGCCGAGCCGCTCTATGAGCGGGCTCTGGCCATCAACTCCAGGTCGCTCGGCCCGGAGCATATAACCGTGGCCATGAGCCTCAACAACCTGGCGGGGCTCTATTTCAACGAGGGCAAATACGCGCGGGCGGAAAGCATGTACTCACGAGCGCTGGCTCTTTATGAGAAGGTGCAGGGCCCGGAGCACCCCAGCGTTGCCACCATCCTCAACAACCTGGGCGTGGTCGATTACAGGGAGGGCAAATACGGGCAGGCCGAGCCGATCCTCAAGCGCGCCCTGGCCATAAGGGAGCGCTTCCTCACCCCCGATCACCCGGAGGTCGCCCAGAGCCTGAACAGCCTGGCCGAGGTTTATCGCGCCCGGGGCAAATTCGCCCAGGCCGAGCCGCTTTACAACAGGGCCCTGTCCATCGATCAACGGATGCTCGGGGCCGGGCATCCGGAGGTGGCGGTGGTGCTCAACAGCATGGGGCAGCTCTACATGGCGGAAGGGAGATACGAGCTGGCGCACTCTTGTTTCGAGCGGGCCCTTTCCATCCGTGAGGCCGCCTTCGGCACCGACCACCCGGATGTCGCCTCCAGCCTGAACCAGATTGCGATTCTTTACGGCAAGGAGGGCAAGTACGGCCAGGCGGAGGAGATGTTTCGCAAGGCGCTTGCCATCCGGGAGAAGACGCTCGGACCCGGTCATCCGGAGGTCGCCGCCACGCTCAACGACTATGCCGATCTTTTGTTCAAGCTCAACAGGTTGTCAGATGCTCTAAATTTAAAGTGGCGCGCAGCGGGCATCTGGTTTAGAACCCTGGGTCTGACAGCGTAAAATCGGAGGTCACCGCCCAGCAAGCCGAGGCTTAGAGTTGGACCTCCTTCACGATCCGAGATATCTGGCGCCGGCTGCCACATGCGCGGCCATCGCCGTCACCATCACCTTGTGGATCCTGAACCTGCGCCGAAAGGAGCTTTCCTACAGGATTCTGGCCGACACGCCGCTTGTCAGTATCAAGGAGGAAGTAAAGGACAAGGTGCAGATAACCTTTCGCGGCGAGCCGGTGCATGACGTGCACCTGGTGCAGGTGAGGATCGTCAACTCGGGGAATGTTCCGATTCGCTCGGCCGATTACGAGGGCCGGTTGACAATCGCGGCCCCGGATGGCTCGCGCATCGTCATGGCAGAGATCCAGGAGACTCATCCACCCCACCTGGAGAAACGAACGCTCTGCGACGGCGCGCCGAGTTCGCTGGTGGACAAGGTCGAAGGCCACGAGGTGATGCTGAAGCCGGTTTTGCTCAACCACGGGGATTCGATAACGGTCAAGATGCTGGTGAGCAAGGCGGCCGGCCCGTGGAACGTGATCGGGCACATCGAGGGGATCGCGGCGGTCAAGATGCACAGGGAGAACAGCTCGATGCCGCTGGTGATGGCCAACTGCGGCACCTTCATCATGGTCGTCTCCATGTTCTTCCTCGATCCTTCCTCCGTGGCGCGTAATGCCTGGCGCGAATACCTGCCATACTTGATGTTCTTCCTCATCGGATACATTATGCTGATGTGTGGCATCTACCTCCCCCGCGTGCAGAAATCATCGGCTTGAAGGGCATCCGGACGAAATGATTCTGATTGTTGAGAAGACCCTCCTCGTGTGGCTTGTTTGCGCGCTCATGCCGATCGGCATCATCGGCTATATCGCTCATGATCAAACGTCCAGGGTGGCTGCCGACAATGCCTGGCTCGTTCATTCGCACGTGGTGCGCGAGCAGCTCGACGAGATTCTCAATCTGCTCAACACTGCCGAGACCAGCGCCAGGGGCTATGTAATCACGGGCAACGAGACGTATCTGGAGCCCTACCTGGCCGCGTGCCCGGGCATTGCCGAGCACATTAAGCAGCTCGGCCGGCTCATCGCCGACAACCCGGAGCAGGTGCGAAGGCTGCGCGAGCTTGAGCCGTTGGTCGCCGACAAGCTGGATCACATTGGGCATTACATCCTGGTTCGCCGGGAGAAAGGGCTGCCCGCGGCAGCAGCGATTGTCTCCACGCAGGAAGGGCAGCAGATGATGGAGAAGATCCGCAGGCAGATGCAAGCTATGCAGGACGCGGAGGGACAGCTGCTGCAGTCGAGAAAGGCAAAGTCGGAGAATGACACGAGCAAGGCTCTCAACGTCATCTACATCCTGACCGTCTTCGGGCTGATGCTGGTCGGCTTAAACGTGTTCTTCGCCAGATTGCGCTAGAGCTCCCGGCTCAGGCAGGCGAAACCAGAAGGTGCTTCCCTGTCCTTCCCGGCTGGTCACTCCTATGGTGCCCTTGTGCTGCTCCACTATGGCCTTGCTGATCGCCAGACCTAATCCTGTGCCGCCCCTGACCTTCGCGTCCCCGGCGTCCACCTGCTGGAAGCGCTCGAAGATCGCTGTCTGGAACTGGGCGGGGATGCCCCGCCCCTCATCGCTCACGCGCACCTCCACGAATCCGGGAGCCGCCGCCGCCTCGACGGACACCGTCCCGCCCGGCTCGGAGAACTTGACGGCATTCGAGATCAAGTTGACGAGCACCTGGACGATGCGGTCCTCGTCACCAAAGACGGTAAGGGAGGTGGGCACCATATTCAGTATCACCTGCCTGCTGCCTGCGAACACCGCGACAGCCTCCCGCGCCTCGGCAAACACGTCCGCCAGCGGAATCCTGTCCAAGCTCACGGAGAACAGACCCGATTCGAGCTTCTCGATGGCCAGCAGGTCGTTTATCAATTTGATCAACCGCCCGGCGTTGCGCTCGGCTATCTCCAGCCCCTGCCTGGCTGGGCCTTCGAGATCCACCCCGAAGGTGCCGGAGCCCAGCAGCTCGAGATACCCCTGAATAGAGGTCAGCGGCGTTCTCAGCTCATGGGTGACGGTGGCCACGAAGTTCTGCTTCAGCCGGGCGATCTCCTGCTCTTTTCGCGCCGCTTCGTCCAGCGCCTGGGCCATGTTGTGAAAAACGTGATCGAGGCGGGCGATCTCATCGGAGCCGCTCATCTCCGGGTTGAGCGGCTTTTTATCGGCCAGGCGCATGGTGTTGTCCATGAGGACCTCCAGCCGGCGCGTGGTGCTCTTCATGAAAAACAGCGCCAGCGAGACGGCGATTACCACATTGGCGGCGATGCCGATCAGGAGGAACTGCTTGACCGAAAGCCGCCAGCGCTCTTCGGCGGGCGGATCTGCTCTGTCCTCGGCTTTCTGGCGCACCTGCACGCGGAAGGCGTCCTCGACGATCCGGCTGAACACCTGCTTCACTTGATCCTGCTGCTTGCCGGTGCTGAGCAGGGCCAGGCGGCCGCGATTGTCGACCGTGCGCTTGAGATCATTCAAGCTCCTTATGCCCATCTCCGTGTGCAGGCGCAGGCGCGAGACGTTGTCAGCCTGCAGCGGGTCATGCCCGACCAGTTGCTCGAGGGCGGACATATTCTCCTGAATGGTGGCGACGAGGTCGTCGTACCGTTTCGCCCAGAGCGGGTTATCCTGCTCGATTGCATAGGCGAAAAGGGTGGTTCCCGCCTCGTAGCAGCTTTTCATCACCTGCTGGGCGGTGGCCAGCACCGCCTTTGAGTGAGCCTCCCGCCGGGCTTCCGTCTCGGTCTGGGTCAACAGAGCATACAGGGCCGCGACGAAAAGGATGCCGGCCACCAGCGGCACGGACACCATGATCAGCCCTTTGTGAGACAGCTTCAGGTGTGCAGGATCGAGGAGTCTTGGCTTCACGCTGCGAAAGTCATCATGGCGAGTCTATCACGTACCCGACACCATGGACGGTGCGAATTATGGAAGGCGCCCCTTCGCTGTCCAGCTTCTTCCTGATGCGCTTGACGGTGGTTCTTATCGCCTCGTCGGTGGCATCGGAGTCCGTCGCCCAGATCCTGTTCAGCAATGCCTCCGGCGTGAAGACCTGATTGGCGTTCCGCATGAGGAACTCGAGCAGGGCAAACTCCTTGGGCAGAAGCTGGACCGGCTGCCCGTCCCTGGTGACCCGAAACTTGCCGGGGTCGAGCGTTACGCTCTTGACGGCAAGCGCGCCGGCATGGATGGCCGCGGGACGCCGCAAAAGGGCCCGCACGCGAGCGGCCAGCTCCTTCATGTGGAAGGGCTTGGACAGGTAGTCGTCAGCGCCGGAGTCGAGCCCCGCCTCCTTCTCGTTGATGCCGCTTCTGCCGGTGAGCATGAGGACGGCGCTCGTTCCGCCGGCAGCCCGGAATTGCCTCAGGATCTCCAGCCCGCTTAATTCGGGCAGCTCCCAGTCGAGGACGATCAGGTCGTAGGGATAGACCTTCAGGTGCCGGGCCGCCTCGTGCCCGTTGTCGACGTGATCTACATTGTGCCGCTCCGCCAAGAGCATCGAGCGCACCATGAAGGCCAGATCCTTATCGTCCTCGACAAGCAGAATTTTTGCCATGAGCGTGCCGTCCAGCCGGATAAGCGCTGCCAAAACAATAACATATTTCAGGTTCGTTGACGGACCTCGACGCCGCGCACACCGACTCTCGCCGTCATGCCGCTGTCGGCGATGATCACATCGCCTGTCTGCCCGTCGCGCTCTATTTTGATTGGAAGATAATCGTCTCCGGGACGGCCGGGCCGGCTCCTGTACCAGTTGCCGTCGGTGCCCCTGGTGAGCCACCAGCCCCTGTCATCTTCGATCGCGAAGGGTTTCCCTTCGCTGTCATAGGAGAAGGACATCGAGGCCCCGTGGGCGTCCGAAAGCTTTGTCAGCAGCAGCTTCCCGTCGACCAACCGGCATTCCGCGACACAGCCGGAGCCGCTGAAAACCGTGTCCTGGCCGTCGCGGCCTTTGTAAATGACGCTGCCGTCCGCTTGCACGGCCACCTGCCCCTTGAACTCGTGGCTTTGCCCCCTGGTGTTCGTTCGCGTCCATGCGTCTTGGCTGCCGTTGCGCATGAGGATCGAGCCGTCCGGCTCCAGCACCTCTTTTATGCGCCCGCCTTTGTCGTAGTCGAATTTGAAGATCTGCCCGCTGTGAGTTTTGAGGCATTCCACGCGCCCGCTGCCGTCGTGCCAGAGGCGCGCACCGTCGGCGGTGACAGCATCAGGCTTGCGCGGGGGCGAGTGCGGTTTCTCGCGGCTTACCAGCACAAGCGGGTGGAGCATATCGTTTTTCTGCCCGGCTCCCCTGTCCAGGGAGAACGGATCGAGGAAACTGTCCTGGTTCGGTAATCTGTAGCCGCTCATGAGATCCTCCAGTGGATTGGCCAGAGCCTTATCCGCCGCGCCCTCAACCGTCTCAACGCTCATTATGTCCTTCATCGCCGCGCCCTCCCGAGCCGTTGCCCACGAAGCCAATCTAGGTCGCGGCTGTGGCGCGCCCGTGGCGGCCCTGTGGCACCTTCGTGGCAGGAGGTTAAAGAGCCGGCCAGGCGCGGCGGGCTAAAGCCGCCAGCACCTGGTCGGGGTTCAGCTCCATCCACTGCCCCGGCGCCAGGTTCAGCGAAGCGAGGCTGAGCTGGCCGATAGTCGTGCGCACGAGCCTCAGGGTCGGGCAGCCGATTGCCGCCGTCATTCGCCGCACCTGACGGTTGCGGCCTTCGCGCAGGGTGAGGCGGAGCCAGGCTGTCGGGACCGTCTTGCGGAAGCGGACCGGCACCGGCCTGTCCGGAAGCTCGGGCTCGGCGTCCAGCAGCTCGACCCTGGCGGGCAGCGTGCGCGCCCCCCCTATCCGGATCCCCTCTTCCAGCTGTTTCAAGCGGGACCGGTCAGGAATGTGCTCGACCTGGACAAGATAGGTGCGCTCGTGGCGGAAGGCCGGATCAAGCAGGAGTCTGTTCAGGCGCGGGTCGTCAGCGAGCAGCAGGAGTCCTTCGCTGTCGTAGTCGAGCCTGCCCAGCGGATATACCCGGGGCGGGAAGCCGAAACCCGACAGGGTTTGTTTGTCGCTGCCGGCAGGCCGCGTGAACTGCGTGAGCACGCCGTAAGGCTTGTTGAAGGCGATGTAAGCGCAATCGGGGCGGACGCGAAAGCCGCCGGGTAATTCCCTTTTCGCAGTCCTGCGCAAGATCACGCCCCTGTCTCGTCGAGGATCTTGGTCAGGCGGCGCCAGGGCGAGCCCCGCCAGTAGTTCCTCAGGCAGGACGGCGAGCGATAAAAAAGCTCCTGCCCGACAATCAACAACGCTTTCAGTTGTCCCGAGGTGATCGACCGCCGCTTCATGACCCCGCTGTCCTTTCATATCTTCGCAACCAAAGATTAGCGCAAAACGGGCGATCCGCAGGATGAGGCGACGGGGCCGCCTGCAAACCGCCGGCCCGATCAGCGATAATCTGGCCATGACGCGTCCCCTCTTGATTTGCGGAGTTGCCCTGGCGCTTTCCGGTGTAGCCGGCTTGCCGGCGCCCGCCGGCGGCGAGCGGCTGCTTCCGCAGAAGCCGGAGCCGGCCAGGATTGTGGTGCCGGGAGAGGTGAGAGCGCTGCCGGGGGCGCTTGACAGCACACCGGTGCTCAACAGCAACTGCCCGGAAATTGTGCAGACGGAAGGGATCCTCGATTCCACTTTTCCTCCCGGGGGCATGAAGACCCCGCAGGCGCATTTGAATTTGCCGCTCAAGGGGCGAATCGACGTGTTCGCCCACCACATTGCCAGGGCGCCTTCCGAGCAGGATCTAAGAACGCTGTACCTGGGCCTCATCGTCCACAATCCCAGCAAGCGGCGCGTGCGGGTCAGGGTACTCTCCGGCGCCAGTTACCTGAGCCAGCCGGATGCCCCCTTTGTAACCATGCCGGCGCTTTTGCCCAACGACGACGGGCGCCTCTACTCCGGGCCGGGCGATCGGGTAACCGACGACGTTTTGCGCGGCAGGCGGCAAGAAGGGCTGCCTGCGAGCCTGGTTTTGGCTGCCGGCGCCGACGAGATGCTGGTCAATCTTCCCGTTCCGGTCCGACAGCTCAAGCCGCCTTTGAACGGGCGTTCCGTTCTGCTGAAGCTGAAAACGGATGCGCCCGTATACCTGGCCAGCCTGGCTATGTACGCGCCTGCCGACGGCCAAGGAAAGGAACGGGCGCCGACGCTCGCCGAGTGGCGAAAGCTGCTGGTGGAAGGGGCGCTGGCCGGCCCGCGCGAGGGGGAGCCGACCGTTCCAGGCGCCGTGGGCGACTTCCGTTACGGGCGCGTGGCCGGCGTATCTCGCGGCTCGCGGTGGCTGGCTAAGATTGACGACCCGCAGCCTCACAGGTCGGGGCTGCACATCCCCGAGCCAGGGCAGTCGTATTCTTACATACTCTCCGCCGTCGACAGGAAGACTCTGGGCACGGGTCAGGTTCAATGCGCCGAGCTTCTGCGCAGATATCCTGATACCGCCTATAGTGCCCATGGAAACTACGCTGTTCACTACCAGCTCACGTTTCCCTTATACAATCCCGCCGGCGAGCGCCGCAAAGTGCTGCTGGAGTTCGAGACGCCGGCCGGGAGCGACGGCCACGGCCTGATATACAACGATCCTCCCGGCAACAGGATCTTTTTCCGCGGAACCGTAAGGCTGAGCTGGCGCAAGGCTACCCGGGCCGTGCAGTCCGAGTATTTCCATCTCTCGGAAAACGAGGGCGAAATCGTCCCGCCATTGGCTTCCTTCACCCTGGGTCCGAAAGAGCACAAGACCGTTGTTGTGGATTTCATCTACCCGCCGGATGCGACGCCACCACAGGTGATTACCGTCCGCACCGCCTCTGCGGCGGAATCGACAGGCACATGGTAGAGCTTCCTGCGATAATTGGTGCATGTCCGCGCTGGTAGCCAGGATAAGACAGTGGCCGGGAAAGCGGGCGGCAACCGTTGCCTGCCTGCTCGTGGCCGTGCTCGCCCTTGTGTCCGGCGCCGCTTTTCTCTGTCGCGATTTCCCGGGCAAGGGAAGTCTCCTCGATTGGCTGGCGGCAAACCAGATCTACCGGCAGGCGGAGGAGCTGAGGCGGCGCTACAAAAGCCCGGAGGCAATTGAGAAGTACCGGGAGGCTGTTCGCAAGTACCCCTGGGACGCCCGCTATCTTACCGGCCTGGCGATGGCACAGGAGGACATGGACGCGCTTTCCGAGGCGGAGGCGTCCTTCCGCCGGGCGGTTGCTTTGAGCCCCCGGCAGGTGGAGGCATGGACGCACCTTTCGGCGCTCCTGCTGACCAGGGGAGATGTGCCGGGCGCATCCGACGCGGCGGTCAAGGCGCTGGCGGCCGACAAGCACGATCCGGTGGCGGTGGCGCAGATGGCCCTTGTCTGGGCGGCTCAGGGGCACATGCAATCGGCCGAGCGGGTATTCAACAAATCTACGGCGCTGGGCGCCGATTCGCCCGAGTTCTGGTGCATCGCCGCCAGGTACCACAACGGGCTGGGGCAGGTGCAGCGCGCGGAGGCGGATCTGCGGCAGGCGCTCTCCATGAGCCCGAAGAACCCTCGCTATCAGGAGCGGCTCGGGCTGACGCTTTTCCAGGAGAAGCGATTCGACGAGGCGGAGCGCTGCCTGGTCCGGGCGACGGAGCTCAATCCTCATTCGCCGGGCAACTGGCACAATCTCGGCTTTGTCTACTTCAACCTGCGCCGCTACGATCGGGCCGCTGAGGCGTGCCGAAAGGCTGTCGAGCTCTGCCCGACCGCCGGCGAGTACTGGAAGGATCTCGGGCGCTGCCTGGTGTGGGCCGGCAAGTACGCAGAGGCCGAGCAAGCCTTCAAGAAAGCGATCGATCTCCTGCCCGATAACGGGCCGCTGTGGGGGCTCTATGTCGAGGACCTGCGCAGGCAGGAGAAGTTCAAGGAAGCGCAGACGGCGCTGCGGAAGTTCATCGAGACCGGGCACGCGCGGTCGTACATGCTCTGGCTCTACCTGGCCGGCATACTCGAAGACGGCGGCGACGAGGGCGGGGCCAGGAGCGCCTACCGGCGCGTGCTGGAATTGAGCCCGCCGGCGGCCTTGAAGCTGCGCGTGCAGCAGAAGCTGCGGGGTGCGCCGGCTGGAAAATGATCTCGGCTGCAATACCTGCGGAAGCCAGCAAAGTGCCTGCGGTCCGGAGCGGGAGGGACGCTTGCTCCGCCGGGGACCGAATGCTCACCGTGCACGCGCTTGCATTGTTTGCCGCCGCACGCCTTGCCGTCATCGCTGTGCTCTTCTGGATGGTCGCGACCGGCTGCGCCGAGTCCTCTCCGGCGGCGGCGCCTGCGGGCAGATATCCGATGAGCGGGCGCCCGCTCGCCGGCATGGACGCCTTCGATCGACAGTTCGTCGAGCTCATGCAGCAGTGGGCGATTCCGGGCGCCGCCGTAGCCGTCGCCAAACAGGGGCGCCTGGTTTACGCGCGCGGCTACGGGTGGCAAGACATGGAGAATTTGCAGGCAATGGAGCCCGACACGCTGTTCCGCATCGCCAGCGTCTCCAAGGCGGTGACGGCGGTGGCCGTGCTCAAGCTGGTGGAGCAGGGCAAACTTGCGCTGGACGCGCGCGCCTTCGAGTTGCTGAAGGATGTAAAACCGTGCATGTGCGGCTCTGCCGGCGTGGATCCAAGGCTGTACCAGATCACCGTGCGCGATCTGCTGCAGATGACGGCAGGATGGAACCGGGCGGAATCCGGTGATCCGATGTTCGCGCCGCTGGTGCATTACGCTTCGCACTATTGCTCGCCCACTTTGCGCGCCGACTCGCTGTCCATCGTGCGCTACTGGATGGGAAAACCGCTGGATTTCACGCCGGGCACCAGCTACGCCTACTCGAACCTCTGTTACGCGGTGCTCGAGCAGCTGATCGCCAGGACCTCGGGCAGGCCATACAGCCGGTTCGTCAAGGACGAGGTTTTAAAGCCGATCGGCATTACCGACATGCGCCTGGGCAGGACCCTTTCGCGCGCGGAGCACGAGGCCGTCTATTACCCCTTTCCTGGGCAGGAGATGGCCAACAGCTACTTCCCCAACGTGAAGGGCCTGGTGCCGCTCGCCTACGGGGGTGACTTCGCGCTGGAGGCGCTGGCGGCGCCGGCAGGCTGGATCGCCTCGCCCGTCGATCTGGTGCGCTTCGTTGCCACCCTCGCCGGCGAGCGCAAGGTACCAGGCCCTATCTCGCGGAAGTCCGTGCAGGTGATGCTGTCGCGCCCGGCCGTGGCTTACTGGAAGGGAAAGAAACAGTACTTTGCCATGGGCTGGGAGGTGATGGTCACCGGCGGCGGTCTCGTTTATTCGCGGACCGGATCGTTGCCGGGCAGCATGGCTTATGTGGTCCACACCGCCGGGGATCAGGCCTGGGCATTTGCCGCCAACTCCCGCCCGAGGGATCAGGTGGGGTTCCTCAACGACGTTCGGGCGCTGGTGTCGCACGCCATCGCCCGGCAGAAGAGCTGGCCGGCCGATGATCTGTTCGATCGCTTCAGGTGAGGTTGATTGTGAGAGCGACGCAGGCGATCGTCTTGGCCATCATCCCGCTCACCCTTGCGGCTTGCGGGCTCGTGCCCGGCTACTACTCGGGCGCCGACGGGCAGGAGACCGACAAGCGGGTCTGGGAAAACATGCGGGATCTGCAAACGGCGGCCGAGCACTACGCGGCGAATCACGGGGGTGATAAGTACCCGCTGGCGGTCGACGACGCCTTCAAGAGCTATCTTCCGGGCGGCCGGGAGGATGATAAAACGCCGCGCCCGGTCGGGCTGATCAATCCGTTCAGCGGCGCCAACGAATGGCCGTCGCTGGGCGGCATCAAGAGCATCACCGAGGTTCGCCGGCAGAGCCCGCCGTGGCTGCGCCCCGGTGAGATTCAATACACGCCTGTTGCCGGCGGCCGGGGATATGCCATCATCGGCGGTGCCCACGACGGCCATGCTTTGCGGGACTGGGACGGCAGGACGCTGGTGTTTACGAATTTCTCCGAAGAGGAGCTGCTGGAGCAGGAGAGCGGCCGTGACAGGTCGCGCCGCCGTTGATGCGGGGGGACGCCCGCGCCCCGGGGATTTCCTATGACTTGCCGGCCGGGGCGATAAAGAGCTGGATTATCTTCTGCCCTTCCTGCGGGGAAGGTGAGATGCGGACCTCGGCCACTTGATCTCCTTTTTCCCAGATGGTGCTCGAGAAGACAGGGTTTTCATCGGCCGATTTGAACTTCCAGCCTTCCGAGGAGAGCTTCAGGCGGTAGTAATTGGCAATCTTGCCGATGTCGTCGCTGGATTGCAGGCAGACCATGTTCGGGCGGCGGGCGGTGTAGACCGGGCGCACCTCGGCCAGCAGCACCCGGGCGTTCGGGTACTGGGCGAGCGGGTACTCCGCCGGGAACGGTTGCGGGGTGCCCATCAGATTCTTAATGGTCGGCTCCTCGTACTTGGGCGCAATCTGCGGCACCCCTTTTGGGAAGATGCCGATGCCGCCGAGAAATCCGCCTGGCTTGTAGCCGGCATCCGTGCCCGAGCCGCAGGCGGCGAGCGACAACGCGGTCAGGACGAGGGTGGCGGCCAGTACCTGTTTGGTCATGAGCTTGAGAGCCTTTCCGTCGCCGGCAAGCCTGGACAACCCTCATTGAAGCAGACGGCACCGGTCTTGTCACGATTTTTTCACATGGTCCCCCTATCCTCTGCTCGTTACCGCACTTACTAGCGAAATCCGCAATGCCGAGGCGCCAGCGGCACGGCGGCAGCATTCCATATCAAGGGGTCTGGAAGAATGCAGACGACGCGACCGATAGCCGTCATTGACAAGCGCATGCGCGCTGGAGGCGCGCTCGGACGTGCGCCGGGCCGGGCGGTGGTCGCCTTGTTTTTCCTGATCGTGGCCGCTCAGGCTCCGGCGCGAGCCAACTATGCCTCGCCAATCGACGCCCAGAATGCGGCCCGGGGGCAGGAGCCGCTGACCGGCAAGTCGTGGAGCGACGTGCAGCCCGGGGTGCACGGGCAGAACATGATGGCCCGGCAGGAGCAGATTGAGACGCATGTCGAGAGCGAGCGGCAGACGCCGAGAGACGGCATGTATCCGCCGCCCTCGGTCGACGATCACGGCACGGCCTGGAACGGCTTCGCCAACGGCGAGGACCGCACCGCGCAGTCGCCGGCTCCCGCCCAGATGGCCCACGCGGCCAAAGCCTTCAACGGGGGACCCAACGACTTGATGTCCATGGCTCCTGCCGGAGCTTTCCACGACATTGCCACCGGCGGGTTTTTCGACGGCATGGACGGGATTGCGAAACCGGCAGGTCCCGTAAATTCCGCCGGCGGGCACGGCAGCGGCGGCGGCGGCGGGCCGGGCGTCCTGCTCAACCTGCCCGGCATGACCGGAAGGCTCATGCCGCAGGGCACGCAGCCGGTATCGCAAGCGTTGCTGCCCGCCTGCTGCCAGCATCACCTGGCCTGCTGCGGCATGAACTTGCCCTGTTGCTCGCAGCTGCATAAAAAGGATAAGAATCAGAACCCGAATCGGACCCGGAACAACGGCGGCGGCAACGGCTCCGGTTCCGGCATGGGTTCGGGGATGGGCGGCAACACGCTGGGCGGCCAGGTCGGCGGCAACATCTCCACCGGGGCGACGAGCGCCATGGCCGGCGCTTTCGCGGCGCAGCTCGGCATGGAGCTGGCGACGGCGGCCGCCTCCGCCATGCACCAGGCAACCGCCAATCAGGGCATGAAGCAGGGGCAGTCGGCCAGCAGCAAGGGGGAGGACGCGCTCCAGGAGATGGACGCGTTTTTCGGCGGCATGCTCGATCCGTTGATCAACGTGGCCAACGAGAATGCCGGCAGCGCCACGTCCGCCCACGCCGTATCGAAGACCTATGCCAATGCGGTGTGGATGGTTCAAAAGCTGTTCAAGGCCGCGTACCTGCCGCTGGCGATCCTCTTCGTCCTGCCGGGCGCCCTTATGACCAATATAAAGTGCGTGGTCGGCTTCCAGTTTCTCCATTTGCGGGATGAGGACACGCAGAATCCCTTTACCGGCATTCAACGCTCGCTTATCGCCGTCTTCTTGATCCCGACAACCCAGCTGTTCATGAGCTACGTCATCGACACGGCCAACGCGCTGCAAGCGGCGGTTGCCAGGGAAGTAAACGTGAAGATGATCGAGGTGTGGGCTGAAGAGCAGGTGCAGATCTTCGATTCCACCCAGCAAGGGCAGTCGGTGATGAACCTGCCGATCGTGCCGCGCGCGCCGTATCGCGGCAAACTGGCCGGCATGCCCGTGCGGCTGGGGATCATGGAGCAGATGAGCTATACCGACATCGCGCTTGCCGAGCTGATCAACGAGGCGGCGGCGACGCTGGGCGTGGCCGGTGTCGTGGTCAGCGCCTTCCAGCTTGTCTTCGTGTGCTACCTCTTCTTGCTCGGACCGCTGGCGGCCGCGTTCTTTGCCTGGCCGGGGGTGGGCAGGGATCTGTTCAGGAAAGCGTTCGCGTCGTGGATGGACGGGGTCACCATGCTGTGCATGTGGAAATTCTGGTGGTGCGTGGTGCTGTGCTGCTGGACGGTGTGGCTGGAGCAGGGCGGCGTCAACCCGTTCGACCTGGTCAACGCCTATTACCTGATCGCCTTCATGGCCCTGCTGCTGTTCGTCCCGTTCAACCCGTTCGATTTCAAGCCGGGCGAGATTGTGACCTCGATTCTGTCCAGGGCGGAGGCAGGCGCGGCCAAGGTGGCCGCTAAAGGCGGGCAGAAGGGGGGCGCCAAAGGTGGCGGCGGCGGAGCGCAAGGCGGCGGCGGCGGCGGCGGCGGCGGTGGCGGCGGTGGCGGCGGTGGTTGAGGGGGCGGCGGCTGCTGAGCCCGTGTGGCTCGGGGATGTTCCGGACAGGCTCATGAAAGTGTTGGATTCTAGAAAAGTCACTACTTCTTATTCGCGGGCGGGGCATGTGCTGCCCCTGCGGGCGGGGTTCTGCGCGATCGTCATGACGGTGATCGGCGCGTCGGCGATTTCTGGCTCCAGTCCGGCATCAGCGCATGCAAGCGATCGGGATGCGGTGAAAGCGTATGAAGGATCGAGCGCGCTCGGCTCGAAGTCCGGACAGATGGGCAATCCTTATAAGGACATGACCTTCCCGGGCGGTCGGGACATGAGCAACATGTTCACCGGCTTCAACGGCAGCGGTGGCGGAGGCTCCTCCGGCAACTTCAGCGGCAGCGGCGAGCCTGATTTCCAGACGATGACGACGGTTTACGGTGGTTACTCCGGCAACAACTACCCGGACAACACCGATACGACTTCGGCGTCGCTGCCGGCAATTCCGTACCCGACAGGCGGGTCGGGAAGCGATCGGCGTGCGGGCAACGGCAGCCCGGTCACACCGCCCAAGGGGATGACTCGCCTCGAGCGCGACGGTCATATCTCGCTGGTGCCGGGCGAGCGCGCTTACCCTGAATATACGCGCCACCCGTTCCACAACCCCCATCGCGGCGTCACCAGCACGCCGCCTCTCGAGGCAGGCGCGGCGCGAGGCCTTCCTTGCGCCCCCAGTGATGTGCTGTACTCGCGGTCGGTCAACGCCAGCGGGCAAAGCCAGGGGTCGGGGCCGAACGGGCGCCCCCTGGGAAGCGGGCGGGAGGGCGCCGGCTCGCATCTCAGCTACCCGGGCCAGCAGACCAGCCAGGCCAGGGCGGCCAACAACGTCTCCATGACCACCCCTGCGCAGACGGAGGTGACGATGGCGCCGGGGCAGAGTTTCACCGGCCTGAGCTCGCCCATGTCCGGGAACATGCAGAGCGTTCTCGGCATGAGCGGGTTGAGCTCGGGAATCGGCGGGCACCTGCCCATTGGCGCGGGCGCGGCTCTTACGGGCCTGATGAACGCCGCCAACGGGGCGCGGGGGCAGCTCACCCCCGGGGCCAACAAGGAGCAAGCCAAGGTCAATCAGAACGCCGAGAAAAGCCAGCAGGCCGATAACCTCGCCGGCATGGAGCGGGAGCAGGCGGCCCTGGCTATCGATTTCGCGCATACATATCTCGAGAACTTCACCGCCAATGGTGGCAATCGCTGGAACAGGATTCGCGACGGTATCTTCGTGCCGATGGCCGTCCTTCTTCTTTTGCCCGGCGCCGTGTTGAGCCAGGTGAAGGCGATGGCCTCCCAGGGCTTCTCCGTGCTGGGCGAGGCGCACCCGTTCGAGGGGATCCTGCGCTCGGTCATCGCCGTGTTCCTGATCCCGGCGACCTACCTGGTGATGAATTACGGAATCGACGTGGCGAACTCCCTGACCAGGACAATTGCCTCGGGCTACACGCTGGTCACCGGGCGGGACATGTATTTCGACGCCTTCTCCGGGCACGTGAGGGCCTTCCCGATTCGCACCCCCGAAGAAAACTATGGCGTGATTCCGTCAGATGTCCCGGCAATCATGTTCAATTACTTCGGCAACAGCCCGCTGGCGCGGCTCGAGGGGAAACTGCTCGCGGTCAAGTATGTCGATCCGGCAATCGGACTTTATATCGTGCCGCCGACGAGGGCAGCGGAGAGCGTTCCTTTTATGGTCACCGAGGCGCGCCTTGCCTACAATCAGATCAACGCGGGCATGGCATTCGCCTGGGCGATCCTTTGCGCGGCGCAGCAGTGCTACCTCTATTACCTCTGGTTCGTCGGTCCGATTGTCGCCGCGCTCTGGGTCTACCCGTCGAAGATGCTCAGGCAGGCGCTGCCGAACTGGGTGGACGGGGTGATAACGCTGTGCTTCTGGAGCTTTTTCTGGAACGTGACCGTGCTTCTCATGGCGTGCCTGCGCGGCACGGACGACACCGGCACCATCGTGTTTACGGCCTTGAACCTGCTGGCCCTCAGCTCGGTGAAGCTCGCCTTCGATTTCAACGGCCTGGTCAAGGACGGCGGGCGCGAGGCGGAGAGGCTGGGGGAGAAGGCTGCTCAGATCATGACTCAGGCCTCCATGGAAGCGGCCAGAGCCGGCGGTGGTGCGGGCGCTGGCCGTGGCGGCGGCGGTGGTGGCGGCGGCGGTGGCGGCGGAGGGAACCGTCAGGGTGGGAACTCCGGCGGCGAGACGCAGACTGCGAGCACCGCCGGCACTACCGGCGATACCACGACAACCCCGGCCTCGGGTGGGAGCATGTCCCCGGCAGCCGGCAGCTCGCCCGGGTGCCCTACCTGACATTAACCGTGGCGAGTCCGTGTGGCTCGCGCCAGGTCCCTGACAGATTGCTCGGAGAGAAAGAAGAAATGTTGTCACTACAATTGGATACCGTGGGCGAAATACCGCACCCCGAAAGGCCGTCGGCGCGGGCGAGGCACGCCGCGACCCTACGGGCGGGCATCCATCGCGTCGGTTTAATCGCCGCCCTGATTGTCTTGACAGTACCCGCCACCGGCGCGGCGCAGGTGAGCGCTCCCGACCCGGCCAGCGGGCAGGTCAACGACAAGCCCAAGGGCATGGCTGCCGAGCAGCAGCAGTTTGCCCAGCAGTTCGGCGGCAACTATCAAAACGGGCAGCAGATTGCCCCCGACTCCACGCCGGAGATGAACTTCACCTTCCCCGGCGGGCGCGATATGAGTGGCGGCTCGAGCGGCGGCTCGGGCGGGGGCGGAAGCGGGGATCCGGTCTCCGGGTTCGAGCCTTCCGGGGTTTACGGGGGGTACGGCGGCAACAACTATCCCAACTACCCGAGCTACCGGCCCGATGGATCCTCATCTTCTTACTACCAGCAAGGCAGCGGGAACAACGGGAGCTTCGCGGGAAGCGGGCGGGACGCCCCCGCCCCCAGGGGGTTCCAACAGCAGCAAACCAATGGGGTGAGCCAGAACCAGGGTTCAGCAGGCGCAGGGTTTGATCCCCTTGCCTTCTTGAACCTGTTTGGCGGCGGGTCCTCCCAGCGTGGCAGCCAGGGGCAGGGCCAGGCCGGCAATCAGGGACAAGGGCAGGCCGGAAATCAGGGACAAGGGCAGGCCGGAAATCAGGGGCAGGGGCAGAACCAGAATGCCAACAGCCAGTCGCTGACCACGGCTCCTCAGTCCGAGCCGACGATGGGCCAGGGGCAGACGTTCACGGGGTTGAGCTCACCCATGGCGGCCAACATGAGCAATGTTCTGGCCAGCACCGGGCTCAACGGCGTGTCCGGCGGCAAGCTGATGAGCGCCGACGCGGCGGGCATCACGGCGATGATGAATGCCTTCAACCAGGCGCGGTCCATGCTGATGCCCGGCGCCAACAAAGAGCAGGCCAAGGTGAATCAGAACGCCGAGAAGAGCCAGACCGCCGACAACCTGGCCGGCATGGAGCGCGAGCAGGCGGCGACCGCCATCGAGTTCACGCAGAGCTTTCTGCAGAATTTCACGAGCAACGCAGGCAACAAATGGAACCGGCTGCGCGACAGCCTCTTCGTCCCGATCGCCATCCTGCTCTTTCTGCCGGGCGCGGTTCTCGCGCAGACAAAGGCGATTGTCTCCCAGGGTTTCTCCGTTTTGGGCGAGGTCAGCCCGCTGGAAGGAATTTTGCGCTCCGTCGTCGGTGTCTTTCTGATTCCTGCCACCTATCTGGTCGTCAACTACGGCATCGACGTAACCAACTCTCTGTCGAAGACGGTCGCCGACGCCTACAGCCGGTCCTTCGGCTCGGACATGTACGCCGACGCCTTCGCCGGGCACGTGCGCGCCTTCCCGATAAGGGCCCCGGAGGAGAACTACGCGGTGATTCCGAACATTCCGGCCACGATGTTCAACTATTTCGGCAATACCCCCGCGGCCCGCATGGAAGGCCAGCTCCTTTCCGTCAAGTATGAGGATCCTTCGTCGGGACTCTATATCGTTCCCCCGACACGGGCGGCGGAGACGGTACCGTATATGGTGCCGGAAGCCAGGGTTGCCTTCAATCAGCTCAATTCGGGACTGGCCTTTGCCTGGACGCTTCTTTGCGCGGTGCAGGAGTGCTGGCTCTACTATCTGTGGTTTGTCGGACCGATCGTAGCCGCTCTCTGGGTCTACCCCTCGCAGATGCTCAGGCAGGCCTTTCCCAACTGGATCGAAGGGGTGGTGTCCCTCTGCTTCTGGAGTTTCTTCTGGAGCACGACGATCGCCCTCATGGCCTGCTTCCGCGGCGTGGACGACACAGGCACGGTTGTGTTCACGGCGCTCAACTCGCTGGCTATCGTCTCAGTCAAGTCCGCCTTCGATTTCGTCACCCTGGCGAAGGAAGCCGGCCGGGAAGCAGCTCGGGTCTCCGAAAGAATCGGGCAGGCCCTTGCCAAAGCGAAGGAGCAAGCGAAAGCGGCCGCTGCCGGCGGTGGCGGTGGCGGCGGCGGTGGCGGCGGTGGCGGCGGCGGTGGCGGCGGCGGCGGCGGCGACAAGCCTGACAGCAAACCGGACAGCCAACCCGATCAGCCGAATCCGCCCGCTCCCGGTCCCGTGGATCCGGTGGATGGCCCGGTCGCAAGCAGGGATCTGACGACCACAAGCCTTTCGGATCAGCTCTCGAACGTCGACCACAATTTCAGGCTGGCCTCTGCCGGCGGGGTGCGATCGATTGGCAACGATCAACCCGCTCACCCGGATTCCTATTCAGCAGACCGCGCGCCCAGGGATCTACCGCCTTCCTCAGGCACGGGCACCCAGACCGATCCCGAGGTCTTCCTGACGAGCTACACGCCGGGTCGAGGCGTGGAAAGCACCCCCTGGGACTCGAGCGGCACGCTGGATCCGACCAGGTTCGTGGATTCGAGCAGCACCGTCTCTAATCCGGTGGAGGTCACAACCGGGCCGGGCAACAGCGGCGCCGATGGCGCGCATACCGAGACGGAGGGGCACGGCCGTGCCGATCATCCGCTTCTGGCCGGTCACGTGGAACTCGTGGCTCAGGACCAGGCGGACGTCTCCCGCAATCCTGCCGCCGCGCCGGCACAGCACGGGCAGTCGGCCGTGGCTTCCGCGTTGCTTGCCAATTTCCGGGAAGGCCTTGGCTTGCCTGCGCAGGGGGCTCAGCCGCTAACAGGCACCGCATCGCACGGCTCCGGCAATCCGCCGGCGCAGCAAGGGCGGGCGGACTCGCCGGTCGCTTACGTTTCCCGCTCGGGCATGGTCGGGCCTCCGCTCACCGGCACCTATGGCAATATCAGCGGCCCGGTTTCCGGTGATCTGCCGGAGTGGCTCGGGAACGGCGTCGACACCTCAACCACCGATGCGGATGGAACGACCCGGGAGGTTGCTGCGAATCCGCAGGTTGCCCAGCTCGATGTCGCCGGCGTCAACGGCGACCCCGCCGATCCGCCGCCTGCCGCCTCCGTGGCATACGACTATGATGCCAGCGGCAACGTCGTCGGGGAGACGACGACCCTGTACGATGCCGGCGGCAACGCTATCGGCACGATCTCCTCGGGCAATGGCGCCACTGCGCAAGATATAGTCGACACCAGGGTCGTATACAACTATGACGGTGACGGAAACGTTGTCGGACAGGCAACGCTGTCGTACGACGCCGCCGGCAACATCGTAACCACCGATGTGTCCGGCCGCATGACCGCCGCGTCGAATCCCGGCGAGGCTCACGGTCAGTACGATCGCCTGGCGGACGCGCGACCGAATCAGACGATCGATTCGCCGGCGACGCGGTATTACGCGCCGGAGGCGGTACCACAGGCCGCCGTCGAGCTGCCGGCTGAGCAGGCGCCAGCAGCTTTGCCGGCGAGCGGCGACCCGCCTGGTTTGCGGACGCTCGCCCAGGTGGTTCCGCCGCCTCGGCCGCCGGAGAGCCGGCGCACCGCCATCGACGACTCACCGCTAAGTTACGTAGATTTCAGTTAGTTTCCGCTCCGCTCTTTGCAGATTCTCCCCCGGTGTGTAAGATGGACTTAGGGGGATGCGCAAATTCCCCATAAGTGCTTTTGCTTGCCATAGACTCCTGCAAGCGCGCAGCGGGAGGAGAGTATGAACGATCGACTAGACGCAGGCTTCCGCTGGGAGGACCTGTCGGAGGATGAGAAGGAGTTGCTCAGGGCGGCCATGCGTGCGCGCCTGACTGAGCCCGATCTCTCGCTGGATTTTTCCGCGGGCGCGGGCGATAGCGCACTCGATCCGGAGACGTTGCGGATTCGCGCATATGTGGCCAGTAATCCCAACACGCCTGCTCCTGTATTGCATCATCTGGCGAAAACAGGAACGCCGCAAATCCTCGAGCGCATTGCCGAAAACCCGCGAGCCCATCAGGCGACATTGACCGGTCTGGCTGATCATCCGCATCCTGACGTGCGGGCCGCGGTCGCGGAGAACGCCAACGCGCCGCTAGAGGTTTTGTACAAGCTGGCCTCCGATGAGTGTCCGGATGTGAGATTCAGGCTGGCGGAAAACCACAACACACCGCTGGAGGTTCTCCAGTCCCTGTGCGAAGACCCCAACCCGTATGTCGCCTGCAGATCGCAACGCACGCTGTCCCGGCTCGCGAGAGACGCCATGATCGTCGCCCCTGCGTGGGGAGGCACGGACGGCGTGCACAGGGAGCTCAAAGGCGGTTGAATCGAAAGTGCTGATACCGCTGATGGTGTCATTGAATGTCTGCTCCGGAAAGCGGCTACCATATTCTCGCTCCGAAAGCGGGCGGGACGCCCGCGCCGCCGAGGGCGTGCGGCCGACCGGCGGGGTCAGCTTGTTCGCTCGGTGCGCGCGGCCGCCGGGGGGCGATCGCTTGGCATTACGGTTCCGTCCCGGAAGGCGACGAACTTGCCGGACACGGCCGGGACGCGATCGCCGGGCAGGAGGATGCCGACCAGGTTGAGCGGGTCGGCGGCGGAAAGCGTCACCACCTCGCCGCCAGGCTCGCGCTTTCTGGCGGCGCGCAGGCCCTCGACGGCGACGGGCAGAGCGAACTGCTCGCCGAGAAAGCCGCTGACGAAGCGACCGCCGCGGATCTCCCCCCGATCTTCCATGCGGCGGAAGGCCATCAGGAGCTCCCGCCATCTCGGCAGGTTCGTCTCCCTGGCCAACAGATCACGAAAGACGATCCCGTAGCGCCTGAGAAGCATCTTGCAGATGGCGTCGATGGCCTGCGCCCTGTCCTTCTCGCCATCCCTGTACAGGATTGACCAGCGCCCGGTGCTATGCCGCGGCCGGGTGCTGCGCCCGCGACCTTGTCCCGAGCGCCGCCGCGGATCGATCAAGGCGCGCAGGTTGTCGAATCCGTCGGCGGTGACCAGGCCGGCTGTGACGAGCTCCCACAGGGCCGATTCGACCTCCGACTTGAGATGAGCGGTCGCCCTCACGATGTCGGCGAAAAACGAGGCGCCGCGCCGGCAGAGGAAATCATGGACGTCGCGCGCGGGCTGGCTCAAAGCCCTCGTCTCCATCTGCTCGGACCCATGCCCGTGCATCATCCAGCCGGACTCCTCGCGCACGAAGAAGGTGATTGGCGCCACGCTTGTCGGGATGACGCGGCGGATAGGGAGGGGCAGGTCATCGGGGGCGCGCCGGACACCGGCGCCGCCGGGGGCGGCCGCCGCAGCCGGCGGGACGATTGCGCTTCCGGGGATTGAAGTGCCGGCGGCCAGGGTGGCCGGGTGGGGGGAGAGGCGGCCCCAGCCGACGGCGCCGGTGAGGCAGAGTTGATCGAGCATTTCCGGATCATAGCGATGGAGGCGCCGGGAGAGGATCTGGCTTTCCCAGGCGTTGGCGGGGATCTCGAATCCCTGCAACTGCCTGAGCACCTCCAGAAGACCGCGCTCGCCGGAAAGCTGTGTCCCCGGCGCGGCGTGCTGCCAGGCGAGCAACCAGCGGAAGAACTGGGCGGCGGTGACCGGCTCAATCTCGCGGCGCAGGGTGCCCACGGTCAGGCGGTGTATGCGGGCGAGCAGGCGCCGCTCGCACCACTCGAGCTCGGCTGCGGGATCGGTGAAGCGCCCGCGCATCACCGTTCCGGCGGACTCCAGGCGCAGGAGCGCGCGATCGATCTCCGAGGCGGGCAAGCAGAGAAGGTCGCCGAGAGCCGGCGCGCTTGTCGGACCAACGTGCGTCACCCAGCCTTTGACCAGGCAGACGAGCGCCGCCTCGGCTTCAGGCGCCGGCTGCTCCACCGGGGCGGGCTCGATTTCGAATCGGGCGTCGGGGTAGACGGCCTGGAAAGTCTTCACCCTCTCGGCGGCGACCCAGTAACGGCGCGCCCCATGCCTGCTTGTGATCAAGGCGACGCCCGCCCGGCGCTCGGAGATAAGATCGTCCAGGAACCTCATCCAGAGCGGCTTCGGTGAGCGGCGCCCGCCGGCGCTGATCTCCTCCGGCACCGCCACAAAGGTGACGAGCGCGTCGTGCAGCTCGTCGGCATCACGGACGTCCGGCCATGCTTCCTCGGTCACCTGGGCAATTGCCTCCGGGTCGAGCCTGCCCACCTCCTCCAGCACCGACCGCGGCAGCACGCGCCGCATCTCCACCGCACGCGCCCGCCTCTCCTCGAGCGGCGCGTCGTCCAGATAGGCGTAGGGATTGGCGTTGAGGATCTCGTGCGAGAACTGCGAGGGCACCGGGGTGTCGACGGCGATGCAGCGGATTTTGCCGTCCAGAATCCCGTTGAGCAGCTCCTTGAGCCCGCGGATGTCCATCGCTTCGGTGAGCACGTCCTTCATCACTTCCTTGACCAGCGGGTGATCCGGAATGGCCACGTCGCCCTCGATGTTGTCCTGGCAGGCTGCGGCCTCGGGAAAGGCCACCGCCAGGAGGTCTTCGGCCCGCATGCGCTGTATCTGCGGCGGCACCTTCCTGCCGTTTCGGAACCGCAAGACCGCCAGGGCGCGGTTGGCGTCCCACCGCCACCTGGTCGTGAAGATCGGTGATTGCAGCGCGGCCTGCTCCAGGACCTCCTGGACGGAATTGGGGTTAAGGAAGCCGAAGACGTCGGCGAGCGGGAAGCTGTGTTGCTCCGAAAGCGAGATGTTGAGCCCGTTGTCGGTGGCAGCCGCCTGCAGCTCGAAATTGAAGCTGCGGCAGAAGCGCTTGCGCAGGGCCAGCCCCCAGGCTTTGGTCACGCGCCCGCCAAAGGGGGCGTGAATAATGAGCTGCATGCCGCCGCTCTCGTCGAAAAATCGCTCGGCGATGATCGTCGACTGGGTGGGAACGGCTCCCAACACGGCTCGACCTTGCACGATGTATTCCACCGCCTGCTCCGCTCCGGCGTCGTCGAGGCGGCATTCTTGCTTGAGCCACCGGATGCAGGCGGCTACCTCGTCGGTGGGGGAGGGGGATTGCATCGCGTTTCCTTCGGATTTCCTGGCGGTCGGAGCCGGCGGGAGGCCCGCTCCCCCGGGAGCAGTCGCCGCGGCGGGACGGACGCTTGTGCCTGCGAGGCGGGGGAAGGACAGGTTCTCGGGGGTGGTGTTCGGGAGCATGTCGCTTATTCGCTTCCGCAGTTCGCCGACGCGGGCGGAGAGCTCCTGGGTGCGGGCGGGCGCCTCGCCGCGCCAGAAGGGGACAGTGGGCGGGGCGCCGTGGGCGTCCTCGACGACCACGCGCCCGGCTATGCCTTCTATGCGGCGGATCTTCCAGGATGTGTTGCCCAGAAGGATGATGTCGCCGCGATTGCTCTCGACGGCAAAATCTTCGTCCAGGGTGCCGACCGTGTTGCCTTCCGGCTCGGCTACGACGGTGAAGAGCGCGTTTTCCGGAATGGCGCCACCGCTGGTGATGGCGGCCAGGCGGCTGCCGCGGCGGGCCCTCACGCGGCCGTTGACCCGGTCGCGATGCAGATAGGCGCCGAATCTCACGCTGCGCCCGGCAAAGCCCTCGGACAGCATCTCTAGCACCGCGTCGAATTCTCTCCTCGGCAGGTCGCGATAGGGGTACGCCCGGCGTACAAGATCGAAAAGCTCATCCTCCGCCCAGTCGGCGGTCGCGCAGGCCGCCACGATCTGCTGCGCCAGGACATCGAGGGGAGCGTGGGGAATGACCAGGCGGTCGAGCTCCCCTTTGCCGATTGCTTGAACCAGGGCGGCACATTCCAAAAGCTCGTCACGGGTGGTGGCAAGTATGCGCCCTTTGGGGATCGCGCCCCGCCAGTGACCGGCCCTGCCTATCCGCTGCAGCGCCACGGCAATGGCGCGTGTGGAGCCGATCTGCACGACCAGGTCGATCGTGCCCACGTCGATCCCCAGCTCCAGCGACGCCGTAGCCACCAGCACCTTCAATTCGCCGGCCTTCAGCTTCTTCTCGGCGGCCAGACGCAGTTTGCGCGACAGGCTGCCGTGGTGGGCCGCCACGCATTCTTCTCCCAGCCGCTCCGCCAGGTGATGCGCCACCCTTTCCGAAAGCCGTCTGGTGTTCACGAAGACCAGCGTGGAGCGATGCTGCTCGACCAGCGCCGCGATGCGGTCGTACATCTCGTCCCACATCTCGTTGGAGGCGACCGGCCCGAGCGGGCTCGACGGCACCTCCACGGCCAGGTCAAGCTTGCGGTTGTGCCCGACATCGATGATCGCCGGCTGACAGCGGCCTGCCCCGGACAGGAACTGCCCCACCACTTCGATCGGCTTCTGGGTGGCGGACAGCCCTATGCGCACGGGCGGGGCGCCGAGCGCGGACTCCAGGCGTTCCAGCGACAGGGCAAGATGCGCCCCGCGCTTATCGTCGGCGACGGCGTGGATCTCATCGACGATCACCGTCTCCACGTCTCTTAGGATCGCCAGGCTCTTTTCCGCGGTGAGCAGAATGTAGAGCGACTCGGGCGTGGTGACAAGAATGTGCGGCGGCCTGGCGATCATCGCCCGCCTCTCGGGGGCGAGCGTGTCGCCGGTGCGGACGGCGGCGCGGATCTCCGGCATCGCAATCCCGTGCTCCACCGCCAGTTGTTGAATCTCCCGGAGCGGCAGCTCGAGATTCTTGTGGATGTCGTTGCTCAGCGCCTTGAGCGGCGAGATGTAGAGAACTTCGGTGCGATCCTCCAGCCGCCCGTCCAGCGCCTTGCAAACCAGGCGGTTGATGCAGGCCAGAAAAGCCGCCAGCGTTTTTCCGGACCCGGTGGGCGCCGATATGAGCGTGGTGCGCGACTGGAGAATGTGCGGCCAGCCTTGCTGCTGCGGCTCGGTGGCGCTGCCGAAGCGCGCCAGGAACCACTCGCGGACGAGTGGATGTGCCCAGGCCAAACTAGCATCGGGTTCAGTGACCATCGGCATCCATTGTAGCTGCCGAAGAAAACAAGTGAGCCGCGCTTAAGCGGGCTTACCCCAGAAGAATCCCTGACCGAATTTGACGCCCATCTCTTTCATCAGCTCGAGGTCGGTTGCCGTCTCTATTCCTTCGGCGACCATCTCCGACCCCAGCGCGTGCCCGACATCGATCAGGCGCTTCAAATACCTCTCGCGATCCGGCCGTCCGGCGACGCCGTTGACGTAACGGCGATCGATCTTCAAGATCTCGGGCTCGAGCACGAGCAGGCTCTCCAGCATGCTGGCGCCGAAACCGACGTCATCAATCGCCAGCCTGATGCCGGACTCTCGCAGCTTGCCGACATGGTCGGCCAGAATGTCCAGGGCGGCGACCGGCTGGTGCTCGACAATCTCGATGCAGAACCTGCCCGACTTGCGCTCGTCCGGAAATAGCTCGATCAGGCGCTCAGGCGGCATCTCGATAATGGTCGATGGGTAGAGGTTGACGTGAATCCACAGACCTGGCGGCAGCGAGTTTGCAGCCGTCAGGCACCTTTGCAAGCAGTGGAGGTCGACTTCGGTGAGGATCTGCCGCTCGGCGCTCATCTGAAAGAAGACATCGGGGATCTCCAGCGGTCCTTCCGGACCGCGGCTGAGCATCTCATGGCCGACGATCACCTGATCCGCCAGCCGGTATATCGGCAGGGACAAGGCGCGGAAGCCGCGCCCCGACTGGAGGATCTCCGTGAGCTCCGTCTCCGTGAATTGCAGCCCGATACCCTCCAGCCTTCTACTTCCGTAACATCATAACTGATACGGGCAGGGCGGGGCTTTCCCGGGCTCAGCGGCCGGCAAGGTCGTCCTGCCGGGGCGCTCCGGCAGGCGGGCGGGACGCCCGCGCCCCCAGGAGGGACGGGGTGCTCGTGTTTCCCGGACCGGCCTGGCGAATGGAGCGGGCTGGGCATGCCTAGCCCCTGGACTCGCGGGACGGACTGCCTACTTCTTCGCCGGCACCATGCCGAAGATGGAGAGCTGGTTGCCTTCCGGGTCGGTGAAGTCGGCGGACTTGCCGATGTGGTCGCCGGTCTCGCAGACGGTTTGTGGCTCTCTGGCGAACTTGACACCCCTGTTCTTGAGTGTCTCGTAAGCGCCGTAGATGTCCTCGACGCTGAACACCACGACAGGCTGGCTGCCCGTTCGCTCCTTGCCGGCATGCTCATCGTGATGCAGCGCCAGCGTCGTGGAGCCGGTGTCCAGCTCGACCCAGCCGTCCTCATGCATCTTCACCTGGAGCCCGAGCGTGTCCCGGTAAAACTTGAGCGCCTCTTCCGTGTTGCGCACATAAAGGATGACGTAGGAGATTGTTCCCAGGCTGACCTGTGTTTTCGTGGCCATGAGCAATGCCTCCGCTGGCGATTCGGACATGATCTCCTGGCGCGCCCCGCGCGGCAGGGACATCTATCTTTCTTGAGATGGTACATCATACGCAGGCATTAGAGTTCAATGCGCGGCCGCGCAGGCTAGCAGTGCTCGATGCCGTGTTTTTCGTGGTAACGCTGGTGGTACTCCTCCGCCCGGAAAAATTCGGAGGCCGGCGTAATCTCGGTGACCACCGGGCGGTCGAATTTTCCCGAGCGCTCGAGCCGCTCTTTGGACGCGCGTGCGGCTTTCTCCTGGTCGGAATTCAAGAAGAAAATCGCCGAGCGGTATTGCGAGCCGATGTCAGGGCCCTGGCGATTGAGCGTCGTCGGATCGTGCATGCTCCAGAACGCATCGAGCAGCTCATCGTAAGAAACCACGGACGGGTCGAACTCCACCTGCACGGTCTCGGCGTGACCGGTCATCCCGCCGCAGACATCCTTATATGTAGGGTTCTTCACGACGCCGCCCGAGTAGCCGCAGGCCGCCCCGGTCACCCCGCGTATTTTGCGGAAAGCGGATTCCGCTCCCCAGAAGCAGCCGGCCGCGAACATGGCTTTCTCCATCGTCGACCATCCTCAGCAGCTAATAGCTTCCGCCCAGGCCCGACGGGTTCGGGCCGAAGCCGGGAAAGTTCAGCTTCAGCTCGTAAGGTTGTTCCGCGTTTTGAATCTTGGCCTCGAGAACATCCACGGCCTTTTTGAGCTGAATGTCCTTCATATCCTCGGGGCTGCGCTTGACAGTCGGTCCGCCCGGGTCGAGCCACCACGGGCCGCGCGCCTCCTTATAATCGGCCGGCTCCAGCTTGACCTCATAATCGGGCGTGATCCCCTTCTTATTTATGTCGGTCCCGCTGGGGGTGAGATAACGGGCGATCGTCACGTTGACGCCCGAGCCGTCCGGCAGCTTGTTGATCGCCTGCACCAGACCTTTGCCGAAGCTCCTGGTCCCGACCAGCTGCGCGCGCCTGTTGTCATGCAGGGCGCCGCTCGTGATTTCGGAGGCGCTGGCGCTGCTTTGATTGATGAGCACCACCAGAGGCTGACGGCTGAACGGCTTGCCGTTCGAGACGGCATTGACCTTGTGCGCGTTGCGATCCACGGTCGAGACGATCACCCCGCCGTCGAGGAAGATATTGCAGATGTCGATCGCGTTGGTCACCAGCCCGCCGGGGTTGTCCCGGAGGTCAAGGACGATCCCGCGCGCCGGCGACAGCCTGGTCAGCGCCTCGCGCATCTCCTCGTTGGCGTGCTGGGAGATGAAGGTGGTCAGACGGACGTAGCCGATATCGCTGTTCAGCATGGCCACCTTCTGCACGGACCGTATCGGGATCTCACCGCGGGTGATGGCGAAGGTCTTCTTCTCCTTGTTGTTGCGCAGGATGGTGATGGCGACCTCGGTGTCGATCGGTCCCCTTATCATCTGCGACACGGCCTCGATGTTCATTCCCTGAGTGGCTTTGCCGTTGACCTCGATTATCTCGTCCAGCGGCAGCAGGCCCGCCTTGTATGCCGGGGTCCCTTCGATGGGGGCTATGACGATTATCTTGTGGTTCCTGTCGTAGCCCATCTGGATGCCGATGCCGTAAAGCTTGGCGGCGATCTGCTCGTTTTCCTCCTTGAAAGCCTGGGGGTTGAGAAAGCGCGTATAGCGGTCGCCCAGGCTGGTGAGCATGGTGTCGATCGCCTTGTATTCGTCGGCGCTGGTCTTGAGCTTGCCGTCGTACCGGTGCTCCCAGCGGCTCCAGTTCTGCCCGTTGTAATGCGGGTCGTAATACGTGTCGTGAATAATCTCCCAGACCCGGTGATAAACTGCGCCGGGCCCGCCGGCGGCAGCCACGGCGGACTGCTGGGCGGGCCCGGCCGTCCTGGCGAAAGTCCAGGGAGCGGTGCCGATGCTGCTCGCCAGCGCCGCCACGGCTACAATTGTCGGGGTGGATAGCCTGAAACGCATGATATTCAGTCATAATATCAAAAGGAAGCCACGGATGACGAAATCGCTAAGCCCGACCGCTCTTAAGGTTCAGGAGCTGCTCCGGCAGCTCGGTTGCCGGTCGCAGGTGATCGAGCTGCCGGACAGCACGCGAACGGCCGCCGATGCCGCTCGGGCGAACGGCTGCGAGATTGGTCAGATCGCCAAATCGCTGGTTTTTGTGACCAGAGACTCGTGCCGACCGGTGCTGGTGATAACCAGCGGGGCGAATCGTGTCAACGAGAAGTTGATCGGCGAGCTCCTCGGCGAGCCGATACAAAAGGCTGATGCGGACTTCGTTCGTCAGGCGACCGGTTATGCGGTCGGCGGCATTCCGCCGGTCGGGCACAGGCAGGAGATCTTGACCTTCATCGATCGTGACCTGCTGCAGTACGGCGAGATCTGGGCGGCGGCGGGGACGCCTAATTCGCAGTTCCGTGTGGCACCGCAGGAGCTGGTGGAGATAAGCGGCGGGCGTGTCGTCAGCGTGACGAATTAGTCGATGGGGGCTTGCCCTGCCCGTTGCGGAATGATGAGTCGAGAATGCGGGCGAGGCATGCCTCAACCCCGCAGCGTTCACGGCAGCGCGGGAGACTGCATTAGCTGCGCCAGCGGAGGATGGATTCTTTTATAGGGTTTACGAATTCGCGGCCTTCGCTGGTGGCCAGCGCCCATTCCTTCTTGCAGAGGAAATACCAGTGGCCGGGGGTGCCGGCGTCCTTGATGGTCATGATCAGGTTGGGATCGCACCGCAGCCCGATCTCCTGCATCCGGGCTATCCGCTGGTCCTGACCGAGAAACTCGCGCACGAAGTAATTGATGACCGGGGTGAGGACCGGAGCCAGGCCGCGCACTGTCCAGAAGGTAGTGTGATTGAGCTCCGTGTGCGTCTCATCGATGGGCGTCAGCGTGGACATTCCGGACAGGAAGGTGCGCCCGCCGAATGTAAGATATTCGCGGCGAATGCCGGGCAGGCGGAAGCTTATTTCCGTTTCGATGTGGTTGCCCAGAAGCTGGAAAGCTATCGAATGCTTCGAGGGCTGGTGCCTGACCATCGTCCAGCCGTTGCCTTCCGGAACGTATCGCTTGACCTTTTCCCGCATGTTGCGGGTGGAACGCCACCACCAGGCGTTGTGCACGTACGGCACGTGCGCCGGATCGATAAGCGCCGCCGTGGCGTAGTCTATGTGGGTGGGGATCAAAAGCGTCACCGTGCTCTGGTCGTAGCTGACGCCCTCCAGCCCCGGTGCGCAGGGAACATCGGGAAGACTGTCCGTCCGATCTCCCATGAAAACCCAGACGCAGCCTTGATGTTCAGTACACGGGTAGCTCTGCGTCTTGATATTGCAGATCTTCAAATCCTGTCCCGAAGCCAGCGACGGGATAGCCGTGCAAATTCCGGCGGTATCGAAGCGCCAGCCGTGAAAGCAACATTCGACCTCGCAGCCGTCAAACCGTCCCTTGCTTAGCGGCACTGCCTGGTGCGGGCAGATGTCCTTGAGGGCAAAAGGCTTGCCGGTGCGGTCCCGCCCGATTAGAATCGGCTCACCCAGGATGGTTTTCGCCACCATCTGCCCCGGTCTTAGCTTCTTGCCGGGCACCGCGTAGTACCAGATGTTGCGCAAAAACCACGTGCCGACGCCGGTGACCTTCTCTTTCGCGGCGACGCCTGTTGTTTCATGCTCGCCCTGCGGAGGGGGTGCGGTGTCAGAGTTTCTGGTGGTAGTGAACATGAGACAGGCTTCCAAATCTGCCTTGACTATCGTATTTGGTTGTCTCGGGGTAGTCAATGGATCCCGGCTAATGTTTGCGGCCCTGCCGGCAAATTGGGGCAGGCGTTGCCGAATCAGGAAGGCGACGCCTCCGCCGGCCTGGCTGCGCGCAGATCCCCGTAGCCCACCACGTCGATGAGGAGCCCATCGAGTTGCAGTTGCAGCACTCGCAGCGCGGCGCCAATCGGCTCCCCCTTCTGTTGCAGGATGCTGCCTGAAATCACGCATTTGTCAAAGTTATTTGGCAGCGCGTAGCGACGCGCTGTCGCAAGCAGCGGCACTAGAAACATGTCACCGCCTGTGGTGAGCGACCCTGACACGATCACGCGATGCGGTCCGAGCAGGTTGATCGCCATTGCCAGGGCAAAGCCGACCCCCCGGGCTATCTCCGCCACCGCTGCCGAGCAGACGGCATTGCCTGCCCGTGCCCCGTCCAGGACTTCGGCTACCGTCGTTACTTCGATTCCCTGCGACCGGCATGTGTCAACGACTGCGCCATTCGCAGCGATGGTATTGAGGCAGCCATCATTTCTGCAGCGGCAGCGCCTGGTGTTGCCCGGAACGGGAACGTGCCCCAGCTCTCCGGCTGATCCCCTCTGGCCGTGGACTACCGCTCCGTGCACAAGAAATGCAGAGCGGATGACCGGACCGAGCCGGACGAGCAGCAGCGATTCCGGCGGTTTGGGCGATCCCAGCGTGTTTTCTGCCAGAACAGCCATGTTTACATGGGAATCTATGATGATAGGTCTTCTCAGTTTCTGCTCCAGTAGGGCCCAGAGCCGCTGGTACTCAATGGTTGCGGTGGGCATCCCCACGCTGTCGAGCATGCTGGTCTGATCGTTGCTGATCGGTCCCGGCAGGGCTATGCCGATTGCACCCAGGCGCTTGAATGGGTTGCCCGAGCCTTTCAGCAAGTCCTTGAGTCGCGCTACCAGGAAGTTGGTCAGAAGCGGGATGTTCTCCTCGAACGCGTGCTTGTGTGTTGCCTCGGAGATCGGATAGCCGTCGAGGTCGCACAACGCCATGCGGATGAATTCCGGTTCGATGCTGATTCCCGCTGCCAGGCGGCTGCGCGCGTTGAAGGTGAGCCCGATCGGGCGCCTGCCCCTTGTCGACGCTTTCGCGCCGGTCTCTTTCAACACGCCTGCTTGCAGCAGGTCATCTACGATGCTGGATACGGTGGCAGGCGACAGGTTGGCGGCTCGGGCCAGATCGGCCCTGCTGATGTCGCCGTGCTCTCGGACAATGGCGACGATCGAGAGCGCATTGCGCCTGCGCATTTCAAGGAAGCTCTGACTACGCATAGCAATCCAAACCATTGCTACCGAAAAGACCGCGTGTCTTCACGACTATGTCAATCGATTAAAAGGAAACCGTGGCTGACCGGCCCCCCCCCCGGCTGACCCGGAATTTCAAGTATGGCCTAACCAGAGTCTATACCAAACTGCACACTTTCGGGCCTTTTAAAAACGCAACGAGCAGGACACGAGTCGAGTAAGCCTGCCAAGAAGCCATCGGCACGGAAAAATTTTGGTTGATAAAGAAACGTAACGAGATCGCTTTTATGGTCCGGACAACGAGATGTCCGAAATGCTGGGCCAGGCGGCACGAAAAGTGCTCGCAGTATTCCCTGGCCCGGGCGTCAATTGTAAGGTACACAACTTCAAGTGTTAAAAAAAATATTGTTGCCTTGCAAATGGTTCCGCAGACGAACGAATGCGTCTATAATCGCGAAAGTGCTGAGGCGTCAAAAAGACGAACTCGTAGATCGCCGTTGATAAGTGCGGGTACTGAACAACGATGATTTGCGATTCTGCTGGGGTTTGTGGTGGCGGAGCTTGATCTGTTTTGGGGGGAGACTTTTGTGGGGGGGACGTGTCTAGCCTGGGGCGACACCCCGGAGGCCGTTTTCTTTTACATCTGACTTTTCTCCCCTTGTGGGGGATGAGATGAAAAATAAAGGGTGGACCGCCGTTAAGGCTCGGGCCTGCATAGCTATTGCTGCGTGCGCCCCGCTGATAATGCCGTTTAACCTGCTCACGTTGCCGGCGCAAGCCGGCGGATCGACCACGCCCGTACCCAGCCAGACGACCAATACGGCCATCACCACCACGACTACCACAGCTCTAGCCACCACCACCAACACCACCACAACCCACCCGATCAACCTCGATCTCACCTCCACTCTGCACTCGGTTACCGCCGGCAGCCTCCACAACTTCCAGCCGGCCAGCATTGTTGTCAACGGGCAGACCCAGAACGTCACGGCGACGACCGCCCTTACCCGGGCCGAGGTGGTCGCCCTCGAGCAGGTCCTCCACACCGGTCGCCAGACGATCACGCTGGGCGCCAACGGCAACGCCGTCGGTGGCTCGTTCACCATCGGCTCCTATGTCGCCCAGAACCTGGCTAACCTCATCGTCCCGTCCCACGTGACGACCATTGACAGGATCCAGACGCTCAACCTGAGCGGCAATTTCACCAATGCCGGCGCCTTCTACGCGGTGTCAACCAGCCCGTCGGTGACGCAGATGAGCATCAACGCTCAGAACATCACGAACCAGGCGGGCGGATTGATAACGACGGTGCTGCCCGCCGGCGGTATCGCCGGCGTGACGGGAGCGCTGTCTACCGTCAACCTTGCCCTGAATGCCGCAAATAACATCGTAAATGCCGGAACTATCAGCAGTTCCGGCAATTTGTCTCTGGGCGCCGGCGGCACGATAACCAACGCGGCAAACGCCGTATTGTCGGCGGCCAGCAACGTCAACTTGACATCGCTGGCCGGCACCTTCAACAACGCCGGTTTGATTGCCGCCCAGGCAGGCAACGTCAATTTCTCGACCGGACAGATGGTCGGCGACATGACCATCAATAACGCCGGCGGAACGATCCAGGCGCTGCAGGGACAGATCAATGTGCGCGACCAGCTATTCACCGGCGCCGCAAACACGGCGCTCACCGGCGGCGACTGGTTGTCGAACGAGTTGAATGCCTACTCGGGCAACGGAAGCCTGATCGTCGATGCCAACAGCATCTCCGGAACTGTGAACGCCTCTGCCTACAATGTCCACCTTGGCGTCGACAACGGTGCCCTCACTGTCGGGACGCTTAACGCACCGGGCGACCCGGTAATCTTCTCGGTCGCCGGCCCGGTAAACATCGCCGCCGATCCCGGCAGCGGCAGTCAGGATCTGACGATTCTTTCCGGCACGAACGTTGTGACAACCGTCAGCGGCATAAATATCAACAGCGCCAACGGCGGCACCAGCGGCGGAAATATATTAATCATGGCCGGCGCGAACCTTACCGACACCGGCGGCGGCACGGTGCAGATCAATCCCGGACAGACCGCATCCGGTGGAAAAATTGACTTTGCCACCAATCCCATCGCCACCTTCACGTCAAGTGGAACCACCAATGGCGGCAACATCACTTTAATTGCGCTTCCAGGCACCGGTCCCAGCGGAGCCGGCGCGGGCACAATCAGTCTCCCGACGGGAGTGACAATTACAGCCAGCGGCTCTGGTGGCGGCACTAACGGCAACGTGGCGATCATCGGGCAGGCGACCGGCACGGCCATTTCAATCGGCGGCATAACTACCAGCGGCGGCAGCGGCGGAGGAGGCAGTGTCCTGCTGTCGGCGGACGCAGGCTCCGTTGCCATACCGGCCAACATCAACGTGGCCACGAACGGCACCCCCACTCCCGCCACCAACGGCATTACCCTGGCGGATGGCAATACGCTTGCCGGCGCGATCTCGGTCGGTGCCATCTCCGCCCCGAACAACGGAGCGGCCACCAGCGACATTCTGAGCACGTCCACCTTCGCGGGCGGCGGCGGTCAAGTCAACATCCGCAACGGCGCATCGACGACACTTGCCAACTCCATTACCGGCGGCACCATATTGATGGGCGGCACAAATGCCGGTTCCCTAAATCTGGCGGGCGCAGTGACTGCCACCGGCAACGGAACGAATAATGGCTCGATTACGGTCGCCACCGGCACCGGCAACTCAGTTACCGTTGGCAGCACGGTGACGGGTGGCGCGGTCGCCTTTAATATGAATGGCGGGATGTTCTCAAACAACGGCAAGATAAGCGGCACATCTATCACCGTCGCCAACCTCGCCTCCCTGCCTTCAACCCTCACGCTTGCCGGCGGCGCGGGCGTGGCGGGAACGGGAGAGTTTGCCGGACCGACGACATTCCAGAGCGCAAACGGCGGCACGAGCATCGTGTTCTCCTCGGCCAACTACCTGGTGTCCGGCGGCGGCGCGGTGACCATCACCAGCCCGAGCGTTACATTTCAGGGGACGACGCCGATTACGGCCAGCGGCGCCTCGGCGTTCACCATCGACTCTAGCCTTGCGGCCGGTAACATGACGATAACCACGCCAAACAGCGCGACCGTTACACTGACAACTGGCAGTGGCGGCTCGTTTAGCGTCGCGCCGGCTGCCAGCAGCAATACGCTGACGGTCTCCTCCGGCGGCGGCAGTTCGGGGCTGGCCTTCAGCGGCGGTGATGTGACGTTCAACAACAGCGGCAATGCCTCCAACCGCAATGTCACTGTTGGCAGCGGCGTTACGTTGAGCGGAACCGGCAATATTACGTTCAACCTCAACGGCGGAGCGGCGCTGACGGACAACGGCACAATCAGCGCAACGAGCGGAGGGGCGAACATTACCGCGCAAAGCACGGGCAGTCTGACGGTGGGCGGAAGCGGAACGATCGCCGGCAACAACAGCGGAACTGTCCAATTCCTCGACACGACCAGCTTGGGCGGAACGCTGAACATCGCGGATGGCGCGTCGCTGACAATTACCGGAGCGGGCGGCGTTCATCTGGGCGCGCCCAACGTAAAATTCTCGCCCAACGGCACAGCCGGCTCGTCGATATCCGCAAGCGGAAGCTCCGCTATCACAGTTGACACGAACAGCCTCGCCGCGAACCTGGTCGTTCAAGCTCCCGCCGGATTCGCCGGGACGCTTTCCACGAATGGCGGAACAATTGCGATAAGCGCGCCGAGCGGTCAGAACATCACCTTCCAGGATTCTTCGACCTCGGCATCGACGCTTAATTTGAACGGGACGACGGTCAGCGTAAGCGCCGCCGGAGCAGGCAATATCGCCCAGTCCGGCTCGAACACCATCGGGACCAACGGGACGCTGTCGCTCAATGCGGGAACGGGCTCGATCGGCAGCGGCACCGCTATTGCGACCAATGCCGCCAAACTCAATACGACGAGCGGAGGGACCGTATCGATTAGCGACAGCGCAAGCAGTGTGACGGTGGGAGCTTCTACCGCCACGAACTTCACCCTGGCGATGTCCGGCACAACCGGCAGTATCGTTGTCGGCGGTGCCCTTAACGTGAGCAGCAGCGCTCCGGGCTCCGTCACGCTCACTGCAAGCGGCGCCGGAACAATCACGGATCCGAGCGCTTTCGCAGTCACCAGCGGCTCCACCGGAACCGTGACGCTTTCATCGTCAAGCGGCGACATCGGAACATCGGGCGCGAACGTCTTTGTCAATGCGCCGAACCTGGCCGCTACGACTTCAGGCAATGTGTTCGCGACAGACTCGCAGAGCGTGACAACAATGGCCGCCTTCAGCGGGACTTCGTTCAACTTGAGCACCACGTCGAACGGCAGCATCACCCTTGGACAGAATATAACCGGCGCAAGCGGGATAACCTTGCACGCAAACGGAACCGGCAACATCGAGACCGTGTCCGGGAAAGTTCTTACGACCAGCGGCACCCTGACGATGACCGCCGACAATGGCGGCGGCATCGCGCAGCAGGGCGGCGGGGCAATGCTCATCAGCGCGCCGAACGTAGTGGCCAATGCCGGCGGCGGCGGGGTGGTCTTGTCGGATGCCGTGGCAGCAACGATTTCGGCGGCTTCGACCGCGAGTTCGTATGTCCTCACGGATACAGCCGCGAGCAATGGCAGCATCACGGTTAACGGCGTGCTGACCACAACCGGCGGTCAGGTCAGCCTCACCGCGTCGGGGGGCGGCGGGATTGCCGTCAATCAAAATATATCGGCAGCCGGCGCGGTCACTCTGGCGGCAAACGGCGCTGGCGCCATCACCATGGCCTCAGGAACGAGCGTGAGCAACGTTGGCAACTTGACGCTCTCCTCGGGATCTGGACCATTGGGCACCGCCCTGGCGCCAATCGTCACCAATGCAACGGGGATTAACTTCAACACCAGCGGCAACGTGTTCATTAGCGACAGCGCCAGCTCGGTTGCCCTCGCCGCCGGGTCTGCCGCGACGGCAGGCAACCTCACCGTGACGGGAACAGGGATTAACACCGGCTTCACTTTCGGCAATACCGTCACCGCCGGCGGCAACGCGACGATTACCACCAGCGGCAACGGATCGATAGGGTCGGGAACTGTAAATACCGGACCTTCCCAGACGCTGACCCTGACGGCCAGCGGCGGGAACATCGGCGCTGTGACGACGAACGCGCCAAATCTGATCACCACTGCTGGTGGCAGCGTGACCCTGAGCGACAACAACGCGTCGGGAGTCACCATAGCCGGTAACTCTAGCTCCGGCGGATCGTATTCGTTGACCAACTCGGGGAGCGGCGCTGGCATCACCGTCCCCAACGGAGTGACGCTTAGCTCGACTGGCGGCAATGTCGGCTTGGCCGTAAACAATGCGACAATCAGCAACGCGGGAACCATCACATC
Organism: Pseudomonadota bacterium; assembly: GCA_021325555.1. Taxonomy (GTDB): domain Bacteria; phylum Cyanobacteriota; class Vampirovibrionia; order Obscuribacterales; family Obscuribacteraceae; genus JAJPGY01. The sequence goes on along the minus strand of JAJPGY010000040.1, from coordinate 22,527 downwards.
CGGTGCCACCTCGGGTCAAGTCAACCTGACGGCAAGCTCGGGCACCTTGACGGTAACCGGCGCCGGGACCTTCTCGGTCACTGGCGGCGGCGCGAGCAGCATCAATCTCGCCGGCGGCACTGTGACGTTCGCCCCCAGCAGCACCGTAGGCTTCACCCCCGGCACTAGCGGAACGTTGAACTTGACGGGCAGCACGGTCGACCTGAGCAGCGCCACCGTGACGAACTTGAGCAGCGGCAGTTCGATCAACGTAAGCGCGAGCGGACAGCTCGTATTGGAAGCGGGGTCCGGAGGCACCGGTACGCTTGCCACGACCGGCAACGGCAACATCACGCTTACACCTACGGCTAGCGCGCTCACCTTCAGCACGGATGGCGCCAACCCCGCCACTATTAACCTGAATGCGGGCGCCGGCGGCACCGTTACTGGCACAGTCAACGGCGCGCCCATCTTTGTTGATGCGAATACCACAGTCGCCTCCAATGGGAACATAACTTTTACTGGCAGCTTCACAGGATTCGCCAATCAAGGGACCATAACAAGCTCCAGGTCTGGTGGAACCATAACTATTCAAGAAACCGGTGGCACCCTGTCGTATAGCGGGGGGGGCGGAACCGTTTCCCTGACTGGTGGTGGAGCAGCTTCTATACAAATGTTGGCGCCGCAGGCCTCGACGATTCTCATCACTCAGGGCACGAGCTTTGCGCCCGGCAGCAGCGGAACCCTGCTTATGTCCGCGGGAACGATCGACCTGGGGCAGAATTTCACCATTACAAACTCAAGCGCCGGAAGTGCGATTAACTTGACATCGCCGTCGGGCAGCTTGACGGTTAAAGGCCATGGAGGCGGCACAGTAGCTTTTGCGACCACCGGCGGCGGCAACATAAATGTGACCCCGGCCAGCGGCAACGGCGTGACATTCCAGTCAGATATTGGCGGCCTCTCCACCACCATCAATTTAAATGCGGGCACAGGGACTGCCTCGGTGCAAACCAGCAACGCCGCCATAACGATTGGCGGCGCAAGTGAGTCCGACACGCTCGGCGCCAACGGCAACCTCACGCTTTCGGCAACCGGCACAGGCTCGATCGGACCCAACCCCGCTAACGGAGGATTCGTTAACGTCGCCCCCGGAAGCACGCTGACCATGACCGCCGGCACGGGCGGGATTACCGGATTCGGTGGCTCATTCGCGATAACCGGCTCCGGGTCTGTGCCGGTCACAATCACTACGACGTCGACCTCCACAAGCCAGAGCACTATTCTCGCTTTCAGCGGCGATTCGGGCGGCGTCGTGCTCGGGGCGAACAGCGTTGGATCCGGCGCTGGTTTCTCGATGCTGACCGCCGGGGTCAACATTGATATTCAGGGGAATGTCAACGCAGCCGGCGGCGGTATTCTTGCTCTCCAGACCACCCTGGGCGGCTCGACCACGGGCTCGATAACGAACAGCACCGGCGTGGGCACTCTCACGGCATCGTCAGTGACGCTCACTGCGGGAACGTCTTCCGGCAGCATCGGTGACAGCACGCACGCAATCTCTACGGCTGCATCCACTCTCAGCATGAGCGCCCCGGGCGGCAATGTATTCGTCCGCAACAACAGCGGCGCCAGCACCGTCACGGTCACCACCGCAACCAGCAGCGCCTCCAGCGGTACATTCTCGCTCACCAACTCCGCAGGCATCAGCGCCGGCACCGTGCAGGGACAAACGATCGACCTTACCGCCGGCGGCTCCGGCACCATATCAGCCACCACGTTGACCCTGCCGAACAACGGGACGCTGAATCTCGCCTCCGGCTCCGGCAACCTGTCGATCGCCAGCGGCGTCATATCAATGCCGGCAAGCTCGACCCTCAATCTCAGCGCCAACACCACCGGCAGCGTGAGCCTCAACGTTCCCGCCTCGGTCAACCTGCTCACCTCCAGCTCCGGCTCCAGCTCCTTCGCCCTAACCACCACCGGCGGTGGCAGCGGCATCAGCAACACGGGCAGCGCGACTTTGACCGCCGGGGCGCTCACGTTGAGCACCACGGGGACCACTACGGGCGCAATCTCTCTTACCGGCTTGAACGTCTCCGGCGTGGTCAGCGCCAGCGCCGATTCAAGCGTGAACCTCACGAGCAACGGAAGTATAAGTATTGGTACGTCGAGTGCTGGTACCGCAAGCTCAGGCACGGCCATTAATTTCAACGTGACGACCTTGAACAACGGCTCGATCGACATTCAAAATACGGTCACAGTCACCACAGATGAAGCCAGTTCACACAACGCGATTGTCATCCTCACCGCCAATGGCTCCGGCAACATTACAAACAGCACAGGGCTCGGCGCCCTGTCGTTCTCGGGCAACCAAAATCGCTTCACGCTTGCGAGTGGCACGGGCAATATAGGTACAAGCTCCAACAACATTCAGATGTTAAATCAGACCTTCGTCACCAATGGCTTGCTCCAGGCCTCGACCGGCGGTGCCGGCAACGTTTATATCCACGAGTCTGGCGTGGGGACACTCAACATTAGTAATAGTGCAGCGGGGGGAGTGTTCCAGGCCAGTATGAGTACAGCAGGTGTGACCGGCAGTTTAACGGCGCCGATTATTAACCTCTCATCAAGTGGAACATTCTTATCAATACAGGGCGGCGCCGTCGTGGGTGGACCGGCATCAACTGCGGCTGCAATCACTCTGACAACTACCAACAACGCCACGCTTCAGCAGACCGGAGGCACAATTAATGCCAGCACAGCAACATTCGGCTCCGACACAGGGAGGATAACGATCGGGAGCAGTGGTTCGTTCAGCGCGACTGGCGTCGTCACAGCCAACACCGGCAACACAAGCTCCAACGCGGTTAGCATCACGACCAGCACGACTCCCGGCTCCGGCTCGATTATTCTCGGGAATTCGAGCACAGGGACGAACGGAGGCTTCACCGTCGCAGCCGGCGCAGGCAGCGGCGGATCGATTGATATTCAGGGCAATGTAACAGCGTCCGGCGGAACGGTGAGCTTGACCGCTGATGGGGCGGGGAGCATCACGCGCAGCACCAACACAGGCACGCTGACGGCTTCGACCGTTACATTGCAAGCCGGGGCGACGGGCAACATCGGCACGCTGTCGCACCAGATCTCCACGGCCGCCAGCACGCTTAACCTGACAGCGGCAGGCGGGAATGCCTTTGTCAGCAACAACAGCGGCGCCGTGACGCTAAGTACGTCTTCCACCAGCGCCACTGGCACGTTCTCCTTGACCAACACCGGCAGCATCAGCACAACCAACTTGGTTGATGGCGCGTCCATCACCTTGCAGGCTGGCGGCTCGACGGGAAGCATCACCCTGGGCAACAACATCGGCGACACCACCAACACCACCAGCGTCGTTCTCGGCGCCAGCGGCAGCGGCGCCATCGACACCGATACAATCAACGTAGCCAACGGCGGAACGGTCACGCTCTCGTCAGGCACGGGCGACATCGGAACGTCGGTGAGTCCGCAGCCGATTCAGGCGGCAGCAGGTCCCAGCAGTTACACACTCAGCGCCAACACGGCCGGCAATGTGTTCATCACGAGCAGCGCGGTCAGCGGCTCGGAGACCGTGAATCTGGTCGCATCCAGGGCCGGCGGCGGCAAGACGTTCTCCTTGACGACCGCGACGAATGACACCATCAATATATTGGGCAACGTCGCCGCGGGCAGCGGGACCATCGGCACCATCACGCTCAGCAACGGCGGCACGGGCGGGACCGGAAGCATCCTGGATCCGGGCGGCGCTGCCACGCTTACCGCCACCACGGTAAATCTGACCGCCGGCAGCGGCGGCATTGGTGCCTCGGGCAACCCTGTGGTGGTGAATGCAAGTGCCATAGTTCCCAACACCACCGGGCCGGTCTTTATCAGCGACGTCGGGAGCAACCCGGTGACGCTCGGGCCGTTCACGATTACCGGCGCCTTCAGCTTCAGCAACGGCAACTCAATCACGGTGCTCGGGCCAAGCTCCGCATCGAGCATCGGCCTTTCGACCACCGCAAACAACGGCTTCATACTGCTCGATGGAACGCTCACGTCGAACGGGAGCGGCAACAGCGCCGCCATCTCGCTGAGTACAAACGGCTCCGGCAGCATAAGCCAGGGTTCGACCAGTGATACGCTTACGGTTGGCGGAACCAGCGGCTTGACGCTGTCTTCTACGACAGGCAACATAACCCTCAATCCAATTATCGTACCGGGCACCTTGACCGCCAACACCGGTGGCAGCGTTAGCCTGACGACGACCACTACATCCGGTTCCGGCTCGGTCACCCTGGGCAACTCCAGCGCCGGCGCCGGGCAAACATTTAGTGTTGTCGCTGGCACTGGCAGCAACGGCGCGATAACGCTTGCAGGAGCGGTTGCGGCCGGCACGGGGACGATCGGCACCATAAACCTCACAGCCAACGGCACGGGTAGCATCACCAACGGGGCGGGCGCAGGCGCGCTTACTGCCGCAACCGTCAATCTCGCCGTGAGCGGCAACAGCGCCACCGGCACAATTGGCGCCAGCGGCAACGCGATTGCGACGGCTGCAAGCGGCGTGTCCGGCAACACGACCGGCGGCAGCGGCGCGACCGGCGTCTACATCTCCAACTCGTCACCGACAGTCAATGTCGGCTCCTCGACAACCGCCGGAACGTTTAACCTGACGACCACCGGGGCCATCACCACCAGCGGTCCGGTGACGGCAGGGACGGTCGATCTGTTAAGCGGCAGCAATGGCGGCATCACCTTGGGCGCGCCGGTCACCGGCACGACCGCCGTTGCGCTCAATGCCAATGGCGCCGGCAGCATCAGCCAATCCAACGGCACTTCGCTGGTCTCCGCCGGTGCCACCGGGCTCACGTTGTCGAGCGGTAGCGGCACCATCACGCTCAACCCGATCTTCTCGTCCGGCCCGGTGACAGTGACGGGCGGCGCCAGCAGTGTGGCGCTGAGCAGCCAGGGACCGATAACCATCGCCGGCATCACCGGCGGGCTTAACGGAGCCGTGCAGGTATCGACGACCAGCAATGGGACGATAACGCTCTCCGGCGGTATCGCCGCAGGCAGCGGCACCCTGTCAAGCATCCAGCTCGCCGCAGGCGGACTGGGCAATATCACCGGATCGGGCACGTTGACCGCCTCGACCGTGCAATTGAGTTCCACAAGCGGCAACATCGGAGCGAGCGGTGGAAGCATCAACACCGTGGCCTCGGCCCTGAGCGCCAACACCACCGGCGCCAACGTGTTCGTCAGCAACAGCGGCGCGGTTACTCTAAATGCCTCCGCCTCCGCCGCGACTTTCTCGCTGAGTGACAACAACAGCATCACGACCGCCGGTGCGCTCTCGTCGCAGAACGTGAGCCTGGTGTCCACGGGCGGCGGCGGCTCGATCCTGATTGGCGGGACGCTGAGCGGTCCGACGTCTGTGGTATTGACCGCCAACGGGGCGGGAACAATAAGCCAGGTAACAACCAGCAACACGATTACCGCCGGCACCCTCGCACTGGCATCGGGCAGTGGCGCAATTACTTTGAACCCATTGACCGCGAGCGGTCAGGTGACAGCGAACACATCCGGAAATGTCGATTTGACGAGCACTGGCACTATATTGCTTGGAGCTTCCGGTGCTACCGGACCATCCTCGCATTTCAATGTAACCACCCAGAACAACGGTTCGATTGAGATTCAGGGTAATGTCACAAATTCCGGCTCTGGCCCCATATCGCTAACAGCCAACGGCAGCGGCAACATTACTGATGCTGGGGCCTTCGCATTGGGCGGCGGTACGGTCACCCTGACAAGCGGCACGGGTAACATTGGTACCGGTACAGGCAGCGGGAACGCAATTCTCACGGGCGCCGGCGAGGTGATCGCCAACACCGGCGGTGCGGGTAATGTATTTGTCATCAATACCATTGTGGGAGGCTCTTCGACCGTGCTGGGTACGGCAGGCGGTACCTTCAACGTCGCTTCCAACAATGGCTCGTTTGCCGTCAACCTCGGGGTAATTACAGCGCCGATTATTGTGCTGAGCAACACCGCCTCCATAAGTATCAACGCCAACGTGACTGGGGCCACCTCGGTCACGCTTTCGGCGGGTGGTTCCGGCAATATTTCCCAACTGGCGACGACGGATGTCTTGTCCGGTGGAAATGTGAATCTGAGTTCCGGCACGGGCACAATCACTATCAATCCGTTGATCGCCACCGGTACGGTGACCGCCGCTACCGGCAACACCACGCCGGGAGCAGTAAGCATCACGACCAGCGCGACACCCGGTTCCGGCTCCATTATTCTGGGCGCTTCGAGCACCGGCTCGGGCGGAACCTTCACCGTCGCGACCGGCAGCGGCAGCGGCGGCTCTATCGACATCCAGGGCAATGTTAGCGCTCCCAGCGGAACGGTTAGCCTGACCGCCGACGGCTCCGGCAACATCACGCGCAGCACCGGCGTCGGCACGTTGACCGCAGGGACTGTTACGCTGGCCAGCACGACCGGCAATATCGGCACCAGCTCGGCCACCAACAATATCTATACGAGCACGAGCACGTTGAACGCCAGCACGGGAGGCACCGGCAACGTGTATGTGAATAATACCGGCACAGGCTTACTCACATTGAATACCGCCGGCGCCGGCGGCACCTTCTCGGTGACAAGCGGCGGCTCAATCACGACCGGTGCTGTGACAGGCAAGGTCATCGATCTGACTGCCGGCGGGTCGGCCGGAGCGATTACGCTTGGCGGTGTCGTCGGCTCGACGTCGACGACCACCAACATCCTCCTGGCAGCTGCGGGAAGCGGAGCGATCACCCAAAGTGCCACCGCTGACACAGTTGATGTGACCGGCGGAGCGGGTAGCACCGTGACGCTGCTCTCCGGCACCGGAGCGATAGCGCTTAACCCGACAGCAGGTGGTATACAGATCGGCAGCGGTAGCCCCGCGCCGGTGCTTAGCGCCAACACGGGCGGCGCCGTGGCGTTGACGGCCGCAGGCGGGCCGGTGAGCCTCGGCACATCTAGCGCCGGTGGCGGGCTGACCTTCTCGCTCACCACCAATGGAACGTCGATTGGCGTTCAAGGCAACGTCTCGGTCAACGGCACGGGCACTATCAGTTCTATAACGTTATCCACGCAGGGCAACAGCTCGACCACCGGCTCGATCACCGACACCGGCGCCGGGACGCTTACGGCAACGGCTGTGTCACTTGCCGCCGGAACCTCATCCGGCAGCATCGGCACGGGAGCAAACCCGATCGCCACCAGTACGTCGGCTCTGCAAATCGCTGCTGCAGGAGGTAGCGCTTTCGTCAGCAACAGCGGCGCGGGCGCCGTTACGTTGACCGACAACGCAACTCAGAACACGATCTCACTGGTCAATGACAGCTCTATCGTCGTGTCAGCCATCGCCCCCGCTCAGGTAATCAGCCTGACTGCGGGGGGCTCGTCTGGGTCTATTACAGGCAGTGTAAACATCGGGTCGAGCAGTACAAATAGCGTCACTCTTGCGGCGGCAGGCAGCGGCACCATTTCGCTCGGCTCCGGGAAGAACATCATCGCAAGCGGGACCGCGGGAAGCTCTGTTTCGCTCAGCTCGGGCACAGGGGATATTCTCATCAATACCGCCAGCAACAACAACAAGATCGATCTCAGTGCCGGCACGTCCACGCTAAAGGTTAACACTGCCGGTAATGTCAATGTCGAGGTGACGGACAACACCAGCGTGATCCTGGGCAATTCCAGTGCCGGTGGCGGCAAGAGCTTCACGTTGACCTCCGACGGACATACCGCCAACACCGCTCCGGGGACTATCGATATACAGGGCAACGTCGCCGCGGCCTCCGGGACGATCAGCAGCATTACGCTCACCGCCAATAATCTCACTGGAGCGGCGATCACGCGCAGCACGGGAGTGGGCGTCCTGACGGCGAATTCGGTCAATCTCAACGCAAACGCCGGCATCGGAACATCGACGCCGGCCAACAACATATTTATAGACGCCAGCGCATTCAGCGCTACGACTGTCACCGGGGGCATATTCATAACGAACATCGGAACCGGTCCGATAACGATAGGCCCGATCTCAACTCCAGATCCTTTCTCATTCAGCAACGCCAACTCCATCACCACGACCGGCCTCATCAGCGCGCAGAGCATTACACTGGCGACGACAGCCGGTAACGGCTTCATCTCGATTGGCGGCAATATGACCGCTACCGGCACAAGCGGCAGCGGCAACATCAGCCTGACCACCAACGGCTCCGGCAGCATCTCCACGCAGAATTCCGGCGATGTGGTGACGTTCGGCAACGGCACCGATCCAACGAGCTCCTTGACACTCAGCTCCACGAGCGGCAACATCTCGCTCAATCCTATTGCGGTGCCGTTCAGTGGAGCCACAGCAGGCACGGTTACCGCAAATACGTCGGGTAGCGTTAGCCTGACCACGTCTTCGACCGCTGGACTCGGCTCGATCACGTTAGGCAACTCAAGCGCAGGCAACGGGCAGAACTTCCTGGTCTTTGCCGGCGCCGGCAGCGGCGGCGGCATCACTGTGAACGGGGGCGTCGCCGCAACAAGCGGACTCATCGGTCAGATTTCTCTGCGGGCCGATGGAGCGGGCAATATTTCCAATGGCGGCTCAGCAGGAACGCTGACTGCCGACACAGTTTATTTGCAGAGCGAATTCGGCGGCACCGGCACCGGCACAATCGGGGCCAGCGGCAACGCGATTGCCACCGCGGCTAACAACGTATCCGGTGCCACGGCCGGCGGCACCGGAACAACCGGGGTGTATATCTCCAACACAGGGGCGGCGGTCAATGTCCTGGCCTCGTCGTCGGGCGGCACCTTGAGCGTCACCAGTACAGGCTCGCTTACAACAACGGATGTTCTCTCCGGCGCGACGGTAACTCTCTCAAGCACCGGCACCAGCGGCAGCGTTACGGTGGGAGCCAACATCACCGGCTCCACTGCCGTAAACCTGATCGCCGGAAGCGCCGGTGGCAGCATCACCCAGACCGCGGGCGTCATCTCCAGCCCGGCCATCACGCTAGCCGCGCCCGGCGGCAATATCTTCGCCGACACCACCAACGGCACGTCGCAGAATAGTTTGACGCTGACTGCCGGTGGATTTGTCGACGTGCTCAACACCGGCACGACAAACATCCAGACTTCGCATTCCGGCAACGTTGGGCAGTTCCTGGTATTCGCCCAGCCCGACGCGGCGAACAATGCCAGCATCAATGTAAACGGAGCCGTCACCTCGGGTGGCGGCGCGGTCGAGCTGGCAGCCGCGGGCAACGTCACCATGGCGGCGGGCGGATCGATCAACAGCACCTCGTCCGCCAGTGGCGGCAACGTCAACCTGATTGCCGGCGCCAACGTTTCGTATCTCGGCAACGGCGCAATTTCAATCAACGGCAGATCGAACCTGGGCGGTAATGTAGATCTGTCTAATGCGACTTCGCCTGCGTTCCTGACCACATCGGGCACCGCAAACGGCAGCGGCGGCAACGTGAATGTGATCGCCTACTCCAGCGTCGCCGGAGGCGGCACCGGCGGCAAGGTTCTGCTGCCGGCGACCCTTACGATGACCACCGGCGGCAACGGCGGCGGACAGAACGGCAACGTGACGATCATAGGCGAGAGCGTCAGCTCATCGCCGGTCACCGTAGGCGGCATCAACACATCGGGCGGCTCGGGCGGCGGCGGCAACATCCTTATAAAGGATGCGACGCCGGGCGCCACGGCCGCCAACCCGGTGCAGCTCAACAGCGCCGGCATCATCACCAGCGGCAGCTTCGACGGCGGCGCGCTGCAGACCGGCAACCTGTCGCTGCAGACTCTTACCAATCCCGGTGCCAGCGTGACGGTGGCCACCCTGGGCCGTGTGGCGACCCAGGACATCATCACCGCCGGCCTTGGCGGCCTGCCCGGCGTCAACAACGGCAACGGCGGCAGCGCCGGCAACATTTCGATTACCGCCGGAACGGGCATCACCACCGGCAACCTGCTCGCCTTCGGCGGCGGCGGCGCAGGTGGAGCGGGGGCCAGTTCGGCGTCCGGCAGCGGCGGCAACGGCGGCGGCGGCGGCGGCGGCGGCACCATATCGCTGAGCACTACCTCTGGTGCCATTACGGTTGCGGGGGACGTGGATAGCTCCGGTGGCGGCGGTGGCGGCGGCGGCGGCGCCGGCGCAACTGGCGTCGCTGCCGGTAGTGGCGGTGCCGGCGGCTCCGCGGGGGCTGTGACGTTTAACGCCAGCGCGTCGACCTCGGCGGCTGTGTCCGTCTCGGGACGCGTGTTTGCCGCAGCCGGCGGCGATGGCGGGGCCGGACATCTCGGCAATGGCTCTGCTCCCGGCAATGGCGGTGGTGGCGGCGGCAGCTTCGGCGGTGGCGGCGGCGGCGGAACCGCTGGATTCGGCGGCGCCGCCGGTGGCGGCGGCGGCGGTGGCTACGTCAACAGCCCCCTCAGCTCGGTGTTTGCTTCCGGCGGTGGCGGCGGGGACGGCAACACGAGTCCTTATAACGGAGCAGGCGGCGGCGGCTTCATTGGCACGAGCATCGGTGGGGGCGCCGGCGGAACAGGCAACGGCAACCCCGGCGGGAGCACGTCCGGCGGGGCGGGTGCCAATGGCGGTGCCGCAGGCGGCAGCAACAGCAGCGGCGGCGGCGGGCAGGGCGGAACCGGGGGGACCGGCGCGGCTGGTTCCGGCGGCGGGGTCAGCACGAGCCTGACGGCATCTGACGGCGTGATTTCAATTACGGGCAGCTCGTTGAGTCTGGGCACCGTGTATGGCGGCTCCGTTGCGCTGCAGACAAACGCCAGCAGCAACAGCTCGATTTCATTCAACAACTCGTCGGGCAATCTGGTCACCGGCACCTCGCACGTGACAGTGACAGCAAACGGCAACGGCAACATCACGCAGACGAGCACGACGCTGGCTTCGATCAACAGCCCGATCATCACGCTTACGACCGCCGGCGGCAACATCGGGGCATCGGCGGCATCGCCAGTGATTCTTGAATGGATCAGGCCCAACGGGGCCAACGGCAACATCGCCCTGTCGGCAAACGTCACCACCCCGGGCAGCACAGGCAGCGTCTACCTGCAGACCGTCGCTCCCGGAACGGGCAACCCCGGCACGACTACCCTCAATACATCGTCTTCCGGCACCGTCAACTCGACATTCAATTTGACAACCGCGGGCAATCTGGTCGTCGCGGGGCCGCTCGCAGGCACTACGATCGGTCTGGCAACCGCCGGCGGCGCAGCCGGATCTGCCGGCAATAACGGATCCGATGCCGGCTCAATAACCGTCAACAACACGATAACCGGCAACGCCGTCACCATCGGCACCGGCAATGGGGGCGATGGCGGGGCGGGACTGTCCTTACAGTTAGGGTCCGGTAACGGCGGGTCCGGAGGAGCCGGCGGTGGAATCACAATCGCAGCAACAATCACCGGTGCGGCAAGCGTGCAGATTGCTGCCGGAAGGGGTGGAGCAGGGGGAGCTGGCGGTAACGGCAACCTCGGGACCAGCGATGGCGGGGCTGGAGGCGCGGGCGGCGACTTGACCGTGTCGGGCAGCATCTCTGGAGGTGCTGGCAGCAATGTCACCCTGACGGCCGGAACAGGCGGGGTAGGGGGAGCTGGAGGTATGGGCAACGGCGCAACCGGGGACGGCGCGGTCGGAGGCGCAGGCGGCAACTTGACCGTGTCGGGCAGCGTCTCCGGAGGAGCTGGCAGCAATGTCACCCTGACGTCCGGAACAGGTGGGACAGGCGGAGCGGGAGGCATACTTAACCTTGGGACGGCGAATGGCGAGACGGGAGGCGCTGGCGGCAACATAATTCTGTCGGGCAGCATCTCTGGTGGAGCCAGCAGCAATGTCACCCTGACGGCGGGAACGGGTGGCGCAGGCGGAGCCGGTGGTAGCACCAATGGCGGGGACGGCAATGGCGCGACGGGAGGCGCCGGCGGCAACATAACGTCCGCGCTGGGCGGAAGTGTGACAGCGGGTCCTGGCAGCACCATGACTCTTACTGCCGGGAGCGGCGGGGCAGGCGGGGCCGGAGGCAGCGCCAACGGCGGCGTCGGGAATGGCGGGGACGGAGGCGCCGGGGCCGACCTGACGGTTGCCAGCGGCCTGTCGGGCGCGACCATTTCGTTGACGAGCGGAAGCGGAGCCGCCGGCGGCGCCGCCGGCATCGGCAACGCCGGACAAAGCCCGGGAGCAACTGGGGCCGCGGGCAATCTCAACCTCAACGCCAATATAGCCGGCAGCACGCAGGTCAACGCCACGAGCGGCACAGGAGGGACCCCAGGCAACATAACGCAGGCATCCGGATTCACGGTCAGCTCGCCGGTTATTAACCTGCTGTCCAACAACGGCTCCATCTTCGGAGCGACGAGCAGCTCACCATTTGTGATATCGGGTATAACCTCTGCCGGGACCGCGCTCACGGCAAGCGCTTTCAATAACGTGAATGTGCAGAGCAATACGTCCGTGGTCCTTCTCGGTTCCAGCGCTGGAACCGCCGCGCAGACGAACAGCAGTTTCTCCCTTTCAACCAGCAACAACGGGTCAATCGATATACAGGGCAACCTGACGGTGACCTCAGGTGGTTCTGGAACTCCGACGTCAGAAATCTTCTTGACGGCTGGCGGAACCGGCAACATAACCAGAAGTACCGGAATCGGCACGCTGACGGCGACTGGCGGCACCACAAACACCGTGACCCTGAGCAGCGGCACCGGCAGCATCGGGGCTCCCGGCAACAACAACCTCAACAACATCTTTGTATCAGCCGGTATTTTGAACGCGAGCACTTCCTCGTCGGGCACCGGCAACGTTTATGTCACCAACACCAGCGGCTCGGCGCTGAATCTGGGGACTGCCACCGCCGGCGGTACGTTCTCGGTGAGGAGCAACAACTCCATAGCCACGACCAGCGGCGATGACGTGACCGGAACGGCGATTAGCCTTGTTAGCACGGCTGGCAACGGCGGCATTACGTTGAACAGCAACGTCGGCAGCTTCAATCAGACCACCAGCGTCACGCTGACGGCAAACGGCTCCGGCTCGGTTCAGGAAACCGGCGCCAACGTAGTCAGAGTAGCGACCAGCGGGGCAACCGTAACGCTGGCGTCCGGCAGCGGAAACATCACGAACAACGACACCGGGTCGTTCGAAATCGATACGAGCGGCGGCAATGGCGTGTTTGCCGTTTCGGCCAACACGGCAGGCAACGTCTTCTTGCTGGCCGACGGCTCAGTCGATCTGAGAGCATCCAGCGCCGGCGGCGGCAAGACGTTCAGCCTGGCGAGCGAAGGTCAAGATATCGACATTCAGGGCAATGTAGCAGCTGCCAGCGGCTCAATCGCCAGCTTGACGATAGACACGAGCAATGAGGGCAGTTTCAACACAGGGAACATAACCGACAGCCTCGGCGGCGTGCTTTCCGCAGCCTCTATATTCTTGTCTTCCGGTGTTACTTCCGGCAACATCGGCACGGCCAACAATCCGGTGTTGATCAATAACGGATCTACGGGCAATCTGAGCCTGCTCGTATTTGCGGAGGGAGCGGACGCCACTGTCTTCATATCGGGCACCACGACCGGAACAATCACGCTGAACAATGCCTCCGCTACCCCGATGCAGGCCGGTGCTTCGTTTACGCTGTCGACGCTGGGGAGCATCACGCAGACGGATGCAGGCTCCGCCGCGATTTCCAGTCCGATAATCACCCTTGTCTCGACACAAGGCAACATCGGTCAGCCGACCGGCACCGGGAATGGCCCCATATTTGTCAATAGCTTCAATCCTGGATCGGCGCAGGTGCAACTGGCCGCGTCGGCAACCTCCAGTTCGGTAAACAGCGGCAACATATACATCACGGATGCCGACGATACTGATCTCGGGCCCGCTAACAATCAGGCGGCGCTTCTCCTCCAGACCGTACAGGCAGGCAGCACGCATGCGGTGGCCGGCAACGGGCGGTTCGTCTTGAACGTCACCAATTCCGGCGGCGCAAGCGTAGATCTGCAGTCGACGGTTACGGCAGCAGGCTCGATCACGATCAGCGCTAACAACAACATATTCCAGGGTTTCGGCGGCGAATTGATTAGCCCGAGCGTCTCGCTCACCGCCACCACAGGCAACGTCGGCGCGGCCGGCAACGGCAATGCCGTGCAGGTGAACAACGGAAGCTCCGGCATCAGCCTCTTTGCCACGGCGCCGGCGCTGACGACCGGCAGTGGAGGCGTGTACGTCAACAGCCTGGGCAGCGGAACAGTGACGCTCAACAACTTGACGGGTCCGCTAATTGCAGGGGGCACCGACAATACGGGCGCCACATTCGGATCTTTCAACCTGACCGCCCAGGGCAGCATCTCGCAAGCAGCCAACGGCAGCTCGGCGATCCGGAGCCCGGTCATCACGGTGATCTCGACGCTCGGCAACATCGGCTCGCTCACGAATGCGCTTGTGATAGATAACCTCGACAAGCTCGGTGCCGTCAACGGAACCGTGAGCCTGTTTGCCGCCGCGCCGAGCCAGGGCGCCGGTGTGGGTGCGGTGTTCATCAAGAGCCTGACGACCGGTGACCTGACGCTGCAGAACACGCTGTCAACGGCGCTTGGCGGCGGCACTTCCTTTACATTGAACGCGGCCGGCAATATCCTGCAGGGTGTGGGCGGAGCACCGAGCATATCAAGCCAGACAATTTCGTTGACCTCGACCGGCGGGGCTATCGGACAATCGGGCGCCAACATCTTGATAAGCAGCGGCAACAGCGGAACGTTCAGCACCACGCTGACAGCGCAGGCGACCTCCGCGTTCGGTTCCGTGTTCATCACCGACAATGATAACGACACCAGCAGCGGTACCGCTCTGGTCCTCCAGCCCTCCAGGGCTTCCGGGACGTCGGGCAATTCGGCGGGCGTGTTCGTCTTGAGCGTGCCCAACGGCGGCGTTCAAGTCAACGGCATGACCAGCGCTGCCGTGTCCCTGACGGCGACCGTGGGCACCAACATGGTTGAAGGCGCAAGCGGCAACCTCTCCAGCCCGACCATCAGCCTTACCTCCACCGGAGGCAACATCGGGGCGTCGGGCGCCGGCAATGCTATCGGCATATCCAACGGCTCCGGCAGCACGTTAATCCTGAACGCTTCCGCGCCGGATGGAACGGCCACCGGGTTTGGTTCCGGTGTCGGCAACATCTTCCTCAACAGCACGACGAGCGGAACGGTCAAGCTGAACGAAACCGGAGCGCAAGCGGCAATCGTGGCGGGCACGCAGATCGTGTTGACATCGATTGGAAGCATCGAGCAGACGAACAGCGGAGACACGTCGATTCAGAGTCCAGTTGTCTCGTTGACATCCACAGGCGGCAACATTGGATTCGTTCAGCCGATCCAGCTTGACAGCGACACCTTCGGATCGCTCACCCTGTTCGCCAGCGCCCCATCGAATGTGAGCAGCAGCGTCGGCAATGTGGACGTAAATGTCGCTGCCGGCGCGATAAGCGCCACCGGCTCGTTGACACTCGCCAACACCGCGACATCGTCGCTTTCGTCCGGCGCCACGTTTACGCTGACCACCGCCGACAGCACCGTGGTTGTAAACCAGGCAGCGGCGGGCAGCACCGCGATTGCCAGCCCGTCGATCACGATATCCGCGGGTACGGTGGGGTCATCGGGCAGCCCGATATTCATCAGCAGCGGCAACAGCCTCCTGTCGACGTCGCTGACCGTCAGCGCTCGTGACACGTCGGCCGGCAAGGGCAATGCGTTCGTCACGGACACCGACAACGATCCAACAGGCGGCAGCGCGGTCAAGCTGAACGCATCGTCTGCCGGCGGCGGCGCCGGCGGCGGCATCCTGCAGGTGAAGACGACGAAGGGCGGGATTCTGGTAGGCGCCGCGTCGACCGCGACCCACGCGATCAGCCTGACGGCTCAGAAGAGCATTCTGGAGATATCGAGCGGAGCAGGCAGCCTGTCGGCGCCCATCGTTTCGCTGACCGCCACGACCGGCAATATCGGCACCGGCGGCTTGAACGGTCCGATCAATGTCGGCAATGGCTCGGCAAGCCCGCTTACGCTGTTTGCCTCGGCGGCAGGCACCACGGCGGGCAACGGCAACGTCTTCGTGAACAGCACCGACACCGGCACGCTGACGTTGCAGAACACGGCATCCTCCTCTCTGAGAGCGGGCACGTCATTCAATCTGACCGCCGCCGGCAACGTAACGCAGGCTGTTGCCGGCAGCACAGCCATCGCCAGCCCGGCAATTAATCTGGTGTCGACGGCAGGGAATATCGGTGCGGCGGGCTCGACCCTTGGTGTGACCAACGCGCTTGTCGTAAGCAGCGGGGCGAGCGGATTGACGACCCTGTCGTTGTCGGCGAAGGCGACTTCGACGGCATCAGGTCAGGGCAGCGTCTTCCTGGCTGATTTCGATCTAGATCCGAGCAATGGCTCGGCTGTAAGACTGAACGCATCGGAAGCAGACGGCACCCATTCCGGTGACGGCCTGTTCCAATTGACGACGGTCAGCGGGAACAGCGGCGGCGGCATCCTGGTGACCGGACAGGTGACGGCGACGGGATCGGCGGACAGCGCGATTACGCTTACGGCACAGACCAACATTCTCCAAGGCGCGGGCGGCGCGCTGTCCAGCCCGAATATCACGCTTACCGCCAACACCGGCAACATCGGCGCTGCCGGCCTGACCAACAACCTGGTCATCACGAACGCCGCCGCCGGCGGCATCAACCTGATTTCCTCGGCGCCGGCCGCCACCGCAGGCAATGGCAACATATTCCTCAACAGCACTACCTCCGGGACGGTCACGCTCGACAACACGTCGCAGGTGGCGGCGACGGCGGGTAATTCCTTCAATCTGATTGCCGCCGGGAGCATCGAGGCGGCGCAGTTCCCGAGCAGCTTCGCAACGATCACTGCCCCGTCAATTTCGCTTACGTCCAGCGGGGGCGGCATCGGTAACACTGGCGGTACGGTAATCGTAGTTAACAGCAACTCGGGACAGGTCAGCCTGTTTGCCAGCGCTCCCAGCGGGACGAACGGCGTGATACAAATCGACAGCGACGTCAACGTCGTCCTCGCTAACACGAATTCGACGGCATTGAACGCGGGGGTGTCTTTTTCACTCGATTCGAATAACAACATAACGCAGGCGACGGTTGGAAGCACCGCGATATCCAGTCCGTCGATTTCGTTCACAACTGATAATGGCAACATCGGCTCGCAAGCCAATCCTATTGTGGTCAATAGCGGCAACACGAGCCAGGGAGTAGATCTCCAGGCAGACGCTGAATCGCCTGCGGCCGGAACCGGCAACGTCTTCTTGAGCAGCCTGGCGACTGATCCGGTCTCCGGATCGGCGGCGGTGCTCCTCGATGCTTCACAAGCAGGCAGCAGCGGATCGCCCGCCAACAGCGGACAGTTCGTTCTGACTACGACCCAGGGCGGTGTGCAGGTTATCAACCCGGTGGTCGGCTTCAGCAGCATAACGATCAACGCCCAGACCAACATTTCGGAAGACACAAACAACAACGGCAGCCTTTCCAGCCCAGTGATGTCACTTACCGCGACGACCGGCAATATAGGGACGTCGGCTAACGCGCTGCAGATTACGAATCAAACCAGTGCGGATGTGAATCAATCTGTGAATCTGTTTGTGAACGCGCCCAACAACAGCAGCAGTGGAAGCGGCAATGTTTTCCTGAATTTCACCACCACGGATCAGAACAATTCCACGCCCGGCAATCTGGTGCTGAATAACACCCTGACGCAACCGCTTGTCGCCGGCACGTCCATGAACATCACGGCCAGTTCCAGCGCGAACGTGATTGCCAACATCGTTCAGGCGGCAGCAAATGCTCCGGCCATCTCCAGCCCGAACGTTGTGCTGGCTTCGGTGGGAGGCAGCATCGGCACCGGGACGGGAGCCGGCGCTGTCACGATCCAGAGCGGCGGCGGCGGTAATGTTAATTTGCAGGCTACTGCCGACAACTCTGTGTTCATTCAGGACATCACCGCAAGCGACAGCGTCAGCCTGACCAATACGAGCAGCGCGGGGGCAGCCAGCAGCTTCAATCTGTCCGTCCAGGGCAACAACGGAAATATATTGGAAGGGACGTTTGGCCTCGTTTCCGGCCCGGTGATTAATCTGAGCACATTTAACGGGAACATAGGGACTTCGCCGGCAAACGCAATACAGATTTCCAACGGCGGAACGGGCGAGACCCTGACGGCCAATGTCACGGCGGCCGGCAACGGCGGCAATGCGTTTATTCAAAACGTGGATGCCGGGACGGTGACGCTCAACACCTCATCGGTCGGCGGAACCTTCTTCCTCAACAACAACGGCGGCAATGTCGGATCGGGCAGCACCGCGGCAGGTATCACGCTCACGGGCAACGTGATCGCCTCGGGGATCACCCTGGACACATCCAGCAGCAACGGGCTCAACAACGGCAACATCAATCTCGTCAGCTTCGTTCTCACCGGTACGACAGGCGTCACCCTTAACGCCGGCGGCACGGGCGACATCACGCAGACGGTCACCGGCAGCGCGACGATCGTCAGCCCGTCTGTCAGTCTCACTTCAGTTGCCGGCACCAACGGCGTCGGCACCAGCGGCCACCCGATTGTGATCGGCGCGACAAGCGGGCTTGGCTCGGCAGCGACTCTGGTTGCCAACGCTCCTGCCGGCAACGTGTTTGTCACCGACATCGGTGTCGATACGAACAGCACGGTCGCCCTGACAGTCGGCCAGCCGCTGCAGTCATCGAGCGCCGCAGGGACATTCTCGGTGAACGCCACCGGCAATAGCCCGGCGAATCCGGTGCAAGCGAGCATTACCGTAAATGGTGCCATCACGGCAAGCCAGGTCAGCATCTCTACGCTCAATACGGGCGGCGCCGGCAACAGCAACACCAACAACGGCAACATCGTCGTAAATGCCGCCGTCGCCGGAACCGGCACGCCGGCCTCGGTTGCCTTGACAGCCGGCGGGACGGGCAGCATCACGCAGGCGGCGGGCACCATCTCCGGGCAGAGCGTGTCGGAGACGACGCTCAACGGGAACATCCTGCAAACCGGCGGCACCATCCAGGCGACCGGTGGCAGCCCGTCGCTCATCACGTTGACCAGCAACACCGGCAATATCGGCAGCGTGGGAAGCGCCATAAACACCGTATTTGTGGGCGGAACCATCGCCACCAACCAGTTGCACGCTAATACAGGCGGCAACGGTCTGGTGAATCTGAACAACGTCGGCCAGGTGACGTTGTTGGAATCGACCGCGGGCAGCGACTTCACGATCAACAACAGCACTTCGTTGATTATCGGTCAGACAAATCCCAACGCATTGCAGGGAATTCAGTTGGCCGGCACGGGCAACGGCTCGATAAACGTTGTGGTGGCAGGCGGAACGATAACGACAGCCAATCAGGGCTTGAGCAATCCGGGCACGCTGCTCCTGGCACCGGCCGGCAACATAACGATCCAGGATGCCAACAGCAGCAGCGGCAGCATTCTGCTGGGGACAGGAACGAGAATACTGACGTCGCTTTCGTCAGGCGGTACGGTGAGCATATTCCTCGGGCCGTCTAACAGGTTCATCAGCGGCGGCACGATCGTGGGCTCGGTGGTGACGCAGGTGGGGGCAGGCGGGCAACTCTTGGTGGCGCCCGCAGGCATTACCGGGGCTGCAGGACAACCGCCCAACTATATATATAGCGTCGGACCGAATGCGAAAGTTGCCTTCGACACCAACGGCGGCAGCGTCGGGGCGATAACCCTCAACGGGCAGGTCTTGATAAGCGCAGGGACGGTGGCCGGACTGAGCAGCCTTGACCTCACGAATAATGCCGTGACCACGCAGATTAAAAACGAGCAGGCGGCAGGGATCATCGGCGGCAGCCTGATAACCAACAGCGCCGGAGTGGCGGTCGGCGGTTCGGTCATCTTGAACCCGACCAACCTGGCGCCGGTGATCTCAGCTTTCAACATACCGGTAAACGTGGTCGCGAACTTCACGAAGTTCATCCCGTCGACGCCGATAAACGTGAACCTGGCCGGCGACCGGCCGAGCACGCAGGCCGTAATTGCCAACGGCAACATCTCTTTCACGGGAGTGTCGGCGGCCGCCAATCAGGTGTTCATGAACATCAACTCGACGACTCTGGGCACGCAACCGACGGTGTTCCAGAGCGGCACCGTGACGCCCAACCCGAACAATTTCCGGCAGATCTACACGACCGGGACGCTGAACATAAGCGCCAACGGCAACTTCTCGGTCAACTCGCTGACGCTCGGCAATCTGGGATTCACGACGACAAACGCCGTTCAGGACAACAATGTCTTTCTGGGCGCTAATATCGGGTCCGGACTTGTCCAACAACTGCCGGGGCCGCTGCCTATAATCATCACCTCGAGCGTGGTGAACGTAAACATGGCTGGAGGAGGGAGCCTGACGCAGGGCCCGTCGACAACCATAACTACCGGCAGCCTGACGGCGGTGAGCGGCACCGGCAATATCGGCACGCCGGCAGCCGCCATCCGGACGTCTACGTCAGCGCTTAACGTGAGCACGGGCGGCGCCGGCTCGGTGAACATCACCAACGGTGCGGTGGCTCTAACCAGCACCAGGCTGGTAGCCGGGAGCACCGCCAGTTTGACCACGGGCAGCTCGGTGACGTTCGTCGGCGCCTCGTCCTCCAACGACGGGTTTACGCTGCAGGCGCAGGGGCGAGTGACCTTTGCTCTGAGCGGCGTGACCGGGGCCACCATCACCGATCCCACCGGCATCACATTGAACAGCGGCACATCCGGCGGTTTCTTCCAGCAAGCGGTCAATTCCACCAACTCGTTGATCGCGCCGGTGGTCACGCTGACGGCCGGCAGTGCCGGCATAGGCACGTTCAGCAACAACGCAGTGAGCAGCCTTGGCATCGGCACCGCTTTTGGCGGCGACCCTGTCGTTTTGAAGGTGACTGCCGGCGGCTCCGTGTTCATCCAGGGCAATTTCAACGGCAACGTGGCGACCGATCATGGCGGTTTCGAGATGTTGACCTCCAACTCGACGTCGGGTCAGTTTGTGCTTAAGAGCCAGGGACCGATAGCGATTGGAGGCAGTCAAACTATAACGGCTCCAGGTGGAATCTTCCTGGCAGCCTCTGACGGCGGGCAGGCGCAGGGCAGCGTCGAGCAGTCCGACGCCGCCACCGTCCCCACATTGTTTGCTCCCAGCATCGGTCTGCAGGCGACCACCAGCTCTGCCAGCAGCGGAATTGGCGACGTTATTGTTACCGTCCAGAGCAGCGCCAGCAGGCCGACAACCCCGATTGCCTTCTCCGCGTTCGGCACGGGCAACGTGACCGTTAATTCAATGAGCCCGATCACCTTCGTCAACACATACGGCGGCACGGGCACGGTCAATCCGAACCCGTCAGGCACGGGCGTGAATTCGACCACCGGCTTCCAGCTCACGTCGTCCGGCAGTATCCTCTTCTCGACGAATGCGACCATCACCAGCAACGCCGCAGCCACGTTGTCCAACAACAGCATTACCTTGACTGCCAGCGGAACGAACGCCAGCATCTCGCAACAGGCTGCCGGCACCACGCTCATCAGCCCGAACGTGACCCTCCAGGCGGGAACCGGATCGGGAGCCAATATCGGCGGCTCCACAGCCAGAATCGGACTCAATAGCGGTCTGGCCAGCACGCCTGTCAGCTTGAACGTCAATGCGCCGGGCAACGTGTTCCTCGCCGGGAATACGCTCAGTGGCAACGCTGGCGCACTTACCTTCGTCGGCAATTCGACGGCCGGCACCGGCTTGACCGGCACCGCGCAAGGCCAATTCAACGTGCTGACCACCGGGTCGATCACGCTGGCTAACGCCAACGCGATTGTCGTGAGCACCAACACCGGTCTGTTGACGCTCAACGCCACGGGCAACACCAGCAATATCGATCAGACCTCGTCGCCTGCGAACCCGACCTTGAGCGCGCCAAACATGGTGCTCACCGCCGGCGGCAACATCGATGATGGCTCCGTGGTCACAGTCACGAGCGCGACCGGCACTGTAACGCTGACCGCCAATGCGGGCGGCAATGTCGGAGTTGCCTCGCCGGTCAATGTGAACTTGCAGGGCAAGTCGTCGGCGGCGGGAGCCGTCGGGTTTGCTGTGACCGCGACCGGCTCGGGCAACATTCGGCTGAGCAGCGGCGCCACGGTAACTACCACGGGAGCGGCCGGGGCAAATCTGACCCTGAACGCGGCGGGCTCGATCAGCCAGACGACGTCGGGCAACACGCTGTTGGTCAGCAACGGCAATGTATTGAATCTGACGGCGGGCACCGGCAGCATTGGCACGGCGAGCCTGCCGATGTTCACGAGTCTCGTGGCAGGGTCCCCGGCGAGCGCGTCTGCGACGCTGGAGGCGAGCGCTCCCAACGGCAGCGTGTTCATCACGCA
>JAJPGY010000012.1 GCA_021325555.1 Pseudomonadota bacterium | reverse complement strand
CAAACCGCTCATTCCCGTCACCTCATGCGGCGTCAAAGGTTTCGCCGAAATCGTTTCAATGCAAACCAGCTGAGCACCACCTTGTATGCGCTGTCCGAACAGGCAAGAAGGAATATCCAGGGGAGGAGCCATGCGAATTCCTCGAAACGCCCTGGTGTTTCAGATTGATTGAGAACCAAAGAGGGTTGCGGAGCGTCTCCGGTAATGCAGCGATTGCCGAAGGGTTCTCGCTGTCCAAATTACGGTCAGATTTACGAATCTCTGCATTCGCCCTCTCTCCGGGGAGCCTTAGGGCCACGTTATTAAGTTATAACGGCGGCGTTAGCCCGCTTCCCGGCTCCCCTATCGAAAGCAGCTCCCGATGCGGCTTCCGAGCACCAGCTCTTTCGTGGCCCGGCTGCCGACGTTACAGTTTAATCACCCGGCCATGGGCCCGAGGCCGTGAACCCCACTTGCAGCTGAGATTAACCGTCCCGGTGTGCGAGCCCCCCTCCTTGACAATAATGCACGTACGAGGAGCGCATCAGTCTGAACAAGCCGCTGTTCTGCCCGGCCCTGCTCCGTTTGCTGTGCCCATGCAGACCGGATACCGAGACCGGGCTTGCGAGCAAGCGTAGTTCTCCCATTGACGCCGGAGACCGCCTGGCATAAGCTGCGGGCAAATTGGGCTGGACTCGATAGGTCGGCACTGCTGTTGCTACCCACAAAAGCAGCACGCGTGGAGGATTCTAAAGATGGCCAGCGCCAGCGAACTTTATTTTTCGGAGCGGCAACCCGCAGCGCCCGGTGCGCGCGGGCTGAGCAACCTGGAGACCGGCGACTCCAACACGGCGGGACGCGGGGAGAGGCTGGCGTCAACACAACTCTATGACGACGCCTACAGCGGCGGCGACATGGTGAAAGCCTGCTCGAGCTGCGGCCATTCGCGCCCGTACCAGATGTATGGTGCCGGCTGGCAGGGCATGGCGCCCCAGTTGTATGGCAACATGGCCCCGCAGTTTTACGGTGGTCCATGGAATCAACAGCCATTTGGCGATCCGCTTGCCCAGCAGATTTACGGCAACCAGTGGAACCAGCCCTATTACGGCAACGGCTTCGGACCCCAGATCTACGGCAACCAGTGGAACCAGCCCTATTACGGAATGGGCGGCGGCGGATACTATGGCGGCTACGGCTGCAACGGCTTCGGCGCTCATCCTTTCCGCAACGCTCTGACCGGCATGCTCGGCTCCCTGCCTTACATGATCGGCGGTTATGGCGGCTACGGCGGCATGCCCTTTTATGGCGGCCTGGGTTACGGCGGTTATGGCGGCTACGGCGGAAACATGCTGCGCATGGGCATGGGCTCGCTGCTTTTCTCGCTGCCCTTCTTGATCGGGCGCGGTGGCTTCAGGCACCACTGAGGCCAGACGCCAGGCAGGCTCCAGAGCCCTCTCCCGGGCTCAGGCGCTGGCAGCGATGGCTGCGCGAAAGAGCCTGTCCAGCCGTTCTGAGGCAGCCTTCGCGGCCTTCAGCACCTCTTCGTGCCCGTCAATCGGCGCGTCGTCGCTCCAGACGTTGGTAATCACCGAAATGGCTGCTGCCAGCGTACCGCTGCCGGCCGCCGTCTTGAGCTCGGGGACGGTGGACATTCCCACGGCGTCGGCCTGCAAGCGACGAAGCATCTCTATCTCAGCCAGCGTCTCGTAGCTGGGCCCGAGAAGCGCAGCATACACACCCCTTTGCAGTGGGCGAAACTCGGGATCGCTGCCGGAGAGTTGCTGCCCGACTCGCCAGACGTGCTCGCTGAGCTCGTTGGCGCAGGGATGGGCAGGCGCCATCACCGCCGGCAAAAGGCCGGTCTGCTTCCAGTGCGGGCTCAGGTGATCGCGATAGCCGTCCAGCAGCATGAGATCTCCCACCCGATAATCCTTGTTGAGCCCGCCGGCGGCGTTGGTCAGGTAGAGGTGCCGGACGCCCCATTCGACCAGGACACGAGCCGGCAGCGTGACCACCTCCCAGTCGTGCCCTTCATACAGGTGGAACCGCCCGCGCAGCACGGCCACCAGCTTGCCGTCCACACGACCGAAAGTGAGCGAGCCCGCGTGCCCGACAATCGTCGGGGAGATGCCGAAGATCTGCTCGTATGAGAAGGACTGCTCGCCGGGCAAGTCCTCCAACACCTTCACGCCGGAGCCCAGCACGATCGCCGCATCGGGCACCGGCCTGGACACCTGTTTCAAGAATTCAACAGCCTGGTTCGCGGACTTGACCAACGTCTCAACCACAATTACTTACCCCCGGCATCGTTGAGCACGGCGAGCACCGAGGCATCCAGCCGCTCGCCCTCAGGCACCACTATCCCCAGAACACGCCAGCCAGCGTGGGCTGCCACGATCATGGTCGGCACCAGATTGTAGCAGCAGAAGTCGGCGCCCATTTCCCTTATGAACTCCAGCTCTTTGTCCGAAGGCACAACGCCAGGCTTGAGCCCGGCAGCGACGCCCGTCGGCAGTGACCGCACAAGATCCGTCACGTAGATATCGTTGACCGACGGGAAGCGCTCTCCGCAAGAGTCGTTGGGTCCGACCAGCGGGTTGCCGCCGGTCAGGTTGAGGTGATCGCGCACCACATGCGGTGCGGCATTCGCAAAGCCAAAGCCGCCGTCGATGACCACCAGGACCTTCGACCCCGTGCTGGTCCTCAACAGGTTGACGACCCTGTCGCCAAACGAATCAAAACGCTCAAAGCCGTCGGCGCCGCCGGAGTAATCGATGCGCCGGGCGCCTTTGAGACTGACTGCCGTGAATGCCATTTCAGTTGACCCTCGAAAGCTCGGGGATGAAGGAGACGCCCGGACCAGTCCACGGAAGCCCGAACCAGGCGGCCAGGCTGGCCGCCACGTCGACGAATCCGTCTCTGATCCCCAGCGCCCGCCTTGATGCTTCCACCCCGGACAAAGCCGGCGAGTAGCCGAGAATCGGCACGTACTCCCGGGTATGGTCCGTACCGGCAGCCGTGGGATCGTTGCCGTGATCAGAGCAGATCACGAGGATATCCTCGTCCCGCATTGCCTCAATGATCCTGCCCAGCCACTCGTCTATCTCCACCAGGGCCCCGGCATAGCCGCCCGCGTTGCGGCGGTGCCCGAAGACCATGTCGGTGTCGACCAGGTTCGTGAAGATGAATTGCACGGTCTCCGGCGCCCCGGCATCGACCGCCAGGGGATCCAGCGGCAGCTGCCCGCAAATGGACTGAAGCGTCAGCTCGAGCCCTTCCCGGTTGGTGCCGGTGTGCTTGGCGTGGCTGATGCCCTGCTTGACGAAGATGTCCTCGATCTTGCCGACGCCCAGAACGCCCAGTCCCGCTGCCCGCAGCCGATCCAGCAGCGTCGCCGCCGGGGGCGGAACGGCATAG
Organism: Pseudomonadota bacterium; assembly: GCA_021325555.1. GTDB lineage: Bacteria > Cyanobacteriota > Vampirovibrionia > Obscuribacterales > Obscuribacteraceae > JAJPGY01. The sequence goes on along the minus strand of JAJPGY010000012.1, from coordinate 219,559 downwards.
TCCCGGCGGTCGCCGCCGAGCCGGTAGTAGTGCCCCCGCTCGCCGGCAAAGGGCCTGCAGATCACCCGTCCCACCCGGTGCTTGCCCTGCAGGATTTCACGGGCAATCTCACACCACCTGTACTGCGTGGCCAGCGGCACGGTCTCGACGTGGCATGCCACCTGGAACACGCTGTCCCCGCTCGTGTAGACAATCGGATAGCCAGTTTTCTGGTGCTCCTGGCCCAGCTCCTCGAGCACCGCCGTCCCCGAGGCCGGCTTGTTGCAGAGGATGCCCCGGCAGCCAGTCTCCGCAATGAAGCGCTCGATGATCTCCGGCGGAAAGCCGTCCGGATAAAGGGGAAACGCGGTTTCGCTGATAACACCCATCATCTCCCAGTGTCCTGTCTGCGTGTCCTTGCCGTTGGAGCGCTCCTTCAGCTTGCCGTAGAACCCGATCGGTCTGTCGGCCGGCCGGACACCTTCGATCGTCGCGATGTTGCCCAGCCCCAACCTGGCCAGGTTCGGCAGTGACAGCCCGCCCGTTGCGCGCGCGGTGTTGGCCAGCGTGTTGCAGTCGGCGCTGTCGCCGAAGGCCGCCGCATCCGGGGCGGCGCCGATTCCACATCCGTCGACCACCAGGACGATGGCACGACGCGTTTTGCTCATTTGCGGATTGTCAGACACTCGTCCCTCCCGGCGAAAGCCCTGCGCCTGAGGCGCCAGACATCAATTGTATTGTCAGGCGGCGCATTTTTTCAAATACAGATAATTTTCCAAACCTCGCTCAGCTGCGCTACGTTTCGATTAAACTAGGGGAAAGGACCAACATTCCTGGAGAAGTTCATGACCCATACGGATTTGATGTCAATCAACAGCGTCGCCGCCAGGCTCGGCCTGTCGGTGCACCAGCTTCGGCGCTGGGAGCTTATGTTCGGGCTGGAGATCAAGCGGGGCAGGGGACAGCAAAGGCAGTACCGGCCCGAAGATTTGTCGATCCTCGAGCGCATAAAGGAGCTCGTCGAGCAAGGCTGGCCCACCTCGCAGATCCGCCCCCAACTCGAGGCCGAAGGGCTGATCACGCCCAAGCTGATTGGTCTGCCGCCTCCGCCCGGCAATCCCGAGGTCCTCATGGAATCGCTCATAGGCTTCCGCAACTTCTGCGAGCGGCGTTTCATCGAGCTGTCCAAACAGATTGACGAGCTCAGGCATCTGGTCATCTCGATGAGCTTCAAGCAGGACCTGCAGGTCGACCGGCCGACACCCTGGCAACCGTTGCGCGAGGAGTTCGTCCCCCAGCCCAAGGAGCACCCACCCCAGGAGATCTCCATCGGACCCGCGCACACGCCGGCACCGACGGTCTCTCAGCAGCCCGACCGGGCGCCGGACATCCCGGAGGTCACCGACCAGAACTACATAACCGTGCTTGGGAAAGCGCTCGACCTGGTCGGCTGGAGCGACGAGCAGGCAGACCAGTATTCGCAAAAGACCTTCGGCGTTCCCCACTGGGACGTGCTCGGGCGCAGCCAGGCGGAAAAGCTGATCGAGCACCTGCGCGCCCAGATCGGCCAGGAGGGCCCCGGCGAGCAGCTCGAGGCGGTCGAGGAGAGCGAGGACGCGGCTACGTAGTTTCCCGGCTGACACCCGCGAGAGACCCAGGTAAAGTTGCTTGAGCTGAGAGATCGGCGTGTCTCATCGCAGGGACTCAAGTGAGAGAAACCAGGGATGGTTTCGCCAGGGGCAGCACCGGACCTGCGATCAATCCAGTAAAGCTACGCTCGCTCGCTCCGCGGCAGGCTCCGCCTCACCATTTTCTGCTTCGCGCAACTGTAAAAGCGGCAGCGGCGGACCGAATGGTTTGAGCACGCTTGCCCCTAAAATCCCGCCTCAAATCACCAGATGCAAATTATCGCCTTCATCAGATGCTCTTCACGCCAGACCAGCGAAAGGCAGATTAGTTCTTGCCGCACAGGGCTTTCGGGGGACGCCGCCGTCCGGTTTGTAACGCGAGATTGCCAAGAGGGGATCTGTTTTCGCCCGGATCTTGAGTTGGCAAGACCGCTTTGTTAGGGTGCAGGTACATCTCTTCCTTCGGCATCTCAGAAGAACACACAGCAAAGAAACCCGTAAGTTCGCTCTCATTAACGATTTCCGGTTTCTGTCTTCAGATAAAGAAGAAGCGGTGAAATTTGGACCCCGATAGGGGAAGTCATTTTGCCAGTCACCAGCAGCGCCAGGCCCAGGCGGGCGTTGCTGCGTGCCACTGCGTTTACAGAAGGAGTGTATTACATGCTCGATTCCAATCAAGGGCTGCACAACGAGGTGCGGCTCGTCGAGGCCATGTACGCCGATCGCGAAGTTCTCGCCCGCTACGACGCCGGAGACAAGGCGCGCAGCGACCAGACCTTCCACGACCGGCGCCATGCCTTTCAGGTGAGAGATGTCGGCATGGCCCTGACCGACGAAATCGATGCCCGCCTTCCCGGCGCCCTCGACGAGAGGACCAAGAAGGTGATCATCCCGGCAGCGCTGTTCCTGCACGACAACGGCAGCGCCGAGGGCGAGAAGAACCACAACATCACCGGCGCTCGCTGGGCCCGCGACTACATGACCCGCAAGGGTTTCAGCCGCGATACCGTTCGCGAGGTCTGCCGCTGCATCGCCCTGCACCGCTCCCGCCAGGCTCTTGCCGCCGGTGCTTTCCGGCGTCCTGACTTCGGCGACGCGGCCTGGGCGATCGTGGTCATCGCTGACAAGGCCGTCGGCGACGAGACCAGGGTGCGTCCGGCGCCGCTCAAGGAGCTGCAGAAGCTCCGCAAGCAGCGCAAGGTCCATCTATGGAAGGGCTCAATCCACGACCGCATCAACTACGCGATCAAGGGCTCGGAGCTCATCGTCGATGGGCGCGGCGAGGGTTCGTCGGACCCCGGGGTGATCGTCCTCCGGCTCAGGATCGACCCGCTCGTCTGCCAGCCGGCTGACATCTACGATCTCTATCGCGACCGTTTCCACGCTTGTGGTCGCGCGGCACAATACCTCGGCTTCCTCTTCCGTCTCGAATTCAACGGGGTGCGCTACATGTACTCCAAGGAGACAGAGGACTGGGTGCCGGTGTCCGCGATTAAGGTCTCCGGTCGCGCGCACTGAGGATCGGCTGTTCAAGTGAACTCGAGGAAGCTGGAGGGCAGGCCGAATTCCACCCTTACCCGGTGGGATCCGGTCTGTCCCCGCAGTTTCAAGGGTTCCAGCCCGATTTTCGCTTTTGTAGCGCTACGATATTAGACAGTATAGAACAGGGACGACCGCGGTTACCAGGGAAGAAAGCGGCGCCAGCCCTTCTTCTTGTCCAACTCGGCCAGCCTGGCGCGAAGCGCGTCGTAGCCGGCTTGAGTCTCCATGAACTCCGGCGCGTCAGCGCCCACGGAATGCTCGAGAATCCCCAGCGCTCTCAGATAGAGCGGCTCGGCTTCCCGCGCCTTGCCGATCTCGCAGTACACCCTGCCCAGATCGACGAGGCTGCCGGCCACCCGCGGATCTTCCGGTCCCAGGTTGGTGTAAGAGACGGCCACGATCCGCAAGACAATCGGCTCGACCTCCATATATCGGTTCTGCCGGAGATACAGATCCCGCAGTCCGGTAAGCCCATCCAGAAGAGAGCGGTGCTCGCTGCCCAGGTTGTCCTCGGTTATCTCCACGTGACGGCGAAAACAGGTTTCCGCCTCGAAGAGCTCCCCCTCTGCCAGGCAGACCCGCCCCAGACGGGAGAGGATCGGGCAGAGGTTGACGTGGTTGAGCCCCAGGCTCTTCTCCAGCCCCTCGAGCGATCTGCGCAAGAGCTGCTCCGCCTCCTGCCTGCGTCCCTGCGCGACGCACACCTCGGCAAGCTCGCCCAGAAGCGATGCGGCGGCGAGACTGTCCTCACCACAAGCCCGCTGCATGATCTCCAGCGACCGCCGGTAGACTGCCTCTGCCTCGGCAAGCTTGCCCTGTTTGCTAAAAACCGCGGCCAACTGGGCCAGGATTGGCGCCAGCGTGGGGGCGTTTACTCCGGCCGCCTTCTCCCTGAGCGCCGCCGCCCGCAAGAGCAAGGCCTCCGCGTCAGCGAGCTTGGACTGAGCAACGTAGCACTGGGCGATATTGGACATCTGCTCGGCAAGCAGAGGGTGCTCGAGCGACAAAGCCTTTTCGATGATGCCGAGCGCGCGCCGATAGAGCACGGCGGCCTCCACATAACGCCTGTCCAGCTCATAAAGCCTGGCCACGCTGTTCAGCATGTTGGCAACCAGCGGGTACTGTTTGTCCATCTCACCGCCCGCTATGTCGAGCGCCCTCTCGATCTGCTCCTCGCACTCCCGGTACTTCGCCTGCGCCCGGTACAACGCCGCCAGGCGCACCCTGGCCACCAGCTCCTCCTCCGGCATCGGCGTGGAGTTAGCCTCTGCCAGCTTCAAGACGCGCCGGTAGGTGAGGATCGCCTCCGTCGACATGCCCGCCGCTTCATAAAGCTCGCCTATCTTGAGAACCAGCCCGGCCAGCTCCGGGCTCTTGTGACCGACCCGCCCCTCCAGAACCGCCAGCGCGCGATTGAGCTGCTCGAGCGAGCCTTCGTACCGGCGCTGCTTCTCCAGAGCCTCCGCCAGCCCGCGCAGGCTGCCCAGCAATCTTTCGTCCTGCTGGCCGAACTTCTCAGCTTCCTTTACGGCCGCGCTGAAGAGCAGCTCCGCGTCGGCATATTTTTCGGCCGCCAGAGACTCTGCGCCCGCCTGGTGGTACGTCTCCCAGAATGTGGTCTCCGGCTGATTTTCCTGAGCGCTCAATGGCTGAACCTCGACCGGGTTCTACCTCCGGCACCCGCGTCTTACTGCAAGTATAATGCCCCTTCCGCGCGACGCTCTCTTGAGCGTGCGGGCGCCCGGGCAAAGGGGCGCTTGCACGGCCGCACCGGGTAAATTGAGCTAGTATGGAAGGCCAATGCGAATTGGCAGGATTCTGGATGACCTTCGGGCTACCGAGCTGGCTAAAGTCACGGCACAAGAACCTCGACTACGAGGTCGCCGTCTGGTATCCAACGCGAGATCAGCCCGACCACCGGGAATGGCTCCTCACCAACGGGCTCGGCGGCTACTCGATGGGCACCATCTGCGGCGCCCACACCAGGCGCTATCACGGGCTTCTGGTGGCGGCCTTGAATCCGCCGGCGCAACGCCACATTATTCTTTCGCGCGTGCGGGAGGTTCTGGCAGTCGACGGGCGCGACTTCAATCTGTCCACCAATCACTGGGCTTCCGGTGTGGTATCGCCAACCGGATACAAGTACATCGAGTCCTTCACCATCGTGCCGGCGCCCACCTGGGTCTTCAACCTGGACGGAAACTACCTGATCAAGCAGATCTGTCTCTCGCGGGAGAAAAACGCGGTGCGCCTCGCCTACCACTGGTTGCCGGATGCCGACAGCCCGCCCGGCAAGGCCACGCTCAAGCTCAGCATTCTGGCCGGCTTCCGCCATTTCCACAACCAGATTGCCGGCTCCGCTGGCAACGCCTATGCGCAGCAGGTCGGCGAAAACAGCTCGACGATAATCCTGGACAGCTCCTCGCACCGCCTCCATCTGTCCTGGTCTGACGGCTCGTATGAGGGCCAGTCGCAATGGTGGTGGGGATACCACTGGCCCGAGGAGATGCGCCGCGGGTTGCCCGATCAAGAGGATCTCCTTTTGGTCGGCATAGCAAGCGCCACCCTCGAGCCATCCCGTGAATTCTGCCTGAGTGCATGCCTCGATCACGAGGCATGCGAGACGCTTTCCCAGCGACCCATCGATGAGAGCCTGTCCCGCCAGTCCCATCTGCTGTCCACCGCCAACCTGCCCCGCAGCCCGGAGACAGACCTGCTCGTCCTGGCCTGCGATCAGTTCCTGGTACCGCGCTCGGTAGCCGGCCAGGCAGGCTTGAGCGTAATGGCCGGCTATCCCTGGTTCGTCGACGCCGGGCGGGCGGCGATGATCGCCCTGCCCGGGCTGACGCTCGCCACACGGCGCTTCGCGGAAGCGAAGGAGATTCTCTCCACCTTCTCGCGGCTCGTCGTCTCGGGCGTCATGCCCAACAGATACTCGGACGCAAGCGGGGAGCCCGATTACTCGGCAGCCGACACGACGCTCTGGTGGGCGTGGGCCCTTTATCATTATTACCGGGCGAGTAAGGATCGCCGGCTCATCGAGGAGCAGCTGCCCATGCTAAGGCGCGCTGCCGAGCACTACATCGAGGGCACCACCGCCGGTATCACCATGGACTCAGCCGACGGGCTGATTCGCCTGTCCTCGACCAGCAGAGAGCACACCTGGATGGATATGGCGGTGGCCGGGATCCCGATTACGCCCCGCGCCGGCAAGCCCGTGGAGATCTGCGCCCTCTGGTACAACCTGCTCGAGACTCTCTGTTACTTCTGCGGCGAGCTGGGCGAAGACGCCGGGCAGTTCCGCGAGCTTTCCGCGCTCACGCAGAAGTCCATGCAGAAGTTCTGGAACAACGATCGCCAGTGCCTGTTTGATGTGATCGAGCCACAATACCGGGCCTCGCGCGAGCCCGACGACTCGGTGCGGCCCAATCAGCTCTTCGCCGTCTCCCTGCCCTTCCGCGCTTTCAGCGCCATGCAGGAAAAGGCCATCCTGACCCTGATCGACCAGGAGCTGCTGACCCCGGTCGGACTGCGCAGCCTGTCTCCCACCGACCCTTCCTACCAGGGAAGGTACGGCTGTGGCTTCAGCCGCGCGGACCAGTACCATCGCGACCTCTCCTGCCACCAGGGCTGCGTCTTCCCCTGGCTGCTCGGTCCGTATTGCGACGCCCTGATGAACGTGCACGGCCCGCTGCCCGAGACACAGGCAAAAGTTCGCATCCTCCTGCAGCCGCTGTTGAACCACCTGATGAACGAAGCATGCCTGGGCTCGATCTCGGAGATCTTCGACGGGGACAGCCCCCACGCCCCGCAAGGCTGCGTCGCCGACGCCATGGCCGTCGGCGAGACGATGCGCGTCCTCGCCCGCGTGCTCCGCCCGTGACGATCAGGATATGTCTGCTTGCCGGAGGCGCAGCGAGTTGGCGATGACGGACAGCGAGCTCAAGGTCATCGCCGCGCTGGCGATCATCGGGTTGAGCAGCAAGCCGCAGACCGGATAAAGAGCGCCGGCAGCAATTGCAATCCCTGCCACATTGTAGGCGAAGGCAAAAAACAGGTTTTGCTTGATATTGGTCATCGTATGGCGGCTCAATTTGATCGCCCGCACGATCCCCCTTAGATCGCCTCTCATGAGGGTGATCCCGGCGCTTTCCACGGCCACGTCCGCGCCCGAGGACATGGCAATGCCTACCTGCGCCGCCGCCAGCGCCACGGCGTCGTTGACGCCGTCCCCGGCCATCGCCACCACGTGGCCCCCGGCCTGGAGCCGGCTTATCGCCGCTGCCTTCTGAGCCGGTGAAAGCCCGGCTTCCACGCGGGCAATTCCGAGCTTGCGCGCCACCGTCTCGGCCGTCCGCCGGTCGTCGCCGGTGAGCATGACCAGCTGGGCCCGCATCCTGGCCAGCTCTTCGACAGCCTCGAACGTGGAGGCTTTGATCGGATCGGCGACGCCCAGGACGGCCAGCATTCGCCCGCCCGCTGCCACGAAAACGGTTGTCTGCCCGTCGGCGCTGAGTTTGTCCGCCTCGGTCAGCAGGCGATCGTCAGGCGTTGCCCCGGACAGTTCGATAAGCGCGCGGCTGCCCACGGCCACGGACGTTCCCTCCACCAGCCCCACCACCCCTTTACCGGGGATCGACTCGAAACCGGAAACCGCGCCAGGCTCGATGCCGCTATCCTCGGCGGCGCGGACGATGGCGCCGGCCAGCGGGTGCTCGCTCGGGCGTTCCAGGCTGGCAGCAAGTCTCAACGCCTCGCGTTCGTCCGTCACCTCGCCGCATTCGATCGAGATTACCTCCGGTCTGCCCTCGGTCAGCGTGCCGGTCTTGTCCACGGCGACAATGTCCGCCTTCTGCAAGGCCTCCAGCGCTCCTGCATCCCTTACCAGCACCCCGGCCGCAGCGCCGCGTCCGGCCGCCACCTTCACCGACATCGGCGTCGCCAGCCCGAGCGCGCAGGGGCAGGCGATAATCAGGACCGCCACCGCATTCGATACCGCATGATCGAACGCCGGAGCCGGACCGAAGAACAGCCAGACAAGAAACGTCACCGCCGCCGCCACCATCACCGCCGGAACGAACAGGGCCGCTACCCTGTCCGCCAGGCGCTGGACGGGCGCCCGGCTGCGCTGCGCCTGCCCCACCAGCTCCACGATGCGGGCCAGCACCGTGTCCTTGCCAACCCTCTTGGCCCTTATCACCAGCGTTCCCGTGCCATTCATGGTCCCGGCCACCACCGCCGCGCCCGCTTGCTTTGCCACCGGCATCGGCTCGCCGGTGAGCATGGACTCGTCGACGCCGCTTGTGCCCTCGACGACGATCCCGTCCACCGGCACCCGCTCGCCCGGTCGCACCCTGAGCCGATCTCCAGGGACGACCAGCTGCAGATCCACGTCGCCCTCGGAGCCATCCGCCTCGATTCGGCGGGCCGTCCGGGGCGCCAGCTGGAGCAGGCCCTTTATTGCCCGACCGGTCTCCGCGCGAGCGCGCAACTCGAGCACCTGACCGAGCAGAGCCAGGGTCGTTATCACGGCGGCGGTCTCGAAGTAGACATCGCCGAATCCGGGGGCCCCGGACGCGGTGCCGCTCACCGCGGAGGGCAAGAAGGTGGCGATAACGCTGTAGAGGTAGGCGATGCCCGTGCCGGAGGCGATCAGGGTAAACATGTTCATGCTGCCGCTTTTGAGCGAAGCCAGGCCTCTTTGAAAAAACGGCAGACCGCAATAGACAACAACCGGCGTGGCAAGCAACAACTGCAGCCATGCCGACGCGCGTGGAGGAACGAGCGCGGAAAGCGATGTGCCCGGCAACATCCCCGACATGGAAAGGGCGACAACCGGCGCTGACAAGGCCAGCGCTGTCCAGAAGCGCCTCGTCATCTCCCGCAGCTCCGGGCTCTCCTCGTCCTCCTCCGCGGCCTGCGGCTCGACGGGCTCCAGGGCCATGCCGCACAACGGGCAAGCGCCCGGAGCCGGCGAGCGCGCCTCCGGGTGCATCGGACACGTGTACCGGCCCGCGCCCGGCGGACCGGCAATTGCTTCCGCCTGCGCGAAGCCAGCATGGCAGCAGTGGGGGTAGGGCGCCGCGTTTTCTTTGTCTTCCATCACGTTTAGCCTGCAGCCGACAATCGAGCCCGCGCCGGCCGTGTTGCCTCCCCTCCATTTTAAGGTAGTGCGGCCCCGCCGGGTGAAGAGCCCGCCCGGTTGCCGGCACGCATTCGCTGCCGGAGTGCTTTACAATAGGACACGTGCTATGACGTCGCCGGGGCAGACATCTGATAAGCGTACCGCCGGCTCGCCGCTGCTGATGGCGATGCAGGATCCAGCCGTCCACCGGTTCATCGCATATCTTGCCGACAAGAAGGCTGAACAGGAGTCCGCTCCCGATCAACCGGTGAGAATCGAGCTGTCACGGCAGGAGATCGCCGCGGTGCGCGAGGCCTTTCACTCGAGCATCCTCGACGGCGAGCGGCACCTGCACGTTCTCTCCCACCTCCTGGCCTCCATCCTCCTGGGCGGCGACTTCGAGCTGCACAGCAACGTCATCGGGCTTCTGCCGGGGGACGAGGAGAGGCAATTTCTGATCAGGGAAAGGATCACGCGCCAGACCTTGTTCTCGGCCACGGACATCGATCTCGGCAACGCGCTTCTGGACAACTTCCGCTATCAACAGGGCAGGGCCTGGATGCCGCTCAAGCTCTCCGCCAACTTCGTCGAGTACATTCCGCCCCGCCGTCCGGAAAGCGGGGTCAACCGCCTGACCAGCCGGGTGAAGGCGGAAGAGGAGATGTGGAACAAGGTCACCGACGAGCTTTTCCACGTCGACGAGCTGGTGGCGCGCGACAAGCACCTGCGCCAGTACAGCAAATACGTCAAGGACATCTTCGGCATCAAGATCGTCTGCGAGGACGAGCCCACCTGCTGGAAGACGCATGCCAGGCTTGAGAAGTTGACCGTGGGCGATTGCGTGCGGATGGGGATGCTGGAGAATCTGGCCGTGCCGGTCAACGGGCAATCCGGCTGCGATCGCTTTCTGGAATTTATCGAGACCAAGGACTACCTGACCTGCCCGCCGTCGCAGATGAAAAAGACCGGCTGGAAGGCGCTGAAAAGCGTGATCGCGTGGAACGGCCGCCTCTTCGAGATTCAATTCCAGCCGCTGGGGAACTATTACCTGGAGCTCGACCACATGGCAGGTCCGTCGCATCGCTCATTCAAGCTTCTGCGCGACGCCATGCGCGATCAGCTGGCCGGCCGGATCCCGCTCTACTCCTTTTATCGCAATCTTCTGAAAATGCTGTTCCTCGAAGAGCAGGTCTGCTTCGCCTCCGAGAACGCCTCGGTCGTAATTAGCTAGCCACCGGCGGCAAGGTTTGAGCCCCTGCCTTTCTATTACTTGCTATAATATATGGCGAATACAAAAAAACTTTCAAGACGCCCAGACCCGGCCACGTATGGCTCGGATCTCGGCGTCTTGAAAATGAGGATCGAACTAGCCTCTCCCGAGGCCTGCCGCATGACTGACTTGAGCCGTCAACCACAACCCGGTGCCAGGCGGCACGGAGAGCTGCGCTCGATACGACCAAGCCTGCCCGTGGCAGTCTGAGCCGCATTTAGTGCAGGTGGGTGGCGGTCAGGTACGTCAATATCACGGCCAGCGTGTTGTTGAGGCAGTGCATGATCATGCTGCTGTAAAGCGACCCCGTGCGCCGGTAGAGCTCCGCCAGCAGCATGCCCAGAACGAGCAGCGCCGGGAAGCCCCAGGGGTTCAGGTGGAACGCCGCGAAGACCGCGCCGCTCGCCAAGACGGCGGCGAAGTCGGCCATCGCCGTGCTGCCGCGGAACAGCTTCAACCAGCGGCCGCGCCGGAAGGTGGTGCGGCAGATGTTGAAGAGGAAGCCGCGGAAGACCAGCTCCTCGAAGATCGGGGCAGCAACTGCGGCAAGCAGCGCCATCCCGAAATAGGAGAGGCCGGACAGCGAGGCCATGAACTCCGCGGTCGGATCGTTGTGGGCCGGGATCGGCAGAAGCCCGATCAACTGCTCCAGCGCAAGCGCGAGGACGAGCATCAACGCCGCACGCCAGGTGGCTCCCCACAGCCCGCGCAGACCGCCACCCAGCGGCTCGAGCGTGAGCCCGAGCGACTGGCGCAGCGACAGCCCGTTGCGGCGAAAGACCCGGTTGATGTACCAGACCTCCAGCCCGAAGCCGCAGAGGAACGAGAGGATGCTGACGACGACGATCACGCCCAGCTGGTGGTTCACCAGGAGCGGTGCCACCACGTTGCGCGCGAACTCCGGAGCGAAGCGCGGCAGCAACGGCAGCGCCCCGATGAAGACGGCGAGCGGCGCCAGGCTGCCCAGGAAGTAGTAGAAGTTGGCGATCAGGTAATACTTCGCCATGGTGCCGAAGCCCCACGGGAAGTCTGCTTGCAATCGGATCCGGGGATGGGCAATTGCTTGCCAGGCTCGCCGGATCAAGGTGCTGAGATGGTTTGCCATATATGGGCTCCTCCTGAAAGAGCCAGGCCGGGACACGGGCGCTGCAGGAGATCTGGCGCGGTGCCCGGTCTGACCGTGCAAATGTGCGGTAGCGACCGGCGCCCTCGCCCCGAGAGCAGCCCCGGTCGAAACCGCGTCGAAGTGCGCCGGTCGATGCTTCCAACGGGCGCGAAAGAGAAGGCGCGGCAAGACCCTGACGGACACACTGTCCGGTCGACGGGTCTGAGGGCTGACCGCGGGCGCCTCTCCGGGAAGTTGCTTCAGGCGGCGGCGCGACCCTGGATCACCCGGTCTTGAGGGCCGCGTCGAGCGCGCCCAAACCGGCAGCGACCTGGTCGGCATCGTCGCGATAGTGCCAGCGGCTGACGAAGTCGGAGTAAGCGGATTGCTCACCCCGGAAAGCCAGCCGCATCTGCTTCAACTGCTCGATCATGGCCGGGCTGTCGATGAGATGGATCAGCTTGATGGCGCGCTCGGTAGAGCGGTCGGAGCCGGCTGCGGCGGCCTGGTCCTGGTTGCGGCGGTGCGTCACGGCCATCGTCGGTGACATGACCACGTTCTTGGCCATCACCTCGAAGACGGCCGGCGAGCCCGCGCGCATGCTGGCAACCATCGCCGCCGGCGGGTTGTCGGAGGCCTTGTAGTCGCCCGTGAGAAGGACGATGCAAAAGCCGCGCACGGCATCCGAGCTGCCCATGAACTTGTCCACGCGCAGCCGCACCTGGCGGCCGGTCAGGGTGCCGGAGTCGATGAGGGCGAGCAGCTTCTCGGCGTCCTTGAGCGCCTGGCCGAACGTCTTGGGGGTAAAAACAGGAGCCCGGTTGGGCTTCCTCCGGGGCGACTTTTTCGCCGGGGACCTCTTTGCGGTTGTGCTCATGTGTGAGCCACTCCTATGGCTTATTGGCGAACCACGCCGCAATCAAGATCAACACGCCCGGGAAGGCGACCGGGCATGCCCACCCGATCGGGTCGACAGTCCGGCCGCCCCCCGGAGGCGGCTGTGCAAACGGGCTCCAGGCTCCGGCTCCGAGCGTTAAGCTCGCTCGGGGTCCAAGCTCAGGTACCGGTCACAGCCGCGCGTACTCCTCCTCGAAGAGCCGCACGTACTCGGCGAACGCATCGAAGGCAGCCTGAATCGGCGCCGGCGTGGACAGGTCCACACCAGCCCTCTTCATGATCTCGATGCTGTAGTCCGACGAGCCGGCCTTCAGGAAGTTGTTGATGTAGCGATCCACCGCCGGCTGGCCCTCGGCGAGGATCTGCCTGGCCAGCGAGCAGGCGGCGCTTATGCCGGTGGCGTACTGGTAGACGTAGAACGGCCGGTAGAAGTGCGGGATGCGCGCCCACTCGATGCCGATGAGCGAGTCGATCTTGCACACGCCGCCGTAGTACTTCTCGTTGAGCCCCCGGTGGATGTCGCACAGCACGTCGGGCGTGAGCGGGATGCCCGCCTCGGCCCTGGCGTGCGCCTCGCGCTCGAACTCGGCAAACAGCGTCTGCCGGATAAGCGTGGTGCGGATGGACTCCATCATCTTGTTGATGATGTACAGCCGCATCCTGGGGTCGGTGGTGCGCTGGAGCAGGTAGTGCGCCAGCAGCTGCTCGTTGGTGGTCGAGGCGATCTCGGCGACGAACAGCGTGTAGCCGCTGTACGTGTAGGGCTGAGTGTGCTTCGAGTACCACGAGTGCATCGAGTGCCCGGCCTCGTGGGCGAGCGTGAACATGGAGTCGAGGTTGTCCTGCCAGTTCATGAGGATGAACGGGTTGGTGCCCCAGGTGCCCGAGCTGTACGCGCCCGAGCGCTTGCCTTTGTTCTCCACCACGTCGACCCAGCGGTTGTTGAAGCCCTCGCGCAGGATGCTCACGTACTCGTTACCGAGCGGAGCCAGGGCGGCCAGCACGGTCTCCTTCGCGTCGGCATAGGAGATGTTGCTTTCCACACCATCGACCAGCGGCACGTAGAGGTCGTACCACTGGAGCTCGTCTACGCCGAGCACGCGCTTGCGCAGCTCGAGGTAGCGGTTCAAGGTCGGCAGGTTGGCGTGCACGGTGGCGATCAGGTTGTCGTAGACGGAGACCGGCACGTTGATGCCGGAAAGCGCCCGCTCGAGGCAGCTTGCGTAACCGCGCACGCGGGTGCGGAAGATGTCCAGCGTCACCTGGGCGGCGTAGGTGGCCGACAACGTGTTGCGCCAGCTGCCGAACCAGCCGAACATGGCCTCGTAGGCGCCTTTGCGCACCTCGCGGTTCTTGCTGTCCAGCATGCGGGTCCAGTTGCCGTGGGTGAGCTGCACCGACTGCCCCTCGTCGTCGGTGACGTTGGGCAGCTTGATGTCTGCGTTGTCGAACTGGCCGAAGATCTTCGACGGTCCGGCGCCGACCTCGGAGGAAAGCGCCAGCACCTGCTCGACCTCAGCGGAGCGCACGTGCGCCCGCTTGCGGGCCAGCTCGTCGAAGTCGTGCCGGTAAAGCTCGAGCCCCGGGACGGAGGCGATGAACTTCTCCAGGCGCTCGGGCTTGATTGCCAGCACCTCCGGCGTGTAGAAAGCCGTGGCCGCCGAGATCTTGCTCGACAGGCCCATGCAGCGGTCGACCAGCGCCTTGTAGTGGCTGTTGGAGGTGTCCTCGTCCGAGCGCAGGTGCGCGTAGACGTAGACCTTGCTCAAGAGCTGGCCGCACTCCTCGTTGAGCTTGATAAACTCCAGCAGTATGCGCCCGGAACGGTTCAGGCGACCCTTGTAAGCCGCCAGCCGATCCGGGTACTGGGCGCAGCGCTGGAAATCAGCCTCCCAGTCCTCCTCGTTGGCGTAGACAGTCGAGAGGTCCCAGGTCAGGTCGACCGGTACCTCGCTGCGGGCAGGAAGTGTCCTTGTCATCTTTGTTCGGTCCTTTCCATGATGTCCCCGTTGGGGCTTGGTGAATCGGGGTGCGGCACCACCTGTGATGGCGCCGCACCCCGCGAGAGACAACAAATTAGCCGGCCGCCGCCTCGTCGAAGGCCGCAAAGGCAGCCGCAATCGCAGAGTCGTATGCCGCGATCGCCGCCTGCACCGCCCGGTCGTAGTCCGTGCCGGCCGTGCCTACCGCCTGCGAGAAGGCTTGCTCGGCGGCGTCGTAGGCCTCCCGGAACTGCTCTTTGGTCAGCTCCTCGGCCTCGAACCCGGCGCGCGCAGCCCCAACGGCAGCGGTGAAGACCTGCTTGGCCTCCAGCCAGCCCGGCGTCGCCTCGGCGGTCTTGAGAGCCGCCTCCAGCGCCGCATCGAGGTTCGCCTCCGCGGTGCTCATCGCCCTGCGGAAAGCCGCCTCCCGGGCGCTGACCGGCGCGCCGGCAGGCCGATGCCCGTGCACGTGCTCGTGCCCGTCGCAGCAGCCGCCGCCGCAGCAACCGGCGTCACCGGCCGCCGGATCAGCGGCCAGGGCGTCGAACTTGGCGACCAGATGGGCGTAGGGCGGCATGCCCACCTGAGTGTCCTCAAGCTCGCCGTCCCGGATGAACAGGAGCGTTGGAATGCCCTGCACCCTGTAGGTCTCGGCATAGCGCGAGTTGTCGTCGATGTTGACCTTGACCACGACGAGCCGCCCGGCGTAGTCGGCAGCCAGCTTGTCGAGGTAGGGCGCCAGCGCCCGGCAGGGCCCGCACCACGGGGCCCAGAAGTCCACCACCACCGGCAGCTTCGACTTGAGCACGAGCTGCTCGAACTCACCGTCGCTGCCGTGGAGCGGCTGCGCGGCCGCCCTGTCTTTGTCCTTCTCGTGGGTCATTCATTCACCTTCCGAGGTTGGCAGCGCCGCGAGCGCGGCGCTGGATTCGTTTTCTGCCAGTGCAATTGAGGAAGGGGTCGGGGCAGGTTTGCCCCGACCCCGCACGGCTGGTTCCGGCAATTACTTGCCGGAACCAGCCGCCGCGGGCGACTGTCCGCGGGCTTTGATCCAGCTGGCCAGCGCGTCGCCGTCAGGCGTGCCCCAGCCGGTCGGATGATCCCAGCCGGGCCCGGCCTTGAAGCCCGGACCCTGCCCGTTGCCGTTGTCGCCCTGGGTGATGTCGTGGAACACCTTGCCGTAGTCGGCAGAGCGCCCCAGCTCGTAGAGCTCGGCGTTGACGCTGCCGACGCGACCGCCGGCCGCCTCCTCAACCAGCGCCCACAAAGCGGCGGAGTTGGGGGCGGCGAAGCTCGTTCCGCCAGCCTCATCCCAGGCGCCCTGGAAGTAGATGGCGTAACCGGTCCACGGATCAGCAACCAGCGAGATGTCTGAGGACACCCGCTTTTTGCCGGCCGGCACCCCCGGACCCTTCTGCCAGGCCGGGCGCGCCCAGTAAATGGACACGCCACCGCCGGCGCCGCTCCACGCCCTTTCGGACGCGCGGCTGTTGTCCGGGTTGAGGTAGAGGCTGGTGCCGCCCACCGCCACCACGTAGGGGTCCGATGCCGGAAAGTCTACCGTGGAGACCTTCGGCGCCGGCTTTTTGCCAGGGGCGGTCGGGTGCAGGAAGATGTGCTTGCCGTTGGCCGCCGGCTCCTGGCAGTCGTAGGCACCATCGTCGCCGCTGGCGGAGAACACGGGGATGCCCTGCGCGGCCGCCTGCCGGTAAATGGCGTCTTCCGTCTTCATCTGCGCAACGCCGGTTTCGCGCTCGCAAGCGCCCCAGCTCACGGAGACGATGTCGGCCTTGTCGTCCGTGACGATCTGGTTGAAGATGAGCGTGAAGGTGGAGAACTCCGGATCGACACCCTCGTACATGATGATGTCGGCGTCGGGAGCCTGGGCACCAATCTGCTCGAGGTCGAGCGTTGTTTCGCCGTCGAGCTGGGTGGTGGTGCCGCCCACCGCCACGTTGGTGACGCTGCCGCTGCGCTTGATGCCGAACTGCTTCCAGTAGGCGTCGACGTCGCTCTGGCTGTAGCCGTAGGCGGTGGCAATGGCTATGGTGCGCCCCTTGCCGCCGTACTTGTTGCCTTTCGCCGCGTTGTTGACGTTGGGGTAGTCGTAGGCCGTTGCCACCTGTTGCGGTGTCAATCCCACCGGCCCGCTGCCCTGCTGCTGGTGCGGCCGCGGGCTGGGAATGCTGCGGCTGTGGAACTGGGCAAACGAGTTCAAGCCCATCACCGACTCGACAATCCCCTGCAAGGCAGCCGGGATCTGCGGGTCGGCGGCGTTGCTGTACACAACACGACCCTGGTAACGGTACTCGTAGATCGTCACGCCGAAGGCGTGCTCGACCTGCTGGACGGTGCCCTCGGCCCCGACGATCAACCGGTTGGGCGCAATCACGGTAACCGTGAGCCCCTGGCTTTGCAGGAACCTGACCACCTTGTCGTAATCAGCCTGCGTCGGGGCAAAGCGCCGCGTGAACTCGTCGGGGGTGAGGTACTTCCTGTAGTTCGGCGAGGCCGGGTCTGCCTGCTCAGCCAGCAGCTGCTCGAGGGCAGCCCCGTTGCGAAGCTTGAGCCCGACGACCACGCGCACCGCCTGTGTGGGGTTGCCGTGCCCGAGCTGACGAGCCTCGTGAACGGCCGGCGGCGTGTTGCCGGACAGCACAACCTTTTGATCGCCAGAAACCGATCCATTCAAAAACGGGTATTTCACCCAGAAAAACGCGGCGAGGGCGATCATGGAGATCGCCACGACGCCGATCAAGAACCTCTTGGATTTCATGAGAGTTATCTCTTCGGGCGGGACGGTCCTGCATGCAGCAGGTCCGTCCCGGGTTATCGGGCGCAGTCACCGAATCCGGTGGCGGCACCACTTTTCGGTGCTCAGTCGCGCTGCACGCGGCTGTCGGTCGGGTCGTCGTAGGGAGGTTGGGCGACCAGCCCGGGGTCCACCGTTTCGTGAATCCCCTTGCCGGCCTCGACCTGATCCGTCCTTGTCACCTTGCCTGCAGCATCAAAAAACTCCTCCCGCTCCAGCGTTCCGTCGGCGGCGCGGAAGTAGCGAATCGACTTTTTCGAGCCGTCGGCGTTATAGCTGACTGCCTCTTTCAACGTCTTGCCGTCTTCCCGATAGACAAGCCTGCGCAGGCGGGTCTTGCCGTCCGCGCGCAGCTCGTCGACCGTGCTCACGACAAAGTGCTTGCTCCACCAAAAGCCGTTCCGGTCCACCTGCCAGATCTGCCGGTAGGCGGGCACAGCTCTCGCCCCCTCCAGGCGGTAGACGACGACATCGAAGCCGCCGTCATCACGGAAGGTCCGCCTCTGGTCGGGCGTGCCGTCCGGCTTGTTGATCTGCATGGAGAGCAGCTTCTGGTCCTGGTAGCTGAGCTCAGCCCAGACCGTGGCGCCGTCGGTGCGGTAGTAGGTGACCTCCCTGCTCTGATCGGCATGAGCAAACTCTCTGGAGAACAGGCGTTTGCCGTCTTTGCGGTAGGAGGTGATCTCCTTGCTGCCGTCCGGGTGGTCCAGCTCCACGCTGTAGACGAGGACGCCGTCGGCCCAGAAGCTCCGGATTTCGCTGCTGCCGTCGGGCAAAAGCTTCATTGCGGTCTTGAGCGTCCCGTCGGCGCGATATTCCTCGCGGCCCGCTACGGCGCCGGTGAGGTCGTAGAGGATGTGGACCCTGGTCACCGTGCCGCCCGGGTAGGTCTCCGTCGACTCGGCAAGGTTGCCCTGCGCCGGTCCGCTGCGGAAGAAGGTCTCCAGGAGGATGTGGCCGTCACGGAACTCCGTGCGCCTGTCGGTAAGCGTCTTGCCGTCGGCGGCAAAATGCTCGTAGGCGACCGACTTCGGACTGTCCTTGCGGAAGAACGTCTGCCGCTCGCTGAGCCTCACGCCGTCCGGGACATAAATCTCCCGCTTGAGCTCCCAGTCATCGCCGGGCCTGCCCAGCTTGACCCGTATGTGGACGGCAGGAGGGGTGACGGCAGGAGGGATCGAGTTGTTGCCGTTCTGCCGGTTGCAGCCGTTGAGCGAGAGCGCCAACAGGCACAGCGGCAGGACCAGGAGAAGCTTTGTGGTCTTGCTCATATGCAAGTTTCTCAAAAGGCCATCTGAAAACACGGCCGGCCAGACCGGTCGGGACTGGCCGGCCGGACGCTAGAAAGCGCGGGATCAACCCAACCTCCGCCGCGCCGGACAAAAGGCGATGCAGGGCAGGCCAGCAGCAAGCCGATCCGCCCTGCACCGCGCCAGAAGGCAGGTCCAATTGCCGCTTACGATCGGCGGTCAGTCGCGCGGGCAGGTGCCGCCGTTCATCTTCTCCAGCGCGGCCACCCGCTCGGGAACCGGCGGGTGCGTGAGCTGGAGGTACTTCCACCAGTACTTGATCCAGCCGAAGACGCCCTTCGGCTTGGGATCGGGGTCGACCGCGTCGAACAGCGGGTCGATCGTGGACAGGCAGCGGAGCCCTCGCCACATCTCGGCGCGGTGGCCGGTCGGGCGGTGGGTCTCCACGTACTTGACGAGCTTCTCCAGGGCGTTGACGAGGTCGCAGGGACGCCCGGTGAAGAGCGCGCCTTCGGCGTCAGCCGCCGACTCGCGGGAGCGGACCACGAAAAGCTGGATCAGCCTGGTCAGCTGGCCGACCAGCCAGAAGACCGCATAGAACACCACGCCGCCCAGGATGCCCGGCAGCGCGCGCTCCTTCTTCGACCTGGGGGCGAAGAGCCTGATCGTCTTCAGCCAGGCGTCCACCCCGGCGTTGACGATCAGGAAGAAAATATTCGAGAGCACGCCGATGAGCGAGTTGATGGCCACGTCCATGTGCTTGTCGTGACCGAACTCGTGGGCGAACACTGCCTTTATCTCGTTGTCCGTCGCGCCGATCAGGAAAAGGCCCCTGGTGGCGGCGACGACGCACCGGCTCGGGATGGGGCCGGTGCAGAAAGCGTTGGGTGAGGGGTCGTCGGCAACGTAGACCGGCGGCTCGTACTTGAGCCCGGTCTCGAGCCAGACCTCATGCACCAGCTTGATCAGGCGTGCGTGCTCCGGGATGCCGGGGTCGGCCGGCTTCGCCTTGGCCATGTACAGCGCGATCTTCGCGCAGTACCACCACATGACGACCGGCAGGAGGACCCAGATGAGCCCGAAGCCGTAGATCACGCCGATGTGCAGGTTGAAGAGCTTGAGGGCACCGACGATGAGACCACCCATCATCAGATACCCGAGGATTGTCTTGAGCCAGGTCCAGATGAGACGCCGGCGGATAGCCGGGTACTTGGGGTCATCCGGACCGATGACACGATGGTGTGCCATGGTCAGTCTCCTTCCAGGAAGCAAGGCCGGGCCTTGCAAAAGTTGGTTGATGGATTGCCTGCAGCCGTTTGGCTGAGGGAAGACGGCTGGCGCCGTACACAAAGCGTCCGGGCCGGTCGATACTCTCGAGCAAGTGCCACTGCCCACGGTGCCAGTTGTTCGGATACAAAAACCCTCCTTCGAGAATTTTCGAAGTGAAGGGCCTTGCAATCAGAACGAGTCTGGCTTTTAGGGGTTGTGGGTTTAGATCTTGCTCAAGGAAAGCGGACAATTGGACAGTAAGAAACTACTGTCAAGTGATCCTCCAAGGCAATAAGAGTACCTTGAAAAGTTCCTTCAGCGACCGGAACCCGAACGGCAGCGGGCTCCGCGCAGCCGGGGTTTCCAAGCGCTCATACCCCAATATTGATCGTGCTTTGCGCCAATTCCGGCGGCTGGCGCGCCCGGCGGGTGCGCTTGTCAAGGAGCAGCTTGCAGGAGCAAGTCACATAGCGCAGCTCGCACCGATTCCGGTGGGGGCGGGGCATGCCCCGCCCGCCTCTTGGCAGTAACACTTAGTACAAGTAACACCTAGTACAATTGTGCAGCGCCTTCTAGCAAGAGTTTATGCAGTAAATGGGATCGGTTGTTTCTCGGGCTGAGCTGGCGGATCTGGCTGCCAGGCTCAGAGCCGAGGGGAAGAAAATAGTCACCACCAATGGTTGCTTCGACCTGCTGCACGTCGGGCACGTACGTAGCCTCAATGCCGCCAGCAGGCTGGGAGACGTGCTTATCATCGGGCTCAACAGCGACCTGTCCGTGCGCAAGCTGAAAGGGCCTTCGCGGCCGATCACGCCCGAGGGCGAGCGGGCAGAGATCCTCTGCAACTTGCGGTGCGTCGATTTTGTGACCATCTTTCCGGAGGATACCCCGGTGGAATTTCTGAAGCTGGTGAAGCCGGATGTTCACGCGAAAGGGGCCGACTACAAGCGCGAGGCGCTCGCTGAGACCCCCGTGGTGGAGAGCTGGGGCGGACGGGTCGAGCTGCTGCCGCTGGTGCCCGATCACAGCACCAGCTCGCTCGTGGAAAAGCTCTCCGACCGGGGCGATTAGCGACGGCACCAAAATCGGGAGAACGGTTCCGGGGAGCCGGTGCGCATAAAAAAAGGGAGCACCGAATGGTGCTCCCCTTGATCATCGAGCCCCGAGCTCTTATTTCTTGGGCTTCCTGGTCTGCTGGTTCAAGAACGCCAGGCGCTGGCGCGCGTCCTCGCTGTACTCCGAGCTGCCGGAGACCCTGAGGGCCTGGCTGAACTGCTCCGCGGCTTCCTCGGGCCGGTGCTTGCGCTCCATGATCAGCCCCATGCGGTAATACGCTTCACCCAGCCGGTAGTCGTTCTTCACGGCCTGGCGGTAGGACTCGAGAGCCCTGTCGTACTCCTTCTGAATCTCGTAAGCGGTGCCCAGATTGTAGTGGGCGGTCGCCAGGTGCGGATCCAGGGAGACGGCCGTCTGCCAGTTCTTGATCGCCCCGAGCAGGTCCTTCTGCGCCCTCAGGGCCGCGCCTATGCCGTTGTAGGTGATGGCGTCCTTGGGGTTGATCGCCAGCGCCTTGCGAAATTCGGAGAGAGCCTCCGCGTAGTTGTGCTGCTGGTTGTAGATAAGCCCGAGGTTGCTGTGCGCCTCCGAAAGATTGGGATTGGACTGAAGCGCCGCCTGATACTCTGCGATCGCCTCCGGCAGCTTGCCGGACAGGTGCAGCTGTACGGCGCTGTTGTAGTGCTTGACGGCCTCGAGATTGGCATTCTTGCTCTCGCCGGCTGCCGGCCGGGTCTGAGCGGCGTCGCCGGCGACGGGCTGCGCCTCTGCGCCGGCGGCGCCGGCTTGCTCCGCTGCCGACGGCGCTGCCGGGGCGCTGGCCGGTTGCGCAGCAGCCGCTTCCGGCGCGGGCGTCTCGGCGGGCGGCGTCGCCGGGGCCGCCTGTGCGGTCGGCTCGGCCTGCGGGGTCGCGGGTGAGTCCTGCGCGGTCGGCCCGGCCTGCGGGGTGGCGGGCGAGTCCTGCGCGACCGGCTCGGCCTGCGGGGTCGCGGGTGAGGCCTGCGCGGTCGGCTCGGCAGGCGTAGCCGCTGCGGCGCTGGTCTCCGGCGCGGCAGCGCCCGGCCCGGTACCGTCGACCGAAATTGGTGGCTTCAAGCCGGCTGCCGCGGTGGCATCGCTCTGCGGGCTGGCGGGCTGCGGCGCTGTCTGGCCGGCCTCGGCTGCGGCGGCAGCCGGGCTCATCTCCGTGGCGCCCTGTGCCGGGGCCCCGGCGACCGGGCCTTCCGCGGCTTGCGGATGCGGCTGAACCTCGGGTGCCGCCGGGGCCGGCTGCGGCTCGGCGGCCGGCTGGGAGGCGGTCTGAGCAGCCTCACCGCCGGCGACGGGGCTGGTCGATGCGGCTGCGCCACTGCCCTGCCCGCTTGTCAGCCAGTCCCACGACTGCGTTGCCGCGCCGCCCGACGCTGCTCCTTCCGCAGGCGCCTGCGCTGCCGGTTGCGCGCTGGCGGCCTGGGCTACCGCGGGTGCGGCACCGGCAATGGTGGCAGCTCCTGTCGCCGCGCCGGCGAGGGCATCCCCGCCCAGGTTGATGGTGATCTGTCCCTCCTCGAGCTTCACCACATGCGGTTTCACTTTCACCGACTCTGGAAGATCGAGGACGATGCGGGCGGTGGGGGTGGCCGTGTTGGCGAGCTCCGAGTAACGCACCGACTTAACAACCGGCAGCGACCGGGCTATCTGCGTGGCGATCTGCTCGGCCGAGGGCAGGCTCGCCTGATCGATGGTGGCGTCCGTGAAGTCGAAAACGACGCGGTGGTTGGGTCCGGGCAGGTCGAGAACGTGAGGGACCTGCGGAAAGGCTTTGCTGCCGAACTCCACCACGACCTGTTTGGAGCCGTCCACCCAAATCCTCTTGATTGGCATCGACTCTCCCTCTGCACCCAGCACAGCCTGGGCCGTCAAGAGACCGGCCATTCCGGCGATCCCCAGGTAACCACGAAGGTGTTGCCAACTCATGCTCGATTACTCCATTGAAAACAAGTAGCGACAGGCTTTTCGCCACCGAACGCTCAGCGCATAGCTCGCGGATATGCTGCAGGGATTCGGCTAAACAGGCTTTCCTGAGCAGAGCAGTTTACTTTACTTCTGGCAACCTTGAACACGCGGTTTATTTAATGCTGGAGATTCTTAGCGCCAAAATCGCCGAACAGTCGTATGATGGGGGAGGAAAAGCCACAGCGGCTTTTTTATCGTGGCTGATGAGCGAGTGTTTAGTCTAGAATCGAGGGCCACAGTGCATCTAGCTCCTCAACCCTGGCAATCCCGAGACCTGTCCGCCCGCAAAAGACCCGCAGCGTTCCGCCGCCTGGGAGTGGCTTTGTTCCTGGTCGGCGGGCTGGCGGTGCCGCTGGCGCAAGCCGCCGGCGACAAGGATATCCCGGATCGGCTTTTCGACGGCGATCAGGCCCCGGTGCAGGTGCCGACGCAGGCGCCGGCCGCGGCCCCTGCGAAGCACCGCGCGCTTTCGCGCCTGCTGCCGCTCAAGCTGTCCCAGACGCCCGCCTACCCGCCGGCGGCTGCCCCTGCCAAGGACAACTTCGTGCCGCCGCCCGGCGAGAACCAGTACTACTACATCCGCAGCGACGGGCAGCCGATGTTCACGATGCTGGACAAGACCGTCAACCTGACGGATGCGCTGAACCGCTTTTATTACAACCCGCAGTGGCGCGGCGAGATGTGGGTGCCCGAGGATCCGGTCAGCCTGCCCGAGAAACAAACCAGGCTGATGTCCACCTGGAGGGAATACAACGACCAGACGTTCTTCCGCGTCGGCACCCCGCTGGTCCAGTTCCTCGAAAGGGCTTCCGGCTTCGGCCCCGGACCCGGCGATTAGCGTAGCCGGAGCCAGCACAGCACGAGCATCCGTATAGATCGCCTGATGACCGGCAAGCAGGATAATGACAACCGCCTTCGCCTCGATCACGTGGCGATCGCCGTGCGCAACCTGGAGGAGTCGCTGCTTTTCTACCGCGAGCAGTTGGGGCTGAAATGCCTTGACATCGAGATGGTGGAAGAGCAGGGCGTGAGGGTGGCCAAGCTCGACCTCGGCAATACGCACATCGAGTTGCTGGAGCCGCTGTCGCCCGACAGCCCGGTCGGCAAATTCCTGAGCCAGCGGGGACCGGGCATCCACCACATCTGCATCGGCGTCAGGGATATTCGCAAAGAGCTGGCGTGTCTCCAGGAAAAGGGAGCCCAGCTCATCGATCGGCAGCCGAAGATCGGCGCCGGAGGGGCGGAGATCGCCTTCGTCCACCCGCGGGCCACCGGGGGCGTCCTCCTCGAGCTGTCACAACCGGAGCCGGAGACGTCCGGTTAGAGTTCGCAGCAATAATTCATGTTTTCTGTTCTTTTAGGCTGTCGGGCGGTCTGTGCTGGTAGCCTAGAGGATCGAAGCACCCGTACGGAGGTGGGAGAGAAGAGATTATGGCAGTAGCGACCGAACTTTCGGCCATCGAAGTGGCACTTGGCAACAAGACCGATTATTTCCTGAACCACAAATGCAAGACCGTGCCGAAAGAAATGCTCCACTTGCCGGGACCTGACTTCGTGGATCGGATCTGGGCGGGCAGCGATCGCTCGCCGCAGGTGCTGCGTAATCTGCAGGCGCTGTTCAACACCGGCCGCCTGGCCGGGACCGGATACCTCTCCATCCTCCCGGTCGACCAGGGCATCGAGCATTCGGCGGGCGCCTCCTTCGCCAAAAACCCGATTTATTTCGACGGCGAGAACATCGTCAAGCTGGCCATCGAGGGCGGTTGCAACGCGGTGGCCTCCACCTTCGGCGTCCTCGGATCGGTGGCCAGGAAGTACGCGCACAAGATCCCCTTCATCGTCAAAGTCAACCACAACGAGTTCCTGAGCTACCCCAACAAGTTCGATCAGATCCTCTTCGGCAATGTGCGGCAGGCCTGGGAGATGGGCGCCGCCGCGGTGGGAGCGACAATCTACTTCGGCTCTCCGGAGTCCTCGCGGCAGATTCAAGAGATCGCCCTCGCCTTCCATGCCGCCCACGAGCTCGGCATGGCGACAATCCTCTGGTGCTACCTGCGCAACTCCGCCTTCAAGCAGGGCGAGATCGACTACCATGTCTCGGCCGATCTGACCGGCCAGGCGAACCACCTGGGGGTGACCCTGGAGGCGGACATCATCAAGCAGAAGCTGCCGGAGAATAACGGCGGCTACAACGCGCTCAAGTTCGGCAAGACCGATCCCAGAGTGTATTCCGAGCTGACCTCCGATCACCCGATCGACCTCACCCGCTATCAGGTGGCCAACTGCTACATGGGTCGCGCCGGGCTGATCAACTCGGGTGGGGCCTCCGGTCACAACGATCTGGCCGAGGCTGTGACCACCGCCGTCATCAACAAGCGTGCCGGCGGCATGGGCCTCATCTCCGGACGCAAGGCTTTCCAGAAGCCGATGAAGGAGGGTGTCCAGCTGCTCAACGCCATTCAGGACGTCTACCTCTGCAAGGACATCACCGTCGCCTGACCGGGAGCCCTCGTCCCCCTGGCATGCAGAAGATCTCGCTGCGGCGCCCGGCAAATTGGCCAGCACCGCGCCTGGTTCCATATCGGTATCCCCGAACTTCGCGTCCGGCCCTCGCCTTCCGGCGCCGCGAGCCTTATATGGTACCGTATATGGTGCCCAGTCGCCCCAAAAAAATTTCTCTTTGACGGGCAGACTCGCCACCGAGCCCCGGGAGCGCGGGCATGACGCCTGCGCCCTCGGGGCTCGCGCGAGCAAGATCGCCGGATTTGACGGCAGCTTACAGGCGAGGCGGCCATGCCCCCGCGGGCCAGGAATACCACTGGCGTTGCACCTGGCCGCCGACCTTCTCGCCGGCGGCCGGATCTTCCGCCGCATCGTTGCCCTGCTTCTCCGCGATGGCGGCCAGGCGCACCGTAAGGTGAGCCGCATCCGCCCTCCCTCGGTTGAGCAGGCTTTCGATGACGGTGATGGCGGCCCGGCAATCACGCAGCGCCTGATCGAAAGCGCAGCGGGCGGTCTCCAGCGAGCCGGCCGCTTCAGCCTCGTTGCCGGCGGTGATATTGTCGGAGACGGTTTGCCATAGTTTCTCGAGCTTCTCGAACATGGGAAGAACTCCTCTTGTTTATGCCCTCGCCGCCAGGGCTTGCGCGCCGTCGGCCGAAATTGGCGTAAGCCGGGGCGCGCGAGGGCGCGGAAGCGCATCAGGCGCCGGAATCAAGATCGCAGGAAGATTCGCTTCAGCTCGCTTCGAGACCCGGAAAAGGTGAGATCGGCGTCCAGCGGCTCCTCGAGACCGACATGGGTGAGGGCGAACCGGCAAAAGGCCCAATCCCCGTTGGCGGACCTCCATTGCCTGTCCTTGCCCGCGGTTTCATAGCAGTGCACGGTCCGCCGGCCCCGGCGCAGGGACAGAACGTAGGACCCGCAGTCAGGGGCGCCCTCCTCGTAGGCGCCGGGTTTGCGGCGCGCGAGCTTCAACGAGCTGCCGTTGCGCTTCCGCAGGACAAGCACCGCCGCCCCCCGTCCGTGGAAGAAGTTCTCGAGCTTATCCGGGGCGGCAAGCATCTCGAAGACTTCGTCACCGTGCTGCTGCGCGGTCCCGGCCGCATCCGGCGCACGCAAGACGACGCGTATCCGCGGTCGCGCCGCCGCCGGCAGCACGCCGGCAAGAGCCGCCGGGATTAAGCCGCGGGAGCGCGCGGCCTGCCAACCCTTCTCCAGCAGGTAATAGAGGATAACGGCCACAGCGGCGCCGAGCAGCGCGGCGATCAGGGTAACCGCCTGGCTGGCGGCTAGCCTGTCGTAAAGCGCCACCCGGCCTGCCCCACCCGGGCCGAACCGCACAAGCAAGTGAAGTACATGCTGGCGCAGGAGCCAGGACCCGAGAAGGGCAGCCCCTGCCAGCACCAAGATCCACGGCGCCCACCGGGTGAGCGCCCTTGAGGTTTTGCTCATCACCAGCCCTCGCAAAGGAGCCGGACCGAGCGGCATCGGCTCCCGAACATTCGGGAGGGCCGTCCTCGGCGTCAATGATCAAGTCTGGGAAAATCGGGCTTTCGAGTGCTTTTTCTGGTCTGGAAAAATGACAACAAAAGATCGTTTTGACCCTACCTGATCCCGGCTGCGGTTTCAATCCCGAAACCCCGACCGCCAGCGCCCCGCCGCCGGGATTGCCGGCATTGCACCGGCTTCTCGCAGCTCGGCCAGTTGTAGTCTAAATCCGGTGCCGCATGGCGGCGCGAACCCTTGAGAACCCCCGCCCCGAACGGGACGGCTGGCGCCCGCCTCGAGCAGTCTGTGTCGAATGGTGAATTATCCTTGATGCCCCGGAACCGCTCAGACCGTGGTAGCCTTCACCGGCTTCCAGTGAACTTCACAAGAACCGGTGCAGCACTCGCTTTTCTCGGTCTCCTGCGATCCAGTTTGCGACTTTGCCAGCTTGGTCCGACGATCCTGCGTCGCCTGTATATCCTGGATATACTGCGCTCTCGCAAGGGTTTCCTGGTTCATGAGGGTCTCCTGATTCCAGTTGATCCGCTAAGTCCGGATCGCTTAAGAGCCTTACGTTATCGGAATCTCAGCACTTCTTGCATATACGCGGCCGAAACACCGCGGACATATTAACAGCCCTCGATGATTTAGGCAAAAGTTATCCAGGATTTATCGTTCCGGCTCTGCCGCTGCCCGCCCTCTCACCGCCGCCGATACTACGTTGCCACCAGCTCGATATGCGCCGTCCGCATATCTGCTTCAATAGGGTTAAGAGGAAGTGAATTCGCCTTTTAGTCGTTACAATCGTTGATATCACCCAGAGCCCAACCTGCCCCTTTGAAAAGCTGCCCACTCTGCGCCAGTCCGTTGACCACCGTCGAGATAGGCGGCAGGGAGAGGGTGGCGTGCCCGCGCTGCGATTTTGTTCACTGGGACAATCCCAAGCCGGTCACGGCCACCCTGGTGCCGCTGGACAGCGGTCTCGTCCTGGTCAAGCGGAAGTTCGAGCCCTTTGTCGACTGGTGGTGCCTGCCGGGCGGCTTCATGGAGCATTCCGAGGACCCGGAAGAGTCGGCAATCCGAGAGGTCCTCGAAGAGACCGGGCTCAGCATCGAGATCGACCGTTTGCTCGGCGCCCACTCGCCCGGCCGGGGCATAAACGTGGTCATCCTCTTTTATCTGGCCAGATCCGCTTCCGGCCGGCTCGTTCCCGGCGACGACGCCTCCGAGGTGCGCGCCTTCAGGCGGCACGAGCTGCCGGACAACGTAGCCTTCGAGCTTCACCGGCAGATGATTGAAAAATGGTTCGAGGGCAACGGCTCCTTTGTGGGCACGTTGCCGGACGTCACTTAGCCTTGCCGGACATGCGAGGTTCATCCTCGGGCGGCTGAAGCCTGTCCCTGATCGCTTGCTCGAGCTCGTCGACCGCCTCCAGCTCATCGGTCAGGAGAAAGGATCCGCCGGCGGTCTTGAGCATCAAGCCTTCCGGAAGGACAAAAAAGGACGGCCTCAGCCCCTTCACCTGAGACCAGGTGAAGCGCCTGGTAAAAAAACAGGTCCTCACAACCAGCCCGTCGCCCGCGACCTCGAGGGAACGCGGCATGAAGGCGATCACCAGAGATCGCCATCCGACCAGGACGGTGACCAGGATGCAGCCGGCCAGGACAAGGGAGCAGTCCGTCCGGCTGGCGCTCTGGGCACCGGCTATGGTGGCAAAGAAGTACCAGAAGACCGCGATGAAGAGCACGCCAATCGCGACCTGGAAAAACTGCGAAGCGACTCCGAAGAGATCCCGGCGAAACAGCCGCGGACCGGACGCCCCGCCCATGCGGGCGCCGGCGGGCAGGCGATCTCGTATTGTCTGCACAAGCTCCTTGAGCCCGGCAAGCCAGATCGGAAAGGTAAGCTCACCACCCTCGTACCCGACCACGTAACGCCGCCAGCTGAGCGTCACGCGGAAAGACAGGCGCTCGATCTTTTCCCAGGCGACAAACTGCCTGCGAAAAGCCGAAACCGCCGTCACCCCCCGATCATCCAGCTTAACCCGCCAGGCGATCAAGCCATAAAATGGCGCGACGCCCGCCGCGATGACCGCCAGGGTATAGATAGCCAGGTGCGGGATAAGCGGCAGGTGCTGCAGGCGCGGCACGAAAACGGTGCAGACGGGCAGGAAGATCAATATAAGCAGCACCGTGGCCTCGGCCAGCAGCCGGACAAGGACGAGCGGTTTCAGCGTGTAGACGGCTTTCATTTCTGCAAGATAAGTATCGATCCTTGGCAGGCGGATAAGCCAACCAGCGGCCCTCGCCAGCCTGGCCAGCGATTGCCCCGGGGGATTTATCCGGCCGGGCCGGCTGGAGAGCGCCGCGGAGGGCGGCGCGAATCGCCGTCCTTGAGAATGAAAAGACAGCGGTTGTCAGCATGCCGCGATCCGGTCATCCGGGCGCGAGACGCCCGTTAAAGCCCGAGTTGCCTGGCGATGAGCAGCCGCTGGATCTCCGAGGTCCCCTCGCCTATCTCGCAAAGTTTTGCGTCGCGCAGGAAGCGCTCGGCCGGGAAGTCCTCGACATAGCCGTAGCCGCCGTGGATCTGAATGCAGAGGTTGCAGACGCGCGTGGCCATCTCCGAGGCATAAAGCTTTGCCTGCGAGCCCTCGAGCGTCACCCGCTTGCCCTGATCCTTCATCCAGGCCGCATGATAGATGAGCAGCCGGGCCGCGTTTATCTGGGTGGACATATCGGCGAGATAGCCCTGGATAAACTGGAATTTGCCGATCGGCTGGCCGAAAGCCTCGCGCTGCTTCGCATAGGTAAGAGCGGCATCGAAGGCCGCCTGGGCAATGCCGAGCGCCAGCGCCCCGATGGAGATGCGTCCTCCCTCCAGCGTCATAAGAGCCTGCCTGTAGCCTTCGCCCGGCTCGCCGAGGATGTTGCCGGCGGGGATGCGGCAGTTCTCCATGGTCAGGCTCGATGTCGGGGAACCGCGCATGCCCAGTTTCTTCTCCACCTTGCTCACGTAAAAGCCGGCGGTGCCTTTCTCGACCACGAAGGCCGAGATCCCCTTGCGGCCCTTGTCGGGATCGGTCATGGCCATGATGATCGCCACGTCCGCGTGCGTCCCGTTGGTGATGAACTGCTTTGTGCCGTTGAGCACCCAGTGATCGCCATCGCGCCTGGCCGTGGTCTTCTGAGCTGCCGCGTCGGATCCGGTGCCCGGCTCGGTGAGAGCCCAGCAGCCGATGTATTCGCCGGAAGCCAGCTTCGGCAGCCATTTCTTCTTCTGCTCTTCCGTGCCGAACAGCTTGATCGGGTTGGTGCCCAGCGAGCAGTGCGCGGCGTAGCTCAGCCCGGTCGAGCCGCACGCGCGCCCGATCTCCTCGACGGCGATAGCGTAACTGCGGTAATCGGCCCCCGCGCCACCATATTCGGAAGGAACGAGCAGCCCGAGCAGATCCAGCTTGCCGAGCTCCTTGAAGGTCTCCTCGGGAAACCGCGCGTTGCGATCCACCTCGGCAGCCCTGGGCGCGATCTCCCGGGTCGCAAAATCCCGCACCATATCTCGGATGGCGTGATGCTCATCGCTGAGGAACTCGCCGTAGGGCAAAATGTCCTGTGAACTAAGAGTGCCGGTCACAGTCTGATCTCCTCCGCTCGTCATGATTAACGTCCGCCCGCCACCTCAGGAGCGCACGGCATCGCTGCCAGCACTGATCATACAACGCCCGGGCGCATAGAATGCGCCCCTACGAGGCGACCAGATCTTTAACAGATAGATATTCTTCCAGCGCCTCGACGATCCGCTGCGAAGCCCGCCCGTCGCCGAAGGGGTTTACCGCGCAGGCCATCCGTCGATAAGACTCCCTGTCGACCAGCAGCGTCCGCGCCGCCTCCAGGATGCCCTCGCGCTTGACACCGACCAGCCTGGCGGCGCCGGCTTCCACGGCCTCCGGCCGCTCGGTGTTGGTGCGCATGACCAGAACCGGCTTGC
Source organism: Pseudomonadota bacterium (assembly GCA_021325555.1). Lineage (GTDB taxonomy): Bacteria > Cyanobacteriota > Vampirovibrionia > Obscuribacterales > Obscuribacteraceae > JAJPGY01. Next base: position 188,673 of record JAJPGY010000012.1, on the reverse strand, counting down.
CAAGCGACGGCGCCTCTTCTTGAATTCCGCCCGAGTCGGTGAGGACAAAATGCGATCGTTGCATGGCATAGACGAAGGGCACATAGTCAAGCGGCTCCACCAGCACCAGCCGCGGGTGCCCGTTGAAAACAGGCTCGATCGCCTCGCGAACGACCGGGTTCTTGTGAATCGGGTAGAGGATCTGCACATCCGGGAATTCATCGGCCAGCTGGCGGAGCGCCGCGGCAATCTCGCGCAGCGCCTCCCCCCAGTTCTCCCGCCTGTGCGCGGTTACCAGCAAGACTTTGTAGCGCTCGAAATCTGCGCCCCCGAAAAGGCGCCGATCGATCTTTGTGCTCTTCAAGCGCTCGACCGTCTCCAGCAGGGCGTCGATCACCGTGTTGCCGGTCAGGTAGACTCGATCGGTTATCCCTTCGCGCGCCAGGTTCTCGATTGCGCGCCGGGTGGGGGCAAAATGAATGGAGGCGATGCGTGAGGTCTGCCGGCGGGCCATCTCCTCGGGAAACGGGTTGTATCGATCCTCGGTTCTCAAGCCGGCCTCCACATGGCCTACCGGCACCTTGCGGTAGAAGGCGGCCAGCGACGCGGCCATAACCGACGCCGTGTCGCCCTGCACGAGCAAGAGGTCCGGGTGTTGCTGGGCGAGCACCTCGTCTATGCCCACGACCACCCTGGCCGTGAGTTCGGCCAGCGACTGCTTGGGGCGCATGAGATCGAGGTCTATGTGCGCGTCGATCTCGAACCACTTGAGCATCTGGTCGAGCATCTCCCGGTGCTGCGCGGTCAGCACCACCACCGGCTCGAGGACGCGAGAGTCCCGGATGGCGTGCACCACCGGGGCCAGCTTCACCGCCTCGGGTCGCGTCCCGAAGACACACATCACCCGCTTTTTCATGATGGTCCTAATTATATAGGCGCGCCGGGAACTTGCGGGGCTTGATTTCAGGAACGCCCGCCCGCCGCAGCCGGGCTCACGCCGCCGAGCCGCTATTCCGCCTGGCGAATGGCGCCGGCTATCGCGTTCAAGATATCGCTGCGGCTGATTATCCCGACCAGCCTGTCCCCGTCGACCACCGGGATGAGCGTGAGCTTTTCGGCGTCAAACCGGTAGAGCAGATCGGCCAGGCTGTCGTCGGGCTTCACGGTCACCGGATCCGGTGACATGATCTCGCTGACCGGCGCATCGGCGGTCAGTCCACGATCGCGGAGCTCGATGAAATCCGTCTGGGTGACCACGCCCGCCAGTTTGCCGTCGGCAAGCACCGGGAAGCCCCTGTGCCGGGAGATCTTGAACTTCTCGAGGGCCTCCTGCACGCTCGCCGTCCCATCGAGCGTCACGACCTCCTTGTGCATGAGCTCGGCCGCGGTTATGGCGGACAGCGCCTCGGCAGCCGGCGAGCGTTTGCCGAGGTCGATGCCGCTGAACTTGAGGAGCCGATCATATATAGATCCCCGGCAGACCAGCTCGCCCACCGAGAACGACACCACGCAGCCGATCATCAGGGGAAGCACGATATTGAAGTTGTGGGTCATCTCGAAGACGATCACGATCGCGGTCATCGGCACGCGGCAGACGGCGGTAAAGAACGTGCCCATGCCAACCAGCGCGTAGGTGCCCGGCGTGGCGGCGGGCAGGAAGCCCTGCTCCAGGGAGCCCATCAGGTATCCAAGCCCGGCACCAAGCGACACCGACGGTCCGAACAGGCCGCCGGGGGCGCCGGAACCGTAGTCGATCAAGACGATTGCGAACTGGGCGACAAAGGCGACGGCAGCCAGCCGCCAGTCGGCCGCGCCGGTGACGATCATCTCCCTCAACCCGGCGTTGTCCCGGAAGGCGGCCGGCAGGTGAGCCACGATAAGCCCGGTGACGAGCCCGGCCAGCGCCACACGCCAGCGCATCGGCAGCTTCATCAGGTGAAAGTTGACGTGCATGGTGGCAATGAGCAGCTTGTTGAACAGCGCCCCGAGAACGCCGGAGACCGCGCCCAGCAATACGAAAAAGGGGATGTCGACCAGCGAGAAAGAGCTGGTCGTGGGAATCTCGCTGAAGCGGATATCCAGCGAGTGCACGCCCATCAACCGGGAGACGACGGCGGCGACGAAGCAGGCGACAATCGCCAGCCCGACCATCTGCGCCGAAACGTCACGCAGAAGCTCCTCGAGCACAAAGAGAAAGCCGGCGATCGGCGCATTGAAAGCGGCCGCCAGCCCGGCACCGGCGCCGGCCGCGATCAGCTGCCGGCGGCGCTCCGGGGAGCTTACCGTGATCTTGCTCAGCTGCGAGGCCAGCCCGGCGCCCACGTGCACCGTCGGTCCCTCGCGACCGAGCGGCATGCCGGAGCCCAGCGCCAGGATGCCGCCGGCAAGCTTGACCAGGGCCACGCGCAGATTCAGTTTTACGGGCAGCCGGGCGAGCACCGCCTTCACCTGCGGGATGCCGCTGCCCGTGGCCTCCGGTGCCACGCTCTCCACCAGCCAGCCGGCGATTAGCCCGCCGACCAGACCGATGGCCGGCAGCACCACCGTCGCCGGCAGCCGTTCCGCCTCATGGACCCGCCAGGTTCCCAGCAGTCTGGCGCCATCCTTTAGAAGATAGGCGGACAGGCCGGAGGCCAGCCCGATCACACAAGCATCGATAAGGGCCAGCTCTCTTGGCCTGAGCGTCTGCAGCCTGTGCGCAAGTTTGAGATGCCAGCGCATATAGATCAACCACCGGAAACCGCCGGCCGCGCTCATGAGTATATTATCGGCAACCCGCTTCTGGCGAGCATATCGGATTTATCCATTATGGCGCGCAACCGTATACGCCATCGCGCGTGATGGCATATGCGCACCATGGCAGCGAAAGTGCCGAAATGCCTCCCGCCATGAGCATTTTCGCGATCGGCTTCTCAATTATCAGACTGCTTGGAAACAACGCTATATCTGGGTTAAGCACTCTGGCGTCCACCGAATTTAACCAATCCTTTGAACCCTCTGCCCATGCCGATTTCGAAACACTTACAGGTCTGGTCGCTCAATTTACATATTGCGCTCACGACCCCACCGGTAGTATCGTACTGCCATCAAAAAATTTGGACTGGCTTGGCGCATTTCCAACCGATATAGACCTGCAAGAGCTGCAGTAGAGGCAGTTTTTGCGCTGTTGAGGCTGATCTGGGCCCGGTCGGATATTTGTTCGCCATTCGATTGAACTTTTTCCAGTCTGCGTTCGTATTAATTATCAGTCGCACCGTCGTTAGAAAGGACGCCCCATGCACACACTCCCTAAAGATTCCGCCACCCGCGAGGAAGCCGCCCACGACACAAGCGCTCAGTTGATGGAGGATTACAACCACCTCTACTGGGAGTCGACTCAGGAGACGCTTGTCGGGCTTTACGGCAAGCGCGACAGCACGACCGGCCAGCCGGTGGAGTCGGTCAGCGAGATCATTCATCGGGTGGCGCAGGCGGTGGCGCTCGCGGAGTTGAAGTATGCGGTGAGCCCGTCCGAGCTGATAGAGATGACGCTGTCAGAGGCCGTCGAGCACGCCCGGGTCAAACAGTGGAAAAAGCTCTTTGCCGACAACATCGGCAACCAGCGCTTCTGGGCCAACACGCCGGCCAACATCAACGCCGACCCGGCCGTCTCCCTGCAGGTGCTCCAGTACTGGGCGCACGGCACCCTCGCCAAACTCAAGGAAGAGGACATCTGGCTCCGGTCAGAGCAGTTGAGGCTTGCTTACCTGCGGAAAGACACCGAGGGTCTCTCCGAGCATGAGGTCGAGATGGGCCGGCTGGCAGCTGAGCTGCGCGGGCGCGGCTGCCTGGCCGCCTGCGGCGTCGCTTATGTGATCGACAGCCTGGAAGGGATCCAGGAGACGGCCAAGATCGAGGCCCTGGCAGCTAAAGCGGCTATGGGAATGGGTTTGAACACCTCCAGCCTGCGCCCGTGGTCGTCGGTGATCTCAAACGGCGCCGCCGCCTCCGGGCCGGATCGCTTCTATGAAAAGACAATCGCCAAGGCCGTGGAAGCCGTCGCCCAGGGCGGCCGGCGCGGCGGCGCGCTCATCGAGCTGCGCAACTCGGATCACCCGGACATCCTCTTTTTCATCGAGAAGAAGAAGCTGATCCCGCCGCCCAAGCTCTCCGGCGTCTACCGCGAGGTTCAGGCCGAGATGCGGCAGGAGCCCGGCGAGAGCGCGATGGACTACAAGCGGCGCCTGGTCGCCGAAGCCGAGAAGCGCTATGGAGAGCTCTACGCGCAGTACGTCGAGCGGCAGAACTACCTGAAAAACACTAACGTAACCGTGCTCGCCATGCCCGGCTTCATGGAGGCGGTGGTCGAGAAGCGCTTCTATCCCACCAGCTTCGCCGGGCAGATCTGGGACGGCCCGGTGTACGATCCGCGCCGGCCGGTGCTGGATGCCAAAACCAGGCAGGTGAAGGTCAACCGGCTGACCAAGGAGAACATTTACGAGGAATACTCGGTCGATGTCGCCCGCTACCCGGAGGCCCTCGAGGCGGCCCGCAAGCTGGCCAACGCGGTGGTCGAGATCACCGATCGCAGCGTGCGCGTGCGCGGCCACTTCTACGCGCCGGAGGTCTTCGCGCGCATAGTCGAGGGCATGAAGACATCCGGCGAGCCGGGGCTGGCCTTCTACGAGACGATCAACGCCGGCAACGCCAACCCGCACGCCTACGACCTGAACACCTGCAATCCGTGCGGCGAGCAGTTCCTGCCTGCCGGTCCCGGTCGCGACGGCCGCACCTACATGGGCAACTGCAACCTATCCTCGCTGCACGCGGCGCACCGCGACTTCTGGAATCCGGACGGCAGCTACAACATGCAGGCGATGAGGACGGTCGCCCGCGTGCAGCAGCGCTTCATGGACAACGTCACGGACGTGAGCTGGTATCCGATTCCGGCCCAGAACATGACGGCCAGGCTCGAGCGCCGCAACGGCGGCGGTTTCGCCGGCATCGCCGAGTTCCTCTCCCGGCTTGAGCTGGAGTTTGGCTCCCAGGAAGGTCTTGCGGCCACCGAGGAGCTCTATCGCGAATACACCCGCGCCTCCGTCGAAGCCTCGATCGAGCTGGCCAAGGAGCGCGGGGTCTACCCGCTCTGGGAAGGCAGCCGCTTCCAGAAAAGGGGCCTGCGCGTGCGCAACAGCTGCATGACCAACAACGCGCCCACCGGCACGCTTGCCCAGGCCATGCAGACGAGCTGGGGTGTGGACCCCCACAACGGCATCGTTTTCTCGCGCAAGGTCCGCTCGCGCTACGTCGACTTCGTGGCCCCGGGCTTCCGCGAGCTCATGCAGAAATACAACGCCTGGCCCGAAACCGAGGAGGGCCAAAACGCCCTCATGCAGAAGATAAGGGCCAACCACAAGTCCTGCCGGGGGCTGGCGGAGATCCCCGCCGCCGTGCAGAAAGCCTTCCCCGTCCGCATCGAGGTCGAGCCGGAGGCCTACATCCGCCACCTTTCCGCCGTCCATCGCGGGGCCGGCGAGTATCCGGAAGCCTTCAACTCGGTGTCCAACACCTGCTCGATCCCGCTCGACATGAGCGAGCAGGCGGTGCACGACGCGGCCATACTCTCCTGGCGGCTGGGGGTGAAGGACATCACCTTCTACCCGGACGGCAGCCGCCTGAGCCAGCCGGTCGAGAAGATCGCCCGCGAGGACTACGAAGGCGACGTCGACCTGCTGACGCTGGTGGGGCACCAGGAACGGCGCAACATCACCATCGACGAGACCGCGGGCGTCACCTACAAGGTGCGCGTCGGCTCGCCCGAGGGCGGCTCCACGCTCCACGTCAGCCTCAACCACGAGGCGTCGCGGCCCGGCGAGCTCATCGAGGTCTACGCCCGCATGGGCAAACCGGGGGCGATCGAGTCCGGGCTATTCGAGGCGGTAGGCCGCCTGGCCTCCGCCTTCCTGCAATACGCCGCCGAGTTCGGCGAGCAGGAGCGGGCCAGGGCCGAGCGGGCCGTGATTCGCCAGCTGGTCAACATCCAGTCCGGATATCCTGCCTTCTTCAAGTTCGCCAACGAGGAAAAATCCCACGTGATTCAGTCGCCGTGCGACGGGCTGGCCAAGGCGATCGAGCAATACCGGCGCACGTTCAGCCGCACTCAGTCCTCGAACGGCAACGGCAGAGCCGCCGAGCAGGTGACCTACACCATGGTCAAGCTGGCCGCCGCCAGCGGGGGCGATTGCCAGGAGGACGGGGGCCCGACGGTCTCCGCCTGCAAGTGCGGAAGCAGCGAGTGGCTCAAGATTGACGGCTGTCTGGTCTGCCAGGGGTGCGGCTACTCCAAGTGCGGCTAAAGTTTCCCACAGTCGCGCAGAACGAGATAGAATCAGGTAAGTTTGCCTTGGCTTACCAAGTGATTCTCCGCCCGGCTCTGGCTCATCATGGAAAAGTCGCCCTACAAGGACTACTACTACATCCTGGGCGTCTCGCAGGACGCGACCACCCAGGAGATCCAGGAGGCCTACAACGACCTCTACCAGAAGTACGGGCCGCACGTCACCCTGGGCGGGCTGGATCCGGACTCGCAGATTAAGGCCTTCCGGGACCTCAGCGAGGCTTACGAAGTCTTGATGGACCCCGAGAAGCGGCGCGAGTATGACAAGAACTGCGCCCCCCATCTCCAGAAAGGGGATCTGCGCGCCCTGTGGACAAAGTTCACCGGGGTGGGCGGCGGTCCCAAAGAAGAGAAAAAGCCGAAGGCGGTCGACACCGACCAGGAGATCGAGGTGACGCTCAAGGAAGCAGTCAAGGGCTGCACCCGGCAGGTACGCCTGGAGGAGCCCAAGCCCTGCGATAGCTGCCAGGGGCTGAAACCGGTGCAGCGCATGCAGTGCCCCAACTGCCGGGGGCTTGGCTACACCATGTCCGAGCGTATCGAGGAGGTGGAGCTGCCCGCCGGGTTGTACGAGAAGGCCGAGGTGCGCAAGCCGGCGCTCGGAAAGTACGACCTGCAGGCCAACGCCCGCGGCGATCTGATCCTCCGCGTCAAGCTCAGGCCGCACCAGTTCCTGGGCGTCCTCGGACGGGACATCACGCTTACGGTTCCGGTGACCGTCTATGAGGCCGTGCTGGGAGCCGAGATCGAGGTGCCGACAGCCACCGGCAAGGTGATCATGAAGATTCAACCGCTGACCCAGCCGGGGCGCGTGTACCGGCTGAAGGGGCTGGGCCTGGGCGGGGCCGATCAACTGGTCACCGTCGAGGTGGTCCTGCCCCAGCGCCTGAGCGACGAGGAAAAACGGCTGTTCATGCGCTTGCAGGAACTGTCCGGGAACGCCAACCCCCGCGAGGCGATGTTTCGCCCGTAGTACACGCCCTTGCGCCGTTCGCCCCCTGCCGGCACTTGAAATCGGCAAATTCACAATCGTTTACCAAGCTGCGCTATCTATCAAGCATGGTTGTGACGGGCATTTTGGGATCTTCTAATCCGGCGACAGGGGCGAATCAATCCCCCAAAAATATTCCCGTATTCGCCCACCTGAGGGGTTCCCACCTGATCGTGGTTGTCTATCAGAGCTCAAATCATGATAGATCGAGGCCATATGACATCTTTCGGAGAAGATAAAGGAAATCTTGCTTCGGGCGGAATAAGTATCTAACGTTAAGGCCTGCTTTTCCCTTCACACTTCTTGTCAGGTTTCTACTTCACAGCCTATCCCCACCAGCCCGCAGCCTTTGCCTAGTTTCACCCACCAATCCGGCAGGTTGGGGTGATGTCGGCCCATTGGGGTTGCGTGTTTCGCTGTGGACCTGGCGCGTCACCCATGCCCTTGCTTCGGCTCGCGGCTGGCTCGCGCCTATCCAAATCCACCTGCAGTCAGGTGCCTCAAAAGCCTGACCTCGAATGCAGTAAGGAGACAACGTCATGAAAGCTCTTACGAGTTCTTCGGTTGACGATGCTGCCAAGAAGATCGCCGCCGAGCGCAAGCTCACCGTGGACACCGTCCGCGAGGCGATCATCAACGCAATGCGCATCGGCAACCTGGATGGGAGCTACAACTACCTGTCCTTCCCCGGGATTCTGCCCGTGAACCTGCCGGATGGCACGAAGATCATCGTGCTGCCCGACATTCACGTCCCGGCGCATAACAAGAAGATCCTCTGGGCGGTTATGCAGTTCCTCAAGGACTTCAAGCCGCACATCGTGATCCTGATCGGCGACGTCGCAGACGTCTTCGCGCTCTCTCGCTGGCCTTCGCCACCCCGCGTGGTGAAGAACATGCAGGAGGAGCTCGACCAGGCGCGCCGCCTCGTCGACAAGATCATCGAGGTCTCCGGGTGCATCCATGTGTTCTACATCATGGGCAACCACGAGGACCGCGTTCACCGCTACCTGACGGACCCCGCTTCGGGTGTGGCCAACATCCTGGACTTCAACACCCGCGAGCCGATCCTCAGCTTCCACGGTCTGATGGGGTACAAGCCGGGCGACCCGGTCACCTTCATCTACGACCTGCAGGAGAAGGGCGGTTTCGGCGGTGGCATCCTGATCAACGACGATCTGGAGTTCCACCACGGTTACATCGTTCGCCCGAACCCCGGCGCCAGCCCGCAGGCTGACTCCAACACGACCGGTCGCAGCATCGGTCACGGGCACACGCACCGCGCCGGCATGTCCGCTCGGGACACGACGCTCAACGGCGTGGTCCGCTCCTTCGAGTTCGGCCACCTGGTGGACCCGACCCATGCCTACATGGGTTATGCCAACCTGCTCAACAACTGGCACCCGGCAATCGGGGCTGGTCTGGTGACGGGCGGCAAGGTTCACATGTCGGTGCTGCCGATCAAGCAAGTTACCATCGACGGCCAGCCTCGATTCGCGTTCACCTTCGGGGGTAAGGTGTACGTGCAATCTGACCGTTAATCGCGAACACGCGCGGTTTGCGCAGGGCTGCTCCAGAGCCTCGTAGGGGCGCATTGCATGCGCCCTTTGCGATGCGAAGCCGTCCGTGCGCCGTGCAATTCCGGATTACGGAAGGAGAAACACAATGACTACACGTCAGAGTCAGGCCAGCCGTCGGACAACGAAGGACTGGCCTCCCGCAAGTGTGCTGAACCCCGGCCAACGCGTGAAGTGGTCCCGTGAGGTCGTCTTCGACTTCCACGAGGTCTGCGTCAAGTGGATCGCCCGGTTCTGCGACTTCGTCAACACGCTGTACGGCTACAACATCAAGCCGGATCAGCTGGGCTTCTACAACATGCAGTTCGATCCGTCGATCCCGCTCACGCCCGAGCAGTTCGACCAGGCGTTCGCGTCCTTCGCCCGACTCTCGGTCGGCGGATACGGCGACCTGGAAGCGCACGAGGGGATCAAGGAAGCCATCGAGCAGATCCAGAAGGCGGGCATCCGTGTCCTCATCTGGACCTGGACTCCTGGCGCTGCCGAGATCAAGTTCGACGGAACCGGTGCTTACCAGACCGGTATCGCCCAGCGGGTGACCAAGGACCTGATCCGCAAGCTCGGACTGCCGGTGGACGTCGACCGTGACGTCCGCTTCATGCAGCCCGGACGCAAGAAGTGGGAAATGGCCGAGGAGCACATCCCGCTCATCGTCGAGGATAACCCGGAGACCGCGGTGGCTGTTGCCTCTGCGGCCCACGCGGCGATCCTGGTGCCGGAACACTACAACGACAGTCTCGAGTTCCGCAACGTTCTGCGGCTCTCCGACCGCCGCGAGCTCGCACCGACCGTCATCGACTTCTTCAAGAAGCTCGATGAGGCCGGCGTGCTCCTGTAAGGAGGAGATTCTCAATGGCTAACATCAACACCTACAAGGGTATTGTGGTCAAGGAGGACCCGAAGACGTCGTTGGCTGAGGCGGGCATCTACCCGCTGCAGCTGGAAAACGGCATGAAGGTCGTCTGCCTGGCCCACGCCTACTTCCCGAACCACGACCGCAACCTGCTGGAGCTGATCATGCAGTACCTGCGGGACTACCAGCCGGACGTGGTGATCCTTCTCGGCGGCATGATCGACGAGAGCGCCTTCAAGAGCCTGATCGAGGACGAGGCGAACTACCTCCACGAGTACCCCGACGCCCCCGAGGTGTCGGCTGCTCGCCTCGCTCCCGGCTTCGAGGCGCAGGTCATGGCGCTCGGCAAGACCTGCGGCGACTTCATCAAGTCGTTCGCGGAGGCCAGCGGCGGGCACGTCATCTACATCCCGTCGGCTACTCACCTGAGCATGCCGAACGAGGTGCGGCTGATGGAAGCCATCCAGCGCAAGAAGAAGGTTCTGGACAACTGGTCCAGCAACCACTGCGACCTGGGTGGCATGGCCAGGGAGCTGGCAGAGGAGCTTCTCAAGGAGCTCGCTCCCGAGCCCACGGCCCGGCAGATCAAGTCGCTGGCCAAGATCCTCGAGAGCGTCGGGCTCAAGGCTCTCCTCGACCCCAGGGTGCCCATGAGCCAGGCCATCGCCGACCTGCTCAAGAGCAAGGGGCTGGAGCTGCCCTCCGATCCCTCCCAGGATCTGCCCACGAAGCTCGCTCAGCTCTTCCACATCGACGGCGTCCCCAACATCACGGTCACCCGGTACAACGCCGCGGTGAAGGTGAACGGCAAGACGCTGTTCATGATCGGCGACTTCCGTCGGCGTCACGCCGGCTCGTCGTCGCTGGTCGAGTGGGAGCAGCGCGGTGGCAACATCGTGCGCAGCTTCGACGGCAAGCTGTCCTCCGCCTGGAAGACGGCGCCGAAGCACACGCTGCCAGGTCTCGTCCTGGAATTCCACGACTTCCACGAGGTCGGTTACCTGTGGGATGTGACCCGCATGGGTCACCTGCGGGACTACGACCGGAGGGCGCCGGGATTCTGGAAGGGCGAGATCGTTGAGGGCGAGCTGTTCGGCTCGTCGGTGATCATCATGCGCGGCGCCGACGACCGGCGCGCGTTCGTCGTCGACCTGAACGGCGACTTCAAGGCGTACACCGAGGAGTCCCCGGGATGCCTGCCCAACGGCGAGCCGATCAAGCTCGCTCCGCGGAAGGCTCCCACGTCCCCGGCGACGCCGCGACCTGGTGCCCGGACGCGCAAGCGCTCCACCGGCAACCAGCGCCGCAAGCGGTCCTGAAGCGACTGCGCAGGCTAGATAGCCTGGAGGCCGCCAGGGCGCGGCGCGATGAAGCGATGCCGGGGTGTCATCTGAGAGAGCGGCTTTCGAGCTTGCTTTCAAGGGTGGCACCCCGGCTAGCTTCTTTTTTCTGCCCAGGGCTATCACTTCCGGTCCGCCCGGGGTTCAGTCCTCTAATTTTTTGGGGTATTCTTACTAAAGAATATGGTAGCATCACAAGACGGCTCCCTGCCAGCGCTGCTGTTTCGCGATGGCGTCCGCCACCACCATGGAATCCGCCCCCATGCAAGGCAGCGAGGGCACGCGCCGGAAAACGGGTAAAATCGTGCTATGGTGTGAGGATTCAAACCACGGTTAAGTAAGGGGGGCTGCGCGATGGCCGACCAGGAAATCTCCAAAGAAGCGCATCGAATAGTAGAGCTGATGAGCAAGGATGATTCCAAAGCCTTTCTCAAGGAGCTTCAACACGATCAGCAAACGATGAGCCCTCAACAATACGCCGAGCTGATTAAGGACATGGCGGCGGAGACGAAGGACAACCGCAACATGCAGAACTTCCCCAAGGTAACTTTTACCGAGGATTCCCAGCATCACATAACTTCCGTCAAGCTCGACCGCCTGGTCCTGGGCGATGAGCATGAGCAAGCCACAATAGACAGCAATGGCAACGTTACCGATAAGCGAGCAGGAGTTGGGCTGGTTGACGCTTCTTCAGGCTTCGTTACCCCGTGGTGGACAAATCAAGTGGAAGCTCTCCTGAAAGGACTCGTCGATAAGCTAAAAGGCGACGCAACGTAACCGGCTATCCCGTGCAACCTGGCGCTGCCTTGTGCCAGGCTCGCGATTCCCCCACCATATCTCGCAGCGGAGCATTGTCTGCACACGTCCCCTGGGGGCGGGCGTGGCGCCGCCACTTCACGGGCGATTCGCCGGGGCGGGCAAGATGCTGTCGTCCTCAGCTCAGGATGACCGGCCGCCGGCGTCCAGGACACCGCTTCCCAGGCGTTCGTTTATCGCCGCCGCCAGCGCCGCCGGCTCATCGGTGCCGATCGTTACGCACCCGCCGTTCCTGAGCGTGATCAGGACCGCGTCCAGGCCGTAGATGTTGTAGAGCCAGCCCGAACCGATCCAGTGAATGCCCCAGCCTTGCAGCAGCGTCGTTCGCACCGGAGAGGCGGAGCTTATCTCCTTGAGCGGGAACGACTTTTTGACCAGACCATTCCCGAACCGCAGCCTGACCGCCTCCGCGTCCACCTCGACGGTAAGCGAGCGGATCATCGCCCCGGCGGCGCCGAGCACGCCCAGAAGGGCGACACGCGCCACAAGCCCCGGCGGGGTGAGCGCCAGCGCAACGCCGGCCAGCGAGCCCAGCGTCATCAGCTTGTCCGGGATCTTCTGCGTGTGGCTGTAACGCTGCACGGAACCCTCCGTCGCCGGGCCGTCCGCGATCCAGTTTACCGCGTTTGTTCGCCGGCGCCGCCCGGTCATGATACCTTTTGTCTGGATCTTGAATGTTCTGGTTAACAGGGGGAGCAATGTCGCTTGAGCAGATCTGCGCGGTGGTAGCCGGTGGTCTGGGCACGGACATATTCGGTCTGGAGCTGGAGCGCCTGGTGGGTCCCGGCGAGCTGGAGTTCGGGGGCCGCCTGCACATAGGCGCGGGCGGCAAATCACGAAACATCGCGCAGATGCTCGCGGTCCTCCTCGGCGAATCCCGGGTGGCCATGGTCGGGCGGACATCGCGCGATCCGCTGGGCCTCTGGCGCGTTCCCGTAGAAGCGCTCGAGCAGGCCGGTGTCAATGTGCGCTTCGTCAAGATCATGCCGTTCGAGGCGGGCGGGAAGTTTCCGCAGGTGGCGTTGATCGCCGTGGACCGCCAGGGAAACAACCAGATATACGTTCTTCCCGGCATCAACGAGGATTTTTCGGCCGGTGACATCGAAGAGGCGGTGCCCGCATTCCAGGCCGCCACCGCCAACGGTGGCTTGCTGGTGCTCTCCCTGGAGCTCCCGACAGCCACGGCAGTAGCCGCCATCAGGCAGGCGAACGCCTGCGGCTTGAAGGTCGCCTTCGATCCGGGCGGCATTCAAACCGGGATCTCCTATGACAAGCTCCTCGCCCACGACATCTATCTGATCAAGCCGAACGAGCATGAAGCCGAGATCCTCACCGGGATTAAGGTGACAGGAGAGGACACGGCGCGGCAGGCAGCCAGATGTTTCCTCGAGCGCGGGATAAGAAACGTGCTGATCACGATGGGGGCCGACGGCGCCTGTCTGCTCGGTGAAAATCTGGACCTGCATATTCCCGCTCCCCGGCTTGCCCTTGGCCAGGCAAGGGATGAGACGGGATGCGGTGATCAAACTATGGCGGCTCTGTGCGCTTCTCTTTTGCAAGGCGACGATCTGGCCACCGCTGCCGGCGCGGCGGTCCTGGCAGGAACACTGCAGTTCCACCGCGCGGGCATCGTGCCGGTCACCAGGGCCGAGCTGGCCGCGGCTGCCGGTCAGAGCCCAACCCGCATTTAGCGGCGTCGTGAGGACCATTGATGAAGAGAGCGAACACTGCCCTCAAACGCATGTCGGTCGCCGCATCTGTGATCGTCGTGCTCGCAGGCTTTCTGTTGTGGAAAAGAATCAAGGTCGGGCTCGAGGACATGCTTTACAGCTCCATAAACGAGGGCGGCAGCCCGCTAACCGATGCCGCCAGCAGCGGGAACGTTCAGCTCCTGGCGCAGCAGCTTGCTGACGGCCGCGATGTCAACCAGCGGGATGAGCACGGGGACTCACCCATATTCTGGGCCTCACGCTGCGGAAAGGTGCAGGCCGTGCAGTTTCTCATCGATAACAAGGCCGATATCAAGGGCGAACAGGGAGACCGGGCGCTATTGCAGGCAACCCTGTTCGGGCACCCGGAAGTGGTCAAGCTTCTGGACAGGTATCGGGTGGGAGACAACCCGGCTCCCGGCAACCATTGTGCCCGCGACTGGACAATCTACCGGGTGGCGAGCATCGCCTTCACCAGAACCGCAGGCGAGCAGCGCGGAAACTTTGAAAACCCGGAAGGAACGGAGGAATGCGTACGACTGTTGATCAACGACGGTTGTGACCCCAACCTCACCTGGGGACCACAGGACTACCCCATTCTGGCCATGGCAGCTCTCAGCTCCAACCGGGCAATGGTGAAGGACCTCCTTGCTGCCGGCGCCGATCCTGACCGCCCAAACAAGTACGGCAAAAGCACCCTGGACATTCTGAGCAGCCAGAACAGCGACCCGCAGCTGAAAGAGCTGATTACGCTCATCCGGCAGAGCGCCCGGCACCGCGAACCCTAGCACCTTCACCCCTACTACACCTGGTCGCAACGATAGCAAAAAAGAAAGCGCGGAGGGAAGGCGTGACAGCCGTCCCCCGCGCCCAGCATTCGAATCCATCACTTGCTGTCCGCTACAGGAACGGATTTCTTTACCACGGTCATCTCATCCCACAGCTTGCGAATCTCCGCCTTTTCGGCAGCGTTCAACTCGGCCCCCTTGTAGAGGACCCTGTCGCAAAGCTGGTGGATGCCCAGGATCTGCTTGAGATGAGGATGTCCTTCCCCTATCTCCAGCGGGATCTCCCAGGTCACCCTGGTCTCGATGTGATACAGCCGGCGGATGATCCGCTCGATCTGCTTGTAATCGGCCTGCGTATCGCGTCCGTCCAGGATGGTCTGCCAGACCTGCTCGAAGTCCCGCCGGGCGAGGGCGCGGCCGGTCAGCGGCGCCGCAGCGGCTGCTTGAGCCAGCCTTGCCACCTTGCGGTAAGCCAGGAAGCTGGCCACCGCACCGGCGAGTCCGACCAGGAGCATAAGCGCCGTGGTCCACGGATGCCAGCCCTGAACGACGGTCATCGGGCCGTCCTGGCGGGGTTGCCTGCCATCCCAGGTTGGCGACGTGTGGATCTCGATGGCCGGCAGCGTGATGAGCTTGGGATCCGGATCGCCGTCGACCGTGTAGGCCATGTTGGCGGCCAGCGTCAGCCTGGGGGCGATGACGAAACTCTGCAGGACGAGCCTGATGCGGTAGTACGTGTCACCGCTTCTGGTGTCACGCATATAGATTTCCGGGTTGCCGACGATCTCGAAGTCCCCTTCGACCGCCAGGCTGTTCGGATCAATGGTGACGCCCTTCTTCTGCTTGATGAAGATCGTCACGGGAACGTGGTCGGCGGTGCGCCAGGCGAAGTCACGCTCGACGACAGCCACCACTTGCGGTTTCTTCTCGCTGGATTGCGGGAAGGCCGGCCACACGGTTCTCTGGGACCAGAACAGCGCCGCAAGCAGCGCCACTCCCAGCACCATCACGCCCGCGGACCAGGCAATCAATCTAACTAGCGCTTTCATAGAGCACCTCTTAGAAGAAGCTGATCACCGACGCAGACGCAGCGTGGTGAGGAAGTCCTTGTCCCTGTCATGCGGTCTGGGCTCCAGGGGAGCTGCCATCGCAAGCGCCAGGAAAAGGACGGCCAGAAGCAACGGGAAGTAGAAGACCTCCTGCTCGCCCTTCTGATAAGTCACCTCGGTGCGGGACATCAGAGAGCCGATGTGGAAGTCTGATCTCATGCGAACACGGACGTAACGACCGCCCGTACGATTGGCGATCAGCCGCAACAGGTTCTCATCGATGGCGGTGTCGTTCACCACCTGCCCGTCGACCTCGTACCACTGCTTGTTGCGGAACTGGATCTGATCGAGCGGCGACAGCTCGCGAACCGGTATAGCCTGCCGGGCGTTGCTGCCCAGGCCGGCCGCGACAACCTCAATCCCTCGCCTGCGGCACTCTTGCAAGGCCGCGGAAAGCGCTGCCGGATCATCGTCGCTGCCCCCATCGGAGAACAGGACAATAATCTTGCGGTGCCCGGGATCGGAGTCCAGGTCGAATAGCTGGAAGGACAGGTATAAGGCTTTCGCCAGAGCGCTGCCCTCTCCGGGGGCGCTGCCGATCGTGATCGCGCGCCGCATCACCCACTTCATGGCCGGCATGTCGTCGGTAATGAACGCCTGCGGGAAAGCCTCGCCGGAGTAAGTGACGACACCGAGCCGGTTGCCGCGCAGGGAGGCGATGACGTCGTTGAGCAGCAGATATTTGGCCATATCGAGCCGAGTACCGCCGCCATAGCCATCTCCGGAGACCTGCCCCTTGTAGTCGGGGACGGCCATGGAACGGCTGACGTCGACCAGGGCGATGACATCGATCGTGCCGCGCGGGAACTCCACCCGACCGTGCTGAAAGGACGGCCGCGCAAGTGCCACCATAAGCGATACCAGGCAGAGGAAGACGCAAAGCCCCTTCCACTGGTAGCGCCCGATGGTGAGCGGCCGCGAGTATCTGGACCACAGCTCCTCGCTGCCGAAATGCTCGAGGAGCCGCTTCTTTTGTCTCCAGGCTGCCCAGACCAGGGCGGCACCAACAGGCGGCACCACGAAGAGCAGCCAGAGCACAGACTCATTGAGAAAGTGCATAGAGTTGCCCTCCGTCAGATGCCTTTGCCGGCGCCTTTGCCTGCGCCGCGACCCGGCGGTCCCTTGCGGTCACCCTGCTGCCCGTTGCTGCCAGGCTGCTGGTTTCCCGGTTGCCGGTCCGCCTGTGGATTGCCCTCCTGGTTCCCTTGCTGGTTGCCCGGCTGGGCCTGGCCAGGCTGTTTGCCTTGCCCGCCTTGCTGGTCGCCTTGCTGACCCTGCTGGCCGGCTTGCTGACCTTGCTGGTTGCCCTGCCCGGCGCTGCTGCTTTGAGGCGGCGGGGGCGCCAGGAGCCTTTCCAGGTTGTACTTGGCGTACAGGTTGGCGGAATCCAGCCTCAGCGATTGCTGGTAGGCTTCGATCGCCTGCTGGGTCTTGCCCAGGGCATCGAAGGAGTTTCCCAGCATGAACTGCGCCTGGGCAGCCAGTTTGAGTCGAGACCCTGGGATGTTTCCGGATGCGTCGTTGCAGGCGCCGGACACAGCGGCGAACAGATGCTGCGCCTGGTCGTAGTTGCCGGCCCTGAACGCCTGCAGACCCGCATCATATAGAACGGTCGCCTTATCGGCGCTCACGCTTTGAATGGCGGTGTAGTAGTCCGCCTTGAACATGGGCAGGCTGTAGGTCAGGAGCTGATACACCCCGGCAATGAACAGCATCGCCGAAAGCACCAGCGCAACCACAGCCACCATGCCACGATTTTCTGCAAGGAACGTCTTTGCGCGTTCCATAGTGGTTCTCCTCAGCTGGAGGCCTGTAGTCGACCTACTGGCTCACAATAAGAGTCTCGGCTACGAGCGCGAGGCCGATGAGAATGCCCGCCGCAATAGCAAAGTAGAAGAAGACCTCTTCTTGTTGGACCGTCTTCGACTCGACGACCACGGTGGACTGCTCCATCTGGTTGATCGAGTCGAAGCAGGCTGAGAGGTCCTGCGCGTTCTCCACGCGGTACACCTGTCCGCCGACCATGCGGGTCAGGCGGAAGATGTCGACATCCTGCCGGGCCAATGTCTCGCCCACGCCGATCACGTAGAAGTGAATGTCGTGGCTCTTGATCACTTTCGCCAGCCTGTCCAGCGTGTAGCTGTCGAGCTGGTCCTCGCCGTCGGTCACCATGATGAGCACGCGGGTACTCGCCTTGCCCATCTCCTCGAAGTGGTCGGCGGCCGCGTCGATCGGGCCGGGACCGGCTTCCCCGAAGTTGGTGCCGCCGCCGATGCCCTCGTCGATGTACAGGCCGTTTCGCCAGATCATCTTCAGGTCGTCGGTCAAGGGCCACCGCCAGTGCGGGCTGGTGTCGAATGCCAGTATGCCGATGCGATCGCCAGCCTTCAGGGCATAGCGGTTCTCGACGAAGCGGAGAACCGCGGCGCGAGCCGCGTCTATTCGGCGCTGTCCGCTGGGGGTGTCCGGCTGATACTGGTAGGCGTACCGGTCAAGGCTCGGCAGCTTCGGGCGCGGCGGGAGCTCTTTGTCGAGCTCCGGGATCTTCACCTGCCGCTCGGGCACCTTGCCGGCGAACGGGGTCTGCATCGACCCGGAGATGTCCACGGCCACCACGATGTCGCGCGTCTTGATGGTCCTGGTCGTCTGGTAGTGCGGTATTTGAGGTCGGGCGATCCCGACGACCAGCAGCACGAACGCAGCGCTCAGCAGCGCGGCTGGGACAGCGTGGAGAATATGGTTGCCTGATACCCCGCGGGCCAGGCGCACGCTCGAGTGACCGAGGTAGCCCTTGCGCCGCAGGGAGATCCAGGACAACGGGAGCAGAGAAATTAGCAGCAGCCAGTACGGATGTGCTAGTTGCATGATTGAATCCTCCGGCCTGTTGCAGGCTCACTTGGGATCCAGCATCGCCCGGAACGAACGCCAGGGCGATTTTCGCTTGCGAAGAAATGACGCCTCCCCGGTGGTGTCAGACGCCGCCGGAGAGACACGCAGGGACTTACTTCTTGTCGGGAGCGCTGGCTCCGATATCACTCGCGGTCCGGTGAGTTTGAGCGTCAGCAGCAGCCGTTGAGCTGCCCGAGCCCTCCTCTTTATTTGGGGTACCGCCAGCAATGTGGGAAAACTGAGAGAGAACCTTCTGGACAATCGGATCGGTTGCCGCCAGGTTGTAGGCCTTGGCGTATATCTCGCTGATTACGCGAGCGATCACCGCATCGTCGATTGTCCTGGTGCCGAACTCAATCCACAGCAGCTCCGCCTGTCTAGGCGCGGCACCAGCGGTCATGCTGGGCCACAGATACGACTTCGACAGCCGTTTCGCTCCAAGGCGCTGGTAGAATTCCAACCGCCGCTTCCTGGCCTTCTGCGTCGCCTCATCGAGTCCGGACTCTCTGGTCGACTCGATCTCCAGGAACAGACCGAGTTGATTCGGGTACTGCCCCTTGAGGATCTCGATCAAGCGCCGCATGTGCTTCGAGCCGAAGCCGCCTGAGCGTTTGGTCGGATCGGTGGCGATGTAGGACAGAAGCGTAAAGTCGGAGTCTGTAACGGGGAAGGTCAACGAGAAGCACAGAAGCTCGTTGCTCCTGTTGGTGGTTCTGTGCAGAAGCATTGACCCTTTAGATAGAAACTGACGAATCTCCTCGACTGCCATTCGCTCGTCTTGAGGAAACGCGCTTTCGTACAGGTTTTTCCAGTCGTCTTCCTGGCCCGTACTCGGCTGGCAGAGGAGGGTCGTGGTGGTATCCATACGAACCTTCCTGCTCGAGCTTGCGCTCGAGCGCCTCGCGGAAATGTTCCTGCATCGCATGAGCTTGTCACCCGCAAGGTGGCCCATCGGCATCGGTCGGCAGAACTGCGATGACAGAACCCGACCGACGGTTGACGGTCGGGATCTTCTTATAAAAATTGCTGGCCGACGCTGTATGAGCTGTTAGCTATTCGCAAAAAAAGTTGAAAGAGTGGAAAAATTCGCCATAACCATAATTCAGTAACTTCGGCCGTCTCAACGTCAGCCTTTTTTAAGGCTCGGCCTGATGCTGGAGCATCACCTTGAGTCATTCCTTGCCAAGAGGGACTCAAAAACCTCTGAAATTCACCTTTTGGCAAACATGGAGTCCTGTCGCCTTGACGAGAGTGGCACGGATAGATCTCGCCGGGCAGGCTAAACAAGCCCGATTCGTAGCTAGCGAAGCTCCCACAAATCCATCGCTCTTGTACTTGAAAATCCGATCGGGCAGGTTAGCGCAGTGAGCGCCAATACTTGGCAAAATATGCTTTGATGTCGGCAATGCGCTCGTCGACCTGAGCTGGATCGCGGTCGCCGGTCACCGGTTTGACCAGCGTCTCGTCGCCGGTGTGCCTGGCGCCGCCGAACAGGGCGCCTGGCACCACCAGCTTTCCGGAATTGAGCACCGCGATTGTGGAGACGACCGACTGCGACAGGGTGTTCGTGTTGTAACCGCCTTCCAGGAAACCAACCACCTTGGCGCCGGAGGCGCAGCTGAGATCCACGAGCCGCTCGGACAGCAGAGCGTAACCATCAGTGGTGATCTGCTGCTGCCCGAGCGGATCAAACTGGTGCGCATCGTATCCGGCTGAAAGCATGATCAGGTCGGGACCGTATTCAAGACAGACCGGCCTGACCAGTTCATCCCATGCCTTGAGATAGCCTCTGTCCCCGGTGCCCGCCGGTAGAGGAATGTTGAGGTTGTAGCCCTTGCCGTCCCCGGCGCCGTCCTCCTTGTACCATCCGGTATCAGGCGGCCAGAAAGGATACTGGTGAAAGGAGACGAAAAAAACGGTGGGATCGTTGTAGAACATTGCCTGGGTGCCGTTGCCGTGGTGAACATCCCAGTCGATGATGAACACCTTTTTCAGCCCCAGGTGCTTCTGCGCATAGCGCGCCGCTATCGCGATGTTGTTGAAAATGCAGAAGCCCATTGCCTTATCCTCGAGCGCGTGATGCCCGGGAGGGCGAACAGCCACAAAGGAGCTGGTGGCGTCCGGATTCTTGAGGGCCTCGACGGCGACCAGCCCCGCGCCGGCAGCCAGCCTGGCGATCTCATAAGTGTCAGGGCACATGAACGTGTCCGCATCGAGCGGCACTATGCGGCAGCTTTTCCTGGCTTTCTCCCGGTCAGACTGCAGGTGCTCGATGTATGCGGGCTCGTGAACGACGCACAGGTCGTCCTCAGAGGCCGGGCGCGGTGCTTCCTGTCTCACCTCGGCAATCACCTGCGTTCGCTTTAGCACCTTGTCGATTGCCTTCAGGCGCTGGGGCGACTCCGGGTGCAGCTCCGGATTCAGGTGATCCTGAAACCTGGTATCGCGAACAAGCACGAGCTTCGACATGGCAGATCCTCACCCGGGCCGCTGCCCGGCAGCAAGCCTCACATGCAATTAAACAACGCATCTTAGCGGCTTGCTGCGGCCTTGTCGATGGCGCGGCAGCCGCCGCTCTACGATCCCTTATCGTATGAGACGCAAAAGCAAAAGAAGCGGCATCCATGCCGCTTTTGCGATCCATCGTCTCAGGAGCAGCGGAAGAGGAGGCAGGGACGCCGGCGCGCGGCGCCCGCGGCGATGGTGGATGCCGCGTCCTGCGCCGGCACGGAGCCCGACGCCAGGCATTCAGCCAGGTCATCCATGGATCGCTCCGCCAGCCCGGCAAAGCGCTCGGCAAGCGTAAGCAGAACCGAGATTGCCCGCTCCACATCCAGGCCGCTGGAGCCCACCGTCAGGCTGACCTTCTCCTCGAACACCTCCAGCCGCTCCAGCTGGGGCACGCCTATCTGGTGATCAGGGCTGAGCCCGATCTCCCGGTAGCCGGCAACGGCACAGCACAGGGCGCTTTCAGCCAGCCGGTGGGCGACCAGTCCCGACCGGATCGTCTCGGGATCGCCGCTGCGGCTATCCAGTTTGCCCCGGCTGGAAGCCTCCGCGGCAGCGAGAGCCACCCGCCGCAGGCGCCCGGTAATTTCCTCCAGACACGTTTTTTGTTGCTCTGTGAGCATGCAGTCTCCTTTTACTTTGCTTGTTGCCGGCGCCGCCAGGCACCGCACCTGGCCGCACCGGCTCGAACCACCGTCCGTCCTTCGATAATCAGTCGATCCTGCGAAAACGCCAGACCGGCACGTGCGGGGGCAGGCAGCCGCAGTAATAGCTATGGGCCCCGACCAGATCCCTTAACTTCTTCAGCGCCTGCCGCCGCACGGTGATGTAGTAAAAACCGCAGCGCGCGTCACGCGCCGCATCCCAGACCGCATACAGTTGATCCGTCTCCGCGATGGTCTGGCGATACCAGTCCGATTGCGGGTGGCTGGGCGGATAAAGCGCCTGCGCCGCGACCAGGTGGAGCCTGTACGCGCGGTTGAAGGCCAAAAGCTCGTTTATCAGATCCCGCTCCGGAAAGCGCATCGAGTCGCATTCCGGTGGCGCGTCAATCAGCTCCTTGTATCGCCGGCGGATGGTCTTCACATCGGCGGCGAAGTCCTCGGGGCGCGCGAACATATAACGCCGCTCGCGGGGATCCATGATCTCGAGCGACACAGCCACACCGGCCAGGCTGTGCCGCAAGGCCAACGTGTTGAGCTCCTCGGGCACGGGCGCCTCGGGCGAGCCTGCAAGGATGGCCACGGCCAGGGTCAGATCGAGCGGAAACATAGGTCCTCTCTTTCAAATGTTCGGAAGTGGGGGGCTGTTTGAACTCTGCTTGCGCTGGCACTGGAATAAGAAGCGAATGTTATCGCAACGGTAAACGGCCCGACGGCCGGTATGCAATCGGTATTCCTCAATTTAACTTTTTATGACATTCAATCAGACCAGTGGTGCCGGCTCTCCGCCCCCCCCTTAAATCCCCGGCGACCGTCCATTAACGGGTGAGCGATGGGGCAGGTCGGGGAGTTGGAGCGGACCAGTTGGCGACACCGTCCGCCTATCCGAACTGCGCTAACCCCGCCGGCCCCCCTGCCCGGCGCCGCCAGTAATACTACGATATCTTATAGGACCATCGGTTAACGAAAAAAGCAGGCGAAGGGTGGATCGGCTCCACGACTGGAGGCTGCGCCGAAGCGCCGCTCCCCAGCCGTGGAACCTCTCCGTTTGTTTAGCCATTGGCTCCCCCGGATCCTGTATTTGACCGCCCCTTCGGCGCGAACTTGCTGGCGCCAATCGAGCAGGTGATAAGGAGAAGGAGCATGGCGCTGACGACCGCGGCGCCCTGCGAGGCGGTGAGGATCCCCTGAGCCATGCCGAGAGAGGCAACGGCGGCGGGCACACCGCTCTGGGAGCTGGCCATCAACCCCGAGGCGACCGGCAGCTTGACGATCCGGGCAACGGCGACGTGCAGGAGCACGGCGACCAGCCAGATCGAAAGGGCGAGCACAATGGCGGCAGGCGAGCTGAACAGCCCCCGGAAGTCCAGCCTGGCGCCGAGGTCCACGAAGAACAGCGGCACGAAAAAGCCCTGCCCCAGACCGACCAGCTGCTTGCTGAGCCGGTTGGGCATATCCAGAAGGGCCACGACGGCGCCGGCGGCAAATCCAGCGATAAGCACGCTGGCGCCGAAGGCGGTGGCGAGCCAGGTCAGCCCGAACAACAGAAGCAGATCCATCTGCAGATCGAGGGCCCAGCCGCGATCCTTCGAGAGCTTGCGATAACGGTTGCCCGTTTCGGTGCTATCGAAGAAGCGCAGGAAGAGGAAGGCTCCGGCGGCCAGGGCGACCACCAGCACCGATCCGAAAATCACCTGCGGGGTTTCACCGGTCGACAGGGCCACGGAGAGAGCGACAACCGTCGACGTGTCGGCAAGCGCCACCCAGGTCACGGTGCGGACGACAATCGGTCCGTCAAGCTTCTGCTCGACGACGATTGGCATGACGATTGCCGCCGAGCTGGCGGCAAACAGAACGGCGAGCATCGGCCAGTGACCGATGTGGGTGAGATGGGCGAACACCAGGCCCGCGGGCACGGCGAACGCAAAGGCGAGCGCCGTCGCCCAGACACCCGACTTCAGGTCCGCCCGGAGCGAGGGGTTCCGTAACGGCAAGCGGGTTCCGACCAGGAACTCCAGCATGGCCAGCCCGACGAGCGACAGGAAGCTGAGCGTCGCGTCGTGCGTGGGCAGGAGGTTCAAGCCGGTTCTGCCGACGATGACGCCGGCGGCGATCTCGCCGAGAATAAGCGGCATGCTGAAGAGCCGAGCTCCAGCCAGGAGCCGGCCCACCAGACCGCAAGCAACAATCAAGAAGAGAATGCCGAAGGACATGTCTCCCTCCTTTCCGCCTGCTTAGCGGGGAAGGCTCAGTCACGAGCCCCAGCTGGCTTCTAGTTATGGTTAGAGGAATGCGCGCAGCCTAAGACGCGCTCGAAGAGTCCGGGCAGCGGGTTTCCGCACCCGGGAAAAACGGCCTGCGAGAAGTTGGTGCCCCCGCTCTAGGAATCGAGCAGGAGCACCAACTATCGGCTGCTGCTCGCCGCGCCGGGCAACCTTACATGTGCACCGGGTTGACGAGGTCGTTGTAGACGCCGTAGAAGAGCAGCAGGAACAGCAGGCAGATGAACACCAGCTGAATCTTCTGCTGCACCGCGCGCTCCAGGCGCTTGCCGCGGATCTTCTCGATGGCGAAGAACAGCAGGTAACCGCCGTCGAGGACCGGGATCGGAAGTATGTTGAGGACCGCAAGGTTCAGGCTTATCGCGGCCAGGAACCAGATGAAGTTGGCCATGCCGGTCGCAAAGGCCGTTGAGCCCATCTGAACGATGGCTATGATCCCGTGCACGTCGGCGGCGCCCGCTGGCAAATCCTTCGGGACAGGGACGATGTGCAACATCATCCCGATGCCCTCGTACATCTTGCCCACGAGCATGGCGTCCGTCTTGACGGCGTCGACTGCTCCGGCAACCGGTCCTTCACGATGATAGACGATCGTGGCATGGGCACCGATGGCGATACCAAGCTTGCCGTTCGCGTCGGGGGTGACGTTGATGGTAACGGCGCGGCCCGCCCTGCCGACCACAATTACGGCCGCGGTGCCCTTGTGGGCGGCGATCAGCCTGACAACGTCATCGGGAGACTTCACAGTCTGCCCGTCGATGCTGACGATGACGTCGTTGGGCTGAATCCCCGCGTCGCGCGCGATGGTGTTTGTGGCGCTCAAGGCGCTCACGTACACGTCGCGCACCTGCGGCTCGGGCCTGCCGATGGCGGTAAACAGAATGAAGGTGAGCACGACGGCCGTGATCACGTTCATCGTCACTCCGGCAACAGCGACAAGCGAGCGCTGCCAGATGGGAAAGTCCCTGTGCTGCCGGAGCTGCGTGCCCTGCGCCTGCATGACCTCCCGGGCCGTGCTCTCGTCGGCCATCTCGGGAAGCGAGACGTAACCGCCGATAAGCCAGGGCGTCAGGCGAAATTCGGTGTTCCGCCAGCGCCCGACGACGATGTAAGGGCTGCCGAAACCGATCGAGAAAACCGGGGTCTGAAACCCGAAATACTGAGCCACGAGCCAGTGACCGAACTCGTGCACCAGAATGAGCAGGCACAGGCCTGCCAGCATGATGAGTGTGCCCATAGGGAACTCCTGTCGCCGCCGAAGCGGCGCGGCAAATTAGCTGGCTGCCTGCTGAAGCTGAAGCAAGCAGCCGGCCTGTTGCTGACGTGAATGAAGAAAAAGCCGAGCTATTCCCGGCCCAGGTCGCGGTGCAGGACCGCCACCTTCGGGCTGATGGAAAGCTCCCTGGAGAGGTCGCGCACTATCCGTTTGCACTGGAGAGCAAAGCACACGGAACGGTGCTTGCCGCCGGTGCAGCCGAAGGCGATCACGACCGTCTCGTGATCATGCCCGTGCTCCAGATAGCCGCGCAGAGCGTCCCTGAGCTGCAGCTTGAGCTGCCGCAGGAACCTTCTCGAGACCGCCTGGCCGAGGATGAAGTCGGCCACTGGCTTGTCGGCGCCGGTCAGAGGTCTCAAAGTCTCCTCATAGTAAGGGTTCTTCACGAACCGCACGTCGTAGAGGAGATTGGACTGCACCGGGGAGCCGTACTTGAAGCCGAAGGACACGATGCGGATGTTGAGGAGTTGTGTCATATGCACCTCCTGGCGAGACTGGCGCTCGGGCCGCTCGCAAGAAGTGATTCAGACGGCCATCCTGCGGATGCGCCGCCTAACCACGACCTGTGAGAATGTGCGGGGTGTACATGGTGGGCAAGAGCGCACGGACCAGAGCCTTCTCGAACTCCTTGCGCACCGACCAGCTTCCGTCCTCGTTCTCTTCGAACCAGTCCGGGTACACTCGCACCAGGGTGTCTTCGCTTTCCGGCTTGTCGCGCATGGCGACATCGAGAATGCGCATGATCCCCTGCGAGCGGTTTATCAGATAGATGTCGATCCCCTGCCGGTCCTTGCTGGAGCCCGGCTCGGTCTCCTCGACGTCCCAGCCGGTGCCGGCCAGGGCGAGGATTCTCTTGAGGGCGCGGAAGACGGCGTGCTGGGCTTTGATGCCCGGCTTCTCCTCGAGCTCCTCTCTTGTCAGTTTTCTGTCGTAAGTAAGCATGTGTAATGCCTCGTTTTCTTTCGCGAGCAAAGGCCGCGCGCGAAGCAAGTTGCTTTCGCGCGCGGCGCTCCGAACTGGTTTTCCACTGGCTTGTCGCGCCTTGCCGATTTCTTACCGTCGGCTCAAGCGGCTTCTGACCGCAAGCGGCCGCAGACCAGGACAACTCCTGCTGCGTTAAGGTGGAGAGCAGCCGAAGCTGCTTTCCACCCACCAGGCCAGGGTCCGTAGGGGCGAGGCATGCCTCGCCCCTACAGCTGGAACGGTCAGCCACCGCCGGTGGTGACCTTCGAACACCCTACCTGGTACCTTCGGAACCTTCCGGAGCGTCCCCGCGGCCGCACTCGTGGCAGGCAGGCTTGCCGTCGCAGTCGATGGTGATATCGAGCTGGCTGGGCACGATGCCGTGCTTGGTGAGCAGCGCGTTCCACTCCGGACCGAGAAGCGTCTCGGACTTGAGCAGATCCTGGTTGGCCGCCAGCATGAAGTCCTTGTGGTCAGCGATGAGCTTCTTGGCTTGCTCGAAGCACCCGTTGACGATGCACTGGATCTCCCTGTCGATGGCGTTGGCCAGCTCGGGACCGGTGCCGGAGCCCACGGCCATGGCACGGCCTAGGAACGGCTCGTAGCTGTCGTCGGACACATGGATCGGGCCGAGCCTGGACATGCCGAACTCGGTGACCATGCGTTTGGCGATCTGGTAAGCCTGCTTGAAGTCGTTCTGGGCGCCGGTATCCACCGTTCCCAGCAGCACTTCCTGAGCAGCGCGTCCGCCCATGGCCATCATGATCCGCGTGAGCAGTTGACCGCGCGTGTAGTTGTAGCGGTCACCCTCGGGCAACGACTGGGTGAAGCCCAGCGCGCGCGCCCGCGGCATGATGGTGATCTTGGTGACCGGGTCGCCGCCCTTGAGCAGGGTGTTGACCAGCGCATGACCCAGCTCGTGGATGGAGGTGTTCTCCATGTCGTCGCGGGACATGCTCTTCGCGCGGGAGGTGCGAGCCACGCCCATCTGGACGCGATCGATGCCCTCGGCGAAGTCGGCGCGGGTGATCTCGCGCGGCGTGGCCGCGTTGATCTCCTGCTCGCTCTTGCGGTCCTTGCGCATCTGAGCGATCTGCTCCCTGATGCGCCGTGCCGCAACGGTGGCAGCCTCGTTGCAGACGCCCTCGATTTCGGCGCCGGAGAACCCGGGCGTCAAGCGCGCCAGCTCCCGGGCGTCCACGTCAGGCGCCGCCTTTTTGCTGCGCATGTGGATGCGGAAGATCGCCTCGCGGCCGTTGACGTCGGCCTGGTCCACGAGGACCTGGCGGTCGAACCGGCCGGGGCGAACCAGGGCCGGGTCGAGGACGTCGGGACGGTTGGTGGCGGCCATCAGGATGATGCCGCTCTTGGCCCCGAAGCCGTCGATCTGCACGAGCAGCTCGTTGAGGGTCTGCTCCCGCTCGTCGTGTCCGCCGCCGATTCCGGAGCCGCGCTGGCGCCCGACGGCGTCGAGCTCGTCGATGAAGATGACGCAGGGCGGCGTGGCCTGGGTGAACAGATCACGCACGCGGGCTGCGCCCACGCCGACGAACATCTGCACGAACTGGGAAGCGGAGATGGAGTAGAAGGGAACGTTCGCCTCGCCGGCGACCGCCTTGGCGAGCAGCGTCTTGCCGTTGCCCGGAGGCCCGACGAGAAGCACGCCGCGTGGCGGGCGACCGCCAAGGAAGGAGAGCAGTCCGGGCTCGCGGAGATAATCCACGATCTCGGTCAGCTCCTGCTTGGCCTCGTCGCAACCGGCGACATCGGCGAAGGTCTTGCGATCGGCATCCGGCCTCGCCTGCTGGGCGCCGGAGCTGATGATCTTGCCCACCGCACCGCCGGCGCCGCCCTGCATGCCCTTCATCATCATCATGAAGAACAAGATGAGGATGAGGAACGGGCCGAAGTTGATGAGCAAGGCCAGGAACGTCTGCCAGCCGGAGTCGCTGGACTGATCCTTAACCTGCATGGCAACGTTGTGGCTTGCTGCATTGTTGATCAAGGTCTGCTTGCCGCCCTGGTCGGGGACGGTGACGGTGACGTCCGGCTTGCCGTTCTGCTCGACTATCACTTCGTTCGAGCCGTTGACGAAGACCAGCGCCTTGATCTGCTGCGGGTCGTCGCTGACCATATGATTGAGGTCAGAGAAGGTGAGCTGCTTGGTCGCCTGCTGTGCCTTGCTCGTGTTGCCGCCTGGGGTCAGGTTGCCGACGAGCAGGAACACGGCGATGACAGCAACCACCCAGAAGAAAGTCCTCTTAGTCATTTGGGGACCTCACAGTAGAGTCAGAGGCCTGCCGTGAAGCAGGCCAGTTTGACTGGTGGTAGTTACTGGGGGCAGAAGGTGAGCACCCGCCTGCCCGAAAACGCGGGTTTGAGCGCGGATTGACTCCGCAGAGCTAACTGCGCTCGCCCGCGTTGCGCGGGGCGCGGATGATGCCCAGGGCGATCATCTTCGCCTTGGTTTCGGCCTCGCCGTCGGCGGAGCCCCACTCCTGAGCAGCCTTGAGGCTCTCGAAGAGCGGCTTCTCCACCTCGCGGCCGGCCTTGGCCCACTCGGCGATGGTGACCGGCTTGTCAGCCAGGCGCTCGCCGTCGACGGTGATGCACGCCTCGCCGGTGATGGCGTTCAGCGTGTAGCGCACCTTGGTCGGCTTGCTGGTTTGGGCCTCGAGCTGCATCTTGGCGTCCTTGAGCCCGATGAAGGCGAGGCGGATCTGCTTGCCGTCCTTCGCCCAGTCCTCGAGAGGCTTGTCACAGCCCTCGACGGTCTGCCCGGTCGCCTGCGCGTAGATGCGCGCGGTCGGAGCCTGTCCGGGAGCCTGCGTCTTGGGGATTTCGTAGCGATACTCGCCATCGCTCTTGGCCTTGCCGGCGTTGAGTTCGAGGGCCTTGATGTAAGCCCGAAGGGCGATGATGGCAAACCCGGTGAGCTTGCCACTGTTGGTGCTTGCAGTTGTCATGGCACTAATCCTTTCGGCGACCTTGCGGCCGCACAGAGGTCTGCCGGGGTCCGTAAGGCACCGCCGGCAGTGGTGGGTAGAGGGCGTGGGCGTAATGCCCGAGAGAGCGAGCGCGTCGACCAGGGCTTCGACAACGAGTCGAGGCCGCTGTTCCTTTGCGGAGGGGTATGTCCTTAAGCCCCTGCCCGAGCCTTTACTTACTGCCTTTGGGAAGCAGAAGAAGCAAGGGAGGCTGCGGCTGGAGCGAGGTTTTGTTTAAGGCAAAAGAAAGACGTCGCGTCTATTGTTTGGAGTAGATAGGAACAACATATCCGGGCCAACTTACGGATCAAAACGAATAAATTGTTAAGACCTCATGACGAGAGCCCGCGCGGCAAGGGCTGTCCGACCTCTTGGCATCAGATCCGTCCGATCCAGGCATATCACACACCAGTTGCGCCTTTTGCGGGCAAGCAAGTTGCGGTTTTTTGGGGCAGATATCCGGCGGAGCTCGCGTGAACCAGCCCGGCCATCGCTCGGCCGGCGGGCTTATGGAAAGCTAAAGACATATAGCGAAGTTAGCCGAACCTGGCTTTCCATCAGCTATCATGACCAACCGAGATGTAGCCTGACGGCTGAGCCGCCAGTGGGGAGCGCCAATGCTGGAAGAACTATTCGGCACCCGAAAGCCGGTGATCGGCGTTATTCATCTGCTACCTCTGCCCGGTTCCCCCCGCTGGGACGGGCGCATGGAGCCGATTCTGCTCAGGGCCGAGCAGGAAGCGGCCGCCCTGGCCACGGGCGGGGTGCATGGAATCGTGATCGAGAACTTCTTCGACGCGCCGTTCACCAAGGGGCGCGTGGATGCGGCCACCGCCTGCGCGCTCACGCTTGCCGCCAGGCGGGTGATGTCCATCTGCGAGCTGCCGGTGGGGATCAATGTCCTGCGCAACGACGGGCTCACGGCCCTGGCTGTTGCGGCCACGGTCGGCGCCCGCTTCATCCGCGTCAACGTTTACACCGGAGCTATGCTCACCGACCAGGGGATCATCGAGGGTCAGGCGCACGAGCTGCTCCGTTACCGGCGAGAGCTGTCCGCGGGCAGGACCATCAAGATCCTCGCTGACGTGATGGTGAAGCACGCCGCCCCTTTGACGCCGAAAAGCGACATCCGCCAGATGGCCAAGGACACTGTGCACCGGGGGCTGGCCGACGGTGTGATCGTAAGCGGCGTGGCGACCGGCGCCGGCCCGGACATAGAGGACGTGCGCGCCGTCCGCGAGGCGGTGCCGAGTACGCCGATCTTCATCGGCAGCGGGACGACAAAAGATAACATCGGCGAGCTGCTTCGCATCGCCGATGGTGTCATAGTCGCCAGCACCCTCAAGCGCCAGGGGGTCCTTGAAAACCCGGTGGATGTGGATCGCGTGCGGTCGCTCATGAGTGCCGCCGCGCGTTAGCGCACGGCCATGTCACCTTCACAAGGACCCGGCGCCCGCATCTTCGACCAACCGTTTCGGAGATGAAATTAAAACTCGATGGACGGCGGGCGCGTTCCCGGGCGTGACTGAACCCCGCCCAGGAACGGCTTCTTGCCCACGGCGGCCCTGGTCCAGGGTGCTTTGGGAATGGCCTGGGGCGGCTCCGGCTCGGGCTCCTTGCCCGGCGGCTCCGGCTCCGCTTTCCTGGCCGGCGCCCTGGCTGCCGGCGCCGCAGGGAGAGGCTCCGCTGAGGCCGGGGCTTCGGGCGCCGGCTCTTCCCGCTCGCTCTGCTCCGCCAGCTGGGCGGCCAAAAGCTCTTCGCCGCTGCCGCCCAGCTCGGCGATCATCCTTTCAAAATCCGCGTCGGCCTGGTACATCCAGCACTTGATCCGATCCACCCAGATCACCATGTCGACGATCGCTTGCGAGAGGTCCGGGTTGTCCTGCTTCAGGCGAGCCACCACCCAGCCCGGCAGGTCCACATGATCGCCCTGGGCCACCGGCTCGGCTACCAGAACCATGCCCTCGCTGAGAAGCTGGTACACCGCCTTCACGTAGGCGCGACGCGACAGGTTGGCGTCAGCGAGCGCCTGGGCCAGCGTTTTCTTGCCGTCGAGCCGGTCCAGCAGCGGATGGTCCCCGCTGCTCCGGGAAGTGCTGGTGGGCTTCAACACCGTCTGCCCGGTGATGCGCAGCTGGTCGAGATATTTCTTCTCCTCCAGGTAAGCAACCCCTTCCCGCAACAGCCTGTCCACCGGCTCGTCGGGCGGGAAGGTTCGCTCGACCTCGTCCGGCAGCTTGCTCTCGACAAAAGAGAAGGTGCCGGTAAGCCAGAGGAATAGCTCGAGAAACGCCTCCCGCCCGGAGCCGATGTCCGACTCGACATGGATGATCCGGCCCTGCTCCACGAAAATCTTGGCGTTGTTTGTGCCCTGGGCGATGGTTATCTCGCCGGTGAGCCCGCCATTGCGGACGAGCTGGATCAAGCTGGGAAGGCTTATTTTCGAAAGTTCGCCGGCCAACTGCATCTTCGAACCAGGATCCTTATCCAAGGAGGGCACGTGCTCCTAGTATAGCCAAGGGGCCCCCGCTTGCGGTACCGACAGTGGGGCCCGGGCGCAGACTCGTCGCCGGATCCGCCGGCAACTCGCCGCTGCTTTTTGCGGCACCGCACCCTCGAACACCCCCTTCGGCGCGGGCGCCCCGCCCGCATCTCCGGCAAGCAACCTCCGGCGCTGCGGTCATAGAGGATGCTCGCGCCCCCAGAGTCGGCCGCTGCTCCAACCCGCAGGCAGGCCGCGTTTTTCTTCTATATCCAATAGTGAATTCTTCGATTTTTTTTTACTTCACCCGCGCGAGGTTGTGTGCGGGAGCGCCGCTGCCGGCGCCCCCGCAGGAAAACCGCCGCCATCAGGGCGTCCGCCGCGACCTGAGCCAGGCGGGAAGGAGCCGCCGGAGCGCCGAAAGCTTTGCCGGCAGCCCGCCGTGACACAGCTCCATGCCGCTCCTGACCAGGCTCAGACGGTCGCGCGTGTACGGGTAGTACCAGTCGCGCCTTCCCTGCCGGGCGGCAGAGATGAGCTTGACGAAGGTAAAGTCGAGCAGTCCGCACGCCGAGCCCTTGCGCCCGAAGCCGCTCGCCTTCACGCCGCCCCAGGGGGCGTCGGGACAGCTGTGGGAGTAGAGACCGTCGTTCACCCAGACCATTCCGGCCTGAAGGCGTCTGGCCAGGCTCTCGGCCCGGGCGATGTTCGCCGTCCAGATGGAGGCGCCCAGCCCGAGGTGCGAGCCGTTGGCCAGTTCGATCGCCTCGTCGACGCTGTCGACGGCGATGATCGGCAGGACCGGTCCGAAAGTCTCCTCGGCGGCCACCCGCATCTTCTCCGTGACATCGACAAGGACGGTCGGCCGGTAAAAGCACGGGCCCAGCTCGGGAGCGGTGGTCCCGCCTGCGAGAATGCGGGCGCCACCGGATACGGCATCAGCAACCTGGGCCTGGACCCGCTCAACCTGATCGGTGTCGATCATCGGTCCGACGTCGACCCCGGGCGTGAGCCCGTCTCCGACGACAAGCCTGCCGGTGAGCTCGGATACCCTGGCGCCCAGCCGGTCGGCCACCGAGCGCTCCGCGTAGACACGCTCGATCGAGGCGCAGGCCTGTCCGGCGTTGGTGAACGCGCCCCAGACGATCGCCGGGGCAACCTTGTCGAGGTCGGCATCGGCAAGAACGATCGCCGCGTGCTTGCCGCCCAGCTCCAGGGTCAGAGGATGAAGCTTCTCGGCGGCCAGGGACATGATCGCCTTGCCTCCGGGCACCGACCCCGTGAAGACCACGCGGGAGACATCGGACCTGACAAGCGCCGCTGCCTGGTCCTTGTCGCCGTGCACGACGCTGACGACCCCTGCGGGAAAGCCGGCGTCCGCGAACAGCTTTTCGATGGCCAGAGAGATGGCCGGTGTCTTCGGCGATGGCTTGAGGACCACCGTGTTGCCAGCGGCAAGCGCATTGAGAATGGCCTCCACCGGGATGGCGAAGGGGAAGTTCCATGGCGATATCACCGCGATTACGCCCAGCGGCTCGAAGACTTTGTAAGCCTTCTTTCCACGGAAGAACACGGAATTGAGCTCAACGCCCGCGGGCGAGAGGATAGCCCTGGCATGCGCTTCCAACCAGCGGCAGGTCTCGAGCACGCCGAAGATCTCCGCGCCATGCGACTCGATAAGCGGCTTGCCGGTCTCCCTGGTGATGAGCTCGGCGAGCTCATCGGCGCGCCGGAGGAGAACGGAATGGAACCGCTCGACAAGCTGCAGTCGCTCGTCGAGCCGGAGCCCGCCCCAAACCGCGAAGGCGCGGCGAGCGGTCTCAACAGCCTTGAGAATCTCTTGCTCGGAGGAGATCTTCACCTCGCCGACCACCTCGCCGGTAGCCGGATTGCGCGAGCGTAGACGGCCGGCGGCCGTCAGTTCGACAGACATACGAGCACCTCCTGATCGGCATTGAAAGCCCAATGTCAACTCGGTCTAGTTGCGGGGCAGGGAAAAGCGACTGGTTGTGATTTATACGAGTCGTTGATGAAGGGATTGGCAGGACTTGCTGACCTTATGACAGGTGATCGTCGATGATCAACCTTCCCGGTTGCCCTCCGGCAGCGCGATCGCCTGAATTCGCGTACCGGCAATGGGCTTGAAGTCGGCAGCTCTGGCGGAAATCCGGTTGCCAAGCGTATCGGGACACGCCAGTTCGCGCAGGTCCACTAACCATGCGACAGGTAAATGAGCGGTGACCCTTCCCTCCCCCATATTTCTGACTATCTGTTCATCTACTGAGATTGCAGTCAGGACTGGGAGTCGAGTAATTTCGTTGGGTACCTATCTCATTTTACAGAACAAGAAGTACCCTCAAACAGTCGAGGAAGCCCGAGAATCCTGATCTTCCAGCCATTTCAGAGCCTTCAGGCCCTGATCCTGTGAAGCTCGCGTAATTGTCTGGTACCACGGGTGGTGCCCATTCCACCTCGGGCGACCCATCCCATTCCAACCCATCCGACATCCGCAGTGAGACCGCTCGGCGGCTAAACCCGCCCGGCCACGTCGCACCGCGTGCGTCCCGCATCCAGCGACGACGGGAGGTTACGCCTCCTGCGCTTGCTGCCGGGGTCGCAGGCCGGACCACGCTGCCGCATCGCCGGCGGCAAAGGAGGCTCTGCCGTGAATAACAAGAAAAACAACGAGTTCGATGTGGTGATCATCGGCTCCGGCTTTGGCGGGGGAACGGTCGCTCTGCGCCTGGCGCAGGCCGGCAAGCGTGTCCTCGTCCTGGAGCGCGGCAGGCGCTGGCGCGGGGCCAACCTCGAGCCGGCAGCCGGCGATCCCGCAAGCACGCCTTTCCCGGAGCTGGGCGACACACACTTCTTCTGGGGCCGGCAGATCTGGCGACCGGCCAGGCAGCGCCTCGGGCTCTTCGAGATCCGCCAGATGCCCAACCTGCAGGGCTTGCTCGGCGCCGGCGTCGGCGGCGGATCGCTCATCTGGGCCAACGTGGTGATCGAGGCGCCGGAAGAGGTGTTTTCCGCGCACTGGCCCCGTGAGATCAACCGGACGGCCCTTGAGCCTTACTACCGTAAAGCCGATCCGTACCTTCGTCCCGCCTATGTTCCCGGCGTGCCGGGAATTCCCGACGGGCAGAAAGGACGGGCGGTCAGGCGGGCGGAGGTGCTCGAGCAGGCGGCTGCCCGGGTCGGCAGGACCTGGCGTCCGGTGCGTGTCGCCGTCAACTTCGGCGACGACAAGCAGGCCGCCCCCAACGGGCACGGCGCGCGCCAGCTGGGTTGCAACTACTGCGGGCTCTGCTCGGCTGGTTGCCCCCAGAACGCCAAGAACACCGTCGACGTGACCTACATCGCCGCAGCCGAAGCGCTCGGCGCCGAGGTGCGCCCCCTGCACGAGGTGACGGCCGTGGAGCCGGTCGCTGGCGGCTACCGGGTGCATTACCGGCGTTACCAGCCGGACGGCAGCCTGGCCGAAAGCGGCAGCATCGAGGCACCGCGAGTGGTGGTGTCCGCCGGAACCTTCGGCAGCACTGAGCTCATGCTCAAGTCCAAGCACGCCGGCTACCTGACCGGGCTGAGCCAGGCGCTCGGCAGCCGGTTCAGCATCAACGGCAACGTGCTGTCCGGCGCGCTCAAGCCCGGCTCGTCGCGCAAGGAGATTGCCAGCGCCGACACCAACAGCGGCCCGGCGATCACCGGCATGATCGACTACGGCGACTTCGCCATCGAGGACTACCCCAACCCGACCTGGGCCAACGGCATCGTCGGCGGCACCAGTTTCGGGCGCATCAAGGCTTTCCTGCTGGCGCTCATGGGTGTAAAGCCCTCCGCCCGCTCGCTTGCCCGCAAGGTCGCCGACCTGCTCGTCTACGTGGGCGTCAGTCGCGACGCCGCAGGCGGGCAGCTCAAGCTGAGCCGTCTCTTTGGGCTGTCGCTCACGTGGCCGGGCGGCATCAACGCCGATCCGGCCGTGCGCAAGCTTCACGCCGCGCTCAAGGAGCTGGCGGAGGCTCAAGGGCGGCGGTACGTTCCCAACGTTTTCTCGATCTTCAACCGCCCGTTCACTTACCACCCGCTCGGTGGTTGCCCGATGGCCGATACGGAGCAGGAGGGTGTTGTCGACTCCTGCGGCCGCGTCTTCAACTACCCCGGGCTCTACATAGCGGACGGCTCGATTGTTCCGACCGCAATCGGCAGGAACCCTTCCTACACGATTGCCGCGCTCTCCGAGCGCATCGCCGAAAAGATGCTGCAGGACATGCAGCGATTCGGGAGGTGAAATGTCAATTCCAACTCAGACAGCTGATCAAGCGGACCTGTGCCGCAGCCTGGCCGAGCTGCTGGGCGCGGACCGGGTCCTGACCGACGAGGCAACCCTCGCCTCGCGCGGACATGATTTCTGGCTTCTGGACTTCCAGAAGCGCGTGCACGGCACCACCGGCCCGAAGCCGTTGTGCGTCGTACAGCCGCGTTCGCAGGAAGAGGTGGTGAAGGTCCTCACCTTCGCCGGCAGCCACAACCTGGCCGTAGTGCCATACGGCGCAGGCTCCGGTGTCTGTGGCGGCGCCAGGGCGCGCGACGGCTCGCTCGTCCTCGACCTTTCGCTCATGAACAAGATCGTGGCGGTAAACGACACGGCGCTCACGGTCACGGTGCAACCGGGCATGCTCGGGGGCGAGTTCGAGCAGACGCTGAACTCCCTGGGCTACAGCATGGGCCACTTCCCGCAGTCGATGAACCTCTCATCGGTCGGCGGTTGGGTGGCCACCCGTGCCTCCGGGCAGTTCTCCACGAAGTACGGCAGCATCGAGAACATGCTCGTCGCGCTCAAGGCGGTGCTGGCCGACGGCACCGTCGTCGAGACCAGGGACGTGCCTCGCCGCTCGGTCGGTCCGAGCGTCAACGAGATCCTCCTCGGGTCGGAGGGGACCCTGGCGGTGGTGACCGAGATCACCTACAAGATCCACCCGCTGCCCGAAAAGCAGGACGGCAACTCCTACCGCTTCGCCGACTTCGGCGCCGGGCTGGAGGCGGTGCGGAAGATCATGCGGGCCGGATGGAAGCCGGCGCTGCTTCGGCTCTACGACGGATCGGAGAGCCGGCGCCACTTCGGGGGCATGGCCGGCGGCGGCTGCATCCTCCTTCTGCTCAGCGAGGGGCCGGCCGCCCTCGTGGAGGCGGAGCAGAAAGCCTGCGCCGAGATCATCGAGGCCGAAGGCGGGGTGAGCCGGGGCGCCGGGCCGCTCGAGCACTGGCTTAAGACCCGGTTCCAGATCCCCGACCTCGAGGACCTCGCCCGCAACAAGGGCGTCGTCTTCGACACCATCGAGGTGGCGGCCAACTGGGACAGGGTGTACGGGCTCTACAAAGATGTCGTGGCGGCGCTCGCGAGCGTCCCCGGCATCGCCAACGCGTCCGCGCACAGCTCCCACAGCTACGAGCAGGGCACGTGCCTCTACTTCACCTTCGCGGTGAAAAAGCCCCGCTGGCTGGTCAGGCTCATCGCCCGCACCCTCACGCTCGGGGCGTACGACGGCTTCACGAAGCCCGAGGACGCAGACGAGGTTGTGCGCCTGTACAACCAGTGCTGGCAGCGGGTCATGGAAGCCACCCTGGCCAACGGCGGCACCATCTCCCACCACCACGGCGTGGGCCAGGTGCGCATGCCGTGGCTGGAGCGGGAGCTGGGCTCTTCCTATCAGGTGCTCAAGCTGGTCAAGCGGTCGCTCGACCGCGACGGCGTGCTCAATCCCGGCACGCTCTTTCCCGACGAAGAAGGGGAGTGATCTCCATGAACACAAGCGTGCTCGCGAGGCCCGAAGCCTCGCAGGTGAGTTCGCAGACCTATGACGTAATCGTCATCGGCGGTGGCATCACGGGAGCAGGCATTGCACAGGATGCCGCCGCCAGGGGGATGCGAACGCTTCTTCTGGAGAAGGGCGACTTCGCCTCAGGCACCAGCAGCAAGTCGACGAAGCTCATTCACGGAGGGCTGCGCTACCTGCAGAGCCTGCAGTTCGCGGTGACGCTGGAGTCGGTGCGCGAGCGCCAGCGCCAGCAGAAGCTTGCACCGCATCTGGTGCACGCCGTCCCCTTCGTGATCCCGCTCTACCGGGGGCAGAATCTGAAGAACCTCAAGGTCAGCATCGGGTTGTGGATCTACGACCTGATGGCCGGTTTCGCCGGCAACCGCTTCCACAAGCGGATCGCGACCGCCGAGGTGCTGCGGCGCTGCCCGGGCATCCGCCGGGAAGGGCTTGTCGGCGGGCTTCTCTATTACGACTGCCGGACGGACGACGCCCGGCACACGCTCGAGGTCGTGAAGTCCGCGCGCGAGCACGGGGCCGAGGCGCTCAACTACGCCCGCGTCGTCGCCCTGGTGAAGCAAGGCGGGCGCGTGGTCGGGGTCGATTACGTTGACGAGATGAGCGATCCGCAAGGGCAGTCTCCCGTGCGGGCGCGCGCGCGAGTCGTGGTCAACGCCACCGGCGTCTGGACGCAGAAGACCGAGGAGCTCTCCGGCGGCGGCAGCGGCACGGAGGTGGTGCCCGCCAAGGGCATCCACGTCACCGTCAGCCGCGCCCGCCTGCCGATCGACTGCGCTATGATCGTGCCCTCGGTGCACGACAAGCGCTTCTGCTTCGCCGTGCCCTGGTACGACGCGGTGGTGATCGGCACCACCGACACCGAGTACCACGGCGATCTCGAGGAGATCAAGGTGGAAGACGGCGAGGTAGCCTACGTGCTCGACGCCGTCAACGCCATGTTCCCCGAAGCCGGGCTCACGGAGGCGGACCTGACCGGCAGGTTCGCCGGGCTGCGCCCGCTCATCCGCCAGGCCGGCGCCAGGAGCACGGCCGATCTCTCCCGCCAGCATGTTCTGCATGAAACCGCAGACGGGCTCATCTCCATCGCCGGCGGCAAGCTAACCACCTACCGCCCGATGGCCGCCGAGACGGTCGACCTGGTGGCCAGGCGGCTGTCGCAGGCAGGTTCGGGCTTCTCCGCCTGCCGCACGGACAGGATCATGCTCGGCGGCTGGCAGTCCGGAGACGACATCGACCACCTCATCGAGCGCTTCCAGGAGGAGGCCCGAGAGCTCGGGCTGCCCAGGGAAACGGCGCTGTACCTGCCGGCCGTGTACGGCAAGCGCACGCAGGCGATCCTGGAGCTCGTGCGCGGTGACAGGGCGCTGGCCGCTACGGTGGCGCCCGGGCACCCGTACATTTTCGCCCAGGTCGTCTACGCCGTGGAATACGAAGCGGCCCGGACGATCTCCGATGTGATCGCCAGGCGCATTCGCCTGTCGATCACCGACGCTCAGGCCGCCGATGCCGCCGCCGACGCGGTATCGAAGGTGATGGCTGCCCGGCTGGCCTGGACCGCCGACGAACGCGCGGCCCAGCTCCGGCGGTTCCGTCAGGAGTTGCGGTCCTGATTCACATGCTGCATACACACTACGGGCACTGCGGGCTCATCTACTGGCAGCCCACGTTCCTCATCCTCTTCCCGGGCATCAACATCGCCTGGGAGGCCGGCGGTCTTCTGGCCATCCTCTGGAAGACCCGCCGGGCGCCGGCGGCGTCCAGGCCCTCCTGATCGCCGCGCGGCAGGCCAGCGCGCAGAGGCGCTGCGGCCGGACCAACAACCACACCTGAGGAGATTACTATGTCCCTTATCGCAGGAGGGCTGCTTGCAGCCCTCTCTCTTCTTGCTGCTTGCTGGGTCGGGCTGCGCATTCGCGCTCGTACCGGCCGCACGGCAGGCACCAGCGCATCCCCGTCGGATGCGTTCCTGATCAAGCCCTATCTGCAGATGGGCAACCCGCCCGCTGCCGGTGGCGGCGAATCACTGGAGATTCTCTGGCACGCCGCCGACGAGGAGCGGGACTGGCAGGTGGAGATCATCTGCGGCCGGCTCTTGCGCAGGCGCTCCGCTGCCGGTCTTGCCTGGCGGCGGGTAGCGCTTCCCGGCATCACGCCGCAGAGGCAATACCGGGCGCTGGTCACCGGACTGCGCGCCGGTCAGAGCTTCCGCTACCGCGTCCTGCTTGACGGGCGCGAGGTCTTCTCGACCGGTGCCGCCGCCCGCAAGGGCGCCGGCGAGCCGTATCACTTTGCGGTATTCGGCGACCTGGGCAAGGCTTCCCCTGAGCAGAAGAAGATCGCTTTTCTCGTGGGCCAGGCCAAGCCGGATTTCGTGGTGATCCCTGGCGACATCGTCTATCAGCACGGGCGCTTCTCCCGGTACCGGGAGCGCTTCTTCGACGTCTACAACGCCGACGAGGCGAAGCCCGAGACAGGCGCGCCGCTCATCCGCTCGACGCTCATGGTCGCCACACCGGGCAACCACGACGTCGCCATCCCGGAGAGCCGCAACGTCAAGAACTTCGACGATTACCCGGACCTCTACGCCTACTTCATCTTCTGGTCGCTTCCGCTCAACGGGCCGGCTGTCACCGCAAATGGTGCCAACAGCCCGTCTCTTGCCGGCGAGAAGTCCCGTCAGGACTCCTTCCTGGCGGCCGCCGGCGACAGATTCCCGGGAATGCGCAATTACTCCTTCGACTACGGCAACGCTCACTGGACGGTCCTGGACGGCAACGAATACATGGACTGGACGGACGGGGAGCTGCGGGACTGGGTGGAAAGCGATCTGGCGGCCGCGCAGAACGCCACCTGGCGTTTCGTCTGCTTTCACCAGCCCGGCTTCAGCACCAACCCGAAGCACCGCGAGGAGCAGCGCATGCGTCTGCTGGCACCGATCTTCGAGGCGGGAAACGTGGACGTGGTCTTCACCGGGCACTCGCACTGCTGGGAGCGGTCCTATCCGCTTCGCTTCGTCCCCGACCCGGTGACCCCCGGCAAGCTGCTCTACGGCAAGGACACCGTGCCTGGCAAGTTCCAGATTGACACGACCTTCGACGGCCGGGTCAACACGACGCCCGACGGCATCATCTACCTGGTCACCGGCGGCGGCGGCGGCAAGCTGGACTGGACCGGTCTGGAGAACGAGCCCGAGACGTGGATGCCGTTCACGCACAGGGTGGTGAGCGATCTGCACTCGTTCACGCTCTGCAACGTCAACGGCAAGACGCTCACCGTGCGCCAGATCTCCGGGGACGGCGTCGAGCTGGACAGAGTCACGATCACCAAGTGAGGCTATCCGCTCGCCAACAGAAAGACCGGGAGGTGCGACGGCGGTTCGTTAAGAGCCGCTGTCGCATTCTTCCGCTCTTTCAAATTCTTCATGCCTGTTTGAATGTTGCAGCACTTGACTATTTCTTGATTCTTAATATACTAGATTTTATAGTGTTATACCCAAGATTGGAGATGCCAGGCGCGCTTCTGCTCGCGTCACCGTCAGCCCCGGCAGACGCCCGGCGGCGCGTGCGCCCCGCCCGCCTCCGGAGGGGCAAGATGAATGTGAATTCCGCATCCGGACAGAGCAAGGCGTTTGTTTGGAATCGTATCGCCGGCAAACAGCGACAGCCGCCGGCGCGCCCGAGTTTCGGATATACTGAGCCTTCTGTATCTCGTTTTAATCAAGAGGCGTACGACTTCAGCATGGAAGTGAAGGATAGCAAAGGGGTTCCGGCGAGCGTCATGCAGGAAGAGGAGAAAGGCAAAGAGGCGGAACGCGCGCGGTGGTATACCGACACCATCCTGCAGGCGGAGCTGGCCGATTACTCGCCCGTGAAAGGATGCATGGTTGTTCGCCCTTACGGATACGCGCTCTGGGAGCAGATTCAAAAGGCGCTCGACCAGATGATCAAGGACACCGGGCACAGCAACGCCTACTTCCCCATGTTCATCCCCGAGTCCTTTCTCAAGAAGGAGAAGGAGCACGTCGAGGGTTTCGCGCCCGAGTGCGCGGTCGTCACCCACGGCGGCGGTAAAGAGCTCGAGGAGCCGCTCATCGTCCGCCCGACCTCCGAGACGATCATCAACTTCATGTTCGCCAAGTGGGTGCAATCCTGGCGGGACCTGCCGATCCTGATCAATCAATGGGCCAATGTCGTGCGCTGGGAGATGCGCACCAGGCTCTTCCTGCGCACGACCGAGTTCCTCTGGCAGGAAGGGCACACGGCCCATGCCACCGCCGAGGAGGCGGAAGAGGAGGCGCAGCGCATGCTGGGCGTCTACAGGGAGTTTGCCGAAAACTGGATGGCGCTGCCGGTTCTGACCGGCGAAAAGACGGAGAACGAGCGCTTTGCCGGCGCCGTGCGCACGTACTGCATCGAGGCCATGATGCGCGACGGAAAGGCTCTGCAAGCCGGCACCTCGCATTTCCTCGGGCAGAACTTCTCGAAAGCCTTCGACATCAAATATCAAAGCCCGGAGGGCGGGCTCGAGCACGTGTGGCAGACAAGCTGGGGCGTTTCCACCAGGCTCATAGGCGCCATCATTCTCGGCCACGGCGATGACAAGGGACTCATTCTGCCGCCCAGGCTGGCGCCAGTTCAGATCGTGATCGTGCCCATCTACAAGACGGACGAGGAGAAGGCGACCGTCCTCGAGCGCTGCCAGCAGATCTTCGCCGAGCTCAAACCGCGCTTCCGCGTGCACCTGGACCAGCGCGAGCAGTACACCCCGGGCTGGAAATTCAACCACTGGGAGCAGAAAGGCGTTCCCCTGCGCGTCAACATCGGGCCGAAGGACGTCGCCGGCAACGTGGTCGAGATCGCCCGCCGCGACACCGGCGAGAAGGTCCGCGGCGTCAGCCAGGCTTCCCTGGTCGGCGAGCTGGAGGGGCTTTTGCCGGCCGTTCAAAAGGCCATTTACGAGCGGGCGCTCGCCTTCCGCAAGGAGAACACGCGGCAGCTGGCCAATTACGGCGAGTTCAAAGCCACGCTCGAGGAGCGTAGCGGCTTCGTCGAGGCGCACTGGTGCGGGTCCTCCGCTTGCGAGGCGTCCATAAAAGAGGAGACCAAAGCCACCATTCGCCTGATCCCCTTCGACTGGCAGCCAGACTCCGGCAAGTGCATCCGCTGCGGCGGCGCCGGCAAAACGCGGGTCGTCTACGCCAAGGCGTACTGAGGCTGATTGGCCGGGTGAAAGGAGCGGCGGCGGCAAGGTGATCGCCCGGGCAGCCAAGCTGGTACCATGGTGGAGCACCTGGCGGTTGGTAATTCGGGCTCGAGCGCATGGCCAAGATTCTGGTTGTCGAGGACGACGTCGATCTCGCCATATCCCTCAAGGATCTGATCTCCCTGGAGCATCACCTGGTGGACCTGGCGCACACGGGCAAGGAGGCGCTGGAGAATCTGGGCTACAGCGCCTACGAGCTGTTGATCCTGGACTGGAACCTGCCCGACATGACAGGGCTGGAGCTTTGCAAGCGCTTTCGCGCCAGCGGCGGCGCCTGCGCGGTGCTCATGCTCACGGGCAGGAACGAGACCATGAACAAGATTCAAGGGCTGGATGCCGGCGCCGATGATTACCTGACCAAGCCGTTCAATCCCGACGAGCTCATGTCACGAATACGCGCCCTTCTGCGCCGGCCGGGAGCGTTCCGCGGCAGCGAGCTGAAGGTGGGCGGCCTGGTCCTCGAGCCCAACACCTTCCGCGTGACCCGGGACGGCGAGGAGATCCGGCTTCTGCCCAAGGAGTTCGCCCTCCTGCAATTCCTGA
This sequence comes from Pseudomonadota bacterium, assembly GCA_021325555.1. Lineage (GTDB taxonomy): Bacteria > Cyanobacteriota > Vampirovibrionia > Obscuribacterales > Obscuribacteraceae > JAJPGY01. Next base: position 145,450 of record JAJPGY010000012.1, on the reverse strand, counting down.
TGCGGCATCCCGACGAGGTGTTCAGCACCGAAGCGCTGATCGAGCGCGTCTGGGAGAGCGGCACCGAGGTGTCGCCGGAAGTGGTTCGCAGCTACATCAACCGCCTGCGCAACAAGATCGATCGCCAGGGAGAAACATCGATGCTTCGAACCGTACACGGAATCGGGTACAAGCTCGAAGCATCGTAGGCTCGGATCGGAAAAAAACTATATCGCTTTCGGTAGCGCGGACCGCAGCTCCTCTTGCGAGCGAATGGTTTTGCCGCAGTCACGGCATTTGGGGTACTGGTCGCGCCACGTGCGCGCGTCCACGACGTGCCCGTACCGGCGGCACGTGTTGTGCCCTCCCAGCCGGCGGGGCAGTAAGCTCAGGAACGCCGCCACGTCATGGGCAACGGTGCTGATGGCCACGCGGAGAGGAACTATCGGCGGCACCGCGCTGACGGCCGTCTTGAGCGCGGCCAGGTTCTGCGAGGTCATTTTCGGGTTGCGAGGGTCCGCGGACGGTTTGCCAATGCCGAGCTGCCGCAGCATCACCGCATCCCCCACATGTTCTTTAAACGACATCGAGTTCTCACCCCTCTTACGCCAGCCAGAGAATCACGGGATTCCAGCAACACGGACTCAAAGGTCATGTGCGAGAGTATTCCAAAAGTTTGTGGAATTTCCATTGAACATTTATGGAAAAAAGCTTGAAATTCGTATTCTTCCCATGCTTTCAGGCGACAATATGAGGTATCTATCTGAAGTGCGATCCCGCTCGCCGATGGGAGGACCCCGATGTCGAAGGCTCTCGACCCAAAAAAACGCATATTTCGAGTCAGACCCAGCGCCATTCCGCGCCCGAACACGAAGGTGATCACGTCGCTGGAGGATATTCCGGAATTCGATGACGTAGAGGCGGAAATCCGGTTCTGGAAAAACCATACGGTAAGCCAGGAGGTTCTCGATCAGATTCCGGAACCCGAGGAAGAAGAGCAATAGCTTGGCTTCACCGCTAGATCACCGGTCGGTGGCACGGCTTGCCCGGGAGACGTTCTGGGGAGAACCGCTGCTTATCGAGCACGGCGACGCCATCTTGCACGCCAACTTGCACCTGCCGCCCGGCCTGGCCGCTGGCGCCCGCCAGCCAGCGGTGGTCCTGGTGCATGGCCTGAGCGGCAACCGCAACGAAGCGTTCGGTCTCTTCATTAAGACCGCTGCCGCCCTTGCCCTGAAGGGCATCGTCGCCCTGCGCGTCGACTGCCGCGGCTCCGGCGAAACAGGCGGGTCCACACTGGAGATAAGCCTTCACAGCCTGGGCGACGATGTGCGCAGGGCGCTGGATTTCCTGCGGCGACACGACCTCGTCGACGCCGGGCGTGTGGGGCTGCTCGGTCTCAGCATGGGCGGTCTTGTCGCCGCCCATCTGGCCGGCACCGGCGAGGATCTGGCGGCGATCTGCCTGTGGGAGGCGCCCGCCGATCTTATGGAAGTAATGAACCGTACGCTCGGTCCCTATACGGTGAAATCCGTGCGGACAAAAGGCTACGTGCAAGTCGGTTTCATTCAGCTCGGCCCGGGGTTCTTCGACGCCGTCGAAGGCCTGGACATGGCCACCGTGGTCGCCAGCTACAACCGCCCTGTTCTCATCGTGCAGGGAACGCACGACCTGATCGTGCCGGTGCAGACGGCCGAGCAGTGGCGCCGCTTTTTCGCCGGCACCGAGCCGGAGGTGTTCCTCGTCGAGGGCGCCGACCACGCCTTCACCAGAGACTGCTGGTCCTGGCCGGCCATCCACAAGAGCGCCGGCTGGTTCGCGCAGACGTTCAACATATAAAAAGAAAGAACACGCCGCAGCGATCGCCTGCGACGTGATCTCAGTTCAGCCAGAGAATCTAACCTATCCCTTTCATCAGACTCAGTGCTGATGATTGAAGTATTTCAAAAATTTGTAGAAAAGTCGTGGAAGGTTTGTGACAAATTTCTGGAATCGAGAAAAATTTCTCCGCCACTTTTATTGCCAGCAAATTCGGCTGAAAAAAAACCACGTCGCAGCCAGCCGCTACGACGTGATCTCAGTTCAGCCAGAGAATCTAACCTATCCCTTTCATCAGACTCAGTGCTGATGATTGAAGTATTTCAAAAATTTGTAGAAGGGCCATTGAAGATTTGTAGAAAAAACCTTGAAACGAGACATTTTTTCCGGCTATTTTCCCAGGGCGCGGGCCAGCCGCTTGATCCCATCTTCAATCTGATCGGGGGTCAGGTTTCCATAGCCAAGCAAGAACTCGCCGGCCGCCGGCCTGCCGCAGTAGTAATCGGCGGTGCTGACAATGCCGATACCCGCTTTGGCGGCGCGACCGGCAATCTCCGCGTCGGAAAGCTGCGTCTGGAACTGCCCCAGCAGGTGAAGCCCGGCGTTGTCGCCGCGGATGAGCACGCGCTCGCCAAAATGCTTCTCGAGCGACACCACAAGGGCCGTGCGCCGCTGGTCATAAAGTGAGCGCATCCTCTTTACGTGGCGCTCGAGATAGCCGCCGTCAATAAATTCGGCCAGAGAGTCCTGGAGCGGCAGCGGCACCTGATCGGAGGCCAGAGTCCTGGCGCGGGCATAGATGTCCGCCAGTCCGGTCGGCACCACCATGTAGGCGATGCTGAGGGCGGGAAACATCACCTTGGTAAAGGTTCCCACATAGATAACCGAGCTCCCCTCATCAAGCCCCTGCAGCGCCGGGATCGACTTGCCGCTGTAACGGTACTCGCTGTCGTAATCGTCCTCGAGAATCATCGCCCCGCTTTTCTTTGCCCACGACAGCAGGGCCAGCCGGCGGGGCAGGGGCATAAGGGCGCCGGTGGGAAACTGATGCGAAGGGGTGACGTAGACCAGCCTTATGTTTCGGGCGGCGGATCTGGACAGCTGATCCACGGCAAGCCCCGCCTCGTCGACCGGCACGGGAATTATCCTTCCACCGGCCAGCGCGAATGATTTGCGGGCCAGCGGGTATCCCGGGTTCTCCACGGCCACGGCGTCGCCTTGCTCGATGTGCACCCTGGACACGAGGTCGATCGCCTGCTGCAGACCGAGCACGATCAAGACCTGCTCCGGGTTGCACTTGACGCCGCGCGAGCGCGAGATATAGCGGGTGACCGCCTCCCGCAGCGGCTTGTAGCCCAGCGGATCCTGTGTGAAATCGAGCAAGGCGGGGTCGATGCGCCTGCTTCTGCGCCCCTGGACGCGCGTCCATTGCGTGATCGGCACCTCGTCAAAGGCCGGACGCCAGCCAAAAAAGCAGATGTCCGGCTCCGGTTTGCCGTTCTCCATGGATAGCGGCGCCGAAAGCGCCTTCCCGTAGCTGGACAGGTGCGCCGTCAGCCTCGGGCCCCGGCTGCTCCCGGCAGCGTTCCTTTCCGCCGGTCTCGTTTTCTGGATCTGCCTGGTGACGAAGGTTCCCGAGCCAGCCCTGGCTTCGAAATACCCCTCGGTCAGAAGCTGCTCGTAGCAGTCGGTGACGGTCGAGCGCGATATCTCCAGCAGGTCGGCCAGCTCACGGCTGGACGGGAGGCGATGCCCGGGCGGCAGGGCACCGGAGAGGATCGCCCGCCGGATCCCGTCATACAGTTGCTCGTGCAGGGTTTGCTCGGATTGGCGATCCAACTTGACCGGAAATCTCATTGCTTTCCCTTCGCGCGCACCGTTTCCCTGTCGCCGCCGCCGTAACGGAACCCCTCCACACCGTAATTCTGGCTGAAGGTCCCGGTCCGCTCCACCTCAGCCCGATGCGATCCCAGCGGAAATTGAAGCAGATCCTTGTCGCCGCTGATCGATTTCAAGGCGGTTGTCACCAGCACATCGAACGACACGTCAGTACTCGGCTCCAGCACTCGAATATTCTTGACCGTCCCCTCGCGCGTAACAGTGTAGCCGACCTTGCAGGCCAGCGGCGGCGAGTATTTGAATGCCATCTTGGCCATGGCATTGAACCGCTGGAAAAGCGCCTTCGCCACCCGCTGGTGCCAGGCGTCCCAGGCGACCTCCATCTGCGGGGAGGCGTCAGGATCCTTCCGGGAGCCCGGAGGGTTCGGCGGCGGTCGAGACCCCGAGAAACTGTCGCCGGGAACAGTGCTGGCGCCGGCCGGATACGGATTGGCGACTGCGGCCTCATCCGGGGAATTGCCGCCACCGCTGAAAGGATCGGCGAACTCCCGGGAGGCGTCCGGCGTTGCCGGTCTGGAAGGGCGAAGGACGTTCTTCTCCTCGACCTTGCCTCTTAGATAACCGCCCTGGGCCCCCACGCCTGTCGCCAGCCAGGCCGGCGCCGCCGCCACCAGGCAGGCAAGCAGGGTTGAGCGGGCTCGAAGTTGAAGGAGCATGGGCAAAACGATCTGCCGTCACAACGAATGAATATGCCCACTGTATCCAATTGCGCAACGGCGGTAAACCTGCCTTGCCCGGCCGCCAGATCCCAAGAGATCGCCGCGCCGGAGCCGGCTGCGGCCCGCCTCCAGGCGCCCGGCTACTCAGGGCGTATCTCTTTGACGACGGCCTCGCCGGACCTGTCCACGGCAACGTATACACGAAAGTGCTTCTCCTTCTCCAGCGGTTGTCCTCGTCCCTCTTCCACGAAGGCCTGCTCGATGCCGTAATGAACGTGCACCGTGCCAGGCTTCTGGTTCCACCGGCTTTCGATCCTTCCTTTCAACGCCACCTCCGACGGGGAGAGCCTGGGGAGCCGGTCGACAACGCGCTCGGCCGTCCAGTAGGGCTCGCCCTGCCGGAGAACGACAAACACGCGCCGGCCCTCCGGGAGATGCTGGCGCGCCGGCACGTTGCTGACCTCGTAATTCAGGCACAGGTATTCTCCGCGCATCGGGTCCCGCGGATCGATCGGCGTCGTGCGCAGGCAGACGGTCCGCCCGCAAAGCAGCGTGTAACCCTTGACCGAGGCCAGCCCGGTGGGCACGGCAAGCTGGCAGGCAACCGCGGCGCAGAAGAACCAGCGCGTCCTCCTGTAAGGCGCTCCCCGAAGTGATATCGCCAACGGTGCCAGGCGCCCCGGCCAATCGAGCTTCGCCTGACCATGGGCAGCGCGGCTTTCTTCATTGTCTGTGGTTTGATGTTCAATCACTGTCCTAGCCTCTCCAGAAGTTTGCGGCGGCCCTGCTCGGTGACGGCGCCGGTCACTAGCAGCATCGCGCCGCCGGCGATGAAGAATATGGAACGGTCCATCATCGAAAAGAAGACATCGAAATAACGCCAGACCATGTCCAGGACAAAAAAGACGACGGCCACGTTAACCATGCCGGGGCTCTGGAACTTCTTGAGCCCGAGCATCACCAGCGAGATGATCGATCCCAGCAAGACGGAGTTGACCATGAGCAGCCGGCCGGCATCGTTGCCCGCGAACACGGCGACGCAGCTAAGCAGCGAGAGCACCATGCCGCCGAGAACCTCGGGCGGCCACTTCTTATGCCCTGTGGACATGACCGCGAACCCGGCCAGGGCTGCCGCCAAAAGAGCGACCAGGTTCGGCAGGCTGAGGTTGTGAGCGAAGGCCCCGTACCTGTCGCCGGTGAGCAGGAGCAACCCGAGCAGCGTCGAGATGGCACCGACATACAGATACGACCCCTCAAAGAGCTGCCAGTTGTAGCGGTGCCATAGGAACCCGGACAGAAGCATCGCCCCGTAGAGGACGAGACCGAGACAGCCGGTTCCGGACGCGCAGGCCACAAAGAGGGCGCCGCCGGCGAACAGGACGGCAACAGCCCATTTGCTCCGGGCGTTGTACGAGACAAGCAGATTGAACAGCATCGCCCCCGCAAACCTGCCCATTCCCATCAGGCTCGGCTCGGGCGAGCCGCCGAAGGGGCTGCTGCTCCCGGACAACCCGTCATTGAGACACCAGACCGTGCTCAGGACCGCCGACAGAATCGATAGCGGTCCCGACCTGGTGACGGTGGCCACAGCCATGGTGCCCAGAGCCCACATCATCATGCCGGCGCCGAAGTTGGCCTCCAGGTTGAATATCTGCGCGACAAGCCAGATGCCGGCGCCGTAGAGCAGAGATCCCAGGAGCATGAAGGCCGCGCCCAGACGCGGTCGCGTTCCGGGCTCATAGGCGCAACGCCAGCCTGCCGCATGGGCGCCGATTACTGCCGCCAGGATGATCGGGAGCTTCCAGACAGCCGGGATCAGGTGCCAGTTGGCGCCGATAAACAGCAAGGCGCCGAGACCGACCAGTATGGCGCCGAGCACCAGCATCACGGCGATCATGCGTTGCTCCGACGCCTGCACCGGGTAGCGGGTCAGCAATGCCTCCCCCGTCTCCCCCGATATCAAGCCTTCCTGTAACCAGCTTCTTATCTCAATGCAAAGCGCGCTGCGAAATTTCTGCGGAAACTGTCCCGGCATATGCGCCACCCCTTCTGCGGATCGACTGCTGGCATCGTAGCCGGCAATCGCGTTGGCGTTGGCGGGCGCTGGACAGTTAATGAACCGTCTGGCGGCGCCCTCGGTGATTGAGATCCTGATTCGGCAGGGCGCATGCAATTTGCTTTTATTATATCCCTTAATAGGAGGAGGAAACCGGGAAAGGCTGAGGCCGTGCGCGGGCAAGCGATGGCCGCAACCTTTCTCCTTTGATTACTGCAAAGAGCCGATCTCCAGCCCGGTCAGCTCGCTTATCTTGCGCCGGCGGGCGGGCAGGTCCACGGTGCTCTTTTCGTTGCGCGACGGGTAGTGCGGGTCGACCAGCGCGGCCACCGTCTCGCAGAACGACTCGGCCGCCCATTTCTCCAGGTAGTGCTGCCGGTGCGCGCTGGCGTATGGTTCCGAATCCGGGATGGACTGGCAGCGGAGCCAGTCCTCGAAGAACTCCTGCGCGTAGGCCGTCACCTCCACGCTTTGCGGCGAGGCGCTGTCGATCAGATACTGCATGTAAGCCGTCCTCCCCCCGGGCCGGAGGCTCGACCACCACAGGTGGCAGACCTCGTGCGCCAGGTGGGCCAACACCATGTCCGGCTTCAGGCTGCGCGTGCCCATCTCGATGTGCGGCGCTATCTCCCGGCGATCGCGTCGCTTGAAATCGGCGTAGCAGGTGGAGCTGTTGCCGTTGGCCGTGGCGCCCTCGCAGGTGCTGAACGTCAGCTCGAGCTCGCGGCCGAGCGCCTGAAGCTGCGGCGGCAGCCGGCGAAAGTGGCAGGCGATCAGGGCCACGTTCTCTTCGGGGGTGTGCTCGGCAAAGAAGAGCCCGCTGCTCGGCTCTTCCACGAAGATGCCCAGCATGTGCTGGAAGTTCCGCGAATATGCCCACGGGCGCTCGCGCAGGCCGATGCGGCGTGTTGTCTTGGTTCGCATTGCTGCTCCCTCCTTGCTGGCGGGCTGGCGCCCGGCAACAGAGCCCTTGCCGGGCAGGTGAATGGAAAGAGAAAGGCGGCACTCGCCACTCAGCCGTCGTGCCCGGGCTCGGGCTTCATCAAAGAGCCGGACGTGCGGTCAGGCTCCCGGGAAACTGGGGGCTGTGGCGCATGTGGGGATCCTGGGTCGGTTCTGCTGCTCTTTGCATGGAAGTAGATAAAAAGTCCGGAGACACCTGAAGCTAACCGGGCAAGGGTCGCGGCTACAAGTTCGGCGCCCCGGCCGTTGACCTTTCTTCACGGCAGTTCGAGCTGATCGCGATCGCGCAATTGGGCGCAGGCTGGCAAAACGGGGCCTTTTTGGGTATGCTGCGATCAGGTAAACTAGCGAGGCTGCGCGAAGAAGGCGGCCAAACCTACCCTGCCGGACGGGAGCGGCTAGTCAGGATGTAAGGCGTTAGCTACAATGCCGCATGGGCAACGTATGGAAAAACGGAAGAAACCCCCACCCGGGGCAACACTGATACAAAGGCTTCGCGAAGCACGCCAGCGCCGCGAGCAGACCGAGGGCGCCGCCGAGCCCGAGCCGCCCGTCACGCAACAAAAGGCCAAGGCACCACCGCCGGTGAGCCCCGCGCAGGCCGCCGCCAAGCCGGCGCCCGCCAGGCGAAAGGGTTTACAGGCCAGCGCTGAGCAGGCGGTCGAGGTCGAGGTGGTGCAGAGCCCGCCGGCAAAAGCGGAGGTTTCGCTAAGGGCAGCGCAGCCGGTGCAGGCCGATTTCATCCGCCGTACCATATCGATCGACGATCTGCGGCCGGTTTCCGATGATTACGATCAGCTCACGGAAGAGATAAAGCTGGCCGGGCGTTTCGCCGCCGCCGGTCTTGTCGCGCAGGGGCTCCGTCTGGCCCGCCTGAAGGATGATGCGCTCTACAAGGAGCACTACGGCACCTTCGAGGAGTACTGCCGCACCGAGCACCTGATGAGCGCAACCTACGCTTACCGTCTGATTCGCATGGCGGAGATGGCGGAAAGGCTGGCCGAAGAGGGAAGCAAAAGTCTCACCGAGGGCGGATCAGCCTCCATGCCCGACCCGTTCGAGGTGATGCTCAGCCTCGGTCACCGGCACCTGATGGCGCTGCTTCCGCTCGAGACCGAAACCGCCGAAGAGCTTCTGACGCGCGGCATCCCGCTTTCAGATCCGTCGGGCAAATCGGTTCAGCGCATTCCGATTACCCGGGCCACCGAGCAGCAGATCAAGGAGGCGATAAGCCATCTTGTCCACGAGACGGTCCAGGAGGCGGTGCGCAAGTCGATGAAGCAGGCACCGCCGGCGGTGCCGATCCCCCGGTCCGTCCGCACCATCCACGATCTCGTGGAGGTCCTGCAAGATTGGGCTGATTGGCTGGAGTCGGAGCCGCAACCGCGGGTACTCGCTGCTAAGATCGGAGAAGGGCGTGAGCCGGCCAAGATGGCCCAGCAGATACGCAAGGCCAGCGATCGGCTAGCCGAAGCCCTGGAAACCCTGCCCCGCGGCGGAAAAAGCCACAAGCACTGAAGTATTAAGCCATGCGCGAACACCAGATCGTCATCACGCTCAAACCGGAGCAATTTCTCGAAGTGCAGCGCCTGGCCCGGGTGGCCGGCGCCAAATCGATGGGGATGTTTGTTCGCCAGCAACTGCTGGCCGCCCTGGGCATCGAGGGATCGTCGACGAAAGCGCGCGCCGCTGCCGGTGCCGACACCAGGCGGATCGCCGGCGCCCTTCGCCGGCTGCACGGCGAGCTCAAGGTGTTTGTCGCCGAATCCCTGGCCAACACTTATATTGGACAGCCGGAAACGGCAGCCGAAACAGCGGCGGAGCCGCCCGGCGGGCAAGCCGCAGACCAGGCCCCGTCCGTCGGCGAGGGGCTGCCCGCGGTCGGGGAAGACACTTTCGGCTTCGGACTGCTAGGCGAGCCAGGGCTGCCCGGCGAGCCCGAGCAGAGCCCGGTCGAGGAGGCGCTGGTCCGCTTCGATCACGCCAGGGACGAGCTTGAAAGCATCGCTCAGAGAGCGTTCGCCATTTCGCCGCGCCTGGGCTCAATGGAGGAGGTCAAAGAGGGCGCCGGAGGCGCCGCCGCCTCGCCGCCGTCAAACGACCGCGATCCGCTCGACGAGCTCCTGGAAGACCCTCTTACCCAGCGCCTTGACACCTACGCCAGCCAGGCGGCGGCCAAACCGGTCGCCAACGCTGCGGGCAGCGGCGAGCATGAGGAGGAAGGCGAAGAAGAGGACGAGGTCTTCGACGTCCCCCTGCCCGCATCCGACAGGCCCGCCCGCCCGGCGCAAACGTTAAGAAGGAATGAGCCGCCGCCGCCCCCGTCCGGTCCGCCCCCGGGTGGACTGAGTGGTGGTCCTCCCCCCCGCAAGCGCCAATAATCGACATCCTTGGATTGACGCCTTCTTCTCTAAGGCTTATCATCGCTCAGGAGGGCGCTTGAGAACCCGGTACGGCACACCAGGGCGTTCCGCAAGTCACGCTGCCGTCGTATGAGAGAATAAGCTCAGGAAGGAAAGGGAATATGGGCGACCAACACGTTCCTGAAAAACACACCGAGAGCAAGGCGGGCACCGCTGCGCGGTCGGCGCAGCGCGGCGACCTCAACCTGCTCGACCTGTCCGCGGGCAGGGCAGCTCGCCTTGAGGCAGCCTCCGACAGACAGGAGCTTCAATCCGAGATAGAAATCCTGCAGCGCGAGGTGGACAGGAACCCCGATCTGCGCCAGATGTACAAGAGTATAGCCGCCATCCCTGCCGCGCTGCGAACCGAGGGCGGCGGTGCCGCCGGTCAGGCGCTGATAGATGCCAGGCAGCAAGAGGCGCTCGACGCGCGGGTCAATCACTTCAAAACCCTGTCGTTTGACGAGCAGCTGGCCGAGGTGGTGCGCGTGGCCAACCATATGCAGGCGCTGGGGCAGCTGATCGAGCTGCACCTCAAGCAGCAGGGGTAAGCGGCGGCAGACAGCGAAGTTAACATTAGAGCCGGTTAGGACAGGGAACCCGCCGCCAGAAGTTCGGGTCTTGATACACTTGGTAGCACCCGTATACCTCGAACTGCAGGTACACCATGCCCGACGCTCGTCCCCTTGTGCAGGAGATTACGGGCTTTGTTCACCGGCACTTTCTATTGATGCTGGTTGGCGCCTACCTTCTGGCGGCTGTCCTTCCTCAGCCCGGGCTCTGGCTGCAGCACGTGCAGTTTGGTCGGGTTCGCTGGCCGGACGGCAGCACCGTCAACATCTCGCTGTCCTTTCTCATGCTTTCCCTGCTCTTGTTCAATGCCGGCCAGGGAATAAAAGCACAGGAGCTGGCCGGGCTCTGGCGCCGCCCGGCCGTAATAGTGATTGCGGTCATCGCCAACATGGCGGTGCCGATCCTGCTTGTGCTGGGCTTTTCCGGGCTGTTCCAGCTCTGGCACAATACGGACGAGCTGGAGAACCTTTTGACCGGCCTGGCGCTCATCGTCTCCATGCCCGTCGCCGGCTCGTCGGCGGCCTGGTCTCAAAACGCCAACGGCAACCTCAGTCTGAGCCTTGGGCTTATCTTTCTTTCCACGGTGCTCAGCCCGTTTACAACGCCGCTCCTGCTCAACCTGTTCGGTTGCCTGACCACCGGCGAATATTCGGAAGACCTGCACGAGCTGGCGGCGCAGGGCACCCACGCCTTTCTGGCGCTGGGCGTCGTTCTGCCGTCGGTGCTGGGAATGCTCGTCTACTTCCTGCGCGGCGAGGAGAAAACCGCCGCCCTGCGACCGCAACTGAGGCTAATCAGCTTCCTTTTGCTCTTGCTCCTGAATTATGCCAACGCGGCCGCATCGCTTCCCCAGGCAATCGCCAACCCTGATCTGGACTTCCTCGCCTTCGTACTGGGGACAGCGATCTTCCTCTGCCTGTCGGCATTCGGGGCCGGCTGGCTGATTGCCAGGCTATTGCGGGCAAGCAGATCGGACCAGGCCTCCTTGATGTTCGGTCTGGGGATGAACAACAACGGCACCGGGCTCGTGCTGGCCGCCTCAGCGCTTTCCGATCACCCGGCGGTCCTGTTGCCGGTCATCTTTTACACGCTGGTGCAGCAGGTGGTGGCGGCCACGGTCGACTGGAAGCTCTTCAGACCGAACGGCACCTTGCCCGTTGCCCCCGCACCCTGCCCGGATCCCGCCCCCGAGCCGGTGGACTGACCGGTTGCCCAGGCGACGCGACGGTCTTGCCCGGCTGCCGGCGCGGGCGTCCCGCCCGCGTCCCCGGAGCCAGGCTGCAGTTGCGGGGAGGCTGGCTGACCGCGTCGGCCAACGAGCGCATGCCATGAAACTACGAGCGGATGCCATGGTGGGCTGGCGGCTTTTTATACTATATAATTACATAGCAATCGAGCCCAAAAAAAAGCAAGTTTGCTAAGGGGACCACCTGACGGTGGCCCGAAGGCTGGGAAACCGTAGGCTCCCCGACCCTCAGGCCACCATATCGTCAGGCTGCTTGCAGCAATGCCGGGTGCCCCACAGCTTGTTGCGGGCCTCCTCCGAGAAGAGCCAGTGCAGGCGCGCCCAGAGCGCATCCACCTTTGGCTGGTACTCGGGGTTGCTCACCGGGGCTCCCTTGAGATGCCGCTCGAACTCCTCCATCTCATCGAGATAGAGATTGACCTTGCGAGTGTAGCCAACCAGGATTGCGTGCTCCAGGTTAGCGATGCGATCGCAGAGCTTCACGATGACAGCGTCCGGCGTCAGGCGGATCTTGCGGTAAGCCTCGAGCTTGCGCTCGTGGCGATTGTCCGCATGGCCGTCAGTGCACGCCCACGCCAGCCCGATCTCGTAAGGATCGAATCCAGCGGCGAGCGCATCCTGCCGGGTCTTCTTGGTGTCCTCGAAGACGTCGTGCATCTGGCATCCCTTGCGAATGCCGTATGCCTTGCGGAAGCCGAAGCGAACTGCCACCTGCTCGGTCTTGTCGAGATGAAAGCGGTACGGGTGAAAGCCGTCCATGCCACCATCGTCGGTTGCAGTGTTTCCGTAGCCCTGGGTACCATGGGCAGCGGCACACCATTTGCGCGTGTTTTTCAGGTTCATGACATTTTCACCTCCTTTCGGTGAGTTGTTGAATTGCCAAAAGCCAGGCGGGCTGCGGGGCCCGCCTGGCTCTGGCGTTTCGATGTTTGTGTTGCTCGCGGCGGCGACCGCCGGGGTCAAGCAATGACCCCGGCGGTGGTGCCGCCCTACGAGCCTGTTTCCCGGTCCTAGCGCTTCTGCGTCAGGACCACCTCCGGCGCCTGGATCACGCTGTTGAGGAACACCGTGACCTGGTCACCGGCACGGGCCTTGACCGCCTCGCGGCAATCGAGCCAGCGCATCACGGCGTGGAGCTTGAACGGCCCCTCGCCGAGGGCGACGATGCGAGCGTTGTCGCGCGCGCGCACCGCGACCAGCGTGCCGGTCAGAGGCTCGCGCAGCCCGACGCCGGCCAGGACGAGGCGCTTCAGGCTGCAAGCAGCCTGCGAGCGCTGGTCGTTCAGGCGGATGACGACGAGCTTCTGCGTGGTGCCGACCAGGGCGGCCAGCGCCTGGTCGTCGAGCTTCTCGTCGGAGACCTCGTTGAGGTCGAGGCGAGCCTCGACGCCCCCGGCGATCTCCACCTGGAAGCCCCGCTCATCGAGGGAGACGAGCTTGCCCTCGACCGTCTCGCCGACGGTAAGCGGGTCGTGCTGAGCCTGCTCCGGCTGCTTGCGCTCGCCGCCCTGCCGCGCATCCTTGCGAGACGGCTGCCCGGCCTTCTTGCCGGCGTCGGCCGTGCTGACCACGAGCTGGTGCTCGCAGGGGACTACCTTCTTCACCTTCACGAGGATGGTGGAGCCGGCAGCCGGCTGCTTGCCCTGGATCTCGCGGCTGGGCAGGAAGGCGTTCAACCCGCCGGCGATGCAGCAGTGGAAGCCGACCTGACGGCCGTCGCTCTTGCGCGTTGCCGGCCCGGTCACCGTGGCCTCGACCACGTTGTCCAGCAGGCGCAGCGCGCGAGCCCACTTGATGCTGGCGATGACGCTCAGCCTGGCGGGGTCGGTGGTCATCACGACCGCCTCGACCGCCTCGCCCATGGCCGGCACGGGCTCGCCGTCGACAAGCTCGCGCTGCGGGACGAGGGCCTGGAAGCCGGTTTCGGTGCGGACGAAGAGGCTGCCCTGGTCGCTGACACCACCGGCGGTGCCGGCCAGCAGCGACCCGAGCGCGACCCCGGAGACGAAGTCCTCGAACACCGCCCGCTGGCTGACGACCACGGGGGTCTTGCCGGGAGCGGCGGTCACCTCGGTGACCCGCACCAGGATCGTCTTGCCGGGCAGCGACTGCTTCGGCGCCACGATCTGGGAGGCGGGCAGGAAGGCCTCCTTGCCGAGCACGACGCAGCGCGCGCCCACCGTGTGCTTCTTGTCGGCGGAGGCGACGAGCCTGGTCACCTTCGCCTCGACGGCGGTGCGGTTGGCCAGCGCCGCCTTCAAGTCGGCGAGCGGATCGGCAGCGGACACCACCTGAGCAGGATTGATGCTTTCGTTCATCTTCAAATACCTCTTTCTGAAAAACTTGGAAACGACAGGTGCCCGGGACCACCGTGGTCTCGGGCTGGGTTTGTAATGTCGATGGGCCCGGCCGGAGCCGGGCCCATCGCTTGTGGAAAGAGCCAGAGGCAAGCCCCCGGCGCCGGGAAGATCAGGCCTTGCGGCCCGACAGCCTCTCCGCCACGGCAGCAGCGGCGGTGGGGTTGAGCACACCGAAGCCGGTCATGACGTTGTAGGGCTTGCTCGGATCGGCCGGGTAAGGACCGCTCGAGTCGCCCTGGGTGATGCGGTCCACGATCTCCGGACCGTGCTGGTAGGTGAAGTGCTTGAAGCTGACGATGCCGAACTTCACCTTCAGGTACGTGCCCTTGGCGCACTGGATGGGCGCGCTGTGGCTCGTGCCGCCGACCTGCATCCGCCTGCCGTTCCACAGCACCACCGGCCCGCTCTTCGGCTGCGCGAGGTCGGCCAGCAGCGAGGCGCTGTGACCGGGCTTGCCGCTGACCGCCGAGACGGGCAGGTTGAGCCCGCTCTCCTCGGGCGTGGGCGCGAAGACGGTCGAGATGCCGTAGCCGGTCTCGCCGCCACCGGCGGCGGCGTCGTCCCACGGGAAGATGGACGTCACCTTCTTGCCGTCGGAGGTGATCCCGACGCCGGCAGCCCCCTGGATCTCAGGGATGTCCGACGGCGAGTCGGGGGTGGGAGCGTCCGTCCGGTCGTTGGCGCCGTCGTCGCCGGTCGCCGCCCAGACGTCCAGTCCGGCCAGCTGCGCGGCGGTGCCGATGCGGGCCCAGCGCTCGAGCGACTGCCGGGTGTTGGCCGACTCGGCCATGCCCCAGCTGATCGAGTAGCCGGACAGCTTGATCTTCTTGCCGCCGGCGGTGACGCCGGGGAAGACGTTGGCGTACTCGGCGGCGCCGGCGAAGGCGTCGTCGCTGTTGCTCGCGGCGAAGACCACGACGGCGCCGTTGGGGTTGAGCAGAGCCTGGGCCAGGAGGTCCAGGATGTTCTCCACGGTGGCGTCGTCGCTGTACTTGCCGTTGGTCGAGCCGTCGGTGGACTTGCGGAGGACCGTCGCCGCCTTGATGCCGGCTTCGCCAGCCAGCGTCTTCAGGTCGTTGACGATCCGCACGTTGTCACCGCCCAGGGAGATGTAGCCGGTGACGCGCACCGTCTGGTCCATCTCCTCCAGGTTCCAGCCCTGCAGCTGAGCCAGCCCGCGGGAGGTGAGGCCCCTGGGGATGGCCAGCGGCTGCTTGCCCTTCGGCTTGTGGATGCGGAAGTGGGTGTGGGCGGCCTCGCGCTCGTCGAGCCCGAAGAAGCCCACGATCGGCAGCCCGGCCAGGACGTTGAGCGGGCCCTGACGGGTGATCGACCTGTTGCCCTTGGCGTCCTCGACCACCACCAGCTTCAGCCCGGGGCTGAACTTCTGGAAGCGGGAGTAGGTGCCGTGGAAGCGGACGATGCCGTGAGCCTGGTCGGCCAGGCTGCGCGTGTCCGGCGTCAGGCCGGCCTTCTTGATGGCCTGTTTGACCGCCCGCACGTGCTCGGGCTTGCTGCCGAGGACCTTCTTCAGCTCGGCCGGCGTGAGCGGGGCGCGCTTGCCGCTGCGGATGTCCGCCAGCAGCCGGGCGATCGCTTCCGGCTCCATCGCCGTCGGCGTCTGCACGGAGGCGAAGAGCACCTTGTTCGGTGCGACCTCGCCCACGACCTTGCCCTGAGCCGCCTGCTTGTGGCTGCCGGACAGTGTGATGATTGAATTCATAGGAGTCTCTCCTTTACATAGGTGACAGGCAAAGGCGCCTGCGGCTCGATTGCCGCCGGCGCCCGGTTGAAACGCTTGCAAGCAGAAACAAGAGGCTCCGGGCCGAAAGCCCGGAGCCCCTGCATGCCCGGCAGCGGGCCGGCCGCTAGATGGCTAGCGTGCCGGCGCCGCGAACCGCTGCCGGATCCACCGCTCGCCATCCTGGCGAGTGGTGAATTCGCCCTCGCGCTGGGCGTTAAGGGCCCGGTCCAACATCCCCTTGAACGCAGGCCCGGGCTTGAAGCCCATGGCGATGAGCATGTCGCCGGTGACAAGCGGGAGAGCCTTTTGCCCCGCGGCAGCCAGCTCCTGCAGCTTGGACTTAAGGAACTGCTTGCGGGAGCCGCTCTCACGGTCGGCACGGCCGGTCCCGGTCGCGTCCGCATGCTGCAGCGCGACCAGGTCGGATATGTCGGGCCGCTCGAGCAGGGCCACCAGCTTGGACCGCCGCAGCTCGCAGACCCCGTGCATCTGCATGTGCAGGCGCACGAGCTCCACCACGCGGTGGGTCTGGTCGTTGGACATCCTCAGCCGCCTGCAGATGTCCCCCGCCATCTCCGCGCCGATCTCGGCGTGCTTGTGGTTGGAGACGCTGCCGTCGGCGTGACGCTGGAACGTCCGCGGCTTGCCGACATCGTGCAGCAGACCGCCGAGCATGAGCTCGAACGACCCGCCGACGAGGTGCTGCACCACCAGCCGCGTGTGCACCCAGACGTTGCCTTCCGGGTGCCACCGCGGGCTCTGCTCGCCGTCCGGTCCCGCCATGGCCACCACCTCGGGCAGGATCTCCTGCATGAGTCCGGTTGCCATGAGCAGGTCCAGCCCGGTGAGCGGGTGAGCCGAGGTGAGGATGCCCTTCAGCTCGTCCCGGATGCGCTCGAAGGAGACGACCCGCTTGCCCTTCAGCTCGCCGTTCTCGACGACGAGCTGATCCGTGACCGCGCTCAGCTCGCGCGCGTCCTCCGCGATCGCCCGGAGAAGCTCCGGATCGATCGTGAAGTCGTAGCGCGAGGCGAAACGCAGCGCGCGCAGCATGCGCAGCCGGTCCTCCTTGATCCGATCGTGGGGGTTGCCCACCGCGCGGATGGCACCGGCAGCGATGTCAGCGCGCCCGCCGAAGAAGTCGAAGATCTCTCCGGTGGTCGGATCCATGAACATGGCATTCACCGTGAAGTCGCGGCGGGCCGCGTCCTCGCGCAGCGAGGTGACGAAGCGCACCGAATCCGGGCGCCTGCCATCGCTGTACTGCCCGTCGTCACGGAGCGTGGCCACTTCGACCTCGTGCCCCTCGCTCCGCACCTTGACGACGCCGAACGCTTTGCCGACGGTGATGCACCGGGCGAAGATCGCCTCGACCTCGTCCGGAAGCGCGGAGGTAGCAATGTCGAAGTCCTTCGGCTCGCGTCCCATGATCTCGTCGCGCACACAACCGCCGGCAAATGCCGCGATGTGCCCGTGACGCTTCAGCTCGGCAACAACCCGAGCTGCAACCTCTCGCTGAGTGGTCATGTGCAACTCCTTCCTGAAGATTTCGGATCTGGCTACGCACAGGGCGCCCCAACAGCGGGGTTGCTAGCGCGAGCGTTAAGAGCGGTCAGAAGGCTTTTGGCGAAGCGCCGCTTAAGACGCTGCCGGAAACAGCAGCTCCTACCACCACCCTCGAAGGGAGCTGAAAGGTGCCGGTTAAGCCTGGAGTTACTTGGTGTGCGAGTTCGTAATCTTCCGGTGTTCGCTTGAACGAAAAATGTAGCTGTACCCTATGTTTTTTCAGTTCTTGATCTCAAATGAATTTCGGTGTTCCCTCAGGTCCCGAAAGACTTGTTCTCCGGTCACGGGCCTTCTGGATCTTCTTCTGAGATGAGCGCCGATTGGCGAAAAGACAGCCCGATCACGGCCGAAAATCGGCTTGCGTGCCGCTGCGTAGAATTCCCACTGCGGACGAGCCGGGCACGATTGCGTAGCTAGCGCGCCCGGCTCCATAACAAGGACGAGCTGTGGCGAGCCGCTTCCCTTTCAGTCAGGCGAGAGCCAGCCGTCCCTCGCGCAAGCGCAGATCAAGGGAACGCGAGCGGTCACTGCTCGGCGTGAACACACGTGTTCATAGGTAAGGCCGCCGCGGATGCGGACGGGGCGGCGCGTATCTTGCCCGCACGACGAGGCATCATGGAGAAGGCAAGCCGTGACGCCCGCTCAGACCGCTCATGCCCATTACTTACTGGATCCGGGTTGTCGAGCCGGAATTCGCGGATGCGGATCTCGTCGGGCCAGTACCGCTGTCCACCGACAACCACCCCTTAACCGCATCCGGGGCAGTCGCGCAGGCCTTTCCCCGGAGCGCCAAAGGGAAGATAGCACCCGGCGCTGGCCGCCCGGCTGAGAGCGAAGACAGCTGCAAATGCGAGCGCAAGCGGTGAGATCGTCGTCGTTAAGAACCGTGTCGTTATGATTCACCTCCTCATTCATTGAGGCTTCCTGACACCAGGGCCAATGGCAGGTAAGGGCCAATGGTTCCAAAGTGCTCGAGCGGTTCGGGGAGCTTAAAGTTTCGTCAGGCGCTCCCATCTTGACTTCAAATCGAACACACGCCTAAGGTCTCAGTAATTCACCCTCACTCAAGACAGATCGGCTATCGGTTCCCGCAGAAAGAGTCACCACCTACAACCCCATTACTTACACGCTGCCGGCAGGCCGCTCGTCGAGGCATTCCGCCGGCAACCCCCGCCAGTCCATGCCGCGCCAAGCAGGGCGTTAATAGCCGAGCGCCCCCGCTTTGCCGGCTCGTTTCTCACATTCAAATATGGTGTAATACCTGGCCGTTCCGCCTCACGCGAGGAGTGCGGATTCGGAAGAAAGGGGAAAGATGAAACGTCTCGCAGAATTTGCATTGGAAGTAGCCACCAACAATGGTGCCAGCTACGCTGATGTTCGCATCATCAAGCAAGAGTCCCAGCTCATCGAAACCAAGGACCTTGCAGTCGCAGCCGTCAACCTCGGCGAAAGCACGGGCATGGGAATCCGCGTGCTTTGCAACGGCGGCTGGGGCTTTGCTTCGACCCAAGAGCTCACGAAGAAGGGCGTCGAGAAGGCGGCCTTGCGCGCCGTGGAAACCGCGCGGGCAAGCGCCACCTGCCTGGACAAGCCGGTAACTCTCGCCCCGGAGCCGGCGTACAACGCCGTCTGGGTCTCTCCGCACACCAGGGATCCCTTCGCGGTGCCGCTGGAGACCAAGATCGGCGTGCTCTTGCAAGCGGCGAGGATCATGAAGTCGGTGGAAGGGGTCACCCTGGCGCAGGGCGAGATGTCCTTCATCAAGGACATCAAGTACTTCGCCTCCACCGAGGGCAGCCGCATCGAGCAGACCTTCATCCGCTCCAGCTGCGGCATCGTCGCCAACGCGACCACCGAGGGCGACCGGCAGACCCGTTCCTGGCCCAACTCGTTTGGCGGCCAGCATGAGCTGGCCGGCTGGGAGATGGTCGAGAAGTGGGACCTGCCCGGCAACGCCAGGCGGATCGCCGAGGAGGCGGTGGCGCTGCTCACAGCCGATCCCTGCCCGCAGGGCATGCGCGACATCATCATCGGGTCCTCGCAGCTGGGGCTGCAGATCCACGAGAGCTGCGGTCACCCCAGCGAGCTTGATCGCGCGCTCGGACAGGAGATCAACATGGCCGGCGCTTCTTTCCTCACCCCGGACCACCTGGGCAAGCTCCAGTACGGTTCCAGGATCGTCAACCTGGTCGCCGACGCCACCGCTCCCGGGGCGCTCGGCTCCTTCGGGTTCGATGACGAGGGGGTGAAGGCACAGCGGGTCTATCTGGTCAAGGACGGGATGTTCTGCGGCTACCTGAGCTCCCGCGACACGGCGCACCTGATTGGACTGCCCCGCTCGGGCGGTGCGATGAGGGCCGAGTCCTGGAGCTACGTGCCGATCATCCGGATGACCAACATCTCGCTTATGCCCGGCGACGCCGGCACCCTCGAGGAGCTCATCGCCTCCAGCGCCGACGGCACCATCCTCTTCGAAACCAACAAGAGCTGGTCGATCGACAACCTGCGCTACAACTTTCAGTTCTCCACGGAGATCGCCTGGGAGATCATCGGCGGCAAGCGCGCGCGCATGCTCAAGAACGCCAGCTACGGCGGCATCACGCCGGAGTTCTGGAACTCCTGCGACGCCATCTGCAGCGCTTCCGACTACATTGAGTGGGGGCTGCCCAACTGCGGCAAGGGTCAGCCGATGCAGACCATGTGGACCGGTCACGGGGCGGCCCCGGCGCGCTTCCGCAACGTCCAGGTCGGCATGGCGCATGCCGTGAAAGGAGACGAGTAAATGATCACCAGAGCACAGTGCAAGAGGATCATCGATCTCGCCACCGCTCACGGTAAGGGCGAGTGCGACGGGATCGAGGTGACAATCAGCGCCTCCGACCTGGCGACCTCAAGGTTCGCCAACAACGAGATGACCCAGAACCAGTCGCCCTACGCGGTCGCCGTTTCCGTACGCGCGGTCGTGGACGGTCGGCAGGCGCGAATCTCCGCCAACGACACGACGCCGGCCGGCGTTCGCAGGCTGGTCGACAACGCGATCGTGGCGGCCAGGCTGCTGGAGAAGGATCCCGAGCTCCTGCCCCTCTACTCGCCGTCGGCGGCCGGACACGTCTGCATCCCGGTCAACCAGTACGACGCTCGCACGGCCCGCTGCGGGGCGAGCGAGCGCGCCAGGGCGGTCGCCGCCATCATCGCGGTCGCCAGGGCCAGCAAGCTCAACGCCTCCGGCGTCTTCGCCACCGGCAGCCACGTGACGGCGATCGGCAACTCGGAGGGTCTCTTCGGGTTCCACCGCCGCACCGAGGCCGAGTGCTCGATCACCATGACCGGGCCCGACTCCTCCGGCTGGTCGAAGGACAACCAGACCCGCGCGTCCCTGATCGACGCCCGCAGTCTGGCCGAGATCGCGGCCAAGAAGGCGCTGGCCAGCGCCAATCCGATCGAGATTCCGGCCGGTCGCTACGACGTAATCCTGGAGCCGGCGGCGGTGCTCGACCTCCTGGGCTTCCTGTGGCAGGACTTCACAGGCACCAGCGTCACGGACAAGCTCTCCTGCTTCCTCGACAAGGTGGGGCAGAAGATGCTCGGCGACAACATCACGATCGTCGACGACGTGACGAACCAGGCCCAAGCGGGCGAACCGTTCGACGGCGAGGGGCTGCCCCGCAAAACCATCGTTCTTGTCGAGAACGGCGTGATAGCCAATCTCGTGCACGGCAGGCGCAGCGCGGCCAGGTTCGGCGTCCAGCCGACCGGCCACGGACTGCCCGAACCGAGCACGTACGGCGAAGCACCGCTCAATGTCGTTGTCAGCGGCGGCAACACCAGCCTCGACGAGATGATCCGAACGAGCGAAAAGGCGATTCTTCTCACCCGCGTCTGGTACGTCCGGGAAGTCGACCCGATGACGAAGATCGTCACCGGCATGACCCGCGACGGCACCTTCCTTGTCGAAAACGGCAAGGTGACGGCCGGCGTCAAGAACCTCCGTTTCAACGTGAGCCTGATCGACATGCTGAACAAGGTCGTGGCTCTCGGCCGGACGCAGCGCACGTCAGGCGAGGAGACCTATCCCGCCGTCGTGCCGGCGATGAAGGTGGCCGACTTCAACTTCGCCTCGACGACGCGCTTCTAAGGCGAAGCGACGCCGCCTGGCCGGAACCTCGCAGCGGCGCGTTGCACGCGCCGCGGGCGGATGCAATGCGCCGCTGCGAGCCATTGAGCGAGACCGGCCCTCCTCGTCCGCATGGGCAGGAAAGCCGGTCTCGCCGTTGATTACTAGCGCTGCCTGGGAGATGTCACCGCCAGTGGTGTGTACCGCGGGCGGTCTGCTTTGGCGCGCCTCTAAACCCCTGACCCCCGGCAGACAAGCCGGGGCTGGCACAGGACGGTTAATGTCATGGCAAGGAAAATTGACAGGCCGAGCCGCAATGGCGACGGCAAGACCGAGCTGGTGCTGGGCGGCGGTGGCATCAAGGGCTTCGGGCTGATTGGCGGCTTGAAGGCCCTCGAGGAAAAGAAGGTAGACCTCGGCACCATCACCGGAATCTCTATCGGTTCGGTGGTCGCGGCTTTCTACGTAAACGGGTACACGCCCGGGCAGATCCAGCGCATCTTCCTCACGGAGCTCATGGGTCTCGACCCCGACAGCCTCAAGCGGACGATGCGCCTGCCCACCATCTTGCGTCTGTGGCACGGGGGCTTCATCGACCTCGGCGGTCTCTTCAGGGAGATAGTCGAGAAGTACGAGCTGAAGCCGAAGCGCAACCTGCGCATCCTGGCCTACAACGTGCTGCAGCGCAAGCCGGTCGTCTTCGAGGGCACCGACTACGATCTCGCAAGGGCCATCACCGCCTCCTGCTCGATACCGGGCATCATGCGACCGGTCTGGCACGGACAGGGCGGGATCATTGGCACGTGGCTGACCCTCGTGGGCAGCCTCCTCGGCTTCACCAGCGAGGGCATCCTCGTCGACGGCGGCGTTCACCACCCCAACCCCGGCGAGTTCTGCCAGGGGCGCGCGATCATCCTCAAGCTGGGTTTCGCAAGCCGGCTGCCGGATGAGCTGCTCTCCCCGATCGATCTGGGATTCCATCTGCTGGAGATGTTCTGGTCGGTAGCCCTCGACTGGCACTTCCAGGATCCAAGCGAACACATCCTGATCAAGGCCGGCCTTCCCGATGTCGCCTGCCTGAGCTTCGGGCTCTCGCCCGAGAAATGCCAGGCGATGGTCGACTTCGGCTACAACCAGACGGCGCGCGCCATCGACCGGGCAATCGCCCGCGGCGCGGTGCCGGTCAAGAAGCCCCGGGGCGATCAGAAGTAACTGCACAGGGGCGGCGGCGGACTCTCATCGGTCTGCCGCCGCCGCCTGCTTCCCAACCGAGCGCCGGACCGGCAATTGCCCGCCGTTACCGGCAGAAAGGGAGATGTTATGTATCACCGCATTCTGAAGGGCGCCACATCGCTGGCGTACCTCCTGCTCATCGCGCTCACCTGGCGGTGGTTCAAGGGGGAAACCCACTGGAACCTGGCCCTGGGGGCGGCGCTGGTGAGCGGGTTCTGGCTGGTGCTCACGGTCGCCCAGATGCACCGGCTGCTGAAAACCTACTTCGACGTGCTCTCGCGCCTGGCGGTCCTCGTGCCGCTGACGCTCGGGCTCGTTCTCTCAGGGCTGGCCATCGCCCTGTTCGACTCGCTGGCACCACAGCTGGTGGCAAGCGGCGAGCTCCTGGCCTGGCTGGGCGTCTACCTGCTTTACCGCCGGAACAGACGCCTCTACAAGACCCAGGGACACGGCCCGCTGCCGAAAGGCTGCTGGGTCAACCCTGACCCTTCGGTCATCGCCCCCGGCGATCTCGTGCTCACCAGCGGGCGGATCGCCAGCACGATCCAGGAGAGCGTCGGGCACGGCGAGATCGGCGTCCGCTTGGCGGACGGGCGCATGGGCTTGCTCAGCTCCTATATGGAGAAGGGCACGGTCCTGAATGACCTGTCCCGGGTGGTGGGCAAGTGGCGCGGCAACGGCACGATCTACATCGTGCTCAAGCTGCGCACGCCGCTCACACAAGAGCAGAGCCTGCGCGCCACGGAGATCGCGCAGCAGATGCTGGCGGCCAACGCTGCCTGGCGGGAGCGCGAGAACGCGCGGCGGGCCCGGTTGATAGGCTTCCTGCCCCTGCCGGCCGCCTGGAAAAGCCGTCTGGTGGCCCGGACACGCGCCACCGGCTATGACTGGCCCGGGCTTTTCATCGGCCACCTGCACGCGAACCGCTGGACCTGCATCGGCGCCTGCCTGGAGCTTCTCCACCGGCTGGGCGTGAAGACGAACCACTACGGAACCGGTCTTCTGGGCATCGGCACCGGGCTTCTCGATCCGATCATGCCGGTGCGTTTCCTCTGCGATCCCGCATTCCGCCTGGTCACGCTCGACGACAAGAAGGAGCTGTCCGGCGCCTGAAAGGAGCATGCCATGTTGTTCAAAATCGACACGCTCTACGGTCACATCATCGAGGACACCCCGCAAGGACCGGTGTACCAGGACGACGGCGCCCCCGTCGACCCGGAGAACCCGCGTCCCTGCCTCGGGTGCAAGGCCCGGCTCACCCCCGGCAGCCACGATCCCTGCATCGCCAACCTGCCCGGCACCTACCAGGCATGCTGCGGTCACGGTCTCGATCGGGCGCCCAACAGCGGCAGACCGAACGGCTACGTCGGTCTCACGGACGGGCGCACGATCGAATTCTCCGGACTCTGCGGCGGCGCGCGCATCCGGGAGGCAGTTGATGCCGCGCTCGCCGGCAAGCCGCTTCCCGAGGGCTTCTGCTACGGCGAACGCATGTGGTGGGAGGGGCTGTCCGACGCCCGGCGCCAGTTCGTCCAGGAGCGCATTCCGCAGGCCCTGGCGCATCTGGTGCGTGAGGTGACCTACGGCCGGGCTTCCGCCGCAGCCTTCCTCGAGGGCGAAAAGCCCTGGTGGGAAGGTTTGACGGAGGAGCAGAAGGGCGCCGTCTGGTCGCGACTGCCCGCCGCCCTGGCCCTGCTCGTGCAGGAGGCGCTGGCGCAAGCCTGACCGACCCGGCAACAGCCCCCCGCCCGCAGCGGCGCAACTTGTTCAATCCAACAGCGGTGACGGGGAGCCGACAGGCTCAGCTCGGCTTCCCCGTCACCGCACCCGCCCGCTTCCTGGTCTTTTGCCACCCCGATCATTTTTCCGCAAAAGGGCGTTCAGGCTTTTCCTTTTTTGGGGTATGTATACTATACATTGAAGTATAGAGACCGACCGTACGGAGGGCGGCAGAAGACAAGCCCGCCGGAACTTTCCGAGCCTGACTGGCGGGATCGCCATCGAAGCACTGGATTAAGGAAGGAAGGCACCCGCCGTGGGAAACTGTAGTCCGGCCGATTCGCTGTAAGGCGGCGAGACAACCACTCAATCCGGGTAGATGATTATGCAGACCCATACAGTCTTCAATCAGGCAAAGCCGCTTGTCGATTACAACATGTATGCCACCGACTTCATTCTCAAAGAGTTGTGCACCGCTTATGGTGCGGGATGGTCGGAGAGCAGCCTGGAGTCGTTCGGCGCCTTTGCCGGCAGCGCCGAGGCCAACGCCTGGGCCGTGCAAGCCAACACCAGCGAGCCCGTTTTGCACACGCACGATCGCTTCGGCAACCGGATAGACGAGGTCGAATATCATCCCGCCTACCACCAGCTGATGAGCGCCTCCATTGAGAACAGCCTCCACTGCCTGCCCTGGCGCGAGGCCAAACCGGGAGCGCACGTCGCCCGCGCGGCGCTCATGTACATGTCCTATCAAAATGAGGGTGGGCACTGCTGCCCGATCTCCATGACCTACTCGGTCGTGCCCTCCCTGCGCAAACAGCCGGATCTTGCCGGGAGTTGGGAGCCGTTGATTCTCTCCACCTCATATGACAGCCGCTTCCGCCCGGCGACGCAGAAGAAAGGAATCACGCTCGGCATGGGCATGACAGAAAAGCAGGGCGGCTCGGATGTGCGCGCCAACACCACCTCCGCCACGCCGGTCGCTCAGCCCGGGCCGGGCAAGGAGTATCTGCTGACCGGGCACAAATGGTTCGTCTCGGCCCCCATGTCCGACGCCTTTCTGGTGCTCGCGCAGGCGAAAGCCGGCCTGTCCTGCTTCCTGGTCCCGCGGTGGAAACCGGATGGAGCCAGGAACGGCCTTTTCCTCCAGCGCCTCAAGGACAAGCTCGGGAACCGCTCCAACGCCAGCAGCGAGATAGAGTTTGTCGATGCGCTCGGCTGGCTGGTCGGCGAGGAAGGGCGGGGCGTACCGACCATCATCGAGATGGTGAACCACACGCGCCTGGACTGCACCATTGGCTCAGCGGCGCTCATGCGTCAGGCGACGCTCCAGGCGCTGCACCACTGCCATCACCGCAGCACCTTCGGAAAGCGACTCTCCGAGCATCCGCTCATGCTCAATGTGCTTGCCGATCTTTCCCTGGAATGGGAGGCCGGCACGCGCCTGATGATGCGGGTCGCGCGCGCCTACGACCGCGCGGCGGGCGAGGAGGGGGAAGCCCTGTTCAAGCGCGTCGGCAGCGCCATCGCCAAATACTGGCTCTGCAAGCGGGGACCGATGCACGTCGCCGAGGCACTGGAATGCCTGGGCGGCAACGGCTATGTCGAGGAATCGCCAATGCCGCGCCTCTATCGCGAGACACCGGTGCTGGGCATCTGGGAAGGCTCCGGCAACGTCATCTGCCTGGATGTTTTGCGCGCCATAGGCAAGGAACCTGAGACGGTAGACGCTCTTGTAGCCGAGCTGGACGCTGCCCTAGGCGAAAGCGCGCGGCTGGACTCCTTCCTGGCGTCGATCAAAGACAACCTCAGCAAGCTGAAGAAAAACGGCGAGCTCAAGGATCCGGCAGCAGCCGCGCGTCACGAGCAAGGAGCGCGCCTGCTGGTCGAGCGGCTGGCCCTGGCTCTCCAGGCGACACTCATGCTCCGGCAGGCGCCTGGCCCCGTCGCCGTTGAGTTCATCAACTCACGGCTCGACCGCCAGGGCGGCCTGGCTTTCGGCACCCTCTCCGCCGGCGCTGATGTGAAGGCTATCGTTGAACGAGCCTATCCCTTCTCAGCCTAACCGCCAGGCCCGGCCGGCACGAGTGAGTACAAAAAGGTTCAGAAGCGGCTCTGGCCGCACAAGTGGAGCCAAAACGGCCCATTTTCGACAAGAAAGTGGTCCTTTCGGCTCCACCCGGGTTGAACTTTGGTCTTCCCCACTTTTGGCGGATCATCAGGTTGATTATGTTGTATAGTAGATCGAGTCGAAAAAAAGGAAAATTTCTTGAAGTGGCGGGGTGAGCGCCGCCGGCACGGTTGGTTTGGAACCTTCCGTGCCGGCGGGCCCAGCCGCTTGGTTTCTAGCGGCGGCGGCGCGGCGAGCGCGGCACCAGGTTCACCAGGGAGGAGTGAGCGATCTCCCCGATGTACTGGCTGTGGGCGCTCGTCAGCTTGTCGTCGCGGTAGACAAGCGTGTGGTAGCAGTCATCACTGAAGAACGAGACCTCGCCGTCGGCCGGCTTGGGCTCGCCGCTGATCGGGCACAGGTTGACGGCGACCGGCGCGTCGGACGGGAGGGCGCTGTTCGCACCGTCGTTGACGGCGCGCAGCAGGTCGGCCAGCAGCACTTCCTCCAGCTTGCGCTGGCGCGTCAGCCGGCCGTACACCTTGTCCGAGTGGTAGGTCTTGCCATGACCGCCGTGGCGGCCGCGCGCGACCTTGGTCTTGCCGTTCTGCAGCTTGATGAGGTTTGCCATAACAGCTCCTTACTTTTTGAAACGTCGGGTTCAGTGATAAGAGAGCCGCGAATGCCGGCACCGGTAATGGTGCCGGCATGTCCCGGCCCTTGAGCTTGAGCACGGCCTTCGCCTGACTGCAAACGGAGCGAAGGCCTCACCCTCGAAGAACAGGCGACAGACGGTTGCTGCCCGACAGGCAGGGTCCCGATTGGCGCTTGCTCCCGCGGGACATCAGCGGCGACCCGGGTTGCGACCCCGCTTGTTGCGCTGCTGCGCGCGGGTATTGTCCTGGTCGTTGCCGCCGTGCCCGTTCTGATCGAGCTCGAAGAGACACTCGAGCAGCACGGTTGCGTACGCGCCGCTGCGCAGCTCGAACTGGCAGTGCCAGACTCCGTCCTCGGCCGAGTGCTTGAGGTCGATGACAGGAATCAAGGCCTTGCGCCAGGGGCTGTTTTCGCGGCCGTTCTCGTTGACGCGCGGCGTGAGGAACAGCCGCCGGACCTCGGGATCGACCTCCAGCGGCACGTCCTCCACCTTGACGTAGGAGGGCAGCTCGCTGACGGCCACCGAGAGCGGCAGGGCCTCACGGCAGTAGCGCAGGTAGAAGCCGAGCGCGCCCCGGTTCAAGACCATGAGCGGGATGGAGCCGTTACCGCGCAGGGCGATCTCCTTGCGAAGGACGCGGGCCAGCACCTGGTTGAACCAGTACGACTGGTACGCGCCGATCCACAGGGAGAACTCCTTGGGCATCGACTCCATGACCTCGTTGTAGGTCTTCCCTTCGGCGAGCTTGCTGACGATCTTGTGCTCGACCGCCAGGTTGACCACCTGGTAGACGGGCTTGCCGGTGCGGTGATCGGCCCTCTCCAGGATGTTTCTCATCTCCTGGAAGAAGTGGGTCGGCTCCACGTCGTTGCCCGGCTTCTCGAAGAACTCCAGCCAGCCCCACTGATCGGCCAGCTCCGCGCGGATCTGCTTGGCGAGCGGACGCTCGACCCCGCAGCTCTCGCAGAGGAAACGCTTGATGCCGGCTCTGGCGCCGTGGCGGATGAGCTCCTCGCCTATGTCGGCAAGGTTGCCCCGCCGCCCGAGCCTCTGCCCGCCGTAAGCGTTGGCGATGTACATGGTGTCCTGCTGCCCGGTCCAGATGCGCTCCGCGTCAGGACGGTCGGCATCGAGATCGACGGCCACCGTCTTCAGGGCCTCGAGGCGCCCGTTGACGTAGTCCAGGATCTCAGCCGCCTTGCGCCCCGGCACGGAGACGTTGAGCGTGAAGCGGTTGGAGACCAGCGAGCCGTTGCGCAGGGTACGCTCGGCGGCCGTGGCGTCCTTCAGCCTGTACCAGCCGCCGGCGTCGTTGCTGAACTTCCGGCCGCAAAGCGCCACCACGTCGTCGAGGTGCACCCCGTCGATGACGAAGCGGCTGCTCGTCTGCGCCTTGTAGTCCTTGAGACCGGCGTAGGTGACGCGGTGAGCGGAGACACCGAGTTGCTGGGCGAGGGCGTAGGCGACCTCGTAGGTGGTAAGGCGGCACTTGATCACCGTGACGCCGACGAGTCCGGGTTTGCCAGAAATCGTCTCGCGATTGGCGTCCAGGTCGCTCTCCTCTCCGGTAGTGCAGAGGTGGGCGGGGGTGGTGCGCTCCTCGACGATGAAGTCCTTGGGCTCCATCTTGATGAGCGCGCGCCACTTCTCGTCGCCCACCAGGGCCTTCACCTCGGAAGGAACGAACTGGTCGTGCGAATAGAGAGTCTTCATGGCGATGACTCCTTACTGTCAGATGTGGGCCGGCACGATTGCCGCCCATTCGTTGGTAAGCGTGATAGCGTGAGCAAGAAGGGGATGGGCAGCGTTGCTGCTGCCCGTCCCCCGGCACCGTGGGCGCCGTGTTTACGTCTTGCTCGGCAGAATCTCCAGGAGCTCGGTCAGCGACCGCATCTTCCTGACGCCAGGAATCTGCTCCGTGACCTCGCCCGGACGGTCGATGAGCGCGGCTTTCATGCCGGCGTTGAGGGCGCCTTTGATGTCGGCCTCGACGCTGTCGCCCACCATGAGGCATCGCCCCGGCTCGACTCCGAACCGGCGGCAGGCTTCCTCGAAGATCTCCGGCTCGGGCTTGATATGCCCGACCTCGAAGGAGAAGACGAGGTGCTCGAAGTACTCGGCCAGCCCGTCGACGAAGAAGATCTGCTCGACAGGAAAAGGCCACGCGTTGGAGATGAGCCCCAGGCGATAACCTCTCTCCTTGAGCGCCTTCAGCGTAGGCAGGACGTCCTTGTACTGGGCGCAGCAGTTCCTCTCCTGCTGGAGCAGCTCGAGGAACCCATTGACGGCTTCGTCGGTGACGTGCCAGACACCCACCGTCCCGGCCGCGTGCTGGAGGAATCGCACCGGGTCGGAGATGTTGACCGTGTCACACAGCCGGAGAAGCCTGGGGTCCGGCTCATCGCAGGGACAGCCGCCCGGTCCGATCACCCGGTGGCCGAGCATCACCTGCAATGCGTGAATCGGTCGTTTGTTGTGGCTGAGAACCAGCGTTCTCCACAGGTCGAAAAAGATGACCTCTGGAGCCTCCTGGCTGGCACTCAGGCTTGGCGTGTAGCCGTTTGCTGAGCTCATACAGTGGCTCCTTTAACGTGAGCTTGCGGGCCTGGCCGGAAGCCAGGCCCACTGCGGTTAGAAGAAGGAGCCGTCAGCTTTTGCGAGAAGTTGACGGTTGAAAAGCGCTTCGTGATCGCTAACGGATCGTTAGCCGGCGATCCAGGTCAGCTGGGCGCGGACGCCCATCTTGGCCTTGGTGCCGGGAATGATGCTCCCCTTGATGAATGTCAGGGAGCGCATGCTGTCACCGATGGTGGCGCTGGCGAATCGGAAGCCGTTGCCGGCGAGCGTGCGCGCTGCCTGGTCGATGCCGTAGGGCACGGGGCAGTCGATGCTCTTGCGATCGTAGTTGTCACCGGCGTCGAGGCTCGGGTTCTGCGCGAACTTGAGGTCGGCGTCGGTGTAGGAGATCTCGATCTTCTCGTCCGCGTACTGGCCGCGGGCAAGGATGATCGTGGTCATGATGCTGTCGACGTCGCCGCCGAGATGGTAAGCGCCGTAGCCGTCACCGCGGTTCACGGCCTTGACGAGGAAAGGCTCGTCGCCAACCTTCGCAGCCACCAGAGCGGCGACGTAGGGGCGCACGCGAAAATCGATCGGGGCGCTTTCGTGCCCGCCGAGCAGGCAGAAGATGCGACCGTCACTGAGAAGGTTCGCCCGGCACGAGTCGCCGTCGTGGCCGTTCAACGAGCACACGGGGCAGCAGGCGGTGCCGACGATCTTGCGGGTTTCCGAACGTGTCGATTGAGACATGTTGTCCTCCAAACATTCGGGCCTTATTCAGCGGCCCTTAGCTGAGATGAGGGACTGCAAACAATCAGCCGTCTCGGGCAAACGTCTGTCGGGACAACTCTCAGGAGCACGGACTCCACGCGTCGGCAAAACGCGAGGGATCCACACTCATCAGGACGTTGTCACAACGAACTGACCCCACGGACAACACGAGTGTTGCTGTGAGGTTCAGTAAACGCTTATCCGGTCAGGCTTACGGTGAGGTGTAATGTGTTCCTGAAAAGCTAAATGGAACGAAATGTGATTCGACCCTAGTGAAAGAAGCTGGTTTCAGGCAACATGTGTTTAGAGCCGGCCTTTACAGGGCCGTGGCTGTCAGCTCGGGCAATATTTACCGGGGTGGCAGCTTGTCAACAGCCTGGTTGGCACGTGTTTTGAGCGTTTACGGAAACATTATTGGGGGAGAGTAACCGGAGGGATGGCGCCGCTTGGCCCTTCTAGCGCAGTGCGTGTTTTCACCCCTTAAATCCGCGGGCAGGATCTAGCGCAGGTAGCGCCAGCCGAGAATCCGCCTTCTGTGCGGTCCCACCGGCCAGCAGGCCGTCCTGGCCAGCTCAGCCGGCGGCCCGCCCGGGTTTGCTGACAGGAGCACGGATGGCGCGAGCTCGCGCGAGCTTCTGGCCGGTTGGCGGGTTCCGCGCGGCTTGCTCTTGTGAAAAGTGCTGTAGCAGCTGCGACAAAGTGCTTGCCTTGAGAAGCACCTTTTTAATACGGTCGTGAGGTCACTTTCTCTCTTTCTCAGATGGAGATCTCCGGACCGAAAACCACCAGCCCTTTTGCTTCTCAGCAAGAGCTTCTCTCTGCCGACGCAGGGGCGGTGGGGTGTGTCCGGTTTTCAGTCGGGTAGCGTCGTGAGCCGATCGCAAGCTCCTGCGGGAGCCTGACGAGCGGTCTCAGGCGATCCCCGTCCATCTGCTTTGAAGAGCCGCAGCGACGCCCGGTCCGGGCGCCGCTCGCGGACCGCTTTGTTACCGGGTCCTGCGCCTGCAGGACCTTTTTCACCTTTGCTGCCGCTATTGCACAGCGCAGCACAACCCAAGGAGACAGTGTCATGATCAGACACGATAAGCACAATCTGTTCCCGCAGTTCCCGCTGAACACGGGACTGGTGCTTCTGCCTCATGCCGACGTCCGCTGGGCCGTCGCGCAACTCGAGGTCAGCGACCCGCTCATCGAGGTGGACAACGACGACTTCGGCTACGTGCGTCACCTGACGACCACGGCGCCGGAGGGGCTCGAGAAGTCCGCCTCCTTCTACAACGGCAACCCGCGCGCCTGCGCCGACCGCCTGCTCAAGGCAGCGGCGATTCGCAAGGCTTTCGGGCTCCGCTACCTGGACGTCCGCTTCAGCCGGGTCATCGACGTGCCGGCCTTCGGCTACACGGTCGAGTACCGGCAGTTCCTGAAGGTCAAGGGCTCCAACCGCGTGGTGCCGGTCCGCGGTGGCTTCCTGCACGTCAACATGGACGGCTCCGGACGCATCTTCAAGGTGACCTCGACGCTCCGTCGCGGTCGCAAGCCGTCCAGGCCCGCCAAGATCATCTCGGCCGCCGAGGCCAAGCGGATCGCGGTCGCCGCTCACGGCGCCCCGGTGTGCCAGAGCGTGGAATGCCAGCTCGTCTACTCGTCCCACGACACCTCGAAGAAGGACCCGACGAAGACGCTCAAGCAGCTTCGCCTGGACCCGACCTACGAGATCCTGATCACGAGCTGCAACCCGCGGAAGGTCGTCCAATACCTGGTCGACGGCACCACCGGCAAGGTGGTCTACGTGGAGAACAAGCTGCACTACGCCGATGTGCCGTGCCGCGCGTTCCTCCGCGTCCCCGACTACAAGACGCCGATGCCCGAGCAGGTGCGTGACCACCACCTCTCCAACCTCCCCGACCCGAAGGTGCTCGCCAACCACCGGTACAGCCCGGTGGTGGTGATCAAGAACGGCAAGGAGGTCCAGGTCGAGGCTCTGCCTGACGGGACGTTCAACTACGAGCCCGACTCGCCGGAGTTCGAAGCCGTCACCGTCTTCGTCGCCCTCAACGAGGAGGACGAGTTCTTCGAGGCCAACGGTGGCGTCACCGGCGGCGACACGTTCAAGCTCGTTGTCCGCGACCCCAGCGTCCAGGACAACGCCTACTGCGACTACGAGAACCGAGAGATCCACATCGGCGTGGGCTCCGGTCTCGACAACGGTGGGCTCTACACCTACGTCGGGTACGACACGGGTGTGGAGGAGCACGAGAACGGGCACCGCTGGGTGTTCCGCCAGACCCCTGGCAAGGACATGCCCGGCACGCAGGGCGCTGGCGGCAACGAGGCCACCGGCGACTACTGCGACATCGTCTGCGAGTACCGGCGCGGTCTGCTCTACGGGCATCTCTACGGTCACACATTGACCGTGGACGACGTCAAGGGCGACCCCCGGATCATCGGTCTGCTGGCCCTCTACCCGGACGGCATCCGCAAGCAGCGGAACACCAAGACCGTGCAGAAGGACGGCGGCACCGGCGAGCCTCACGCCCTCGGCGAGATCGTCGGCGGCGCCATGTGCGACTCGCTGGAGGTCATCGTCACGGACCCGCAGTGGAGCCTGGCCGATGGGATCAACAACGGCGCCAAGCTGCTCATGGCCGCTCTGGCGTTGCTGCCTTCCCACAAGGTCACCTTCGCCGACATCTGCCGCGCCTTCATCACGGCCGACCAGGTGAAGTTCGGCGGCTCGCACCGGAAGGCGATCGAGACCGACTTCGGCAACCACGGCATCAAGCTCGGCTCGAAGGCTGACGACCTGCTGCCGATCAAGCTGCCCGGCAGCAAGGCCTAGGTCGCTTTGGACGCACGGCGGGGGGGCTCAACGCTCCCTCGCCGTGGCGTCATCCGTTTTCGCATCTGGTGGCGCCTGCAGTTGCGGCGCCACGTTCTTCGACAGGGAGATTTGCGCCTATGCAAGAGATCAATCGCTGGGCTCACCTGCCCAACCTGGTCCTCTCGGAAAACCAGGCCGTCACAGGCATCCGCCTGCCCGACGGCATGATCGAGTGCACCCGCTGCACGCGTTCCTGCCCCGACAACAGCGACAGGAGCAGAGGGCTGGGACCCTCCTGCAGCCACTGCTGGGCCGGGCTGGATGTAGTCGATCACGCCGGAGACGGCGCCGTTCCGGTCATCCCCAACCTCATTATCTTCCCCTCATCCAACAGGCGCGACGACCACCGCGCGCCTCAGTAAGGCTGCCGCCTTCAGGGAGGCGATACATGGAAGCTGCTGCTAACATAAGCGACGGCAACGGCTCCGCCGCCGATGCCGGCAAAGGCAGGGAAGTGAAGCTGCTCGTTTTCGACGCCGGACACGTCTTCGTGGACTTCGACTGGGAAGAGGTCTGCAAGGGCTTCATGGCCAGAAGCGGGCGCAGCCGGGAGGAGCTCAAGGAGGCGCTGGCGCATGTCGGCAGCCTCGGCTACGAGCGCGGCACGATCGCCACCCTCGATTTCCTGGCCGAGCTCAACCGGGCCCTGGGCGTCTCGCTCACCCTCGAGGAGTTTCGCCGCCTGTGGACAGCGACCTTCCACGAAAACGCGGAGATGGCTGCGCTCTTGCAGTCCCTCTCCAGCCGCCTGCCGTTGTACCTGCTCTCCAACACCAATGAGGAGCACTACAACTTCCTGCAGTCGACCTACAATGTGGCCCGCCACTTCGATGAGCTGATCCTGTCCTATCAGGTCGGCTGCGCGAAACCAGACCCGGCCATCTACCACGAGGTCATGAAGCGCAGCGGGCTTCCGCCCGAGAACTGCCTGTTCGTGGACGACCTGGAGATCAACGTGGAGGCCGCCAGGAGCGTGGGCATGCAGGCCGTGCAGTTCAGGGACATCGCCAGGCTGAAGAACGACCTCAAGTCATTCGGCATCGAGTTCTAATCCAAACCCTCATACCGCGCCGCCTGTAGCGACGCCGTAAAACGCGTTGGCGCGGGCGGCGGCGGCTCTCCTTCGCGCATATCGCCGCCCCGGGGCTCCCGAAACGAGCGCCGGTGCGGCTTGTCACGTGTCGCAACAAGAACCAGTAAGAGGAGCGCAAAGCATGGACAAGTTCAAAGTGGCCACCGGCATCGTCATCTTCAACGTCGAGGCGCTCAGCCCTCGGCTCGCCATCGAGGTGCTCAAGCACCGCATCGACAGCCGCCGCCACCGGCACTTCGACCCGGAGATCGGCATGTCCCTGGTTCACTCCCTGGACGCCGGCAAGCTGTACTTCCTCGTCATGAGCGAGGACGGAAAGCAGGTGCTGGGCGCCGAGGTGAACGGTAAGTTTCGGGCTCCGGTCAGCCGCGAGCTGGCGACCGCCTTCGCCGAGACGCTGACCGACGAGCAGTACTGGAGCCTGCCGATGTCGGGCGAGCCGTCCGACGTCGTCTACCCCCCGTACATGAGCCAGCAGACCTACGAGCTGCTTTTCCCGAAGCGCTGCATCGGTCGCCTGTACGACTGCCCCACGGAGTAACGTCACGCCCCTATCAGGCACCATCGGCGTCACGGCGGTGGAAGCCTGATTCCAGTTGAACGTCGAAACCATAAGGGAAGGGGTTGCTTCGGCAACCCCTTCCCTGTCCCTTTTCCTTTTGCGTGCTCTGGACCGCTTGCCTTGCGCCGGTCCCCAAAATTTTCCCGGTTTTGTATTATAACCCCTAGTACATTCAAAACCAACGCCCACCACACGCCAGCCGCCAGGCTCGTTCAGCCGGTCATACCAACCGCAAGGGCAAAGCCGGCAGAGCCCTGGCAAGACGGAGCGTGCTGTAGCCCCCGGCGTGCCGGTCTCCAGCATCTTCCGCGCGCTGGCAGCCACTGCCGGCAGGTAGAGCAGCTTCCCCTGATGGGAAGGACCTGAATCGCCGGAGGACCGGCCCTGTCGCTAGCATGACCAGTCGCTTCGAGGGCCGCGGCGGGCGGCGCCCGCGTTTCACCGCAGGCAGTGGCAACCACACAAGAGGAATCGGCTCCGAGACTGCCGCAAGCATTTGACGCTCGATTCAGCTTTCCTAAACAATAGCTCCGAAGCCTGGCGCTGCCGGGGTTTTTCGACCGACTCCGACAGGGTGATCAATCTTTTCCTAATGAAGTGTTGTTAAATGCGGCTTGCCCTGCACGGTTCGAGGTTCATAGTTTGAAGTCCCTTTCTTTATAGTCGCTCCAATCCCGGAGCTCGAGAGGACTTGCAACGCACAGAAACCATTCGCAAGGAGTGTAGATGATGAAAGCCCTTATTTATAGCCGCGAAGGCTATCCGCTTTATGGCACCGTCGACGACCCGCGCCTGGTCAGCGAGCTGACGGAGGTCGAGGCGATCGAGACCTGGCAGGTCGGGCTGGTTCGCTCGCAGCTTGCCATCAGGCTCAAGACTGTCGAAGCCGTGAGCCGCTTGCTCGACCGGGCCGGCGACGGCGCCGTGGTGGAGGTCTCGTACGAGTATCCAGCCGGCAGCATCCAGCTGAAGCACAGCGCCTGCCTCCGCCGCCTGGGCGCCGGGCTGCAACCGATTCTGGTCCCCAGCCATCTGGCCGTGCCTTCCGATGCCAGGCTGGTCGCCATCCTCGGCGCCCGCCTCGGCGACCACATCCGCGTCACCTACCGGCTCATCGACCGTCACGGCGCCGCTGCCGTTCCGCCGAAGCCCGCGCGACCGGCTTTCGCCGGCCGGGTGGATCTGGCGCGCGCCGCCGAGGGCTGAGCGGTCTGCCGCGGTCCGTCGTTTACACAACCTTCAAATGGCGCTAACTCCGCTAGCCTGCCCGAACAGCGGCGCTGAGGCCAAGCAGGGCGCGCCGCCAGGTTTTTCTCATGAGCTCGGGAGCAGGCTCACGAGCTTAAATGGCACCAAGGTGCTTGTACACTGCTGCAGCTGTCTCATAGCTTCTTGATGATATCTGTCAGCTTACCCTTTAGCAAAAGCCCACTATCGCAGCAAAGCTCCGCACCACGCCCAACCAGCAACTGCCCGCAACCGTTTCACGCGGTTGCAGGTTTTGTTGTGGGCCTGCGACCTGCATTTCACCAGCGTTTATCAACAGGAAAAGCGAGGGGAGCAAAAGATGTCCATGCAACTCTTCATTCCGGTCTCGAAGGACGAGGGACTGAACATCCTGCGCGTCAAATTCAGACCGGACGTGGTTCACCGCGATCAGCACGGAAACCTCACCTGCTACACCAGCCGCCATGTCGCCCAGCGCAGAGCGCTGGAGTGTACCTGCGCCGCCGCCGGCAAGCGGGAGATGTTTCTCATCGTCATCAACATGACCACCCCGGGAATCATTGCCGACCTGCGCCACGAGCGACCGGTCGAGCGTGTCCCCCTGGCAACCTGGGAGGCGGAGGATACCGTATCGCTGAGCAGCCAGGCTCAGGATCTCCTCTCCCGAGAGGAAGGAACCGCCTTCAGCCTGGAGATCGTGCCGGGCACCGAGGACTTCTACGCGGCAACCTACGGCGGCGGCGCCCCGGAGTGCGGCGCCGGCGTCGGCCCCTGGAGGTAGCGTCCCGTGCGCGAAAAATCCTGCATTCAGCAGGAGCTTTCGCGCACAGCCCCTATCGCGGGCGGCGATGCGCCACCACTCAAAGCGCATCGCCGCCCGGTCGCAATCCGTCATCCATTCTGCATGGAGGAACAACCCTATGGCCAGATTCACCAAAAACACCACCGAAATGGCAATCGCCCGCGTTCTCGGCGTGGCTTTCGCCGGCGTCCTGGTCGGCTTCGGCGCCGGCATGATCGCCCACCACTTTCAGGTCGCCATCAACGACCTCGGCAAGTTCCTGGTCGGAGCCGCTACCGCAGCCCTGTGCTGGGTAGCCACCAGCCGCATCGTCGGCTTCGCCGAGGAAACGATGAGCATCCCCACGCTTTCCACAGCCGGCGCCCGCCGCTATCAGCCGCAGCCGGCCGGCACCGGCTCCAGCGATTTGGCGGCGGCCGGCGCCCAGGCCTTCAGCGGCCCGGACCGCCGACCCGGCGGCAACTCGAGGATCGAGACCGATCCGCAGGAAGACGGCAGCATCAAGGTGGTGCTGACCGTCAAAGGGCTGTCGGGCAAGGAGTTCGACGTCCTTCGTGCCCGCGCCGAGAACGTGCCCGGAACGCGCTGGGCCGAGCCCGAAGCTGCCAAAGCCGGCGAGCACAAGCTTGAGGGCGTCATCCACTGCGGCAACGCGCAGGAGCAGGCGCTGCACAAACTTGAAGAGCTGACCGGCAAGCGGGTTTAGCACCGGGTCGAGGCGGCGGTTCTCCCGCGGCTTGCGTCTGTTGCTGAGCGCCCGCGCCCAGATCTACAACGTCCGCACCGGCGAGACGAACTACGGCGTCTCGGTCGCAACGCCGGCGGATGCCCGTGGCGCAACCACGCCTGCATCCGCCGGCCAGCGGCGATTCAGCACGGCATGCTGCTCGTGCAATCAGGAGTGACTATGAGCTTCTACGTCGAAGGATTGGAATTTGTTCCGCGCTGCCTGCGCGGCAGAGTAAATCGGAGGGTTCGGTGACGGCTTCGACAAGCCTCGCTGGTACAAGGAGCACTTTTACTGATCTTCGCCTGGTGCGAAGGGCCCGGGAAAAGGAGGAGGTCGGACATCTGCCAACCCTCCTCCTTTTCTTCAAATTTTTCCCTTGTGTTTATTTTACTATAGTTCTTAGTATGATAAACGAAAATTATTGACAAGATCGTCTCCGCTTCAACAGCAAAAAAGAGAGGAGGGGTGGAGGCCTTGCAATGCACCGCCACCCCTCACAGTTGAATACCGAGAAACCGGCGCCGTGTCTAATTCGGCTGCGACCCGTCGCCGTCGAGCGGCTTGATGCCGGGGGTATAAGCGCTTGCCGGAACAAGGCGCCAGCCGCCTTCGCCGTTGAGCTCGAGCACCATCTGGTGGTACTTGATGAGCGTAGGACGGTGTCCGACGCTGATTACCGTGGTCGCCCCGTTCTCGAGCAACCGGTAGAGGTGCTCTTCGTTTTTCACGTCCAGCGCGCTGGTCGCCTCGTCCAGGATCGCGTAGCGGGGGGCAGCCAGGAGCAGGCGCGCGAACGCCAGCCGCTGCTGCTCACCGAGCGAGAGGACGTCGGCGAAGTTGAGCTGCGTGTCGAAGCCGCCCACACGGGCCGGCAGATCGGGCAGGTTGACCTGATCCAGAACCTTCTGGAGCCGGTCGTCCGGAACCGCCGACTTCATGTTGGGATAGAGCAGCTGGTCGCGAAGCGAGCCCAGAATCATGTACGGACGCTGCGGCAGGAACATCACCTCGGACAGGGGCGGGCGAA
Source organism: Pseudomonadota bacterium (assembly GCA_021325555.1). Classification (GTDB taxonomy): domain Bacteria; phylum Cyanobacteriota; class Vampirovibrionia; order Obscuribacterales; family Obscuribacteraceae; genus JAJPGY01. The sequence continues at coordinate 106,699 of JAJPGY010000012.1, read as the reverse complement.
CAATCGTGCCCTCGCCGGAGTTCCACAAGCCGGCAACGCCGCGCAGAAGCGAGCTCTTGCCGCTGCCGGAGGGCCCGACGATGAGCAGGCCGGACCCCGGCTTCACCTCCAGCGAGAGGTTCTTCACCAGGGTGCGCTCGTAGTTGGGCGTCGTCAGCGTCATGTGCTCGAGGGCGATGCGCTCCGCCTCGACCGTGGTGATCACCCTGGCGCCCGGCTGGGTCGACCGGTCCGGGGCGTCGAGCGCCTGCGTGAAGCCGGACAGACGGTTGATGACCGCGGCGAAGTTGCTCAGGTCGGTGAAGCTGGTCACCACCAGCGAGAGCGCCGAGAGGATCTGGCCGAACGCCATGTCCGCCTGCGTGAAATCACCGAACGGGACCTTGCCCGCAAAGTACAGCGGCGCGATGATCAGCGCCGGGATGAGCACGATCACGTAGTTGTAGCCGGTGGTCACGAAGTTCAAGTTTCGCGTCCAGCCGATAAGCAGGTTGAAGTTCCAGATCGCGTCAGCGAACCGCCGCTTAACCTGCCCTTTCTCCTGCTCCTCACCCTGATAGAAGGCGATCGACTCCACGTTGTTGCGCACGTGGATGAGCCCGTAGCGGAAGTCCGCTTCTTTCTTGAGCTGGTTGAAGTTCAAGCCGATCAGCCGCCTGCCGATCAGGTAGGTGGCCATCGTGCCGAAGATGGAGTAGCCCACCACGATCAGCACCAGCGTGTGCGAGATCGAGTACAGGATGGTGATGAAGGAGAAGAAGGTGATAATCGACCCCAGCACGATGAGCAGGAAGCTCAACGCCTGCTTGCAGAAGTTGGTGACGTCCTGCGCGATTCGCTCGTCCGGATTGTCGATCTTTGTGTCGGAGTTGATGTTGTAATACGCCCGGTTCTGGAAGTATTTGTCGAGAATGTGGTTAGTGAGCCATTCTCGCCACTTCATTCCCAGGCGATCCTGCATGTAGCTGTAGAACACCACGATCGGCGTGCCGACAATGAACACGCTGCCGTAGATGTACAGCATGCGATAGAACACCGGAGCATTTTTCATCTGCAGGGCGGTCTGGAAGGAGCCGGCGACGTAGTTGATCACCACGTTCAAGGCGTTGACCGCGATGAGCAGGAGCAAAAGCACTCCCAGGTGTCCGAGAGCAACCTTTTTCTTCTTAGAGATCCAGTAGGGCTTGGCCAGAGCTAGAAAGCTCTTCCAGAGCTTGCGATTGAAGGGGTGCATGCGGGTTTCCTTCTGGCTGCCATCGGACCTGGCTGGTCCGGGCAGCGGCAATTTGACGGCTCCGGGGGCTCGCCTGCCGCCGGGCTGTCGGGTTGAAACGGGAAGGAAAAGCTGCACTCTAATACGACCCCGTCGTTTGCTCACGCGCAAGGCTGGCGTGAAACGAATCGACGGTGCCGCGCGCCACCGTGTTCCGGGCAAAAGCCGGCGCGATGACGGCAACTCCCCGGGAAGCGATCTGCTCCCGAATGAGGCGCGTAGAGTGGGACGAATAGCTTTGGTGGTCTTAGCTCACAAAGATCTTGGAGCTGTAATGAAGAGACCCGCCTACCTTAGCTCATGGCGGGATCAGAAACAAAGACCCACGCAATCCCTTGGCAAGCCGGACCGCCGCCGGCGAATCCTGGCAGAATCGCCCTCCAGTCCAGCAAATTGGGTTGCCAAGATAGATGACGCGAACGGTTGGCGAAAACCGGCAGCCCGCACCTTCACCGCCACCGTCATTGCACAAGATTGGCGCAGTTAGCGCCGGCAGTATATATACGCCGGCGACACCGTGCATTGGCACCACCGACGGTGACAGTCACACCGCCGGTCGGCTCCCGGCATAGCGATGACATGGATCATCAGCTTCCCGCGCGCATCCGCAATACCGGCCAGCGCATATGTTAAACGGGCGCCTGGCGGGGCTTTTCCTCGGATCACCTCATGTTATACTGTCACTGGTAGGACGCCGTCCTATGAATTCACTGGCACTGCGAACTGGTGATATGCGGATGTGGGCCCCGAAAACAGCAGAGAGCTGTTACCAATAGTTGACCCCAAGCGCAACGCTCCCTCCATCTCCAAGGTCGTCCAGCAAGTCTCCAGGCGAGGAAACAGGCGGTAGCCGCTTGAATTTTTTGACCGACGCCCTGACGCGGCACGTCGGCTGCGAGACGGCCTCGTTCCACACCCCCGGGCACAAAGGGCAGGCCCCGGTCGGGGCTTTCGAGGTCCTCGCCGAATACCCGTGGCAGATGGACCTGACCGAGCTGCCCGGACTCGATGATCTCTCGAGCCCGACCGGGGTGCTCGCCGACCTCGAATCTCGGGCGGCCGGCATATGGGGCGCCGCCGAAAGCATCATCTCCGTCAACGGGGCATCAGCTGGCATGGTGGCGGCGATGCTCGCCCTGGCTTCGCGGGGCTCCTCGACCGTCCTGGTTCCCCGCAACGCGCACCGCTCGATCGTGAGCGGCCTGGTGATAAGCGGGCTTTTCCCGATCTGGTACGACCCGGTCTGGGATGACGACTGGGGCATCTGGGGCTCGCTGCCGGCCAAGTCGGTCGAGCGACTGCTCGAGCGCTGCGGCGGGGAGCCGGCAGGGCTGGTCATCACCTCGCCGACCTACGCGGGGGCGATAAGCGACATCGAGCGCATCGCCGGCCTCTGCCATTCAGCCGGCATCCCGCTGGTGGTCGATGAGGCTCACGGCGCGCACCTGCTGGGCGGCGGCGGCATGCCGCCAGGAGCGGTCACGCTCGGCGCTGATGTCGTGGTGCACTCGCTGCACAAAACCCTGCCCGCGCTCACCCAGACCGGCTTGGTGCACGTCGGGAGGCAATCGCTCATCGCCGCCTCGGGCTTGCGATCGGCTCTGCAGCTAGTCCAGACGTCGAGCCCGAGCTATCTCCTCATGGCCTCGATCGAACAGGCGCTGGCGGCGATAGAGGCGGAAAACGGCGGCCCGGCCTTGTCCAGGCTGCAGGAGCTCTCCGTCCGGCTGGTCGAGGAGCTGGCCGCGCATCCCGAACTGGAGGTCTACAAGCCGCTCGCGGCCACGGACCCGGCGCACGTGCTGGTCGCCGCCCGGGGACGGCAGCCGCAGGAGCTTTTCAACTTTCTCTGCGAGCGCGGCGTCTTCCCGGAGACGACGCTTGGCCGCGGGGTGCTGCTCATGCTGGGGCTGGGAAGCACGGCCGCAGACGTCGGGCGCATCGTTTCCCTCCTGCCGCAACTGGCCGAGCTTCAAGCAGGCGAGGCAGCCGACAGCGCCTTCGCCCGGGGCGCCAGAAAGTCCTGGCGCCAGCCGGATCCGGTGCAGGTCATCTCGCCCCGCCAGGCTTTTTTCATGCCATCAGAGGTGGTGCCCGCTGGAGATGCGGTCGGACGGCTCTCGGCTGTCACCATCGCCCCCTGCCCGCCGGGCACGCCGTTGATTGTTGCGGGACAACGCGTGCCGCCCGAGATTCTGGAGTACGCGAGCTTGCAGAGTCTAAAAGTGGTCCTTGAGTAACCGTAGCCGGAGTAGACAAATGGAATTCATTCCACCAGCAGATGACCTCTCTTCCTTCCTCTCCATCCTGCCCGAAAAGTTGAGGCTGGCCCTTGCCAACGACACCAACGGGCTCACCGAGGTGGTCATGGACATAGGCCGCAAGCCCGAGGCCCGCTACCACGACCATCACTCGCTGGATCTGTCGGAGCAGCCGGTCAGCGAGGAGGACCTCACCTACACGGTCGACCGCGTGGGGGAGTTCTCCGGTGACAACCGGGCCGGCATCGAGCGCACGCTCCACCGCATCTCCTGCATCCGCAATCGCTCGGGCAAGATCATCGGACTGACCTGCCGGGTGGGCCGGGCCGTCACCGGCACGATCAACATCATCAGGGACCTGGTCGAGTCAGGCAAATCGATCCTCTTTCTCGGCCCCCCCGGCGTGGGCAAGACGACGAAACTGCGCGAGATGGCCAGGGTTCTGGCCGACGAGCTCAACAAGCGCGTCATTGTCATCGACACCTCCAACGAAATCGCCGGCGACGGCGATGTCCCCCACCCGGCCATCGGCGCTGCCCGGCGCATGCAGGTCTCTCATCCGAACCAGCAGCACGCGGTGATGATCGAGGCGGTGGAGAACCACACGCCGGAGGTGATCATCATCGACGAGATCGGCACCGAGGAGGAGGCCGCCGCCGCCCGCACCATCGCCGAGCGGGGCGTGACCTTGATTGGCACCGCGCACGGCAACGCGCTGGAGAACCTGCTCAAGAACCCGACCCTGGTTGATCTGGTCGGCGGCATCCAGACCGTCACCCTCGGCGACGAGGAGGCCAGGCGGCGCGGCACCCAGAAGACCGTGCTGGAAAGGGCGGCCCAGCCCACCTTCGAGATCTGCGTGGAGATCCTCGACCGCCAGACGCTGGCCGTCCACCGCAACGTGGCCGAGGCGGTCGACCAGCTTTTGCGCGGCTGGAAGATCCACCCGGAGATCCGCCGCCGCGACGAGTCGACCGGCCAGTTCTCGGTTCTGCAAACGGAGACCCCGGTGGCCGCCGCGTCTGCCGACGGGCTGCAGCCGTTCACCACCGACTGGGCCAGCCAGCAGGAAACCTTTCTCAAGATCTACCCTTACGCGGTGAGCAAAGGGCAGCTCGAGCGCGTGGTCAAGACACTGCAGCTTCCGGTTGCCGTGGTCAAGACAATAGACGACGCCGACGCCATCCTCGCCCTGCGCAGCTACGCCCGCTCGGGTGCAAAGATTTACTCGCTGGCCGAGGCCAGGCAGATCCCGGTGTACGTGGTCAAAAGCAACAACGTGCCCCAGATTCAAAAAGCCCTGCGCGAGGCGCTGCACCTCGATACCGAGCAGATAGGCTCGGTGGAGTGGGAGAGCGACATCGCCGACGAGACCGAGGTGGCGCTTGAAGAGGCGCGCCAGGCCGTCGTCAAGGTAATGGACCGCCTGGAGCCGATCGAGCTCACCCCGCGCCGCGCCTATATAAGGCGGCTGCAGCACCAGCTTGTCGAGCGCTTCAACCTCACCAGCCGCAGCGTCGGCGACGAGCCGGCCCGCCGCCTGCGCATCCTGCCGCCGACATCGGCGCAGCAGAGCCTCGGTTATATCTGACCCCGGCATCCTCAACCGCCTGCCGCGGACGCGGAACAAACCCGCCGCCCTTTCGTCTCCTGTCGACAACCGCGGTTTGCCCGCGAAATTTACCGGGGGAGCGAGAGAGATAACTTGCTCTTTACAGGCGTCGATAATACTATCGAGTGGGAGGGCAGAGCATTGTCGAAGGCATTCAGTCTGTTACTAAGCGGGCTGCTCATTTGCAGCTCGGCGATCTCCTTTGCGCTTCCAGCAAGCGCGGAGAGGGTGCTTGCGGGTGAGGTTTGCTCCGCCCGCGTCCACGAGCTGACCACAGAGATACCCTGGTTCAAATCGCTCAAGAAAGCCGAGCAAGCGGCCGCCGAGCAGAACAAGCTCGTCTTCTGGGTGCACATGGTAGGCAAGATGGACGGCGCCACTTGAAGCGCCGGCAATAGCTTGAGGGCCGTGTCGCTCTCACAAGATCCGGTATTCGACAAGCTGAAGAACGACTACGTCTGCGGCTACAGGGACATCGAGAACTCGCGCCATGCAGGAGCATCCGGCAAGCACATGCCGGACGGGCAGGCTGTCGACACCACCAACGGGGCCGGGCCCCACAATATCCAAATTTTTGTTCTCGACCCTGACGGCACCGTGCTCACCTGCCTGCCGGGCTACTGGTGCCCGGAGGACCTGGCAAGGGAGCTCGATCTGGCGCAGGATCTGGACAAAGTCTGGCGGGATCCGTCGCTCAGCCGGAGCGAAAAGGACGAGATGTTCGCGCGCATGCAGCTCAACCACATAGCCGAGCATCCGCGCGCCGAGCGCAACCGCAGCCGGTTGCAGGGCTTCGACGTGCAGTATGAGGCCAGGCATCGCCTTTATGCCACCGACATCTTCACCAACGTCAACGCCGTCGACCCGGCCACCGGGCATGCCCCGCCCGCAGCCGTCAAGACAGCCGACGTCATCATGCACCAGCGCATGGCCGTCCGTCCGTTCGAGCAGTACAAGGACTTCGACGTGGTGGCCTTCTCTGACTACGGCAAGCCGATGTACGACAAGCACGAGGATTTCCGTATGGCCAACGGGCAGATCGCGCCCGGCGCCAACCTCTCCAGCGAGCCGCTGATCGGCAACGACCCGCGCGCCCATCCGATCAAAACAGAGGTAAAACGGGATGGCAAGACGATCCTGCGCCAGGGGCTCACCACGTTTCTCCAGGTCGGGGTCAGATCGTTGCTCAGATAGTCAGCCCGGCAAAGCGGGCGGGGCATGCCCCGCCCCGGGGTTTCGATCAGGGCGCGGAGCCGGTGGGCAGGTAGCGGGCCGGCCTCACAGGGCCACCCCTCTCGCCTTCAGGACAAGATCGGTTCTCACCTGGTGCAACCGCTGCTCGAGGCCGACCGGATAGCTGTGCGCATTGATCAGGCGCTTGACCCCCGAATGAAAGCGCGACAGCTGCTTGCGCGAGTACTCCTTCACCGCCGGCACGCTCGGCTTCTCGTACACCGCCTTGCCGTCGCGGAATATGGGAACCAGAAGATCCACAAAAGCGGTGCCCGCCTCAATGGTTCGCCGTTTAGTGAAGTCCAGCGGGTCGATCATGACGGCAGCAGAGCCGGCAGGCGGCGTGGATTCGTCGTAGATCATATCGCCCACAAATTCGTGCTCCGTATGGAAACGCCTCACCTGCTGGATCCCTGGCGTGGTGATCTTGATCGGCTGCTCGGAGATCTTCACGCAATATCGCCAATCCTGCCCGGGATCCCGCACGGCGGTAAGCTTGTAGACACCGCCGAGGGCCGGCTGGTCGTTGCCGGTGACCAGCTTGGTGCCGACGCCGAAGGCGCTGATCTGCGCCCCCTGCTGATTGAGGCTGTTGATGATGTGCTCGTCCAGCTCGTTGCTGGCCAGGATGATGGCGTTCGGGAAGCCCGCCTCATCGAGAAGGCGGCGAGCCTCGATGCTGAGATAGGCCAGGTCGCCCGAGTCGAGCCTGACCCCCAGAAGCTCCTGCCCGTTCTGGCGGAGCCACCTGCCCACCTCGATGGCGTTCTTGACCCCCTTGAGGGTGTCGTAAGTGTCGACCAGGAAAAGGCAGTTGTTCGGCATCGCCCTGGCGTACTCCTTGAAGGCATCCAGCTCGGAGTCGAAGGACATCACCCAGCTGTGCGCGTGGGTGCCCCTGACCGGGATGCCGAAAATCTTGCCGGCCAGCACGTTGGAGGTGGCGTCGCAGCCGCCTATGTAGGCGGCCCAGCTGGCGGCCAGGCTGCCGTCTATGCCCTGCGCGCGGCGCAGCCCGAACTCGACCACCTCACGCTCGCCGGCGACCAGCCTGAGCCGCGCGGCCTTGGTGGCGATAAGCGTTTGAAAGTTCACGATGTTGAGCAGGGCGCTCTCCAGGAGCTGAGCCTGAATGATAGGGGCCTTGACCCTGACCAGCGGCTCGTGGGGAAAGACAACGGTTCCCTCCGGGACCGCGTCGATGTCCCAGCAGAACCTCATCTTTGCCAGCTCTTCCAGGAATCTGCTCTCGAACAACGGCTTGCCGTCGCTGCCCTTGAGCCCGGAGAGATAGGCAAGGTCCTCTTCGTCGAAACGGAACTGCTCGAGAAAGTCCATCATGTAGCCGAGGCCGCAGGCGATGGCAAAGCCGCCCTGAAATGGGTTTCTCCTGAAAAACAGGTGGAACACCGCCTCCTTGTCGCTGGTGCCGGACTTCCAGTAGGCATGGGCCATCGTCAACTCGTAGAAGTCCGTGAGCAGGGCCAGCGAGTGCTTGTAGATGAGGCTCAGCGGTTCGCGCATGAAATCGGCTTGACATCCCAAAAAGGAAGATGCCGTGAGTTTAAATGATCACGGCACCGGATGTCGCGGGCCGAAGTCATCGAGCCGGGACGCTAATGAGCTTGTGTCCCCGAAGCGCGCAGGCACCGCTCGAGAAACTCCACGAGCGAAGCCTTCTGCCCCGGCAGGTCCTCGTCTTCGAGAAGCGAGACGAAGGTTTTCCACTGGATGCGCAACGCCCGCTTCAGCTCGTCGGGCACGCTGGAAAGCGCCACAGCTTGCCATTCCTCGTGTTGCGGCACCCTCGCGCCCAGGATTATGAACACCTTGATCATCCTTCTCTGACTCCGGTCCTGCCCGGCTTGCCCGGCGGATCACCCGGGCGTCCCCGGCTTTCCGATCTCATCTTATCTCTGATTTAGACGAGCTTTCGGGAATTCAAGGTAAATACATTGTAAAACCACGGGCAAACTCCTGAGGAACCCGACACCAGCCTGAATGAGAGATCCCGGCGGCTCGTGACCGATCTTAACTGAACAGGTTTGCGTCGCGCGCGGAAGCGACGAACCAGTTGATCATGCCGGGAGCCGCCAGCCCGAACAGGATAAGCCCGATGCCGGTGACAATGCGCGCCCCGCGCCCCAGCAGGATCCGCTCGCCCATGAGCTCGGCTGCCACGTTCTCGACCACCAGCCCGTGGATTACAAGCACAATCCCGCTCAGCCCCATGCCGATCTCAGCCAGATTGGCAATTATGTTCAGCAGCGTCTCCAGGTTAGCCAGGTTGTTGACGCGGACGGTCCCGGCCGTGTTCACCCCTTGCACGAGCGTGCCGTCGCCGGGCGCGGCAGCGCCGCTGGCTGCGCCCTGCACCTGCGCCGCGTCGGCGGCGGCGGCACTGGCTGCGGCGCTCTCCTCGCGTCCCGGATTCGCCCAGGCGCTCCTTTCGTCGGCCCCTGCTGCCGGGTTGCTGAACGGATCCACGCCTGCAGCCTCGCCGGCCGCCGGGGTATCGGAGCTGACCAGCGCCGAGCTGACCGGCGAGACGAAACCGTAGCGAACCGCGACGGTGGCAGCCATGCGCAGGCGCTGGTCGGCGATGAGCTCGCGGCACCGCTGGGCGGCGTGCAGGGTGACGACCTCGCGGGCCTCCTCCGGACTGACCGGCACCGCCTGTGCCGGCTTGGCGGTCGTCATCGCCAGCTTGATTGCATATGAGCTGTCCGTCCGGGACCAGCGGCCAAAAAATGCCGCCATGTCATCGCAGAGGTTGTTCGAGTTGCGCGGGATGGCCGTGAAAGGACCGACCTCGGGATGGTTCTTGAAGAACTCATAGGTGTCCGTTTCGCCTGAGCCCAGCGTCAGCTCGTAGAAAGCCGGCACGGACGTGTAGCTGGACATGATGTAGATCTCTTGATTCAAATCCGGCTGCGGCCCGTGAATCCACAGCACCGCGCCTCCCCTGGTCTCGCCGGCCAGCTCGGCGGCCTTCACCACCGCCTTCAGGTTGTCCTGCCCGCCCACAAACCGGGCTGTCTTGAGAACAGCAAGCCCTCTGGCCAGCGGCAGCGGCTCGTCTCCCTGGTCGGCAAGCTGCGAGGCCAGGATGATGGTGGTCGGAATCCCGGCCGGCAGCTTGCCGAGCGCCTCGCCTATCTGCCGGCTGTAATCCCCGGTCGTGGCGGAGCCGTCCACCACCACCACAAGATGGCCGGGGGCAGCAGCAGAGACGGGCTCCAAGGTCTGCGTCACATAACGCATCGGAACCGGCTTGCTTGCGGGTTTTGCAGCCGTCCGGGCGCCGTCGCCGTGCTTGCGGGCAAATACCTTGCGCACCATGTCTATTTGCGAGTCGATCCCCCTGGTGCCATCCACCATCACCAGCACCTGCTCCTGCGGTTGCTGGGCATGGTTTGCCCTGGCCGCCTGCCTGGCCAGCTCGTCGAGCCGCCGCCGCTCCTGCCTGGCCATCCGCCAGGCCAGCGGATCGGCAACAGCGACGGTGCCGCCGGGCGAGCTTCGCTGCGTATCTATGAGCAGCTTGTTGGACTTAAGATCGGCGGCCGCCAGGACGCCGGCAATCGTGAAGTCGCCGCCGGCGGCTCGATCAGGTTTCAGCGTTTTCAGCCCGCTGGACAGGCTCTCCGGCCCGCGGATGCGCACAGCATAGTCGCCCTCGCCGACACCGAAATTGCTGGCGATCAGGGTAGGCATGGCCAGGGAGGCTGATCTGGTGCGCTCCGGGTTGAGCGGCGCCGTCATCCGCACGCTTATCTTCGATTCCTGGTCCTGCCGCACCGGATAGCAGTGGATGAGCACGCGGCCGTGGCCCAGATCGGTGACAATCGCCGGGCTGTCGTGCCCGACCTCCGTCCAGCGGGCAACGCCTTCCGCCTTGCCCGACGCCGCGAACACAGCCCTGCGCGCCTCGCCCCCGCTCCAGGCGGTAAGGCCGCTTATCACGGCGCCGGGCGGCAAGCCAATCTCCGCGCGCGCCTCCTGCCCCTGCGCGGTATCGTTCTTGAAGACGAACGTCCAGTCCAGGGTGGCCGACATCGTCTTTGGATGCACATTGCCGGTGATTGTCGAGCGCGCAAGCGAAAGCCCGCTTACCGGCTCGCCGACCACGTTGCGGCTCAGGTAGTCATCGGGCATCGCTGACATGTCGGTGTTGTTGAACTCGCGGAAGCTGTACGGCTTGCCGGTCAACCTGAAGTAAAGCTCGTGCTGAGCGCTCGGCTTCACCGGTATGAACAAACCGCAAATTCCGGCGGCGCGCGGGTCGGAGCATTCCATGCGCAGGTCGCGCTCCGGGTTCAACTGCCGGAGAAGCGACAGCCCCTGCTTCTGCTCGGCCCTCGTGCCGGCAGCGGCCATGCGCTCGGCAATCCGAACCGCCCACGGGCGCGCCTCGGCGGCGGCAAAGACCAGAGCCGGAATGAGCGCGCCGAGCGCCGCCAGGACAACAACCTGCCTTTTAGTGCTGGCAAAGTCTCTGCTGGCGCGCAGGTTGAAGATGCCGTATATCGACGCGGCCGCCGCCAGCAACGCCAGGATGGCGATCCAGGACAGGCCGGCGCCCGCTTCACCGGAGTCCGCAAGGGCCTGATTGTTGGAGGCAAAGAGCCCGGCGATACAGAGGATCGAGACGGCAAGAGCGCTGCCGGCCGCCAGTCCGGCTGCCAGGGATGACAGGCGAACGAACTTGATCCGCCTTCCGACCAGCGAATTCCAGACAAAATAGTTGAGCAGCGGTATGGAAAGCACCATGGCCACTTCGGCAATCGTCTCCAGCGGGTGATTGAGCAGCACGAGCGTCATTCGCGTGGGCATGGACATGCAGCTGAGTACGAACATGGCCGCCGGGACCAGAATTCCGAAACAGGTCATGGCCATGCCGTCCACGCCCTGCCAGATCCGGCGCGGCCTGGGGATTTCGACAGCAACCTCGTCGCCGGCGGAATCTCCTGGCTCCGCGTCCTTCTCTGGCGCCGGTGAGTCATCCTTCAGCCCCGGGGACTTCTCGCCCTCCCTGGTGTCCGAGCCGGGTGCCGGCGGGCTTTTAGCCCCCGGCGCCAGGCTCACATATCTGGAGAGAAACTTCGACATCGAGCCGCGCTTCCCGGCTGCCTGCGTGCCGCCTGCGGCGCGGCGCCCGCGCCTGCCCCAGGCAGCGGGATCGCTTTCCGCATCCTCTTGCCTGCCGGCGCCGTTCCCATGAGCGGTGCCCGACTGCCCGCAGGCGGAGCAGGCCTCGCCCTCAGACCGCCCCCTGGCAGCGGAGTAGCCGGCCGCGTATGGATACTGCTCAGGCGACGCGCTCGTCTCATGGTGATAGTGCGGGAAATGAACCTGCGCCAGGGCCACGCAGCAGGCGCACGGCCCGTATTTGGGCCCTCCGCGGTCCTGCGAACAGACATTCGGCGCTGCATGGTTTTCCTCGTGCGAAGACATAACAATCACCTCGATGAAAGGGCTGCAGCGTGCTGAAGCGCCCGCAGCATCGTGTTGACGAAGGTTGCAAGAACCGGCGAGCGAACGTTCATTCCCACTTTAGAGGCTGCGCCCGCTCCTTCCAACTACCGATCGTCACTGGCCACCATGACGATCGTCATGGCCGCCGTGCCCGGCCGCCCGCAGGCTCCTTCTCCTCGCTTATACTTGTCAGCGGCGGGTTGGCATGGCAAGACCGATCGCGATGACAGAGACCACATTCAAACCGGTTGCAGGCCGGCTGACTCTTTACGGAAAGAGGGCAGCTGGACCCGGGATCTTGAGCGGTGTCGGCAATTCGAGCGCGACGAAGCTGGTTCCCCACCCGCTGCCTTCATTTCAATTCTCGGGCGCCGAGTTCACCTCGCTTTATGCGCACATATGCGCGGCATGAGCCGAAACGTCAAAGATGCTGTCCTCACCTTTTGCGGCGCCACCAGATTTGGCTCCGGACTGGGGCTGGTCGCCGGCGCCTTCATGCGGCGCCGCCCTCACGGTTGCCTACGGAATCTTCGGCGCCGCACCTGACCGAATCCCCAAACTCCCCACCGTCAGCCTGCCCGCTGCCGGCAGCGCCGGAGCCGACCCACGATAGAGCGCTCAGCAGTCTCGGGGCGCGGGCGTCCCGCGTCAACCCCGGGGGCGCGGGCGTCCCGCCCGCATCCGGAACGCGCCGCTATCCGATTGCTTCCTGCTGCATTCAATTGAGCCATCGGGCTCTCAATATCTACTAAATTTTTTAGTACCAGAGCAATAAGAAAAACCATCCAGGAGCGAGGGTTGCACCAACAAAGGCGCCATCCCCGCTCCTGGATGTTGGGATCTGCCCGGGGGCGGCTCCCTGTCTTTGCCCGCAGTCTTATCGGGGCAGGGACAGCAGCGGCGCGACGAGATCCCAGCGGATGAGCATGACCTGCTCGCCGCAGTGCTGCTTGAGCACGGCGGCGAACGCACGCAGCGCTTCACCGCGAGGGAGGAGCAGCCAACGGTCGTTGGGCGCGCCCTCCTGTGGTGGCGCCGGATCGGGCATGCCGTTGACGGCAACCCAGGATCCGCCCGCGGCCTTGAGTTGCCGCGCAAGATCGATATCCGGCTGCTCCGAGAGGCGGGCGCCCCAGCAGAGCTCGTGGCGCAGAAAGACCGCGGTAAAGCCGCCGGCGAACTGGAGGACCCCGTAGTACGGGGAGATAAGCGGATTGCGCCGGTCCTCGCCCGCCTCCCAGGAGTCCCCGGAATCCAGCACCTTGAGCCCGGCAGCAACGAGGGCGCTGACGACCTCGCTGTTCAAGTTTTTGCCGTCACCAGGACGGCTGCAGTAATCTAGCCTCCGCATGAGGAACTCCTTTGCTTTGCTTAGAGAGCAGCAATCAAGCCTCTTTGACGAGCCTCTCGACCTCGTCGCCCTGCAACTCGCCTTTCCGCATCAGCTCCTCGGCGAGCTTGAGCACGACGGCACGCTGCTCGTCCATGAACTTCTTGACGAAGCTGTAGGCGGCGTCCATGACCTCCTCCGGGCTGTCGCCGGCGGCGTAGCGGGCGCACAAGATGCGCGCGGTCTGCCGGGCACGCGCCTCATCTCTCCTGGGCAGCGGCTGAGTCACGCCGCAGATGACCTCCTGCGCGGCGCGTCCGGCAAGCGTCACACAGAGGTGCGCAAACTGCTCCTCCTTGCTTGCTGCCGGTCCCGGCTGCGGCGGCTCGATCCGGCAGATGCCGGTCATCGGCCCGTTGGCGTACGTGGACACCAGCACGACCTGCCGCCGGGTGCCCAGCTTGAGCGCGGCATCCGCGATGCCCGCAAGGCGGATGGCAACCCGCCTGCGCTCCTCAAGTTTCAGTGGTGCGAATGACATGACGTGATCTCCTTTCTCGAGCCACGCGGGCGGGGCACAGCAATGCCCCTCCCAGCCCAATATGGATCAAGCGCTCAGGCGCCCTGGCTCAGGACGTCGGCGGCCTTTATCACCGTGACGCCCTTTTCCTTGAGCGCCTGGATATCAGCAACGCCGGCTCCGGGCGAAAGCTCGAGGAGACTTGCGGCGTCCTCGATAAGGAAGGTCTTGAAGCCCTCCTCGGCCGAGTCGATCGCCGTCCACGACACGCAGAACGGCCTGGTGACGCCGACGACGTACACCTCGGTCACGCCCTGGCCGCGCAGGTAATCGGCCAGCCCGGTCGACTTGCGTTTGCCGTTGTCCCAGAAGCCGCTGTAGCTGTCCACGGTCCTGTCCGTGCCCTTCTGGATCACCTTCACCACGCGCGAGCGATCGAGGGTCGGGTAGAACTCGGTTCCGGGCGTGCCCTGGCGGCAGTGCGGGTTCCAGAGGATCTGCTGCAGGCCGTGGAGATCGACGACCTCGCCGGCCTTCCTGCCTTCGTGCATGGTGTAGAAGCTGCCGTGATCGGCAGGGTGGTAGTCCTGCGTATCCACGACCAGATCGAAGTAGCTCGACCGGGACAGCTCGTTGACGACCGGCACGATCGCCGGCGCGCCTTCCACGGGCAGCTCGCCGGTGCCGGCTACCCGCGGGTCCGCCGGCATGAAGCCGTTCTGGATGTCGACGCGCACGAGCGCGCGCTTGGGTTTGTCAGTGCTCATCGCCTGCGTGGTCCTTTCACGTGTGGATGGTAGCGCATCGGAGCTACCCGGGTCATGCTCCGGGACGGCCCCGGCAGCCCAGGCAAGCCAGAGAGCGGCCTGCGAATCGCTCGGCATGCGCAGATCGCCTCGCGGCGACACGCTCACCGAGCCGACCTTGGGGCCGTCGGGAAGACACGAGCGCTTGAACTGCTGGGAGAAGAACCGGCCGATCATCACCTTCAGCCAGCGGCGAATCGTCTCCGCCGAGTACCCGGCGTCGAACTTCGCCTGGGAAGCCAGGTAGAGGATCTTCTCGGGCGACATCCCGAAGCGCAGCGTGTAGTAGATGAAGAAGTCGTGCAGCTCGTACGGGCCGACGACATCCTCCGTCTTCTGGGCGATCTTGCCGTCCTTGCTCGCGGGCAGCAGCTCCGGCGAGATCTCGGTGTTGAAGACGTCCATGAGCGTCTCGCGCACGGCGCCCTCGAACTCGTTGCCGGCAGCCCAGCGCACCAGGAACTTGACCAGCGTCTTGGGGATGCTGGCGTTCGGGTTGTAGCCGCTCATGTGGTCGCCGTTGTAGGTGCACCAGCCGAGGATGAGCTCGGACAGGTCACCGGTGCCCACCGTGAAGCCGGCGTTCATGAGGATGCTGGTGCGCATCCTGGCCTGGATGTTCTCGAACACCAGGTCCTTGCCCCCCTCCGGCAGCGCGAGCAGGAGCGTCATCAGCTTCCGCACGCTCACGCCGCCGAGCTTGATGCCGAAGGGCGAGTGACCCAGGGCACGCATCTCCTCCAGGCAGATCTTACGGATGTCCACTTCCTTGACGCTGACGCCGAGCTGCTTCATGAGAGCATGGGCATTGCGCCTCGTGCGTTTGGTCGTGCCGAAGCCGGGCATCGTGTAAGCGTGGATGCGCTCACGCGACCAGCCGAGCAGATCGAAGGCCTTGCAGGTGACCAGCAGCGCCAGCGTGGAGTCGAGCCCGCCCGACACGCCAATCGTGACGTGCTTGGGCTGAACGTGCTCCAGGCGCCTGGCGAGACCGGCAACCTGAATGCTGAAGATCTCCTCGCAGCGCTCACGCAGCATGCCCTCGCCGCGCGGAACGAACGGGTGCGCCTCGACTTCCCGCAAGAGCCTGGCCGGAGCCGGACGCGGGCCGAGCGCGAAGGTGACGCGCCGGTAGTCCCGCTTGAGCCCCAGGTTTAGCAGCGAGTCGCCGAAGCTGTTGGTGCGCACGCGGTCGATGCGCATGCGCTCCAGGTCGATGTCGGTCGCCACCAGGACATTGCCCCGCTGGAACCGCTTCGACTCGGCAAGCAGGCTGCCGTTCTCGGAGATCAGGCAGTGCCCGCCGAAGACCACGTCGGTCGTCGACTCGTGCACGCCGCACGAGCTGTAGAGGTACGCCGCCATGCAACGTGCCGCCTGATTGACCACCAGCTGGCGGCGGTAGTTGGCCTTGCCGATCAGCTCGTTGCTGGCCGACAGGTTGACGAGCACGGTGGCGCCGTGAAGCGCGTGCAGGGAGCTGGGCGGAATGGCGGTCCACAGGTCCTCGCAGACCTCGGCGCCGATCACCAGATCCTCCACGTCGGTCGCGCAGAAAAGCAGGTCGGTGCCGAACGGCACGGTCTGCCCGTTGAGCGTGACCACGCGGCTCACCGCCGCCGAGCCGCTGCGGAACCAGCGCGACTCGTAGAACTCTTTGTAGGTCGGCGGAAACATCTTGGGCACGACGCCCAGAACCCTGCCGCCGTGAACGGCGACAGCGCAGTTGAAGAGCTGGTCGTCCACGACAAGCGGCATGCCGACGAAGGCGACGCCGCTGAACAACTTCTCGGTGGCGCGGGTGACCTCGCCGAGGGCAGATACCGCGCCGGTTTGCAGCGGCTTTTGCTGGAAGAGGTCGGCGCAGGTGTAGCCGGTCAGGCAAAGCTCGGGGAAGACGAGAACTGCCACGCCTTCGCCCTGAGCCTGCTTCATCAGCTCCACGATCTGCTCCGCGTTGTAAACGCAGTCAGCCACCTTCAGCTTCGGTGATGCAGTCGCCACGCGGACGAAACCGAAGTTCTCGTTCGGCCCCCTGCTCCGCGGTCCGGCGACTTTCTCAGGTGCAGTCATATAGACTCCTTGTAGCGCCGCGAAAGCCGCGCTTTGCAGCACGGTCCCGCGGCCTTTTTGAGCTTTTATTTCCGACCAGTCGCCAGCCGCGCTCGGGCATCGGCCACTTCGCGGTCGCGCATGGTGTTGAAGCGGTCCTGGTATTCCCGGACCTTCGGTGAGAGGACGACCTTCGTGTACCGGCCCCAACTGCGCTCCGCACGCGCGGCTTGCCTCTGGAGGCTCTCCTTGTAGACGATGCGCCCGTTTTCCACCAGCTTGACGAACAGCGGCTCGCCGTCGATGGTCTCCGATGCGTCGGCCACGATCATGGTGTCGCCCTTGCCGTAGACGCGCAGGTAACCGCCGAGCGACTCCTTGCCCGGGCTGTTGGAGAACTTGACGTTGGGACGATCTTCCGTTGCCGAGCGCTTGAAGGCAGCCGAGACGGTGTCGCGATGGACGAGCCGCCACCAGTAGCCCCCGGCGCCCGGGAAGAGCATGATCGGCTTCTCACCGGTCAGGCGCTCGAAGGTCGCGTAGACCTCCTTGACCTTCTCCGGCTCGACCTCGTCCTCGAAGACGATGGTGCGCGGCGTGATGCCGGCAGCCTTCATCTCCTGGTAGTAGTCGACGCACTGCCGGGAGATGTTGCCGGAGTCCACGCGGATGCCCACGCGGTCGGTCTCGGGATGTCCCTTGATCACATGCAGGGCGTTCTCCTTGCCGACGGTGTCCGCGTCGACCAGGTCGCACAGCAGCGAAGCGAAGCCGAGCGCGGCGACGAAGCGGTCCATCTGCTCGTACTCCGCCTGGGCCAGCGACTTGTCGAACGACTGGTTGGCGCACATGCCCTCGTGACCGATGGTGCCGATCGACTTGAACAGCTCCGGCCACATGAACTCGGCGGTGTCGTTGCTGGTGAGCCTGCCGGTGCCGCCCGAGCCCACGTAGCGAGCCAGGAGCAGCACGATGCTGGACAGCTCGCTGGGCGCCGCGCGCAGCCCGAACTCGGCATCCCGCTCGGTGGCCAGCTTCATGAGGCGCGCCTTCGTCGCCTGGATAATAGGCGCGAAGTAGCGGCACATTGCCGGCTCCAGGTAGCTGATGATGCCGCCCATGCCCTCGAAGGAGAGCACCGGCACGTTGGGCATGCCCTTCACGACCGGGAAGCACTGGCCGCCCGGGAAGCCCCAGACGTCCACGGGCAGACGGATATGGTCGCCCGGCTGGCTGTCGAGCACGGTCTGCCACAGCCTGCGCGGGAAGACCTTGACGGCCGACTGCTCGCTGTAGAAGCGGGCGGCCAGCTCGATGTCCTTGCGCGCAAGCGGACGGCGGAACCACTGGGCGAGCATCGCCTCGTGGCCGGCCATCACCAGCTGGCCGTCGGCACCGGGCTCCGGCAGCGGCTTGCGCATGGTGAGGTGGTACGCGGCGCGCGCCAGCGCGATCTCCTCGTACGCCGCCCACATCGTGCGCTTGTAGGTGTCGGTGCCGCCGATCCAGCCGCCGAGCAAAAACATGTGATCGAAGAACTGGCGCCGCATCGCAGCCCGCTTGGCCGCGAAGGCGTCCTTCGCTTTTCTTTTCAGCTTCATGGATGTTGTCTCCTTGAGACATGCGAAAGCGCGCCGCCTTTGCAAAGGCGGCGCCTCGTTGCAAGAGATCACCTTTCGCCCGTCGGGGCGCATTGCATGCGCCCGGGGCGGATGCAATCCGCCCCTACGAGGCTCTTCGGTGGGCCGCTACAGCTTCAGCCCGGTGCGCAGCTCCCTGGCGAGCAGGTCCCCGACCGGCTCGACCTCGAGGAACTGGCCTGCCAGGTCGCGCGCCCGGGGATGGGTGTCGGTGACCACGATCTGAGCGAACAGACCGCTCTCCTCGAGACCCTTGAGGGAGTCGCCGGGGAGCAGGCAGTGCGTGCAGATGAGATAGACCTTCGCGGCCCCGGCGTCGAGGTAGGCTTGCGCAGCCATCTTCGCCGAGCCACCGGTGCGGATCATGTCATCGTAGATGATCACGATCTTGCCTTTGACGTCGGCGGACACACCGGTTACCTTCGTGGTTCTGGCGTCGATCCGGCGCTTGAGGATGATCGCGCAGGAGACGCCCATGTCGCCGGCCAGCGACTCGACCCACTTGGCCCGCCCGGCGTCGGTGGAGCCGAGCACAAAGTCGCCGCCGCGAGCCAGCCGCTTGCAGATGCGCTTGACGGCGTCCTTGCAGTAGACATGGAACGTCGTGGCACCGCCCTCGAAGTAGTGGGGAATGCCCTCGCTGTGCAGGTCCATGAGGACGAAGCGGTTGCCCTCGCTGGCCGGCGGGATGCTGGACAAAAGCCGGGCCCGTGTCTTCGCCTTCACCACCTCGCCCGGCTTGACGGCGCGCTCCATGGTGGAGTAGCCGAAATAGGGGATGACGGTGGTCAGGCTGCGGGCGCCATACTTGACCAGCGCCGAGCCCAGGTCATAGAGCTCCAGCGTGTCCTCGGCGGAGATGGTGCCGCCGACGAGGACGACGTCCCTGCGGCTGACGTTGCCGGCGATGCGGTCGTAGAGCTCGCCGTCCGGAAAACGGTGTCGCTCCAGCTTGCCGCGCGTGAAGTCGCCGGTCGCCGCCAGAGCGTCCAGCATGTACTGGTAGCTGGCGGTGCAGAAGATAAGCGGTTTCGTCCGTTTTCGTGCGCTCATATCAGTCCTCCTTCCCGCTGCTGCGCGCCAGCTCCTCCCTGCGCCGGCGGCTCTCTTGCTCAATGCGCATGGTTTCAGCCTTCATGCGCATCTCGAAATCGCGGCCGTTGTAGATGCTCGCGACAAGGACAACCGCCATCATCGCCAGACTGGCCAGAATTATGGAGGCCGTGTCTGCCGAGAAAAGGGACGGCTGTTGCGGGAGCCGTCGGGTCGCCTGACCGGCAATCAGGACGGCGAAGGTGGCCGCGTAACAAGCGACGCAGGCGAGACCGGATCCCTTTTGCGCACGATCGGCTCGCCAGTATGCCTCTCGCGCCGGCGCGATGGCGTCGCCTTCGGAAAGTTGCAGCTCCCAATAGGCGGCACTGGCCTTGCGGCGAACGAAGAAGTAAATCACCGCCATAGCGGCTGCGGTGATAGCCAGGATCAAACTTGCGGTTGAGAGATTCACGGGCAGCTCCTTTGCATTAACCCCGGCGCCCTTTGAGATTGCAGCGCTTGCGGGATCGGGTTCGTTGCTTGTAGTGACCTTTCCGTTCGAGAATTTCGTAGACCGCCGGAGGCACGAGGTACCGAACGGAACGGCCCGCACAAATCCACTCGCGGATGGCTGTGCTGGAAACCGAGGAGGTCGGGCAATCGATCACGCCGACCTCGATCGTGCAGCCGTGCTCGGCTGCGTGGGTCTGCAGGACGGAGAGCCACTGCCGCTCGCGTTCCGGGTCGACCGTGTAGCGCGGGGCGATGAGGATCCGTCCGGCAAGCTTGAAGATCTCGCCATCCTCGTGCCAGCTGTGAATCTGGCTGACGTTGTCCTCGCCGATGATCAGGTTCAAGCGAAAGCGGCGCAAGCCGAGCTCCTTCGCGTACTGAGCACGCAGCAGGCGCAGCGTGTCCACGGTGTAGGAAGGACCCTCGCGGTCGATCTCCACCCGTGACACCGTAAAGCGCGGGTTGCCGGCAGCCCCGGCAACAGCCATCTCGAAGCGGCTTTCGGCATCCAGCACACCGGACTTCTTGTGCGGCGGGGTGCCGTTAGGAATGATTAGCAGCTCGCTGAGGGAGAACTGGTCCACCGCAGCCTGAGCCACAATCAGATGCTTGTCGTGAATGGGGTTGAAGGTTCCGCCCATCACGCCAATCTCATAGATTCGTTTCATGGTTGGCCTCCAGCACTGCAGGGGCGAGGCATGCCCCGCCCGCGTCACAGAATTGCAATAAGCGATGAGACGCACAGGAAAAGCGCCCCGGCCGTTGCCCAGCGCCAAGCCCGTAGGGGCGGGGCATGCCCCGCCCGCTTACAGGATTGCAATAAGCGATAAGACGCACAGGAAAAGCGCCCCGGCCGTTGCCCAGCGCCAAGCCCGTAGGGCGAGGCATGCCCCGCCCGCTTACAGGGGTGTGGTGTTGATGTGTAGTTGCTTTCCCCTGACTCCCGATCAACGGGAGCTCGATCTGTCACAAGGGGCTTCTGTCTTACTTTGTCGGTCTAAGTTGCCGAGATACGTATGGGTTTAACGAAGGAATCGCGCTACCCTATTGGGTTTGCAAATCAGTTCTCAAGACCGATCAACAAAGTGTGAAGTTTGATCAGCAGCTCGTGTAAGTAGCTGAGTTTTATTACCGGATCAAGGTTTTAAGTTTCCCGTCCATTCTTCAGCTTGAATCATGAGTTCAAGATCATCACAACGCCCCTGCCCGCCCTCCTTCAGGTTCACGCAGCTAACGCTACCCGCTCACAGCCGCGCAAACCGGCCGGTCGCCAGCACAGCAGTGACAGCCGCCCGACCCTCAAGTTTCTCCGCGCAATGAAGCAGACATGAGACATCAAGGAGAAGCGCGCTAAGCCGGGTGAGGCGTGACCCGCGCGCTGCGGCTTAATGTCCGTACGCATCCTCGCCGGTCTCGATCTTGCCGCGAAAGACGCGGTAAAGGTTGGAGAAGTACAGCGCCGTCAGCAGAGTAGCGGGAACCCACCAGTAAAGCCCGATCCGCAAGCCGTGCATCGACGCCGACGCGTTGAAGGCGGTGAGCGTGTAGGCCGGATCGACGGTCGAGATGAGCATGTTCGGGAACATGCCGGCGGCCGTGGCCGCCAGAAGCCCGACAATGACGCCGACCGACCCGGCAAAGGCGCACAGCTCCCTGCCCCGCCACAGCGACAGAAACACACCCGCGAAACCGGCAATGATCATCAGCGCCAGCAGCCAGGTCCACGGCCGGGTGAGCAGTGATTCGTAAACGCCCGGCCGGACGACCCAGGTCAGATAGGTGACGATGACGCTGAAAATCAAAATCGTGGGCCAGAGGAGCTTTGCCGCCCGGATGCAGCGGTCCCTGACCGCATCGACGGTCTTGTACGCCAGAAACAGCGCACCGTGCCCGGCAAGCACAAGCGCGGCAAAAACGCCGACCGCCACCGTGTACCAGTCGAGCACGCCGGGATAGCGCCCGGGTGCGAAATCGGTAAAGAGCGGCCCGTCGAAATATCCGCTGGCAAGAAGCGGCACGCCCCGAATCACGTTGCCCAGGGCCGCCCCGAAGACGACAGCCAGAACCAGCGAGGCGGCAAAGAAACAGGTGTCCCAGAAAGCTCGCCACAGCGGGTTGCTCTCCCGGGAGCGAAACTCGATGGACAGCCCGCGCACAACCAGGAGCCAGAGCACCATCATGAGCGGCAAATAGAAGCCGCTGAAGCCGGCCGCATAGACCCGGGGAAAGGCGAACACGATAAGCCCGCCCGAGGCCAGCAGCCACACCTCGTTGCCGTTCCAGAACGGCCCTATGGCGTTGAACACCTGCTTGCGATCCTCATCCGTTCGCGCGACAAAGAGGTGCAAAATGCCGGCGCCGAAATCGAAGCCGTCAAGGACGACATAGACGCTCAACATCACGGCGATAATCGCGTACCAGAGAGCATGCATGATCTCTTCTCCTAATGTGTCCGGGCCAGCCTTGCCGGCCCTTTAGCGATCTGCCCGGTCACCAGGTAGAGAAACAGAACCCCGACAACCAGATAAAGCCCCATGAATCCCAGGGCGCTCCAGACGACGTTGCCGCCGTGAACCAGCGGCGAGGTGCCGTGGGCGGTGCGCTGGAGACCCCAGACTGTCCAGGGCTGGCGCCCGAGTTCCGCCACCATCCAGCCGGCCGTGGTGGCGATGTACGGAAAAGGAAACGCCAGCATGAGCAGCCAGAGCAGCGGGCGATTGCCGTAAAGTTTGCCCCTCCACAGCATGAAGACGGAGACTGCCATGAGCAAGATGAAGATTGTTCCCAGCCCGACCATGATGTGGTAGGCATAGTAAAGCAGCTCGACATTGTCCGGCAGTTGATCCCGCGGTATGTCGTTCATCCCCTCGACGATCGCCCCGAAGGAGCCATAGGCGAGATAACTCAGGACCTGGGGGACGAAAATTGGATTCTCCAGGTGGCGCCGGGTCATGTCAGGCTGCCCGATGATGGCCAGCTCCGCATGCGAGCTGCTTTCAAACTTGCCTTCCATGGCCGCCAGCGCCGGCTTCTGGTAGGCGGCAACCAGCTTGCCGTGCTGGTCGCCGGTGGGAAACAGCTGCAGGCAGCAGGAGATCAGGCCGGCTATGACGCCGACCTTCAGGCAGATGCGTGCGTGGGCCTCATGCTGCCTCATGAGCGCCCAGTACGCGCCCACCGCGGTGACAACGAAGCTGGAGGTGACGACGGCGGCGCACATATTGTGCAGATATTGCCAGAACGCCCAGGGATTGAGGAGAAACGCCCAGGCGTCGGCCAGCTGCAGGCTGCCATCGCCGGCGACGCTATAGCCGACCGGATGCTGCATGAACGCATTGGTCACGATGATGAAATATCCGGAAAGCCACGATCCGAGAAATACCATGACCGCCGCCAGGAAATGGCCTGGCGGCCCCAGCTTGCGCTCGCCGAACAGCAGAAGCCCGAGAAAAGCCGACTCGGCAAAAAAGGCGAACATCCCCTCCATCGCCAGCGTCATGCCGATCACCCCGCCGGCAAAATTGGAGAACCTGGCCCAGTTGGTCCCGAACTCGAATTCAAGCGGAATACCGGTTACTACTCCCACGGCGAAATTGATGGTGAAGATCCTCACCCAGAAGCGCGCCACATCGTTGTACTGCTCGCTGTTGAGCTTGAGCGCCAGCCATTTGAAGACGACTATAAGAAGCGCCAGCCCCATGGTGAGCTGGGGAAAGAGGTAGTGGTAAGTAACTGTGAACGCGAACTGAAAGCGATGCCAGGCAAGTGCGTCCATGAGTCAGATCTCCTCCTGGTTCACGTGAATCGAGATGACAGATGAGCAGTAAACATTCCCGCTTGCAAGCTCGCTGCCGCCCTGTAAAACCATCATAGCCCCAGCCGCTAAAGCAACAGATGTCATGAGCACGATCTTGCACTTTCCTGTAACCGAGCTCACTGGATTGCAATTCTCCAGCTTGCGGGCGCGCGATAAATCAACCTAAAGGCCGATTTGCAAAAGGTTCAGAAGGCAGAACGGAACTCACCCCAGAGTTTTGCCGGGGGATTCGAGAAGCTTCTCGCGAGCTTCCGCCACCACATACAAAGAGCCGGTGACACAGATCAAATCTTCCGCCGAGGCCAGATCCAGTGCCGCGGCGACAGCCTCAGTCACGCTGCCGGTAACCATGCGTTCACCCTTTCCGAAAGCAATGGCTCTGCTCGCTATGTCCTCCGGATCCGCCGCGCGGGGATTGAGGGATCTCGTGGCGATCAGGCGGCTGGAGATGGGCGCCAGCTCATCGAGAATCGCCGCGACATCCTTATCCCTGTTGACGCCCAGCACTAGGACGCAATTGCGAAAAGAAAATGTCTCTTGCAAGGCCTGGCGCAAAACCCGGGCAGACTCCCCGTTGTGCGCGCAATCGAGCACGACGAGCGGTCGCCTTCCCACAACCTCCAGGCGCCCCGGCAGGCGCGCGGCGGCCAGCCCGGCGGCAATCTCTTCATCGCTTATCTTCAAACCGCGAGCCTTCAATGCGTCCGCCGCCGCGACAGCCACCGTGGCGTTGACAATCTGGTGCCGTCCGAGCAAGCTCAATTCAAACTCGATCGTCCGCCCCGCGCCCCGGCACATGCCGCGCTGCTTGCCGGTGTCCAGCTCCAGAAACTTGTATGTGTACAGCTCCCTGACATCAGCCAGATCCGCGCCGACGTCGCGGCATCGTTTTTCGATCACCGGCTTCACCGCCGGATCGTTTTGCGGCGCGAGCACTGCCACGGAGCCTGGCACGATGATACCGGCTTTGTGAGAAGCGATCTCCGCCGGTGTGCTTCCGAGAATGGCAGCGTGCTCGACGCTGATCGGCGTGATTACCGCCAGATCCTTGTCCGCCATTACGTTGGTGGCATCGTCCCTGCCGCCCAGCCCGACTTCCACAACCTGCCAGTCGACGTTCTGCCTGGCTGCGAATTGAAAGAACAGTGCCGTCGATATTCCAAAGTTGACTATCGGCCCGTTGCCGCTTCCATGCTCCGCCTCCACCGCGTCGCGCATCCGCTCGATCTCCTCCGCGAACTCCTCCTCGCTAATGAGCCGGGAGTCGATCTGGATCCGCTCCCTGTAGTCGCTCAGGTGCGGGCTGATATAAAGCGCGGTCTTCTGTCCCGCATGCCTCAAAATCGAGGCGATAAATGTGCTTGTGCTGCCCTTGCCCTTGGAGCCGGTTATGTGCACCGTTCGCCGCCCGTCCTGAGGATTGCCCAGTCGAGCCAGCAGCGACTTCATCGAATCCAGGCTCATGGTGAAGCTGTCGGCAGGAGCCGTTCCCCACTCCATATCGGGGAAGGACTTCATGAATGCCAGGGCTTGCCGGTAATTCACCAATCAGCGCTTAATCAGTGCCCGCGCAGCATCGACCTTGTGTGCGGCATCCAGGGAGGGGTCTTCCAGAATCCGCCTGACGAGATCCACGTGCTCGCTCGTGAGATTGCCGGCAAACGGATCATCGGAACCGATGAGCCCGATCGCCTTTGCCCATGTGCAAGTGTCCGGGTCGGAGAGCGCATCCCTGATGTTGCCGTTGAAGTTCCTGTTGACGCGGTCGACGAATCCGGCTGCAAGCGGCGCGTTTATGCCGGACGGGCCAGCCTGAGCTGCCGCGCCGGGGACCGCAAGCGGCACCGGAGATGGCGCCGGCGCAGGCCCTTGGGCGCTCTGCGGCGCCCGGTTGTTCCAGCCGGCCGACACGACCTGATCCTTGACGAAGGGAGCCGGTCTGGACGCCCGCGTCCGCTCTCGCGGATCGCTTATCGGCTCCGGATCCTGGTAATCCTGAGTGCCCATGTAATTGGGCGGGTACACAGGCGGCAGCCTGAGCGGGTTGTAGAAGCCGGATGAGCCGTTCCACAGCCCCGGGTAAGTCATCGCGCGCGTATAGCTGACGTAGGGATTGGAGAACCCATAGAACATCGACTGCAGAGGCCAGAGCATGTAGCCGCCCAGTCCGCCGAAGCCGTACGGCGAGAAACCGAAGTAGTAGGCGCTCGCCGGCTGGCACGCCGACCCGGCTGACAGGATCAGGCTGAGCGCGACAAGAACTCTTTTTGAGACGGAACTCATGGTCATGTGATACCAGAAATCACATCTTGAGATCCATTTATGTGATACGTTTAATCGTGAGAACCCCACTCAAGTCGCGCCTTTCGACGCACTCCCCGGGGGCGCGGGCGTCCCGCCCGCATCTTTCACGGAGTTGCCCGGCCCAAAACGGAGACGGCCTCCGCCACAGCCTTACCAGGCGGGCACGGGTACCCGAGGTCCGTCAGCACCGACTCCAGCGAAGCCAGCGTCATCAAAATGTCGCGATCGAAGACGTAGCCCATGTGACCGATCCGAAAGATCTGCCCCTTGAGCGCCTCCTGCCCGTCGGCAACGAGGATGCGATAGCGCTCGCGCAGCCCCTTGCGGATCGCATCCACGGTCAGATTCGCCGGCGGGAAGATGGCGGTCACCGTCGGGCTCGCGCACGATTCCTCCACGAACAGCTTCAACCCCATGGCCGAAAGGCCGGCCCGCAGGGCATCGCGCAGGCGGCGATGCCTGGCGAAAATCTTTTCGGGCCGCTCCTCTCGAATGAGCGCAAGCGATTGCTTGAGCCCGGCGACCAGCGAGACGTTCGGCGTGAACGGGGTCGCATCCGCCTCGAGCGATTTCCTGTATTTGGCGAAATCGAAATAGAAGCGCGGCGACTTGCCCTGCGCCTGGGCCTGCCATGCGCGTTTGCTCACGAACACAACCGCCAGCCCGGGCGGAAGCATGAGCGCCTTCTGGCTGCCAGTGACCAGCACATCGACGCCCCACTCGTCGACCGGCAGTGGGCAGGCACCAAAGCTGGTGACACCGTCGACAATCGATACAGCCCCGTGCTCTCGCACGGCGGTGACAATCTTCTCCAGATCGTTTACCACGCCGGTCGAGGTCTCATTGTGCGTGATCGTGACCGCCTTGATCGATCTGGAGCTATCTTCTTGCAAAGCCTTTTTTACCGAATCAGGATCTATCGCCTGTCCCGGGTTCACCTCCAGTCGCTCTACCCGGGCGCCAAACGCCTCGGCTATCTTTGCCCAGCGGCAGCTGAATACGCCCTGAACCAGGCTCAGCACCTTATCTCCCGGGCTGACCACATTGGCGATCGCCGCCTCCATGGCGCCCGTTCCCGAGGAGGTGATGACAAAGGCGTCGTTGTCTGTTTCCCCGAGCCACTTCAGCCCGTCGACAACCTCTCGCAGCACTTTGGAGAAGCCCGCGGTGCGGTGCCCGATCGGATGCTCAGCGATCGCCTGCAACACGGCGTCGGGAACCGGCGTCGGCCCGGGAATCATCAAGAAATCTCTCGGTGGCATTGCGTCTAACCTCGCGCTAACTTAGTCCGCAGGCTCGATTATGTCAAAAGTGTGCTCGGTCGGCTTGTAGCGCAGCACCTTCACCTCATCGAGAACATCGTTCCTGATCGTGATCAAGGCTTCCTGCACGTCCGGAAAGCAGTCCTTCCACGTCTGGCAGCGAGGGTTGTCACAGTTGAAGTAGCCGATTGTTTTCAAGTTGCCCCCCGCCGGTCGCTGAGCCGGGCGGCATGACCCGCCTTCCCAGCTCAGCTTCTCTCCCAGCTTGTAGTTGCGGCGATTGATCGCGCCTGCCCGGAAGCCGATGCCGGAGCGCACGACCTGACCGCAAAATGGGCATTCAAGCTCGTAATAGAGCGTGTTTGTGGCGGCGATTCTTTGCATGTTGATTAGTATACTGCGCGGCCGCACGGGCCCAGCGGTGCGGCCCCCGAGGCTCCAGCCGGTACCGCCTGGCTGAAATTAACGTATGCCTTTAGGGGCGGATTGCACGCGCCCTGCGACAACTGGTTGTAAGCCGGCCCTTGCTAGGCGCGTGGCCTGCCGGTCACAGGCGGCGCATGAGACGGCGCGCAGCAGCTACTTTCGGCTTTTTTTTCGCTCGCGCTTGCTGCCAGGCGCTGCTCGGCCAGCCGGTCAGCGGCCAGGTGCGGTGGCAGGCCCTCCGCCTTCGAGCGCTCGAGTATGCTCGCGATGGTCTTGTTGATCTGCGTGACCTGCTTGACCACACGCTGGTGCTCGTAGCCATCCAGCTCGGCGGCCACATTGATCAACCCGCCCGCATTGATGGCGTAGTCAGGGGCGTAAACGACGCCGCGCTTGAACAGCTCGTAGCCGTCAGCTTCCGTTTCCAACTGATTGTTGGCCGACCCGGCCACGATCTTGCACCTGAGCTGCGGGATCGTCCGCGAGTTGAGGACCGCTCCCAGCGCGCAGGGCGCGAATATGTCGCAATCGACGGCGTAGATCTGATCCGGTTGCACCGGCACGGCGCCAAACTCCTGGATCACCCTGTCGACCTGGTTGGGATAGACATCGCTGACTGTGAGCCTGGCCCCGGCGGCTGACAGGTAGCTGCACAGGTGGTAGCCGACGTTGCCCACACCCTGGATCGCCACCCGGATGCCATTCAGCTCCTCACCAATTCCCGCGAACTTGAGCGCGGCCTTCATGCCCTGGAAGACGCCGAAAGCGGTCATCACCGAAGGGTCACCGCTGCCGCCCACGTTGCTGCCGCCGACGGCAAACCGCGTTTCCGTGCGGATGGTGTCGATGTCGGCTACCTTCATGCCCACATCCTCGGCCGTTATGTACCGCCCGCTCAGCCCCTCGACAATGCGCCCGAACGATCTCAGAAGCTCCGGGGTCTTTTGCGTGCGGGAGTCTCCCAGGATCACCGCCTTGCCGCCGCCCAATTTGAGCCCGGCCACCGCCGCCTTGTAAGTCATGCCGCGCGAGAGCCTGAGCACGTCGCGCAGGGCTTCGCCCTCGTCCGAGTATTTCCACATCCGGCAGCCCCCCAGCGATGGCCCGAGAACCGTGCTGTGAATGCCGATAATCGCCTTGAGCCCAACCTTGCGATCCTGGGCGAAGACAATCTGCTCATGCCCGTACTGTTCGATCTGCTGAAAAACACCAGCCATGCTCGAACCTCCTCAATTACTGTTGCCTGGGTGCGGCGCCGATTGCATGGCGAAACCGCCGGCTTCTACCGGAAAACCTGCAATCTGGCGTTATCTTGGCGCAAAGGATATGTTACACGTTTGTAACTGTCAATCCTTCCCGCATGGTTTCTGGCTGTCAACGCGTAAAAGAGTTCTAACTGACGCAAAACCGGCTCCAGTTGCGGTCTTCAAGATTAATTTACGTTCCCGCCCCCGCGACGGACTATTTGCGGAGGGGAAGCACCTTCATCCGCTTGATGCCCGCGCCTGCCGCCGCGTCCATCACGGCCACAACGTACTTCTGCAAGGCGTCGGCGTCCGATTGCAGGTTGAGCGGGAGGTCCTGGGTGCCGGCCTTCGATTGCTCCTCCTGGAACACCTTCTGAATGTTCTGGGTGTCCGGCGGGTTGACCGGCACGCTGTTCACCGTGACAACCCCCTCCTTGGAGACGAGAACGTTCAGCTTGGGCCCCTTGTCCTCTTCAGGCTTCTGCTGGTTGGCGCTGGGCGCGACCGGAGGATCCACCTTCAAAACCGACATGTTGACCAGCGGCGCCACCAGGATCATGATCACCAGCAGCACCAGAAATACATCCGTGAGCGGGGTTACGTTGATCTCGGTGAACTGCTCACCGGCCTTACCCCCAGGCATCGCCATAAACCGACATCCTCCGCACTCATTCGCGCCGATGGACCTAATCTTATCGTCTTTCCCGCCTGACAGCCACATGGTTTTCCCGGAAAGCCAACAGGGACGATGAACGGCGGTCACTGCCGACATTTGGGAAAGCCGGCCCAGGGGACGCGGGCGAGGCGTGCCTCGCCCTGCGGGCGCAACCCGTGGGGATCAGCGTGAATGTTGCCGGGGCGCGTTTGGCAATCGCTTTCTTTTAGCTTCGCTAGCTTAGATTTACGGGCTCAGTGGGATTTTTACGAAAGCGGGCGCCTCCCTGGTTGGGCCTAGCGATAGGTGTGCAAGTAGTCCGGCAGGTCTGCAATTTGGGGCGGACCCCGGCGGCGGCATTTGCTCCTGCCGATTGCGAAAATGCCCTCCGTATCGGGGCTGGACAATCCCTTCTGCTGCACAAGTTCTTAACCAACAAATTGATTTGTCAACAGGGTCTCTTTAGACTGACGCTGTCAACCCTCTTTTTCTAGCTGACAAGACGTACCGCTACTCGCTTAAACCCTGACCAGCTCCAAATAGACAGATATGTCTGTTGCCTTTGCAGGCAAGCGAGAAGGTCCAGGTTGTTTCTGCCGTCCCGCTTTTCCGGACGGCTGCTCGATGTCGAGCAATCAATTCAACAGGTCATAATTGACCGAAAGCAGGTGAACTATGAAGCGAAAGTTCTCACGAATCAGCGCACGTCAGATGCGCAAGCTCCCCAAGGGTCAGATCCACGAGCACCTCGATTGCAGCCTCGATCCGCGCTACATGCTCACGCGCTGGTACGAGAGGGGCTTCGAGAACGCCACGATCCGATTCCCGAAGAGCGTCGTTCTCAACTGGCAGGCTGCCCAGGAGCTGCGTTCCGCACGCAACCGCAAGGGCAACGGCGAGCTCATCGAGAAGCTCGAGAAGCGCGCCGCCCGCACCTACCAGAACTGGCTCGCCCGGTTCGCCAGCAAGTCGCTGGCCAACTATGTGCAGGCCGTCGTGGATCACGTCCTGCCGATCATGCAGGATTCGATCGCTCTCTACGAAATCACCCGCAAGCGCATCCAGGACGCCGTCGAAGACGGGCACATCTTCCTGGAGCTGCGCTTCGCTCCTCAGCTCCACACCATGGGCGGGCTGACGCTCGACCAGGTGATGGACGCCGTGGTCGAGGCCGTCAAGGAGTCGCCGATCCCGGTGAAGCTGATCGTCTGTTCACTCCGGCACGAGGGCGACAAGGCCGTCATGAAGCACAACCCGGTTGCCGACCTCGTCGACCTGGCCATTCGCTACATGCCCTACGTGGGCGGTTTCGACCTGGCCGCCGATGAGCACAAGTACCCGGGCGTGCTCGACTGGTGGCTGCCCGAAGCCGAGCGTGCCCGGAAGGCTGGTCTCAAGCTGACCATCCACCTCTGGGAGACGGACGAGCCGACCGCAACCGACCTCGAGCGCCTGAACGAGGCCGGCATCTGCCGGATCGGGCACGGCGATCGCGGCGACTGCCAGGGCGATCGCGTCCTGGAGGTCTGCCCGACCTCCAACGTCGTCACCGGGCAGTACCCGTCCTTTGCCGAGCACCCGGTCGACCGGTTCTATCGCGCGGGCAAGCGCGTCACCGTCAACACCGACGGAACGCTGTTTACCCGCACCGATCTGACCGGCGAGTACCTGCGGCTGCAGAAGTACTTCGGCTGGGGGCTGCGGGATTTCTACACCGTGAACGTCACAGCCCTGGAAGCCACGTCGTTCGACGAGGCGACCAAGGCCAGGCTTCGTGCCAAGCTGGACGAGGTCTACCTGGCCCCGCGCGCGTAGGCGCGGGCGGTTCACGCACAGCGCAGGGCACAGCGAGCATGTACCCTTCACGGGCACGTGCTCGGTGGACCGGGCAGCTACCGTTTTGGCCTGCCGCGGGGCAGGCCGGTGGTTCCTTGGATGTAACTGGAGGCCGCGACGGCGCCTGCGTTAGGCGCCCGAGCAGCCTTCACAGCAGAGCTGGACCTATTCCAGCCAAAAGGATTATGAACAAGAACCTACCCTACGACGAAAAACTGTTCCGAAACCCGCCTCAACCCGACACCACCCCCGACGGTGGCAACAAGACCGGCAGGCAGGACATGAACCTTCCGAAGAAAGCGATCCTGCTCCTCATCGCCATGCCCTACCTGGCCGTCACCGACTCCTGCCAGGCCTTCGGCGTCATCTTCGGCATCGCAGCCGGCATCGGCGCCGCGTACATTACCGGCTCGATCTGGGAATGGAGCACGACCAGGTGGGTGCTGGCAGGTGCCGTCTCCGCCCTGGTCACGTACGCCTATCTCTGGCCGCTGGTCTACCTGTTTCCCTGCCTGTTTTCGCTCAAGAAACCGGGCAAACCGTTCAGAAGTGCTCAGGGACACCGTCGACCACGGTGACGGACGCTCCTGGTTCTCGGGGCTAACCCTTGTGGCTGGAGTTCAAGGAAACCTGCCGGCAGGTGCGCGATGCCGTCGAGCCGACCATCAAGAGCATTCGCGAATCCTGGGAGTCCACGAAACAGAGCGTTCGGGAAACCTGGGAGGAGATCACCAAGCGGAACCGTTGATTCAAGGCGGTTCTAAACCGGGCGCGCGCACGGCAACCGATCCGAGAAACGTTCCCGGCCGGGCCTGCGCGCGTCCTGTCTTTTCCTCAAACCTTCGAAAGGAAATGAGCTTATGGATACGACAACGAGTGTTCGCAACCCGCTGCTGCGGGTTCTCTTCGGGGTGATCGCGTTTATCGCGGTGCCCATCTATCAAGGCGGCAAGTACCTGTCCCAGAAGACCTACGACGGCTTCCTCGGCTGGCTCCTGGGGTTCTTCCTCGGGCTGCCCGCCAGCGTTGCCGGCGGCATCTACGTGGCCGGCAAGGTGAGCTGGCACACGCCGGCCGGGGTCGACTCCTGGTTTGCGAGCTGGCTGCCGCGCCTGGTTTACGACGCAGGCGCCCCGGTCGCCCACTTCGTCTGGCCGGTCGTCACGATCGTCGCGGGCTTCCTGGGCTTCCTGGCGGTGCTGACCTACGCCTGGCCTGTCCTCTTCCTGGTGGCGATCAAGCCGCTGGCGAAGCTCTCGCGCGAGATCCGGCGCTGCGTGGACGACTACGCGAGCCGGAACTTCAAGAGCAACGAGGACTCCTTCCTTGGCGTGGTGAAGAGCGTCTTCAAGCCGGACCTCTGGAGCGCGGTGCAGGAGAAAGAGAGAGATCGCTCGTGGGTAAGCGGCGCCATCAGCGGCGTCAGCTACATGAGCATCGTCGCCGGCGTCTGCTACGGCAGCTACGTCATCCTCACCGGCGCGCACGCGGCGCTTGCCGCCTACATCGGGCTTGCCGCCTGGGTGGTCGGCGCGCTGCCGGCGCTCTTCGTGCTGTTCACCTTCATCCCGGTGCTCGGCAACTTCATCGAGTACGCCAGGCTCGGCTTCAGCTCGGTCGTCGCGGGACTATCCGCCACCTACGCTCTCGCTCCCTTCACGAAAGCGGTCGTCGCCCACATGGGCTACGGCAGCGGGCTCGTCTACGGGCTGTATGTCGTGGAGGCGGTAGCCGTCGTGGCGTACATATTCCCGGCCGTCTACCTGCTGCTGAGCGGCGGCTTGATGAAGAAGATCGCGGATGCGGTCGAGAAGCTGCTGGACACGGTGGTGGACGAGCCGCAGAACGACTTCCGGCGGTTTTTCCACCAGGCGGTGACGCTTGCCACGGTGTGGCGCTTCGCCACGTTGAGCCTCCTGCTCTGGGCCATG
The DNA here is from genome assembly GCA_021325555.1 of Pseudomonadota bacterium. GTDB lineage: Bacteria > Cyanobacteriota > Vampirovibrionia > Obscuribacterales > Obscuribacteraceae > JAJPGY01. The sequence goes on along the minus strand of JAJPGY010000012.1, from coordinate 73,468 downwards.
CTCGGGGTTTCCGGCGGCTACAGCCTGGCGCTCGCCGTTGCGGTCGGCGCGCTTACCTACATCCTGGTGGGTGAGCTGCTGGACAACAGCGCAGGCAACATCATCATCGGTTTGGTCGCCTCCGCGCACGCCGGCATCTTCAGCGGTCTGGCGTACGCGAATCACGGTCTGGTGTTCGGCGCCTACGGGGCGATCGTCGCCGGCGTCATCGCCGCGGCGCTCACCTTCTGCGTCGTCTACCCGGTCGTCTACCGCGGCGTCCGCTTCGTCAGCAACCTGATCCGGCTGAGCCTGCTCGGCCAGCCGCTCGGCAAGCTGCACGACAAGGTGTGGGATCGCTTCGAGAAGGTGATGCGCAAGTTCGAGCGCGTCTACGAGCGCGGCTACTGGGACGACCGCCAGCAGAACCTGGAAGGTGACTACAGGAAGATGTTCCTGCACGTCATCAACCTGGCCTCGCCTGTCGCCGGCTTCGTCGGCGGCGCGGCTCTGGCTCAGCTGCTCGGCTTCGGCACGGTACTCACGCTCGCCACAGCGATCGTCGCCGCCGCTCTGGCGTACCTGCTTATCGGGCAGCTGTTGCTGGTCAGCTCCAGCGGCGGCACTCACCTGGTGGGCAGCGTGCTCGCCATCGGTGGTGGTGTCACGGTCGGACAGCACGCCATGACCGCGCAAGCGCACGGTCTCTACGTCGCCATCCCTCTGGGCGCGGCGGTGGCTGCCCTCGTCTACTGCCTCGTCTTCCCGGCGCTCTACATCGGGCTCCGGTTCCTGACGCAGTCGTGGACGGTCGGCTGGCTCTATCCGTTGCTCTCCGGCATCTACAACGCGGCCTGGAAGGTGTTCGACACCGTGATCTGGCAACCGTTCCTGGTTGTCTATCGCGCCGTGCGCGACAACATCTTCAAGCCGCTCTGGAAGCTCTTCGTGCGCTTCTGGGCGGCGGTTTGGGCGATCTGGCTGTCCATCTGGAACGGCATCAAGGACGCCTGGGACGGGATGTTCGGCCACAAGCGGGTCTGACATCCGGAACAAGCAAGGTGGGAGGGGGCGTGGGGCTGCGGCTCCACGCCCTCTTTCCGCTGTTCTCCTACCAAGGAGAATCTGCTTTCAGCATGCTGGTGAATCCCAGCAGGAGGCTAAAGCGTGAGATACGACATGAAAACCCTTGCAGGGATGCGGCGGCGCTATGCGCCCGCCCTCATCGCTGCCGATGTTTCTCTCTTGTCAGCGGGAGACCGCAAGGCTCTGGAGAAGATCATCCAGTCCGCGCGGTTGATCGAGGACATCTGTCTCAGGCAGACCTGGAGCGGCACCGTCGCCCTCCGCGAGCAGCTCGCGCGCGACACGAGCCCGCTCGGCAAGGCCCGCCTGCGCTACTTCAACATCAACGGCGGGCCATGGTCGGTGCTCGACGAGTACGAGCCCTTCATCAAGGGCGTTCCGAAGCGCCCCGACCACGCCAACTTCTATCCGGAGGACATGACCAAGGCCGAGTTCGAAGCCTGGGTCGAGACCCTGGGCCCGGACGAGCGCAAGAAGGCGACCGGCTTCTATCACGTCATCCGGCGCGACGAGTCGGGGAAGCTCAAGGCGGTTCCCTACAGCGAGGAGTACCGCGACCTGCTCGAGCCGGCGGCCGGGCTGCTTCGTGAAGCGGCCGAGCTGACCGACAACGAGAGCCTGCGCGTGTTCCTCCGCAAGCGCGCCGACGCGTTCCTCTCCAACGAGTACTACGACAGCGACGCGGCCTGGATGGATCTGGACTCGCCGATCGAGGTGACCATCGGTCCATACGAGGTCTACATCGACGAGATGTTCAACCAGAAGGCGGCGTTCCAGGCGTACGTCACCGTTCGGGATCACGAGCACACTGCCAAGCTCGCGCAGTACGGCACCTTCCTGCAGGACGTCGAGGACAACCTGCCGATCGACCCGCAGTACCGGAACCCCAAGCTCGGATCGGACTCGCCCATCTGTGTCGTCAACGAGCTTCTCGGCACGGGCAACGCGAACCACGGTCCTCGCACGGCGGCGTACAACCTGCCGAACGACGAGCAGCTCATCTCCGTCAAGGGCTCCAAGCGCGTGATGTTGAAGAACGTGCAAGAGGCCAAGTTCCAAAACGTGCTGGTCCCGATCGCCAGGATCGTCATGGATCCAGCATTGCTTTCTGAAGTGAGCTTCGAGGCGTTCTTCGACCACATCCTCTGGCACGAGCTCTTGCACGGGCTCGGACCGCACAAGATCACCGTCGAAGGCGTGAAGACCACCGTTCGCGCCCGGCTCAAGGAGCTTTACTCGGCAATCGAGGAGGCCAAGGCGGACATCAGCGCGCTCTTTGCCATGCAGTACCTGATGGACAAGGGTGACCTGACCGCTGAGGCCGAGAAGGCTCTCTACGTCACCTTCCTGGCCAGCGCCTTCCGCTCGGTCCGCTTCGGCATCACCGAGGCGCACGGGCGCGGCATCGCGCTGCAGTTCAACTACCTGGTGGACGAGGGTGGCATCACCTTCGATCCCGCGTCGGGAACCTTCGGGCTCGACATCGAGCGCTTCAAGGCCGGCGTTCGCAACCTGACCCACGACATCATGACCCTGCAGGCCGAGGGCTCCTACGAAGCCGCCAGGGCGCTGCTGGATCGTTTCGCCGTCGTACGTCCGGAGATGCAGGCTGCCCTCGATCGCCTGTCGGCGGTGCCGATCGACATCGAGGCACAGCACGCCCCGGTCGACCCTGCCTGAGCGCGGGCCAAGTCATCCTTCCGCAGCGGCTGCGAGCTCCGGCTCCCGGCCGCTGCGGCCGCTCCCCCAACGCTTTCAACAGAGGAGTCCTCGACATGGAAGTTCTTCTCGTCATCCCGGTTCTGGTGGCGCTGCTTCTCGCGCTTGCCGTGTTCGCCGTAACGGTCTACGGGCTGTATCTGGCGTTCCGCGCAAACGTGATCTTCGGCATCATCGTCATTTTCGTTCACCCGGCGCCGCTCATCATCGGCGTTGTGAAGCTGCTCTTCGGCGTCGACCTGGCGCAGAAGATCGTCAAGTTCGTCACCGAGCCGTAACCGGTTGACGGACACGAGACCTCATTACGGCAACGACAAAGGAGAAGGCGGCGATCGCGCGCCGGCCGACCCGCATTTACCGGCGGCGAATGACCGCCGCAAGTAACTTGACCGAACAACTGGCAGCACCTGCGAGCAGGCACTGCCGGTGAACCCGCCGCTGGTGGACAGAAGCCGCCGGAGCACCTGCCGGCAGCTCGTCCGCCAGGCGAAAACCGCTTAACCACACGCCTTCAGTTGATTAGGAACAACCATGACTGACTCAAGAAAGTCTAAGAGCCCCTGGCGGGCGATGACGCTCAACGAGCTCGTGCATCACCTGAAAGCGATGTGCGGCGACAGGGGCGTGCTTGTGATGGTCGGCATCCCCGCCTCCGGCAAATCGACCGTCGCCGAGGCACTTGCCGCCGCCGGCGTGACACGGCTGAGCCGTGACGCCATCCGCGGCGAGCTGTACGGCGACGAGGCCATCCAGGGGTCGGGCGCCGAGGTGTCCCGCCTCTTCTACGCGCGACTCGAGGATGCGCTCGCCGCCGGCAAGCTGGTGGTGGACGACAGCACCAACTGCGACCGGCTCCTGCGCCGCCCGGTCATCGCCCTGGCTCAGCACCACGGCTACGAGAACATCGTCCTCGTGGTCATGGAAACCCCGCTCGGGGAGTGCCTGAGACGCAACCGGGCGCGCGACCGCGTGGTGCCGGAAAAGGTAATCGAAGCATTGCACGCCCGGCTCCGCTCCTCGGAAAAGCCCAGGGCAAGCGAGGGCCGGCGCCTGTTCGTGCGCCCCGCCCGCAAGCGGGGAGGCTACCTGGTGCACGTCGCCAGAAAGGCTTAAGCGCGGCGCCGCGGCCTCCTGCCTGGCGCGCTCGATTTACTACCTGTGCCTCGACCGGGCAGGCCAGCAGGACGGAGAAGCGAACCCGACGCCGTGACAGGCGCGGGAGGGCAAGCAAATGGGCAGCGGGCGCCAGGAGAGCTCGAAAACCTCCTCCCCGCTTGCCCGGCAGCCCTGTTGCTTCTCTCTGATCATAGCAGTACTATACGATCAAGTTGTCTCTAAAAGCCGTGAATAATTCACGAATTAAGCCGTGTCTTACGTTCTATAGTTAACATGCCCCAAAAAGGAAAGGGCTAACCCTCCGGCGGACCGCAAGTGATAGCCCTATCGAAAAAATCACAGGGTAAGCATACAGCCGGCGCGGTGACAATAATTTGGTCGATAAGTTTACCCGAATGGTAGATACTAAGCGGGGGAACTTGCCGCGACCTTTGGCGGCTCGAGGCATCGGTGACAAGCACGGAAGCCATTTCGGAACGACAGAGAAAAAAGCTCACCCTGCGCATCCCGGGCAGCACCAGCAATCTGGGACCGGGCTTCGATACCTTCGCCCTGGCGCTGGGGATTTATTGCCGTCTGACCTTTCGCCTGCTGGAAAAAGAAGATCCATCGATCCCCTTCATTACCTTCAAAGGCCAGATCAGCACGGGCAGCCGCGCGACCGATGCGGACGCGCTGATCGACCGGGTGCTGCGCAAGTTCTGGAAGGACGATCCGGAGCTGGTGAAATGCACCCGCATCACCATCGACTCCGAAATCCCGCTGGGCGCAGGTCTGGGCAGCAGCGACGCGATCGTGATCGGCGCCCTCTGGGCAGCTTACGCGTTCCGAGACCTGGTGCCGACTGCCGATGCTCTCCTTGCCGAGGCGGCTACCCTTGAGGGGCACGGCGAGAGCATGGCAGCCAGCCTGCTTGGACAGTTCGTCGTGTGCGCCCGGGCCGCCGGCGGCACCCGGCTCGTCGCGCGCAGCCATCCCTGGCCGCCCCAGTGGAAGACTCTTTTGGTGGTGCCGCGTTCCCGAGTTCGCACCGTAGATGCCCGGGCGGTCCTGCCGGCGAAAGTTCCTTTCGAAGACGCCGTCGCCAACGTCCAGCGGGCGGCTTTACTGGTCTCAGCCGTCACCGGCAGCCACGATCTTGCGCTCAAGGAGGCGCTCAACGACCGCCTTCATGAGCCTTATCGCGACGAAATCGCTCCCCTGCTTTCACAAATACGCGGGCTGCTGCTGGACGAGCCGATCCTGGGCGCCGTTTTAAGCGGCGCCGGTCCCTCCGTTCTCGTCATTGCGCACGAAAGGAGCAGCAAGCGCATCCTCGCCAGACTCAACGAATGGGCTTCCCAGCAGCCGGAGCCACCGGCAATCCTGGACCTGGCGGTTGATACCGAAGGCATAAAGGAGCTCGGCCAGCCGGGACGACCGCCGGCGCACCGCGCAGGTTAACTGCAGGCGCGATCCAGAGACCGGCGCACGGCGAAAGCACAGACTTTTCGCCCTTCACCTGGTCTTGGAAGGGCGCGCCTTGCGATAGGGGATGACCTTCGCAGTCGTCACGTCGGGAGGAACCGGATAGAGCCGCCGCACCCGATCGTGCGGGAAGGGAACGACCCGGGGGTCGCCGGCTCCGCTGAAGCGGCGACGGCGGCGGCCGGCCCGGCGCCCGGCGATTGCCCGGCAGCCGAGGACGGCGAAGCCGCCCACGAAGAGAAAAAGCAGGTACCCTATCGCCATTGGCCAGGCGCAGAGCCCGTAGGCGAAGTTTTTGAGTCCGCGCATGGCAGATCTCCAGTCGGTTGGATTGAAAAATTCCGGGAGCCGCAGGCGGAGTTGAACGTCGCCTCCACGGCCGCGGCGGCCGCAGCGAACACGCGCACATAGCGCTTGATCGCTTCCTCGAGCTGCCGGTTGGCGGCGTCGACGGTGGCGCGGTGATGCTCGACGGCGGAGGCGAGCTCCGTGCGAACACGGGCGGCCCGCCACTCGGCTTCGAGTCCCTCGTAGAGCTCGAGCTCGCTCTCCAGGCGCGCCACGCGGGTGGCCGACTCCTGGATGAGCCGCTCGCGCTCATTGCGCCAGTTCTCGAGAATGTGCTCCGCCTGATCGACCATGCGGTCGAACTGCCGGCGGCAACGCGAGGCCGCCTCGTCGATGGCCTTCAGTCTTTCGGTTTGTGCCATATGAACCTCTTGGAAATGGTTGGTTGATAAGCCGACCCTTGTGGGGATCAGGCCTTGACGATCTCGAGCACAAAGCGCCCGTGGTGCGTGATGAGGTCTTGAGCCAGCGGCTCGAGCTCCATCGAGTGGCCGGAAAGCCATTTCGCGCACGGACCGAAGTGCGTCATATCGCCCATGAACAGTTGCGAGAACAGGTCGCGCTCCACCTCGACGCAAACGAGGCAGACTTCGCGCGAGCCGCCTTTCTCGTTGCCATTCCGCGCGCGTAAAACGGCCTCCGCCCGGTCGGTGTAACCGACGATCGGCTGGTCGTTCTTGCCGGCGACCTGTCCGAGACGCTGCCGGCGGCGCAGAATGGCGATGGCGTCCTCGAGAGAGACGGGAAAGTAGAAACATTGCTGCATGCTTTTCTCCTGCTTGATGAACGAACAAAAACCTGCGACATCGGCGATGCGCAGGCACCACGCGCAGCCGCAGCCACGCGCCCAAAGCCCCGCGCCCCACCGGACAGACCGACCGGCCCAGCGTCCACTGAGATTCGGTGGGCCTCGATTAAGCAATTACTTTGTCCGGCGGGGTGTTTTCGATTCCGTGATCATGAAAGGGTCAATGGATATTCCGTAGCTACCAGAGATCCTTGAACTGGACCTATAAACATGTGTTACGCAATCACGCTTCACACTTCTCAACTCGCATCATCGATCCCGCAGGAGCAAGACGGCTGGATGCGCGAGCCGGCAACGCTTTAAGCGAGTGAACCTCACAAAATGTGGGGCAGCCAAAATTACGATCGCCTGCCGCCCGCTCGTCCTTCACGGCAGCCCCGGTGGGATTTCCCGCATTGGTGAAGTTAGCGCCGGGTCCATTCAGCCGATCGGCGGCCACCACTTGCGGTGCCACCGCGCTCGGGAAAGTGCTCTGCCGGATCGGCTTCGCAAGCGGCGCTATCCGTGCCATTCAAGCCGGGTCACCAGGCAGTATTCGGCCTCGCCTCCCGCCGCCGGTGCAAATGAGCCCCCAGCGCCTAGTTCCGCATTTACGCGCGGAAAGATCACGACCACCGCTATGGTTTAAGCGTCATTGATTTGAAAAATTCTCATGATTCGTTAAGCGCACAGAGGTTCAGATCTCCCGGGAACATTGCTAGTTTGCCCATGTAACCATCTCCATCCCGTTTTCTAGAAGGTACCGCCAGAAAGAAGCTGACAAGTCCACAGCCATTTAGAGCAGAGCTCATACGCTCCTGGAGCAACTTCAGGGCGTGCCCTGTGGATCAGGTTCTCAGCATGCGCATTCTGGCCGTGCTCTTTTACAACCATTTCTTCGGCGCCAGGTACATGGGTGGTCCGACTGCCCGCTTCGGCTCCCGGCTGGAGTCGATCGTGGTCGTCCGCATGATCTGGATGCCGGCAGCCTGCAGTGGACAGGCGAGGAGTCAAACATCATGAAAAATTCGCAAGGCAAGACAAAGCGGCGCCGGCTCTATCCGCCGATCAAGCCGTTTTTCAAGGGCGTGATCGAGGTTCCCGGCTCCGGCGGACACAAGATCTACGTCGAGGAGTCCGGCAAGCCCGACGGCAAGCCGGTCGTCTTTGTGCACGGTGGTCCCGGCGGCGGCACCAGCCCCATCCACCGGCGTTTCTTCAACCCGAATGTCTACCGGATCATCCTCTTCGACCAGCGAGGCTGCGGAAAGAGCAAGCCCTACGCCTCGCTCGAGAACAACACCACCTGGGATCTGGTCGCCGATATGGAGTTCATCCGGAAGCACCTGGGCATCGAGCGCTGGCAGGTATTCGGCGGCTCGTGGGGATCGACGCTGGCGCTCGCATACGCCGAGAAGCATCCGGAGCGGGTCACCGAGCTGGTGCTGCGCGGGATTTTCCTCCTGCGCAAGAGCGAGGTCGACTGGTTCTATCAGGAAGGCGCCTCGCACATCTTCCCGGACTTCTGGGAACACTTCCTGGCCCCGATTCCGGAGCCCGAGCGCCACGACATGGTGGGCGCCTACTACAAGCGCCTCACAAGCCCCGACCCCCAGGTGCGCCTTGAGGCCGCCCGCGCCTGGGCCATCTGGGAAGGGAGGACCAGCAAGCTCTTCCCCGACGAGGGCTTCGCCGCCGGCTTCGGGGAGGACGCGGAGGCCTTCTCCCGCATAGAGTGCCACTACTTCATCAACAAGGGCTGGTTCGACAGCGACGCGCAGCTCCTGGAAAACGTGGGGCGCATAAGGCACATCCCGGCGGTGATCGTCAACGGCCGCTACGACATGGTCTGCCCGATCCGCAGCGCCTGGGACCTGCACCGCGCCTGGCCCGAAGCGGATTTCGTCTGCGTGCCCGACGCCGGCCACTCGGCCTTCGAGCGCGGCATCACCAGCGCCCTGGTCGAGGCCACCGACAGGTTCGCCCAGAGCCTGTAGGGCGAGGCATGCCTCGCCCTTCCTCGCGCCACCGGCGCGGCTTTCCATCCATCACTTTCCAGGAGGCGCTCGGCCGGCTTCGCCCTGCTGAGCGCCTCCTGCCACAAGCCCTCACCAAGGAGGCCAACATGTTGATCCTCTGGTTGGGAGCGTGCGCAGCCGCCGGCTACGCCCTGCTCCGAATCACCTTCTGGTCCATCGAGGGCTACCGGATGCGGAAAACCCCTGGTTATCTGCCTCCCCCGCCCTCGCGGCTGGCCATGAGCGCCTACAGGCACGCCGGCCGGCTCCTTTCTTACCTGTACATCGGTCGCACCCGCGTGTACGGTGCCGAAAACCTGCAGTTCGAGGGGCGGCTCCTGATCGGGCCCAACCACCAGCACGGGTTCGATCCGTTCCAGTTCGTCCCGCACATGCAGGGCAGCCTGCGCGGCATCGGCTCGGCCAACATCCTCAAAGGACCGCTGTCCGGCATCGCCGCGTGGATGGGCGTCTTCGCCGTGCCCACCGTCAAGGGGCACGCCGAGCGCGGCGGCGGGGCCGTCGTCAACACGTGCGCCCGCGTGCTGGCTGCCGACCCGCGCAGCCGGCTGCTCATGTTCCCCCAGGGCACGCTCAAGTTCGACAACTACGAGCAGCGTCCCGAGGACTACCGGACCGGCGCTTTCCGGGCCATGCAGAAGGCGCAGGAGATGATTGGAGACGAGCCGCTGGCTTACCTGCCGGTAGCCATCCACTACCGGACGGACAGCCGCGGCGCCTCCATCGGGCGTCGCCTGCTCCACCTGCTGTTCAGCCCGGCCGAACGGTTCTTCGGCAGCGGCCCCAAATACGGTGCCACCTGTGTGATCGGCAAGCCGATCCTCTTCACTTCGCTCCCGCAGGAACGCCATGCCGGCACCGACGCGATGCGCCTGGCCATCAAGGCGTTGCTGGAGCAGGCGATGAACAGCTAGGGCCTTTTCGCGAGGCCGTCTTTTACCCGCGAGAGGGGAGGCCGCGCGTGCTTGCGCCGCCTCCCCTCTCGCCGCACTGGCCGGCAGTTTGCCGGGCCGGGCCCGGGAAGAAAGGAGTATTCCATGGGCAATAACGTAAGAAGCAGATGCCTCTCCGTACTGGATTCAGCATGGGTAGCCAATCCCGGCTATACCAGTCCCAATCGCCGCCAGTATCCCTGGCAGTGGCTCTGGGACTCGTGCTTCCAGGCAATCGCCTGGGGCGCCCTGGGCGACCGGCGGGCGGTAATCGAGATGGAGACGCTGTTCTCCGGAATGCTGAAAAGCGGATTTCTTCCCAACACCCTGTTCCACAACAAACCGTGGGCAGGCTGGTGGATCTGGCGGGTACGCGGGCATTCGACCATCACGCAGCCGCCCATGTACGGACACGCCTTGCGCGTCCTGCACGACAGCGGTTTTGCTGTGGACCACCTGCTGCAGCCGGCATCAACGGCGCTCCACCACCTGATCGACTCACGGATGGACGCGGCGACCGGTCTGGTCAAGGTCGTGCACCCGTGGGAGACAGGCTGCGACGACTCACCGCGCTGGAGCCGCTGGATGCGCTTCGGCTATCACCGCGAGTTCTGGAACATCACCAAGTACAGGCTGGCGCGCTCGATGCGCGTCGTTGCCGGCGAGGGGGTGGCCAACGGCAAGTTCGAAGTCTGCCCGGCGAGTTTCAACGCGCTGGTGGCCTTCAACGCCCTCGAGCTGGCAGCCTTGACGGGAGACGACGGGCTGGCCGCCAAGGCTCGAGGGATCGCCAGGAGCCTGGAGGCTCTCTGGAGGCCCGAGCTGAGAACCTGGGCCGATGTCTTTCCAGGATCCGGCAAGGACTCATCGGCAGTACCGACGCTGGAGGCGTTCCTGCCGCTACTGGTGGTGAGCAACCCCGAGCAGGTCGAGGCCGCGTGGGCTCATTTGATGAGCACGGCGGCTTTCCGACGGCCCCGCGGCTTTGCCGGCGTTTCGATCGCCGAACCTTCCTACCGCAGCAACGGCTACTGGCGGGGAGGCTGTTGGCCGCAGATCTGTTATCTGCTGTGCGTCGCCGCTATTCGCCGGCAACGGCCTGAGCTCTCGACGATCCGAGAGCTGACGGTGCGGGGGATCCTCGGCTCGGACCTCTCCGAGTACTGGGATCCGGAGACGGGCGCGGCGTGCGGTGCGAAACCGCAGTCCTGGTCCGCCATCCTGGTGACACTGGCTGCGGAGCAATCCCGATTAGAGAAAGGCTGAGTATAGAGGTCATGCCGCTGGCCCTCAGCTATCTGCTCACCGGCATCCGGGGAACCGTTGTCGATGAGGCAGGACCCCTGGGCGAGCCGCTTCTTTCGGGCGAGCGCAGGTGCCGCCGTGTCAAAGCATGTAGATGGCAGGCGATCACATGAAAACGTAGATCGCCTGCCATCTTTGCTTGGTTTTTTGCTCTTTTCTAGACACTATCTGTTATAGTTACAATTTTCTGAAAACAAAATCGCGGGACCAAAAAGCCCGGCGCAATAGCCGTGCTTCTCAACCTGGGCAGCGCCGCTAACCGCAGCGGTCTCCGCTATTGCTCCTCAATGTATCGCCTGGCGCCTGACGCCTCATCGATGACCGCATCAAGGGTCGCTTCACTGTTGCCGAACGCGTGCGCTTGCGCCTGGATGTGCTTTTCGGCTCCGCCGAAGAGGTGACTGAGCCGGTTAGCGATGCTCGAATCATCCGTCAGAGTAACGTCTGGAAGCCCATTGCTGCCGGTTTTAACATCTAGGTTGAGTTGGCCGTTCTTGTTCAGGCCTTGCGCTTCCTGGCACATTTGCACGAACTCCTTCGGATCCATCGATAAAACATCGTGGGATAGCCGCTGGTAGAGTTGGTCGAAGTTCTTCGAAGATTGCATCTCAGAGGCAATCTCCGCCGCTCCTTTGTGAATGTTTGCCCGATGGTCGTCAACCATATACCTGATCCTCAAAAGCCCGGTTCGTCGCCGCAACTAATTATTCCCACCCGGCGCCGTTTTACAACCCTAAGCGAACGCCCCAGCTTTGAATAGTTAAAAATCTCTCGCTCTACCGCGAGCAGGGGGAATAACCGCCGCGGCGGAATAATTCAGCGGAGAGGGAAGCCGGCGGTCGGGAGCGTCCCTGCTCCCAGCCGCCGGGGCCCGCGCCGCTTCCTGCGGCGCAGGCTGGATTTTGACGGCATGGCTACCTCAGCCGTCTAGCGATGGTGGCCTCCTCCGTGATAACCGCCGTGGAAGCCGCCGCCGTGATAACCGCCGTGGAAACCGCCTCCGTAGAACCCCTGGTTATAGCGCGGGGCATAGTAGCGAGAGCCGCCGAGACCGCCGTAGTAGCCGCGGTAACCGTAATGGTTGTATCCCCGATACCAGGGTCTGTAAAAGCTTCCGTACAGACCGTACAGCCAGGGATTGTAGCCGCCGTAGCTGCCGTAGTACCGCTGAAAGCCGAAGGCGCCCGGGTAGTAGGGGTTGCCGTACCCGTACGAATAGGGGTATCCGTACGAGTTTCCGTATCCGTAGTAGCCGGGATATCCGAAGCCGGCTCCATAGCCCGACAGGTACGGGGCGACCAGGTTAAGGGCCAGGCCTGCGATGCGACCGCCAATCGGGTAGCCGTGGCAGGACTTCTCCTGCGTGCCGCCGCCGGTCCAGCCGCCATCGCTGGTGGTGGCAAGGGGAGCCGGGCCATCGACGTCCGGGCTCAGGGCAGCGCTGCCGAAGAAGGTCTGTCGCGTCACTGCCGCTAAGTACGGGCGCACGGAAGGGCCCATCTTCGCCTGGTTGTGGTTGCCCTGCTGGGCTGAGAGCCTCGCCGGGAACGTGCCGAGGACGGAGGCGCTGGCCGCCAGCGCCACGAGGTAGAGAATACGTCTCATGAAATCTGCTCCCGCGCCGGCATCGCTCACAAGGCGATGACGCGGCGCAAAAGGAACACAGGCAGTCGGAAAGAGCCACGCGAGTGCCTGCGGCTGAACGTGGCTCGCTAACAATCGGTGAACTCACGTGTTCACAGAAAAGGTAAACGGTGGATTGTTAAAGTGTGCCGGGTTTCTTTCTGGCTCGCGGATTTGGTTGGGTGAACAGAGACCGTAACAGTAAGCCAACCAGGTTTGCTGATTCAAGCATAATTTGTCCAAAATAACAGACCATTCGCGCCCTCCTGCTTCGCGTTCTTCCCCCTTGCGTCGAGCTGATCTTGCTGTAAAGTGTGGCGCTAGCTTGCGCAACCCGGGTATGCCTCAACACTCGTCGGCGCCGGCGGGCGTGGAAGAAGCCTCCTGATCGGCGGTTCCGCCGTAGCCCTGTGTTGAAAAGCGCCGGACAGGCTGTGTAGTGTTGGAAGGTTCTCTGTTTAGATCTCGAATCTCGTACAACCTTATACGTTCGGATAGACCCCCGTCACGGCTCAAGCCTTGCCTACTCAGATCAATTCTCTGAGGCGGTGGGTTCAGGCCGTTTAGCCCTCGTGAAAACGGGCTGCTGTTGCGGCGTCGGTCACTATTCGATCACTTCCCAGGCCGCCGGCTGAGCGTCGTTGCCCACGCCTGTGGCTCCAGGAGGGTTCCCAACCATGAACTCACCAAACCCTTCGCCGGGCCAGGCTTCGCTGGTCAGGCGGCTTCTCATCTTCATCGCGCTGGTCAACCTCGCAGAGGGACTGGGGCAAGTGGGTGGTGTGATCAACCAACCGCTCGTTTACTACCTGAAGGAGGCTCTTGGCTGGGCACCCGATCAGGTGACTCGTTACATTGCCCTGCTGATCATCCCCTGGGTCATCAAGCCCATTTACGGACTGCTCAGTGACTTTGTGCCGATCCTGGGTTACCGCCGGCGCCCCTACTTGATCCTCGCCAACCTGCTCACCGTGGGCGGTTTCCTCTGGATCACCGGACTGACGGCGCCCGCTCAGATCCTGATTGCTCTCTACATCACAGCCTTCGGCATGGCGGCTTCCAGCACCATTACCGAGGCGGTCCTGGTTGAGACCGGCAACAAGGTCGGCATGTCCGGCAGATTTCTCAACGCGCAGTGGATGTGGTTCAACGTCGCATCGGTGACCGCCTCGCTGCTTGGCGGCTGGCTTGCCCAGCGCTTGTCGCCGCATTCGGCATTCCACACGGCGGCGTGGATCGCTGCCTTTGCTCCCATAGGCGCCGCGCTGACCGCCTGGTTCCTGGTCGCGGAAGACCGCACCGCCGTTCAGCCGCCGCGGACCGATGAGAACGTCCTGCTCTCCGGCATCTTCAAGAACAGGCAGTTCTGGATTGTCGCCGGCTTCCTCTTCCTCATCAACATCGTCCCCAGCTTCGGCACCCCGCTCTACTACCACATGGTCGATGACCTGAGGTTCTCTCAGCAATTCATCGGCATCCTGTCGGCACTGGCAGCGGTGGGCTCCGTCTTGGGCTCGTTCGTCTACGCGTTCGCCGCCCGACGCATGACGCTCAAGTGGTTGCTTTACCTGAGCATCGCGCTCGGCGTGATCGGGAACGGATCCTACGTGCTGATGTCCAGCCAGGTCAGCGCCATAATCATCAACGTCGTCGGCGGCGTCTTTGGAATGATCGCGCTGGTAGCCAGCTTGACGGTCGCCGCGCACGCGGTCCCCGAGAAAAGCACCGGCTTCGCCTTTGCGCTGCTGATGTCGGTCAACAACCTGGCCGGCCAGCTGTCCAGCAACCTGGGCGCCTGGATGTTCGTGCACTGGTTCAACAACCACCTCAATCCGGTGATCTACATTGCCGCCGCGGCAACCGCCGCGACCGCGCTGCTGGTGCCGATGCTCAAGCTAGGCGATCAGGGCGGCAATCAGCTCACGGCACGCCGCAATTCGGCGCTGTCGCTCGTGCACACGGGCAAGAAGCGACGCATCAGCGGCGGCATGGCCAGCGGTTTCTAGACAACCAGCCGGGGCGGGACAACAGGTCGCAACCGGGAGCGGTGTGCGGTCCATTGCCGGACCGCACACCGCTCCCGGTTGCGCGTCTCTCCTCGCCTCCTGGTTCTCCAAGAACTCAAGCCAAACAGAGGTTTCCCTGGACATGCTGCCAACAGCCGTCCTTGCCGTTGTCTCGCCGGCTGCCGGGATCCTCCCGGAGCCGCCAGCTACAACGACATTCCCGGGCGCCTTCATCCCCGGCATCGACGCCCGCACAATAAGGCGACCGCTCGTAAACCCCGAGGTAGCCGGCCGGCGCGCTCAAACCGCCAGCCGGCCGCCTTTTTCTTTTTTGACATTTGTTCTATTCATAAATATAGTAAAGCAAGAGAAAAGCGAAAGGGGCTAAACTCCCCAGGCGGGCCGGAAGTGATGTCCCTGGGGCTGAAAAAGAGCTGCCGGGGTCTGAATACAGGGCAACCATGTGAATGCTGTGGGCGAGCGAGCCGCCGGGATCGAAGGACCGTGGTCCCCCGATCCCGGCGTTGCCCTGCTCAACTGGCGGCCGTGGTGTCCGGCGAGCTTGAGCGGCTCTTGATCGCCTGGAGCTCCAGCCTCAGGCTCTCGACCATCTTGCGCACCTCGCGGGCAGCGACCTCGAGCCCCTCGGGGCCGTGGTCGTCGGGCACGACTATGTCGGGCTCGATGCCGTTTGGCGCCCCGGCTCCGTCGCCCAGCCAGTCTCCGGTGGGAGCCAGCCAGCGGCAGGAGCTGATCCGCAGCTCCGCCCTGCCCAGAACATCGATCCACTCGCTCTGTCCGATGCCCTTGCCGAGTGTGGTCTTGCCGATGGTAAGGCAGCCGCCCCGGAAGCCGTTTACGACAACGGCGCAGGTGAACAGCTCGGTGGAGCTGGCGGTGATGCCGCTCAGCAGGATAGCGATCGGCTTGCCGGCTGCAAGCGGCTTGCGCCGCTTGTACGCCTGCGTTTCCGTCTTCCCGTCGGGCGACTCATCGATCCAGAGGCAGGCCTCGGGCGTGAGCCTGGTCGTGCGCCTTGCGATGCCTCCTTGCGTGCGGGTTTCCACCGTGCTCAGCGTGCCGCTGCGCAGGAAAAGCTCGCAACAGTCCAGAGCAGCCGACATCAACCCACCCGGATTGTGGCGCAGGTCGAGGATAAGCCCGTTGCATCCGGCTATCTTTGCCAGCGCCGCCTCGACCTCATCGACCACGCCGGCGTCGTAGAAGCTCAGGATGCGCAGGTAGCCGATTCCGTCGCCGGTGACGACGGCCGTGACGTTCTCGATCCTTTCACCACCGGACTCGGCTGGCGGCGCGTTACCCGGACTGTCGCCGGTCTCGCTTGCCGCCGTCGCCTGTGTCTTGACCCTGAGCCTCGTGTACGGATCGCCGAGAGAGGCGATGGCTTCGCCAGCCAGACGAATGGCCGTCTCGTCGCCGGCGATGACATCGTCGAAGCGATGCTCCCAGGTCGCCCAGCCGGCGAGCTTTTTCTCATCGTAGAAATGCTCGCCAACCGCTTGCCAGATGGCGTGGTAAAGTTCGCGCCCCGCAGCAGAGGCGCATTTCTCGTTGTTCATTCGAGCCTCCATAGAGCGTTTAGCTGGTGAGTTAAGGCGTGATGTCGGTGGAGGGTGGGGGCCGCAATTCAGGGGCCGGTGGCCACCACTTCCGGAAAGTCGAACTGGTATCCCTGCGCAATGAGCAGGGGAATGAGGACTTTGAGCGCAGCCACAGTTTGCCTGCGGTCACCGCCGCCATCGTGCATGAGGATGACGCCACCGGGCCGGAGCTCGCGGTGCACCGCATCAAGAATTGCCCGCTCCCCCGGGCGGCTCCAGTCGCGAGTATCGACGGACCAGGCCAGGTTCTCAAGCCCCCAGCCGGCCGCCAGAAGACGCACGCGCGGGCTCCAGTGCCCGCCCGGGGCGCGGTAATAGAAAACGGGCGCGCCGGGCGCCGCCTGGTGAATGGCGTCGAGGTCGCCGAGGATCTCCCGCCGTATGGTGGCGTTGGACCTGAGCGGCAGCCGCTCGTCGTGCGTCATCGTGTGATCGCACAGGCGGTTGCCGCCAGCAACAACCTCGCGCACCAGATCAGGGTGCCGGTTCACCTCGTCGCCAACCACGCAGAACGTGGCGCGTATGTGGTACTGGCGCAGGATCGCCAGTACCTGCGGCGTGTAAACAGGGCTTGGGCCGTCGTCGAATGTGAGGGCGACCCACTTACCGCTCGGGTGGTCGGTGTGCTCGACCACGGGCGGCAAGCCCTGGTCAGCCAGAATGCTGGCGGCCTGCCAGCCGCCGGCGACGAGGTCCGAGAAGAGGGGACCCACCGCCAGCGCGGGCAGCATGGCAAGCGCGCCCAGGCACTTTTGAAGCGATCTCATGATCGCTCTCCTTACGAATGGTACTGCGGCAGCCGCGCCGCAATACACGGCAGCGGGCTTCAGTCGCGGTCGCCGCCTGGTTCAGGGCGGTGAGCCGCGAAAGACAAAAATTTCCGCGAGAAACATCGGCAGAAGATTAATGTCCCGACGGTGAGCCGCCGGGCCTGGCGAAATAATCGACAATCCCCCGGGACAGCGCATCGGCAATCCGCTGCTGATAGCTGTCGCTCACCAGCAGCTTTCGTTCGCGGGCGTTGGAGAGAAAGCCGACCTCGGCTAGCGACGCCGGAATGCGCGTGTGGTCGATCACGTGGAGGTTGTTATAAGCAATCCACCTGGCCCGGCACTGGAGCCCGGAGACAAGCGCGTGAAAGAGCGCGGACGCGAGCGGCCGGCTCTGGGGCGTAAAGAAATACGTCTCCACACCGGCCACACCATGGTCGCTGCTGGCGTTGACGTGGACGCTCACGAAGATGTCCGGCTTGAGCGCGTTGGTCATGTCCACGCGCTCATCGAGGGAAACGGTGGCGTCCCTGTCGCGCGTCATGATCACCTTCGCGCCCAGCCTTTCCAGGTCGACCTTGAGCTTCAACGCAATGGACAGGGTGATGTCCTTCTCGAGAAACCCCTGGTTTGACGTTCCGGGGTCGACACCGCCGTGACCTGGATCGATCATGATCGTGCGACCCTTGAGCGGCAGGTCGACGGGCTGACTGCCGGAGCGCAGCGTCGCGGCCGCGAAAGACGGCAAAGCTGCGCACAGAAACAACACGGTTGTCAGGAGGGTTATAAGGGTTGCTGGGGTTTTCATGGTTCCTACCCCGGTGAGTCTTTTGACTCAGCCTCGCTTCCGAGCGGGGGCCGAAGGAACGTTCACGCTCCTTCAGCCCGTGGGTTTTCTGAGGCGGCAACGCCGCTTATTGCAAGAAACGGCTACGGCAGGACAGGCCACCTGACCGATACGTCCCGCAGCGCCAGCCGGGCGTCTTCGCTGACCGCGGAGCTCCAGTCGCGCGCCATGATGTTCAGGTCGATGACGGCCTGCCGGTTGCCGGACAGCAGGGCGATGTCCCTGAAGACGGCCACGGCGAGCAGGCGCTGCTCCACAATCGGGCTGCTAGCGCGCCACTCGGCGTCAAACAGTCCGGCCATGGGGCTGCCTGTCAGGCGAAGAAGCTTGTCGCGCTCCAGCTGGACGACCAGCAGGTCGTCGGCCGGGGCCTGCGTATTGATCAGGTCGTGAATCTGCCGGTCGACCTGCGGCAGAACTGTGTTCAGGTAGTACGCGGAGAAGCTTTCGCTCTCGTCGACGTAATCACCGGACGCCAGCGCGTAGACCGCAGGATAGACAACCTGCGGCTGGCCGGCCCTGCCGGAGGTCATCAGCTCCGGCAGCACGAGCTCCATCTTGCCGTCGCCGTCGGCGTCCTGAATCACCTGGTCGAGCTTGTCGACGTGATAGGCGGTCAGGTGCTGAACACGGAAACGATAGGTGTCTGGCGTACGCCAGATCACGTACACGTCGTTGAGCTGCCCGCTGCCCGACTCATCGGCGGCGACGACCAGCTCGAGCTGCCCGTCGCCGTCCAGGTCGACAAATCGGAACTCGCCGGCGGTCGTTCGCAACAGCCTGGATGTACTGGGGTAGTCCGCGGCGCGCCTGGCAACCTTTCCGTGGTTGCTCTGCAGCATGTCGACGAAGCGGGCGATGTTGTCCCGGCTGTATCCCTTTCGGGCTACGGCCGGTCCGGAGGCGCTCCAGCTATCGTTGCAGATCTGCTGGAAAACAGGGTTCAGTTCCGTGAAGAGTTGATCGCGCGTGGGCGCGGTGGCTGTCTGCGGCGCTGGGGCGGCGATGCCGGCGGTGGCAAATAAGATGGTGAAAATTCTCGCTGCTTTCTGCAAGCGTGAATACATTGGGAGTCTGCTCCTGGTCGCCCCGTTGCGGGGCGGCCTGAAATTCCGCGCCGCTTCACGGCGCGGGTTTGACGGGACGGCAGGGCCGCGCCGGATACCCGGTGCAGCCCTGCCTGACCCAGCAGTGGCACGGCGAGGGCTGGGAAGGCCCGGCCCTCATCTGCCTGGCAACCCGTTCGGTGACGGGCCGCCAGCCCTGGAGCGCCGAAGCGTTCAGGAGGCCTTCTTGCCGGAGGAGCGCCGGCGACCCTTGCGGGCCTTGCCGAGCTCCTGCCGCTCCAGCCGTTCGGTCAGTTCCCTGACCTTGCCCTCGAGCATCTCCACCTGGGTCTTCAGCGCGTCCGCGCCGGCGTTGCCGCCGGTCGCGGGGCTGTCGATCCTGGCGAGGGTCTCCTCCACGGCTCGCTTGACGCGACCGTCGGCGGCGCTGCGGGCGATGTGCTGGAGATAGGGCCGGGACTCGGGCTTCTTGGCCTCGCCGAGCGCCCCGATGACCGACATGCGCAGGGTGAACTGCGCCGCCTCCTCGGACTCGGCCAGCTCGTGGAGAGCCTTGAGCGCTGCCGGGCCCTTGCCGGCAAGCTTGCCCAGGGCCGCAATTGCGGCCGGGCGCGAGTTCCAGGGCTGGCCTGCGGCTGCGGCCCCGGCAGCCAGGTCAATGCCGCGCTCGTCGCCGAGCTCGGCCAGACCGTTGAGCGCGCCCACCCTGACCGTGTCCAGCCAGGAGTCGACGGACAGCGCGCCCGAGAGCACGTCGAAGGCCCTGGACGATCGGGTCTTGCCCAGGGCGACGGCGGCATCAGCCAGAACAAAGGGGCTCTTCTCCTGTCCACCGGTGACAATGCCGGCCAGGAGTTCGGCCACCGACTCGTCCTTGAAGTTGCCGAGGGCGGAAACCACAGCCCGGCGCACCTTGGGGTTGGCCACGCAGGCCGCGCCCTTCAGCGCTTCGGCAGCGGCCGGGGTGCCGATCACGCCGAGAGCCTTTGCGGCCTCGGCCGAAACACCCCAGAAGAAGTCGCTCTTGAGCTCCCTGCCCAGCGCCTCCACCGCCTCCAGCCCGCCGAGCCTGGCGAGCGTCTGCGCGGCGTTCACGCGGCCCATGACGCTGGGGTCGTTGTGAAGCTGGTGGATGAGCATGCCCCGGGGCACGCCCGAGAGGTCCACCTTCTTCAGCACCCAGTTGTCCGGGTCGAAGCGGAACATCACCGGCTTGCTGTCCACGGCGAAGGTGAAGGAACTCTCCTTCTCGTGCACGTAGACCGTGAAGTCCCGGGTGCTGCCGTCGGCCATCGTGAAGCTCATGCGGACGGGCATCGAGAAGAGCCCCGTGCCGTCCTCCAGCTTCTGCGTCTGCGACACCTTGACGGTGGCCACCTTGTTGCCTTCGTCCCAGGTGTAGGTGATCTTGTACTCGGGGAACCCGGCACCGAAGACCCACTGGTCGAAGAACTCGCGCAGGTTGCGCCCGGTGGCCTTCTCGATCGCCTTGATGAGATCGAGCGTCTCCACCGGCTGATATGCGTTGTCGGTCAGAAACGTCTTAACCGATTCGTAATAGCCCTGGTCGCCGAGCAGGTAGCGGATCATGTGCCGCACCAGCCCGCCCTTCTGGTAGAGGTGCCGGTCAAAAAGGTCGATCGGCTCCTTGTACAGGTTGGTGACGATCGGGCGGCGGTAGCGCTCGTCCTCGGCGAAGTACGCGTCGGCAAGGCCCTTGACGTAATAGTCGCGCTCCTTGATGCCAAACACGTGCTCGACCGCCTCCACCTCGCCGTAGGTGGCCGCGCCCTCGTTGAGCCAGGCGTGCGACCAGTCGCGGCAGGTGATGCAGTCGCCGTTCCAGTGGTGGTTCAGCTCGTGGGCGTTCAGCCGCACGGCGGCCAGCCGGAACTCGTCGAAGGCGGTGCCGTCGGCGAGGATGCGGTCGGTCATGGTGGTCATGGTGGTGTTCTCCATGCCACCGAAGATGAAGTCCTGCACCATCACCTGCGAGTACTTGCCGGCCCACGGGTACTCGAAGCCGTAGAGCCGCGAGAAAAGCGCCACCAGGTCCGCGGTGCCCGGGAAGTAGAGCTTCGCCTGCTCGGTGTACCGCTTGTCGAAGTACATCTCGACCGGCAGGTCCTTGTAGGTTTCGCTCAGCTTCTCGAACTTGCCGACCACCAGCGTCACCAGGTAGGAGGTGTGCGGGCGGTCGTGCAGCCAGTGGAAGGTGTGCGTGCCCTCTTCGGCGCCCTGGCGATCGGCGATCAGCCTGCCGTTGGAAAGGGCCGTGAACTCGCCGGGCACGGTGGCGATGACCTCGGTGGTCATCTTGTGGTTGGGGTAGTCGGCAGCCGCCACCGGATACCAGAAGTGCGCATCCTCGTCCTCGCCCTGGGTCCAGACCTGATAGGGCTTGTTGGGATAGAGCACGCTGGGACCGGTGAAGTAGATGCCGGCCTTGGGGTTGTCGACCCGGTAGTCGACAGCCAGCTCCATCTGCTCGCCCCGGTGCAGCGGCCTGGGCAGCTTGACCTTCACGCCGTGCTCGGAGCCCTCGAACGGCAGGCTCTCTGCGGCGCCGGCGACGGAGACCCGGTCGATCCGCATCTCCTCCGCCTGGAAGAAAACCTCGTTGACCTCGGGCCCGACCGGCTCGAAGGTAGTGTGGCAGGTCCCGGACAGAAAGCGCCGTACGGGATCGACAGAGAGAACCAGCTTGACGTGATGAACATGAATCGGCAGGTCCGGCGCATAGCGCTTGAACGTGCCGGGAAGAGCGAACGGCTTGCGCTCGCCCAGCAGCTCGCTGCGCCACCACTGATGGTGACAGCAGCAGGCAGCATCGTTGGAGAGGTCGCCTTTCATCACAGGCTCCTTTTCGTTTCTTAGGCTTCGAGAGCGCGACGGTGGTCCTCGCTCGAGGGTGCGTGCCGATCTCGATAGCCGGTGGATGAAAAAGTGAAATCCCGGCACGGCAAAGGAGGCAGCAGCCAGCGCCTCGATGAAGATCGAGTCAGCCTGCGGCACTTTCGCGCGACGGTCGGGATAGATAGCTTGGCGGTAGGCCTTGAAGGTTGAGACTGGAAGCGAAAACAGAAAATGCCTTTCTAACCTAAAAACCGGCCGCCTCTATAAGCAACGAACATGGTCAACAAAAGTACTGCTTGGCATCAGAACCACTGACTTGACACTTGGCACCGCTACGCTAAAGCGGCTGAAAGGTCGCGCTGAACCAGTGATCGATACTTCGCTAACTGTGAAAGTGGAGAAGACTGCGCCCGGCAGAGGTTCATCTCCCACCAGCCTGGACTCGAGAGCCCTTCCGGGGCCGCCACTTATGGGGCGGCTCGAGAGTATCCGGCGACTTGCGGTCCCTAATCCAGGCTTGCCATGAGCCGGCCTCATTGGTAGAAACCGCAACCAGATCTATTTGCGCGAGCTGAGTCTCTTTGTTTAGGGTACTCCTGTAAATCTCAATGACTCTTCGCAGGAAAAGGTCGTACCCGCTCATCTCAACTTAAGCCACCATCAGCGTTTGGTGAATTTTATCCGGACCTTGTGTCTGGCGGGGGTGGTTTAGGTTTGCCAGAAATCGTGTAGGGGCGGGACTTATGCCCGCCCGAGCTTCACGTCAGGCGCGCTGGTAGTCGTCCTCGTAGCGAACGATATCCTCCTCGGCAAAGGAATCGCCCACTTGCACCTCGATCAGCTCAACCGGATCGGGACCAAGACAAGCGACTCGATGTCGAGTACCGCGCCTGATGAAGATGTGCT
Organism: Pseudomonadota bacterium; assembly: GCA_021325555.1. Classification (GTDB taxonomy): domain Bacteria; phylum Cyanobacteriota; class Vampirovibrionia; order Obscuribacterales; family Obscuribacteraceae; genus JAJPGY01. The sequence goes on along the minus strand of JAJPGY010000012.1, from coordinate 50,993 downwards.
CGCCGTAGTGGTGGTCCGTCGTCGCCCCGTTCAAAGTCACCCTGGCCATGCCACGCACGATCACCCAGTGCTCGTCGCGATGCTCGTGGCTCTGCAGGCTGAGACGGTGACCCGGGTTCACCACCAGGCGCTTCACCTTGGTGTAAGCCTCGTCCTCCAGGATGTAGAAACTGCCCCACGGTCTGTCGGTTCGGTTATTGGCGTCGCTGTACATCAGCTTTTCTCCTTCAGGGCGAAGCACTTCAGGTCATAAATCGTATCACCCGCATAGATCCTGGTTTGCCAGGGGCGGGCGAACGCTGGCCGGCTGACGTGCGCACCGCGATTTGCCGCTGACACAGCGAAAAGTCAACACCAGGCAGCCCTTGTCGGAGGCGCTCAGGACCTGAAGCCTGAGCACCGCCGGCTTGTGCTGTCGCCAACAACTCCTCAGCCCGGGCAGTTCGTTCGCCTGGCTAGAAAGGGGGTCTATCATGACTGAGCAAACCAAGTCTGGTCTGGCCACCCCGGCTTTCCAAAACCCGGAAGTGGCGAAGCTTTCGCGCCAGGCGTACACGCTTGCCGACCTGGAGACGATCCGCAAGGCTCTCGTCGAACACGGCACGCTCACCCTGCGCTGCTACAAGAGCGGTGGCGCCTCGGCGGTCACCGTGCCCTCCGTTGATGAGCTGAAGCTCTCGCTTGTCGCGAGCACGCTGCTCAACATCAACGGAGACCGCGATGTCATGGCGCAGCTGTACAACGGCGTCTCGACCGAGTCGCTGTTCCAGCTCCAGAAGGCATCCAGCGGTCTGCTTATCCTGGGCTGGGATCGCGACCGGATCATGCAGGCGGTGGCCGAGCTTACCGCCGTGCTCGATCCCGATCTCGGCGACGGTCTGGCCATCGAGGCTGACGCCTGGAAGCGCGGTCTGCGCTCCTGCCTGGCTCAGCACTTTGAGAACCAGAACCGCTTCCTGGACATCATCGACGGTCGCGCTTCCGGCATGGACATGGGCGCGGGTCCGCAGATCCGCTTCAACCCGATCACCCTGACCGAGGTGAAGTCCACCTGGGGGCACCGCCAGAACGATGCTCTGGCGTCCATCGTCTGGCTCCTGTACTTCGGTCTCAACCGGGGCTACCTGAGCTGGGACGACGAGATGACGCAGCTGCTCGCCACCGCCTACACGTGCCTGACGCACCAGTTGTGGCGGACGACGTGCCTGCCGGTCGACCAGGACCTCGGCGCCTGGGAAGACAAGAAGGCGCAGCACGCCTCATCGCTGCTCGTGGCCGTGGCTGCCCTGAAGGAGCTGCTCAGCTTCCTGCAGGGGCATGGCATGCTGTCGTACAGGGTGGAGAACCGCCAGTTCGACGTCCACGAGAACGGCATCCGTGAGCTCATCAAGGAGTGCGAGGCCCAGCTCGCCCAGATACTCCCCAACGAGTTCATCCGGGCCGACGCCGACACGGAGATCCGCTCCGTCGACTCCGCGCTGGTGAACGGGCTCTTTTTCGGGGCCGTCTCCGGGCAGCCGGTCGTCAACGACGCCATGGCCCTGCTCATCATCGCCAACCTCGAGCGGTATCTGCGTGGGCACATCGGCTTCCGCCGTTATCCAAGGGACAGGTGGGACGGGCGCGACAACCGGTACGACCTGGCTGAGGGCGAAGAGGCGCAGTGGTCCCACGTGGCGCCGATGATCTCGTACATCCTCGGCGACATGTACCGGCGCAGCAACGATGAGCGCTACCTGGCGCACCAGACGAACCTGTTCAACTGGGCGCTGGCATGCGTGAACGAGCGCTGGAACGTTCCGGAGGCTTACATCGTCGACCGGCAGTCACGCCAGTGGGTGCCGGACGAGAACGAGCCCCTGGCGTGGGCGCAGGCGATGCTGCTCATGTCCATCGCGGGCATGAAGGCAAGCCTCACGCACCAGCAGTCGCTGGCCGCGGCGGCGCAGGCAGCTGCAACCGAAGCCCGGGGTCAAACGCCCCAGGCGAGCTGATAGTCGGCCGATTTGTCTAAGGGAGCACACATGCCCCCCTTGGACAAAACTGTGCCTTCAAACAAGCACCGGCTCCGGCGCCAGCCGGGGCCGCTTCATGGTGGGGCCCGGCGCGCGTGTTTACCGACCCGCGCGTCCGGCTCTCGCCTTGCCGCCACCAGCCGCCGACAAGCCGGCGGCACCCTTTCGCAAAGGTGTGGATCTATGAACAACTGGCTCAAGAACAACATGACCGTGATCTCGGTTGCGGTCTTCATCGCCTTCTGGTGGTTCCTGCTCGGCTCCGTGGAGCTGGCAATCGCGCTCGGCGTGCTCATCTTCGTTCACGAGATGGGGCACTTCATCGCCGCCAGGCATCGCGGGTTGGCAGTCTACCCGCCCGTCTTCACCCCGTTCGGCGCCGCCGTGGCTCATTCGCAGCCGCCGTCCGCCGAATGCGAGGCGTTCGTCTCCTACGCCGGACCGCTCTTCGGAGCGGCAGCCAGCGTGGCGGCGCTCGTCCTCGGGCTCGTGCTCAACGTGCCCATGCTCTTCATGGCCGCCAAGTACGGGTTTTTCCTCAACCTGATCAACCTCATCCCCATGAAGCCGCTTGATGGCGGGGGAATCTCCATGGGCATCCACCGCTACATGTGGGTGCCGGGCGTGCTGATGTTCTTCTGGCTTTTCACGGCCATCGGCAACAGCATGTTCAACATGATCATCCTCGTGCTGATCCTCATGGGGTTCTTCCAAGACATGGAGTACAGAAAGACGCTGCCAGCGTCGTACTTCAACGTCCCCTTCGCCGCGCGCATCGGCTACGGCGTCGCCTACATCGCGCTGGGCGCCTTCCTGTTCTGGGCGTTCACCCAGCCACAGGCTCTGGTGAGCTTGCTGGTGGGGGTGGGAATCTAAGGCTCCGGACCAACGTTCCTGGTCCGGCTTCGATCGCAGGTCAGCCGACGGGTGGGGTATGCCCCGCCCGTACGAGGCTTTGGCACTGCTTTTCGGCATGACCTCGCGGTCCTGCCGAAAAGCCCAATTAAAAAAGGAGGAAGCCATGGCTTTCATGCTCGTCATCGGCGCCATCGTGGCCGCAGTCTGCGGTCAGGGTTGGCTCGCCTGCGGGCTCGTGTTCGTCGCCGCGATGAACAAGTGACGCCCGCGTCGTAGACGCTCACCAATGTCTGTCAACGCCGGCTTCGGTGCTCCGCCCGGGGGCCTGAGCCGGCATTCCAACTCGAGCCTGGCGCGCAGTGCGTCAGGCAAAGCAAGAACAAAACGAGGAGGTCATGCAATGACGTACACTGGTTTCGATGATTTCGTGGATCTCACCGACCGCGGTCGCGGCTTCGGTCCGATCAGCCTCCCGTCCGGTTTTCCGGCGGGTGAAAGCGGCGAGCTTCTGGCTCAGATCGAGTCGAAGTTCTGCCCGCCCAACCCCAGGCGCGACAACAGCTACGCCGCAGCCGTCCGCCGGCTGGCCCGCTACGCCGCCGGTCGGGAGAGCCTGACCGCGGACAGCTACCGCCTGCTCCGGGAGACCGCCGACGAATACGAGGGGATCATGCGCGCTCCCGTGCACGGTCACGAGAGCAACCGCGCGATGACCGCCTTCGTCCTCAAGCACGCCGGCGAGCGCGCCGCCGCCGAGGGACTGGTCAGCTAGAGGCAGGATGATTCGCCGGCGCCGCCCGGGCAGGCGCACGCGCATCACGCCGAAACACGCGAAGCCGGGGAGGTTGGCGCTGCCACAACCGGCAGTTCCGCTCCCCGGCTTTCGCGGCTTTATATGGGCAAAGCAGCATCATCTGGCGCTGCCTGCAAAAAACCTTCGCTTGCAGGCGGCGTCGAGCTCTCACACAGGAGGAACAAGCAATGAATCTCGTCATCATCCCGATCGTTGCCCTGGTTCTGTTCGGAATCGGGCTCATCACAATGTTCACAGCCGCCCTCGCGCGCCCCGGCGCGGCCTGGCGGCTCAACTTACGCCTGGTGGGGATGTTCTCCACCGGCGCGAGCTTGGGGCTCATGGCCCTGGGCTTCCTGCTCCCCATGGTCCTGGTCCACAGGCTCGCGGTGCGCGACATCATCTTAACCGCACTGGCCGGCTACTTCAGCTACGACACGCTGAAGAAAGCGCTGGCTGAAAAGCGCGCCGCCAGCAGCTCGACCAAATCATAATCTCAGGGCTCTCGTGCCCCGGCAGGAAGGAGAGCCGGCAATCACGCCCCTCTCCTTTCTCAATTTTTTGAAACTCGAGCTATTTGGTGATATAGTAGCTAGTTATTGCCGCTTCGGCATCTTGACGCGTTGTTGCCGCAAGGGTTCCGATGGTCTGGCCTGGTCAGGAAGCTACACTAGGAGGGGAAGGCAGTTCACGGGGACACTGCCGGCCCGACCCGGCAAGAGCCGCTTTAGTCACAACCGGAGCAGCACCTTGGCAGAGAAGATCTACGAAGTGGTTCACAGCCTGCCCGATCGAATCAGGGTTCGCCTGCAGGGGATTCGCCACGATCAGGCGCTGGCGGCCGGGCTGGAGTCCTTGCTGCATGCGCAGGACGGCGTGCGCGCGGTGCGCACCAACCCCGACTGCGCCTCGGTCACTATTACCTTCACCGGCGGCGTCTTCGACCCCATTGCCTGGCTGGACCGGCTGAGCCTGGCTGATGTCAGGCCTTTGCAGCCCGGGCAGCGCCCGGCCGCCAGGCCTCTCAATCCGCTCGCGGCCCTGCGTCGTGCCACTTTTGCTTTCGAGACTCTGCTCCCGCCAAAAGGACAGTTCGGTTTGAGCGCTCTGGCACTGCTGTGCACCGTGCTCGAGCTGCCCGCGCTCGTCACCGGCTCGGCCCTGTTAGCCTCACTTCTGCCCGTCATCAATCGCGCCGCGCAAACCACGCTCGAGGAGGGGCGGCTTGGCGCCGACGCCCTTGATGGGGGCACGTGTCTCGTCCTCATCCAGCAAAAAAGTTTTCTGCCGGCATCGCTTATGCTCTTTCTGATCGCCTCCGGCGAGCTGCTGCGCGACGTGGTCACATCCCGCTGCCACCAGCTGATCACGCACCAGCGCGAGCTGTCCCAGCGCTCGGCCTGGCTGGTCCAGGGTTACCGGCGGGTGCGCGTGCCGGTCATCGAGCTCAGGCCGGGCGACCAGGTGGTCGTCTACCCGGGTGAACTGGTCGCCGTCGAAGGAACGATCGTGAGAGGCGAGGGGACGATTGTGCCGGCCAGCCCGGAGATGGATTTCGAGCCCCGGTACGTGCGGGCCGGCGACAACGTGACCGCCGATACGCTGCTGACCGAGGGCAAACTATACATTCGCAACGAGACCGGTCCGCCGCGGCCAGCCGCCGACCCGGTTCGGCAGAAGCAGAAGCGGCGCTGGCTGCAGCGCACCCGCTTGCACAAGCTGTCCTTGCGCATGGCATACGACGCGGTCGCACCGCTGCTTTCCATAGCCGCGGTCGTCTTGGTCGCAACCAGGGATCTCGAGCGCGCCATGGCGCTCGTTTGCTTCGATTTTTTGACCGGGATCAAGATCGCCATACCAACCGCGGTTCTCTCCTCGATGTACAAAGCGGGGCGACGCGGCATCGTCATGCGCAACGCCAGCGCCCTGGAGGCGCTGGCGGAGATCGACGCCGTAATCTTCGCCAGAAGCGGCACCCTGACGGCCCTCAAGCCGACAGTTACCGAGGTCTTCGTCTGCCCGGGCTACTCCCTCGAGGAGGTCACCCGCATGGCCGCGGCAGCAGAGCAGCGCTACAGCCACCTGGTGGCTTACGCAATTTACAGCTACGCGCACCTGAAGTCGATCCCCGTGCCGGAGCGAACCGCATCGGACGTCATCGCCGGGCTGGGCGTCAAAGGCCAGGTGGAAGGTCATGCCGTGCTCGTCGGCAGCACGCGGCTGATGCAGCTCGAGGGGATCGATCTCTCCGCCGCCCGGGCTTTCCTGGAGGAATGGCAGGCGAAAGGGGATTCGCGAGCCTGCGTGGCCATCGACGGGAAGCTGGCCGGCGTGATCGCGTACCGGGATCCGCTGCGTCCGGACGCGCGCGCCACGGTGCGGGCGCTCAAGCGCATGGGGATCAAGGAGATTGCCATGATGACAGGGGGCGGCGAGGCCGCCGCCGGCGCCCTGGCCGAGCAGGCGGGAATAGCCACGGTGCACAGCAGAACGCTGCCGCAGGACCAGGCTCAGATTGTCGCCGACTACAGGAGGCGCGGGTTGCGGGTAGCAGTGGTCGGTCAGGATGTCGAGGATTCGCCGGCGCTGGAGGAGGCCGACGTGGCCATCGCCCTCGGCACCGGCTCGGATGTGGCTCGCCACCGAGCGGACATCCTGCTGGCTACGGAGAGCCTGACCGGCCTGGTGGAGGGGATCCGGATCGCGCGTGAGGGGATGGAGCTGGCCCGGCAAAACCTGCTGGTGGTGTCAGTTCCGAACGTCCTCGGGCTCACCGTTTCACTGGTGGATCAGACCGACTTCGTGACGGCCACCGTGCTAAACAACGGCTCGGTGGTCCTCGGGGCCGCAAACGGTCTGCGACCTCTCCTGGACAAACCGGGCAGGCGGGGAATCATCGGCTGAGACCGCCACCGGGCAGGCACAGGAAGCTGATGCGAGCTTCGCTAGGCGATCGCCGGCGATCAGGGTGTGGGAATTACGCGGGCCGCTCGCCCGGCGAAGGCGGGGCACACGTGCCGTAAGGTCACCCAAATGTCCGGCCCGCCATGTATTCCGGGCGCGGGCAAGCGCCCGGCGATGGCGGCTAACGGGCACCAGCGGTTTGGTTGTCTGTAAACCTTTATATTGTTTTACCAGACCAGTGGTGATTAGACTGGGGCATCGTCTCTCGTTTCCAACTTACGGCTCTTACCCCCGAAAAAGACAACCACCGCGGCTACGCCGGCACCCAGTCATCCGCACAGCGGAGCAGCCCGGTACGGCCTGCCGCGCTTTTCCGGGGGGCAGCCACTTCCTTTCTCCATTTGCACAGGAGCCATGGTCATGAACATCCCGAATTGGAACCAGAAGATCCACGAAATCCGCCTTTCCAGGCTGGGCGGCAGGCGCGCCCTGTTCGCCGAGTTCTCCAGGCTGGGGCAGTTCGTGGCAGCAGGCGCCGCCGGCCGGGAGGGCAGGCTCTACAGGACCTACGGAACGCACGGCGAGACGCCGCAGCTGCAGGAGATCACCATGCCGGAGATCGCCTGGGAGGCGGCGACCTTTCGCCCGGAACTGCAACTTGCCGAGACAAGCGGCTCCCAGCCCTGGGCAACCGAGCTGGCCCTGGCCAGCGGCAATCGGGTGCTGCGCTTCGTGCTGGAAACCGCTCCCCGCCAGGTGCTTCTGCTGCCGGAGCTTTCCATGCCGGGCGCCCACTGCCTCTCCTACAGCCTGGACGGGCAGTTCCTGGTAGCCGGCGGCTGCGAAGGGCACCTCAAGGTGTGGGACCTGGGCAGCAACCAGGCGGAGGAGCATTACTCAGCCCATGTCGCCGACCGCAGCCTCACCGCCGTGGCGGTCAGCCCCCTTCGCGATGAGGTGTTCTTCGCCACCGCCGATGGCGAGTGCTATCGGCACAGCGGCGGCAACGGCCCGCCGGAGCCGATGCGCGCCCACCACAAGGGCCATTACGGTCTGCCGGAAGACTGGGAGTGCTACTGCATGTGCGCCACTCAGGCGGCCCCGTTCGTTGCCTTCGGCGGCACGGGCAACATCGCCTGGCTGTACCATGCCGAGACCAGGGAGCTGGTGCCGGTGAAAACAGACCTGGGCGGCTTCATCCGCAAGGTGGCCTGCCCGACGAAGGATCGCCTTGCCCTTTTCGGCGAGCACGGGGTGGAGTTCTGGAGCCTGCCACGGCTTCAGAGGCTGGGGTCTCTCTGGGGTCCGCCTGATATGCGGGTCCTGGCCGCACGCCAGTTCTGCTCCACCTGGTACCTTGTGCTGTCGTAACCCGAAGGCATGCCGGCAGGAGCGGCGCTGAGCCGCGGCCTGCCGGCATGGGCCGCCGTATTTCCACCATCGACATCCGCCCGGGTTTCCATACCATGGAAGCAGGGCTGGAAAGCAGGCTGGACCGCTCGGGTCGCCGCTCGAGGGCGGCAACCCGCAAGCGGGCGTTCCTCTTCTTTTCAGGAGAACTTTCATGCCAATCAGACGACGAACCAGGACCAGGGAAACCACGCTGGCACTGTCGGTCGTGCACGCGCTTGGCGCGCTGCCCGCCGCTGCGCCCACCGAAGCCAGGGTGGCCGACGATCTGCGCGATCGCCCGATCCCGCTTTTGCTCCACGCGCCCACGGCCCTGGACTATCATCAGGTGCCGATCCGGCTCGAGTCCCACCAGGCACACGAGCGCCTGGTGGACGTCTGCAGCCTGGGGCTCTCGTCCTCAAGCTACTACGCTCGCAGCGACGGTCTGAACGCTCCTTATTACCGGCCGTTCCCGGCGGCCCTTTCCCGCGTCTACTGCCGGCAAGGGGTGGCTCGCCGCCTCGTGAAGGCCAATGATCTCGTGCGCAAGTACGGGGTCGAGATCCTGGTGCTGGACGGCTTCCGTCCCATCGCGCTGCAACGGGAGCTGTGGGAGCACTTCATTGAGCAGGCGAAGCAAACGCTGTGCCACCCCACGGAGGAGCAATGCACGCGCTACGCCGGGCAGTTCTGCTCGGACCCGCGGGGATACCGTGAAGACGACTGGCGCACCTGGCCGACCCACAACACCGGCGGTGCGGTCGATGTGACGCTGCGCGCCCTCGGCACCCGCGAGCCGCTTTACATGGGCGGGGTGTTCGACGACGCCTCCGAGGTAAGCTTCAGCGACTACTACGAGCGCACCGCCGGCCCGGCCAATTCAGCCAGCTTCAAGGAGGCTCGCAGCAACCGGCGCCTGCTCTACTGGGCGATGAGCGCCGCCGGGTTCGTCAACTACCCCTACGAATGGTGGCACTACGATTTCGGCACCCAGATGGCCGTCACCAATCGTGGTGGCAAGGGCACGGCCTGTTACGGCCGGGCCGCCCTCCCGAAGTAGAATCTCGATAAGCAATCCGGAAGGGGGGCGTGCCCGGCACGTCCCCTTTCCTCGTGTACTGTGCAGGACCCGGGCAGCGGGCCCGGGCTTCGTCCGATGTCCTTCAGAGGAACCAGTCAATGCAGAACTATAAGGTCAACGCGCTCATCGGCCAGCTTCATCAAAAGACTGCGGCGGGGGAGCTGGGGCACAGCATCGTACCCCTGCTGGCCGAGCTGGCGACGCTCCTGGAGTCCAGCGGCAACGCGCGTTGCCTGGACGACGCGCGCCGGGTGCGCAACGGCATCCAGAACATCAACCGCGGCGGCTGCTACGGCGGCTTCGTGCCGGACTATGTATAGAAAGGAGACCGACCATGGAAAAGCTGCTCTTTCGTTTGATCATGGCTGCGGTTGGCATCGCCATGGCTGCCTGGGTTCTCTCCCAGCTCAGCCCGTTCCTGCAGTCATTTCAACTCGTCTCCCGCACGCTCGGGCGATGAGCGTTTGCTGTCCGTGAGGTTTTTCTTTGTTCTTCACCTGTTACGACCGGAGATTACAACATGTCCCACAAGATCGCTCACTTGCTCGCCCTGCTGGGCGTGATCACCTTCTCGGTTCTGATCGCCCTGCTCGTCGACAACCACGGCGACCTCCACAACTGCCTGGTCAGCCTTGTCGAGGCGGGCTGGCTTAAGTCCGTGTTCCACGTCGGCGGCAAGGTCCTGCTGGCCCTCGCCCTGGACCTGCTCGTTGCCCTGGACGCCGCCGCCGCTATCTATCTGGTGGTCGGTATCTGGCGTGGCATCCGTCGCAACTGAAAGGCTGCGGGCGGTAAGGGCTGACGATGATGGAACTCACGGCCGGCTTCAAGTCACCTTTAAGCCGGCCGGCTCCTGCTGCGCTACCTGCGTAAGGGCCTGGCATCACCTGCATCCATCGTTATGATTCGTGATTTCACGATGAGTGAGCCTGAAACATCCTTGTTACTAGAGCCTTGAAAATGTGCGGCTGGAAATACATTCCCCGCCCGTCCCGCACGACAGAACAGCAACTAACCAACCAGGTTTGCTTATCTGAAACCGATTTATTGTGAGGCTCTCAAGCCTTGCGGAGCTGCTCGTCGATACGTAAAGGGAGTGCATCTGCCCCGTCATGGAGGCCGCTATCATGGCCAACAACACAGATATTCGCCGCTCCATCACTCTCCCCAATTGGCTGGATGCCGCCATTGAGCGATGGGCTGCCGACCTGAACACTACGCGCAATGAGTTCATGGTTCGTCTTCTCGCGGAGGCCGTCCAGGAAATGGACGACGCCCTGGACGAGATCTGGGCTGAGCGTGCTCGCAAGGCTTGGGAGTCTCACCTGCGCACTCAGGAAGAATTAAACCCTCGCTTTGCCGAGCTGACCGCACCGGACATCGTCGAAGATGACGATAAGACTGCCACCACACCGGCGGCGCTCAAGAAGGCTGTCAACACATATGTTGACCAGCCAGATATCGAGCTGCTCCCTGGATCGGTCGGCGAAGAGGGCTACACGCCTGTGACCGACTTCCTCCTCAAGGAAGAAGATCTCGTCGATGGGTAGATGACCGTTCAAGGAGAAAGGCGGGACGGCCACCCGCCTTTTTCTTTCAGCTCGACCTATTTATAGATGTAGTAGAGAGGCGGAGACCAAGACGTCATCCGGGTTTTCTCAGACCGCTTCCAGGACCTTTGCTTTTGACCTTCTCCCGATCCGTTCCAGATGGAGCTGCGGGTGGCGACGCGGCTACTGCAAGAACCGGTTACAGACCCAGCTCGCGGGCGATTACCAGTCTTTGAATCTCGGATGTTCCCTCTCCGATCTCGCCTAGCTTCACGTCGCGCAAGTAGCGCTCCACGGGAAAGTCCTCGATGTATCCGTAGCCGCCGTGAATCTGCACGGCCAGATTGCAGACCCGCGTGGCAATCTCGGAGGCCAGGAGTTTTGCCTGCGAGCCCTCCAGCGTCACCCGCTTGCCGCGGTCCTTGAGCCAGGCGGCATGATAGACCATCAGGCGGGCGGCGTTGAGCTGGGTAGACATGTCGGCAAGATATCCCTGGATGAATTGATGCTTGCCGACCGGCTGCCCGAACGCCTCGCGCTGGTGCCCGTAAGTCAGCGCCGCATCGAAGGCCGCCTGCGCGATGCCGATGATGAGCGCGCTGCCGGCGATGCGCCCGCATTCCAAGGTCATCAACGCCTGCCTGTATCCCTCGCCCACTTCCCCGAGCAGGTTTCCCCTGGGAATGCGGCAATCCTCGAAGGTGAGACTGCAGGTGGGGGAGCCGCGGGTTCCAAGCTTTCTCTCGATCTTGCTTATCTCGTAGCCCGGCGTGCCTTTCTCCACGATGAAGGAGGAGATGCCTTTATTGCCCTTCAAAGGATCCGTCATCGCCATGATCACGGCCGTCTGCGCGACGGAAGCGTTGGTGATGAACTGCTTGCGCCCGTTGAGCACCCACGTATCGCCATCGAGCACAGCGGTCGTCTTCTGGGCAGCGGCATCGGAACCGGTGCCCGGCTCGGTGAGCGCCCAGCAGCCCAGATAGGCACCACTTGCCATTTTCGGCAGATACCTTTTCTTGTGCTCCTCGGTGCCGAACCAGTAGATCGGCATCGTGCCCAGCGAACAGTGGGCCATGAAGCTGAGCCCGGTGGAGCCGCAGGCGCGCCCGATCTCTTCCAGCGCCACCACATAGCCGCGATAGTCACCGCCGGCGCCGCCGTATTCCCGGGGGATCGGTATACCCAGCAGATCGAGCTCCCCCAGCCGCTTGAAGGTCTCCTCGGGAAACCGGTGATTGCTGTCCACCTCGGCCGCCTTCGGGGCGATCTCTCTGGTCGCAAAGTCCCTCACCATCTCGCGGATGGCGTGATGGTCTTCGGTGAGGAACTCGCCGTAGGGCAGAGTCTCGACCGGGGCAACGGTTGCCGTCATAACCAATGCCTAGAATACTGCCAACCGCCATACCACGTTCCTTCAAGGACTCCGGCCGCTGATCCCAGCGCGGCCCCGGCAAACGCCCCTGACACATAGCCTACTGCGGCCCCTATGGGGCCCGCGACGGCTCCCCAACCCAGGCCACCGAGCGCGCCGAGCCAGCTAAAGCCGCCAAACATGCCGGCCGTCCCCGGCAGGACTATCCGCGAAGCATCGTATTGTCGGAGCACGGCATTTTCCGTAGACCTCGCGGCGTACATGCGAGCAACCTCATCCTTTGTCAGCGCGTCCGAGAACATCTCGCCGAGCGGGTGCCCTCCGAATTCGGCTTCCCCGGCCACCGAATCCGCCAGGTACGAAAGCACGTAGGCGCTGCTTATCTCGTTCTTTTCGTAAGCGTCACGGGCGGCAGAAGACAACTCCGAGTTGCTGATCCTGCCGTCGCCATTCTTGTCCAACGCTGAAAAGTTGGACAGGAGATATCGCTTCGACTGATCGGCCATCAGGGCGTGCGTCTTCACATAAGCACAGTCATTCACGAGATCGGCAACGTCCTGCCGGCTGATCTCAGGCTTCCAGTTGAAGGGGTCGTCACAAACGTCTTGCGCAGCGGAATAGTTATCTCTTAGTGCCGTCAGCACCTGCCGCACAGTTGGTGCCAGATCCTTTCGCCCAAGAGCGGCATCCACTTCCCGCCGCGATATGAACCCATCTCGATCCCTATCTGCGGCGTCAAATGCCTGGCCGGCTGACACAGCAAGCCTGGTCCACTGGCTCACGGCCTGCTCACCAACCTGCAGATCCGGAAGGTATTTGGCAGCGTCCGTCGGCCTGTATTTTTCCCAGGACTGCACTTCAAGCGCATCTCTCATCCGACGCGCGCCTTCCTTAAATTGATCAGGCACATCGTCCAGGGAGCGCAACCGGTCATCGAGCTCCTTCACCCAGCCGGGAAGCGGCGGCCGCTGCTCCCCGGTCGTCTGCCCATCTGGGGCTCCTGTCGTCGTTTTTGTGCTCTCGAAGCGACCAGTGTCGCGCATGGTCCAGCCTTCCTCGTCCGGCCGCCGGCTCCATGCTATGAGTTCCCCCGGGCAATTTCACTGTTCAATTGCGCACGGTGCGGAATATCACGAAATCGAGGCCCTAGATCACATAGTAGCCGGCGACTCGCAAAAAGGCGAATGAAGAGCCCTGACAGGGCTCTCGCATCGCCAGTTGCGACCAGAGCTTGCCTGCGGCTAGCGACGCCCTGGCACCTCACCGCGTCTCCCGACTTTGAGGCGAGACTTCAGCCGCCTCAGCCGCTCAGTGGTGCCGTTGAAGACGTCACCGTCGACCGCTACAGGGTCTATGCCCGGAACCGCGATGTGGTCGGAGTACTGCCAGAACGTCCACGAGCTCCAGGGCGCCGGCAGGGCCGGCTGCTGGCCAGGTTGCACGTGCCATTCGGCGATCCAGAGCGGATACTTGCCGAGCTCCGAGGTGTCGACGTCGGGATCATCGAGCGCCTGACTGACGAAGTTCAGACTGCAGTAGATGAGCGGCTTTACGCCAAGCAGTTTGGCGACTGCGCTCAGCCAGCCGGTAACCAGCGCGAGGCGCTTGTTGCGCGCTACGCTTGACCATCCGGCTGGGTTTTCGATATCGAGCACCGGCGGCAGGTCGCCGCGCTCCAGCTTCCCTACGGCAGAAACGAACACCTGTATCTGATCGTCCAAGGACTGCCTGGGAACGAAGTAGTGATAGAAGCCCCGCGCGATCCCTGCCGATTTGGCCCCCTTTCGGTGCTCCGCGAAAACTGCATCGACGTGCAGCCCGTGACTCGCGCGCACAAAGCAGAAGCTCACGCCGGATGCGGCCACCTTCGACCAATCGATGTCCGGCTGATACTCCGACACATCAATGCCGCGCACGTACCGTGCACCTGAATTCGAATTGCATTTCATCAGTCCTCCTCGCTCGAGCCAACCACATGCGCGTCGAGCCAGGCGCTCACGACCCGCACGATGTCGGCTTGAGGGTGGTTCACCTCCAGCTGGACATGACCACGGTGATCGGAGACGACCACGGTCAGATCGGTGGTGCGCAGATCCTGGCGCAGAATCTTGACGACACGCGGGCTAACCGTTCTGTCGTCGCTGGCCTGCAGGAGCAGAATGGGAACCCGCGCCGGTATGGTCCCGACGAGCTCTCTTGTTTGCCTGGTAATCCGCAGGACCTCGATCAGCTCCGAAGCCCGGAATCGCGTTCTGGTCAGGGGGTCTTGCAGGATCTGGCGCCCTACTGCGGGATCAGCCGCTCCGAAGTGCAAGATCTGCCAGGACACGTTGATCAGCCCATGGTGGAAGATCATGCCCACGAAACACCGAACCACAAATCGCAGGTGCTTTTTCAGCTTGACGCTGGGCGCCGAGAGGATCAACCCGTCGACCAGGTGAGGCTCCGCTGCCGCCAACCTCAAGGCCAGCGACGCACCCATGCTTTCGCCGCACACATACAGCTTCAGCCCGGGATGCGCCGATCTCAACGCATGCGCCAGGGCCGACACGTCGTGATCGGCGAATGTGTCATAAGACACGCGCCGGTCCCTGCCATTGAAGTACGTTTTTCCGAACCCGCGAATATCCAGGGCGTACACCAGCATTCCGTTTGCGGCCAGCGCGCGGGCAAGGCTCCTGTAGGCTGTGCCGTGAGAGGCGAAGCCGTGAATGCACAGCACCACGGCGCGAGGCTCGACCGCGCTGTCTCGCCATTGGTACACCGGCGTATAGAGATCCGCGCAGGAAGCGGGCTCTTCGATAAATTGCACTTCGGCTCGGGCGCTCTGCGGGCAGATGTTAGACAGCAAAGCGACGACCAGGCTCAGTGCCCAGGCGATGAGTCCCTTGTGCAAAGGCGTGGCCTTCACACAAGGTGTGATGGTTTTACTTTTCATATAGATCACCTATAAGATGGCTGCGGCTCACAGGCGCCGGATGCTCAGATGCCTCGACCGGTGAGCGGACCGAACCATTCCTGGGTCACAAACACGAGAGCCGCCGCGTATGTCAACGGATCAAACGGGTTCTTCGCCAGCAGCGGCCTGTTGCGCTCGAAGACGCGATGTCCGGCATATTGCAGCAGGCAACCCAGCAGAAGAAGCACGATGCCCAGCGCCGGGTGGCCAACAATCACGAACGGGACAGCCGCAATCATCGGCACACCGAACATGTGCGTGAGCTTGCAGCCGGCTGTCTGGTGCTCGCTTTCATAGAGCGTCAGGTGGTCAGAAAGTCTCTTCATAGCGCAGAACCTCCTTCCGCCATGCTTTTCACGTTCTTCAGCCTGGCTTCCAGCTTGCGGTGGGTAACTCGATCCATGATCAAGCGCGGCACCGGCAAGCCCATTTCCACATGCGAAGACAATTCGAGGACGGTCGATTTGCCTTCGTCTACGGGCGTGAAAACCCAGGCACCTTCAAAGACTTTGAAGTGATCGGATTCGATCATCGTGTAGTCGATCCGTTCGAACGGCGCCTCAATCATCCGCAGCTTGCAGGTTGCAGCGCCGATCAGCGGGATGACAATGAACCTTTCCTCGAGCACCGATTCATGCTCGGATATGTGAACCAGCACCCTGGAGTAGGCGATCTCCGGATTGTGGTGCCTTTCCTGCTGGACAGCGTCCCACACCACCTCGACCGGAGCGTGAATGAGTATCGCCGCCCTCACAAAATGGTGGTCCTCAGGACCATCGCTTGGTTTTGAGCGCGCGCTTTGCGGATTGAGACCGCACACGAGCGCGACCAGCAAGGTCAACGCCCCTGCGCAGAATCTCTGGCGCGAAGGAGTTTCCCTCGTGCCGGGTGTATTGGCTTTGTTTCTCATATCAGTTACCCATGTGATTAGGATTGGCTACGTCGTCACAATGCAGTCCGCGACTTTCGTGCGCAGCGTTTTGCGCAGCGCCGCCATCTGCGCCTCGGTGATGTGATTGGCGCCCATCTGCAAAACCTTCAGGCCCTCGAACCCGCCTAGAACCGCCAGATGCTCCTCGTCGAGCTGGCAGTATCTGACCGTCAACTGGATGAGCGACTTGTATCGCTGCAGGCGTTCCAGGGCATGCGTGCTGATCGGAACGCCGCTCAAATTCAAGGTGAGCAGGTTCGCAGGCAGCTCAGACAGATACTCGGAATTCCAACCGAATACGCGGACTCCATCCAAGATCAGGTGCCTGAGCCCGGGCGTCTTGTGCCGGAGCTGCTGCAAGACGGAGACGTTGTTTACGCTGCTGAAGCTGAGGTTCAACCACTCCAGCGCCGGCAGGACTGGAAACGAACCGCAGCCGTATGCATCCCCTTTCAGCGCCACCCGCGTCAGGCCGAGATCGAGGTGAATCAGGCTCGGCAAGCCGTCCAGGCACGTCAGGCCTGCATCGGTGATCGCGTTCTGGCTCAATTTGAGGCAGGCAAGTTTGTTCGAACCGGAAAGCGCTGGCATCTGCTCATCGGTGAACCCCGTGCCGGAAAGGTCGAGGATTTCCTTGTGCTCCTTATTGAGCAGCAGCCCTTGCAGTCGCTGTGCAGAGTTTTCTTGTTCTTGATGGTCCATATGTTTCTCCCATAAAACGGTGGTGCTCCCTCTTATGAGGGAGCACCGGTGACTTCCAATGCGGATTACGCGCAAGAGCCGGCAGCAGCGGCCGCGAGATTGTCTTCAGTCCCGGCAATTGGCTTGCGTATCGCTGGAGCGAGGCTGCGGCCCATGCTTCCCGCCTTCCTGCCCGCCGCCGTCCCGCACCTGCACGGCAAACTTGGTGAACTCCTGAATCGCCACGCCGATGACGAAGAACACCACACCGGGTGGTGCATTCGTTATCTGCACGTCGAAGAGTCGAACAGACCACTCGTGCGGCGCCATGTGCGTGACCCAGACCGCGAGAACACCGAGGATCTCGCAGAGAAAGCCAAGCGCCATGCCGCTGAATGAATAGTAGGACTGATACTTCTCGGCCAGCGACCAGAACTCGTCGTTGGCAGAACCAGGCGGAACCACCACGCCGCGGCTGCCCCAAGACAGGTGGTTTCCCGGCGCCCTGCGCCTCCCGAAGATCTTTCGGATCAGCCAGACAATGATCTGCCACAGGCTCAATCGTGGCGGCGGCGGCGCAGGCGGCGGTGACGGTGGCGTCTCATCCCCGGCCAGCGTCACCTCGTACTTGGTAAACCTGGCCCAGAGCGCGCCCACGATCATAAGAACGACGCCGGTGGCGGCATTGTCCACCTCGATTCCGAAGAAGCTGGCATGCCAGCTCAACGGATGAAGATAGCCCTGCCAGATCAGCCCGTAGCCGCCAAGCTCGCAGAAGAGGGCGATCGTAAGGCCAAACACGGAATACCAGAACTGCCCGAGCAGCGCGCGAGCCCAGAACTCCGGATTGACGTCGCCGGCGGGAAGAACAATGCCCGACCTGCCGGGAGAATCCGCAGCGGCCGGGTCTTCGCGATACAAGTTGAACATACAAAAACTCCTCCTCTCAACGGTGGCAGAGAAAACGCCAACCGGCACCACGCCGGTTCGTGCGGGCGCTTCGTGTCGATCGACACCTGTGCCTTCAGGGAAGCAATCCTCATGGCGGGGTCTCTCAACAACGTCACGGTGGAGCGCTCGCCAGCCCATATCTGGACGCGCCGGCCGCCGGCTGAAAAACCAGCGACCGGCCGCTCGATGCCAGGTCAAGCCCCGGGGCAGCCGGCCATTAATTCGAGTCGGGCTCGAAGTCGACGACCAGGCGTCCACCTTCATAGCGGTAGCGCTTCGCCCCCATCTTGCTCGGATCGGCAGGAGGCACGATGCGCGTCATTTTCCTGCTGCCCTCGCAGGTTTCCACCGTCATCATGGGCGGTGGCGCCGGGACGGCGCTCTCCTGTGCGACGGCAGGCACCGGACCGATGGTGAGCGAGCCCTTGACGCAGTACGTCCCTGCCAGCCCCGGAAAATCCGAGTCCGACAACGTGACCAGACAGCATCCCCTGGCGGCGTCGAACTGTCCCTGCACGGTCTTTCTCACCCAGTAGCAAATTTGCACAGGCACCGGGTAGTAGGGCGGGTTTGGCGGCAGGTAGTGGCAGTATTGCGCCGAGACGAGAACCGAACAGCTTTGCGGCGCCGGGGCGTCAGCGACTCCTGTTGCTGGCTTTGAGCAGCACGACGATGCCACCGTCAAGACCGCGTTGACAGGCCGATCGGCCACTCGCGCGTAGTGTCCGACGGTCGCATCGGTCATCGAATGTGCGGGCCGGCAGGCGAAGGCGAGTACCAGAAGAGCGATGAAAAGAACCATGGCAAGGGCGAACCCGCCTTTGCCCAAGTTGTGTTGTGGGAACATATGATTACCTCGTGCTTGTGAAACTGAAACGAGTGCAGTCGCAAAGCGCCTCCCGCAGACCTGTTGCCGGGCCGCAGGCGGCGCGCTCAAACTGCTCGCAGGGTTGGTGCTGCCCCAACAGGCGCAATCCCTTGCACCCCTCACTGGAGCTCCCGCGACAAGGAGAGGACCCCGCGGCCTCTCGCCTTGTTGTGCCTACTTGTAGGCCGGCACCGGCTCTAAATCATCGACCAGCCCAAGCTTGAGCGCTTCCCGGGCGGGAATCCACCAATCCTGGCCGGCATCGATGTGGGCATGAACCTCTTGAACCGTCAGGTGCGAGCGTTTCACCAGCACCCGGATGAACTGGTCTTGTTCCCGGGTGGTGAACTGAATATTCCGTTGCAGCTCGACGAGCTTGCCGGAATTCTCATTGCTTATCTGGTGGATGAGCAGCCAGCTGTTCGCGCCAACGGAGCGGGTGTCTGCGGCTTGCAAGATCCAGCCCGCGGCTGAAGCTGCCATGCCGTACACGGCGATGGTCACGTGGTGCCCTCGATTGCGCATCGCCGTGATTTCATCCATGAGCGCGAACCCGTCCATGACGTAGCCGCCGGGCGAATTCATCACGATGCGAACGGGCTGGCCTTTGTGCTTTGCATCCCCCGCCCAATCTTCGAGCTTCTTGATGAGACCCGCGACGGAATTCTTGTCGATACCGTCGTAGAGGAAGAAAAGTCCTTTCGCGGCAGCCTTGTCCTCAGACGCCTCGTGCACTGATGTTTTATCCTCTGCGGCCGACGTCCCGGACCGGCTCTCCCACGCCCGCTCGGTCACTCCCAGGACGCATGACGCTGTATTGAACCAGATAGAGATAAGCGCGATGGCAACCACGATCGCGCACTTATTGAGTGTGACTTTCATGCTTCGTTGTCCTTTTGTGCGATGAGATAATTCCGCTGTCGCCTTACGCGCGGCGCAACAAGCCCCGCGGATTCCCCGCGGGGCTTGCCAGCAGAGCAAGGAAGCGCCTGCTTCAGCTGCCCGAGCCGGCGACGTGGTGCGGGTCTTCCGGATTGATGACCTGGTCGAGCACGTGCTCTCTCAGGAAACGCTCGAACTTAGCCAGCACATCCCTGGTCAAGAAGTGAGCGGGCCTGTTGCCGGCAAGCCAGCCGTCATCCGCGGCGACCACGAAGATGGGCAGGCAGTCAGCAAACCCTCCCTCGCTGGCCTGATAGACATAAACGGCTTGCCCCGCCTCTTGCGGCAGCGCGGCGGTGTGGCAATGCAGCACGCGAATGTCGCGGACTGTCTTGCCGAAACTGAGCGCAAAATGGGGAATCTCGATGTTGAGTATCTCGCGAACTTTCCGCCTCTCATCCCACGGGGCGCGGATCACCGGTCCGAACTCGATCGACCACTGCCCGGGGCAGCGCAGCTGGAATTTGTAGGTCTCCCAGTCGGTGCTGGTCTTGCGCAACTCAGGGGCGAGATGCAGCGTGCCCCGGTAAAACCTGTCCACGATCTCCGAGCAGATCTGCTGGAGGGGAAAGAGCTTGGGCTGAATATAGGCGGGGTAATGAGCGGTTTCTCTCTGGTCTTTCATGTGATTTCCTCAACGAAAATGGGGTTCAACTACGCGCGGCAAAAACAGCCCCGCATCGAACTTGCGGGGCTGTTAAGCACAACGTTTGAGATCAATCGCGATGCCGGGCTATTGATCTGCCGGAACGAAGACGAACTGCACGTAAAACGGCACGCCGTCGAGCGCGATAAGCGTCGTCGGCGCCCGCCCGGAGTCGACCAGCGCCCGGAGCTGGAATCCGTCCCTCAACGCCTTGTATTCGAAGACGCCGGGATCGAAGTTGCGCAGGTCGATGAATCTGGCTTTGAGCGCTTCGCTCGTGTACTGAACGATAGAGCCCCTGGGCATCGTGATCAGGGCATTCTCCATATCACGAGCAACCACCAGCGGCTGATCCGCCGGGAACTGGCGGCTTTCACCGTCGGCATAGCTGACGGTAATCACCGTCGAGTCCGATTCGGCCGCACTTGCGGCTATCTTCGCCATGTGCGGCGCAGCGGCAATCGGCTGGGTGAGTTGGTCCTGGACAGCGGCGAATGCTTCGGGTACGCAGACACACGAGATGCCGGCGCCGAAGAGCATCAGGAAAAGGCTTGCCATCTGCTTCATAGGTTTGATGCCTCCGTTATTGGTCCAATCTCTTTGGCTTTCGTCCGGTCTCAGCGGTGGCCAACCCGAGCTGCCCCGCCCTGCTGACGCAAGCTGGGAAGGGAGAGCGAGTCGGCGCTTGATGCTGCTGAGAGTGTCCGGAGTTCCGTCCAAAAACAGGGAAACTGAGATGTTGTGCTCACCGTAGATCCCCGGCGCGCGTATGGCAATGACGCGCCCGACCGGCCTCGCCCGAGACAAACCCACCCGCGCGATGATGATCCGGTTTTTCGAAATGCCGGCCCCGAGCCGCTGACGGGGAGATGGCGCCGCTCCTGCGGGGCACAAAAACGGTCTACCGCGGGCGCTTCGTGCCTTCGTAGATACCCCCACGGGCGGCGGATGTGTAGCATTGAGCACTCCTAGCTCGGGCTACGTGATTACCCCAACAGGGGGCCGATCCCGAACCTTGTGCACAGCTAGCGAGCCTGCCGACTGTTTCTGCCTTATAACAGCCCCGGCATCGCCCCGGAACCGGTTCCAGGGGTTAACTGTCTATCGACCAGAATTACCCGCCTTATCCGAATCAATATGTCACGAAATCGGCATCTGATGACCCGGCAGGCAGGCCAGCCGCTTCTAGGTCTCGCTGCCGGCTTGGTCGGCCGTAGTATCATCGCCTGAGAGATTCCGGCTGCAGGAGGCCTTCGCTTGTCCGACAAGACGGTGTCAGTAACAGGGCTTTTCCTTTACCCGGTGAAATCGTGCGCGGGGATCGCCATCGAGCGGGGCTACATCGGTCGATACGGCATGAAGAATGACCGCCGCTGGATGATCGTCACCAGCGAGGGGCGCTATATCTCGCAGAGAGAGGAGCACAGGCTGGCCCTTATCAGACCGAGCATAGGCGACCACGATGAGCTCTCCCTCGACGCCCCGGGAATGCTCCCCATCACCATAAGCAGCACCGCCACTCGCGAACCGGCCGTGCGAGAAGTAACCGTTCATCGAGATCGCTGCCTGGCCGCCGACGAGGGCGACGAGGCAGCCGCGTGGCTGAGTGAGTTTCTGAGGATGGGTTGCCGGCTCGTGCGCGCGGCAGAGGGATTCGATCGGCACGCCTCCCGGAGATCGGGCTCCCGCCCGATCGACATTAGCTTCACCGACGCCTACCCGTTTCTCCTCATCGGCGAGGAGAGCCTCGAAGAGCTCTGCTCGCGGCTTGAAGCACCGGTCCCCATGAACCGATTTCGTCCCAACATCGTGGTGCGCGGCGCTGGTCCCTATGCTGAGGACGGCTGGCTGAAACTCCGGATCGGGTCGATGGAGTTCACCGCCATCAAGGGATGCGCGCGTTGCGTCATCACCACCGTCGACCAGCTAACGGCGGTGGCGGGCAAAGAGCCGCTGCAAACGCTGGCCCGCTACCGAAAAACCGATGAGGGGGCGATGTTCGGGCAGTACCTGGCGCACGAATCCCAAGGCACCATTGCCCTGGCTGATGCGGTCACAATCCTGGCGTGATCGGCTCGCGGGCACCGGCGGTGCTAACTGCGCGCGCTCTTGACCGCTTTGCCGCGCGAGTAGTTTATGCTGCCGGCGGTGGCCATGTCGCGCAGGCTCGGGCGCCGCATCTTGAATGTGGTGAGCTCGGGGGAGTCATCGAGGCTGCTGCCCGAGTAGACCCCCCACAAGGTTGGACCGACACGTTTCTTGCGGCTGATGTACTGAAAGTGAGCGAACATGGGCGTCGAGAGCGCCGCCAGGATGGCGATACCGGCGAGCATGTAGAGACCGACTTCAGAAAGATCCATAGCCTGTTCCTCCTCCACGACGGGCGCGTTGCCTGCACCCTCGGACGGTTACAAGCCGCCCCCACATCGGGATTTCTGCCAGTATTAGAAGCCGCTTCGCTGCGCCTGTCTATGGGGAGAATGCGTACTATGGTCTAGGCGGCCTGTATGGCAAGGTCTACAAGAATTGAGCCGTCGAGGGGTCCGCGCAAGCTGCGCTAAGCAGGCATTTGTCTGCTTTTGTCGCGCCCGGATGCGCTATATCTGGCGGTCGCCAGCCGGGAAGCCACCCCGTTTTTACCGGGCTTGATCTTGTAGATGCTTGCAGGTCAAGAATCTTAGCCATATCAACCAGGCCAAACCATGGCTAAATGATACTTCTCTAGTGATCGCTGCCAAGCATTGCTTGACAATGGCTAATTTTGTACGGTGCACGTATCCCTCAACGTTTTCTTAACAGTCCTAGCAGCCAACACCTATCCCGCCCCGCACAACGAAAGCTGCACCCGCACCATGTCCCATCGGCTTGGCCGAAAAAACACACATCCACGGTCCGGGAGCAACATCTCCGGCAAGGATACACGCTCAGCTGCAGATTGGCCGGGTAGCTCCCGACCACTCTGGCGCCGGGGTGCGTCTTTGCCGGAGCTTGCTGCCCCCCCCAATGGACCCCAGGACCGCCTTCGGGCACGGGACATCCGCGGGCCATGGAGCCGAGCCCGTTTTACCAGCCCCAAGGGTCAAAACCCTGAGCCCAACAGCCCAAGCTGTGGCTATCTTCCTGAGCCCGACGGCCCATACCGGGATCATTTTCCGGTTCCGGAGCATGTATCGCCACAGTCGAGACTGGATTTCTCCGGCAGCTGCGCCGGCAGAAATCTGGTGTCGAGTGAGGTGATATGTGCCGGTTGGGTGGCGGATTGCATCTTTCCGGGCGCATGCAATGCACCCCCCTGCGCCGTGTTTCCTTGGCAAAAGTCGAGCTGTTGCTCGGCTTGTCGGAACATACGATTCTGCGCCAAGCGCGGCATAGACCATGGTTCTTGCTGAGCCGGACCGCCCACCGAGCGCCATCATCACCTTCCGAGAGAGAACGCCGGCGTCCTGGCCTCAGCCCAATGCGGGCGATACCAGGAGAACGAGTGCGCTTTTTGCACTTTAAGCCATATCCCCGGGAGATGCCGCCAGAAACAGTGCGCTTTTTGCACTTTAAGCCATATCCCCGGGAGATGCCGCCAGAAACAGTGCGCTTTTTGCACTTTAAGTCGTACCCCGGGAGATACCGCAACTGAACAGAACGCTTTTCGTACTTTAAGGCATAAGGGCGCAGCAGTGCGGCGCCCCTACGAGGCTCCATGGGTACGACATTCGCTCTATTAATCCTCTGACGAACAAGCCGAAGCTTTGCCTGTTGGCATTGTGGCTACGTTCAACAGCCATGTCATGAAAAGGAGGTAGGCGATGCCTATCACTTTTGTCCATCCTGGATTTCTTCTGCTGACGCTGCTGGCGCTGCCGCTCATCAAGCTGTGGTCTCGCCGGCAGACGCCATTAGGGTTCTCGCACCTGCGGCTTCACAAGAGCCTGCGCAGGGTGCCGCTGGTGGCCATGTTGCCGCCGGTCCTCTTCTTCCTGGCCTTCGGATCCATGTCCGCGGCGCTGGCCAGACCGCAAGTCTCCGACCTCAGTGCCGGCAAGACTGCCCAGGCCAGAGACGTCCTCTTCGCCGTGGACATCTCCACGAACATGACGGAGCCGTACTCGGACTCGTTCTATTCGAGCTCGAACGGCCTCGCCAATCCGCCCGGCGGCTCAATCCCCACCCAGGGCTGCGGCAATGTCGCCGACTGGGGCCAGCGCAAGATCGACCTTGCCTCGTATGCGGTCTGCTACTTCGCAGTGCACAGCAAGAACGATCGCATGGGGCTGGCGGAGTTCGACGGCAACGTGTACTGGTCGGTGCCGCTGGTGGCCGACCCGCAGATCGTCCAGCGCAAGAGCTACCTGCTGAACCAGTACGTCGGCGACGGCAACGTCAACTTCGACGGTCCCAACGCCAGCTCGCAGGAGGGGCCGGGCGTGCTTCAGGAGGCGCTCGATTACCTCAAGGAGCACGGGCAGGCGCAGACCAGGGTGCTGGTCATCATCACCGACGGCGACGGCTCGATCAACGGCAACCCCGCCGATGGCGACGTCACCGGCCCGAACCGGTTTGCGGCGCTCGTAGCCGAGGCGCGGCAGCTCGGCATTCAGGTCTACGGCGTTGGAGTAGGGGCCGACTCGCTGTCGGGCGACCCGCAGTCCAACGACCTCAACAGCTGGATTGCCGCCGTCCACGGGACGATCATCGACGCCGCCAGCCAAAAGCAGATGAACGCCATGATCCAGCGGATCGACAACATGCCTGCCTCGACCGTCAAGCTCGAGCAGCAGGCGGGTTACCTCGACCTGTACCAGTACTTCCTGGTAGCAGCGCTGGTTCTGTGGCTGCTTTTCCTAGCCGCGCACGCACTTACCCGGCAGACGACCTGAGCGGCTCGTCTGAATTTCCATCCACAAGGAGATTGTGATGAAGCTGAAGCTTCGGACCGTGCGCGGCATTCCGCGTCGCACGGTCAACAAGGCTCGCAAGCTCTTCACGCGAAGCACGCTGACGGCCGCACGCGGCCGGTTGACGTGGCGCGCGCTGAAGTCTTTGCGCAAGCCTCTGCTGATCGCTCTGCCGCTGCTGCTGGCGACTCCGGTCGCAGTCGAAGGCTACAACGCGGTCACCTGGCAGGACCCCCAGCTCGTTTACTACAACGAAGGGGTCTCCGCCTACCGCGACGCCTTTGCCAACCAGGATCCGGTGCAGCTCGACAACGCGATCACCGATTTCCAGGAGTCGATCGCCGCCTACCAGAGCGAGTCTCAGCGCGGCGGACTCGATCGGCTCCTCCACGGCAGCCCGTCTGCCGAGGTCGCCTCCCTGGCCTACCTGCACCTGGCGGTGGCACAGCTCGCCGAAGGCGCGCAGAACTATGACCAGAAGGAGATCTCGCAAGCCGTCGAGTCCTTCAAGGACGCGATCAGGGTCAACCCGGGCGGACCCTACAACCGGGGTCTCTCGGCCGCCGAGGTCAACCGGCTGGAGGAGGAGTCCCTTCCGGCCAAGTACGACCTCGAGCTGCTCTACCAGCAAAACCCGCAGCAGCAACAGCAGCAGCAGACCGGCAACGGCAAGGGCAGGCCCGGGCAGCAACAGCCGGGGCAGCCGCAGCCGCAGCAGGCGCCGCAGCAGAACCCGAGCAACGTCCCCGGCCACGGCAGTGGTCAAGGATTCTAAGGAGGTGTGAAGGAGTGTCTCGCATCGGTTTCACCGATCCACATTTCTTCTTCCTGCTGGTCCTGGCGCTGCCCGTGGTGGCAGCGCTCTGGTACCTTGCTCTCCAGCGGTACCAGGCGGGACGCAGGAAGTACGGGGAGGAAAGGCTTGTCGATCGCTTCTCGGCGAGGGTCAGGCTCGTCCCCGAGGTGCTGGCGCTGGCCGGCTGGCTTGTGGCGGTGACGCTCATTGTCACCGCGACCGCCGGCCCCTACCTGCCCGACGCCCCCCAGCGGGTAAGCGCCGGCAGCATCCAGGCAATCGCCGTCTTCGACGTCGGCAAGAGCATGGCTGCGGAGGATTACCGAAACAGCCTGCCGAAGGACTGGAAGTACCGGTTCTTCGAAGCTCACGGCACGCGGCTCGATGAGGCCAAGTACGTTGTCGCCAGCGACATCATGCCGGCGATCGATAACAACGAGCTCGGCCTGGTCACCTACGAGGGAAGCGGCTTCCCGCTCGCCGACCTCTCCAGTGACTTCAGCTACGAGAGCTACGTGCTCGACAACTGGGTCACGCTCGGAAACGCTCCCAGCGGGGACGACAACCCGGCCGCCGGGCTGCAGGTAGCAATTGACGAGTTCAAGCGCTACGGCAACCCGGGCACGGACAAGGTGATCGTCTTTTTCTCCGACGGGGACAACTCCAGCGACCCGGCGGCGATGGCCCACGTGGAGCAGGAGATAGTCGCCATGCACATCCGCATGGTGGTGATCGGGCTCGGCGGGGCGCCGGTGCCTGTTCCGGTCTACGACCAGAACGGGCAGTTCTCCGGTTACTACACTGACTCCAAGGGGACAACGCCGCTGACCGGAATCGAAGAGGGCAACCTCCAGGCTCTGGCGGCGGCTACCGGCGGTCAGTACGTTCACCTGAACCCGGCTCACCTGCCGGCAATCAACTGGCCGAGCAAGCTGTCGCCGACCAAGGTGCAGGTGGGGCGGAGGCTCATGTACGCCTACCCGCTGTCGCTGGCCGTGCTGGTGATGATCCTTGTCAGCCTGAAGGGCGCCGGGCGCCTGCGTCTGACGCGGGTGCGCCGTGGAAGGAGGCGGTGAGATGACACGCAAGCACATTTTGCCTCTGGCGGCATTGGCGATGCTCGTTATCGCCGCTGCGGCGGCCACGCTCTATCTGGCGCTGCCATCCAACAGCACTCCCCGGCAGCTCTGGGCGGTCGACTCCACGCCGCTTCACACGGAAGCCGCCGGCACCTTCGCCGGCGGTCGCCTGGCCGTTGCGGTGAGCACACCACGTTCCTACGGCTACCGCATCGGTACGCCTATCTACGTGGAGGTGCTTGTCGCGGCCCGGCCCGGCGTCAAGGTCAGCTTCGAGACGCTCGAGGCCATGGTGCTGACGCGCCAGGGCGGGAGCTACGAGCTGGCGGCGCCGCCGGTGATATCCGAGTCCACGAAGGGCAAGGTCACCGTGTGGAAACTGGCGATGACCGTGCGGTTCTGGGTTCCCAATCCGGAGCCGTTCAAGGCCGAGTTTCTCTACAGCGACAAGGACCTGGCGGCAGGACAGCCTGACTGGCAGTATCTCCAGACACCGCCGGTCGCCTTCGGCTACTCGAACACGGCTCCGCCGGGGGCCCAGAACATCCAGCACGGACCAACCGGCGACCTGCCCTACGGCTTTCCGCTCCGGGGCTGGCTGCTGATCGCGCTGGCGATCCTCCTGGGCTCCGTGACGCCGGGCATCCTCATCCGCATGTGGTGGCGCAGGCGGCACGCGCCGCGTGTTCCCACCGAGGCGGAGAGGTTCTGGCTTACGGTGGACGCAATCGCAGGCGAGACCATCTACTCGGGCTGGCAGGGCCAGCACTACAAGCAGGTGGCCGCTGCCTTCCGCAAGTACCTGCACGCCGAGCCCCAGACGGCCGAGGAGATGACGTGGCGCCTGATCGGGCACCCGCAGCTTCAGGCCATCCTCCTGGCGGAGGACACCCTGGACCAGACGCTCTACGCGCAGAGATTGCTCAGCGAGGACGAGCACCGGCAGTTGCTCGCCGAGCTCGAGCAGGTAATCCCACGGCCCGCACGCAAGCCAAATCCCGTAGGGCGAGGCATGCCTCGCCCGTGTTAAGGCGGTTCCGCCTCCCGAGGCGGGGCGCTTGGTCGGGCCTCATGGGGTGCCGCAGAGCTGCCTGCCGGGGGACTGCGCAGGGGAGGAGGTTTGCACCCTCCCCTGCGTTAAGCATCTTCGGAACGGGCGGGGTTAAATCCCGCTCCCGCCACCCCCGGCGCCGGCAGCAGGCGGTCCGGCAAGGGCCGTCATGCACCCTGTGCTGTCAATGCAAATTCGACTAAAGGTGGTACCACAAGTGGACAAGATCAAGCTCCTGCAGAAGGAGCTCTCCAAGGTGATCTCCGGATACGAGGAGGAGATCGAGAAGCTGGTGATCGCCATGCTGGCTGGTCCGGACGGCGGTCACGTTCTCATCGAGTCCGTTCCCGGACTCGGCAAGACCACGTTGCTTGCCGCGCTTCAGGCGGCGATCGCCAACTCGAAGCTCACGCGCATTCAGATGACGCCGGACCTCAAGCCGACCGACATCGTCGGCACCGAGGTCTACAACCCGAAGAAGGGCGTCTTCGAGGTGAAGAAAGGCCCCATTCACGGCGTCAACCTGCTGCTGGCGGATGAAATCAACCGTGCCACACCCAAGGCGCAGTCGGCGCTTCTGGAGGGCATGCAGGAGCGGAAGGTGACGCTCGCGGGGCAGACCTTCTACCTGGAGGACCCGTTCCTCGTTCTCGCCACCGAGAACCCGATCGAGCAGGAGGGCACCTACCCTCTGCCCGAGGCGCAGCTCGACCGGTTCTGCTTCAAGCTCGTGCTCGGCTACGTCTCCGAGGACGACGAGGAGAAGATGCTGCGCAACAACACCGTTCACGGTCGCGGTGCGCAGAAGCTCATCACCCCCGTCATCACCACCGAGGAGATCGTGGCGCTGCGTCAGGAGATCCTGACCAACGTGCACGTTTCCGACGCCATCTACAAGTACATCGTCTCCCTGGTGCGCGCGACGCGGCCCGGCGATCCTCGCCACGAGGCCGTGCTCAAGCTGCCGGAGGGGCAGTACCTCGATGGCAAGGTGCTGGTCGGGGCCTCGCCCCGGGCGCAGATCTGGATCCGGCATGCGGCAGCCGTCAGGGCCTACCTGAAGGGACGCGCCTATGTCACCCCGGAGGACGTCAAGGCAGTCGCCACCGACGTGCTGCGCCACCGCATCATCCTCTCCACCGAGGCGCAGCTCTCGCACCTCGATGGCGGTGAGGCCGTCACCACCGACGGCGTCATCAAGACCATCCTCAAGTGCGTGCCCGTGGTCACGACCGCGGACACCCAGGCCTCGTAGGGGCGGGGGACCCACTCCCGCCCGTTCCGAAGCCATCCTCGGCCGCAGGAGTGATTCGCAAGCCTCCCGGGGCCAACTTCGGAACCTACAAAGGAGGACTGGACAATGCACGAAGAAACGATGTCAGAGGTCCACGAGATCCTCCGGCGCGTATTCCACCGTGCGATCACCATCAACTGGCGCTCGAGCCAATCGATGCCAGGAGCCGGTGAGCGCAGAAGCCATTACCGGGGATCCGGCGATGACTTCGACGGTCTGGATGAGTACGGGCCCGGAGACGATCCTCGCGCGATCGACTGGAACGCCACCGCGCAGACCGGCGGTCAGACCATTCTGAAGACGGTCCACATCGAGCCGAGGGACGTCAAGGTCTTCATCCTCACGGATGTCGGCCCGTCGATGGACTTCGGCACCGCCCGCGCCACCAAGCGTCACCTGGCCGCGGAGCTGGCTGCCTCGATCATCAAGGCTGCGGACGAGACCCACGATCGCGTGGGCTTCGTCTCCTACACGAAGGACAAGCTGGGCCGCTACATGCCCAGCGGCGCGGCAGGGAGGCTCCTGCTTCCGGCGACGGTGTCAATCGTCGACGGCGAGCGTGCGGCGGAACGGGCTGGCAGCGGAACCGGGAGCGGCCTGATAAAGGCCCTGTCGCTGCTTCCGCCCAGCCGATCGCTGGTGTTCGTCATCAGCGACTTTCTCCACCCGAGCGAGAAGGAGCGGCTTGCCCTGCGCAAGGCCTCCTTCAAGCACGACGTGGTCTGCCTGATTGTGCAGGACCGGCGCGAGCGCGAGCTGCCAGCCGTCTGGGGCTTCTACACGCTCGAGGACCTGGGCACCGGGCAGCGCAAGACAATCTTCGTAACGAAGGCTGTCCGCGAGCGGTTTGCGGAAAACTTCAGGAAGCACGATGAAGAGCTGGAGTCCTTCTTCCGGCAGGCAAACTGCCGCTGGCTTCCCGTCAGCACGGAAGAGGGAGACGCAGCGATTCCCCGGCTCCTGAGGCTCTACGCATCCGGCGGACTTCAGGACCGGCGCTCCCGGCGGGCGTGATCAATCACGCTCAAAGGGGGCACGCCGGTCACCCTGCGTGTCAAACAACTACTGAGACAAGGATGGTTCCCACATGAACAGGGATCAGAAGGTCCGGGTCTCCGGAAACGGCACCAGCGGCGGGGAGCGATCGGGTCAAGCGGCACAGCTTGCCTGGTCGAGCTTCGACAAGATCTTCGCCGACGGCCGCCAGTCCGGATTCACCGGTTCGCACTACCAGCAGATTGCTGCCACGCTGCAGCGCTACCTGCAGGTGGACACCCTCACGCTCGAGGAGGTCGAGGAGCGGCTTTCCGGCCGGCCCGACCTGGCCACCATCGTCAGCGCGCTGTCCAAGTGCCAGCGGGTTCTCTACGCGAGGGAGTCGCTCAGCGAGGCCGAGAACAACCAGCTCTACTCCGAGCTGGAGCAGCTCGTGCCGCGTTCGGGCTCGCCCGCCGCAAGCGGCCTCTCTCAGGCCGCCAGCTCAGCCAGCCCGCAGCCTGTCTTCGCCTCACCCGTCACGCACGACAGCGAGACGGTTCCCGAAGGCTCGCCCAGGGTCAAGCGGAGCCGGCCGCGGCTTGGGCTCTTCGGCCATGGCCTCGTGCGCCGCGTGGCCATCTTCGTCGCCATCTCCGCCGTCATCTGCGGCGGGGCTGCGGCGTACGCGGTGGAAAGCGGAATGCTGTCGACCGGCACCAGCTCGCCTTCCGGCAGCGTGATCTGGCTCACCAGCAGCAACGTCGACAAGACGCTGAGCATCACGCAGGACTTCCAGGGCAACATGACGGCAGCGCCGGCCAGGCCGGTGCTTTTCGTCGAGTGCCCGAAGGAGGCCTGCGACTCGGCCAGCCTCAACCTCGCGGCTGTGGCAAAGCACTTCCAGGGCAAGGTGACCGTCGTGGCCATCGACCCCTACGCCGAGCCGAAGCTGGACGCGACGCTGCATGCGCAGCTCATCGACCCGCCCATCGAGCAGCAGATTGCCGTTCAGATGGCGGTGCAGTACCTGCAGTCGCAGAAGAAGCAGGTGACGTCTACCAACGTCCAGCAGCTTCTGAGCGACCCCGGGTTCATCCAGGCGGTGCAGACGCAGCTTTCGCAGCTGACGCTCATGCGGCCTGTCTACCCCAAGTTCTACCTGATGTCCGCCGGCACGTTCACGCTGGCTGCGGCGCAGGTCGGCATTGAGAGCGAAACTGACCTGGAGACGTTTGTCAACAACGGGCTCAACCCGCCCCAGCAGTCAGCTCCTTCCTCGCCCGCAGGCACCGGCAGCACCGGCGCCACCACGGGGGCAGGCAACGCAAACTCGACCGGTGCCACCGGCTCGACTGGCTCCGCGCCTACCTCCCCGGCCAACTCCGGCCAGGGCACGGGCGGCAGCGGCTCCAGCGGGACCGGCAAGTAGGCACCCAGTCCGTATAAGGAGTCAACGATGACAATCGAAACGCTGGCCCTCGTGGCAGCGGCGCTCGTCGCGCTGACGGCGCTGCTCACGTTCCACGACGGGCTTCGCAACAAGGTCTTCGGATCGTTCCGCAACCCGATCCGGATGAAGGTCCGCAAGGGGTGGGCTGTGGTTCTTGCCGCAGCCGTCCTCAGCTTCGGCCTCGCCTTCTGGCTGCAGGGCACCACGCCCCACGCCTCGTTCACGGAGGTCACCACCTCCAACTTCCAGTCGGAAGTGCTGCAGTCCAATGAGCCCGTGCTCATCGAGTTCTACAGCAACAGCGCCGACTCGCAGGCGAACCTGATCACGCTCACGGCAGCGGCCCAGGCCTATGCCGGCAAGGTCAAGTTCGTCAAGATCGACGTCAGCAGCCAGTCAGCGATCGCCCAGGCCTTCCAGGTGCAGACGGTGCCCGAGACGCTTCTCCTCAAGATCGTCAACGGCACGCCGCAGCTGCTCAATGGTGGCACGAGCGTCATGTCGGAGGAACAGGCGACCCAGTGGATCGCCGACGGCCTGTCCGGCAAGGCGCTCCAGCAGATGCAGCAGCAGCAGGGCGGCTCCACCGGCTCGGCCGGCACAACCGGCTCGACCGGGGCAACCAGCGCGACTGGCAGCTCAAACGCCGGCTCCGGCACCACGCCGGGCGGCACGTCCTCGCCATCCGGGTCTCCCGCCTCCGGCAGCGCTGCCGGCACGGCGGGCTCGGGCAAGTAAACAAAAGGATGTGATCGGAATGACAACCTTCCTCATGTTCTTCCCGATTGCGCTGCTCGTGCTTACGATGGTGGCGTATCGGGGGTTCGGAGCGACGCTTCTCAGGTGGATCTGGGACCAGAAGGTGATCCTCGCCGTCGTGGTCGCGCTTGCGGCAACGGTGATGGAGCTCATCGGTTTGAGCAGCGTGCTTTCGGCGCTGCCCCAGGTAGCCATGCTGGCCTTCCAGCTGCTCTTCGCCATGGTGTTCATGGTCGTCCAGTTCGGCGCCATGATGTGGATCATGTCCCGCCCGCGCGTCTACTGGCGCATGCCGGGCGAGGAGACCCTCACCTGGGACGACTACGTGGGCAACCCCGTGGTCAAGCAGTTGATCTCGGAGGTGGCGGACAACATCAACACCAACAACGCGTTTGCCCGGATGAAGGGCACGCCGTCTCGCGGTGTCCTGTTCACCGGCCCTCCTGGAACCGGTAAGTCGTACGCCGCGCGCATCATCGCCTCGGTGTGCAACGTTCCCTTCTGCTACTGCGACGCTGCCTCGCTGCAGTCGGCTTTCATGGGCATGGGCTCCATGACCGTGAACCGGCTCTACGGGAAGGCGCGCAAGCTCGCCCGCAAGCATGGTGCCTGCATCATGTTCCTCGACGAGATTGATGCCATCGGTGCCGCTCGCTCCAAGCAGGGAACCGGCATGGGCATGATCGGTGGCATGATGATGGGCGGCGGCACCGGGCTTCTCAACACGCTTCTCAACAACCTCGACCCCATCGCCACCGACGGCGGCTGGATGGACAGGGTCAAGAGAAGGCTCGGCTTCCCCGTTCCCGCGGCGGACAAGCCGTACGTTCTGACCATGGCGGCGACCAACCTGCCGGAGTCTCTCGATGAGGCCCTGGTTCGCGACGGTCGCTTCGACCTGCAGATCATCGTCGACCTTCCGGACGTCGATGGCCGCGAGGAGCAGTTTGAGATGTACCTCGCCAAGGTCACCTGCGCGCCGGAGATTGACACCAGGGCCCTGCGCGAAGGGAGGCTCAGCGAGCAGGAGTCCGACCTGGTTCGCCGCAACGTGCGCAAGCTGGCCTTGCGTAGCGGCGGCTGGTCGCCTGCCAGCATCAAGGTCATCTGCACCAACAAGGCAGTGGCCGAGGCTGCTCGGGCAGGACGCAATGCGGTCACCATGGCCGACATCGAGGCTGCGCGGCGCACGAAGTCGTTCGGCGTCAAGCAGCCGCTGCGTTCCATGCCCAGGCACGAGAACCGGCGCGTGGCCTACCACGAGGGCGGTCACGCGATCGTAGGCGCGCTCTTCCGCAAGCACATGAAGGTGGAGTACGCGACGATCATCCGCCGCGATCGGGCGCTGGGGCTTGTCGCCTCGGCCTTCGAGAACGAGCGGCACACCGTCACTCGCCAGGAGCTTATCAACGACATCCGGGTGGCGCTCGCCTCCCGGGCGGTCGAGATTGAGATCCTCGGCGAGCCGATGAGCGGCTTCTCCGGTGACCTGGCGGCGGCGACAATGACTTCCGCTCAGATGATCATGGTCTACGGCATGGATGACATGCTGGTCTCGGCCATGGCCATCGGCGGCGGCGCCGTGCCTGTCACCAAGGTCAACCGCATGTTGCAGCGCGAGATGGCCCTGGTTCGGGCTTTCGTGCGCCACAACAAGGAAGCCGTCGAGGCCTTCTCCGAGCTGCTTCTCGAGCGCGAGGAGATGGACGGCGACGAGATCTACGCTTTCCTGGAGCAGTACTTCCCGGGCTGTGACGGCGAGGGCTACCTGGCCGATCACCCCGAGATCGCTGCGACAGCCAGGGAGATCGAGGCCGAGTACGTCAAGTCGCTCGAGGACGACCCGTTCAAGACCACGGCAGATGTCATCGTCAACAAGGACGAGGACAAGAAGGGTGCCAAGGCCCACGGCTGGGAGCCCTTCTCGGTGAGCACCGACGGCGCCGTCCACACGTGGGCCCGCAAGGACCACATGGCCGGCTCCTGCTGCCGGAGCTTCTAGGAGACTCCATCCTCTGCCCCCGGCAACTCGGGGGCGCAGATATGGGGTCTTCGCGGCAATGGTGGCGGGCATTGCTGCCCGCCACCATGCTGCGCTCAACCAAAATATGCCCGCAACCCACCCAACTCGTTCGTTCCCGCGCTCATTAGCGTGAGCAAGTCTTTCTTTCGGGAAGGCCTTGCTCACTCTACGACGCGGGACGGCAAGCTGCCGAAAGGAGGGCAGCATGTCAATCTCAATCACGTCCGGCGAGCACAAGCTCGGCTGGTCAGAAGGCGCCAGGCCTTTCCGCGATGGCGAGTCTTTCGACATCGGCGGCACGGCCAGGGTGCAAATCAGCGGCAAGACCCGCATCCTGTTCATCTGGGGTGACGCCGAGGTCGACCTCTACGACGAGGTGGCCGAAGAGGTCTGGATCTGGGGCAACGCTACCCTGCGCGCCCACGTCAAGTGCACGGTGCGCGCCAGCGGCGGCACGGTGTACTGCGATGTTCCCGGCACGCTCGTCGTCGCCGAGAAGCGCGCCGTCGTTCACGCCGGACACGGCGTGCGCGTGCGTGCCTACGGCGAAGCACAGATCCACGCGCCAGAGGGGGCCGACGTCGCCTTGAGCGGCTGGGCTCTCTGGCACCTGCCCGACGGCACCGTGCGCGGCAACACCGACACCTACCGCCCCGGCTACTGCCTGGCCTGGTGCCGGTAACCGCGTCCGCGGTGGCGCCGGAGACCAATCCACAAGGAGACATCGCCTGATGCTGTTCTACGCATACGCGGTAGCAGCGGCACGAGCAAGGGCCCGTCGAAGGACACAAGCCCCGCTCGGATTTACACCAACCCCGAACCGGTCGGCCCCCGGCCGCAAGAGCAACACCTGGCGCAGGCGGCTTGCCGCGGCGCTGTCGGTTTTCACCTGCGGCCGTATCGGCTAGTCCGGGGTCTACGCAAACGCGCAGGGCGGCGGGCATCCAGCCTGCTCCCTGCGCCCGCTTACGGCACCCGAAGGAGTCTGCCATGAGAAAGCTAAAAGGAACGATGCGGACGTACCTGGTCCGGGGCCTCATGGTAGCGGCTCCGTTCGTGGTCTCGCTGTTCGCCGTCGTTCTCGTCTACAACTTCTTGCTGTCCGGGCTCACCGACCTGTTCGCCCCGCTGGTGCAAGGATTCATCCCCAGGGGCTGGCCGCACAGCCCGGCAGTGATCGCCATCTTCGAGCTCGTGCTGTCGAGCGCCGTTCTGGTCGCGATCGGGCTCGCTACCTCCTGGAAGCCTGTGCAGAAGGTTGTCCGGGTGGTGGACCGCGTCTTCCACGCCATCCCGCTGGTCAGCTTCGTCTACTCGGCCGCCAGCCGGGTGACCAGCCTGACCGGCAGCTCGAGAACCCAGCAATTCCAGCGCGGTGTTCTCTACGAGTGGAAGGGCATCGGCCTTCGCTACGCCGGGCTCGTAACCAACGAGTATGAGGATGCCGACGGCACCAAGTGGTTGGTCGTCCTCATCCCGGCAAGCCCTGTGCCCACCGGCGGATCGCTGGTGCAGGTGCGGGAGGATCAGGTCGTCGCCGACCTGGAGCCGGAGGATGTTCTCCGGTACGCAGTGTCGCTGGGCACCCTGCTACCGCAGTCGCCGAGCGACAAATAACGATGCAGTCGGGGCCGAGGTTTGACCCCCTGCATGAATCTCTTCAATCAATCCGAAAGACGTCCCAGACCCAGGAGGTTCAATGTCAGAGAACGTCATTCGTTACGACCCGACGCGTCAGTCGTTCTTCTTCGACGGCGAAGGGCCTTACACCGGCTCGGAGCTGGCCATGCTCATCGCCCAGGGCTCGCGTTTCGGCATCGACCAGGTCTGTCAGGGCGGCGTCACCGTCTCGGCAGCCTACGTCAGCCGGATGCTCACCTGGACGGACGAGCACGGCTGGTTCATCGATGTCCTCGAGGACACCGATGACCACCAGTTCAACCCGGACCAGCCGACGCCCGGTCCCCGCTGGGGAGAGGCGCAGAGGCTTCTGGGCGAGGCGGAAAGCCATCTCAGCAAGGCTGCCAGCCTGCGACGCCTGTCGCAACGGCTGACCAGCTTTGGCGGCCGCTACAGCGCCGTGCTGTACGCGGTGCGCGCAGATGGCATTCGCAAGCGCGGCAACGCGCTCAGGAGCGCCGGCCGGCGCCTGCTGTACACCAACCCCGCGCTAGACCGCTAGGGGCTGGTCGCGAATCCCAGGGATCGTCCGAGCCGGTGTCTAACCGGCACGGGCGGTTTCCTGGATCGCGCCCGGCCCGGCAGGCGATCGAGGGCAACGTTAAGCGAAAGGAGGGCGCCGGCATGCCTGCGCCGCCGAGACGACTCCATCTCGAGCACCTCAAGAGAGATGACGGCCCCGTGCTCTGCATCGGCTTTCATCCCGATGACATCGACTTTCACGCCTCGGGTCTCGTTCGCTCGCTCACCGCGACCGGCGTCGAGGTTATCTACGTGGTGGCAACCAGTGGCGAGCGTGCCGGTCTCGCACCCGTGCGGGAAGAGGAGCAACGCCAGTCCGCTCGGATTGTGGGCGTACGAGAGGTCGCCTTCCTCCGCTTGAAGGACGGCAGCCTGCAGAAGGAGTACGCGAGGGGCAGGCTCACGAAGCGCATGGAAAATCTGCTCCGCGCCTACCGGCCCTCCGTGGTGATCACCTTCTGCCCCGCCAATCTGACCACGGTCTCCTGGGGCCCCGAACATCCCGATCACCGTTACGGCGCCCTGGCTGTATGGGACGCCGTCTACCCGGGAGCACGCCAGGCAGAAGTGGTGCCATGGTGGCAGTTCTGGCGCCAGCCGCTTGCCGGTCACAGCGTCAGGCGGGTCCTCTGGTTCGCCGACGATCTGCAAGCGCCTCACGAGGCAAATTGCTTCGTGCAGGTCGATGCTGTCTGGCCCGACGTCGCAGCCGCGATCAGGGCTCACAAAACCCAGTGGGGAGATGCCGCTGTGGCTCTGCACAAAGCCCGGGTGCGGGCCTTGCGCGCGGCCTCGCGTTGCGGCTCCACCGGGCTCGTCGAAGAGTACCGGCTCATCGACATCACCTGATTAACCTTAGTTCCGTCTTGCGAAGGACCTCCTGCCCTTCGCCCGAGTCTCAAGGAAAGACCAATGACTCAGCAAGAGAAAAACCCGATCGTCACCGTCAGCGGCAACGACAAGTTCACCGCAGCCGCAGGCCAAACCGTCCTCGCCGACGACCACAGCGAGGTCGTGGCCGAGGCCGGCTCCCGCTGCGACGGCTGGGAAGAGGCGGTCATCCGCGCCCACGCAGGCTCGAACGTCTGCGCCTGGAGCGCCGGTGTGACCATCCACGCCGAGCCCGGCGCCAGGGTGTCCAACCGCGGTGGCGGCACCGTCATCCCAGTGGAGACGGCTGGGCAGTAGCACCTCTAACAAACGCGGCACGGCCGCCTACCCGAAGGAGCAAACATGAGCAACATCCTTTCGGGCGTGGCGGCTGTGCCGTACACGCTCGTGATCGTGGACATGCAGCCGGGGTTCTCCGCCAGTCAGGACGAGCGCACGATCACCGGCGTAGCCGACGAGATCCGCAAGGCGATGGCCCGCGTATGGCGATCGTCTTCGTCGAGGCCAAGCCCGAGGAGTACGGGGCCACCGACCAGCGGCTGCTGGCACCGGTGCGCGACTACGAGCCCGGGCTGTGGTGGGTCGAGCGCAAGCAGTACCGCCGTGACGACCCCAACTGGGCCCACTCGGGCGCTCACCAGGTGGAGGAGGTCTGCGCGGTCCTCGGACTGGCGACCGACCGCTTCCGCGTCTGCGGGGTCAACACGGACATCTGCGTTTTCTTCACCATGCTCGGGCTCAACCGCCTCTACCCGGAGGCGCGGCTGGAGCTGGTGGAGCGCGCCTGCAACACGCCTTACTGCGATTCGCGTCCGCTGGCCGTGCGCGACTTCCACATGTACGCGGCCAGATACGGGCTCGGCAGCTACGTGATCGAGCTCATGGAGGAAAGCGAGACAAAATGAATCTTCCACTGTTCGTGGGCATTGCCCTGCTCAGCCTCGTTGTCTGGCTGGGGCTCAGCCCGCGGATGATCCGACGATTCTACGAGTCCAAGCTCTTCGGTCCGCGGGAGCCAGGCAGCTGCGTGCCGACGACGTCATATCCGGGTGTCAGGAACTATGAAGTCTCCATCCCGGCCAATGACGGAACGGCGCTACGCGGCTGGCTCTTCCTCAACCCGGCGAGCCCCAGGATTTTTCTGCTCAACCTCGGCAGGGCGAGCTACATCGCCAAGAGCCTGGACCTGGTGACGCTTCTGCTGGACAGCGGCGCTTCGGTGTTCACGTACGAATACCGCGGCTTCGGCTGCAGCACAGCGACGCCCTCGCTTCGCTCGATCTGCGAAGACGGGGTCGCGGCTTACGACTACCTGGTCCACTACCTTGGTTACGGTCCGGAAAATCTGGTTCTCTTTGGAGAATCGCTGGGAACGGGCGTGACAACGTACATCGCCTCTCAGCGGGACGCCGCCGCAATCGTTTTGCACTCCGGCTTCTCATCGCTCGAGCGGATCAGCAAGGAGACGGTGCCGTTCTTGCGGCTCTACCCGTCCTGGCTCTTCCCCGCCCGGCGACTGGACAACAAGCAGATCTTGAAGCGGCCGCATCCGCCTCTCCTGCTCGTCCACGGCAAGCTCGACGACATCGTCCCCGTGGACCACTCGGTCGAGCTCTATGAGGCGGCCGCCGAGCCAAAGGAGCTGGTGCACCTGCCCAACTCCGACCACATGCAGCACTCCGCCGGCGATGCCGAGCTGTTCAAGCGAAAGCTCTCCAGCTTTCTCTCGCGGCTTGCCTGACGGCGCGGGTGCTCAGCCATCTGCTTGCGGAAGAGAGACAGATCGACGTCTCCCTTCCGCTGCCCTCTTTTCCAAACCTTTCGCGCTTTAACCGCGCGCAGAGCGAGCCCGAAGGAGACTTCACCATGGCACGATTCGATGCCGCTTGCTCTGCGCTTCGCAGGCAGGCGCGACAGACCTTCCTCTCCCTTTCCAGCCGAAACTTCCGTTGCTACGTCACAGGCGAGACCATCTCGTACTGCGGCTCCGGCATGCAGACTGTCGCCTTTTCGTGGCTCGTCTACGCCATGACGCATGACGCCAGGCTGCTTGCCTTGTGCGGTGTCATGAGCCTGGCGCCGATGTTGCTTGTCGGTTTTGGCGGCGGTTGGCTGGCCGATCTCCTCGACAGGCGCAAAATCCTCATGACCAGCGAGACGGCAGGCGCAATCCAATCGGCTCTCGTGGCCATCCTCATATTCACCGGGCACATAGCGCCCTGGCAGCTCATCGGGATGTCCTGCCTGACCGGCACTCGCATGGCCTTCGATCTGCCGGCGCGTCAGGCCTTTGTCTCCACGCTTGCCGGGCGCGAGGCGCTGGCCAATGCGCAGAGCATCTCCTCATCGCTCACCATCGCCTCGAGGACGCTTGGCTATGCCCTGGGCGGCGTGCTGATCGCCACTGCCGGCGCCGGCACCTGCTTCGTGATCGATGCGGCCAGCTTTGTTGCTGCCCTGACGGCGCTGGTCATGATCAAGACCGGGAGCAGGCGCCAGGAAAGCGGCGCAGACGAAACCGCCTCCACCAGGCGCGACCGTGTCTCTAACCGTCAGGTCGTAAGCATTATCTGGCGCAACCAGCAGGTCCGGACGACCTTCCTGCAGACGGCGGCTGTCTTCCTGACCGGGACCCAGTTCTTCATCCTGCTGCCGGTCTTCGCCACCGACGTGCTTGCGGGCGGCTCGACCACGCTGGGGCTTCTAAATGCCGCCGAGACAATCGGTGCAGCCGCCGGCGCGCTCATCCTGGCCAACCGCTTCAAATCAGAGAGCTCAGTCGGGCAGCGGCATCTCAACCGGCTGATGCTGGTATTTGCCGCCCTGCTCGCCGCCTTCGCGCTGTCAGCCTGGGCCCCGCTCTCGCTTTGTCTCATGGTGCTGATCGGCTGCTCGTTGAACAGCCTGCTCACGGCCAACAACTCCATGGTTCAGCTTGCTGTCCCTGCGGAGCTTCGCGGCCGGACAAGAAGCATCATGCTCATGATCATGTCGGGTGCCGAGGCGGCAGGAAACCTTGTTGTCGGCTGGTGCGCGAGGCTCTTCGGCGCGCCTGCCACGCTGGCAGTCTGTGCCGTTCTCTGCGCCGTGGCAGCGCTCTGTCTTCTTCGGCTCCAGTCAAGGCAGGATGGCACCGTGGCCTGAGGTGGGCGTGCGAGAAGCACTGGAAGCTCACCTGTAAGGCCACGGTGCCCCCTGCCCGTAGCATGCCGCCCCGCTCTTTTTGCATTTTTCAGGGTGTTACTATATACTATAGCATAAAAAACAAAAATTTTTCAGTGTTTGAATCTGGCCGGGGAGTGGGGCAGCAGGGATGTCTCTGTGAACACCCCTGCTGCCTGCCAACCCTTCACGTCTAAACCGGCGTCTGCGGCGGCGACCCTCCTCGTCCCCCGGCTGAGCGCGCCTGCGGCCGGGAAGCACGGCAACCGGCAACCGGTCCCCATGCCGTCCGTCAGCCGCGGGAGCGCTTCTCCAGCCGGCGAGCGACGCGGCGGAGCCGCCTCAGCGTCCGGTAGTACGGCTTGCCGTACTCGAAAAGCCGCGCAATTACGGCGGCAAGGTCGCCGGGCTCGATGCCGGCGAAGAACTCCCGCGCCCAGGCCATGCCGCCCGGCTCGCCGGCCGCGCGCCCGGCGTCATCGGCCGCGACGGCGCACGGATAGCCGATGACCTCCCAGGCGCCACCGAGCACGTGCCTGAACATGAAAAGCGCCCGCTCCATGTGAAACGGCGAGGTGATCAGGTAGAGCCGGCGCGGGCTCAACCCGTGGAGATGCCGGGCAGCGACGAGCACGGCGTTGCCGATGGTGTCCAGCGACTCGTCCTCGAGGAGGATCTGCTTTCGCCGGATGCCATGCTGGCGAAGCACTCGCCGCATCGCCGCTGCCTCGGTGGTCTTGAGCAGCCGGCCGGGCGCACCCTTGCCGGACAGAACAATGACCTTCAATTGCGGGCGCGTCCGGGCCAGCTCGAGCGCTGCCCGGGCACGCAAGGCGGTCGCCTGCGCCGGGGTTCGGCCGTCGTCCAGGAGTCCACCTCCCAGGACGACAGCGATCTCGGCGCCAGGCTGCCGCCGAATAGGCTTCAGCATGGTTCTCCTCACTTGCTGGAGGGCGCCAGGCGCCAGGTTGAACAGCTGCAGGGGGGCTTTCCTTGAGTCCTCGTCAACGCAGTCGCCATCGGGGGGCAGCTTGATCACGGGAATGCGGTAGCCCGGTGTGTCGCCACCGCCGGCGGTATCGGCTCTGGCAGCGAGGCCGGAAGCTGCGGGCAGCTTGACGAGCCTGGAGACCACCAGGTGCACGACCACGGCGGCCACCGCCAGCCGAAATGGTCATTGCTTATCGAGTGGTCGCCGCCCTGCCCCGACCGGCACCAGGACAAGCACGCTCTTCACGAACGAATCCGGACGCCGCCCACACACCACGCGCCCGGCCGGAGACTTCCCCGGAACGGCGCGGCCGGTGCGAACGAACATGGCCGTCGAGTGACCGCCGTCCAGATTTACTGCCTGCACGCAGCCAAGCGCCCTCATGATCGAGGCGAGCTCGGCGAGCGACACGCCGGGAGAGCCTCCACCCTGCTCCGGTCCTTCCACGGCGACAAGCACGACATGGCCGCTGGCGGTGACGCCGACGGCCGTGCGCGCCGCGCCGGAGTAGGCACGGATAGGGTCATCTCTCCTGCCCTGCGAATCGGTCCTCACAAAAGCTTCCTGAGAAATCGTCAGGGAAGGCAGGAGCTGAGGTCCGCCCTGGAGCGAATGCAGGAGCCTGTAGCCTGACGGCAGAGGGTCTTTGTGACGAACGATTTGAATCAACTGGTTGCCGTCCCGGTCGACGAGCACGCGAAGCTCGGAACGGTTGAAGATTGCCTGGCGGTAGCCAGACAGATCACGGCGCCTGGCGATGTCGGTGCGCGCCGCGGGGTTGGTCACCCTGCGCCCGTCTATGATGACGAAGCTGACGCTGGCGCCGGTGGTCGGGTCAAAAAAGCCCCCATTGACCGCGGCCGACGCCCGCTCCCTTCGAGCAGCCGTCGATGTGCGCGTGAGCGACGAGTAGGCGACCGGCTTGAGCTGCCATTGGCCGGACTTCATGTCCACGTCGACGACATGCACCAGGGAGCCGTTGCTGGCACGCAACGAGTAATAAACCGCCCCGCCGGCAGGCCACAGGCGCTCGGTGACGGCCGGCGCCCTTGCCTGCAGGAGCGCTACCGTCGAGCCTGCTGCCGGAGGGAAGGCCGGGGCGAGGCTGCCAAGAAGTAACAAAAAGGACAAAAAGCATCGGGGAAACATTGCATATCCCCTCCTTTTCGATGCGGTTAAAGCAGAAAAATCGAAGGGGTCCGGCCCGAAAGCCGGACCCCGTCTCGTTGTTGACACGGCGACAGCCGGCGCTCGTGGCGCCGACTACTTGCCGCTGAGCAGCTCGCGGATGCGCCCGCGCTTCTCGCGGATCTCGCCCTCGAGCCGGACCGCGTCCGACTCGTAGTGAGCCGCCCTGGCCAGCCGAACATGCTTGGTCAGCTCGCGGACCTCCGAGCGCAACCGCTGGACCTCGGCCCAGTTGGCGCCGGGGGTGATGCGGTTGCGGTCGAACTCGTGGTCCTCGACGCACAGGTCGAACCGGTCGCAGAACCAGCCGTGCTTGCCCACGAACCGGAGCATCTCCAGGAGGTAGTTCACACTGACCGTGAGGCAGTTGAACTCGACGAACTCCTGGCCGTTGCTCAGGGCGTTGGCGATCT
This sequence comes from Pseudomonadota bacterium, assembly GCA_021325555.1. Taxonomy (GTDB): domain Bacteria; phylum Cyanobacteriota; class Vampirovibrionia; order Obscuribacterales; family Obscuribacteraceae; genus JAJPGY01. Next base: position 7,881 of record JAJPGY010000012.1, on the reverse strand, counting down.
TCCGGCCGATCTGCTCGGTGCGGACGGACTGCGTGTCGAACAGGTAGTCCTTGCGGGTCTGGTCGAAATAGATGGCTTTCGCTGACATGGAAGTTCTCCTTGCTCCGGCAACTCGTGCCGGGTTAACAGAGTTGATGATTGGTGCTGCGGCAACGGTTGCCGAGCACAAAACCTTGAGACAGCTACGTGCACGTTTTTCCGCGCCGGCTATCTGCCACCATCCCCGGTGCGGGGAGCGGTGACGGTGAGAGCAGGCGGCATCAAGGCGCCCAGCGACAGCTCGATAGCCATCAACTGGTCGGGGGTGAGACCGGCATCCACGGCTTCATCCTCACGAGGCGTGAGCAGGAAGCCCGAGCTCATGTTCGGCGTGTGAGGCCACCAGACCACCAGGTGTTTGACCCCGGTAACCTGATCCACGAACTCGCTCGTTTGCAGGGTGAGGATGTCGGTGCCGCCGTGCTTGATGAACACGGCGCGCTTGAACTTGCGCTGGTCGGCGTCGCCTATCGACAGGACTAACTTGTGGACGGTCGTGTAGATGACGCGCACCCCCGGAATCGACTCGAACAGCGCGTCGATGAGGCGGAGACCCCGTCGACCCACGCGCGCCGAGCCGACAAGGCCGAGCGCGACAAGCAAAGCCGTGAAGACAACCAGGCTCAAACCGGGGATGTTGCCATCCTTGAACGGTCCGAGCCAGGCAGCCGGCACGGTGGAGCGGACAAGCAAGGCGGCGAGCGGGCCAATCCAGCTGTCGAGCAGGTCATAGACAAACCGGAAGAGGATGCATATGACCGCAATCGGCGTCATGACCAGCAAGCCGCGCATGAAGTACGCCTTCAGACGGGCTCGCAGCCCGCTTTTCGTCGTTGTTGCCATCAGACACCTCACGCCTCACAAGAGGCAAGAGATTGAGGGGGTGGCGCAGAGCGGTGATCGCCCTGCCGCACCCCGGTGGTAAGAGGGCTCGCCTTTCGAACCAGGCTAGGCGACTCGAAGGGTTACTTCGACGTCACCATGGCGTGATCGGTGAAGGCGCGCCCCGAGCTGAGCTTCTGCCACCACTTGATGATGGTCATCTTGCCCAGCGCCTTGGGAACGTCGAGCGTGAGGAAGGCATCCAGCCAGCTCCCCATCGCCTGCGTCCACAGGTTGTTGGTCGGATCGTCGAGGATGAACCCCGCGTTCTTGAGCGACACAAGGTCCTGCGAGAAGGCGTTCGGGAACTTGCAGTTCCAGTCGCCCCCCACACAGCCGGCACCGGAAAGCTCGCGGGCCAGGATGTCGGCCTGCTGCTTGCGGATGGAGGCCGTGACCTGCTCGCCGCCGCGCATCGACTTGAGATGCACTGAGCAAGCCCAGAACTGCTCACCGGTGATCTTCTCGCCGGTGGCAGAGTCCGTGCGCGTACCCTTGTCCTTGAGGTGGACGATCGGGGCCTTGCGCAGGTCCTGCGTGCCCTGGATGTTGGTGATGTCGATCTGCTCCATCTCGCCCATCACCTCGAAGCGATCGGGGTGGATGAGGATGCCGGAAGCCTGACCGCGGGAGTTCTCGTCGCCACAGAAGCCGACGTAGCCGGTGATCTTGGCGAGCTCGGCGACGCCGTCCGCGGACACCTCGGCGAGCAGCCAGATGTGGGCGAGCGGGATGATCGCCTTGTAGGCGTCGTCGAAGTACTGGACCTTGGACTTGTCGCAGAACTCCAGGTTGTGCTCGCCCCAGACCACATCGCCATCCATGCCGACCGGCGTGAGACCGGACTTGGCGATCTCGGCCTTCACCTCGGTGGCGACGACGTTAGGGTTTGGCAGCTTTCTGCCGCCGCCCCCCTTGCCGCCGCTGCCCTTGCCCTTGGCCTTCGCCGCAGGCAAGCCGCTGCCGAGGATGTCGTGAAGATCGTGGTCGGTGAAGCCGAGCTTCTGGATGTGCAGCTCGGTGAGAACCGGCAGCTTCTCCTTGGGCGGGTAGATGACCTTCTCGGCCTTCTGCCGCTCGATCTGCTCGGCACGACGCTTGTGGAACAGCGCCAGATGGTGCGCCGGGACTTGATCCCAGACCTGCGTCTGGGCGCCTGCGCGCTTGGAACTCTTCTTGGACATGGCAGTCTCCTTCTCGGCCCGAAGGCCGGCTTGAGAATTCGCCGGGCGCGCTGGCGCGAAACCTGGCGATGACTGGTAAGAGGCGCGAAACACGCGCAGCAAAACGAGCCGGCCGAGACAGCGACGGCTGTTCGGTCGGCAGATGGACCCCCCCGGTCAATCCGAAGATTGGCTACCAGTTGCCCGAAGCTTTTACAGGGTTATGTTGGCGGGGATCGCTATTGAGAAAAGAGTGTTCGGAAAGTGACAAGTAGGGTCACCCTACACTTCCGGACCCCCTGATCTCAATAGGGAGAAGCGAGCTTTAAGGCATGTCCGAGATCCCGCGGCCGGGCGCGCAGCTCTCTTTTTGGTCGGGAAAGAAAGCGCCCGGCGCAGGGGGCTGCATCTGTTTCCGGTGGACAAATGCCATGCCCGCGGGCGGTTCGTAAAGCGGTGATCAACACGCGTGTTTGTCCCACTGATCTCGGTCCTTAACACCTAGCGCAAGCGCTCGGGCAAGGCCGGCGACACCGGAAGTCACCCAAAAAACTGGCGTGCCGATCGTCGGCTTTTCCACCTCTTTTCATCGTGCCGCTGGAGCAGCCTCGCTCACCTGTAACACCGGCGAAAGATCGTGCTTGACAGCGCAATTCGATTCAAGAACCGTGTTGCCAAGATGGCGATAATCACGGCCGCGCGCCGCCTTTGCGACATCTCAAGATGCCGCAAAGGGAACTTTGCTTAACGTTGCCCCTATCGATTAGATCGAGGGTGCTCCGTTTGAGAGCGGGTCTCTGGTCGGTTCATTTTTGAAGTCGCGGAAAGCGCATCAGATCTCGTCGCTCGGATCGGCAACCCGAAATTGAACGGAGCCCTGAAGGACAACTGAATAGCGGACACGGGGAGATGGTGGAAGCGCCTTTCCCGGCGCGTGAGAGTACGCCCCGGCCTGCGCGGCAGATTATTTCGAGCAGCCGAACTCGGCCAGCGTCTTGCGGGCGCCTTTGTCGTAGAGCGAGTTCAAAATGAGCTCGACTTCCGCGACGAAGCGCGGCGATCTGCCCAGGTCGCCGAAGATATCGCTCAACTGCAGGAACGGCCTGGGGTCGCGAGCGTTGTCGCGAACGACCCTGGCCAGGCGCTCGCCCTGGGGATCGACAAGCGGGATCTCGTTTCCCTCCTCGTCCCTGCCGGCTAAGAAACGGATCCAGCTGGCGACGCAAAGCGTCAGCTTGCGGATCGGACCGTTGCGGTCCAGCTGCTCGGCGATCGAGGGCAGGATGAACTTCGGCATCTTCGCCGAGCCGTCCATGCATATGCGCAGGACCTGATCCCTTATGGCCTCGTTGGCAAAGCGCTCCATCAGGCTGCGCTTGTATTCGGCAAGGTCGATCCCGGGCACGGCGCCGATAAGCGGCGTCACCTCCTCATCCATGAGGCTCGTGAGGTAAGGAACGAACTCCGAGGCCTGCGCCACGTCATGAATGTAGCGGTAGCCGCACAGGTAGCCGAGATAGCCCATCGCCGAGTGTGTGGCGTTCAGCAAGCGGATCTTCATCTTCTCGTACGGGGCGACGTCCGAGGTCAGCTGTACCCCGACCTTCTCCAGCGGCGGCCTGCCGTTGCAAAAGTCGTCCTCAACCACCCACTGGCGGAACGCTTCCGACACCACCGGGCAGGCGTCCTCGATACCGAATGTGGTGCGCACCAACTCCCTTTCGGCATCCGTGGTCGCCGGCGTGATGCGGTCCACCATGCAGTTTGGAAAGGCCACATTCTTCTCCACCCACTGCGCCAGAGCCGGATCGCGCTCCGTCAGGAAGGCGATGAGCGTTCGCTTCAACACATGTCCGTTCCCCTGCAGGTTGTCGCAGGACAGGGCGGTAAAGGGCGCCACGCCTGCCTTGCGGCGCCTGTCCAGCCCTTCGGCCAGATACCCGAAGATGGTCCGGGGCTTGCCCGGGTTGCGCAGGTCGTTGTCGACGCCACTGTTCTTCAGGTCCAGCTCGCCTGTTCCTTGATGGAAACAGTAGCCGCCCTCCGTGGCCGTGAGCGTGACGATCTTGATCGCCGGATCGGCCATCCTGGCAAAGACCGCTTCCGGATCCCTGTAGCCGAATATGTATCCCTTCATGGAGCCGATGATGCGAGCCGTGCTGTCCTTACCGGCCCGCTCAACCAGCGTGTACAGGCAATCCTGCGAGGTCATGGCACGGCTCACCGCCTCATCCTGCGGCATGATCCCCACCCCGCAGATTGCCCACTGTTTCTGCCCGTGCAGCTCGATGAGCTCGTCGATGTAAAGAGCCTGGTGCGAGCGGTGAAAGCCACCGACCCCTATGTGCAGAAAGCCCTCGCTCAAAGACGCGCGGTCGTACTGCGGGCACTTCACGCCGGCCGGCGGGTTTTTCAGGAGGGCATTGGAAACCGGTTGAGAGGTGATGTTCGTCATTGGCTGCTGCTCGTTGGAAATATGGTGCTGGGCTTTGGTTTGTGAAATTGTAACCCGAGCCGCCAACGACAGCTCGCTCAATTGTTAAGACGCGGGCGGAGGGGAATCCCCCCACTATTAATCTCCACATAAGGCCAAGATCCGCGCCTGTTTGTTTGCTTGACAAGACGTTTTCTCTTAGGGTCAAAACACGTTTCAACACACAACAGTTTCTCGGCGGTAAACGCGGCACCACCTGAGTCAGTAATCGCTAAATTTCCCCACCCACTAAGTAGCCAAAAGCTACTCGGGCTCTGATTTGCCTGCGGGCGCACGCTCACAGTCCGGCCAGACTCCGCCTGGCTGGGGATTTTTAGCAATTACGGCAACGGTGCGGCAAGCACACCGCTGTGTCTCGGCAGGTCCCTCGAGCGGTCGCCCGGGGGACCAAACCTTTTCACAGTTTGGAGGAATATCTATGCAAGAACACGCACAGAGTCAGCCAGCGGCCAGCGTTCCGGTCACCGGGCAGGACTCGCAGGGGCAGGCGCAGCTTCGCCTCTCGCGGGAGACGCTCAAGTCTCTTCCCTGTCACGTCACGGTACCGGAATACGACCCCAGCCAGGTCGAGCCGGGCATCGTCCACATCGGGGCGGGCAACTTCTCGCTTGCCCACCTCGGTTCGTTCATCGACGAGGTGCTCCGGCACGACCGCAAGTGGGGGATCGTGGCTGTCTCCCTGCGGTCCGACAGGCTCATCTCCGCTCTCCGCAAGCAGGACGGCTTGTACGTCCTCGTCGAGCGGGAGGGGAGCCAGAGCCTGCCGTCCGTCCTCGCACCCATCGTCGAGACCTTGTACGGCCCCGAGGACCCGAGCAAGGTGGTCGCCGCGATCGCCGATCCCAGGGTCAAGCTGGTGACGCTCACGGTGTCGAACAAGGGCTACCACCTGGCCCACGGCGCCCTCGACAAGGAGAGCCCGGATGTCGCCCACGACCTGGCCGGCACCGACTCGCCGAAGACCATCTACTGGTACCTGATGCGCGGGCTGGCCGAGCGTCGCAAGACGGGAAGCCCGCTCACCATCATGTCGCTGGACAACGTGGAGGAGAACAGCCGGTCGCTCAAGAAGGGCCTGCTGGACTTCATCGCGCCCCAGCAGCTCCAGCTAACCGAGGGCGACGGCGATTCGAACCCGCTCGACCTGGCGGCCTGGATCGAGGCCAACGTGTCCTTCCCCGTCACCCTGGTGGATCGGATCACCCCCGAAACCACCGACGAGTTCCGCACGGCCGCTCGGGAGCTCCTCGGTTTCGACACGACCGTCGTCGTCGGCACCGAAAGCTTCACGCAGCTCGTCGTCGAGCGGAGCAAGTTCCCGACGCCGCCCTGGGAAGCGGCAGGCGTTCAGGTTGTCGACGACTGCTCGGCCTGGTGGCAGCGGAAGTTCTTCTGCCTCAACGCCGGTCACCAGATCGTCGGCATCCCGGCCATCCGCCTCGGTGTCACCTACATCCACCAGGCCATGAGCCACGCCGCCATCGCCAGCCTGCTCGAGCGCGCGCACACGGAGTTCGCCACCTTCCTGCCCGGGGAACCGGACGAGGTGTCGCGCTACATGGCCGCGATCCGGCGCCGGCTGTCCGACCCCGCGCTGAACGACACGGTTCAGCGCGTCACGGCCCGCACGACAAGCAAGGTTTCGGAGCGCGTTCTGGCTGCCGTCGAGCGCGCGCTCGCGGTGGACGGCAAGGTGCTCACGGTGCCGACGTTTGTCGCCGCGTGCTGGCTTCTCAACCTCGGCGGTCGCGACGAGTTTCATCAGGAGATCCTGGTCGCCGACCCGGATGCCGAGAAGCTCGAAGGGCTGTACGAGAACGTGATCGACTGCGTGCGCTCCGCGCAAGGTAGCGTGGAGAACCTGCAGACGGATGTCCTGCGCTCCCTGCTCGTCAGAATCGGCGACACCGTGCACGACGCGCGGTTCGGCCGGCTGGCGGCTGTCGAAGCCTTCGTCGACGAGCTGGCCTGGGCGCTTGTCCAGGTCGACAAGCTCGGCGTCGAGCAGGCGATCGCAGCTCTGCTGGAGCGCGCCTCGTGACCTGAATCGGCAGCCGGGAGTGGCTCAGCAAGCCATTCCCGGCTGACCACATTACAAGGAGACTGACCATGCCAATCAAGTTTCTTGCTTACGATTACGACAACACGCTCGGACTGACCGAGAAGCTGGCGTTCGGCGCCTGCTGTGCTGTCGTCAATGAGGTGCTCGCGCGCAAGGGGGTCGAGAAGCGATTCACCCCCGGCGAGCTCATGAGCCGCTTTGTCGGCCGCTCGTTCCTGGGCATCATCACCGAACTTGCCGGGGAGCACAACTTCTCCTTCGGCGATGGCGAGCTGGATAGGCTCGTGCTCGAAGAGCAGAACCGCGTTATCGAGGTCCTCTCTGCCCAGATGGAGCCGACCGACGGCGTGAACGAGCACCTGCAAGAAGTGCAGGGCAAGTTCGGCTTGGCGGTCGTCTCCTCCAGCGCCCTGCGCCGCCTGCGCGCCTGCCTGAAGGCAGCGGGTCAGGAGGCGTTCTTCCCGGCCGACCATGTCTTCAGCGCTGCCGACTCGCTGCCGGTGCCGACCAGCAAGCCGGACCCGGCGATCTACCTGCACGCGTTGAAGACGCTCGGTGCCGACGCATCGGAAACCGTGGCCATCGAGGACTCCAGAAGCGGGGTTCTGGCTGCGGTGCGGGCGGGAATCACCGTGGTCGGCTACGTCGGGAGCTATCCCGAGGAAGAGCGGGCCGAGGCTTCGCAAACGCTCATCGAGGCCGGGGCAAGCTTCGTCATCTCCAACTGGGGCGACCTGCTGCCCGGGCTGACCGCAAAGGGGCTTCTGGCGGCGTAAGCCGCCGGGGCCTCTGCGCCTCCGCTCGGGTTGCCGCCGGGTCGAGCAGGTTCTTGCGGCAACCCGCCAGCCGGCCGCGAAGGAAATTCTTCCCATACCTGTGGGTATCTTCTTTTCAGAGAAAGGAACGAGCATCATGGCAAAGCGCAATCGCACCCACGTCGTCCAGGCGCCCAAGCCGGACAAGGAGCGGATGACCATCCGCATCTCGTCCGACGAGCTGCGCCGGATGGATCGTGCGGCTCGTCGCCAGGCTGACCTCGAGAGCGGCACGTTCTTCCGCGGTGGCGTCCATGGGGGCGACAAGCGGGAGCGCAACCGCCGCGACCGCCGCGAGAGCCGCCAGGCCGTTCGCCGCGGGGACTGGTAGTCCCGGGCTCCGCAGCGGACCGAGCGTCTAACAAGAATCAACCCCACCCGGGCCGCTTGCTGTTCAAGCGGGCACCCAGGGTGGGCTCACCACTT
>JAJPGY010000046.1 GCA_021325555.1 Pseudomonadota bacterium | reverse complement strand
GTAGCGCACCACTTTGACATAGTGGGGGTCACTGGTTCGAGTCCAGTACCGTCCAATTTTTGCCCTGCCCGGACAACCTCGAGCCGTTAGCCGCCGCCTGGCCGTGGCATATGGCTGGTGATTTCGTTCCGGCAGGGCTACCGGCTTGCAGACCAGCGTCAACACGACAAGCTCTCACTGGTGGAAGGCGGTTGCCCGCAGCCTCTCGGCCAGGACGCTGGCCATCTGCCTGGCCGTGGCCGTGTTTGCCTGCCTGGTCCTGACCTGGCGACCGCCGCTGCTTTATGATTTCCTGTCCGGTCAGGAGCTGCGCCTGTCCGATCAGTTCTTCCTCTGGCGCGCCCTGCTGGCGGGCGGGCGCGGCGGCCAGGCTGCGCCGGATCTGGTCCTTGTCAATGTGGATTCCGAGTCGGCGCGGCGGCTGGGGATGCCGCTGCCGTGGCCGCGCCAGGTGTACGCGCTTTTGTGCCGGCGCCTGCGGGAAGCCGGGGCCCGGGTCGTGGCCTTCGATCTGCTCTTCGACGGGCCGTCGCCGCTCTCGGCCGGCGCCAGCGCGGCTCTCTCGCCGCGCCTGAAGGCGGTGTTGCCGGACAGCATGTCGCTCGCCTGGAGCACAACGGCCGACGGCGACGACCGGGCGCTGGCCGACGAGTTCCGGCGGATGAAGAACGTGGTGCTGGCTGACAACGTGGAGGTGCGGGTCAATCTCTTCAACGGCCGCACGCAGTACTTCTATCGCACCCCCTATGAGGAGTTCGTGTCCGCACTCGGCTCCGATGCCGGCTCGATCGGCAACGTGGATGTGCAGCCGGACGAGGACGGGGTGGTCAGGCGGGCGCCGCTGGTCTTGGAGAGCTTCAAACACCTGAGCATCTTCTATCACTCCTTTGGCCTGCGCGTTTGCGAGAAGGCGGAAAAGGCCCGGGCCGTCGTTGACGGCCAGGAGCGGCTCGCACTTGCCGGCGGCTGGTTTCCACACACCATCCGCATAAATTATCTGGGCCCGGCCGGCAGCGTGACCGCCATTCCCTTCTGGCGGGCGGTGGACTGGGAGAAGCACTTCGTGGCCAACCCGTTTTCCGGCAGGATCGTCCTTGTCGGCTACCAGGACTCCCCGGCTTCCGAGGAGCTGGTGCCGCAGGGGGCGCTGCCGCACCGGCAGGCGCTGCCGTTCAACAGCTTTCTCACCCCCACGGCCGGCTTTTCCAGCCCGATGTCCGGGGTGGAGCTGCAGGCCAATGTAATCGCCAACATCCTGAACCGGCGTCCGCTGTCCGAGCCGGATCTGTGGGAGCAGATCCTGATCGTCTTTTTTGTGGCCCTGCTTGCCGCCCGCATCCTGGAGCAGCTGCGGGGCAAGCCGTGGTGGATGCTGGTTTCGGTCGTCTGCTTCTCGGTGATCTGGCTGGCCCTTTCCTTCGCCGCCTTCGCCTGGCTGGGCTGCGTGATACCGGTGGTGGTGCCGACCGCGGGCGTGGCGTTTCCGGCCTTGCTGCTCGTGCTCACCGACCAGAACCTCTTCTTCGTCCACGAGCGGCGCAAGCACACCAGGATCTTTCGCAGCCTGGTGCCGCAGGCGCTGGCCGAGGAGATCGAACGCCGGCGGCTGGGCGAGCTGGGGCTCGAGGGAAAGACGGCGGTCGTCACCACATTGTCATTCCAGCTCCAGGGGCTGACGCCTCTCATCGAGCACAAGACGCCGGAGGCGGCCATCCGCATGCTCGACCAGTGCGTTGCCATCATGACCGCAAGCGTCCACGAGCGCAACGGGCTGGTCAACCGCGTCTCGAACCACGGGCTGATGGCCGTGTGGGGGGCGCCGCTTCCCGTTCCGGAGATCTCGGGGGCGCGCCTGGCCGCCGACTGCTGCCTGGACGCGGGCGGCCAGCTGGCGTCCTTGTCCGCCGCCTGGCAGCGGGAGGGGCGCATCAACTCCAATCAGGCATTGAGCTTTTCCTGCGGCATCTCCACCGGCCCGGCCTCCTGCGGGCGGATGGGCTCGGAGTCGCACACCGAATATGGTGTCATCGGCAGGTGCGTCGATCTGGCCTTTCTGCTGGAGGTCATGAACAAGAAATATGGAACGCGGTGCCTTGTGGCCGAGCGCACGTCGCAGATCCTCTCCGAGCACTTCGAGATCCGGGAGCTGGACAAGGTCAAGCTCGAGGCGGGCGACAAGCCCCAGTACATCTACGAGCTGCTCTGCCCGAAAGGCAAGCTGCCCGGGGCCATGGAGGAGGCGGCAGCGCTTTACCGGCAGGGGCTGGCGGCCATGGAGGAGCGCAATTTCGCCGAGGCGGAGCGCGTGTTCTCCACCATCCTTTTGCGCCTGGTGCCGGATGACCGTCCGGCCGCCATCATGCTGGAGCGTGTCCGCGGGTTCCTCCGCACGCCGCCGGAGCCTGACTGGGACGGCGCCGTGCTGGTCGCCGACCTGATGTGAGCCGGCCGTCGATTAGCAATTTCTAAGCTGCGGAATTGAACTTTTTGGGCGCTCCCGTCGTTTTTAAAGCAGGCGGTCGATGCGAACGCAGCAGGCAGGCACAAGGAAGGCAGGCAACCACCATGACAAGAGCAATTACAACAAGGCGGGCGGCAGGCACGAGATTTTGCCTGGCGACAGCCGCCTTCGCGATCTGGCTGGCGGCCGGCGCCGCAGCGAGCGCCCCGGCGGCGCCGGCTGCCGACGAAAGGCAGGAAGCGCCGGCCGGCGGCAACATCTTCGCCCCGCCGCCGGAGGAGGCAGGCGCCACGCCCGGGTTCGTGGAGGGCAAGCAGCAGCGCGCCGTCAAGGCGGCGCTCGGGGCCGAGATCCCCACGCTGCAGCAGGTGCGCATGATCCCCTCCCTTTCCCCGCAGCAGCGCAAGCAGATCCGCCAGATCTACCTGAGCTCCCGCAACGAGCTGGAGCCGCTGGTAGGGCAGCTGCGCGCGCTCAAGCGCCAGTTGAGCGGGCGCGGGCAGGCAGCGGCGGGCGAGGGCGCCGCCGCCAGCGGCAGGCTGGCGGGCAGGGGCGCCGCCGAGACCGACCAGGGGGCCTGGCCGCCGGAGGCTGATGCCGCCGGGCCATCGCCGGCCGGGGCCACGGCAGCCATGTCGCCCGACGAGACGCGGGCGCGCATGAAGGAGCTGGCAGCGGAGGTGAGGATGAAAAGGCAGGCGGTCTGGGAGCAGGTGAAGGCGGTGATGACCGGCGAGCAGCTCCAGGAGTTCGAGCAGATGCGCAAAGGGCAGCTCATGCTACCCGGAGTCGCAGTCGACCAGCCGGAGTGAAGCCGCTGGCCGGCGAGGCCCCCGGAAGGACAAGAAAGATAGCCAACAGAAGTTGGGGTCGCGAATCATGTTAACTGCAAGCACGGAACGAAACTGGATAGGCCACCTGTTGAGACGCGGCGGCTTCGGCGCCACGCCCGAGGAGATGAGCCGGTACGACTCGCTCGGTTACGAGGGGGCGCTGGAGGAGCTGCTCAATCCACAGCGGGTGGACAACTCGCAGCTGGAGGATTTCGTGGGCCAGCAGCAGTTCGATTTCACGCGCATCGAGGATCTGAAGCGCTGGTGGCTCTACCGCATGGCCTTCACGCGGCGCCCGCTGGAAGAGAAGATGACGCTTTTCTGGCACGGGCACTTCGCCACCTCCTTCGCCAAGGTGCGCGAGCCCTACTCGCTCTACATGCAGAACCTGCTCATGCGCAAGCACGCGCTCGGCAACTTTCAGGAGCTGCTTCTGGGGATCTCCATGGACCCTGCCATGATCGTCTGGCTGGACAACCAGCAAAACAAAAAAGGCAAGCCCAACGAGAACTATGCCCGCGAGGTGATGGAGCTGTTCACCGTGGGCATCGGCAACTACACGGAGCAGGACGTGAAGCAGGCGGCGCGCGCCTTCACGGGCTGGCAGCGGACGCCCGCGGCCTTCCGCTTCAACCGCAACCAGCACGACTACGGCGACAAGACCCTGCTCGGCGTCTCGGGCGATCTCAACGGTGACGACGTGGTGAGGATCCTGTCCCGCCAGCCGGCCACGGCCAGGCACCTGGCGCTCAAGCTCATCAAGTTCTTCGCCCTTGACGACCCCGACCCGGCCTTCGTGGACAGGGCGGCCGCCGCCTATCTGCAGACCGGCTACCAGATAAAGCCGGTGCTGAAGACGATCTTCACCAGCCGGGAGTTCATGAGCGAAAGGTGCTATCACGCCAAGGTCAAGAGCCCGGCCGAGCTGGTGGTGGGCACGCTGAAGACGCTTCAGGTGACGCGCCTGGACGGCGACCTGCCCACGGTGATGGCCCGCATGGGACAGAGCCTCTTCGAGCCGCCGAATGTCAAGGGCTGGGACGGCGGGCCGGCCTGGATCTCCACCGACACCATGATGGAGCGCTTCAACTTCGCCGCCCGCATCACCGGGCAGAAGTTCAACGATCTGGAGGGCTACATAAGCCCCAGCGAGCTTGCCGCCGGCCAGCGGCTCAAGGACGCCGGGGAGATGGTCGACTACTTCCTTTCCATGCTCGTCGAGGGCGACGTGCCGCCGTCAACCCGCCAGCGGCTCACCGCCTACGTCTCCAGCGATCTTGCCGGGCGCCCGCTGGCGGCAATTCCCGATGACACCACCCTCGATGCCAAGCTGCGCGGGCTGGTCCACCTGATCATGACCCTGCCGACGTATCAGCTCGCCTGAGTGTCCATCACAATCCGGAGCTTCCCATGAACGTATCTCGCAGAAATTTCCTCACCAGCGGACTCGGGGTTCTCGGCGTCGTGCTGAGCGGCCCCCAAATCTTCGCCCTGGCGGCGCAGGCAGCCTCCATCGCGCCCAGGGCCGGGGGCAAGGAGAGGATCCTTGTCGTCGTTCAGATGGGCGGCGGCAACGACGGCCTCAATACCGTTATCCCCTGCGGCATGGGCGCCTATTACCAGGCGCGCCCGCAACTGGCCATACAGCCGGAGCAGGTGCTGCCGCTCACCGGACAGATCGGGCTGCACCCGAGCATGTCCGGATTCGCCGACCTCTGCAAGCAGGGGAAGCTGGCCGTCATCCAGGCTGTGGGCTATCCCAATCCCAACCGCTCCCACTTTCGCTCCATGGAGATCTGGCAGACCGCGCAGCCCGACAGGATCGCAGACACGGGCTGGCTGGGGCGTTACCTGGATCTCGCCGATACTGGCACCGCCGGCGGTGCGGAGCATCTTTTCCCGGCCGTCAACGCCGGCCCGCTGCTTCCCAAGACGCTGTCGGCAAGCAAGGTGATCGTGCCTTCGGTGGCCGGCGTCGCCGACTTTCGTTTCCGGACCGATCCCCGCTACGCCGACGACCGCAACGCGCAGGTGGCCGCCTTCACCGACATCTATTCCAGCTTCGATCTCCAGCGCCCGCACGTGGACCTCCTGCGCAAGGTGGGGCTCGATGCCCGGGAGGCCTCTGACTTTCTCACCAGGTCGGTGCGCAGCTACAAGGGCACCGTCGCCTACCCGGGCAACAGCTTCGGGGACGGCATGAAGTTCATCGCCCAGATGATCGCCGGCGGTGTCAATTCCCGCATCTACAGCATAGGGCTGGACAGCTTCGACACCCACGCCAACCAGTCGCGCAAGCAAGGCACCCTGCTCAAGCAGCTTTCTGACGGTCTGGCCGCGTTTCAAAAGGACCTGGAGGCGCACCAGCTCGACCGCGACGTGATTGTCCTCTGCTTTTCCGAGTTCGGCCGCCGCGTATCCGAGAACGCCGGCAGGGGCACCGACCACGGCACGGCCGGCCCGGTCTTTGTCCTGGGCAGCCCGGTCAAGGGCGGCGTCTACGGCGACCACCCCAGCCTGACCGATCTGGATGCCGGCGACCTCAAGTTCAAGATCGACTTCCGCACCGTCTACGCCACCATCCTCGACCGCTGGCTGGGCGCCGACAGCCGGCAGATCCTGGGCGGCAACTTCGACAGCCTGGCCTTCGTTTAGGGCATGGCGCCCCCCGGCCGGGCAATTATTAAAAAAGCCCTCCGCTCGCAAGCGGGATGTAGATCGCCGGGTGCGGTTTGGGCATTAACAGATTGCAGGGGAGGGGTGGACGATGGGTCCAGGCAATCTTCAGCGACTGCCCGCCGGCGCGGCGGAGGCGAACGGCACAAGCGGCCGCGAAGAGCCGGCGGCGCTGGTCTGGCGCCTTGTGGCTCAAGCCCGGCAGCAGGCAGTGCAGTGCCAGCACGCCCTGGCCGAGGAGGGCTACCGGCAGGCCCTGGCCGTCGTCGAGGGCAGCCTGGCGGCCGATCACCCCGCCGCCGTCGCCTGCCGCAAGGAGATCGCGCTCATGTGCCGGGTGCAGGGCAGGGACTCCGAGGCCGAAAGGCACTATCAGGAGTTGCTGTCCGGGCTCGACCCGAACGACGCCGGTGAGCTGCCGGAGGTGCTGGAGATTACGAGCGCCCTCGCCGAGATCTTCCGCGAGCAGGGGCGCTACCTGGAGGCCACCGACGCGTACACGCGGCTTGCCGAGCTCAAGGAGGCCGTGCTCGGGCGGGAGCATCCCGAGGTGGGCTACGCACTCATAGCCCTCGCCGATGTTTACGCCGAAAGGAAAATGACGGCGGCCGAGGAGAGCTGCCTGCGCGCGGCATTTGCCGTGCTCCGCGGCGCGCTGGGCCCCGCTCACTCGCGCACCACGGCCTGCCTGAAGCGGCTGGTCGCCGCGCAGGAGACGCTCCGCCTGCGCGCGGAGGCCCAGGCAGCCGACGTGGACTGGCAGGGTTGAGGCGGTCCTTTGCCCCGGCCAGCGGAGGCGGGCTTACGGGTCGGGGGGGGCGTCGCCGCCCACCATCACCCAGAACTGCCGCTGGATGTCCCAGACGCCCTCGCCTTTCCAGTTCTTCAGGAACACCTTGGCCGTCCACAGCCCCTCGCGGTTGAGGGTAATGTTCGGCTGCATGATGTAGTGCCCCTTGAAGAGATCGTTGGGATCGTTGGCGTTGAACTCCTTGCTGAAGACCTCTTTGCCGTCCGGATCCTCAAGCACCACCAGCCCCTTGTACTGGCGCCGCTCGTAGGGGGTGCCGAAGCCGATCACCCAGGCGCAGTTCATCTGCAGCGGCAGGCTCTTGCCGACAAACAAATCGAACAGCCCGCGGGTGTCCACGCGCCCGTCATCCTCGTGCTCCGCTTTGTCGCAGAAGAGGATGTAACCGCTGTGCAGGTACTTCATAGCTTCCTCCCGAGCCGGCCATAAGGGGGTATGGCCCTCAAATTATCCTACATTCTTGACAGCAGCTACCTGGTCTTGCTGTGGTGGATAACCGCCTCGGCGATGTTGGGGGGAACCTCTTCGTAGTGCGAGGGCTCCATGACGAAGGTGCCCTGTCCGCGGGTCTTGTTGCGGATGTCGGTGGCGTAGCCGAACATCTCGGCCAGCGGAACCTGGGCGCGCACCTTGGAGAGGTGATCCATGGTCTCCATGCCCTCGACGCGGCCGCGCCGGCTGGACAGGTCGCCTATCACGTCGCCCATGTAATCCTCGGGCACCTCCACCTCGACCCGCATCACAGGCTCGAGCAGGGTCGGCTTGGCGCGCATGAATCCCTCCTTGAAGGCGATCGAGGCCGCCGTCCGGAAGGCCATTTCCGAGGAGTCGACCTCGTGGTAGGAGCCGAAGACCAGCGTCACCCGCGTGTCGATCACCGGATAGCCGGCCAGCACGCCGCCGGCCATGGCGTCCTTGATCCCGTTCTCGACGGCCGGGATGTACTCCTTGGGAATGACGCCGCCGACGATCTTGTTGACGAACTCGAAGCCGCCGCCGGGCGGCAGCGGCTCAATCTCCAGCACCACGTGCCCGTACTGACCGCGACCACCGGACTGGCGGATGAACTTGCCTTCCTGCTTGATGTGCTGCCGCACCGTCTCGCGGTAGGCAACCTGCGGCTTGCCGACGTTGGCCTCCACCTTGAACTCGCGCAGCAGGCGGTCGACGATGATCTCCAGGTGCAGCTCGCCCATGC
Source organism: Pseudomonadota bacterium (assembly GCA_021325555.1). Lineage (GTDB taxonomy): Bacteria > Cyanobacteriota > Vampirovibrionia > Obscuribacterales > Obscuribacteraceae > JAJPGY01. The sequence goes on along the minus strand of JAJPGY010000046.1, from coordinate 16,235 downwards.
CGGCGATGATCGTCTGCCCGGTCTCCGGGTCCACTTTGACCTTGAAGGTCGGGTCCTCCTCATCGAGCCTGCCAAGAGCCACGCCGAGCTTGTCGGAGTCAGCTTTGGTCTTGGGCTCGATGGCCACCGAGATCACCGGATCGGGGAAGTTCATCGACTCGAGAATGATCGGCGCCGAATCAGCGCAGAGCGTGTCGCCGGTGGAGGTGTCCTTGAGACCGACGGCGGCCACGATGTCGCCGGCGTAGGCCTCCTGCACGTCGGTGCGCTCGTCGGCCTGCAGCCTGACCAGGCGGCTTATGCGCTCCCGCTTGTTCTTGGTGCTGTTCTGCACGTAGGAGCCGGCCGTCAGCTTGCCGCTGTAGACGCGGAGGAAGGTCAGCTTGCCGACGAAGGGATCGTTCATCACCTTGAAGGCGAGCGCGGCGAACGGCTCGTCGTCGTCGCAGCGGCGCACGGCCTCCTCGCCGTCTGGCAGCACCCCCTTGATCGACTTGACATCGACCGGCGAGGGCAGGTAGTCGACGATGGCATCCAGCATCAGCTGCACGCCCTTGTTCTTGAAGGCCGAGCCGCAGAGGACCGGGATGATAAGGTTGTTGCACACCGCGCGCCGCAGCGCCGCCTTCAGCTCGTCGACCGAGATCTTCTCCCCTTCCAGGTACTTGTGCATGAGGTCGTCGTCGGTCTCGACAATCGCCTCCTCCAGCCTGTGCCGGTACTCCTCGGCCTGCTCGGCGTACTCGCCGGGAATCGGCACCTCTTGAATGCTGCGCCCGAGCGGATCGTCCTCCTCGTAAAGGTAGGCCTTGCCGGTGATAAGATCGATCACGCCCCGGAATCCGGACTCGGAGCCTATCGGTAGCTGGATCGGATGCGCGTTGGCCCAGGTCGAGTGCAGCCCGGGCAGCATCTCGCGCAGCTGCCTGGCCACGCGGAAGAAGTCCGCGCCCTGGCGGTCCATCTTGTTGACCAGCACCATGCGGGGCACCTCGTAGCGGTTGGCCTGCTTCCACACCGTGAGAGTCTGCGGCTGCACGCCGGCGACCGCGCACAACACGATGATCACGCCGTCGAGAACGCGCATGGAGCGCTCTACCTCCACCGTGAAGTCGACGTGCCCGGGCGTGTCGATCAGGTTGATGTGCTTGCCCTTCCACCTGGAGGAGATGGCGGCGGCCGTGATCGTGATGCCGCGCTCCTTCTCCTGCTCCATCCAGTCGGTGACCGTGGTGCCTTCGTGAACCTCGCCCACGCGGTGAATCAATCCAGAGTAGAAGAGGATGCGCTCGGTCGTCGTCGTCTTGCCGGCGTCGATGTGGGCGGCGATCCCCATGTTGCGAATGTCGCTGAGAGAAACAGTCCTGGTCACGTTCGTGGGCTTCCTATCTTGAGGGTTCCTGTCTGTCTGCGGTCTGTGGTTCGTTTGGGTTTTCTGGTCGGGTTGATTGAGTGTTGAGGTCACGAGGGGCTCCAATGTTGGTTCGGTTCCGGTCCGGGATGTAAAGTAGCATGTACTACCAGCAGTAATGGGCCCCGGGGAGAGCCTGTGGGGGAAATTGAGACAAATCGTCAAATTTCCCGGCAGCGGCTGCTGGGTCGTGAAGGCAGCGAGCGCGCAGGGGGCCGCTGCCTGCGCCCGTGCCTTTTAATAGCGATAATGAGCGAACGCCTTGTTGGCCTCGGCCATCTTGTGCGTCTCATCGCGCTTGCGCACCGAGGCCCCGGTCCCGGCCGAGGCATCGATGAGCTCGGCGGAGAGCCGCTCGGCGAACGTGCGGCCGGCACGCTTGCGGCTGTTGCCGATGATCCAGGCGGTGGCCAGCGCCATGCCGCGCTGCTGCTTCACCTCCACCGGCACCTGATAGGTCGAGCCTCCGACGCGGCGCGCCTTCACCTCGACCAGCGGGGTCACGTTCTTCACGGCCTTGTTGAAGATCTCCATCGGCTCCTGCTTGGTCCTGTCCTTGACCAGCGAGAGCGCATCGTAGAGCAGGCGCTGGGCGGTGCTCTTTTTGCCGCGCTGCATCATGCGGTGCACGAAACGCTGGATCAGCTGGCTGTTGTGAACCGGATCCGGCGGGGGGACTCTCTTGGCGATTACTGCTCTTCTTGGCATTGACTCCGACCTTTCCTTTTTAAACGCTCCGGGCTCGCGCCGCTCGCGTTCCGCTCGTAAACACGCTCCACCCGGGCAGGCTCCTCGCCTCCCCGGTCTGGCCTGCGGGCACTATTTCTTCGCCGCCGCCTTCGGCCTCTTGGCCCCGTACTTGGAGCGACCCTGCATGCGGTCTTTTACCCCGGCCGTATCCAGGGCGCCGCGGACGATGTGATACCGAACGCCCGGCAGGTCCTTGACCCGCCCGCCCCGCACGAGCACCACCGAGTGCTCCTGCAGGTTGTGCCCGACGCCGGGGATGTAGGCGGTAACTTCCATGCCGTTGGTCAGGCGGACACGAGCAATCTTCCGCAGGGCCGAATTCGGCTTCTTGGGCGTGGTCGTCTTTACCTGCGTGCAGACGCCGCGCCGCTGGGGGCACTGCTTGAGCGCCGGCGACTTGGTTTTGTAGGTCACCTTCTCGCGCTCCCGGCGAATCATTTGGTTGATGGTTGGCACCGACGTACTCCTTGCGAGCATCCGCTTGGGACAAACCACCGATCATACCCAGCCCGCGCACAGGATGTCAACATGCAACGCAAACCAGGGGCAGCCGCCCCGCATAGAGAAAAAAGATATCAGGTCGAGCGCAAGTTTGCTTTCAACTTTGCAATAACTTCATCATCTCAATCCGTGGCCAGGGGGAAGTTGATCGCCGGGCTCGGTATGGCCGGGATGGCTATCTGCTTGGCCTTTCTCGGATACTTGGCGCGCACCCAGTGCTCGCGGGCCAGGAAGCTGAAGTCGCCGACCCGCTCCATGGCATGGGATTCCAGCTGCTGGGCCAGGTTCGCCTGGTAGTCGAAGGCTTTCACCGAGACGACCGCCGGTTCACCCCTCAGCCGGAGCTGGCGCAGGCTGAAGCCGACCAGATCGAAGGCCATCTCCGTCCAGCCGGGATGGATCGCCAGCTCCAGGCGGTAATCGCCGCTGTCGTGGGCGGAGACGCGCACGGCCCCGGTGAGCACGCGCCTGCCCACGTCCTCGGCCACCCAGAACCAGCCCTGCCGCCTCATCACCCGGTGGCGCAGGGCCTGCGATCCCTCCAGCCTGAACTCGCTTACCTGGAAATCCTCCGGGCAGTAATTGACGATCATGCGGATGTCGGGCGGCAGGGACTCCTGGTGGAGCTGGAAAAGCGCCTGCCGGTCGCCCGGTCTGGCCAGGCGGAAAGGCGCCGCCTCCCCGGCCCGGGCGCCGCCGTCCGGGCCCTCGAGCGAGAGCTGATAGTGCACCACCTTGGCGCAGCGCCGGAAGCCGCAGGAGCCGTAAAGGGAGAGCGCCGCCGCATTGAGGTCCGAGACCTCGGCCACGAAATGGCTTGCCCCCTGCCCTCCGAAGAGGGCGAACACGTAGCGCAAAAGCTCCTGGGCGATGCCCCGCCCGCGATGGTGCGGGTGCACGATCAGGTGGTCCACCTGCCAGCAGAGCCTGGATTTTCCGGTGCTGCGCAGGACGATGAGCCCGAGCACCACGCCATCCTCCTTGGCCACATAAACGGAAGGGGCGACATGCAGCTGGGCGGGCAGCCAGTGCTGCCAGAAAGCCAGACCGCGCAGGAAAAGCGAGCGCCGGCTCACCGGGTGGCCGGCGGCCGGGGCCGGCTCCAGGCGCATGAGGGCCCGCGCCTGGGCGTAATCGGTGGCGAACAGCGGCTCGATCTTGATCATCGAGCGCTCACCCGGCACAAACGATGGATCTTCTCGGCGCAATGCGGTCAGCTCCTCGTTACAATTCTAACACCGCCGGCCACCGGGAGGCGGCAGCAAGCGGAAGCCGCCGGCGCACTAAAATGGATGCAGGGCGCAGTAGACGCGAAGGACGGCCGCAGGCCGGCATTTGAACCGAGATGGTCAGGGCAGAAAAGAAGAGGGAGCAGGCGCCGGCGGACAAGCCGCCGGTGAAGGTTATCTGCGACAACCGCCGCGCCCGGCACGACTACGAGGTGCTGGAGGTCTTTCAGGCGGGAATCGAGCTTCTGGGCACGGAGGTGAAGTCGATGCGGGCAGGCAAGGCCAACCTGGCCGACAGCTTCGCCCGGGTCGACGACGGACAGCTCTGGCTCTACAACTGCCACATCTCGCCCTATGACTTCGGCAACCGCTTCAACCATGACCCGCTGCGCAAACGCCGGCTGCTCATGCACCGCAAAGAGATCCAGAAGATCAAGTCACGCATGCAAGAGAAGGGCTTAACCATCATCCCCCTGAGGATGTATTTCCGGCAAAACTGGGTTAAAGTGGATCTCGCGCTCGCCCGCGGCCGGCATCTTTACGACAAGAGGGAGGCCATCAGCAAGCGGGAGAGCAAACGGCAGCTGGACCGTCTGGCCAAATATGTGCGCTAAGCCAACCCGCCGGAGGATGGAAAACGTGTTCAGGTTCTGGCTTCCCGGCTGGTTCGCCTTCTTGACCGCTTTCTTGCTGACCTCCTGGTTCGCGCCGCCGGCGCAGGCGGCGTCACCGCTGGCGGTGATAAAGAGCGACCGCAGCGCCCAGTCCTTTCAAGATCAGCACCTGGGCAACTATGAGGACGACTGGCTGGCTTTCAAGCAGACGCTCGAGTCGGCGAACGTGCGCTACGACCTGCTGGCTGACGATGACTTTGCCGGCGGCAAGTCGCCGCTCAGCGGCTACAAGGTGGTGCTGGTGCCGATGCTGGTGGACCTGCCGCCGCAGGCCGTCTATGCCCTGACGGAATACATCAAGGGCGGTGGCACTTTGCTCATCACCGACGGCGGTGGCATGCCGAGCCAGGCGGCGCAGGCCATCATCCAGACAGCCGGCGTTACGGTCATGAAGCACTCGACGATGACCGAAGGCGAGAGCCTTCTCTGGCAGAGGGAGCCGCTTCCGCTCACGCAGGATTTCGCGGTAGGCACCGTCTTCGCCGATGTCGTGGCCGCCGAAACGGCAAAGGCGAGCGGCAAATGGCAGGACGGATCCGGGCACGTGCTCGGCTCGGCGATCATCAGGCAGCACAACAGCATCTATTTCTCCTGGGCGCCCGGCCCGCAGGGAGAGATCTCCACAAACGCCCAGCTGTTGTCCCTGGCCATGGAGGATCTCTCGCCGGGCGTGACGCAGCAGGCGGCCGTGCAGATAAGCTTCGCCGAGTACGAGCAGATCTGCCAGGACCTCGACGTCCTGACCCGGCAAACCGACGAGGCGATCAAGACGGCCAGGCAGGCCGATCTGGCGGTTCCCTTCAAGATGATCCAGGAAAACTACGACTCGGCGGTATCGCGCGTGAAGGCTTTCCACGAGGACTACCACAGCCGGCGCTTCTATCAGGCGGACGAGGACCTGTCCAGAGCGCGCCATGATTTCTCCCTGGCCTTTGCCCAGTCGATGCCGGTCAGGCCGGTGGAGGCGCGCTGCGTGTGGCTGGACCGGGGAACGATCGTCGCCGCCAAGAATCCGGCTGGACTGTCGGCGGTATTCGATCGCTTGAAAAAAGCCGGGGTGAACACGGTCTACTTCGAGACGAACAACGCCGGCTTCGCCATGTACCCCAGCCGGCTGACGCTGCAAAACCCTGACGTGGCCGGCTGGGATCCGCTCGGGCAGGCCGTCAAGGAGGCCCGCAAGCGGGGGATGGAGATCCACGCCTGGGTCTGGATCTTCGCCGTCGGCAACATCAAGCACAACCCGATCGTCGGTCGCGATCCTGATTATCCCGGACCGGTGCTCTCGACGCACGACTTCACCTGGGCGCTGGAGTCGGCCAACGGTTCGCTTTTGCCGCCCAGGCAGCCGGAGTTCTGGCTGGATCCAGCCAACCCGGAAGCCAGGCAGTACGCCAAGGATCTGCTCCTGGAGATCGTGCAGAATTATCCGGTAGATGGAGTCCAGTACGACTACATCCGCTATCCATTCAACGGCAAGGGCACGGAGATGGGTTACGACTGGGTGGGCCGCACCCGTTTCGAGAAGGAGACCGGGCTGTCGCTGGACAGGCTCGATGACACCACGCGCGAGGTTTGGCAGGCCTGGAAAATACAGCAGGTCAACGAGTTCGTGATGGACGTGTCCACCACGCTCAAACGCCTCAAGCCCGGACTGCGGATCTCGGCGGCAGTCTACGCCCTGCCTCGCCGCTGGCGGCTGAGCGCCATACAACAGGAGTGGGAAACCTGGGTCGCCAACGGCTGGGTGGACACGCTTAACCCGATGACCTATGTCACCACCCCCGGTGAGCTGGCGACCAAGGCCGGCGCGGTGCGAGAGGCGTCGGCGGACAGGGCGCTCGTCTACCCCGGATTATCAATCAGGCAGCTGGACACGGCCGGGCTCGTGGAGCAGCTCGACGCCTCCAGGGTGATAGGCACGCTGGGCACCACCATGTTCGCTGTCGCGCATCTCGACGACAAAAAGAGCAGCGTGCTGAAAGCGGGGCCGTATCGCCGGCCCACGCTGATGACACCGCAGTCTCATCCGATCCGGGCAGCCCGGATCTTGATCGACGATTTCGCGGCCATGGTCAACCGCTACCTCCAGGACCCGCAAAAGCACATACTTTCCGACCAGGCCAGCACCAACGACGTACTCACCCAGATCATCTCCCTGCAAAAGGATCTCCACCGCTTCCGCGAAAACACACCTGCCGCCGAAATCGAGGAGGCGGCCAAACAGGTTGCCGCCCTGCATGCCACGGTCAAGGAATGGCTGCGCCTGGAGGCATTCATTGAGCGGGGATTCCGCGCACAGTACATCGCCAATTACCTGGGACAGCTGGAGGCTGTCCTCTCCTACACGGCGCAAAAGAGCAAGGCCGCCGAGCACATGATGACGGCCAGCTCCAGCCAGCCTATCACGCCGGCGCCGACGTCGCTGCTCTCCGCTGTTCATTAGTCAGGCGCGGCGCTAATCGGACCGGCCGGGGAACAATGGCGATCTCGAAAGGCCGCGGGTTCATGAGTGCGCGAGGCTGGGTGGGCATCTCAATTTCTTCGCCCAGGGGCAGGTGATTAACTTGTTACATTGACAACCCGCGAAAGAAACAATGGGTCGCGTGGAAGCGTGAGCTGATGCGGGTTTCGAGGAGCCCTCGTCGCGGCCGGCAAATTGCCCACGTTACAGTTTAATCACGTGCCCCCAGGCAGGCCGGGCCGGCATGGCACCAGGACAGTGGAAACGCTCAGGGGTGGCGAGGGCGAAAAAAACTGGTAGCAACGGACAGGAAGCGGCAAGCAGGCAAAAAGGAGCTGGCAGAAGCAGGCACGGGGCGGCGAGCAAGGCGAAAGGATGGCGGATGCGGCCGGCGGCTGGCGGCTGGCGGCCGGCCGCTGGCGGCTGGCGGCCGGCGGCGATGGCGCAAGAAAAAGCCCCGGCAGAAAAGCCGGGGCCTGGGAAGCCAAAAGGAGGAGTTGCCTGTTTTTCTAGAAACCGGATCCGGAGGACCAGTCGCTAGTCACCGGCGCCTGCACCGCGGGGGCGACGGGCGCCTCCGCCTGGGCGGGCACGGCATAGGCCGCCTGCGGAGCGGCCAGAGCCTGCTGCAAGGCGGTCTTCAGGTGGTCATCGAGGAGACCGGCCTTCTCGCGAAGGAGGAACTCGATGTAGTCACCGCGGCTCATGCGTGACGCAGCAACCTGCTCATCGAGCAGCCGGTGGGCCATAGGCGTTACGCACACGGCCGTCGTCGTTCCCCGGTTCTTGCCGAAGAAATACGATTTGGCGCCGCCCTTCGGCCCGGTCTGCTTGGCAGCAGCCGGCAACCGGAGAGGAGGCTGGCCCGCGCGCTCGCGAATGAGCATCTCCACATAGTCACCATTTGAGACACCAGCGGCTGCAGCTTGTTCCTTGAGCAATTGGCGGCCGAGCGCGGTCAGATTGAAAGAGACCGAGCCAGACTCCTTGCCGGGGAAGCGCGAACGACGCGGCGAAGTGGTCTTGGTGGTGGTGTTTGTTGGAACCGTTGTATTCATTTAGCTTTCGGCAGCAGGTCAACTTGCGTTTTTCGCCCTGGTCAACTTTCCTGCCTTTCCTCCTTTTCTAATGAACGGGATCCTTCTGGTATTGCAAGACGATCCTTGCTTTGAACGGTGTGATCTCTAGCTGTCTTCCCACTACGCCCCGCCGGTGGAGCCTGCTGGCTATAGCACGAAGGTTTCCTGGCCTCCTGTGCGGCTCTCGACGCTCCTCAGCCGGGGCTTTTCGCCGCCGTCGGCTCGCCGAGCTCCATACCCGGATGCGACTCGTCCGCCGTTAACTCCACCAGTCGCATCCGCCAAGAGTGCCCGAGTAAATCCCGACGCCGCAGGGATCAGCCCACGTGCAGAATCAGGCTAAAGGAGAGAAGCCTCTCCCTAACCTACTCTCCTTTGAGACTCCGCTCTACGAGCGATTTCTTTGAGGAGTGACCCTGGCAACCCTTTTCAAGGTCTTGATTATATAGCAATTCCTCAACAATTTATCAGTAGTCATGTATTACGTTCTTCTCATGCTACGCGGGTTTTGGAGCGCATGACAACCATCGAAATCCAGGCACGATCACGACCAAGACAAGGGGAGAAGTGTTGGGTGCATTACATTTTCTAAGCGCGATGGGGATCCTGGCTTGCTTGCTGGCGGACATCCAGCTTGCCCCGCCGCGCGTCGAGCCGTTCCGCTGCGGACGGCTTCCCCGAATTTGCCGTTTCACCGCGGCCCGGGCGTTATGCCAGGGTCGTGGCCCAGAGGTTGAAGAGCCAGGCGATGAAGGCGCCCAAGGCGGCGCCGACCAGGACCTCGAACGGGGTATGACCGAGGAACTCTTTTATGCGCTCGGACGAAAGCCGGGGGTGATCGGAGAAAAGCTCGACCATGATCTGGTTGAGCACTTTGGCCTGCAGTCCCACCGTGCGCCGGACGCCGGCGGCGTCGTACATGACGATGAAGGCCAGGCAGAGCGCGATCGCGAAAGACACCGAGCTGAATCCCTCAATGAGTCCCACGGACACAGCCATGCCCACCGTGCAGCAGCTGTGGCTGGAGGGCATGCCGCCTGTCTTGGCCATCATGCGCAGGTCGAGCTTGCCGGTGCGCATAAACTTGGAGACGATCTTGACCGACTGGGCCAGCAGGCTGCAGAGAAGGGTGACCGCCACCACCCGCCAGCCGCGCTGGGAAGGCTCGGCAGGCGGCCCGGCCGCGGTCTCACCAATATTGGTGGCGAGCAGCAGTATCGAGTGCAGTGCGTGATCCATCTTTTCCCATTGCGGCCCCGGCCGCTTGCGGTCAGCTCGACCGGTGAATAGAGTACTCGAGCAGCGAGCGCAGGATAACCAGCGAGCGCGGCTCAACGATTGACCTCGACAGCAGCTCCCGACCCTCGGCCTCCAGCTCGGCAAGCCGGGCGCGCGAGCGGTCGACCCCGAAGACGGTGGCCCAGGTTACCTTGCCGGCGGCTTCGTCCTTGCCGGGGGTCTTGCCTAGAAGCGAGAGATCGCCTACCACATCCAGGAGATCGTCGGCTATCTGGAAAGCCAGACCGATGATCTCGCCGAAGCGCGACATGGCGAAAAGCTGCTCGGCGCCGGCCCCTGCCAGGCGGGCACCGGACCATGTGGAGTAGCCGATGAGGGCACCGGTTTTACGGCGATGCATGAGCTCGAGGGCCCGCTCGGCGACCGGCTCGGGCTGGCTGTCTTTCCGGCCGGTAAGGCTCATGTCCGCCACCTGCCCGCCGACCATGCCCAGGCAGCCGGTAGCCCGGGCGAGCTCGCCGGCAAGGGAAAGGGCTACCGGCGGGGCGATCTGCTGCGGCATCCTGGCGGTGACGATCTCCATGGCCAGCGCGAAAAGGGCATCGCCGGCCAGGATCGCCATCGCCTCCCCGAAGACCTTGTGGCTGGTCGGGCGCCCGCGCCGGAAGTCGTCGTTGTCCATGGCCGGCAGGTCGTCGTGAATCAAGCTGAAGGCGTGCACCAGCTCGATTGCGCAGGCGCAGGGCAGGGCAAGCTCGACCGCGGCCTGGCCGCCCACCGCCTCGGCGGCGGCAAGGCAGAGAAGGGCCCGCAGGCGCTTGCCGCCCGAGAGGACCGAATAGCGCATGGCCTCCCACAGCGGCGGCGGGTCGTCGCCGGCGAGGTAGCCGGCAAGCCGCGTCTCCACGAGCGCGCGCCGGCTCGTCAAGTACTCTTGCAAATCAAAGGCGGTCTGTCGGTCAAACATCATAAGGATTCATTATCGACCAGTCTCTCGCGTGGCAGCCGGCGCCCGAGAAATTCCTAATCTTCTCATTGGCGCGCAAAGTAGTCCCAGGCGCTCTTGCCCAGCCTGGCCGCCCACCAGGTCCACTTCAACCAGCCAGTCTCTCTCTCGATCACCAGCATCAGCGCCGAGCCGGCATGCTGGACGAGCTCCTGGTTGAAGCGGTTGCGATTGCCGCGGCGCCGGCGCGACAGCCGCTCGCCCAGGGCGGAGAACCGCTGGCGCAGCGCCGTGCACTCGAACATGGCATCGTCGCGCTGCCGCTCGGCAGCCAGCTCCAGCTGCACGAGCGTCTGGTGGATCTCCCGCTGCTTGAAAAAAACAAACAGGCCGGCCGCCGTGCCCGCGAACATGAAGGCGCTGAGCACCAGCTTGGCGCGGTCGATCCAGTCGGCGGTCCGCCAGACAGCGACGCCGAAGGCGACCGCCAGCGCGCACAGGAGCACCAGGGCGAGCAGGCGGCGGATGCTTACAGCGTGTGGCTGGCTGGACAAAAAACAGGCTCCCTGTTGGCGCGCCCTACTTGAGAAGCTGGCGGGCGATCAAGAGGCGCTGGATCTGGTTGGTGCCCTCGTAGATGGGCCCGGCCTTGGCGTCCCGGAAAATCCGCTCCAGGAGCAGATCCGGGTTGGCGCCGTCAGGACCGACAATCGAGATCGCCTCCGAAGCCACGCGCATGGCCGCATCGGAGGCCTGCACCTTGGCCATGGCCGCCAGCAGGGAGTCCGACTCTCCGCGATCGATGGCCCGGGCGGCGGCCAGCGTGAGCGCGCGCGCCGACTCGACCAGGATACCCAGCTCGCCCAGCAGGTAAGCCAGGCCGTTCAGGTTGTCATCGACCAGTCCGGCGTCATGGGCCTGCTTGAGATGGCGCACCGCCCCATCGAGCGCGCCCTGCGCCCAGCCCACGCACTGCGCGGCGATGGTCACCCGCCCCTTGGCCAGGCTGGAAAGGGCCACCTTGCGCCCGGCCCCGGGCTGCCCGAGGATGTTCTCTTTCGGCACCCGGCAGTCGTTGAAGACGATCTCGCATGTGGCGTAGCCGCGCATGCCCAGCAGGTCGAATTTCTGCCCGATGGCAAAGCCCGGGAAGCCGCGCTCGACGATGAAAGCAGTAATCGATCGGGCCCCGTTGGGATCGTCATCCGGCCCGGCGCCCTCGAGCCTGGCCATGACGATGAAATAGTCGGCGGCACCGCCGCTGGTGATAAATACCTTCGTGCCGTTGAGGATGTACCGGTCGCCGGCGAGCCTGGCCGTGGTTTTCAAGGCCGCCGTGTCCGACCCGGCCCCCGGCTCGGTGAGCCCGAAGGCGGCCAGATATTTGCCGGATGAGGAGGGAACCAGGTACTTGCGCTTCTGCTCCTCGGTGCCGAAGCGGTAGACAGGCTCCTGGCAGAGGATGTGCACGCCCAGCGAGCTCATGATCGGCACGCAGCGGCGCCCGAACTCCTCGTTGACCAGGCAAAAGCTCACGTAGCTGCCGCCGGCGCCGCCATAGGTGTCGGGAAACGGCAGGGCGCCGAAGCCCTGCCGGCATGCCGCCTCGAAAAGATCGCGGCGGAAGGTGTTCTCCCGGTCGCAGGCCACGATCTCGGGCACCGGGATCGCCTCGGCAAACGCCCTGGCCTTGCGCTGCCACTCGAGCTCGGCCTGCGAATACAGGCAGGGCTCAGGATCGGTCGCCGACGATGGTGTTGGCATCTCGAGCATGTTCGTGCGTTCCGGACAGGGGCGCTCTCAAGGATCACGATATTGTAATATATCAACCGGTGGCGATAAGGCGCACAGACACCTTCCGGCTCGTCAAGCCGCCGGCGCTCAGGAAGGGCGACACGGTGGGGATCGTGGCGCCGTCCACGCCGCCCTTCGAGCCGGCCGACCTGGAGTTCACCTACAAGTGGCTGGCCAGGCTCGGTCTGAGACATAAGACCGGCAGGCACGTTCTGTCCATGTGGGGCGACTACGCCGGGCGCGACGAGGCCCGCCTGGAGGACCTGCACAGCATCTGGGCCGACCCGGAGGTGAAGGCGGTCCTGCCGGTGCGCGGCGGCAACGGCTGCGCTCGCCTGCTGCCGGCGCTGAACTTCGACCTCATCGCCGCCAACCCCAAGATCCTGATCGGCTTCAGCGACATCACCGCCCTTCTCCTGGCCGTCCACCAGCGCACCGGGCTTGTCACCTTCCACGGCCCGACGGCCGGGGCCTTTTACAAGAGCGCCTACACCCACCACCACTACGTGAAGGCGCTGATGCAGGCAAAGCCGCTGGGGCTGGTCACGGATCCGGAGCCGGAAAAGCCCTGGAAACCGGAGCACCCGCCGGCGCGGGTGGTGATTTCCGCCGGCAGGGCGCGCGGGCGCCTGACCGGCGGCTGCATGACGCTTGTGCGCCAGCTAATGGGGACGCCTTACGAGATCCAGACCAGGGGTCGCCTGGTCTTTCTCGAGGACGTGCAGGAGGAGCCGCACAACATCGACCGCATGCTCACCCAGCTCCTCATCGCCGGCAAGCTCGCCGACGCCGCCGGCATCCTCGTAGGCCAGTGCGTGAAGTGCAAGCCCGGCGAAAGCGGGCGCAACGCCCTGCCGCTCAGCTACAGCGTGGAGGCGGTCATCAGAGAAAGGCTGGGATCGCTGGGCATTCCCGTCGTCTACGGAATGCGCTTCGGACACGGCGACGACCAGTTCACCGTCCCGCTCGGCGTGATGGCCTCGCTGGAGGCGTCGGATCGACGTGTGAGGCTCAAGATTGAAGAAAGCGCCACGACAGCGTAGCCGGCGCGAAGTCGCCAGACCGGTCAAGCCCCCGGCCCTGCACCCGGGGGAGCGCGTCGGGCTGGTCTGCCCCGCCTCGCGGCCGGCCAGCCCGGCGGTTCTCAAACGCTGCCTGCGGGTGGTCGAGGAGCTGGAGCTGGCGCCGGTCCTCGGCACCAACGTCCTTGCCAGCCAGGGCTGCATGGCCGGCAGCGATGAGCAGCGGCTCGCCGATCTCAACGGCTTCCTGGCCGACGACTCGATTGCGGGGATCTTCTGCATCACCGGCGGTTACGGATCGCTGCGCCTGATCTCCGGGCTCGACTATGCGGCGATAGCGAGGCGGCCCAAGATCATCGCCGGCTGCGACGACAACTGCCATCTGCTGCTCGCCGTGCATGCGGTATCGCATCTGGTGACCTTTCACGGGCCCAACCTGGATCAGATCGCCAGCAGATACACCTTCGAGCACTTTCGCAACGCCGTGATGAAGAAGGGTTCTCTCAAGCGGATCGCGGCCGCCGATCTGAGCGCCGGCGAGGTCGCTGATCGGGAACCCTACACGCCGGTGCCCGGCACCGCCGCCGGTGCCCTTCTCGGCGGCAATCTGACGGCGCTCACCTCCCTTTTCGGCACCCCGTTCCAGCCCGATCTCACGGAGGCGATCCTTTTTCTGGAGGACCGGAACGAGCGCACGGACATCCTCGATCGCTGGCTGACCACCCTCCATCTTTCCGGGCAGCTCGCCCGCGCAAGCGGGGTGGCCTTCGGGCAGTTTGCCGGCTGCGGCTCGCGGGGCTCCTTGAACCTTCTTTCCATCGAGGAGCTTTTCGGCGATCTCCTGGAGAAGATCGGCAAGCCGTGCTGTTTCGGCCTGCCGGTCGGGCAGGGGCAGCGGAGCGCGACCCTGCCGCTGGGCATCCGTGCCTCCTTCGACGCCACCGGCGGTATCATCGAGATCGGCGAGCCGGCCACAAGCTGAAGCCCGGCGGCGTGCGCGCAGCCGGTACCGCCTACCGGGGCTGTCCGCCAAAAATATCGATTTCGAGAGGGGAACCTTCGAAGTCGCCGGAGCGCAGCTGCGAAATTACCGTGGGCACAAAGGCCATGATGTCGCCGGCGACGATGCCGGCGCTGCCTATCGCGTTGGCGGCCATATCGCCGGCGCCGCCGTGTATGTAGACGCCGGCGACGGCGGCGGCCAGGGGCGGCATGCCCTGGGCGAGCAGGCCGCCGATGACGCCGGACAGAACATCCCCCGACCCGGCAGTGGCCATGGCCGAGTTGCCGCTCGGGTTGATGAACGCCGCCTCCTCGGGGCCGGCGACCACGGTGCGCGCCCCCTTCAGCACCACCACGCAGTTGAAGCGCCCGGCAGCCTTCTGGGCGCAACCCAGGCGGTCGGCCTGGATCTCCGCGACGGTGAGGCCGATGAGCCGCGACAGCTCCTTGGGATGCGGCGTCAGCACGAAGCGCCGCCCGTTGCGGAGGAGCCCGGCGGCGGCCTCGCCCATGGCGTTCAGCCCGTCCGCGTCGATCACGCAGGGCAGCTCGATGGCCGGAACGAAGCGGTGCACGAACTTCACCGTGCCCGCGTTTTGCGAAAGACCGGGACCGAGCACCATGGCCGAGAACTGCGGCTGCTCGCCTGCCAGCTCGGCGGCCGCCTCCTCGCCGATGCTGCCCGCCTCCGTCTCGGCGATCCCCCGGTAGATGACCTCCTGGGGCGGCAGCTGGCGGATGAGCGAACGCGGGGTGGCGAGTATGGAGAGCCCGGCGCCGGCCCGCAAGCCGCTCTTGCCGGCCAGGATCGAAGCACCGCTCATGCCGGCGCTGCCGGCGACCGTAAGCAGGTGGCCGAAGGTGCCCTTGTGCGCGTCCTCCGGCCGGTCGGGCAGGCGCCTGCGCACCCAGCCGGCGGTGGTGATCCGCCACTGCGGGCGGTCGCCGCCGGGGAACTTGTACTGATCGAAGGTCGGCAGGCCGATATCGACGACCGTGATCTTTCCGCAAAGCCCGGCGCCGGGGAACTGGAGGAGCCCCGCCTTCAGGTACCCGAAGGTGACTGTGGCGTCAGCGCGCACGGCCGAGCCCATCACCTGACCGCTGTCCGAGTGCACGCCGGAGGGCAGGTCCACGGCCAGCACCGGCTTGCCGCAGTTGTTGACCATATCGATGAGCGAGCGCACCAGCCCCTCCACCGGGCGATCGATGCCGGTTCCCAGAAGGGCGTCGACGACCAGCGAGGCGCCGGCCAGCGCCTCGCCGACCCGGC
This sequence comes from Pseudomonadota bacterium, assembly GCA_021325555.1. GTDB lineage: Bacteria > Cyanobacteriota > Vampirovibrionia > Obscuribacterales > Obscuribacteraceae > JAJPGY01. The sequence continues at coordinate 851 of JAJPGY010000046.1, read as the reverse complement.
CGAGGCCGCCCTCCTCGACCGGCAGCAGCTCGACGCCCAGCCGCTCGACCACCTGTCGATTGACCGCGGCTTCCAAGCGCGCGCCGGACCTCTTGTTCTGCCGGGCGGGCAGCGCGTAAACGGCCACCGGGATCCCCCACAAATGCAGGTAGCGCGCCACCACCATGCCGTCGCCGCCGTTGTTGCCCGACCCGCAGATAACGACGACGCCGCCCGTGTCCTGCTGCCACATGGCCGCCGCGCACTCGGCGGCGTGCCGCCCGGCGATCTCCATGAGCACGAGCCCCCAGTCCGGGTGGCAGGAGTCGATCCAGCCGGCCTCCAGAGTTCGCAACTGTGATGTCGAGGGCACCCGCGTTGATAATCTCATCGCCCGCCGCTTACCTTTCCCGTATGAATCAACCCGACCGCTCCGAGGAGCCGCTGCCTTCCGCCACCGTCTCCGCCGGCACCACCACGCAGCGGGCGAAGTGCCCGCGCGCCTTCTCCTCCAGGGGCGGCACCGCCAGCCTGCATCTTGGTTCTACCAACGGGCAGCGATCGGCAAACCTGCATCCCGGCGGCAGATCGACCAGGCCGGGCGGCTGCCCGGGGATAGCTCGCAGGCGCTCGCTGTCCGGGCGGGGGATGGAGTTGAGCAGCCCGACCGTGTAGGGCATGCGCGGGCGCTTGAAGAGGTCGTGCACGCCGGCGTACTCGACCACCGACCCCGCGTACATCACAGCCACGCTGTCGCACATCTCGGCCACCACGCCCAGGTCGTGCGTGATGAGCAGGATGGACATCCCCTCCTCCTTCTGGATGGAACGCAGCAGGTCCAGAATTTGGGCCTGGACGGTGACATCGAGGGC
>JAJPGY010000015.1 GCA_021325555.1 Pseudomonadota bacterium | reverse complement strand
GCGCCGCCGGCCAGCCCGGCTGCCGGTTCGGCCAGACCTCTTACCGCCGCGCCGCCGGCCAGCCCGGCTGCCGGTTCGGCCAGACCTCTTACCGCCGCGCCGCCGGCGGTCGTCAGGATGCTCCCGGTGCCCGGCGCTCCGCCGGCGGACACCGCGGGCAGGGTGAGCCAGCCCGGGGCGGTCGCCACCACCGGCAGTGTGATCCCGCCTGCGGTGCCAATTTTCGTCCCGAAATCGATCCCCTCCACGGCCAGACAGGAGGCAGCGGTGGCGGCCAGATTGCATGCCGGCAAGCAGGATCCTTACGCGCCGGTCGGCGATCAGTTGAAGCCGTTTCCCCGGCCCCGCGCCGGTGCCGACCTCGCCGGCTTGCCTGCGAGCAGCAAACCGCCAGCCTCACGGACAGGGGCAGGCAGATCAATCGTGCCGCCACCGCCGCCGGGCTCCGGACCCGCCCTGGTGCCGCCGCCTGAGCCGCCGTCCGGTGCCGGCCTCTCGGTTGCCGAGCTGCCGGAGCCGCCGGCCCGGCCCTCGATCGCCGACAAGATGAAACTGGTGGGCATAGTCGGCGACCGGGCGATCCTCGCCTTTTCAGACCGTGAGCTTGTCCGGGAGAACAAGTGGCCGAAGATGGTCACCCTGGGAACCGGCGAGCAGTTCGAATCGGTGAAGGTGGTGGGAGTTTCGGGTGACAGCGTCACGGTGGAAGAGGACGGCGAACGATCGGTAAAGACGATCCCGCCGGTGAAGTGATCTCATGACGCGGCCCGGCGAGGCGGAACGGGCGGGCGCCTGGCGGGAGACCTCCTTCGCCGGGGCGACAGGACTGGCGGAGGCCCTGCTTGCGCAAATGGAAGCCGGCGAGATCGCGGAGGACGAGGCGGAGGAGGAGATTGCCGCCCTTTGCTCGGCGATCGCCTCGGCCAGGGGATTTTTCGTCGCCCTCCTGACCGGGCCGTTCTCCCTGGCCGAAAAGCCACCGCCGTCGCTTCTGCGTGCGCTCAAGCGCAGACGCGACGTGGTCTGTGATCTCCTGACCAGGAACCTGGTCATGTCCTCGGCCATGGCCGTCCATCACCGGCGCCGGGGCGATCAAGGCGGGCTCGAGGGCTCGCTGCGCGTCGCCGGAAGGACCCGGGCGCTTATCGGCGCGCTTCCCGTCCGGGAGATGAGGCGGCAGCTGCGCTCCATATTGTCCTCGATCGCCGCGGGGGACGGCGAGTATACGGGCTTCCTGGCGCGCTGGCGCTACGACGGCGAGCAGCTGGCGGCCGCCAGGGAGGCGGTGGAAGCTCTGCTGTGATCGGGTCTCCGGCTTCTATTGCTTGATTCTGGCGGCAGCGGGGCGGGTGCCGCAGTGCTGCCCGGGCAGGGCGCGGGCCCTGGTTATTACCTGCGAGTAGTCCTGCGGGGTGTTGACGTTGAAAAAGGGCGGCAGGTCGTCGGCCGCCAGCCCGTCGGCGGGAAACTCGAACACCGCCGCCTTGAGCCCGGCCAGAAAGTCCTGCACTTTCAGGCAGCCGGAGAACAGGGACTCCTCGAGCGGCTTGATGCAGGCCTTCGAATAGACACCCAGAAGCGGCTCGAGCACCCCCTGGTGGGAAAGAACCAGGACGTCGGCCTCGCGGCGGCGCCCGGCCATGCTGCGGATGAGCTTCCTGTCGACAAGCGGCATGTCGCAGGCGAGAACGAAGGCGTGCGGATTGCCGGCCACCAGAAGCCCGGAGAGGATGCCCCCTAACGGTCCCCGGTAGGGCAGGATGTCTTTGACCACGTCGTCGCTTAAGTGAGCGTATTCATCGGGCTCGTTGGTGACAAGATAAACCTCGTTGAAGATCTCGCGGGCGACCGACAGCAGGTGCTCGATGATCGTGCGCCCGCCCCAGGGCAGGAAGGCTTTCGGCCGGCCCATGCGGCGGCTCCGGCCGCCGCAGAGAATGAGGCCGGTGACCGGCAGTGGCAGGGGTTCCAGGAGCAAGCGATCTTCTCTCATCGGTCCTTCTATTCGCCGTGATATACGGGCGGGCGCTTCTCGGCGAAGGCGGCCAGCCCTTCCAGGCGGTCCCTGGTATGCAGGAGCTGCATGTACGCTTTTGTCTCCAGGGCCAGACCGGCGGCCAGATCCCGATCGTAGCCGTTGTCGATCGCCCATTTTGCCTGCTCGAGGGCCAGCGGGGCCGCCGCCGCTATGTCTTTGGCCCAGCTTCTGGCGTGGGCCAGGAAGTACTCGCTCGAGCCCCGGGCGGGATCGTCGCTGGCCGGCACCACCTGGTGCACGAGCCCCCAGGAGTGGGCTTCTACCGCGGCAATCGGTCGCGTGGTCAGGATCATCTCCTTGGCGCGCGACTTGCCGATCAGACGGGGCAGCCGCTGGGTGCCTCCGGCACCGGGGATGATACCAAGATTCACCTCCGTCAGGCGCAGGACCGCCGGCTCGTACATGATGCGCAGGTCGCAGGCCAGCGCCAGCTCCGTGCCGCCGCCGAAGGCCGAGCCGTTGATGGCCGCTATGGTCGGCTGTGGCAGGGTCTCGACCGCCAGCATGGCCTGCTGGATGAGGTTGTGGTAATCGATCACCTCGGACTCGCTCATCCCCTTGCGCTCGGCCAGGTCGGCGCCGGCGCAGAAGGCCTTGTCCCCGGCTCCGGTGACGATCACGACCCGGACCTTGCGCTCCCGGGAAAGCTCCGCGCAGGCGGACAGGATCGCCTTCAAGAGCGGCCGGTTCAGGCAGTTGAGAACCTGCGGCCGGTTGAGCGTGAGGCAGGCGACAGGCGGGGTCTTCTCGACCGTGAGAATATCCCTTATCCCCGGCTCTCGGCTTTCGCCTGAGTCTTTCGTTCGCGAGCCGACAGGCATGCTTGCAAATACCTCCCCGTTAGTTTCTTCCCGACAATGCGCTGCGCAAGCTCGCCGCACTCCACGAGCTTGTCCATATCGACGCCGGTCTTTATGCCGGATTCGTGCAAGAAATAGATCAGGTCTTCGGTGGCCAGGTTGCCGGAGGCCCCGGGCGCGTAGGGGCAGCCGCCCAGCCCGCCTATGCTGGCGTCGAAGGTGGTGACGCCGGCGTCGAGCCCGGCGACCACGTTGGCCATGGCCATGCCGTAGGTGTCGTGAAAGTGCAGGGCCAGCTTGCTCAGGCCCACCTGCCCGGAGGCGAGCTTGAGCAAGCGAATGACCTGGCGCGGGGTGGCGCCGCCTACCGTGTCTCCCAGCGAGATCTCGTCGACCCCCATCTCCAGCAGCGGTGGCAGCAGGCGCAGCACCTTGTCGGGGTCGACCCGCCCCTCGTAGGGGCAGACAAAGACCACCGAGACGTAAGCCCGCACCAAGAACCGCTCGGCTTTCGCAGCCGCCGCCACCTCAGACAGCGTGGCCAGCGCCTCGTCGATGCCTTTGTTGATGTTCTTGCGGCTGTGACTCTCGGTTGCCGAAAGGAAAAGGGCGATCTCCTTCACCCCCGACTGCCTGGCCGACTCGAATCCTTTCATGTTGGGGACCAGCGCCGATGTCACCACATCCGGTGGCAGCTTGAGCGCCCGGGCCACCTCCAGCCCGTCCGCCAGCTGAGGGATCCACTTCGGGCTCACGAACGAGGTTATCTCGATGTTCCTCAACCCGGCCGCCGCCAGCGACTCGATCAGAAGCACCTTCTGCCCGGCGGGCACCTGCGCCGGCTCATTCTGCAGCCCGTCACGCGGGCCCACCTCGAAAACCTTCACTGTTTCGGGCAGGGTCTCCAGCATCGACGCAACCTCGCTGCCTACTCGAGAACGACCAGAGGATCTCCCTCGTTGACGAAGTCCCCGGAGGACACCTTGATCTCCGAGACCTTGCCGGACAGATTGGAGGAGACCGGCAGCTGCATTTTCATCGACTCCAGGATCACCACGTCCTGTCCCTCGGCGACGGCGTCCCCGGGGCGCACCAGCACGTCGACCACTATCCCGGCCATCATGGCCGCAACTTGCTTCACAATCGTGGTGCCCCTGCCGACCCGATCCACATTCCGATTCCCGCCTCCGTCCTCGCCCGGCTTCCGTCAGCCCGCTGCCGCCAAGGCTTGCAGGGGCAATGTTAGCAAATGCCGTGGTATCAAATATGACTGCCATCTCAGGTGGGCCAACCGCCGGTGCTGGCTGCCGCCGTCAGTGGAACAGCTTGCGCAGGGCGTCGTTTATGCTCTTGAGATGATCCGGTTCCGGCTCCTCAGCGCCCGGCGCCTCGGCAGCGGGGACCGCCTCTTTCTCGCCCTTCTCCCCGGCGGGCGGCACCGGGCTGGCGGCCGCCTGTTTCGGCTCCGCGGCGGCGGGGGCAGGTGCCGGCGCTTCCCGGGCCGGTACCGGCGCCTGCCTTGGCTCGGGGCGCGGTGGCGGGGGCGGCGACTTGATTGCCGGAGCGCCGGCCTTTGCTGCCGTTTGCCCGGCAGCCGGCGCCGCCGGCGCAGCCGGGGGGGCTGCCGGCGCCGTGCCGGCGGGTTTGGCGGCGCCTGGCTTGCCCTTGTCGGGGGCGGCAGGCGCCGGTTTGGCTGGAGCCGCCGGCGCTTTCGCCGAAGCGGCCTTGATCGGCGCTGGCGGCGGAGGGGCAGCCGGCACGCTGCCTCCATAGCGCTCGGCCATGCCCGCAATCTTCTGCCGGTCCAGGGCCACCGACTCCATGCGGGCGCGGCACTCCTCGATCCTGGAGGCGATCTCCTGGATCTGCTGCTCGACCAGCTGGATCTCCTCGTTAATCAGCGCTTCCTGTCCGTCGAACTCATCGAGCAGCTGTTTGAGCACCTGCGGATTGATACTGGGCATGACCGATAATTTCTCCGCCCCGCGCCCGTCCCGGCGAGCGCCTAACTGTTTGTACCACCTATCACCCTATTGTAAGCAGGTTCCGGACCCTACTGCTGCAGATAGCGCACCAGCTGCGAGTACTCGGCCAGATCGGCCGCCGTCTGCTGGATGTCCAGACCGTCCGCGTACACGTGTATGAGCGGCTCCACCGGATCGGGCAGGACCAGCACCCAGTGGTTGGGCCTGGTCGAGATCTTCACCCCGTCCATGAGCTCCATCGGCCGGTCGTGGTGCTTCTCGACCAGCATGCGCATCACCCGCCCCTTGCGCTCCCAGGGGCAGTGGACGGAGTCGACCTGATAGACCAGCGGCGGCAGCTCGGAGACAGCCTGCCGCAGGCTGCGTCCCTGGAAGGTCAGGTGCTCCAGCACCTGACCGGTGGCGAACATGGCGTCGTAGCCGTTTTGAAATTCCGGGAAGATGAAGCAGCCGTTGGCGCTGCCGCCGAGCACGGCCTCGGCCAGGTGGGAGGTGGTGTTGCCGATCTCCGTCTCCGAGGCCTTGCAGCGGACGACCTTGCAGTCGTAGCGGGCGGCGATGCGCTCGATGACCGAGCTGGCGTTGACCGGCACCACGATCGACCGGCCCGGCTTGTCCCTTAGAATGATGTCGGCGACCAGGGCCAGCAGGAGCTCGCCCCGGATGACCTGCCCGGTCTCGTCGACCAGCGTCATCTGCTCGCCGTTGCGCCCGATCTGCACGCCGAGATCTGCCCGCAGGGCCTTGACCACGTCTGCCAGCTGCTTGCGCATGGCGATCCGCTCCTCCTGCTTGGATGGCGTGGCGCGGATGGAGGCGTTCAAGACCACCGTCTCTATGCCCATCTGGCCGAGCAGGTCCGGCAGGATCACCCCGGTCTCGGCCATGGCGTAGTCGATCACCACCTTCGGGGAGCGCGTGGTGAGCGAGCCGTCCTTGGTCATGCGGGTGAAATTTGCCCCCGGCACCACGCAGAACGGCACCTTGTCCTGCTCGAACACCTGCCCCTTCAGGTAGTTGAGGAACTCGGCCATGTAATACTCGCGCACGCGGCTCGGGTAGGTGATCGCCCCCACGTCGGCCGGCAGGCAGCGGGGAAAGTCCTTCTTGAAGAAGGTGGACTCGATCTTGCGCTCCATCGCCTTGGTGATGGCAATGCCGTCCTTGTCGAAGAACTCTATGGATACCTTGTCCGATTCCCGCTGGGAAACGCGTATGTGGATGAGACCCGAGGCCCGCTGCGTCTTCACGTAGAAGCGGGAGATCGGCTGCGGCGTGGATTCCAGGTTCTGCACCTCGACGCCGACCGACATGAGCCCGGAGATTACCGCGCGGCTCAGCATGCGGCTTATGGCCCAGTAGTCCCGGCTGACCAGCACCGGGCCCGCTTTGATTGTCGCCCCGTACGCCGCCGCCACGTTGACGGCAAATTCGGGGGTGATCTCGATATTGGCCAGCCCGACGATCCCGCGGGCACCAAATAAGGTGCGCGGCGCCCGCGTGCCCCAGATCACCGACTCGGTCACCCGGGCGCCGGAGTCCACGCTCTTGTTGGGCCAGATGCGCACGTCCGGGCCGATGCTGGCCTCCTGCCCGACGGCGGTGTTCGGACCGATGACGGCGCCTTCGAGAATCTCCGCGCCCCTGTGGATGGTGGCGTTGCCGCTCACGATGCAGGCCCTCAGCGCCGCCTCGTTGCCGATGTAGGAGTTGGACCAGATAACCGGTTGCTTGAGCGACGCCTTCTCCTGCACCACCACGTGATCGCCTATCACCGTGTGCGCGCCTATCACCGCCTCGGAGTTGATCCGGCAGTGCCGCCCTATGAGCACCGGCGGCTCTATCCGGGCCGTCGGGTTCACCTGCGTGCCCTCGCCCACCCAGACGCCCGGCTCGCTCCGGGGAACCCCCAGGTCGAGCTTCACCCTGCCGTCGAGCACGTCAAGGTGCGCCTGCCTGTACACGGCCAGGTTGCCGACGTCGCACCAGTATCCGTCGGCCGCGTAACCGTAGAGCGGCTCGTTGCGCAGCAGCAGCAGCGGGAAGAGATCGTTGGAGAAATCCTGCTCGCGCCCCATCACCACGTAGAGCATCACCTCCGGCTCCAGCACGTAGATGCCCGTGTTGACCGTGTCCGAGAAGATCTCTGAGGCGCTGGGCTTCTCGAGGAAGCGCTGGATCCTCCCGTTCTTGTCCGTGATCACCACCCCGTATTCGAGCGGGTTCTCCACATGCTTGAGGACAATTGTGGCCTTTGCTTCCCGTCTCTTGTGGAAGTCGACGGCGGCGGTGAGATTGATGTCGGTCAGGCAGTCGCCCGAGATGACCAGGAAGGTCGAATCGAGCTGGTCCTGAATGGCCTTGACGCAGCCGGCGGTTCCCAGCGGCTTGCCCTCCTCCGTCGAATAGCTGATGTTGACGCCGAACTCGGAGCCATCGCCGAAGTAATCCTGTATGGACTGGGGCAGGTAGTGAAGGGTAAAGATGATGTCCTTGAAGCCGTGGTTCTTGAGCAGGTTGACTATGTGCTCGGCCATCGGCTTGTTGACCACCGGCACCATCGGCTTGGGCAGATGGCTGGTGAGCGGACGCAGCCGCGTGCCCGACCCGCCAGCCATGATTACCGCTTTCATATCCGCCCTCCTAGGAATGGTCTGCCGGTGATCCTGGATTGCCCAGCGGCACCGCCGCCGGCGCCGCCTTGAGAACCGGTTGGGGCGGACGCGACGACACGCCCTCGGGCCCGATTTTAGACGCTTCCGAAAGCACTTTCTCGTAGACCTCCAGCGTCCGTCTGGCAAGCACCTTCCAGTTGTAGATTGTTTTTACCTTTTCGCGGGCGTCGGCGGCCAGCCGCCGGGCCAGCGCCGGATTGCTGAGCACCTGCAGGATGCCCCAGGCCAGGCTGCCGGAGTCGCCCGTGTAGGTGGTCACCCCGGTCACCATGTGCTCGACGAAGTCGGTGAGCCCGCCGGCATCGGAGGTGACCACCGGCACCCCAGCGGCCATTCCTTCCAGGGCCACTATTCCGAACGGCTCGTAAAGGCTGGGGATGCAGACCACGTCCGCCAGCTTGTAGAGCCTGCGCAGCTCCTCGTCCGAGACGTAACCAAGGAAGTTCACCCGGTCGGAGACGCCCAGGTAGCCGGCCTGCCGCCGCAGGTCGTCCAGGTAGCCACCGGTGCCCACCAGCAAGAATCGGGTGTTCGGGTAGGCGTTCAGGATCTTCGGCGCCGCGTCCAGGAGCACCTGCACGCCCTTCTCGTAGACCATGCGCCCGACGTAGACCACGATCTTCTCGTGCTCGCCGGCGAACTGGGCCCGCAACGGTCGGGGGTCGTAGGGAAAATCGAACTCGTCCGGGTTGGTGCCGTTGGGGATCATGACGATCTTGTCGGCCGGCAAGCCAAAGAGCCGCTGCAGCTCCCCGTGCATGTGGTGGCTGTTGACGATCACCTCCCAGGCCTCGAAGGTCAGCCGCCATTCCAGCTGGTGTATATAGCGCTGCAGGTCGTTGTGGATGCCGTGCATGCGCCCGGCCTCGGTGGCGTGGATCGTGGCAACCAGCGGCAGGCCGAAGGCGACCTTCATCACCCAGGCGGCATCGGTCACCATCCAGTCGTGGGCGTGCAATATGGAAAATGGCGTCTTGTTGTGGATCTGGATTGCATGCTGCAGCAGCCCGAAATTGAGGCGGTTGACCCAGGTGAGAAAATCGGGGGTGGGGTCGGTGACGGTCTTCACCCGGTGCACGTTGACCCCGTCTGCCAGCTCGTGCTCGACGGTGCCCGGATGGTCGGCGGTCACCACGTGGACCTCCCAGCCGGATTTGACCATCTGTTTGGAAAGCTCGGCCACCACCCGGGACAGGCCGCCGATTACGCGCGGCGGGTATTCCCAGGAGAGCATGAGGGTTCTTTTTGTAATCGCTCCGCTCACTCGTTGCCTGTTCGCTCCGCTGTCAAGACGTTCCGCTCACCGGCAGCTACTCACTGGCCAGCGGGCGGGACATGAGGGACATTATCGCGCCTTTCGGCGTATTTTTCCCCTTGAGCGTCGCCTCCACCTGCTCGGCGATCGGCAGGTCGATGCCCAGCCTGTTGGAGAGCCGGCAGACCGCCTCGGTGGTCGGTATGCCCTCGGTAGTGGCCCCTATCGTGCGGCGCGCCTCTTCGCGCGACAGCCCGCCGGCCATCGCCTTGCCTAGCCGGTAATTGCGGGAGAGCGGGCTGGAGCAGGTGGCAAACAGATCGCCCATTCCGGAAAGCCCGGAGAGCGTCGAGCCATGCGCGCCGAGCGCGCAGGCCAGCCGCGTCATCTCGGCCAGGCCGCGGGTGAGCAGCGCCGCCCTGGCGTTGGCGCCCAGGTTGAGGCCGTCCGATGCCCCGGCGGCGATGGCGATGACGTTCTTGAGCGTGCCGCCCAGCTCCACGCCGATGATGTCGGAATTGGAGTAGACGCGAAAGGTGGGAACGCTGAGCTGCTGTTGCACGAAGGCGGCCACGCCGGCATCGCCGGTGGCGATGACGCTGGCGGCCGGGTAACCCTTGACGATCTCGGCTGCCAGGTTGGGGCCTGACAGGGCGCAGACCGGCAGATCCGGCACGGTCTGGCGGAGCACCTCGGACATCCGGCAGAGCGTGTCCAGCTCCAGCCCCTTGGCGGTGGAGACCAGAACCGGCCTGCGGAAGCCATCGCCTGTCGCCCCGGCGCCGACCAAGGGCGCCACCCTGGCGGCCAGCTCGCGCATGGACTGGGAGTTGCAGCAGAAGAGGATGATCTCGGCCTCCTGGAGGGCCTGCTCCAGGTCGGCGAAGATCTGCACCGCAGGCGGCAGCTCGACCCGGAGCGGGTGGTTCAAGCGGCGGCGGCGGGCCAATAGCGAGGCCTTGGCCGGCTGGTGGCTCCACAGCGCCACCGGGCGTCCGGCGTGTCCCATGAGCCAGGCCAGGGTGCAGCCCCAGCTGCCTGCCCCCAGCACCGCCGTCCTGGCTGTAGCCTGCCGCTGTCCCTGTGATCTTGACATTCGGGCTGCCTGCACCTTGCCGACTTCCGCTATGGAATTATAAAGGCGGCAGCGGCCGGCTCAGGAGAGGCTGTCCGGCCCGTCCGTGCTTACCAGCCCCTCGCGCAGGGCGATCACCGCCGCCTCGGTGCGGGTGCTGACGGCCAGCTTCTCCATGATGTGCTTGACATGCGTGCGGACGGTGTCCGTCGACAGGTGCTCCCGCCTGCCGATCTCGTGATTGCTCAGGCCCCTGGCCAGGTGCTCCAGCACCTGCTTCTCCCGGGGCGAAAGCGGTCGCTTGAGCTCGTGCGGCTGTCTGGCTGCCGCCTTGCCGCGGGCATCGCCGAGGGCCGACAGCGCCTGGGCGGCCACCGTGGGGTCGAGCCAGATGGCGCCGGCGGCGGTGGCTTGCAGGGCCAGCTGCAGGTCGAGGGCGGACAGGTGCTTGAGCCAGAAGGCCAGGGCCCCGGCGCCCATGGCCTCGATGACGCTGGTGCCGCTGCCCTCGGTGGCCATCAACATCACCCGGGCCTGCGAGTTCTTGTCCCTGAGCTGCCGGGTGGCCTCCACGCCGTCCAGCTGGGGAAGGCTGCTGTCCATGAGCACAACGTCCGGTTGCAGCGCCGCGATGTCCTGGAGCGCGGCGCCGGCGTTGTCCGCCTGCCCGACGACCTCGAACTGATCCGAGCGCTTGAGCGCCTGCACCAGGCAGTCGCGTTTGGCTGCGTTGTCCTCAACGACGAAAACCGTCACCCTTTTGTAGTCTGATGTCGACATGAAACGCCCTGCCCGCTTGCAATTAAATTCTGCCCGCAAATTAGGGGGATGTAACCTGTCTTATGCACGATCCGCATCCCCTGGCTTCCCGGCGCCGGAAAGGTTGTCAGCGCCTGGTGGCAAGGCGGGTGCGGGGGTCGAGGGCGTCGCGCAGGCCGTCGCCGAGGAAGTTGAAGGAGAGCACGGTGAGGAAGATGAAGAGGCTGGGGAAGAGGATGAGGTGCGGGTGGGTCCGCAGCGAGCGCCAGCCCTCGGAGGCCAGAGTCCCCCAGCTGCAGGCGGGGGGGGAGAGGCCGAGGCCGATGAAGCTCAGGGTCGACTCGGAGATGATGGCGGCCGGGACGATGAAGGTGAGCGCCACCAGGATAGGACCGATGGAGTTGGGCAGCAGGTGTTTGAAGATGAGCGCCAACGGTCCCTGCCCGCAGGAGCGGGCGGCCTCGACGAACTCCTCGTGCTTGAGCTGGAGGAACTGGGCCCGGACCAGGCGGGCGGTGCCCATCCAGCTGATGAGCCCGAGCGCGGTGAGGATGCCGCCGGTGCCCCGGCCGACCAGAACCCCGACCAGGATCATCACCAGCAGGTCCGGCAGGGCGTAGGCGACGTCCACCCCCCGCATGAGAATGGCGTCCACCCGCCCGCCGCAGTAGCCGGCGATTGCACCATATATGGTGCCGAAGAAAAGGGCGATCAGCGCCGTCGTCAAACCGATCATCATCGAGAGGCGGGAGCCGTAAATGACCCGGGCCAGCAGATCACGGCCGAGCTCGTCTGTGCCCATCGGGTGGGCGGCCGACGGCGCGCTCAAGGTGGCGCTGGTCGTCTGGTCGTAAGCGTAGGGGGAAAGCGGCACGCCCAGCCAGGAGAGGAGGGAAAGCGCGATCATGAAAACGATCACCCAGAAGCTGGCGTAGGAAAGCGTGATCCGCTTGAGCCGCCGCCAGGTCGCCGGCACAAGGCCCTGCCCGGCCGGCGGCTGCGGCGGCTCCCCGCCGCCGGGCTGCTGTGCCGATAGCTGCTCTACGGTGCTGGACAAGTGTCAATGCTCCAGGCGAATTTTCGGATCGAGGAAGGTGTAGGCGATGTCCACGAGCGTGTTGGACACGATGAGGATAAGGGCGAAGATGAGGCTGGTGGCCATGATCAGGTCGTAATCCCGGTTTATGACCGCGGTGATGAAGAAGCGGCCCATGCCCGGGACGGCGAAGATGTACTCGACGGTGAACGAGCCGGTTATAAGAACGGCCGTGAGCGGACCCAGGATGGTCACCACGGGCACCAGCGAGTTGCGCAGGACGTGCTTGACGATGGTCACCGCCGGCGACAGCCCCTTGGAGCGGGCAGTGCGCACCCAGTCCTTTTGCATGACTTCGAGCACGCTGGCCCGGGTGAGGCGGGCCACATAGGCGCAGGGCAGGAAGCTGAGCGTCAGCGCCGGCAGGATCATGTGCCGGGGCGACTCCCAGAGGGCCACCGGCAGCGCCTTCAGCCAGATGCCGAGCAGGTAGATGAGCAGGGCCCCGACAAGGAAGCTGGGCACCGATATGCCGACCGTGGAAAGGGTCATGCAGGCGAAATCGAGCAGGCGGCCCCTCCTGACGGCCGCCACCGTCCCCAGTGGCACCCCGGCCAGCACCGCGATGGCCAGGGCCATGGCTCCCAGCTGGACTGAGACCGGAAAAGCGTCGCTCAGAATGTCGTTGACCGTCCTGTTCGCGTACTTGTAGGAGACGCCCAGGTCGCCCCGGGACAGCCGCCCCAGGTAGAGCAGGTACTGCTCGGCTACCGGGCGGTCGAGGTGATATTTGGCCTTGATGTTTGCCACTATCCCCGGTGGCAGATTCTTTTCGGCGTCGAACGGCCCGCCGGGCACCACGCGGACCAGGATGAAGGTGACGGTTGCCACCACCCACAATACCGGTATCGCCCACAGTGCCCGCCTGAGAACAAGCCAAGCCATTACCGCACCGTCACCCCCTTAAAGAACTGGATATCCAGGGAGTTGAACTCCATGCCGTGCACCCACGGCTTGACCATCAGGTTCTGCGTGGAGAGATAGGTGCAGACGATCGGCGCCTCCTGCCGGCACAAGAGACGGTCGGCGCGCCGGTAGAGGTCGGCGCGCCGACCGGCATCCTGCTCCGCTTCCGCCGCCTCGATCAGCCTGTCGTAAACGCTGCTCGACCAGCGCGTGCTGTTGTTGCCGTTGTAGGTTGTGAAAAGGTTCATGAACGTCTCCGGGTCGGGATAATCGGCGCCCCAGGAGTTGCGGAACATCGGCGGCGGATCCCGGTGCAGCGTCTCCAGGTAGACCTTCCACTCCTGGGCCACCAGCTCGATGCGCACGTTCAGGTTGCGCTTCAGCTGATCCTGAATCTCCTCGACCACCAGGCGCGTATCCTCGCGGTTGGGATAGAGCAGCTCGACCACCGGGAAGCCTGCCCCCGCGGGGTAGCCGGCTGCGGCCAGCAACTGCCGGGCCCGCTCCGGGTTGTACGGCGGGCCCGAATCCGGCGCGTAGCCGGGCAGCTGCGGCGGGATCCAGGAGGCGGCCGGCAGCTCGTTGCGGCGCAGGATGGCCGGGAAGACGCGGCGGTCCACGGCCTGCGTGAAGGCCAGGCGCACGCGCCGGTCGTCGAAAGGCTTCCGGGTGACGTTGAAGCCGATGTAGTTGTTGCGCAGCAGCGGCACGTTGTGATACTGCGGGGAGCTTCGGCAGCGCTCCACGTCCGGGGTGGAGAAGCTGCGGTTGTCCACGTAATCCAGCTCGTCGTTCTCGTAAAGCGCGAAAGCGGTTGATTGCTCGGCGACCATGAACATCTTGATCTTCTTCAGGTCCGGCTCGCCTTCGAAGTAGAGCGGGTTGGCCGCCAGCTCGATCTTGTACTCGTGCTTCCAGTCCTTGAGCAGGAACGGCCCGTTGGTGACGATGTGCTCCGGCTCGGTCCAGCGATCGCCCCAGCGATCGATCACGTCCTTGCGGATCGGGTAGGACGGGCAGAAGGCGGTGAGGTAGATGAAGTAGGCGGCGGGCCTCTTCAGGCGCACCTCCAGGGTCCGGTCGTCGAGGGCCTTGACGCCCACGGCGTCGCCGCTCTTTATCCGCCCGGTGTTGAAGGCGAAGGCGTTCTCGATGTCGTAGAGGTAGTAAGCGTACTGGGCGCCGGTGCGCGGGTCGAGCAGGCGTTTCCAGGCCTCTTCGAAATCCGAGGCCTTGAGCCTCCGGCCGTCCGACCAGAGCACGTCGCCCCTCAGGTGGAAGACGTACCGCCTGCCGCCGTCCAGGACCTCCCAGCGCTCCGCGCAGGCGGGGGCGCACTGGAGCGAGCCGTTGTACTGGGTGAGCCCCACCTGCAGGTTGGAGATGACGTCGAAGGAGGTGGAATCCGTGGTCACCCCCCAGTCGAGGCTGGGCGGCTCGGCGCCGATGTTCATGCGCAGCGTGCCGGGCTCCGGACCTTTTGGGGTTGCGGAGCAAGCAGAAAGAAGGAAGGCAGCGGCCAGCGCCGAGAGGAACCTCACGGACGCTTATTTTAGCGTCATATTTGACACTTTTTTGGCGGTTTGGCTATACTTACTACTTGACGCCTCCCGGGAGGCTGTTTTTGTTCCGGCTGTTTTTTGAGGAGTTACGACCTTGGCCAAGAAGGACGACCGGGTCATCATCACGTTAGCTTGCGGTGATTGCAAAAGGCGCAATTACACCACCATGAAGAACAAGAAGAATGACCCAGACAGGTTGGCGATAAAGAAATACTGTCGTTATTGCCGCAAGCATGTCGAGCACAAGGAGACCAAGCGCTGAGGCTGCCGGGCCGGCGCCGCCCTTGCCGGCGCTCGGGCGAGGCCCGTAAGGACCGTGGGGTTCCCGGAACTTCCCCGGTGCGCAGAAGTCGCTCAGGTGATGGGCGCCCTTAGTTTAATGGTAAAACGGAGGTCTCCAAAACCTTTGTTGAGGGTTCGACTCCTTCAGGGCGCGATCAGTTGCGGCGCAAGCCAACCTCAGGCTGGCGCGGGAAAAGAGATTACGGTCAGACTATGGCAGCGAAAAAAAAGGGTCAGGAGACCGACGGCAAGTCCAAGCAGGCTATAGCCGGCAGTGATTTACCGGCCGGCAAGGGCGCGCCCGCCAAGCCGGCCGCCCGGGATGCCGGCGCCAGAAGCGAGGGCGGCAAGGAAGGCGGCGGGAAAAAGAAGAAGAACGGCGGGGCACAGCTTGCCGAATCAATCTCCAGCGCGCGCCAGTTTTTGCGGGAGGTCGTGATCGAGTTCAACAAGATCAGCTGGCCGACCCGGGTGCAGGTAATCCAGGAAAGCTACAGCGTCCTGTTTCTGGTTTCGATCATCACGCTCATGGTGCTGGCCTTCGACTGGTTCCTCGGGCACGCCGTTTTCGCCCCCCTGGAGCACTGGGCGCGCCTTCACGGCGGCGGCGTCGGCAAGGGATAGTCCCGGCAAGAGAGTATTGCGTTTCAGGATGAGGTAGACAGAGAACTTATGCCCTTTATCAAGAGCGATGGACAGAGGCGCTGGTACGCGGTGCAGACCGCTTCCGGTCACGAGAACAAGGTCAAAGAGCACATCGAGAAGCGGATCGTGACCATGGGCGCTCAGGACCGGATTTTCGGCGTCATCGTCCCGGAGAAGATGGTGACCAAGGTCAAGGAGGGGCGCCGGGTCGAAAAGAAGGAGCGCGAGTACCCGGGCTACGTCTTCGTGGAGATGATCCTCGACGACGACTCCTGGCGCGTGGTCAGGGAGGCGCCCGGCGTCACCAAGTACGTGGGCGCCGGCAAAAAGCCTATTCCGGTGCAGGACACGGAGATCCGCAAGATCCTCCGCCGGCAGATGGTCGTCTCAGGGGTCAAGGGCAAGAAGCCGGCCGTCATCGATGTCAAGGTGGGCGACTACGTGCGGATCACCGGCGGCCCGTTCGCGGATTTCACCGGCGAGGTCACCGAGGTGAATCTCGAGCGCGAGCGGATCAAGGCGTCGGTGATCATCTTCGGGCGCGCCACCCCGGTGGAGCTGGAGTTCAATCAGGTTATAAAAGTGTAAATGTGCCGGACGCGCGGCTGGCGCTGGCATAAGATCATGGTTCGCGCTTACTGTAAGGAAGAAGGCTGTGAAAAAGGTAATCGGCAAGATCAAGCTGCAAATCCCCGCCGGCAAGGCTAACCCCGCGCCGCCGATCGGGCCGGCGCTGGGTCAGCACGGCGTCAACATCATGCAGTTCTGCAAGGAGTACAACGCCAAGACCCAGGACCAGGCGGGCACCATCGTCCCCGTGGAGATCACCGTTTTCGAGGACCGCTCCTTCGACTTCATCTTGAAGACGCCGCCGGCCGCCGTGCTCCTGCTCAAGGCCGCCGGCATCGAGAAGGGCTCGCCGGCCCCCAACAAGACCAAGGTAGCCTCGATCCCCAGAGCCAAGGTGACCGAGATTGCCAAGATCAAGATGCCCGATCTCAACGCCACCACGCTGGAGGCGGCCGAGCGCATGATCGCCGGGACCGCCCGCAACATGGGCATCACCGTCCAGGAATAATCTCAACCAGCCGCGAAAGAAGCGATCAAAGGAAGATGCCACCATGCCCAAGCTCAGCAAGCGTCAACAACAACTCAACAAACTGGCGGAGCAATACAGCGGCGCCATCTCGGCCGAGGAAGCCGTGGCCGCGCTCAAGCAGGCGCCGGCCGTCAAGTTCGATCAGACGGTCGAGGTGCACTTCCGCCTGGGGATAAACCCCAAGCTCTCCGACCAGCAGATCCGCTCCACCGTGTCGCTGCCCGGCGGCACCGGCAAGGAGGTGCGGGTGGCCGTGGTGGCCAAGGGCGACAAGGCCAAGGAGGCGCAGGACGCCGGCGCGGACACGGTCGGCGCCGAGGAGCTGGTGGCCAAAATCGGCGAGGGCTTCCTGGAGTTCGACAAGCTGGTGTCCACGCCCGACTGCATGGGCATGCTCTCCAAGCTGGGCAAGGTTCTCGGCCCCAAAGGGCTCATGCCCAACCCCAAGGACGGCACGGTCACCTTCGAGGTGGGCAAGGCCGTCAAGGATCTGAAGGCCGGCAAGGTCTCCTTCCGGGCCGAGAAGGACGGCGGGCTGGTGCAGATGGCCATCGGCAAGCTCTCCTTCGAGGACGAGCGGCTGCTGAAGAATCTGGCCGCCGTCGTCGAGACGATCCAGAAGGTGAAGCCGGCCTCGGTCAAGGGTACGTACATCAAGTCCGTTTACCTGAGCACCACCATGGGGCCCGGACTGCGCCTGGATGTCACCAAGTTGCAGGACCTGCACAAGTACCTGGTCGCCTAGTTCGACGATTCGCTCCCGCCCGTCTTGCCTGCCTTGCGCGTTCGCGCCCGGCGCGGGCACGGAGGTGTCGGCAGCCTCGCGCCGGCAAGAGCTTCCGCCGGCCGGGCTAGTGCGACAGACCGTTCGGGTTCTCGCAGGCCGCCGACGAGGTGAAGGTCACGGGCGACTTGAAAAGCTGCGGCAGGAAAAGCGGGTTGATGAGATAGGTGCCGGTCACCTGGTACTCGTAAAAGTTGTGGGTGGTGTCCGGCGTGGCGCCGGGCGGGAACTCGCTGGCGCCGCCGCTGGTGGAGGGAATCTGCAGGACCACCAGCTTGAGCCCCGTATGATCCCGCGGGGTGACACGGGCAAAGGCGCCCAACGGGCCGCCGAGGATCTGATCGCCGACCGCCGCCACCGCCGCCTGGGCGGCCGAGCGGCTCTGGGCGGGGCCGGCCGCGCGGGCGGCCTGATTGACGGCCCAGGTCACCACGGCCAGCCCGTCCAGGAAGCTCAAAAGGGCCAGAAAGGGGATGAGGATAACGATAAAAAGCACGAACAGCACCGGGCCGAACTCGGCCACCTGGGCGCCCGTGCCGGCGCGCCCGGTTTGCTTGATCGGATTTTGCCGGGCTCTCATCTGTCCGCCGTTCTCCGCAACAACCCTGCTATCCCCGCCTGCAATATCTACCCGCGGGCAGGCAGGACAAATATTGTTCCATCTTTTGCTCGATCAGGGGACGTATATGTAGCCGCCGGTCATCATCCGCACCGGCTGCGGTCATCTGCGCCCCGCTTGTCATCCGCCGCCGGGTCCGCGGGAAGATGGCGCAGCCCGTGGAGCCTGCTTTTGACCTTGCGGTCGCCCGGGCAGGCGCGGACGGTGGCCCGCTCGAGATGCACTGCCGGCGGTGCGGATCACGGGCTGGCCGTGTTCGGCTCGACAAACGTTACCGGATACTCCTCCCGGGCGTGGAACTCCTGCGTGGCGGGCAGGACGCCGGGCAGCGGGGCGGGAAGGTGGACGGTGATCTTTGTCTCCACGCGCACCGACCCCGAATAGGGACCGCCGAACACCGGGTCCGGCGCCTTTATGCCGAGCGGGGTGGCGGCAACCAGCGCCGGGCCCTCCAGGTAGCCGCCCGTGTGGTAGACCTGCTTCAGCACCTGTGTCGCCCGGGCCGTCGTCTCGTCGGCGGTGGGGCGCCCGCTGGCCGCCACCCTGGCCGCGTCCCGGCAGGCGCTGTCGTTTACCTGGTTGGCGATGATCACCACGGCCATATCGAACAGCCCGAGCACGATCGGCACCAGGACGATCAGGCCGGCGACCAGTTCGACCGTGGACTGGCCGTTATCATTTAAGCTAAGTATGGGCCTGCCTGGCTTCATAATCTTAGTTGGTGGCTAATCGGGGATTGCCGGTCATTGGTTAAGTATAAAGACTACTACGCGACCCTGGGGGTGCCGAGGAACGCCTCGGAAAAGGAGATCAAGGCTGCCTACCGCAAGCTGGCCCGCCAGCACCATCCTGACGCCAACCCGGGCGACAAGGGGGCGGAGGAGAAGTTCAAGGAGGTGACCGAGGCCTACGAGGTCCTCAAGGACCCGGAAAAGCGCAAGCGCTATGACATGCTCGGCTCCAACTGGAAGGCCGGCTCCGACTTTCGCCCGCCGCCCGACATGGGCGGCTTCACCTTCGACTTTGGCGGGCTCGGCGACCTGGGGCGCGGCGGGGGGTTCTCGGACTTCTTCGACATGCTCTTCGGTGCCCCTTTCGGCGGCGCCGCCGGCGCCCGCGGGCCGTTCGGGGGCGCGCGGGCGGCCAGGGGCTACGACCAGGAGGCCGAGGTGGAGCTGTCCGTCGAGGATCTGGCCCGCGGCGCCACGCGTACGCTCACGATCTCGGCGCCCGGCGCCAAACCGAAGACGCTGGAGGTGAAGATCCCGGCCGGCGTCCGCCCGGGCTCCCGGGTGCGCGTGCCCGGCGAAGGCGCGGTCTCGCCGGCCGGCGGCCCGCGCGGTGACCTTTTCCTCCGGGTGAAGGTAAAACCGCACGCGCGCTACGTCGTCGAGGCCGACAACGTGGTGTCCGAAGCCCAGATCTCGCCGGCCCTGGCCGCGCTCGGCGGCGAGGCCAGCGTGGAGACGCTCGATGGCCCGGTCAGGATCACCGTGCCGGCCGGCAGCCAGTCAGGGCGCCTGCTGCGCCTGCGGGGCAAGGGGCTGCCCCGTTTGAAGCAGGAGGGGCGGGGCGATCAGCTGATCCGCTTGAAAATTGTCGTGCCGACCGTGCTCAGCCCCGAGGAGCGGGAGCTCTACGAGAAGCTCGCCGAGCTGGAAAAGGCCAGGGGCAAAGCCAGGGCCGGGAGCTGAGATCAGTCCTGCTTCTCCTGCTCGGAACGCTTGTGCGCCTGCTCGAGGCTAACCGATATCTTGAACTCGGAGACGGCCGGGCCGCTGTCGCCCATCTTCTGCATGACCAGGGCCAGGTTGCGGTGGATCTCCACGTTCTGCGGCGCCTTCTTCTTGGCCTCGAGCAGCAGCGTCCTGGCCTCGTCCGTCTGCCCGCGGTAGATAAGCACGCGGGCCAGGCGCAGCTTGGTGAGCGGATCGTCGGGTGACTGCTCGAGCGCCCGCCGGTACTCGTAGACGGCCCGGTCGAGCGTTCCCCAGTTCTGCTCGGCCTGCTTGAGATCGACCGGCATGCCCAGGAGATTGAGCTCGTCGGTGTCGGCGCGTACGAACTCGTCCAGGGCCTTGCCCGGCTGCCCGCCACGGGCCAGGGCCAGCGCCCTCTCCTTGCGCAGGCGGTAGTCGGTCGGGTCCGCGTCCAGGGCCAGCTTCATCTCGGCGGCCGCATCGAGCGGCCTGTCCATGATGGTGTATATCTGGGCCAGATCCAGGTGCGGTTTCGGCCAGTGCGGGTAAGCGCCGACGATCAAATTGAGCTGGGTGACCGCCTCATCGTAGCGTTTGGCCCGGGACAGCTGCTCGGCCAGGTTGAGCCGCACATAACGGCTGCGCGGGGCCAGGGCCACCGACGTCTTGAGCAGGCGAAACCCTTCGTCCTTGTTGCCAACCTGGCACTGGATGTTGCCGGCGCAGATGTTGGCCAGGACGTCGTAGGGCCGGGCGGCCACCAGCTCGGCGGCCTTGGAAAGGGCCAGGTCCGGCTTGCCGGCGGAAAGCAGCCGGCCGGGGCCGAGCGCCATCGCCTGCGCCACCACATCCGGGGAGAAGGCGACCGTGTGCTTGTGGCGCGCGCCGGGTCCCTCCAGATCCTCCGGGCGCAGCGTCTCCGGCTGCCCGATGGTCAGCCAGAAAGCCGCCACCGTGAAAGCCGCGAAGACGATGTGGGGAAGCGGTCCCAGCGAGGGCAGCTTGCCCAGTTGCTCGACTTTCTGCAATTAAGCCTCCTGTAGCCCCTTGACCTGCAGGTGGTGCCAGGCCACCGCGAAGGCCTCGAGCACGAACCGCGCCGGCACGAAATGCTCGACCTGCTCCTTGCTCGCCTCGGCCACCTCCAGCAGGCGGCTAAGATACAGGCAGACCGGCGGGTCGTCGGCCGCCCTCTCCTTGAGGCGCCCTACCTCTTTTGATACCACGCTATCGATGATCGCCGCCGGCTCAGCTCCCGCCTCGGCCAGCTTGACAAGGCCGGCGCCCCATTCCAGCGCCTCGAAGAGGCTGCCGCGCCTGCCCGGCAACTCTTCGCCCTGCCCGGCGCGGTCCGCCTGCCCGCCCGGCGCCAGCACCGGCAGCAGCTGGCAGCGGCTGACGACGGTCGCCAGGACGTCCTCGGCGGCCGGCGCGAAAAGGAAAAAAAGGCTGCCCGCGGCGGCTTCCTCAATTGTTTTTAACAGGGCGTTGGCGGCCGGCCTGTGGAAGATCTCCTGACCCGCCTCGGGGATGACCACCACCCGCTGGTACGGCGATGTCCTGGCAAGCTCGTAGCCGACCTGCCTGGCCCTGGCCACCGGAATCCTGCCGCTCTTCTCGCCTTCCCCGGTCAAAAGGAGCCAGGCTTGCGGGTGCTTCTCCTCGGTTATCCAGCGGCAGCTCTGGCAGGCGTCCGTAAGCCCGGAGGCCTGGCCCGGAGCTTTTGCCGGCCTGGTCGCGCAGGAGAAGCCGGCATCCCGCGCGCCGGACGAGCAGTTGAGATAAAGCGCCACCTGGCGGGCGATCGACCACTTGTCTGACTTTGCCCTGCCCAGAAGCAGGTAGGCGTTGGCCAGCCGCTGCCGCTCGATGGCTGAGCGCAGAATGGTGGTGGCGGTAGGCTGGCGCCGGCACAGCTCCGGCTCGAAAATGCTTAGCAAGGGGACCCCGAATTTGACACGGTGACTCATGTATCCTAGACTATCCAGGGCAAAAAGGGCGAACCCTGAGCCTGCCTGCGCGCCCGATGAAGTCCTCGAGAAAGGCTTCCGGCAAGCGCAATTTTTTTTGTGTGGTTGATTTTGAAAAATTAAAGAGGCGAGAAACTTGGCGAACGTAATTGTCGTTGGAGCTCAATTTGGCGACGAGGGAAAGGCGAAGGTCACCGACCTCCTTTCCCGGAACGCCGACGTGGTCGTGCGCTACCAGGGCGGCTCGAATGCCGGGCACACCGTGGTGGTCAACGGTGACACCTACAAGTTCCACCTCATACCCTCGGGTATCCTTTATCCGGGCACGCTGTGCATCCTGGGCCCGGGGATGGTGATCGATCCCAAGGCGTTCATCACCGAGCTGGCGGCCCTGAAAAAGCGCGGCCTGGACGACTCGCAGCTGAAGGTCTCCGCCACCGCCCACGTGACCATGCCCTACCACCTGGCGATCGATGCCGCCGAGGAGGAGGCGCGCGGGGACAAGAAGATCGGCACCACAAAACGAGGGATCGGTCCCACCTACGCCGACAAGTGCGATCGCACCGGCATCCGGATCGAAGACCTGCTCGATCCCGAGGCTTTCCGGGCCAAGCTGGAGTGGCTGGTGCCCAAGAAGAACATCATCCTCGAGCGGCTCTACAACCTGCCCCCGCAGGACGTCGAGACCATTTACAGGGAGTACATCGAATACGGCAAGCAGATGGCGGGCTACGTGGCCGACACCTCGGCGATCATCTTCAACTCCGTGCAGGAGCGCAAGAACATCCTGTTCGAGGGCGCCCAGGGCACGCTGCTCGATCTCGACCACGGCAGCTACCCGTTCGTCACCAGCTCGAGCCCCTCGGCCGGCGGCGCCTGCGTGGGCGCCGGGGTGGGCCCGACAATCATCGACCGGGTGATCGGCGTCTCCAAGGCTTACCAGACGCGCGTCGGCGAGGGGCCCTTCCCCACCGAGCAGTTCGGCGAGGTGGGCGAGAAGCTGCGCCAGACCGGCACACCGTGGGCGGAGGTGGGCGTGACCACCGGTCGCCCGCGCCGTTGCGGCTGGCTGGACCTGGTGCTCGGGCGCTACGCCGTGCGCATAAACGGCCTGGATTGCCTGGCCGTCACCAAGCTGGATGTGCTCGACGAATTCGACGAGATCAAGGTCTGCGTCAGATACAAGGATCGCAGGACCGGTCAGGTCTACGAGAACCTGCCCAGCATGGCCGGGGCCTTCTGGCGCATGGAGCCTGTCTACGAGTCGTTCCCCGGCTGGCGGCAGCCGACCAGCGACTGCCGCAGCTACTCCGACCTGCCGGCTCCCGCCCAGCGCTATCTGAACTTCATCTCCGAGCAGCTGGATGTGCCGGTGGCGATCGTGAGCGTCGGGCCCAAGCGGGATCAGACGGTGGTGGTCGAGGATCCGATCCACGGGCCCAAGCGGGTGCTGACCGTGCATCATCATAAATAATTCCGCGCGGCGCCGGCCTGGTGCGGGGCTTGAAGCTCGCCCGGCCCGCGCGTCTTGCTGCGCGAGGCTCATTGGCAGCGGCTCTACCGGGCAGGCAGTCCGGGGGCGCCGGTCAGGAGGTGGGCAAGCTCGCCCCACAGGCGGTGCAGGAGCACCTTCAGCTCGAAGGCCAGATCGTTTTTCTTGCTCTGGCAGCGGTCGATGCCGGCAAGGGCCGTCACCGAGTCCGGGTTGGACCGGACGATCAGGCGGTACTGCGCGATGGCCCTGTCGTAATCGTGGCAGGTGAACTCGTAGACAGAGGCCAGCTTTTCGCGCGCCTGCTCCGAATCCGGCTGCAGGGCGGTGAGCTCCAGCAGGCAGCGGGCCGCCGCCCGGCAGTCGCCGGCAATCTCCAGGAGGTCGGCCAGCTCGTAGAGCCAGCGCGGCTCGGGCCGCCCCCCGGCGATCGCCTGCTCCAGGTAGGAGCGGGCGCTGCCGAAGCTGCCGCGCTGGCGATTGAGGCGGTAAGCCAGGAACAGCACCGCGGGAGTGCGCGGATAACGGAGCAGCAGCCGCCTGATCTCCTGATCCGCCTCGGTGAGCCGGTCGCTGGACAGGAGCGCCTGGGCGAGCACCAGGTGCGCCGGCAGCGATGCCGGCGCCCGGCTGACGGCATCGCGCGCGTAGTGCAGGCTGAGCTCGAGATTGAGGCTCTCCAGGTTCAGCCGGGCGAGCGCGATCGCCGGCTCGGCCAGCCTGGGATCGAGGATCTCCGCCCGGCTGTACTCGGCCGATGCCTGCGTGGCCATACCCATGGCCCGCAGCAGCTCGGCGTAGGCCAGGTGCGCCTGCGGATCGTTCGGGTAGTCGCCGACCAGCTTCTCGGCAACCGGCCTGGCGCTCTGGAACAAGGAGGCGGCCGTGAGCCGGCGGACGGCCAGCAGCCGTGCTTCCCGGGACGCGGCCGGGTTGCCGCGCGCCGTCGGCCGGGCCGGCAAAGCGGGCTGACAGGCTGCCGCCAAGAGGATGATCGCGGCTGTAAGGCGTGTGCCGGTGTCGGTCAAACTCTCCTCCGGTCAGCGAGCTAGTGCTATTCTAAGCGCTCAGCCGGGTCCGGCGGCGGGGACTGCTGCCCCGTTCTACCACCATGCTTCTGCCCGGGAAGTGGCTGCCCTTACCATGACGAACGGATCGCCGCCTTCGAAAACAGAATCGTCGTCAGCGGCCGGCGGCAGGCGGCGCCGGCAGTCTGACTGGCGCAGCGTGGCGGCGATCGTTTTGCTGGCCGCCTGCGTGGGGGCGGCAGTGGCCGTGTACGTGGTCGGGGTAAGGAATTTCACCACCCACCAGAAGTTTCGCAACGTCGTGGAGCAGGCGGCGATGGTGGCGGCCAGGAGGCTTTCCGGCGTGACCGTGGAGGACCAGGTCTTCGGCCCGGTCGGTCTCTGCGACCTGCCCGCCGACGAGCAGCCCTTGCCGGGGAAGGGCGGGCAGAGAACAATCGGGCTCAACACGCTCTACGCAACCCTGCGCCTGGAGGCGCTGGTGGCCCAGCGCCTGCGCCAGCCGGTAATGCTGGAGCTGGCCCGCCGCGATCTCAAGCGCGCCCGGGCCGTCGAGCAGGAGCTCGTCCATCGCCTGTTCGAGGCCGTGCAGCCGAACCCTTACCAGACCTACCCGGCGGAGACCGCCTCAATCTACGAGCAGGTTTACCAGGAGCTGGCCGCCCAGAGCGCTCAGGAGGGGCATCAGCTCAAGGGCCTGACCATAACCCTGGGAACCGTCAGGCGCCCCGACTCCACCTGCGCGATAAGGGCGGCTCCCGGCCAGGGCGAGGGCCCGGCCGATTACGCCTGCCGGGGGCTCTATCGCACCGGCAGGCCGGTGCCGGTGCCGGGCGCGGACCCGGTGCACTTTTTCCCGCTCGCCGGCAGGGTGACTCTGGTCAGCCCGGCCGAGTTCGACTCCGGGCTTTTGACCGTGGCACCATCGGCGGTGCTGATTGAGGCCGACTACCGGCCGGACGAGGGCCTCGGGACGCGGCGCCGTCCAGCGACGCCGCCCCGCATCGCCTGCGCCCTGACCGGGGCGCCGCCGCACGTGCCGGCGCGCTCCGCTTTCCTGCTCGGCTTCCCCCACGGGGTGCCGCCGCAGCTGCACGCGGTGTCGGATATTCTCCTGCAACCCGCCTGGCGGAACGTCGGCCAGTGGCAGCAGGCGATCGGCGCCGATATTCCCGGAGCCGGCACGCTCGGGCCGCTGGCCGAGGGCGAGCCCGGCGAGATGACGCCCGGCAGCGCGCTGGCGGTGGCGCTCTACCACTGGCTGCGTTACGCGGGGCCGGACACGGAGGTGGAGAATCTGCTCGAGCTGATCAACCGGCCCTTCCCGCCGGCCGCCGGCGCCGGCGGCCCGGGCTGGCAGCCGATCAACAGCTGCCTGGCCCGTGACACCGGGGCGCGGGCATTTGCCGTTCTCAACCAGACCGGCCCGCAAGGGGCGGGGCAGGAGGCCATCTCCCAGGCGTTTGCCTGGGCCCCGCGCGACAAGGCTCTGCCGGGCTCGGCCCTGCCGCTGTGCGTGGATGCCGCCGGCAACGTGGATCTGCCGGGCGGCGGAGAATTTGATCCGAACATGGTCTTCGACTTCCTGCAGGCGCTTCACGAGACCAACCTGGCCGGCATCGAGTGCCGCTCGACGGCGCGCGCGGTTCTCGAGCGGGTGCGGGGCGAGCTGGTCCGGCTCGACAAGGAGATCTCGCTGGACGCCGAGGAGCTGGCCTCCTTGCGCCAGCGCATAAGCAGGCAGGGGCAGGGCCAGGCATCACCGGCGGTGCTCAGGCAGACCCCTCTGCTTCTCAAGCGGGTTGCCGAGCTCGAGGGCTCCCTTTCCAGGCTGAATACGCGGCGGCGGATCGGCCTGCGGGCCGTGGGTCTGGCCTCTCGGCTGGAGGAAAACGGCTCCCAGGCGGCGGTCAGGTCTTTCCAGCTCTGCTCGCGCCTGGGCGAGCTGTCCGGGTCGGGCCTGACCCGCTCGCGGGCCCAGCCCGGAGCCTTCCTCCTCAACGGCCGCTGGCTGTTCATCCCGCATCGCCGGCCGCTTTCCGAGGAAACGCTGCTGGACGTCGCTTCCGGCAGGCTGGATCCGCGCTCCAGTGGCTGGCTTGACCGGCGCTTCCTGGTGCTCGCCGAGGCGCCGGAGGCAGGCGATGCTTACGCGCGGCCGGCGCCGCCTGCCCGCCCGCTGGTGGTCGTCCTCGATTCGGAAGCGCTGAAGCCGGGCCGGTCGCCGCGCCTGCGAACCTACCGGCGCTCGCCCTTCGGCGCCGTCGGCATCCCGGCCGGCGAGCTCCTCTATTACAGCCCGAACGCGCTCGAGAGCGGCACGGCCATCAAGGTGGGCTGGTCGGTATTACTGCGCGACCTGGTGGCATTCCGCGTCGACCGCCGGCGGGGCGAGGCGCAGCCTTCCTCGGAGCCCGACTGGTGCCGGCAGGGCGATCTCACCGAGGCCACCTGTCCTGGGCTGGCCTGCGAGTTCCAGGTTCGCTCACCGATACCGGTGCCGCCCGGCTTCCAGGTGGACTGGTATCTGACCAACCCGTTTACCGGCGAGCAGGCGTCGCTGGTGCCGCCGGTGCCGCCTGCGATGATCTAGGAATGGGACTTCCTGCTGCGGGTCGAGCGGCTCTTCTTGCCCTCGGCCCCCTCCTCCTCGGAGCAGGGCAGGGCATCCTCGAGGGCGGCAATCCGCTCGATGAGGTCCTCGTACTCCTCGCGCGTGATAAGCCCCAGCTCCCTGGCTACCTTCTTCATCGAGGTGGAGACCTGCTTGGAGACCTTCTTCTCGATGTTGCTGGTGCGCTTGGTGGCCTCGTCCTGCAGGTTCTTCAGGAAGCTCTGCATCGACTCGGTCTTCACTTTGCCCTTGCTCTCCAGATCGTCTATCAGGTCCTGCCCGACCTTGACGAGGTCGTCGACGGCGCTTTCCAGCGCCTGCTTGATGCGCTCGGCGTTGGTCGTGGCGCCGACGCCGGTCAGGACAGCCTTCTTCAATAGTTTTGTCCGCTCGCTCATGGAACTTCTCCTGGTACTGGCATGAGTTCTGATTGTAGGCCAAAGTGGTGCCCGATGCCTGAATTTGCCGCCTGGTCCGACAACTCTCGTAACGAAGAGCGGATTTAATAAACTCCTCCGGCGAACCGGATATTCTGGGCTTCCGGAAACAGGATGGGCTCCCGGCAACGGCGGCGCCGGCAACCGGGTCTGGAGGGCAGCGTGTCGCAAAACTTTCTCTTCTCTCGTTTGTCCTGGCTCATCTTCTGCCTGGCAGTCCTCATTGCAACGGGCGCGATGGGCCCGTGGGCGGCGGCCGTGGCCCAGATGCCGGCTAACCGTCCGAAGCTGGTTGTGGTCATCATGGCCGATCAATTCAGCTACGACTACCTGTCGCGCTACCAGGGGGTTTTCGGATCGGGCGGCTTTCGCTTCCTGACCGAGCACGGGGCGAACTTCGTCAACTGCCGGTTCCGCCATGTGGCAACCCAGACGGCCTGCGGGCACTCGATTGTTGCCACCGGGGCCTACCCGTGGGCCACCGGGGTGGTGGCCAACTCCTGGTACGACCGGCGCAAGGGCAAGCTGGTCGAGGCCGTGGCCGACGAGTCGGTGCAGATGGTCGGTGCCAACGGCGCCGGCAGCAGCGCGCGGGCCATGCTGGGCACCACGGTCGGCGACGAGATGAAGCTGGCCAGCAACGGGCGCAGCAAGGTCTTCACGGTTTCGCTCAAGGACCGGGCCGCCCTTTTCCTGGGCGGGCGGCTGGCCAACGGCGCCTTCTGGTTTGACGGCAAGACCGGCACCTTTGTCAGCTCGTCGCAATACGGGCATGAGCTTCCCTTGTGGGTGAAGGCGCTCAACGACCAGCATCCGGCCGATCGTTATTTCGGCAAGCCGTGGCAGCGCCTCTATCCGGAGACGCAGTACACGGCCTCCAGCCGCGACGACTACCCCTGGGAGCGGGCCATACCGGGCGACGGCAGGCAGTTCCCGCATGTCATCACCGGCGGTGCCTCCTCGCCCGGCGAGGCCTACTACGGGGCCTTCATGATGACACCGTGGGCCAACCAGCTGGTCGCCGATCTGGCCAGGGAGGCGGTGGAGCACGAGAACCTGGGCGGCCATCCTGACCCCGACTTCCTGGGGATCTCGTTTTCGGCCGGCGATTACCTGGGGCATTCATTCGGACCGGACAGCCAGGAGTGCGAGGACCTGGTGCTGCGGCTGGACCAGACTCTTTCGGGCTTCTTCCAGTACCTGGATCAGAAGCTGGGGCTCGACCGCTGCCTGATTGTCTTCAGCGCCGATCACGGCTGCATGCCGATTCCCGAGCGCCTGAAGGAAAGAGGAATGGACGCCGGGCGCATCGACCCGAAATCGTTCGTCAGCCTGCTCAACTCGGCCCTGCGCTCCCGGCTCGGGCAGGAGGACTGGATAGAAGCGTTCGATCCGCCGAACCTTTACCTGAACCTGGAGGCGATCGACAAGCAGAGATACCGGCAGCCGGACGTCGAGGCCCTGGCCGCCAAGGTCGCCCACTCCATCCCCGGCGTCGCCGAGGTCTACACGGCGGCCCAGCTGTTCACCGGCCAGCTGCCCGACGGTCCGCATGTCGAGGCGGTCAAAAAGAGCTACTATTGGGGCAGGTCCGGCGAGCTGGTGGTGCTGCCGAGGCCGGGCTTTGCGTTCCTGTCCGAGCCCACCGGAACCACCCATGGCAGCCCTTACGCGTACGACGCGCAGGTGCCGCTTATCTTCTACGGGTGCGGCATCCAGGGCGGGCGATACGGTGCCGACTCCAGCCCGGCCGATGTGGCGCCGACCATAGCAGCGCTTCTGGGGATCCAGGTGCCCTCGCTGGCCGGGGGGCGGGTGCTGCAGGAGGCCGTGTCCCAGGTCTACGGCCCGTTCCGCCCGCGGTCTTTCCCGACCGCCGTGCCGGCCGGCGAGGAAGCGCCCTGAGCGGCTGGCCGGCTCTTCTCGAGGTGTGACATGGCTCAAGCAAAGACCCTGGTTCTCGTCGACGGAAGCGCGCTGGCCTTCCGGTCGTACTTTGCCCTTTTCACGGCCGGAATGCGCCGGGGCGACGGCACGCCGACCTGGGCTGTCTACGGGTTTTTTCGGGCGCTGTTCGATCTCTTGGAGCGGCACCGTCCGGAGATGATGGCAGTCTGCTTCGACGTCAAGGAGAAGACCTTCCGCCACCTGGAGTTCGAGGCTTACAAGGCCAACCGCCTGGAGATGCCCGACGACCTGGCCGTGCAGTGGCCTTTGATCAAGCAGGGCGTCGAGGCGCTCAATATCCCGATCTACGAGCTGGCCGGCTGGGAGGCCGACGACATCATCGGCACCGTGGCCAAGGAAGCCGGCGCCCGCGGCCTGCAGGTGCTGATCCTGACCGGCGATCAGGACGCCTTCCAGCTTCTGGACGGCTATATCCGGGTGCTCATGCCGGGGCGGGATGGGCTCAACGTCTACGGGCGCGACCAGGTGCACGAAAAGCTCGGCGTCTGGCCCGAGCAGGTGGTGGATTACAAGGCGCTGTGCGGGGACGCCTCCGACAACATCCCCGGCGTCAAGGGCATAGGCGCGAAGACGGCTGCCCAGCTTCTCTCGCAGTTCCCCAACGTTGAGGAGATCTACGGGCACCTCGAGGAGATCAAGTCCAACTCAGTGAGGCAGAAGCTTACCGACGGCCGCGAGAGCGCCTTCAACAGCAAGCGGTTGGCCACCATCTGCCTCGACGTGCCGCTCGCCTTCGACTTCGAGCACTGCGACCTGACCATGCCCGATGTCGGGGCCGTGGTGCAGTTCCTGCGCGACATGGAGTTCAACAGCATCCTCAAGCGGCTGCCGGCGGCGCTCGCCCCGTTCAACGGCGGCGTCGAGCCGCAAATAGACGAGGAGCTCCTGGCGCCGGTCAAGGCCAGGCGCGGCGTCCCCGGCGCCCACAGGGCGGCCGGCGCCGTGGCCGCCCGCGTCGCTCAGGAGATGCCGGCCTGCGAGGAAAGCCGGGCGGGCGTCGGCGGGCAGCTCACTCTCCCGCTGGCGAGGATGGTGACCGCCGGGCCGCCGCAGGTTGCCATCGTGCGCACGGAGGAGGAGCTTGCGCGGCTGGTCGAGGAGCTGTCCCGGCAGGAGATCCTCTCCGTGGATCTGGAGACCACGAGCCTGAGATCGCTTGATTGCGAGGTGGTGGGCTACGCGCTGGCCTGGAGCCCGCAGGCGAGAATGACCGCGGACCGGCGCCTGCAGTTCGACGGCGGCGCCGCCGACGTGAAGACGGCCTACGTGCCGGTCCGCCACCGGGGCGAGGAGCAGCTCGACCCCGGGTTCGTGGCCGGGCGATTGAAGGGGCTCCTGGAGTCCGGGGCGACGGGCAAGATCGCCCAGAACGCCAAGTACGAGATGAACGTCTTGTCGCTTCTGGGGATCCGCTTCGGGCCGCTGGTCTTCGATCCGATGCTGGCCAGCTACATCGTCAACCCGGACGACAATCACGGTCTTAAAGATCAGTCCTCGCGCATCCTCGATCACACGATGGTTGAGATAAGCGAGCTCATCGGCACCGGCAAAAAGCAGATCACCATGGACTACGTGCCGGTGTCCAGGGCGGCCCCCTATGCCGCCGACGACGCGCGCGTGGCGCTCGCGCTGGCGCGCTATTACGTCCAGCGGCTCGATGACAAGCAGCGCTACCTGTTGTGGGATATGGACCTGCCACTGACGGTGGTGCTGGCCGGGATGGAGCAGACCGGCATGGCCCTGGATCTGCCTTACCTGGAGCAGTTCTCGCAGGAGCTTTCCGCGGAGCTGGCCCGCCTGGAATTGGAGATCCACGGTCTGGCCGGGCACCCCTTCAACATCGCCTCCACGCAGCAGCTGCAGCGGGTCCTCTTCGAGGAGCTCGCCCTGCCGGTCAAGGCCAGGACGAAGACCAAGACCGGCTATTCCACCGACGCCTCCGTTCTCGAGTCGCTGCGAGCCGAGCACGCGATTGTGGGCAAGATCCTCGAGTACCGCCAGCTGTCCAAGCTGCGCTCGACCTATGTCGACGCCCTGCCGCGCCAGATCTCGCCGCGCGACGGGCGCCTGCACGGCGACTTCAACCTCACCGGCACCTCGACCGGCCGCCTCTCCAGCTCCAATCCCAACCTGCAGAACATCCCCGTCAAGACGCCGCTGGGCAGGCGCATCCGCCGGGCCTTCGTCCCCGGCGACAGGGATTCGCTTCTCATCTCCGCCGATTACTCGCAGATCGAGCTGCGCCTGCTCGCCCACATGTCCGGCGACGAGACGCTAATAGACGCCTTCCGCAAGAACCAGGACATCCACGCGCGCACGGCCACCGAGATCTTCGATGTCCCGATCGAGAGCGTCGATGCCGATATGCGCCGCGTCGGCAAGACGATCAACTTCTCGCTCATCTACCAGCAGGGCGCCTACTCGACGGCGCAGGAGCTGGGCATCTCCACCGGGCAGGCCCGCGAGTTCATCGAGAAGTACTTCAGCCGCTATCCGAAGGTGCGCAGCTTCATGAGCCAGGTGATCGAGGAGGCCAGGAGCACAGGCTTTGTCCAGACGCTGTGGGGGCGGCGGCGATATTTTCGCTACCTGAACGACCGCAACGACGCCATCCGCAAGGCCGACGAGCGGGCGGCAGCCAACGCTCCCCTGCAGGGCAGCGCCGCCGACCTGATGAAGCTGGCCATGGTAAGGCTTGACAAGGAGCTCGCCGCCCGGCGCTTATCGGGAAAGCTCATATTGCAGGTGCACGATGAGCTGGTGCTGGAGGCGCCGGCCGCCGAGCTCGAGGAGACCAGGGAAGCCGTCCGGCGGGCGATGGAGCTTGATCAGCCGCTGTCGGTGCCGCTGAAGGTTGACGTGGCCAGCGGCCCGACCTGGATGGACATCTGAAACCGCAGCTTTTGTCTCCTCATGGCGATATAAGGCTTTCCAGAAATTGTCTGTGGATTACCCTGGCAATTATCGGCCGCCTGGCGCCAGCAGTTTATGAAACGGCGGCGGCGGGTAAATATATACAGTCGGGACCGGTGCAACGCCAGCCTGGAAGCAGATCCGGTCGCTGGCGGGACCGAAAGGAGCGTCGGCATGCTTAACCGCGAAAGGCTGGAAGCAGTTAAGGAAAGCACGGAAAAGGCCAGATACGAAAACCCAGGACACGGCTCGGAGGCGAGGGATCCGGAGATGGAGCTGACCCAGCGCTCGCTGCAGGTGCGATACATCGTGGCGGGAAACCCGAATACCCCCAGGGAGGTTCTGGCCAAGCTCTCCACCGACGTCCTCGAGACGGTGCGCCGGCGCGTGGCTGAGAACCCGCGCACGCCGGCAGGTGTTCTGGCGCAGCTGGCCCACGACCCCAGCGTGGACGTTCGTCTGTCCGTGGCCGAGAACCCGACCACGCCGCCGGAGGTGCTGGAGGAGCTCTACGCCGACGATGATGTGGACGTGCGCTACGGCGTGGCCGAGAACCCGCACATCCCGGCCGAGTACCTGCAACGGCTGGCCGAGGATGAAAATCCTTATGTGGCCTGCCGGGCCAGGAAGACCCTGGCCATGATCAGCCTGTAAGCGACCGCCGCCCAGGCTGGCCGGGCGCCCTGGCGATCGCCGTCAGGAGACCCCGGCCAGCTTGCTGTGCTTGCGCCCGTACAGGAAGTAGATGATAAGCCCGAGCGGGCAGGTTATGCAGTAGACCTGCAGGACCAGGATGTTCAGATTGAAGGCCAGAACCGTGCAACCGATGGCGCCGGTCACGGCCACCAGCGGGTGCACCAGCTTCAAGCGCATGGCGCCCAGGCAGACGAAGACGAAGGCGACCAGGGTGCCCAGCACCATGATGTCCGACACGTCCTCGAAGGGCACGAAGCCCGCCATCAGTCCGACGACTACGCCGTTCAAGATCACGCCCACGGTCGGGTTGCCGTTCCTGGTCCTCTCGAAGACAGGCGGCAGCAGGCCGTCCTCGGCCATGTTGCGGAAGATGCGCGGCCCGCCCATGGACAGCACCAGGAGCACGTTGAAGATGCCTACCACGGCGCCTGCTGCGATGAGCTGCCCGCACCAGCCCTCGCCGGCGGCGACAAGCAGGCTGGCCAGCGGCGCCGAGGCCTCGTTGCCCTTGAACAGCGGGTTTATGTGCCCGCCGACGATCGCCGGCGCCAGCGCCGTGGCGATGGCCATCACGACCACGTAGAGGAAGGCCACCAGCCCGATGCACAGATAGGTGGACAGGCGCGTGTCGCGCAGGCTTTTCGACTCGCGGGCGAAGGTGTAGAGCGCATCGAAGCCCACATAGGGAAACACGGCTATGGCCGCTCCCTCGAGCACGCCCTTCACGCCCATCGGCATGAAAGGCTGCCAGTAGACCGGGTGCATGTGCCGCAGCCCGGCCAGGATGAAGACGGTGAGCAGCGCGCACTTCAGGCAGACAAGCAGGAAATTGAGCTTGGCCGATTTGCTGACGCCGCCGAAGACCAGGATCAGCGTGACGACCGCCACCACGCAGAGGGCGACCACGTTTATCCCGAACTGGAAATGGCCGCCGTCGTGCGTCGGGCCCATTAAAAAGGGCGGCAGGCTGTAGTTGAAGGCCTTTTTCAGGTACTGGCTCCAGCCGATGGCCACTGCGGAGGCGCCGAAGCTGTACTCCAGGAAGAGCCCGAAGGCGACAATCCAGGCGAAGATCTCGCCTACCGAGTGGTAGACGTAGCTGTAAGCGGAGACCCCGTGCGGGACGGCGCGCGAGAAGCGCTCGTAGCAGATGCCCACGAACAAAAAGACAAAGCCGGTCACCACAAAAGAGAGGATCCCGGCCGGGCCGGCCTTTTCCGCTATTCTTCCGGGCATGACGAAGATGCCGGCGCCGATGGTGGCGCCTATCCCCAGCGCCGTCAGCATGAGCCAGCCCAGGTGCCTGGGCGTGCTGTCGACCGCGTTTTCGGAGACGGCCGGCGTGCGCCGCATAAGGGATGTCATTGTCGTCATGGGGGTTTTTGCTTGGCCGGCGATGCCGGCACCGGCCGGCTCGGCCTTCTTGTAGCTCAACTTTACGCTCCGTCTTTCGGGCTTTTGCAGGCGAAGATATGGTGAAGGTCGACCGTCTGCGGGCGTGAAAATGCTAGCATAGCGTTTCCTGAGCACGGGCGAGAGGGATTGTCGATGAAGATTCAAAGAGCAGCGGTTATAGGCGCCGGCGCCATGGGCAGCGGCATCGCGCAGGTGCTCAGCGCCGCCGGCGTCGAAGTTTTGCTCAAGGACGTGAGCGATGAGCTCGTCGAGCGCGGGCTGGCCAATGTGAAGCGCATGTACGACTCCAGGGTGAAAAAGGAGATCCTCACCCGCGCCGAGGCCGACTACCTGCTGGGCATGGTCAAGGGGACGACCAGCTATGACGGGTTTGCCGAGGCCGACCTGGTGATAGAGGCCGCGCTCGAGCAGATCGAGGTCAAGCAGCAGATCTTCAGGGAGCTGGATCGCCTCTGCCCGCCGCGGGCGGTCCTGGCCACCAACACCTCGGCGCTGTCGATAAGCGAGATCGGCGCCGCCACCAGGCGCCCGGAGAAGGTGGTGGGCATGCACTTTTTCAACCCGGCCCAGACCATGAAGCTGGTGGAGGTGATACCGGGGGTGAAGACCTCGGAGGAGACCGTGCAGTGGGCGATCGGGCTGTGCCGCGATCTGCGGAAGATACCGGTGCGTGTCGAGGAGTGCCCGGGATTTCTGGTCAACCGCCTGCTCTTCCCGTACATGAACGAGGCCCTCTACGCGCTGCAGGACGGCGCGGCCACCGCCGAGGAGATCGACCGGGCGGTAGTCGAGTTCGGCCTGCCGATGGGCCCCTTCACGCTGTTCGACATGACCGGCATCGATGTCTGCGCCCACGTCAACAACTTCCTGCACACGCAGTACGGGCCGCGCTTCGAGCCGGCCAGGCTGCTGCAGCTTTTAATGGAGAACAAGCAGCTCGGACAGAAGAGCGGCGCCGGTTTCTTCGTGCACGCCGGCGGCGTGCCGCATGGCAAGGACGAGGTCAGGCAGGCCAATCCCGAGGCCGCCCGCCTGCTCGAGGAGGCGCGCCGGCATCAGAAGCCTGCCCGGTCGCAGCGGCCGTTCGACGCTTACCGGGTGATGCTGCCGATGTTCAACGAGGCCACCTACGCCCTGCAGGAGAAGGTGGTGCAGGCCGGGGACGTCGACCTGGCCATGCAGTGGGGCTGCGGCATGAGCAGGGGGCTGCTCACCATCGCCGAGGAAAAGGGCTTCGCCTGGTGCTTGAGCGAGCTCGAGAACTATCAGGGCGAGCTGGGCGAGCGCTTCCGTCCCTCCTGGTATCTGCGCAAGCTGGTGCGGGCCGGATTGCACGATTTCTCGGAGCTGCAAAGGTCGCCGGTGGCCGTATCGTAGTCGGCGCGAGGGCAGCGCAATGCTGAAGTGGCTGGCCGTCTTTCTCGTAATCTGGTTCATCCACACGGTCAGATCCGTATTTCCCCCGTTCATTCTGGGAGGCATCCTGGCTTACCTGCTGCTGCCGCTCGTCCAGCAGATCGCCGGCTCCTGCCGGATGAAGGTCCCTTACGCGGTGGCCGTTCTTTACCTGAGCGTGGCCGGCACCTGCTTCGTCCTGGGCTGGGTCTTCCTGCCCACGCTCATGGATCAGTTCGGCCAACTGGCCAGCCAGCGGCACGACATCATCACCAACTTCCTCCAGCAGCTGCAGGCAGCCTTCCGCTGGCGGATTGACGTGCCGGCGGTGTCGGGCTCGATCGAGGCCAGCATCGAGGAGTCGGTGGCCAGGCCCTCGGGGCTGGTGCACAGCGTCTCGCTGGTTTCGCACTGGCTGCTGTCTCTTTTGGTTTGCATCGTCTCCTCGATCTATTTCATCGTCGACAGCGAGCGGGTGGGGCAGTTCTGCCTGCGCTTCATCCCCGCCCAACGGCATACCGTGGTCAAGTCGCTGTCATCGCAGATGAACCGCATGCTGGCGCGTTACGTGCGGGGTCAGCTGGTGCTCATCGCTTTCATGTCCGTGGTGGCCTATCTTTTCCTGCACTTCGTCATCCACATGAAGTATTCGCTGGCCGTGGCGATCACCACGGGCTTCCTGGAGATCATACCGGTGCTCGGCCCGATCGTCGCCACCACGATAGCCACCCTGGTCGGCTTCTGGCACACGAGCGACCCGACGGTCGGGCTGGGGATCATCGGCTTTTATGCGGTGGCCCGCTGGCTGGAGGATTACCTGGTGGTGCCCAAGGTGATCGGGCACGCCGTCCACCTTCACCCGCTGGTGGTGATCTTCGCCGTCTTGTGCGGGGAGGTGCTGGCCGGCGCGCTCGGCATGCTGATCGCCATCCCGGTGGCCGCCTCAATCAAGGTGATCGTCGATTTCACCCACCCCGAGGAGCCGCCGCTGGCCGAGCTGCTGGTGGCTCCCGGGGTCGAGCCGGAGCCGCAGACGGAGGTGTCCGGCAAGCCGCAAGCCACGTAGCGGGGTCCGG
The DNA here is from genome assembly GCA_021325555.1 of Pseudomonadota bacterium. GTDB lineage: Bacteria > Cyanobacteriota > Vampirovibrionia > Obscuribacterales > Obscuribacteraceae > JAJPGY01. The sequence goes on along the minus strand of JAJPGY010000015.1, from coordinate 75,020 downwards.
TGAGGCTCACCCGGGGCAGGGCTCAGCCCCGGCTGGCGGTGCCGGCAGCGGGAAACCGGCATCAACACCGGGTGGCGGACAGAAGCAGCACGGTGACGGTCACCAGATAGACGGCCGCCCCGGCCAGCAGGTGAGCCGGGCGCAGGCGCCCTGCCACGAGGAGGGCAAGCCAGGCCGCCGCGCAGGCCAGGGAGACGAAGCCGGTGCCGACCGTGGCTGGCGACAGATGCCAGCTTGTGAGCGCCACGCCGAAGGCGACCGGAAAGCAGCTCTGAAAGACGAGCGCGCCCGTGATGTTGGCGAAGGCCAGCGTGTCCTTGCCGGCGCGCGCCCAGAGGATGCTGTTGATTTTCTCCGGCGCCTCGGTGGCGATCGGGGAGACCACAAAGGACAGGGCCAGAGCCGGCACGCCGGCGCGGATGGCCAGCGACTGCAGATGGTCGACAAAGAGAAAGGCACCGCCGACGATACCGCACACGCCGACCGCCACCTGAAGCAGGATGAGGGAAAGCCTCTGGCAGGGAGCGCCGGCCAGCGCGCCGAAGTGCAGCTTCTCCGGCGCTGCGCCGAGCCCGGCTGCATGCTTCAACGTCCGCCGCAGATAAAGAGCGTACGTGGCCAGCAGGCCGGCGGCGACGAGCCAGCGAGCCGCCGCCGGCGGGCTGAGCAAGGCGGTGATAAGGGCCGTCGAATAGCTGGCCATGAAGAAGCGCAGGTCGCGCGAGATTGCCGTTCGATCCAGCGAGAGCTCCGGCGGGCGGCGCCCCGCGCGCGAGCAGTAAAGCACGGTCAGCCCGCACAGCGACAGGGTAAGCGTGCTGAGCATGAAGGGAGAGCCGGCGATGGCGCCCAGCCCCACGTCGGAGCCCTGTTTGTGGGGGAAAAAGACGATAGCCAGGATCGGGACCACCGTCTCCGGCAGGGCCGTGCCGATTGCGGCCAGGATGCTGCCCACCGCCGGCTCCCCGACCTCGAGCCTGGCGCCGAACCACTCGATCCCGTTGGTGAACAGCTCGCAGGCCCCCAGGATGATCGCAAAGGATATACAAAGCGTGAGCAGATCGATTAGCATGCCGGCAAAAGCCCCCTGTCTCCAGCCTAACCGACGGCACAGACAAATTTAGGTTCGCGGACGGCGCAGTTGTGTTAACATGCCAGACAAGGGAAGGTTCGTTCTGGTTGCCGGGGGCATTCATGCCCGGTGGTACTGGCGGGTAAAGGCGTGATAACTATCCGAGACGTCGAGCATGTGGCAAAGCTGGCTCGACTGTCCCTCTCGGATGAGGAGAAGCAGCTCTATACGGAGCAGCTGGCCAAGATTCTCGGCTATTTCGACGAGCTGCAGAAGGTTGACACCACAGGCGTGGAGCCTATGGCGCACGCGCTTTCGCTCACATCTGTCGTGCGCGATGATCTGGTCGTGGCGCCTCCGGGCTCGAGCGTCGTCCTTGCCTGCGCGCCGGAGTCGGAGAACGGCTACTTCAAAGTGCCCAGGATCGGGGAGTAAAAGCCGGCGATGAGCCAAGGTCAACACGAGATTCGGTCCGGAGCGGCGAAAGGAGAAAGCCCGGACCGGACTCCCCTTCGGTGGGGATTCTCCCATCAAGTTTGTCTTGCAGGTACGGTGCGGATCGGCGGTTCGTACTTTATAGTTGTCATTGGGGCCGATGGGTAAGGGATCCGGACGGATCCAGGAGGGCTTGTGAACACCAGGTATGTCTTTGTGACTGGTGGGGTAGTCTCCTCTTTGGGCAAGGGCATAATCGCCGCTTCCCTGGGACGGCTGCTGCGCGCCAGGGGCATTACCACCACGATAGTCAAGCTGGACCCTTACCTGAACGTCGACCCGGGCACGATGAGCCCTTACCAGCACGGTGAGGTGTTCGTCACCGAAGACGGGGCGGAGACCGATCTCGACCTCGGGCACTACGAGCGCTTCATCAACACCGACCTGAGCCGGATGAACAACGTCACCGCCGGCTATATCTACAAGGCCGTCCTGGAGAAGGAGCGGCGCGGCGACTATCTCGGCGGCACCGTGCAGATGATCCCGCACGTGACAAACGAGATCAAGAACTTCATTCGCAAGGCGGCCCAGCACACGGGCGCCCAGATCGTGATAGTCGAGGTGGGCGGCACGGTCGGCGACATCGAGAGCCTGATCTTCCTCGAGGCCATCCGCCAGATGCGCAAGGACGTCGGGCGCGACAACGTCTGCTACATCCACGCCACGATGATCCCGCACCTGCGCACGACCAACGAGCTGAAGACGAAGCCCACCCAGCACAGCGTCGATACGCTGCGCAGCCGGGGCATCCAGCCCGATATCCTGGTCTGCCGCACGGAGCGCCAGCTCTCGTCATCCATCCGCGAGAAGCTCTCCCTTTTCACGGACGTCGACATCGAGTCTGTCATCCAGTGCCGCGATGTCCAGCACCTTTACGAGGTGCCGCTCTATCTGGAGCAGGAGGGGCTGGCGGCCCGGGTCCTCGAGCGGCTGCACATGACCAACGGGGAGCCGGACCTCTCCGAGTGGCGCGCGCTGGTGGAGCGGATCAAGCGCCCGTCCAAGACGGTAAACATCGCCATTGTCGGCAAGTACGTGATGCTGTCCGATGCTTATATCTCCGTGGTCGAGTCGTTGAAGCACGCCGGCGCCAAGACCGGCCAGGCCGTGCAGATCAAGTGGGTGCTGTCCGAGGACATCGAGAAGCACGGCCCTGCCGAGTATCTTTCCGGCGTGGACGGGATCCTGGTTCCCGGCGGGTTCGGCGACAGGGGCATCGAGGGCAAGGTGCAGGCGGCCGAGTATGCCCGGGTCAACAAAATCCCCTACCTGGGGCTGTGCCTGGGCATGCAGATAGCCGTAATCGAGTTCGCCCGCCATGTGGCCGGCATGGAGGGCGCGCACTCCACCGAGTTCGACCCCAACACGCCTTACCCGGTGATAGACCTGATGCCCGATCAGCACAACGTGGTCGATAAGGGCGGCACGATGCGGCTCGGCCGCTATCCCTGCCGCCTGACGGCGGGCTCGCTGGCCGAGAAGGTGTACGGACAGCCGGTTATCTCCGAGCGCCACCGCCACCGCTATGAGGTGAACAACAAGCTGCGCGAGAAGCTGGCCCGGGCCGGAATGGTCTTTTCCGGCCGGTCGCCGGACGACCGGCTGGTGGAGATGATCGAGCTGCCCGACCATCCCTACTTCATCGCCTGCCAGTTCCACCCGGAGCTGAAGTCCAGGCCGGACAATCCTCACCCGCTTTTTGTCGGCTTCGTCGAGGCGGCCGGCAAGCTGGATTTTGACGCCTCCGCCCGACCCGGCAACGAGCAGGCGGTGGTAAAGGGCGGCGAGACCATCCATCAGGTCGGCTGAAGCACGGCGCCCAAGGGCTGGCGAATCGAGCGGCTCCGTGAGGGCCGGAACCGGCGCCCGCGAACGGGTTTAGCAAAAATGTCACCGGCGGCCGCCGCAGGGGCCGCCGGTGGCCCGGGACGCTCAGCGACCCGCTGGGTGATGTCGGGATTTTGCCGGAATTGCTCCCTAGACTGGGCTCGTGCAAGCCGGATTGCATAACGGCAACCCAGGCGTCGCAACGGAACAAGAAAGGGCGCTGCCACGGAGGAGAGGAAAATGGCTCAGGACTTCGACGCAAGCGGACGGTTCGCCCCGGAGGAGATAGGAAATCTCATCGCCTGCGATGAGGCAGCTTCCCGGAACGGCGACAAGCTGGCCGGCGATCGCCTGCGGCAGTGCGTGGACTTTGCCAACGCCGAAGGCGCCGATTTCGCGCTGCGGGTGCTGGTCGGGGAGCGGGCGGCGGCCAAGAACGCCGGTCGAAAGCCGCAGCTTACCCTTGCCGCAGACGGCAGCCTGCACGATAAGGGCAGCCCGGATGGCGCCTATGGCTATACCCCGGAAGAGAGATCCCACCTCGATCTGCCGCCCTGGGCTCCCGCCTCCCGGGTCAGGGACGCGCTCGCCAGGCACAATGCCGCCGATGAGCGCAAGAACCTCAATCTGCCGGTCTGGGCATCGGACGGGGAGGTGCGCCGGGCGGAGGCAAAACACGCCGGCGAGGCCGTCCGCAAGTACGTGGACCTGCCACCGTGGTCAACCGGCGATCAGGCGCAGAATGCGCTCGGCAAGCAGACCGGAGGCGAGGTCAGGCAGTATCTGGACCTCCCGCCCTGGGCTCCCGACGCCCAGGTGGACGACGCCGAGCGCAGGGCGGCGGGCAAGGAGCTGCGGGCGGCCAACGGGCTGCCTGAGAGCGCCCCCGACCGCTCGCTGCAGGATCTGATGAAATACCGGGCGATGAAATACCGCGGGCAGGGCGGCCCGAGCTTCCGAGCGTGGTAGCGGAAGCTCGGGCGCGCGGGCGCCGCCAGAAAAGAGCCGGCACCGTCTGCGGTGCCGGCTCTCCTTTTGGAAGAGGCCTTCAGCGGTTGGCCACGACCACGACGTTGCAGCCCTTGTCCTTGGCCTGGATGAGCGCCTCGCCCACCGCCTCCAGGAGCTCCTGCGGCTCGCTGCTGTGCTGCGGGTAGCTCGCCACCGCCAGGGTGGCCGTAATCTTTATCGCCTTGCCGGAGCGCGGATCCAGCACCTCCATCATGGCCACCCGCCGGCGCACCCGCTCGGCCACCACCGCGGCGCCTTCCACGTCCGTCTCGTGCAGGACGGCCACCAGCTCCTCGCCGCCCCAGCGTGCCGGCATGTCGATCTCGCGGACCGAGCTCTTCAGGATCCTGGCGATCTCGATGAGCACCGAATCGCCCACCTCGTGACCGTAGCGCAGGTTGATCTCGCGCAGGTGATCGACGTCGACCAGCATCAGTGAAAGCGAGTAGCCGAGGCGCAACGCCCGTTTGAGCGAGTGGGTCAGGTGCTCCTTGAAGACGTGGCGGTTGGGCAGGCTGGTCAGCTCGTCGGTGCCCCGCAACTCCTGCAGCCGCGCCTCGTAGTTGATCAGTTGATGGCGCAGCTGATCGATCTCCCGGTCCTTGTCCTTCACCGCCCGCTCCAGCTGGAGGATGTGGCTCTGCAGCTTGCGCAGCTGCTGCTCAACCTGCCGCGGATGGGATTGTCCGTGAAAGGTCTCGAACATCCTTGTGATATGAGCTCTCATGACGTCACCCCCGTCCACCCCGAGCCCCCCGCGGGCTGCTGGATGATTTTTGCCAGAGAAAATCCGCCCTGCGCTAGCGCCTGGCCCCGCATATCCACCGGGATACATCCACATCCCGAATGCTGACTGGTCTATATTAGTACCAATTAGGATTTAATGCCAGTTATCATGGGGGATTTCCGCAACATTTAATTTATCGGGACGCGGGCAAGCTCGGCGCGCTCTTTCTTGTCCAGCAGCACCAGCCAGTACTTGCGCCTCGGGCTGTCCACGCTGAAGGAGATGGTGCCCTCGGCCTGGGAATTGGGCGGCACCCGCTTTGCCCAGGAGGTCGGGCCGCTGGAGAGGAACGGATAGTAGCGCTGGTTGAAATCGGAGACGACGGCCAGGTCGAAAAAGCTGTACTCGCGGCGGCTGTGGTTGTCCATCTTCACGTCCAGCACGAGCAGCCGTGAACGGCTATCGCCGAAGGGGTCCTTGCCGAAGCGGCGGGAGAGGACGGTCAGCTTCAGGTCGGTCACCTTCTCCGGCGCCGCCGGCGGCTTGAGCGCCTCCGGATTGAACCCTGGCAGCGTCAGCGGCTCGGAGACGGTCAGGTGGATCATGTCGCTGGGGTAGAGCGAGGCGATCTTGCCCTTGCGCTTGAGCGCCCCGATCGCCCCCAGGCTGGCCCCCACCCCGGCGCCGATCGCCACCGAGTAGCCGTGGGTGGCCACGGCCATGGGGACACCGGTGAGCTGCACGGAGAGCAGGGCGCCGCCCAGCGCCCCTTCGGCCACGTAGCCGGTATCGATGGCCAGGACCTTGGCGACAGCCTTCAACTGATTATCGCGGGTGGAGAATTTGGTCTCGAAGGGCAGCTCGTACTGCCCGTCCGGGCTCACCAGCTTGTCGAACTCCACCTCCACGTAACCGTCGCGGCCGAGCCTGCGCTGCGAAGCGACGTCCGAGACCACGCCATGCAGGTACCAGTTGGCGGGCAAAAGCACGCGCTGGCCGTCCTTCAAGTCCACAGCCACCCGCGCGAAGATCTCGTCGCCCTTGTTGCTTATCTCGGAGTTGAGATTGCCCATGAGCGTGAGATCCAGCTTGGCGCCTTTGGGGACGGTCTCCACCGACCCCTGGAGAAACGGCGACGGCGAGGCCGTGACGCGACCCTTGAGATAATCGGCTGCCGGGCACGGGGGCGGGGAGGTCCCGGCGCCAGTTACCAGCGCGATGGCCAGAAGCAAGCCGGTGAAGCGATTGGACATGGAGCCCTGAAAGAAGGTCGGGTGTTCGGGCGGCACCGCTGCCCGAGCCTGGCTGGATGTCAGGCAGCTAAATATAACACGGGCGCCGGCAGGCTACTGTGTCTTGGCCTTGCCGGCAAAGATATCTTTTAGCTGGTCGAGGAAGCCTTTCTTGGCGCTCTTGTCGGTTCCGCCGCTGCGGCTGAGGGCCCTTATCTTGGCTTCCAGGTTCCTGGCGTCCGGGTCCTTGGGGTTGAGCTTGAGGGCGGCCTGGACCTCGGTCATCGCGTAAGTCTTCCAGCCGCGGGCCAGGTAGATCTCGGCCAGCTTGTTGCGGAAGCGGGCGTCGGTGGGCACCAGACGGATCGCCTCCTTGATGGCGGTCTGCGCATCATCGTAGGCGCGCCGCCGGAAAAGCTCGTCGGCCCGCGCCAGGTGCTTGGATGCCCACTTCAGATTTATGCTCTCGTCGGCCGCCGGCTGTGACTGGCCGGTGGCGGCGGTGTCGGCCGGTGCCGGCGCCGAGGCCACGCCCTGTCCCGGCTCGGCGTTGCGCAGGGCGTTGCGGGCCCGGGCCAACTGCCGCAGGCGGTCGTACTCTTCCCGGCGGTCGTGATCGCCCAGGACGTAGTGCGCCTGGGTGACCCGGCGAAACTCAGCCTGGGCAGCCTGCTTGCCGGCCTCGTCGTTGGGAAACCGGTCCGGGTGCAGCTTTTTCGCCAGCTTCAGGTAGGCTTTGCGAATGTCATCGGCAGTGGCCTCATCCTCGACCCCGAGAATGGCGTAATAATCTTCCTCAAAATCCAGTTCGCTCATCTCGACTAAAAACTCCGGGCGGCGCTCGCGTCGCCCGCTGGTTGCGGCCCCCCGGAGACACATGTCCCTACCGGTCGGGCATGCGGAAAGCGGCCAATATGAAAATCATATCTTACCGGCATGCCTGTGTGTCCCTGCCGGAATCGGGCGAAACCGGCATCAGGCATAAAAAAATTGTGGAAATATGATAGGCGTATAATCGCAGGCTTGATAATTCATTAGTGGGAAGCCCCTTTCTGGACGGATGGCACATGAACCTGGATCGGTTTACCAACAAAGCGCAAGAAGCAATCACCAACTGCCGGACGATTCAGTCCCGGCTCGGGCACACGCAGGTAACCCCGGAGCACCTGCTTCTTTCGCTCCTCGAGCAAGAGGACGGTCTGGCCGGAAAGATACTGGAGCGCCTGCAGGTGAGACCATCCGTGGTGGTCGAGGAGCTCAAAGGCTATCTCGCGGGGCAGCCCAGGGGCTCGACGGTTTCCATGGCCAGGGACGAGATCCACGTGTCGTCCAAGCTCATGCAGGTCTTCGATGCCGCCGAAAAGGAGGCCGCGCGCCTGAAGGATCAGTACATAAGCGTCGAGCACCTTCTCATCGCCCTGTGCGACGGCACAAGGGGCCAGGCCGGCACTATTCTCAACCGGAACGGGGTGACCGCGGAGAAGATCCTGCAGATTCTCACCGCCATTCGCGGCAAGCAGCGGGTGACCAGCCAGGATCCGGAAGCCACCTATCAGGCGCTCGAACGCTACGGACGGGATCTGACCGAGGCGGCGGCCAGGGGCAAGCTCGATCCGGTGATCGGGCGCGACGACGAGATCCGGCGCTGCATGCAGGTATTGTCCCGCCGGACGAAGAACAACCCGGTTCTGGTCGGCGAGCCGGGCGTTGGCAAAACGGCAATCGTCGAGGGGCTCGCCCAGCGCATCACCAAGGGCGATGTGCCGGAAGGCTTGAAGAACAAGAAGCTGATCGCCCTCGATATGGGGTCGCTCATCGCCGGCGCCAAATATCGCGGCGAGTTCGAAGAGCGGCTGAAGTCGGTTGTCAAGGAGGTTGTGGAATCGAACGGCGAGATCATCCTGTTCATCGACGAGCTGCACACGGTGGTGGGCGCCGGCGCCTCCGGCGACGGCTCCATGGACGCTGGCAACCTGTTGAAGCCGCCGCTGGCCCGGGGAGAGCTGCACTGCATAGGTGCAACCACCCTCGACGAGTTCCGCAAGCACATCGAGAAGGACCCGGCGCTGGAGCGGCGTTTCCAGATGGTCATGGTCGACCAGCCCACGGTGGAGGAGACAATCTCCATCCTGCGCGGTCTCAAGGAGCGCTATGAGGTTCACCACGGCGTGCGGATCAAGGACGCGGCGCTGGTGGCTGCCGCCGTTTTGTCGCACCGCTACATAAGCGACAGATCCCTGCCCGACAAGGCCATCGATCTCATCGACGAGGCCGCCGCCAAGATGCGCATCGAGATAGACTCGATGCCCGCCGAGCTCGATGAGCTGGAGCGCCGGAAGATCCAGCTGGAGATCGAGCGCGAGGCGCTCAAGAAGGAGGACGATCCGGCGTCCAGGGACAGGCTGGAAAGGCTCGTCAAGGAGCTGTCCGAGATTGCCGAGCAGGCTGATTCGCTGCGCGCCGAGTGGCAGCTGGAGAAGGAGGCGCTGCAGCGCATTCAGGGGATAAAGGCCGAGATCGAGGAGACCAAGATCAAGATCGAGCAGGCCGAGCGGGCCACGGATCTGCAGAAGGCGGCCGAGCTCAAGTACGGGACGCTCATCGAGCTGCAGAAGAGATTGAAGGACGAAGAGGAGGTCTTCAACCAGCAGAAGGGCCCGCGCCTGCTCTCGGAAGAGATCGACGAGGAGGACATCGCCGAGATCGTCTCCAAGTGGACCGGCATTCCGGTCACCAGGCTGCTGCAGAGCGAGGTGCAGAAGCTGCTTAACCTGGAGGAGTTCCTCCACAAGCGGGTGGTCGGTCAGGACGAGGCGATCGAGGTGGTATCGAATGCGGTGCGACGGGCGAGAGCCGGCCTGAAGGACCCCAACCGCCCGATCGGCAGCTTCCTTTTCCTCGGCCCGACCGGCGTCGGGAAGACGGAGCTGGCCAAGGCGCTGGCCGAGTTTCTCTTCGACGACGAGTCGGCCATGGTGCGCATCGACATGTCCGAGTATCAGGAGCGGCACACGGTCGCCCGCCTGATAGGGGCGCCGCCCGGCTATGTGGGGTTCGAGGAGGGCGGCCAGCTCACCGAGGCGGTTCGCCGCCGGGCCTACACCTGCGTCTTGTTCGACGAAATCGAGAAGGCGCACGGCGATGTCTTCAACGTGCTGCTGCAGGTCCTTGACGAGGGTCGCCTGACCGATTCCCAGGGCAGAACCGTGGACTTCAAGAACACGGTGATAATAATGACCTCGAATATCGGCAGCCAGCACATCCTCGATTATCAGGTGCGGGCGGCCGTCGAGGGGGACGCCGTCTATCCGGCCATGAAGGAGAAGGTGCTGGCGGCGCTGCGCGAGCATTTCCGTCCGGAGTTCCTCAACCGCATCGACGAGACCGTGGTTTTCCACGCGCTCACCACCGAGCAGCTCAAGTACATCGTCGACCTGCAGCTGCGCTACCTGAACAGGCGTCTGGAGGAGAGGAACATAGCGCTTACCGCCACCGACGCCGCCAGAGAGTGGCTGGCCAGGACCGGATACGACCCGATTTACGGCGCCCGCCCGCTCAAGCGGGTGATTCAGAAGGACATCGAGAACCCGCTGGCCATGAAGCTGCTGGAGGGCGAGATCCTGGACGGCGACCGGGTCACGATCGACAGTCCGGGAGAAGGTCTCGTCTTCAAGAAGGAGACAGCGCTGGTCACAAGCACTTAGGAATCTATTCGCCCTGGCGGAACTCCAGCTCCGTGCGCCCGACCTTGATCCGGTCGCCCGGCGAGATCGGCCGGCGCCCCTCAATCGGCTCGCTGTTCACCACCGTGCCGTTCGTGCTGCCGAGGTCCTCGACGTAGTACCGGCCCTGCGCATAGACGATGCGGGCGTGGAATCTGGACAGGTAGGGATCGTCCACGCAGACCTCGTTGCGCTGGTGGCGCCCGATGCTGCAGCCACCGTTGCGGAGGTTGAATCTCTCCTGCGATTCCAGGCAAAGCAGGTAGGCGGTGCCTTCCGCGACCGGTGCCGGACGGGCCGGCTGCCGGGACCTCGGGACCGCTCCGGCACCGTCGGCGCCGCATTTCGGGCACAGCTCGCCGGGCTCGAGGTCCATTCCGCAATACTTGCAACAGCCTTTGGTGGTGTCGATTTCCGCCATATGAGCTCCGGGGCACCGATAAAACGGCTGCCTGGCTCTTATGTCGGGCCGACACCGTATCCATTGCGGCGCCGTGCTCTACCGCCCGCGCAAGGGACTGCAATTGGTGCACCCGAACTGCCGGGGCCACCGGGTTGCGCCTCTTGCCGGACCCGAACAAGCGCCTCCCCTCTCTCACCCTAGCAGACATGTAGGATTTTCGTCTCCATATTTGAATATAAATTTGTACTGCCATTCCTATGATTCCGGGCACCCGTTCAACTTGCCGGACGTGCCGCTGGCGGAGCCATCCCGAAAGCGGGCGACGGCTTCGGCGATTACCTCCTTGACCGGCAGCTGGTGCTCGGAGGCGTAGGCGGCGCAGTCGTCGAACTCCGGCGCCGCGTTCACCACATTTCCCTGGCGGTCCAGGGCGACCTTGATGCGCACCCGGCCGCCACGGGATAGCGTAACCTCCTGCCAGCGGCGGTCGGCAATCAACCGGCCCACCTCGTAGCTGCGCGTTCCGATGGTGGAAGTCTCGGACAGGATCAGCTCCTGGATCCTGAGCACGTCCCCGGGCTTGCAGATAACCGAGAGTATCTGACCGGCGCGGCCCTTTTTCATGACCGCCGGCTGGACGGTGACGTCCAGGGCGCCGGCGGACCAGAGCCGCTCGACCGCGTAGGCAAGCGCCTGTGGCGAGAAATCGTCCAGGTTGGCTTCGACCACCACGGCCCGTTCCGATTCGAAACGGGGCGACTGGCCGTGATCGCAGGAAGGCTCACCGAGCACCACCCTGACCACGTTGGGCCAGCCTGCGGGGTCCCGGGTTCCGGCACCATACCCGATACCGTTGACCCGACGCAGCGCCGGCGGCGAGCCCCACGACCGCACGACGGTGGTAAGAATGGCGGCGCCGGTGGGAGTCAGGCATTCATAGTCGATCTCCGAGGACCGGACCGGCACGCCCGCCGAGGCCAGCAGGTTGAGCACCGCCGGACCGGGCACCGGAAAAAGCCCGTGCTCGGTCTGTACGACGCCGCTGCCCACAGGCAGCGCCGAGCCGAAGCTGGCCTCGATCTCCAGCATTTCGTAGCCGATTGCGAAGCCGACGATGTCCACAATCGCGTCGACCGCGCCCACCTCGTGAAAGTGCACCGCCGCGGCCGGCACACCGTGCACGGCGGCTTCGGCCTCGGCAAGCCTGGTGAAGATGGACAGGGCAAGCTTCTTGGCGCCGGCGGCGATCTTTGAGCGCCCTATGATCCCGGCTATCTCGGAAAGACGCCGCTCCTCCTGCTGCGGGGACTGGCGCACCGTAAGATGCCTGGCGGCGATCGAGCCGCGCACGGCGTCGTCGATCGAGACCTCGAAGCTGCCTGCCGGCAGGTCGATCCCGTCCAGCGCGGCCCGCCAGCGGGATTCCGGCAGCCCGGCGGACAGGAGCGCGGACACCAGCATGTCGCCGGCGGCACCGAACTGGCAGTCGAAGTAGGCGATGGTCATGGCACGCCGGGAGCACCTCGGGTCCAGTAATTATACTTTTCCGGGCACCGCGCAAGCTCGCCGAGGCGGGGCTCGCCCGCGCTTTGAGTTTCTTAAAACACGGTGACCTTGGCGGCGCGGCAGGTTAAGCTTCTATTGCTAAAGTGCGACAGGCGGGCATTGTCCGCCTGCCGCATTTTTTTTGAGCCCTGCTCAATCGCCGGCGCCCCTGGCCTCAGCCGGCGGCAGCTGTATGTCGGCGAGATCCATGTCCCCTGTGACCGTGAACGCCTGCTTGATCTTCGAGACGCGGTCGTAGTAGCGCTCATTGAGCACGTACAGCCACTTGCGACCGGGCATCAGCCAGACGGTGAAGCGCCCGTCCGACACCGTCGTTGTCAAGCCGCCGCCGTAGACCCGTTCGCGCTCGTTGTCGGGCTTGACGGCCGTCACCTTCACGGTCAGGCCCTTCAAGCCGTTGCCGGCTGCGACCACGCGGCCCGTTACCTTGAAGCCCCTGGGCAGGTGCACGATCAACTGCCTGTCCTGCCTCGGGGGCAGATTCTCGTAGAGCGCGGTGGCCAGTCCGCTCTTCGGTTTCGGGACAAACTCCAGCGAGAGGCGCTCGCCCGACGTCGAGGAGATGGAGAACCTGCCCCTGCCGTCGGTTGCTGTCGAGGCGACCGTGGTGCCGTCTGATTCCTTCAGGTACACCCGCACGTGGCCCAGCGGCTTGTTTGATGGATCCGTAACCATGCCGCGAAAATCGGTCGAGGTATCCAGCTGCGCTGCAGCCGGATGCCAGGAGAGCACTGCCAGCACTACCGCTGCCGGCAGGTTTGGCAAGGGCTTCAATGGTCGGCGCTTCCTGGGCATGTGGTTGTAATTCTATAGGCGGGCGGGGGATGGCACAACAGCGCCGTCCTGTGGGCGGATGCATGTCAGGGCTCGGCTCCCGTGAAAAGGCCGCCCGGCCGGGGAAATAAGCTCTTGTTGATCCCGAAACGGATTCGGCAAGTGAAATTCCCTGTCATTCCGGTCGCCCTTGTAGCGCTCCTGACGGCATTCGGGGGCGCGCCGGCGAAAGATGAGCCGGCAGGCAAGCTCGAGCGGGCGCTTTTCGCGGCCGGCTGCTTCTGGAAAACCCAGTACATCTTCAGCAAGGTGCCGGGTGTGGTTAAAACGCGGGCGGGATATTGCGGCGGAACGGCGCCCAATCCTTCCTATGGGGAGGTCTGTTCCGGCAACACCGGCCATGCCGAGACCGTGCTGGTCGAGTACGACCCGGGAACGGTCAGCTATCGCCGGCTCCTCGAGGTGTTCTGGCACAACCACGATCCGACCACGGTAAACCGCCAGGGACCGGACGTGGGCACCCAGTACCGGTCCGTCGTCTTCTATACTACAGACGAGCAGCGAAAAGAGGCGATCGCCTGCCGCGAGGAGTTGATGAGGTCCCACCGGTTCCCCCGTCCGATTGTCACGGCCATCGAGCCGGCCGGCCCATTTTATGACGCGGAAGACTATCATCAGGATTATTACCGCAAACACGGGGAGGTCTGTCACTGATGACGGCGATTACCGGCGGCTCTGCCCGGAGGCTGGCAAGATGGCTGGTCTGCGTATCGGCCCTTGGCTGCCTGCCGGGCGCCCCGGCCAGGGACGCGGCGCGCGGGCAGCAGCAGGACGGATCGGCTGAGGCGGCGTCGCACCCGAAGGAGTACTGGAGAGGGAAGCTGGATCCGGAGGTCTACCGGATAACCAGATGCAGCGGCACCGAGGCGCCGTTCACCGGCAAATACTGGAACAACCACGCCGACGGCATATACAGGTGCAGCAACTGCGGCGCGCCGCTTTTCGACTCGACCGACAAATTCGACTCCGGCACCGGCTGGCCGAGTTTCACCAGGTCGCGCCCGAACTCGGTTTCCCGGCGACAGGACACCTCCGCGGGAATGGTGCGCGAAGAGATTGTCTGCAAGCATTGCGGGGCCCACCTCGGCCATGTCTTCGATGATGGTCCGGCACCTGCCGGCCAGCGCTTTTGCGTAAACTCCGCCTCGCTCACGTTCGAAAAGCGGGGAGCGAAAAAGTGAGGGGATGCCACCGGCCAGTGCTAAGGTGCGACGGATTGCAAAGCTCTCAGCATGGTCAACGCCTGGAAGACGGCTCGATCGAGGAAGTCAGGGCGGGATCTGGAGCCGCCCTGGTAAAGCTCGACCAGCCAGCAAACGAGAAGGAAGCAGGCAAATTTCATGTAAGGGACAAGGGTGGATATGCCCTCTTCGCCACCGGCCGGTAGCGGTGTTTGCGGGCGGTCCGGCGCGGCGCCGGCGCCCTCGAGATAACCGTCCTGGAAAGCCTCCAGCCGGCGCCGGTCGAATGCGCGCTCGAACCCTGACGATGGCGGTTGCTTGGCTCGGCCGGCCGGCCAGAGCGCGCAGAAGTGGATTAGCGCGCAACCGAGATCGTAGCGGCGGTCCTCTACCCTCAGATACTCGAAGTCCAGGATTCCGCAGAGCTCCTGGCCGCGAAACAAGACATTTCCCGGGTGATAGTCGCCGTGGATCAAAACAGGGGTGGCGGAGCGCTCGCTTTCCAGTCGATTGAGCGCCGCCAGCGTGGAGGCCAGCGCATCGCCAAGACTTTCCGATTCCTCGGCAACAAGAGCGAGTGCTTCGTTGTGGCCTCGCCTTGCCTGCCGAGCGAAATCGAGCGAGCGCCGGAATCGGGACGGCAGCATCGATCTGAGCGGCAGGCAGAAGGGCCGGTATCTTTGCTCGTTCCGCAGGCGAGCCACAAACGGGGCGGTCGCGCGGTGGAAGGCGGCCAGGGCCCGGCCGGCGGCGCGACAATGACCGGCGCTCCATGCCGGGCGGCTCCAGTCGAAGGGTGGATCGGCTTCGATATAGCTGTATAGAGAGCAGATCTCCTGACCGGCGCGCAGGTGCGGATTGCCGGAGGCGGTCGGCACCAGGGCCGGTGTCAGAGGAAACCTCTGCCGGGCAAGAAAGGTGAGCAGCTCCTCTTCCAGCTTAAGCGCGCCAGCGCTGCGGTCTTTGCTGTGCAGCTTCAGGCAGTAGCTTCCGGATTCCGTGTCCAGGCGATAGGCCGCGGAGAAGGGGCCCGTGGAGAGTCTCGATTCGGCGATGATGAGCCCGAGGTTGTAGCCGGCGGACACCGCGGCGCGCACCGCGGCCGGCAGCAGAGCGGCCGTCACTTGATGCGATGGAAATGTCCGGCCGCGTCCGGTCCCGCGGCGGCATCCCCGGGCTCAGGCACATGCAACTCTTCCCGTTTCGGGCTGGCCAGAAAGCAGATGAAAAAGATGGCCGTGGAAGCGAGAACGACGGCGGCACCTGCGGGCACGTCGAAGAAGTAGGAGAGATAGATCCCGGCGAGACCGGCGACGACCCCCAGCGCCGCTGACAAGAGCATGAGGACGCCGAAGCGGTCGGTGAGCTGCATGGCCGAGGCGGCAGGCGTGACCAGGAGCGCGGAGACGAGCAGGACGCCCACTGTTTGCAGGGCGGTGGTGACGGTCAGCGCGATAAGCGCCAGCAGGGCGAAGTCCAGCCATAAAACCGGGATGCCGGCGGCGGCGGCCCCGGCCGCGTCGAAGGTGCTGAAAAGCAGCTCTTTGTAAAAGACGATCAGGCACGAGATGACAAGCGCCGTCGTCACCAGCGTCAGCTTGAGATCGAGCTGGCTGACCGTGAGCACGTTGCCCAGAAGAAGATCGAAAAGATCGCCCCGGTAGCCGCGATCGTGGCTCAAGATCACAATGCCGCCCGCGAAAACGCCGCTGAAGAGGATGCCTATCGATGTGTCCAGGCTGATATCCGCCTTGCGGCTCACGGTTCCGATGCCGAAAGCGGTGAGGACGGCTGCCACCACCGCCGATGCGAAGAGGTTCAGCTTCAGCAGAAAGCCGACGGCCAGCCCCCCGAATGTCGCGTGCGCCAGCCCGTCGCCGATGAAGGAGAGGCGGCGCAGAACCACGTGCGTCCCCACCGCCGCGCAGGTCACGGAGACCAGGATAATCGCGGCAATGCCGCGCTGGAGGAATTCGAACTGCCACGGCTCGAGCGCCAGCGCGCTCAATTGGGTCAGCCAGTTCATGTTCTTTGCTTCTCCACCGCGTGTGAGTGCTCCCCGGCCTCCGTGTGATCGTGCAGGGGGAAGAGCCGATCTCCTCCGGCGGCCATCAGCAGGTGGCTGCCGTATGTCTCGTTGAGAATGTCCCGGGTCAGCACCTCCTCGGGCGTGCCGAAGGCGACCAGACGGTTGTTCAGGCAGACGACGCGATTGAAGCTGGAGGCGACGCAGTTGAGATCGTGGGTCGTGTTCACGATCGTGATGCCGCCCTGGTTCACCTCCTCGAGCAGGTGGGAGAGCGCGTGCTGGGTGGTTATGTCCACGCCGGTGATCGGCTCGTCCAGCACCAGCAGATCCGGCTCGGCGGCAATGGCGCGGGCGATGAAGGCCCGCTGCCGCTGGCCGCCGGAAAGCTGGCCGATGGGCAGATGCCGCAGGTCGGCGAGACCGACGCGCTCGATGGCGGCCTGGGCCGCCGCGCGATCTGCCGGGCTCGGCCGCCGCACCAGACCGAGCTTGCCGTATCGGCCCATGAGGACGACGTCCCAGACCGTAAGCGGGAAATTGAAATCGATCTGGGTCAACTGGGGCAGGTAGCCGATCCGGCTGCGCACCTTATCCGGTGGCTGACCGCCCACCGTCACCTCGCCGCGAGCCGGCTTCACCAGACCGAGAATCACTTTGAGCAGGGTGGACTTTCCGCAGCCGTTGGGACCGATCACCCCCACGAAATCGCCGGGCGCGATGGACAGGGAGATATCGGCCAGGATCGGCTGGCGGCGGTAGCCGGCCCATACGTTCACCAGGTTGATCGATAGCGGTGTCTGGGGTTGACTCATCGTCCCCTTTCCCAGGTGTGGGCAATCTGGGCGGTGACGGCGCGATTTCGGCCCTTCTCTTTGGCCTGCCGCAAGGCCTGCTCGGCCGCCGTTCCCCACGCGCGCAGATCCATGCCTGGCTGCAGGACCGCTATCCCCGCGCTGGCCGTCGCCTGAAAGGGTGTTCCCGAGGCCAGGTGCCTGACCTGCTCGAATTCCTGCAGGGCGTGGGTGGTGAGCGACTCCAGCTCGTAGTAGTCGAGATCATCGAGGATCACCGCGAATTCGTCTCCATCGATGCGCCCCAGCCGGTCCGACTGCCGGAAGCCCTGCTTGAGCAGATTGGCCAGGGAGAGGATCACCTTGTCGCCGGCCGCGTAGCCGCACCTGTCGTTGATGGATTGCATGTTGTCGATATCGAAGACGATAAGGGCCACGGAATATTTGCGATCGTAATTGGCCACGATCCTGGCTGCCTGCTCCATGAACGTCCCGTGGGTGAGCCAGCCGGTGAGGGCATCCCTGCCCAGCTGCTTTTGAAGCGCCCGGTAGCGCTCCAGGCGGCCGGCCACGGCTGCCACCAGCAGTGGTGGCGCAACCGGCTTCACCAGGTGATCGTCACCGCCTACCCGCGCGCTTTGTATGTGGAAGTTGAGCTGGTTCTGGGTGGTCAGGAAGAGGATGGGCAGGTTGGCGAACTTCTCGCTCTGCCTGACGTATTTTGCCAGCTCGAAGCCGTTCATCTCGCCGAGCATGATGTCTAGCAGCAAGATATGCGGGTCGAATCGGATGAGCGTCTCCTCGAAGTGCCGGGGGTCATCGATTGTCGCCACGTTGTACCCGGCTGTCTCCAGCACGGAGCGGATGAAGGCGGCTTGATCCGGGTCGTCCTCGACCGAGAGCACCCTGAGCGACTGCGGGCGGTCACGGTCCATGAGGGCAAGCATCTTGGCGACGACCTTGTCGTGATCGAGCGGGTGCTCGAAAAGGGCGTCGGCGCCGCTCCGCAGGGCCACCACCTTGTCCGGGAAGCGCGCTTCCTGGCTGAGCACGATGATGGCCGTGCGCTGCCCGCCCGGCATCGCGCGAAGATCCCGGGCCACCTCGAAACCCAGAGAATCCGGCAGCGGGATGCCCAGGATGAGGCCCTCGGGCAGGCGCTGGCTGATCGCCTCCTTGGCGGCGGCGGCCGTGCGGCAGGGACGCACCGCGATGTTCTTCTGCTCCAGGAGCCTGGTGATTGCGTACATGGCCGTCTGATCGGGAATGGCCATCACCACCTCCACGGCCGAGGTCGCCGGTCCCGGCGACTCCAGGGCAGGGGCCGTCTCGGCGGCGCCCTGTTGCCCGCTCAATTGCAGGCGCAGCGCTTTGACGATCTCGCGCAGGCCGGCAATCTCGTTCGGCCCGGCGCCGCCGCCGGCGGAGACGAGACGGATTGTCTGGTCCTCACCGTGCCCGGCCAGTTTGCAGAGCTCGTTCATCTCGTAGATGCCGGCGGCGCCGTTCAGCTGGTGGAAGTGCTGGGCGATCTGCTTCAACAGCCCGAGATCGCCGGGTCTCTGCTCCAGGAAACCGATCAGGCCGTCGATCCCCGCCAGCCGCTCCAGCGATCGGCTGATGAATTGGGAGCGTCGCTCGTTGAAACGTGTCTGCCAGTTGTACATCAGTCCCTCGGCGGCTCGTGGCCGCAGCTACCCCACAAAAACTCTATCACAGTCGCCCTCTCACGCCACCGGCGTCTTCGCCAGGGGCAGGCGGAACCAGAAGCTGCTGCCCTGCCCCTCCTGCGATTCGACGCCGATCTGCCCGCCGTGCTGCTCGACAATCGCCTTGCAGATGGCCAGCCCGAGCCCGGTGCCGCCCTTCTCGGTGGCGTCCCTGGCCTCCACCTGCTTGAAGCGCTCGAAGATCGTCTCCCGCAAGTGAGCGGGAACACCGCGCCCGCGATCGGTCACCCGCAGCTCGAGCCACTCCGGGCCCTTGTTCGTGGAGACGGTCACCACGCTCCCTTTCGGCGAGAACTTGACGGCGTTGCCCAGGAGATTGACCACCACCTGCACCAGCCGGTCGCTGTCGGCGAACAGCTCGCCGTCGGAGATCGGCTCGACCGCAAGCGTCACCCCCTGCTGCTCGGCAAAGCCTCGAACCGACTCCACCGACCGTTCGATGACCGGCTTGAGGGTGACGGCCTGGCAATGGAGCTGGAGCTGCCCGGACTCCAGCTTTTCGATGTCCAGCAGATCGTTTACAAGATTGATCAGGCGGGTGGCGTTGCGATCGGCCATGTCCGCTTTTTTCAAGCCGCTATCGGAGATCGTTCCGAATGCGCCCCTGGTCAGCATGTTCAGGAAGATCTGAATGGAGGTGAGCGGGGTTCTGAGGTCGTGGCTGATCATGGCCACGAACTCCTGTTTCAAGCGCTCGATCTCCTTGCGCTCGGTGATGTCCAGGATGACCGCCAGGTAGCTCTGGCCCTCGATGGCCTGAAAAGCGGTCAGGGAAAGTTGGACCGGCAGCGACTGACCGCTCTTGCGTTTCGCATCCGTCTCGTAGATGCGCCCGATCGCCTTGCCGGCAATCCCCTCCATGAAGCCGTCGGTCTCCGCTGCGCCGGTGAACAGCACGCTCAACGGCTTGTCCGCGAGCTCGCCGTCCTCGTATCCGAACATCTTTGCCGTGGTCGGATTGATCATCTGTATGGCGCCCTTTTGATCCGTGATCACGAGCCCGACCGGCATGCTCTCGACAATGAGCCGCACCCGGGCTTCGCTGGCCCGCAGGAGGTCCTCGGCCAGCTTGCGATCCGTAATATCGTGGGCGACGCAGAAGAGCGACTTGTCGCCTTCCGACCAGTGGGCGGACCAGAGAATGTCGACCAGGGTGCCGTCCTTCCTTCTTATCTTGCTTTCAAAGGGAGCCGACTGGCGGCCGTTCATGAGCTCGTGCACCAGTGCGGCTGTCTCGCTCACGCTCCCGGGGGAGATGATCTCCGTGAAGTTCCGCCCGGTGAGCTCCTCCGGCGCGTATCCCCATACCTTCACCGATGCCGGGCTGACCTTGGCGAAGGTGCCGTTGAAATCGATCGTGCAGATGACGTCCTCGGCGTTCTCGATCACGGCCAGCTCTTTCTGGCGGGCCAGCTCGAGCGCGTCGGACATCTCGCGGAAGACCCGGTCGAGGTGCGCGATCTCGTCGCCGCCGCCGACGGGCGGGTTGAGCTCATCGCCCCTGGCCAGCCGGCGCGTGTTGTCCATGAGCAGGGCCAGCCGGCGCGCCGTGCCGCGATTGAAGTAGACGGCCAGCGAGATGGCCAGCAGCACGTTGAAGACAAGCCCGGCCACGAGGATGGCCTTCATCATTTCGCGGGTGCGGGCTTGAATCTGCGGGCTCTCCTGGGCCACGAGATTGGAGCGCGCCCTCACGCTGCCCATGTAGTCGTCGATCAGGTGCAGCGCCTTGCGCACCTCGCGGATCTGCTTCAAGCCAGCGCTCACGTCCCCGCTTTTCACGAGGGCGATGCCCTCGTCAAGCACCGACATCGTCTGACCGGCAACCTGCTCGAGATGATCGACGGACTGTTGCGCGTTGGGATCGTCTTTCAAAAGCTCCCGCAGATGCCTGATCTCCCCGGGTATCGGTGAAACCGCCGCCGAGTACTTGTTGAGGAAAGATTCCTCCTTGAGCGCGATGTAAAGACCGATCGACTTCGAGGCGTCCATGAAGTCGCCCATGAGCGCGTTGAGGCTGATCATCACCTGCTTGGCGTGCTCCTCCCGGGCCACCTCGGCTTCGGTCTGGCGCAGCATGGTCAGCAGCGCGCCAAAAAAGACGGCCTCGAAAACAAGCGGCACCGCCACAAGGATGAGCGCCTTGTGGGACAGCTTGAGATTGATCTTGCGAAGCGTTGAGAAGTGCATTCCTGTTGGGAGAAGCTTGCGGGTACCCGCTCCTTTATACCCGGGCTGCCGGCGCCAGCCCCGCCGCGGCCATTTTGCCTCAGCCGTCGTCCCCGCCATTTTACTCTTGAGGCCTGCTTCACCAGGCCGGGCGCGGATCCTGCGCCTTCGCCCGCGCCGGGACGGCAGCCGCGCCTGCCACCACTTGCGGGGACAGAGCCACCGGTCGTGGTGGTGCTCTGCCTGAAGGCAGCGTGCCGGTCATCCCGCAGGCGCGGCACCGGAGACAGGGCTGGCCGCCGACCCGGCCGGGCTGCTGAAATAGCATCGTGCGGAAACTATGCTCACTGCCAGTCGCGCTCGAGGATGGAACGCAGGCGCTCGCTCAGCTGATCCAGGTTGAACGGCTTGGGCAGGTAGTCGTCGGCGCCGGCTGACAGCCCGGCGTCCCTGGAGCCGGCCTCCCGGTTGCCGGTGAGCATCAGCACCCGATCCTTGCCGCCGCCCGAGCGATAACGGCGGACCACCTCCGGGCCGGCCATTACGGGAAGCTGCCAGTCGAGAACGATGACGTCGTACCTGCCTGCCTGCATCTTGTCGAGCGCTTCCGGCCCGGAATAGGCGGTGTCGACCGTGTGCTCGCTGCACTCGAGCCAATCCTTGAGGGTGTCGGAGAGGTCCAAATCGTCTTCAACAAGCAGGATCCTGGCCATCGGTTACCTCGCCGGACCCCCTGAGCAGGGGGGATTTTGACCGCGCATCGAGCGCATTACCTCCGGGAGGCGATTAAGCCGGCAACGCTCTTGTACGATTGCTCGTCGAACCCGACGATGAGGGTCCGGCCGCGCCTGACCGTTGGCGCCCGAAGGTTGCCGGTCGGCCCGAGCATGAGATCGACAATCTCGTCGTCGCTCGGCCGGCTCCGGGCAAGATCGACGTGCAGCACGCTGGCTCCCTTTGCGACGTAGAGCTCGTCCGCTTGTCCGGCCAGCGCCAGCGCCTCTGAACGGCCCATCGGCGTTTTTCTCGCGTCGACGATTTGAGCCACATCCACCTTGTTTCGCCCAAGAAACTCCCGGGCCCGCCCGCAAGTCTTTCAGCCACGGCGATCGTACATCCAGTCGAACTTGGACATCCAAGCGTCCCTCCGGTAAGCCTGCCAGATATTGTAGATCCTGCAACGCGGATCGGGGCCACAAACCTCCTTGCGCGGCGCCGGCGCAGGCGAGGCCCCCTTGCGCGGGTTGTGGTTGGCTGGGCGGCGCTCTTCTTGTAAACTCATTACTTATGACCGTTCATATTGGATCGCTCAAGGTTACAAGCCCGGTTTACGTCCCGCCGATGGCCGGGGTGACGGACATCGTCTTCCGGGGCATCGTGCGCCAGGTCGATCCCGGCTGCCTGCTCGCCACCGAGATGGTGTCCAGCCGGGCTCTCATGAACCGGCCCGAGACGAGGCTCATGGATCTGTCCGAAAGCGAGCGGCCCATAGGCATCCAGATCTTCGGCCACGAGCCCGATGTGATGGCCCAGGCGGCCGTCATGGCCGAGCGGCGCGGCGCCGATTTCGTGGACATCAACATGGGCTGCCCGGTGCCGAAGATCACCCGGGGCAAGGACGGCTGCGCCCTGATGCGCGAGCCCGAGCTGGCCCGGGAGATCGTCCGGGCCGTGCGGGCGGCAATCTCGATCCCGCTTACCGTCAAGTTCCGCCTCGGTTGGGACGACCAGACGCGCACCGCGGTCAGCTTCGGGCAGATGCTCGAGGAGGCCGGGGTGAACGCGGTCACCGTCCACGGGCGCACCAGGCAGCAGCTCTACTCGGGAAAGGCGGACTGGCAGTTCATCGGCAGGGTGAAACGGGCGCTGTCGATCCCCGTCTTCGGCAACGGCGATGTGTTCGAGCCGGAGGATGCCGTGAGGCTGCTCGAGACCACCGGCTGCGACGGCGTGGCGGTGGCGCGGGGGACGCTCGGCAACCCCTGGCTTATCGCGCGCATCTCGCGGCTGCTGGCCACCGGCAACGCCGGCGAGCCGCCGGATGAGGTGGAGCGGCTGGTAACGGCCTACCGGCACTGCCTTCGGCTCATCGCCTATAAGGGCGTGCGGGTGGGGACCAACGAGTCGCGACGGCACCTGACCCACTACACCAAAGGCATCCCCGGCTCGGCGCCCTACCGGGCGCGGCTGACCCAGCTAACCGGCGCCGGTCAGGCAGCCGAGATCATCGCCGAGCTGGCCTGGCAGGTGGGCGGCAGCGAGGGAAGGCGGCGCTTCCTACTTGCAGTAGAGCAATACAATCTCGAATATGGCGAAGATCCAGGCAAACGGCACGGCGATGCTGAAGACGGTGTCCATGCCCCAGTTGATGTCGATGCCGTCGCGCCAGTCGCAGTACCATAGCACCGCGTTGGTGAACGGCGTCATGGTCCATCCCATGATCCCCGCCAGGAAAGCCAGAATTAGCGCAATCGACCAGAAATCCATCGTCGTCGCTTGCTCCTGTACCGATCTTCCAGTACAAGAGTTTAATTATTTCTTCCAGGGATGGCAATGGCCCGTTCGGCTGATCCACGGATTTTAGCCGACTTTAATGGGGTGAATACGAAGTTTTGTGAACGATCAATACAGCTTGTAATCAGAGGAGGAGATGAGGATTGTCCCGTCCCCTTCGGCGGCAACCATCTGCAACGCCTGAATGACGGCGTTGGTCGCTTTCTGTTGATCGCGCGTCTCGTTCTTGATCTGCTTGGCGCGCTGGGCCACCTTCAAAACCAGCTCGTAGCGGTTCGGGTGCTTCTCCAGCAACTGGTCTAACGTTCTAGTCGTGCTCATTTAAGTCGTTCACCGTGCGGAATTTCTGATCCTCAGCCTCTCAGCATATATTATATGCGCCAGATTATCGACCGCCGCGTCAAGATCGTCATTAACTACTTCATAGTGAAAGTGGCGCCGCTCTGCCAGCTCCTGGCGGGCCTTGTCCAGGCGCAGCGCGATCTTCTCCGGCCCCTCGGTGCCGCGCCCGGTAAGCCTTGCTTCCAGCTCGGCAAGCGACGGCGGCGACAGAAAGACCAGCACCGCCTCCGGCATGCGCTGGCGAACCTGCATGGCCCCCTGCACCTCGATCACCAGAAGGACGTCGTCCTGTCCGCGCAGGCGTTCCTCGACCCAGGCACGCGGCGTCCCGTACTGGCAGCCGGCGAACTCGGCCGATTCGAGCAGCGATCCCTCCGCTTTCCGGCGCTCGAACTCCTGCGGGCTGACGAAGAAATAGTCGCGGCCTTCTTTCTCGCCCGGGCGCATCGACCTGGTGGTGACGGAGACCGAACGCACAAGGTGCGGCACCCGCTGCACGAGCTTCTCCACCACGGTCCCTTTACCGACCCCCGACGGTCCGGTAATCACGATCACGTTGCCGGCCGGTCCCGACCGGTCCGGCCTCACCTCTGCCTGGAGACCGGCATCCAGGCGGCTGCCGTTTTCTGTCATGGGGTTTTCCGTAGTCAACTACCTGCTTACGCCAAATCGCACCGCTGCCAGCTTCGAGTTCACGGTGAGCTTGTTAGGATCAGTAACAGGGGGCGGGCCACTACAAGCTCGGTCCGAAAAAGTGCTTACTATTAAACCTGAGCGACGGCGGCCATGCAACCATTCGATGCTCTGACAATCAAGGTGGTGCTTCAGGAAGCCAGACCGCTTTTGTTGAACAGGAAAGTCGACAAGGTGCAGCAGGCGGCTCGCGACGAGGTGGTATTAACCCTGCGCTCGCGCAGCGGCATCAGCCACCTTCTCCTGTCGGCGCACGCCTCCTTCGGCAGAATATGCCTGATCAACATGACGCCCGCCGCGGACAGGCGCGGCAATCCGCCGGGATTCTGCATGCTGCTTCGCAAGCACCTGCTGGGCGCCACGCTCGTGGGCGTCGAACAGCCGGCCGGCGAGCGGATAGTCGACCTCTCCTTTTCCTGCCCGGACGATCTGGGCACGGCGTCGCACAAGGTGCTCACCGCGGAGATCATGGGGCGGCACAGCAATCTCATCTTCTGGGACAGGGCATCCGGGCGGATCCTCGGCGCCTCGCACGTGGTGACGCCCGAGATGAGCAGGCAGCGCCAGGTGGCGGCCGGCTTGCCCTATGCGCGCCCGCCGGCGCAGGAGAGAAAGAACATCTTCAGGATGACGGCCGGGGAGTTCCAGTCGGCCTGCGCACTGCGCCCCGCCGGCGCTTCGCTGGACGAGTGGCTGGTCGGCACGTTCGCCGGGCTGGGGCGGCACCTGGCCGAGGAGATTGTCGCTGCCTGTAAGCCCGCCGTGCCCGGCAACGGCGAGCCGCCGCTCGATGAGATCTGGCGCCGCATCGCCTCGCTGGCCGGCGAAGTGCAGGGGCGGGCGGCCTTGCGAAGCGATCTCAGCCGCTTCACGGTCATCTCCTGGTGGCCGGACGCCGATGACGAAGCGCTCTGGAAAAGGTTTCCCTCCGCCAATGACATGACGGAGGAATACTTCCGCCTGCACGAGGAGCGGGAGCGTTTCCAGCATTTGAAGGAGCGCCTGCGGGCGCAGCTGCGCCAGGAGCAGGAGAAGCTGCGCGCTCGCCTGGATGCGGCCGCCAGATATCTCGAGGAGGCCGGCGAGCAGGCCGATTACAAGAAGCTCGGCGACCTGATCCTTGCCCACCTGTCGGAGATCCAAGCCGGGCAAGGGCAACTCGAGTGCGAGGATCTCATGAAGGGCGACGGGCACCGCATCACGGTGGCGCTCAATGCCAACCTGAGCCCGTCGCAGAACGCCCAGCATTACTACAGGCTTTATGCCAAATCGCGGGCGCGACGCGCCGCCGCCGGGCAAGCGCGGCAGGAGGCCGGCGCCCGGCTGGCGGCTGTTGCCGGAAAGCTGGCGCAGGTGGAGGCCGCCTCGACGGCCGAGGCGCTCGAGCGGCTCAAGGAGAGCATCCTTCCCGCCCGGATGCCCGTGCCTTCCCGGCGGGCCGCCCAGAGGCCGGAAAAAAAGAGCAAGCACAGGCTCTTGAGCGTGACCTCATCGGATGGCTGGACGATCTACATGGGGCGCAATCGCCGGGAGAACGAGGAGCTGATCTCGCACGTGGCGCAACCGCAGGACATCTGGATGCACATTCTGGGGTCCGGCGGGGCGCACGTGCTGATCAAGGTGCCCTCCACCGGCGCGCCACCGCCGGCAAGCACGCTTGTCGAGGCGGCGCAGGCGGCGGCAAGGCTGTCCAGGGGCTCAGCCGGCGGCAAGGTGAGGGTCGTTTACACGCAGTGCCGCTACGTGCGCAAGGCCGGCAAGCAGAAGCCGGGCGTCGTGCGCTACGAAAATGAGAGGACGCTGGAGGTGGACACGGCGGCGCCCATGCCCGAGCCGCTCAGGAGGCTGTTGGCCGGAAGGTGATTGTCCCGGCCGCTACGAGAATTTGCGGAAGAGACCGACGACCACCCCCTGCACGTTGAGCTCCTCGCTGGCGGACAGGTAGATGGGCTCCATCCCGGAGTTGGCCGGTTGCAGGCGGAACCGCCCGCCCTCCTTGTACAACCGTTTCAGGGTGGCCGAGCCGTCTGGCAGGAGGGCGACCACGATCTCGCCGTTCCTCGGGGACGGCTCCGGCCTGACGATGACGTAGTCACCGTCGAAGATACCATCCTCGATCATGGAGTCGCCCTTCACCTTGAGGGCGAAGCAGCCGGAGCCCTGGTAACGGCTCTCCAGCTCCAGATATTCGTCGGTCTCGATGGCGTCGATCGGCCGCCCGGCGGCGATCGTGCCGGCCATCGGCACGCCACGCCTGGCGGCGACCTCGTGTTCCCCCTCCTCCGCGGCAAAAGCTTGCTGCGCCTCGCCTGTTACCTTCAACGAGCGGTTGAGCCCCGGCTCCCAGTGAACCAGCCCTTTCCTTTTCAGGGCCACCACGTGCTGGTGCACGGTCATGCGGTTGCGCAGCCCCATCGCCTGAGCCAGCTCGGCCAGGGTAGGCGGATAGCCGTTTTCCTCGGCCATGGCGGCAATGAGCCTCAAGACCTCCCGCTGTCGCGGTGGCAGGGCATCGATTGAATCTGGCATTGGATTACTCCCTGGTGGCCGTGGACCGGGTACATACATAAGTATAGTATCGGACCGCGAGCTTGTCCAGCAGATTTTTCCGGCCCGGGCGCCTGGAACCTGCGCCGCGGCCAGGCGGGCGGGACGCGCTCGCCCGGCTACAGGATCCGTTTGCCCAGGCAGGTGAGCAGGAGCTCCACGGAGAGCTCGGCGGTGCGGTTCTGGATATCGAAGGCCGGGTTGAGCTCGACTATGTCGATCGAGCGCAGCATCCCCGACTCGGCCAGCAGGGAAAGGGCCAGATGGATCTCCCGGTAGTTCAAGCCGCCGCGGGCGGGCGTGCTTACGCCGGGCGCGATCTCGGGATCGAGGACGTCGAGGTCGAACGACAGGTGCAGTCCCGAGACGTCGGCGCCGACGGCGCCCACCGCCAGATCCGTCACCCGCCCGATCCCCAGGTGGTCGATGTCCCTGATCGTGAAGGGGGTAATGCCGGTGCGGTTGATCATGTCGCGCTCGGGCGGGTCGAGGTCCCTGATGCCGACCAGCGAGGAGCGTTTGGCCGGCACCTTGGGGGCGAAGCCGCAGAGGTTGACCAGCCTCTCGTCGCCGAGCCCGAGCGAAACGGCAAACGGCATGCCGTGAACGTTGCCACTTTCGGTGGTGTCAGGCGTGTTGATGTCCCCGTGGGCGTCGAACCAGACGAGGCCAAAGGTCTGGTCGAGCTTGCGGTAGTAGTTGGCCACGCCGGCGATGCTGCCGATGGCCAGGCTGTGATCGCCGCCGATGGTGATGGGAATCGTCCCGGCGGCCAGGGCCCCCTCGACGGCCGCGGCCACATCCTCGGACACCTGCATGATCTCCGGCACGCAGCGGGCATGGGATTGATCGTCCCACCAGCAGACGGAGGCCGGCACATTGATGTTCACCTCGCGGGAGACTTTGAAGCCCAGCGCCTCGATGCGCTCGCCGACCTCGGCAACCCGCATGGCAGCCGGTCCCATGCTCACGCCGCGGTGGCTGCCGCCCAGGTGGAGCGGCACGTAGACGAGCGTCACCGCCTGGATCCCTTTCGGGTCCGGCTCGAGCGCTTGGCGCGTCTGCCAGCCGGCAAGCGCCTTGTGACCGCCGCCCTGTCTGGTCGAGGATTTTACCGGCGAGCGGCCCCCCTTTCCCATCGCTTCGCCGGCTGACTTGTCGGAATGTGACACTGGTGACTCCTTGCTTGGCAAAATCCGTTTCGCTTTGTCTCAATGCGGGCCGCCGGTGTCAGCTGGCACCCGGCCCTAGTGTATAATCTTCGCTTGGATTTTGTCTTTCCCTTATCTGGCGTCGCTCTTAATCCACAGGGAGGTGTCGGCGTGTTTCGGCCAATAGTCAAGCTTATTTTTCTGGCCCAGGCGGCATTCGAGGTCGGACGCGAGCGCATAGAGGACTGTCTGGACGCGCTTACGGCCAAGGCCGGCGAGTACAAGAGCTGCGGCAAAGAGCACATCTACGAGTCCCGAGAGAAGGCCAGGGAGATGGTGCAGGAGGTGACGCAACAGGTCTGGCAGCGCTCGGAGGTGCTGGAGTCGCAGGTGCGCGAGAAGATTCGCCGGCAGGTCGCCGATTTCTCGCTGGGCGCGCTGGGCGACAGCACCGAGATTAACGAGCTGCGGGCGGAGATCGCCACCCTGCGCGCCGAGATTGCCGAGCTCAAGAACATGCGCGCCATGGTTTGAAACTAGATGGCGGGCTACGACCCGGCTGCAGCTGATCGCGCGGCGGCGTTCGCGACCCTGGTGCGCGATCGTCGCTTCTGGCGCACGATCGCGGTTCTGTCCCGGTTCTTCCTGGGCGCGGCCTGGCGGGAGCTGACGGCGCGCCCCCGCAAGGGCGGCCGGGCGGGCACCGGGGCGCGCGCCGCCCGCATACGGCGCCTGCTCACCGATCTCGGTCCCACCTATGTGAAGCTCGGGCAGTTTGTCTCGGCGCGCCGCGACCTCCTGCCGGCCGAGGCCGCCGATGAGCTGGCCTTGCTGCAGGACAGCCTGCCGCCCGTCGACCCGCCCCTGGTGGGCTCGGTGATAAAGGCCGAGCTGGGGCGGGAAGCCGGCGAACTCTTTGCCTCCTTCGAGCCCGAGCCGCTAGCCTCGGCCAGCATCGGACAGGTGCACCGCGCGCGCCTGGCCGACGGCCGGCCGGTTGTCGTCAAGGTGCAGCGCCCCGGCCTGCGCAGGATGATCTTGCAGGACCTGGGCTGCCTGCGCCTGTGCGCGAAATTGGGCGGCCGCATGGGGCGCGGCGATCCGGGCCGCTGGCTCGCCCTGCTCGACGAGTTCGGGCGCACGCTTATGGGCGAGACCGACTACCTTGAGGAGGGCAGGAACGCGGACCGCCTGCGCCGGGTGCTCAGGCATTACCCGCAGGCCAGGATCCCGCGCGTCTTCTGGCGCCTGACCGGGCGGCGGGTGATCACCATGGAGTACATCCCGGGAACGAAGATTGACGACCTGCCCGCGCTTTCCGCGGCCGGGGTGAACCTGCGCGCCCTGGCCCAGCGCCTGATCGATTGCTATCTCGAGCAGGTGGTCTGCGGCGGCTTTTACCACGGCGACCCGCATCCCGGCAACCTGGCCGTCGACGGCTCCGGCAACCTGATCATCTACGATTTCGGCGTCGTCGGCCGCCTGAGCGAATTCGAGAGGCAGGCGCTGGCCGGTGCGGTCGAGGCCGTCTGCCGGCGCGATGCCGGCGAGCTGTCAGCCTGCCTTTTCAGGCTGGGCGTGCTCACCGACGCTGATTACCGGGAGCCGGCGGCCAGGGCGCTGGCCCCTCTCATCGCCTATTACGGCGGGCAGGATGTTTTGTCGGTCGACTTCTCGCAGATAGAGGCGGACGTCGACGCGCTCATCGCCGGGCGGGCCCTGGCGATGCCGCCGGCCCTCGCTTACCTGCTTAGAACCGGCAGCTCGCTGGAGGGCGTGGCCAGAACGCTGCGCCCCAACTTCAGCTTCGCCCGGGCGGCCAGGCCGTTTCTCACCCGCTGGGCGATCGAGCGGGGCATCCTCGGGCTGACGAGCGCGCTCGAGGCGGCCTTTAAGTAATATCCGAAGCCGCGATTAAGAACCGCCTGCTTCGGGGCAGTATAGATATGGCGCCGCGCACGGGGCTCTCGCCAATGCACCAGGTAGCCGGCCGGGCGCGCCGCCGGACAGGCGGTGCCGGCCCGGCGCCGGGGCGGGCTGCCGGTGGTGGCGCGCAGGCGGCGGCATGGGGGGAAGCCTCTATGGAGGGGATGAAGGGTTCAGCGGCGCGTTGCCAGCAGTGCGGCTCCGAGCTGCCCGCCGCCGGAGCGTGCACCGCCTGCGGGGCGGACCCCTGCGCGCTCACGGCCACGAATACCGCCACCTTCATCGATCGCCTGAAGCAGCTGGTCGTCCCGCCGGCGCCAAGCCGCCCCAGGCTGGGCCCGGGCGAAGCTGTGCTGATCGACGCCAGCTCGGGCGCGGACTATCTGCTGCCGGTGCCGGTGTTCAAGCTCGGGCGCGACGCGGGCAACGATCTGTCGCTGGCGTTCGACAGCGCCGTATCACGCAACCACGCCCTGATCACCTACATCAAGGAGGGCTACTGGATAGAGGATCTGGGCAGCACCAACGGCACCTACCTCAACGGCAAAAAGATAAGGTCGAGAACGCAAATCTTCGCCGGCGACCGGATCGTAATCGGCAAGACGGAGTTTCTGGTCGGCCAGGCGCCCGGCTCCGGGCAGGGGTTTACCGGTTACCAGATTGAATGCGAGCTCGGGCGCGGCGGCATGGGGATTGTTTACCGGGCCGCCGATTTGAGAAACAGGCGCCCGGTGGCGATCAAGCTGCTGCAGCTCAGCAACCTGGAGATCGCCAGGCGCAAGGCCAGATCCGAGCGGTTCAAGCGGGAGGCCGCGCTGTCCCGGCGCCTGCAGCACCCGAACATCATCACCGTCTACGACGTGCACCTGGGCCCGGACAAGTTTTACTACGTGATGGAGCTTCTGGAAGGGCGGACGCTGAAGGCCGAGGTCGCCGCCCGGGGCGGGCGGCTGACGCCGCTTCAGTTCCTGCCGATCCTCGAGCAGGTGGGCAGCGCGCTCGCCCACGCCCACGGCCAGAACGTGGTGCACCGCGACGTGAAGCCGGACAACATCTTCATCCTGCCCGACGGGTGGGTAAAGCTCACCGATTTTGGTATCGCCAGGGCGGTGGCCGACCTGGAGGAGGCCAACCTCACCAGAAGTGGTGCCATGCTGGGCACGCTCTGCTATTCGGCCCCCGAGCAGCTCGACAACGCCCGCAAGGTGGACGCCCGCGCCGACATCTTCTCGCTGGGGGTGGTCGCTTACGAGGTCCTGTCCGGGATCAACCCGTTTCGCGCCGAGGGGATCACGCAGGTTGTGCTCCAGGTCTCCTCCCGGCAGGAAAGGCCTCTCAACGAGCTGGTCCCGGAGGTGGGGCCTGCCCTTTCGCAGGTGGTGGCCAGGGCGATGGCCAAAAGACCGGCCGAGCGTCAGCCTGCCGTCGCCGACTTCGTCGATGAGTACAGAGCCTTGCTCCACCCGGCCGGCCCGACCGCCTGAGGCGCTTGGCTTCCGGAAATTTTCTCCGGCGCAGCACAGCAGTCGGGACAGGTGGATATACTGATGATTGGAATTGGCTTGCCAGGGGCAAGAATGTTTCTAGGACAGCCAATACTGGCTGGATGGGTTCACACCCGGGCATGGTGTCGGGGAGAGTGGGAGAGCTGAGATGGTGAAGTGGCGTGCGGCGGCACGAACCGATGCCGGGCGGCAGCGGCAAAGGAACGAGGACAGCTACTGGATGAGCCCGGATTACCGGGTTTTTGCCGTAGCCGACGGCATGGGCGGGGCGGTGGGCGGCGCCATGGCCAGCCGGCTGGCCGTCGAGGCGATCGAGAACCTCTGGAAGAGCAGACCGCCGCATCCGACCGACCAGGGCGCGATCAGGGAATGGCTCAACGAGGCGGTGGCGGCGGCCAATCAGGCCGTCTGGGTGGCCGCCGAGGAGGACGCCTCCGTGCGCGGCATGGGGACCACGGTTGTGGTGGCCGTGCAAGCCCAGGACGAGCACCTGCAGATCGCGCACGTGGGCGACTCGCGCGCCTACCTGCTCAGGGAGGGCAAGGCCAGGCTGCTCACCAACGATCACTCGGTGGTCCACGAAATGGTGCGTGCCGGGCGGCTTACCGAGGAGCAGGCGCGGATCAATCCTTACAAGAATTTAATTACCCGCTGTCTCGGGCACGACGTGCAGGTGGAGATCGATCAAACGCCGGTCGAGGTGCAGGCAGACGATTACCTGCTCCTGTGTTCGGACGGGCTGCCCACGGTCCTGCGCGACGAGGAGATCTCCGCCGTGCTCAAGAAGAAGACGGATCCCGATGCGGTCTGCGAAGAGCTTGTCCAGCAGACGCTCGATGGCGGGGCGCCGGATAATGTCACGGTGGTGGTGATTCATTACCAGGACTCCGGCTCCGACAACGGGACGGACAAGTAGGGGAGGTTGCGACCGCAGTGTCTCTTCGGGCGTTGCTGGCGATCGGTGGTCGGTGTGGCTTGGGTTGATGAGTGACGTAACCACACAATGCGAACGTTGCGGCGGCTCGCTCACGGACGCGGGGCGCTGCTCCGTCTGCGGGGCCGAGCAGCGGCAACTCGAGGACGACAATGCCAGAACCCTGTCCGAACGGGTGGAGGACCTCTTCTCCACGCCGGACAGGGTGCAACCGAAGACCCCTCCCCGGGGCGCGCATCTGGTCAACAAGATGAGCAACGAGCGCTACCCGCTCACGGCCTCGGTCAGCAAGATCGGGCGGGACTCCACCAACAGCATTCCCCTGCCCAAGGACAGCTACATCTCCCGCCACCACGCCTGGGTGCTTTTTATCAAGGGCAGCTACTGGGTCGAGGATCTCGGCTCGACCAACGGCACGCTTTTGAACGGTGAAATCCTGACCGAGCGCAGGCAGATCTTTCCTGGCGACTGTCTGAAACTGGGGCGCACCGAGTTGATCTTTGAGTTGAGCTAGGGCATGACCACCGACTTCGGTCACTATGAGATTATCTCGGAGATCGGCCGGGGCGGTATGGGGATCGTCTATCAGGCCCTCGACCGCCAGAACGGGCGAATGGTGGCGATCAAGCAGCTGGTGCTGGAGAACATCGACCCGCAAAAGCGGCGGGAGTTCCATGATCGCTTCAAACGCGAGGCGGCGACGTCCGCGCGCCTCGATCACGCCAACATCGTGCGTGTCTACGATGTCGCCGCCTCCGCCGAGGAAGACTACTATGTGATGGAATTTCTCGAGGGGCACAGCCTGCGCAAGGAGCTCGAGCTGAGGGGCGGGCGCATGTCCGCCCCCGAGCTCCTGCCCATTGTCAGCCAGATAGCCGCCGGTCTTGCCTACGCGCACTCGCTCAACGTCGTGCACCGCGACGTCAAGCCGGACAATATCTTCATTCTCAAGGACGGCACCGTGAAGCTGACCGACTTCGGCATCGCGCGCATGGTGGACTACGAGCAGACGCACATTACCAAGACCGGGGTCATGCTGGGTACGCTGGCCTACGTCTCCCCCGAGCAGCTGCAGGACGCCAAGAACGTCGATCACCGCGCCGACATATTTTCGCTGGGCGTCGTCTCCTACGAAGCTCTGTCCGGGAAGCTGCCCTTCACCGGTGAGGGCATCGCCGGCACCGTAATCAAGATTCTCACCTCCGAGGCCGAGCCGCTGCACTCGCTCATGCCCAGCGTCAGCGTCGAGGTGGCCGCCGTGGTAAGCAAGGCGATCAGAAAGAAGGCGCGCGACCGCTTCATGTCGGTCATCGATTACGCGCGCGAGTTCGAGCGCGCGGTGAGCGCCGCGCCCAGACCGGCCGCAGAAGCGGTGCCCGGCGCCGCGGTGCCGGGCACCGCCCCGGAGATCAGGCGTCCTTCATTCAACGTCTACACGCCCGGCATTCCGATCAGCGCCCCCGCAAGAGACGACGGGACCGGCGCGGCGCGCTATGGCGCGCCCGCCTCGTCGATGCAGGGGGTGAGCGCGCTGCAGGGGGCGGATACCTGCGTTTCCGCCGAGCCGCTCTCCAATCTCTATTTCGTGCGACCGATTGCCACCATCGGCCGCAAGGGCGAAGGCAACGGCTGTTTCCTGGAACCGTCGGTGGTGGCAGCCCGCGGCGGCCGGGTGGTGGTCGCCGATACGGCGCTCAGGCGCGTGCAGATCTTCGCCCGTGACGGCAGGTTCATCGCCTCAGTCGTTCCCAAGCTCGACGCCACCAACTCCAAAACCGGCGGCGGCGGGCTGACCAAGCCCTCCGGTCTGGCCCTGGACTTTCGCGGGCGAGTATACGCCACGGACAGCAGCGATCACTATGTGCGGGTTTTCGACGCGCAGGGGCAGTTCTACAAGGAGCTCTTCAACATGCACGGCCGCGAGGGCGGGCTGCAGGGCATCACCTGCGACTCGACCGGGCTGCTGTACGTCTGCGACGGTGACAACGCCTGCCTGCAGGTTTTCCAGGCGGATCTCGGCACCTGGATGCGGAAGGTGGGCGACAGGGGGGCCGGCAAGGGCCAGTTTCACATTCCGTCCGCTGTCGCCGTCGACCGGGCGAACCAGGTTTACGCGTTGGATTACGGCACCTCGATGGTCTCCGTCTTCTCCAAGACAGGGGCTTTCCTGCGCTCCTTCGGCGGCAAGGGCACCGCCAACGGGCTGTTCAACGTCCCGCGCGGCATCGCGGTGGACAAGTTCGACCGCATATACGTCGCCGACTCCCTCAATCACCGCATCCAGGTGTTTGGACCGGCCGGCGAGTGGATCTATACTTTCGGGGGCAGGGGCGCCGAGACCAGCAAGTTCATTAGTCCCTCCGGGCTGGCCATCGATCCGGAGAGCAACTGCCTTTATGTGGTCGACCGCGGCAACCAGAGAATTCAAGTGTTCGAGATCCTGTTCAATTGAAAATGATAGTTCTTGCTTCGAGCTCGCCGCGCCGGGTCGATCTTCTGCGGAGCCTGGGACTGGATTTCGACGTGGTGCCGAGCCACGTGGATGAGACCGTGGAGGGGCGGGTAGCCCCCGAGCAGATGGTGGTGGACCTGGCCGTCGCCAAGGCCCGCGAGGTAGCCGGGCTGATCGGCCGCGGCCGGCAGCGGGTTGTCCGGGACCCGGCGGGGAATGCCACCGCTGCCGGTGCGGCCGGCCGGACGCAGCCCGCCTTCGTGCTCGGCGCCGACACCACGGTGGTGCTCGATGAGGAGATTATCGGCAAGCCCGGCAGCCCCGAAGAGGCGGCCGCCATGCTGGCGCAGCTGTCCGGTCGCTGCCACCAGGTGTACACCGGGGTGGCGCTTCTCCAGCTGCCGGAAAATCGTCTGGAGACCGGTTGTCAGGTCTCCCGTGTCTATTTCCGCCCGATGCTGCCGGCGGAGATAGACGCCTATGTGGCTACCGGCGAGCCGATGGACAAGGCGGGCGCGTATGCGCTGCAGGGCACGGGCTCCGCCTTCGTGGAGAAAATCGAGGGCTGCTTCACGAACATAATCGGGCTGCCGGTCCCGCTGGTCGTGGAGATCCTGCGCCGCTTCGGCGTCTCCATTCTCGGTCTGCCGTAGGGCGCGCCATGGAAGCAGCCGGGAGCGGGCGCGATAAGATACCGTCGGTGGTGGCAAGGGCCGCCGCCGGCTTCCCGATTCTGGAGCGCCTGGCCGCGCACCTGTCAGGACAGAAGTCCCTGGCCGGCCTGCGCGTGGGCTGGCACTGCCACCTCACCTGGCTTACGGCCCTCGCGGTCGAGACGCTTCTGGGCGCCGGGGCGCACGTGTACCTGAGCGAGTGCAACCCCGACACCAGCGAGGACGACGCCGTCGCGTGCATGCAGGAAGCCGGCGCCCGGGTCTATCGGGGCCAGGACTGCTGCCTGCCCGTGCTGGAAGCGGAGCCGCAGGTGCTGTCCGATACCGGCTTCGTTCTCACCTCCGCTTACCTGTCCCGGCGGAATTTCCCGGTTTTCGGCGCCTGCGAGATCACCACCAGCGGCATCACGCGAGCGAGGGAGCTCGGCCGGTTGCCACTGCCGGTGGTTAACATCAACCAGGGGCAGCTCAAAGCATTTATCGAGAACTTTCATGGCGTCGGCGACGGGCTGGTCGACGCCCTGAACAGGCTTACCGGCAAGATGTGGTCCGGCCGCCGGGCTGCCGTCGTCGGCTACGGCCGGGTAGGGGCCGGGGTGGCCTGCTATCTGCGGCGGCAGGGCACCGCGGTGACGGTGGTGGACACCGATCCGGTCCGGCGGCTTATCGCCCACTATGACGGATTTCTCACCGCCGGTCTGGCCGAGGCCATGGCCGGGTCGGAGTTGCTCGTGACGGCCACCGGGGTGGACGGGCTCATCGGCGTCGACGATTGGGCGGTCGCGGCCGACGGGCTGCTGGTCGCCAACGTCGGGCACTGGGCCGGTGAGGCGGGCCGCGACGCCCTCTGCCGGCTGGCGGTCTCCTGCCGGCCGGCAGGCCCGCACCTGGAGGAGTTCTCGATTGCCGGCGGCAGTCCCGGCCGGGCAAGGAAGGTTTATCTGGCCGGGCAGGGCAGCCCGATCAATGTCGTGCTCTGCTCCGGTTCGCCCGAGCCCACGCTCATTCACCTGACAACCGAGATCCTCTGCCTGCGCATGCTGGCTGAGGCGGGGCGGGCCGGGACGCCGGTTCCGCCGGGGGAGATGCCGGTGCCGGCGTCCGTGGAGCGCCAGGCCAGCACGCTGGCGCTGGAGGCGCTCGGTCCGGATCGGGTACACTTAAGCTCGTCTGCCGAGTGAAATCGGCAACCTAAGGTCGAGTTCATCATGCGCACCTTCTTACTTCTCTCGATCCTCCTTTTGGCCGGACAGCCCCTGCTTGCGGAGACGAGCGGCGGATCTCTGGAGGGGATCTGGTCGGAGCAGGCCCAGCCGGAATCCCGGTCCGTCTCCACGTCGATTCCCGCATTGACCGTGGCACCCATGTGCACGTTCGATGAGTTCAAAAACAGCACCCTGGCCCAGAAGGGCGGCTGGCCGGGCATCGGGCCTTTCAAAGCCGGCGCCGACAACCCCTATGACATGTCCGATCAGGCTGATAATCACCTGCGGGTGCAGGTGGCCGACGGCAAGGTGACCGGCGCCGAGCTGAGCATCAGCAAAGAAAAACCCGCCAACCAGGACTTTCTCGATCTGGAGATGGGCGCCGACTTCCTGCTCGAGGCCGTCGGTGCCAGGGGCAAGAAGATCTCCGGCCTCAACTCGCAGCTGGAAAAGAACAAGCAAGCGGTTCTTTTCAAGAGCGACTCCCAGCCGCTCAGCCTGAACGCCGGGCATTACCTGGTCTCCATCCAGCGGCGGGCGGGCGGCGGCCCCGACAGGTTCGTTTACTCGATCCGGGTCAACAGCAGGGACGTCAACAAGGACGTGCTCAAGCAGCACGCCGAGGCGAGCGCCGCCCCGACACCGGGACCAGGCCAGGAGACCGGCACGGCGCCGGCCGCCGTCGAGAGCCCCGGGCCGGCTGCCGGCACTGCCGGTGATGCCCGCAAGGAAGAGTTTCTCAACGCGATCAAGAAGTGGCAGCGGGTCAAGAAGGCGGCCGTTCGCGACCTGCAGATTGACGAGCTTGGGCAGGCGCTTGCCGGAAAGGCCCTCGGCCGCCAGACGGAGGCCGTGAAGTGGCTGCAAAACAAGCACTGGTACTATGACCTGAACCCGCTCGAGGTCCGGGTGGATCGCTACCAGGAGATCACGCCCGGCACGAAATATTCGGTCTTCGCTCAGGTCAAGGAGTCGAGCAGGCTCATCGATCAGCTATCGGGCAAGACCCTCAAGGAGAGCAACGACACGTACAAGGTGAACTACACCATCGAGAAGGTCGATGACCGCTGGCTGATTACCGACTCGGCCATCATCACGGCAGGATCGCCGCCGCCGGCCGCCAGACCGCCGGCTGGCAAGGCGGCGGGTCATTGATGAGGGGGGGCGGCGCCCGGCAATCGATGTCCCGGCTGTCCCTTTGCTCTGCCGCGTTGCTGGCCGTCCTTCTCCACACGCAATCGATTCTGGCGGCCGGCACGGCGCAGGGTCCGGAGTCTGCCGGCAAGCCGCCGGCGGCTAAAATCCGCCCTGCCGCCGAGATGGTCTGGCAATTGCTGGACGAGCACGGGGAGCCGGTAAGACCGGTGGCGGCGGCCCAGGCCGGAAAGAGCCTCTTCCTCCTGACGCCGGAGCAGCTTTACCGGCTGGACTCGGCCGGTGAGCGTCTGCAGGAGCCGCAGAGTCTGCGCCTGACAGCCTGCGGGCCGCCGGCCGGGAGCGTGGGCGGCATCCCGATCCAGGAGCTCACGGCCATCAGCTTCTGCCCCGGGCGGGGCAGCATCGTGGTCCTGGCCAAGGCCGGCGATCTGTTCGAGTACCTGATCGACAGCGGCCAGTGGCGGGTGTTCCGGGCAAACATGCAGCTTACCGGCAGCCCGGATCCCGAATACATCGACATAGCCTCCCTGGCGACCAGGATCTGCGTCCTCGATCCCGAGCGCAACGAGATCTGGCGTTTCCCCGCCGCGCGCGGCTCGCGATCGTCCTATTTTGCCGAGGTGCTCCCCTGGCGGCTCAAGCCGGGAGACATCAACGTGTCCGACGGCATCGCCATCGCTTACGATGGCGACACCTACGTCCTCCGGCGCCGGGGACGGGTCACCAGATATGGTGGCGGGGAGGGAAACGGGCTGGCTTTCTACAAGCCGTTTCCCTGGAGACCGCTAAAGGCCATGAGGCCTTCCCGGCTGGCCACCGGGCCGGGAACGCCGGTTTTTGTCGTGGAGCGGGAGAACAATCGCGTGATCGCGATCGACAAGGGAAACGGCAGGTCCCGCCAGTTCCTCTTCGGGCGAGACAGCGACCTGCGCGGGCTGGTGCCGGGCAAGGACGGTTTCTGGATAATCGATGGCGATCACCTGGTGAGGCGCAACCTGGCGAAGCCGGACCCCTGGAGCAGACCGCTCAACGCGCGCCGGATCGACCCGCGCCTCGATGGGCTGGCCCTGCCGCTTTCCGGCGTCGCCCTGCCACGCCATCCCGGCGTCTGGCCCGGCGCCCGCCGTCTCTATCGCTACGGCGTCCACCAGGGCGTCGATTTCTTCGGCGACGCGGCGACGACCGGCTCGGTGACCATGGGAACCCCGGTGCATGCCGCCGACGCTGGCAAGGTGATCCGGGCTGATGTAAACTTTCGCGACATGGACGGAGCCCTGTACAACAAGGTCATGCGCCAGTGCCGCCTGCAGCACAGGACCTCGGCCGTGAACGAGGACCTCCTGCGCGGCTGCCAGGTGTGGATTGATCACGGGCACGGGCTCCTGACGCGCTACGCTCACCTGAACGCGGTCAAGAAGGGCATCAAGCCGGGGGTCTACGTCTCGCAGGGCGACGTGCTGGGCTATGTCGGCGTCTCCGGAACCGGGCAGAACCTGCCGGGCGTGGCCAAGCACCCGCACCTGCACTTCGAGATCTGGCTCGATGGAGAGTACCTGGGTTACGGCTTGACCCAGGCGGAAACTCTGGGAGTCTATGAGGACATTTTCGGCATCGCCGGTGAAAGGGGTGGCTAATGAGAAATCAAGTGCTCGTTGTCTCGCTCGTGAGCTGCCTTTCTCTCGGCATTGAGCAAGCCGGGGGCGCCGCCACCCCGGCAAGCCCGGCGGCTGGGGCGGCGCCGGGACAGGCGGTGGTGCTGCCCCGGCGAATAGCGCTTTTCCACAGGTCCAAAGCGCCGTCGCCGGCTCCCGCCCAGCCCGCCCGGGGCGCGGAGAGCCCTGCGGCGACCTCCGAGGGGGAAGCGGGCGCCAGGTCGAGCGCGGCCGGCGAGGTTTCCTCCCCGCCGGTTGCGGACATTTCGCCGGCAGCCGAGCCGCCGGCGCCGGACGGTGCCAGCGCCAGCCGGACAGATCCGGTGCTGATGAGCGTTTTGAAGGACCTGTCGCGGGAGCTCAAAGACTCGCCGGAGCTGGCGAAGATCGAGGATCCCTGCCGGAAGACGGCCGTCAAGACGGCGCAGCGAGCCCTGGCCACGGCAATCTCGGCCCATCAGCTCGCCTCCAACCGCATTATCGCCAGGGAGGACCGGCAGACACTGGAGTCGTCCATGAACGCCGAGTCCTGGGACTCCGGCGAGATCGTGCTCTCCCCCGATTGCCGCGCGTCGGCCAACGCGATCTGGGCCAAGAAGATCGACGGCATGGTGATGGTGTCCGTGGCCGGCAACTGCAACTGCCGGAGCGCCCCGGACGGGGGCAAGCTGGGAGAGTTCGTCTTCGTGATGTGGGGAAAGTCGGGCGTGGAAAGGGGCTTTGATATCCAGAGCCAGACCGAGGTGGAATACTGGCTCGGCAAGATGAACGGATTCGATGTCGACTCTTCCTGCTGCGGGCAGGGACAGGCTGCGAAAGAGGCGGCGCCGAAGGCCGCCCTGCTTTTGAAGCCGCTCGTCACCCAGAGGAACAGGCATCCGCTTGCCGCCGAGCAAAAGAGAATCCTGGAGGGCGGATCAGGCGCCGCGCCGCAGGCGGTGACGCAAGCTTCCCCGCCTGCGGCGGCGGAAAGAGAGCCGCCGGCCCGAAAGGACGCCGCCGCGACCGGCCCGCTGCCGCCAGCGGCGGCCGCCGAGGCTTCGGTTGCCACCGCCGGCGGTGCAGCGCCGGCCGGGCCGGAACCGGCCGCCGCTGTCGCCCCGGCCCCGGCCGCCGCCTCCGCGCCCGCCCCGAGCCAGGAAGCGGCGCTCCCGGCATCCGGGAGCCGGACCCCCGATCCCGCCGCCGTCCTTGTCCTGCCGGACAAAGCGGTGGCCGGCAAGCCCATGACGGCCGCCGTGGTCAAGGGAAGGCACGTGCCGGAGCCGTTCGTGGCTCTGAGCTTCAACGGGGCCACGTTGACCACATCCGCCGACGGTCGCGCGCAATTTTCGGTCGGCGAGGAGTCCGCCCCGGGGCCCAGCCTGCAGGTGGCCCTGCCGTCCCGCCCGGAGGCGGCCCCGGTCCCGGTCAATATTTTGCAACCACTGGCGGTGCCATCCGGACCGGAGATCCC
The DNA here is from genome assembly GCA_021325555.1 of Pseudomonadota bacterium. Lineage (GTDB taxonomy): Bacteria > Cyanobacteriota > Vampirovibrionia > Obscuribacterales > Obscuribacteraceae > JAJPGY01. Next base: position 34,022 of record JAJPGY010000015.1, on the reverse strand, counting down.
GCGCGTCGACCGCGTCTCCCAGATTCTGGTGGAGGGCGGGCTGATCGTAATCGACGGCCACAGCTTCGACGGCGTCGCCGAGCACGATCGCGTGATCGTGGACGGCGTGCATGACGCGCGGGTGCTGGCCGCCTCGCCGGTGCAGTTGAAGGCCGAGCTGCCGGCCGGTCTGGCTGCCGGACCGCACAACGTCTCGGTCCAAACGGCCGGGTTGAGGAGCAACCCGGGACAGTTCGCCCTGGTGACGCTGACGGTCACCGCCGCCGGCAGAGGGGCCGCCAAAGGGCGGCCAAGCCGGATCGAGGTGCGCGCCGCCGGCACCAGCCAGCCGCTCAAGGTGCGTTTGATCAATCACACGCCGGATGTGGTAAGGATTGGCAAGGGCACCGATGTCGTCGTCACCACTTCCGGCGGGGCGAACAACGCCGCCTCCCTGCCCGTGCAGCGGCTGCGCGCGGGCGCCTTCAAGATCGAGGCCAGGCCTGATTGACCGCCGCCCGCCGGCAAGCCGCGACACCAGCTTGCCGGGCCATGATTATCAGAATTTAGAAAAACGCGCAGGCGCTCCTGTTATCATTCTTGGCATCCCGGCCGGACCATTCATGCTCGCCCGGTCAGAGACCGGCGGACCAGGAGCAACTGACAATGCCCGAGACAACCGTAAGCCCGCCGCCCGCGCCGACAAAGGGAAAGGTCGAGAAGGCGCACCACCTGCTCTCTCTGGTTTCCACCGCCGCCGGTGTGGCCGGAGCCCTGGGAGCCACCTTCGTCTGGCTTTTCGCCAGCCTCTACGTCGGCGACGTCGAGGTTCAGCCTGACAGACCGGTGGGTGCGCTTGTCGTTAAGGTTTATGACAGGAAAGGGCAGTCTGCCGAATACCACATGAAGAGCTTTCAACTCATGCCCGGAAGTTATCACCTGGAGGTGAGCGCCGACGGCGGACCGGCGCAACACTCGGACGTGGAGGTGAGGTTCCACGAGAAATGTCCGGTGCCCGTGCGCGTGGCGCCCGCCGGGGCGGGCCTGGAAAACGAGCCGGACAGGACGGAAGGCAAGCATCACTGGTGGCAGTTTTGGCGGAAGTAACGTCATCAAGACCTTCAAAAACGCCGCTGTCGGCGACATTGTCGGAGCAGATCGCCTCTGTCATCCCCGGCGGCGTTGACAGCCCGTTCCGCTCGTTCCATGAAGTCGGCGGCCACACCATCTTTCTGGAGAGGGCGAGCGGCGCTTACGTCTTTGATGTCGATGGCAACAAGTACATCGATTATCTGGGGGCCTGGGGGCCGGCCGTGCTCGGGCACAGTCCACCGTCGGTGGTGGCAGCCGCCCGCAAAGCCCTGGAATCAGGGGCGGTCTTCGGGACGCCGCACGCGCTCGAGCTGGAGATGGCCGAGCAGCTTATCGCCGCCTATCCAAGCATCGAGAAGGTGCGCTTCGTCAACTCCGGCACCGAGGCGGTAATGAGCGCGGTCAGGCTGGCCCGCGGTTGCACAGGGCGGGATCTGATCGTCAGTTTCGAGGGCTGCTATCACGGGCACAGCGATGCCGTCCTGGTCAGCCGGCAGCACCGGGCAAGCTCCGGAGTACCCCAGGCGGTGGCCGAGTTTACCTTGCAGGTGCCGTTCAACGACCTGCCGGCGCTCGAGCAATGCCTGGCCGCCAATGCCGGGCAGGTGGCGGCGCTGCTCATTGAGCCTGTGGCCGGCTCGATGGGCGTCATCCCGCCGGAGCCGGGCTATCTGGAGGGGGTGCGCAGGCTGTGCTCCGCCCACGACACCCTTCTCATCTTCGATGAGGTCCTGACCGGCCTGCGCGTGGCCTTGGGCGGCGCCCAGGCGCTCTATGGTGTCAAGCCCGATCTCACCTGCCTCGGCAAGGCGCTGGGCGGCGGCCTGCCGATTGGCGCTTACGGGGGCGCGGCCTGGATCATGGATCACCTGCAACCGCTCGGGCAGGTCTACCAGGCAGGCACCTTCTCCGGCAACCCGGTCACCATGGCCTCCGGCGTGGAGACGCTCAAACTGCTTTCCGAGCCCGGCGTATACCAAACGCTGGAGGCTCGCGCACAGCAGCTTTTCCAGGGGCTGGGCGAGACAATCCGTAAGCTCGAGCTGCCTGTTCAACTGCAACGGGTGGGATCGATGTTCGCGGTGCTGTTCGCGCCGGGTCCGGTGAAAAATTACCGCGACTCGCTGGTCATTGACGCCGGGAGATTCGCGGAATTCTTTCACCAGCTTCTCGATCGGGGAATCTTCCTGCCGCCCTCGGCGGTTGACGCCGCCTGCCTGTCGGCCGCGCACTCTCCGCAGGATATCGAGACCAGCGTCCGCCTGATGAGCGAAGCGCTCCGGTCGATTGCCTGAGCCGCGGGCGCCGGGACTCAAATTATGGGGTAGTAATCTTGACGGCACCGGGGCTGCATTGCGCGCGATCCCGATGTGCGTTTGATACACTGGTAAAAGTCTGAAAGTCCCCGGTGAAGCGTAGGGCGGGTCGGTGTCCATGAAAGGCTTTCGTGATTGCGGATTTCCCGGGTTGCTGGCTCTGGTCTGCCTGTTTTTCTTTGCCGAGCCAAGCCTTGCCTATCTCGATGGCAGCGCCGGGGCCTATCTAACGCAGATTCTGACCGGCGGCGTTCTGGTTTTCCTTATGGCCATCAACCGTTTCAAGGGCGCTATTGTGGAAAGGTTCTTCAAGCGGCGTCCTGGCAAAGAGAAACAGGAGTGACGGTGGACCCGCTGACGACCGCCGTGCGCGATTCGGCTTCGTTCAAGGATCCATCCGGCTTTGTCTTTTCGCGGGACGGTGAGATATTCCGCTACGTCGCCCCGATCTACCGGGAGCACTTCGAGCTGGCCTCGGGGTCCGGTCTGCAGGAGCACCTGATTCGCTCGCGGCTGCTCATTGAGCACGAAGACGTGACCGGCATCGCCAACGAGCCCGGCGCCTTCAAGACCCTCAAGCTCCGCAGGCTGCCGTTCGTGTCTTATCCTTACGAGTGGTGCTTCAGCGAGCTCAAAGACGCCGCACTGCTGACGTTGCAGATCCAGAAAATTGCCATGGAATACGGCGCCAGCCTGAAGGATTGCAGCGCGTTCAATGTGCAGTTCCTCAACGGAAAGCCGATCCTGATTGATACCCTGTCTTTCGAGAAGTACGAGGAGGAGCCCTGGGTGGCTTACCGGCAGTTTTGCGAGCAGTTCCTGGCGCCGCTCGCCTTGATGAGCTACCGGGATATCCGGCTGGGCAAGCTTCTTGAAGCCAACATCGAAGGAATTCCCGTGGACCTCGCCGCGGCCCTGCTTCCGGCGAGGGCCGCTTGGAACGTGGGATTGTTCACCCACCTCCGGCTGCACAGCTATTTTCAAGCGCGTTCCGGATCCGCTGAAGGCGTCACCAGAGCGAAGCTGGCCAGAAAAAACCTGATGGCTATCCTCGATAACCTGGAGTCAACGATCAGGTCGCTCAAGTATGAGACGAAAAAATCGACCTGGTCGGACTACAAGGACGAGCGCAGTTATGGCGCTTCCTCGCTCCAGCACAAGAAGCAGGTTGTCGACCAGCTCATCGGGCGGCTGTCCCCGCGCATGGTCTGGGACATCGGCGCCAACACCGGAGAATTTGCCTGCCCGATTGCGGAAAAAGGAATACATACGGTTGCTTTAGACTTCGATCCCGTTTGCGTCGAGATCGACTATGTATCGAATGTTCGCAATCGCGCCGTCCCGCTTTTGCCGCTCTGCGTCGATATCGCCAGCCCGAGCCCGTCGCTGGGGTGGGCTCACCGCGAGCGGAAGTCGCTGGCCGAGCGAGGACCGGCCGATGTCGCGCTGGCTCTGGCTCTCATCCATCATCTGGCTATCACCCGCAACGTGCCCTTGCTTCACATCGCCGAATTTTTCGCCAAGATAGCCGACGCGCTGATAGTCGAGTTCGTGCCGCCGGACGACGGTCAGGTAAAGAGGTTGCTCTCGACCAAGAAGGGCTCCTGGCATGAGTATGGAGAGCCGCAGTTTCTCGAGGCGTTCGACCGCTATTTTGTGCTGGAGCGGCGAGAGCAGATAATGGAGTCCGGCCGGTTACTTACCCTATTCAGAAAGAGAAAGTAGAAAGCGATGGTTCTGCATCCTTTCCTGTTTGGTGTCTTTCCGATTCTGACTTTCTTCGCCCTGCTGGCCATGATGCAGGACACGGTTGATTGCCTCCTGGTGCCTGTCCTCTCAGCATTGCTCTGTACCGTTGTTCTTTATGCTCTCTGGTTTCTCCTTTTGCGGGCCAGCGAGAAAGCCGCCCTGGCGACCACGATCTGCTGGTGCTTTATCTACTCGACAACGATAACCTTCATGGCCAGCGTCGGCCTGCAGCTGGCGGGCTGTGGATGGGCGGTGGAGCGCTGGCAGCCGGCCTTCCTCGGCATGGTATGGGCCGCACTGGCGGGCGTCCTGATTTTGACGGTGGTGAGCAAACGCCCCCTGCCAAAGCTCACCGGCCGCCTGAACCAGCTCTCGGTGTTCCTCCTTGTGCTGGAGCTAATGGTGATCGGCGGGCACGAGCTTAAGGATATAGTCCAGAATCGCCCACGACTTAACGCCATCATTGCCGAGGAGCTGAATTTAGTTCCGGCGGCCGTGCCGACCAGACCGGATGTTTATTACATTATCCTGGACGAGATGGCCGGCCCTCGATCGCTGAAAGAGCTGTTCGCGTATGACGACAGCGGGTTCATAGATGCTTTGAGGAAGCGGCGCTTCTACGTCCCGGCGGAAAGCCGCAGCAATTATGTTCGCACGCTGCTGTCACTGGCGTCGTCTCTCAACATGATGTACCTGGGCGAGGTCGGCACCATATTCGGTGCTGCCAATCCGGACTTCGCGGCTCTGTCTTATCTGGTCCGGGACAATCGGGTGTCGCGTGTATTCAGGCGCCTCGGCTACAGGCTCATCCAGCTTGGCTCGGGAGCCGGGGCCACCGCCTGGAACCCGTATGCGGACGACAACATCGAGTGCGGTCCGGTTCGAGAATTTTCGTCCGCTTTTCTGCAGTCCACCGTGCTTGGTCTTGATCCGCAACTGGTGGGTTGCCTTCGGGATGTCGAACGGCAGCAGCGGCTGCACGCGCTTTCCAGACTCTCTGAGGTGGCGGCCGCGCGCGGGCCTAAATTCGTCTTCGCTCACCTGCTGCTGCCGCACGACCCCTATGTCTTCAATGCTGACGGCGGTCCGGGCGCGGGGCTGAAGCCGAGCCGGGCAGAGCCCTGGAGCGCTGAGTCCAGGCAAGCATACATAGAGCAGGTTAAGTTCACGGAGAAGAGAATCCTGGCCATCATTGACCAAATTCTTGCCGGCTCGCAGGAGCCGCCGATAATTGTCTTGCAGGGAGATCACGGCTCCATGGCCGCCGGCACCGTGATGGATCCCCGGCCCGGCCCTCGCTTCATCAAAGAGAGAACCGACATCCTCAATGCTTACTTCCTGCCGGGAAGCGGCAACGCGCCTTTCTATGAGACAATTTCCCCGGTCAACACTTTTCGCGCTTTATTCGACCGCTACTTCAACGGCAGGCTTCCGCTGTTGCACGATCGCGTGTACTGGAGCCCTTTTTCTCGACCGTTCGATTTTACCGACGAGACGAGTCTCGTCTCGCCTGTCAGGACAAAATGTCCGCTCTCATCTGGAAAAGATCGGAAAATGTCTCCATGATGACCGAGAGCTTGCCCCCTGACGCGCCCTGGGACAGACGCGGCAGGTGCTCGATCGGGATCTCCACGATCTTGAAGCCGGCCCGCACGGCCCGGATGCAGAACTCGGCGTCGACGAAGGCGGTGGCCGACCTCAGCTGTATCTTCTCCAGAATCGAGCGCTTGAAGAGCTTTATCGAGTTGACGTCTTTGTAGCTGACACCATATACGGCGCGCAGCAAAGTGTTGTAAACCATGGATTGCAGCTTGCGCCGCGGCGGGTCGTTGCGCTTCACGCGCCAGCCGACGACGAGATCGTGATCGCGCAGCCCCTCCGCCATCTTGATAAGCTCTCTGGGCGCGAACTGATAGTCGCCCGGCAGGGAGAAGACCAGGTCCTTGCTGCCGGCGTAATACAGCTCGCGGATCGTCCTGCCGAAGCCCTGGTTTACCTCGTGGTTGATTATCCGGAGTTGCGGGACCGTCCGGGACATGTCGCGGAGCACGCCGAGGGTGCCGTCGCCGCTGCCGTCGTTGGTGGCGATGATCTCATAGTCGGGGCACAGCTCCTTGAGCAGGCAGTCCGCGTCCGTGATCAAGCGCCCGACCGTGGTCTCGTCGTGGTAGGCGGGAATGATCACGGACACCGAGGTAAGCGGCAGCGCGGGGCGCTGGCAGGCGGTGGACTGGCTTAATTCGGAGTTGATCATCACGCTCACACGGTCGCCGGCGGTGTATTTGCTTGAGGTGTAAGAGGGACGGCAACCGGGCTTTCGGAGCCGCGACCCTGTTGCGTGGCCGGACCTGCTTTGTGGAACGAGCGGATTCCTTCGATGACGTAGTCCACCTGACCGTCGGTGAGCTCCGGATAAATGGGCAGGCTCAGGATTCTCTTCGTCACGTGCTCGGTGGCCGGCAGGTCGCCGTGCTGGTAACCCAGGTAGCTGTAAGCCTTTTGAAGATGAGCGGGTATCGGGTAGTGAATGAGGGTCTGTATCCCCCTGTCGAGCAAATACTCTTGCAGAGCCTCTCTGCCTGCGGTCTGTATGACGTAGAGGTGGTAGACGTGAGACGACCAGGTGTTCTCGGACGGCACCTGCACCACGTCTTTGAGCCCCTGCGAATAACGCCTGGCGATCTGCCGCCGGCGCTCGTTCCACTGCCCGACGAAAGGAAGCTGTGCTCCGAGAATAGCTGCCTGCAGCTCATCCAGGCGGCTGTTGATGCCCACCATGTCGTGATAATAACGCCTGGACTGGCCGTAATTTCGGAGCATGACCAGGCGCTCGTAGTTCTCGCGGGACCCGGTGCAGACCGCCCCGCCGTCGCCAAAGGCGCCGAGATTCTTGCTCGGATAGAAACTGAAGGCCCCGTAGTCGCCGAACGTGCCTGCCGTTCCCCGATCTTTATAGGTGCACCCGGTCGCCTGCGCCACGTCCTCGATCACCGCCAGGTTGTAGTCGCGCGCCAGCTCGAGCAGCGGATCGAGATCCACCATCTGCCCGTAAAGGTGGACGGGAACGACAGCCCTGGTTCTCTCTGTGATGCGCGAGCGGACCTCGCCCACATCCATGACGTACGAGGAGGCGTCGATGTCCACGAAGACCGGGGTGGCGCCGGTCATGGAGATTGCCGATATGGTGGGAACCGCCGTGTGCGCCACGACTATCACCTCGTCGCCCGGACCGACGCCCCAGGCGGCAAGCGCCAGGTAGATGGCCTCGGTTCCGGAGGCGCAGCCGATGACGTAGGGCGAGCCGAGAAACTCCTCAAAATCGCGCTCGAAGCGCTCGAGCTCCGGGCCGAGGATGTAGTGCCCGCTGGACAGCACGCGCTTCACGGCGCCGTCTATCTCCGCCTGCACCTGGGCATAGTGGACCCTCAAATCGCCGAAGGGAACTTTCAAGACCTGCTTGCCTCTTTGTCTGTTCCAACTAGTCAATAGTAAAAGAAATGGCGGGCGATTGAATTAAGACGACTTTAATTGGCGAAAGCCCGTGTTAGAATTTACCGTCCTGCCCGTCGAGCGGCTTTTGCTGCTGCTCGGCGCTGGCCAGGCGATATGATGAACAGGAGTTAACAGCGTGGTCATCGCCAGTCCGGAAGTATTTGCCGGCAACTCAGTGCTGATTACCGGCGGGATGGGCTTCATCGGCTCCAACCTGGCCATTCGCCTCTCCAATCTCGGCGCCAGGGTCACCGTGGTCGACTCCATGATCCCGGACTATGGCGGCAACGAGTTCAATCTCCAACCCGTCGCGGAGCGGGTGAAGGTCAATTACTGCGACGTCCGTGATGAGTCGGCTGTTAACTACCTGGTCCGCAATCAGGACTTCGTCTTTCACCTGGCCGGGCAGGTCTGCCATGTCATGAGCCTTTCCAACCCGTTCCCGGATATCGACATCAACATCCGGGGAACGGCGGTTGTCATGGAGGCGCTCAGGAAATACAACAAGGACGCCATCGTGGTGTACACGGGCACGCGCGGGCAGTACGGGCCGTCCGTGTCCCTGCCGGTCAACGAGGAGGCGCCCACGAACCCGAAGGGCATCTATGAGATCTCCAATCTAACGGCCGAGAAGATCATTCGCGTTTACAACGATGTGCACGGGATCCGCTCCGTGCTATTGCGCTTGAGCAACATTTACGGGCCGCGCTCGCAGATGAGGCACTCGCGATTCGGGGTGCTCAACTGGTTCACCAGGCTGGCTCTGGACAACGCGAAGATTCAGGTCTTTGGAGACGGCAGCATCCTGCGCGACTTCGTTTATGTCGACGATTGCGTGGATGCGATTTTGAAAACCTCGATCACGCCCGAGGCATACGGGGAGATATTCAACGTCGGTTACGACGTGCCGATTAGTTTTCTCGAGACAGTCAAGAAAGTGATCGCCGCGGCCAGGCAAGGCAGCTGGGAATTCGCCGAGTTCTCCCCCGAGCGCAAGGCGCAGGAGCCGGGCGACTTTTACTCGGACATAAGCAAGATCGAGCGCATTGCCGGCTGGAGACCGAAGATCGATCTCGATGAGGGGCTTGCGCTCACCGTCGATTATTACCGGCGGCATCGCGAGCACTACTGGGACTGAACGCAGTCCATGGCAGGAAGCGGTTCCGATGCTGGCAGTCAGCCCGACACCATGATCGGGGCGATCATCGACGGGCGCTATCAAATTCTCTCCTGCCTGGAATGCGACGCAGACAGCGTCACTTATCAGGCCCGGCACCTGTACATGGACAGACCGGTGATCATGAAGCTGTTCCAGCCGCTGCCGGCCGGGGATGCCCCCGTGCTGGCAGAAATTCGCCGGCAGGTGCAAGAATCGCTCTGCCAGTCGGGAAATAGCCAGCTTTCCGTCGGTGATGTGTGCATGACCGAGCAACGACGCCCTTATGTGGTTATGTACGGGTCAAAGCCTGAGAGCTTGCAGCCGGAGCCGCCGGCGAGCAGCAGGCGTGACCTGAGCAAGGTTGTTGTCTTTCCGGGGGCGGCGGCAGTGATACTGGCGACGGTGCTGGGCTGGCTTGTTGCCACGCCTTCCGGGCAGATCCTGCAGTGCAGGATCGGGTTGCAGATGTTGGCAGCGAACGATCGGCGCGCCGAGACCCTAATGTGGCGGCTTGCCGCACTGTTGACCCGCGACGGCAGATACGGCGACGCCCTTATCGAATTGCAGGCACTTGAGCCGGAAGTGGCAAGAAACCACGGCACATATTCGCCGCAGCTTGCCCGGCTGCAACATGATGTTCTCGCCCTTTCGCTCAAGACCTCCAATCGTCAGCAGGCGATCGAGTCTATAAATTCATTTGTATGGGTTGTGTCCCAGGGACTGGTAGTGCACAGACCGGACAAGGAGACAGCGGCAGAATATCGGGCGCTGCTCGAGCAAGAGATTGAACTTATAACCTCGGGCCTCGGTCCGGGCGATCCGAGGCTGCTTCAACTATTCCAGCTTCTCGGGCACTACCATTTCTATCTGGCGCAAGATCTGCCTGCCGCCGAAAAGGCTCTCAAGAAGGGTCTTGCCGTTATAGAAACTACCCATTCAGATCCTTTCACGCTGGAGCCCTGGTTGCTCATCTTCCTCGCCGAGGTTTATAAGAGGGACAATAAGATCGACCTGGCGCAGGCTGCCGCCAGACGAGCGCTGGCGGTCGAGGAGGCGGCCAGGGGAGCGGATGCGCTCTATGCTGCCTGTTGCTGGCAGTCCCTGGGGGACTGCTACGCTCGGGCGGGGGGGGTCACTCAGGCGGAGCTGGCGTTTCAGCGTGGGGCCGATGTTGCTCGGCTAAACCTGCAGGATAGCAACGCGCGCGCCTATCTGGTGAGCAATCTGTCCAGCCTCGTCAAGCTGTACCGTGCGGAAAATCAATGGGCAAAGGCGGAGGCCGTCGACCGGCAGCTGCAGGAGGCGCGTGGCCGCTGAGACAATTTTCCTTCAATGTACATCTGCACTTTCCAGCAATCTTCAAGGCAAAACTGGTAACCTGTCTGTCGGAAATGAGGCGCTCCATAGTTTTCCGTGATTGCCCGCGTGCGCTTATTGGCTCCAACCATACTGGCTGCCTTGCTTGCCTTTTGGCCGCCCCGGGCAGTCTGCATGCGTGCCGCCGCCGAGCAGAGGCCGGCAGCAGCCGGATACAGCCTTTACGATCTGGAGAAGCTTACGCGCAAGATTGCCGATCAGGAGCTGGCCCTCCTGCGGCTGAACACCTATTTTTTGCTGGAGAACGAGCGTGTAAGCAAATGGGCTCCCTGGCGAATCTTCCTTTACCGGATGAGCGCCTCGGGGCTGTCCAATGCCGGGGCGATCACGGGCGGTGCTGCGCAGTGGGGCGCCTACCGGCACCCGAAGACGCTCGGCCACGGGGCCGTGAAGGCCGGCGGCATACTGCTGCTGACCGGCAATTGCATTTCCATCGGCGGCGCCTGCGCCGAGATCCTGTTCGACCTTGTGACCGACCTGCGCCTGCGGCAGCGGCACATAAACCTGCAGGCTGCTCGCCAGCGCTTCCTTGCCCTTCTCAGCGAGCTGGACCAGGCACTGGCGCGCCGTGACGCCATGGCGCCCGCGACAGGCGGGCTGTCAGCCGGGCAGAGGCGGATAGTCGAGGCTGACGGCGCTCTCCTGCGGGACGTGAGGGATCTGTCCGTCCGGGAGTTCAAGGCATCATATGAGCGAATAACGCGCGCCCTGTGGGTCCGCGGCACAGCAAATGCGATGGCCGTCGAAGGCGGGGCAACCGGCGGCCTGCTCGGCTCGCTCAATGTTTTGCTGGCAGCGACCGATCACCATCCAAATCAAGCGGGGTCTGGCGGTCTGGGATACGTCATCTCGGGCGCCTCGGCGATGGCCACGCCGCCCATTCTCAAGCTGTCCGGCAGCCTGGGGGCCGCCCGCGCCTCCCGCAAGCTCGCCGGCGCCTTCGCGGCTGCGGAGCGCAAATCCGTGGAAGACTTCATGGGCGATCGCAAACGTCTGGAGGAGCTAGTGGACGAAGCCGCGCCGGCGGAGCGGGGAATGCTGTCGGGGCTTTCCGCGCGGGAGACGCTCTACGGCATGGCGGAGACCTTGTGGCACAACCAGGTCCTGTCCGCGAGCGAGGCGGCGGCCAGGACAAGGAGGTCCTATCTCGAGCGCATGGTCTGGGCCACGCTCGTAGGCGGCAGCAATATCCCCCGCGGCGTGGCCACCATGGTCGGCGGCTTCCATTACCCGCGCTCTCCCTCGCGCTTCCTGGAGATGGGCGGTGTCGCTAATGTGTGCTGGACGGCCGGCACCGGACTCTGGATGCTCGACACCGTGCAGGGGCGGCTGCGCGAGGAGCTGCAGCACAGGCGCCTGGCGCGCATAAAAGCCGCGCCTGTCAGGCAGATGCGGGAGCGCCTGGAAAGTCTGGAGGAGCTTGAGGATCTGATGCAGGTATTCTAAGAAGCGGCGGGCAGCCAGCGGGTGTAGACGTTGCGCATCAGCCAGCGGCCGTCGCGCCTGACGAATACGCTGCTCGAGCGGCCCTTCACCTCCACCGGGTGGTCGCCGCCGTAAACCTTGACCGCGTTGAAGGTGACCGTCGCACGGTCACCTTCTATCTGCACGAAAGGCTCACCAACACGAAACTCGCTGAGCACGCCCGGACTGCTCTTGGCTTCAAGCTGCAGTTGCGCCAGGATCGCCTCCTTGCCGGTAGCCAGCTTCTTCATGCTGTCATCGAACCAGGTGCAGCGCTGGTCGAGGTAATCGACGTAAGCTTTGAAGTCCTGACGCGCCAGCGCCCCGGACATCGACTGCACAATGTCGGCAAGCTCCTCGAATCCGGCCGGCGCCACTGCTGCCACGGAGGCGCCATAAACAGCAGGGACAGCCGCGGTGGCGGCCGTGCCGCCGTCAGAGTTGCCGCCAGCGGCCACCGCGCGCCCGGTGGCGACACAGGCCGCCACCGCCCCAAGCTTGGCTGCGAGGCTGACGCGACGCCAATGCAGCATCAAGACGACCTCCGGCAGCCGCTCATCGCTTTAGCCTTCGTATAAGCCCTCGGCCGTTGTTGCAGTTTGGTCAAAATACACGCGCACCTCACCACCACCATCGCAGCTACGATCGTAACATTGCCGACCGGTTCTTGACAAGGAGCCGCGGCGGCTCGTCGCTCACCACAGGCAAGGGGGAGCTAGCTTTTCTTTCGTATAATGAAAACGAGCTCCTTCCAGGGCTTTTCCAGCTTGGATGTGTCGTTGTAAATGGCCAGGGCCTCTTTGCCGATCTCGACGTTGGAGTAGAGCGGTCCGACCGTGAGCTTCTTCAAGCTTTCGTAATGCTGTTGCATGTCCGCGACCAGCGCGGCTAGCTCGCCCAATGAGGCTTCCGCCCCGGCCTTTCTTGCTTCCGGGACGACGATTCTTGCCTGCTCTTGCGACAGGAGCGGCATCAGCTTGTCGAACCTGGCCATTGTGATGTCCACCCACTTCTTTCGCGGCGGCTGAGCATCGCCCAGCACAAACATCTCCTCCATCGTGCCCGGGTGCGGATCCTTCTTCTCCGGCACCGGCTGGATCAAAAGCGGCGCGCCCACGACAACCATGTCCCGCTGCTCGACCTCGTCGATAAGATCAAGCGCCGTCCTGCGCAGGTGCCTGACCACGTCGCGCATGTCCTTGAGGGCCACCTCCGCATCAGAAGGCGTGCTCACGTCCTCAACGGTGACGGACTGCGCGCCCTGCGCCTGCCCGGGCAGCGATCCGGAAAGAAAGGAGCCGGCTAAAAGCGCGATGATCGCGCACAGGCAGCGAGCCCGCGATGTCTTTCCGGATCGCGTGATTCCTTGCATTTTTCAGCCTCTCTTGTCGGCGAACTGAGCGACGGTGGAAAATTATATCCTGCCCCGGAAGTTGGCGGCATACTGCTTCACCGACCACTTCAGGCTCTCGATGTCGTCACGCTTCATCGTCGACTGGCGCCCGGGGGCCGTCACCTGTCCCACGCCCACCTGGCGCAGCACCTCTTGAATGCACCATGTTCCGTAATCCTCGATCGAGGCGGCAAAATCGCATTCGTCCGCGGTGATTCCCACGGCCACGAAAATGCCGAAGCCGCCCGAGGGCAGTTGATACCAGGCGTCCTGGGCCTCGTCGGCGTACCAGACGAAGAAGCTCGTCAGCTCCGAGGGCTCCGGATGAGAGATCGGGGCGTTCAGCCGCACGAGCTTGCCGGGGCTGAGCGTGCCCACGGAGTTGAACACGTGGTAGGCCATGCTCCTCAAAACATAGATCGGCCAGCGGTCCTGCGCCGGGGTCTTGATCATGATCTCGCAGCCGAAGCCGGAGACCTCCTGCGGCTCGTCCTGGAACCAGGGGTTGCTCAAGCCGGAGGTCAGATAGGTCCAGTAGTGCCGGAGCGGGTCGGGAGCGTAGGTGAGGATTGCCAGCGCCCGCTCGCTGCGCGCCGGATCGCCGGTGTCGGAGCCGGAGCCGCGCAAAAGCGTGCTGTCGGCCGGCGCCTGGTAGTTCTCCGGGGTCACGGCGGAGTATTGCCCGATGAGCTCCTGGTAGAGGCTGTTTCTGGCCTGCCAGGCGGCGCGCATCAGCTTCTCTTCCTCGCTCATTCTTCGCCCAATTTAAGCAAAGCCATGAAGGCCTCCTGGGGGATCTCCACCTTGCCCACCGACTTCATGCGCTTTTTGCCTTCCTTCTGCTTTTCCAGCAGCTTGCGCTTGCGGGTGATGTCTCCACCATAGCATTTGGACAGCACGTTCTTTCGCTGCGCCGATATGTTCTCGCGGGCGACCACCTTGCCGCCGATGGCCGCCTGAATGGGCACCTCGAAGAGCTGGCGCGGGATGAGCTTCTTCAACTTCTCCGCCAGGTGCCGGCCGTAAGCCTGCGCCCGCTCGTAGTGAACGATCGCCGAAAGGGCGTCGACCGGCTCGCCGCCGATGAGGATGTCCAGCTTGACCAGGCGCGACTCCCGGTATTCGTGGAAGTGATAATCAAGGCTGGCGTAGCCCCGGGAGCGTGATTTCAGCTGATCGAAAAAGTCGGTGATGATCTCGGCCAGCGGCAGCTCGTAGTGGAGCATGGCCCGCCGCGGGTCCAGATACTTCATGTCCTGGAAGATGCCGCGCCGGCCCTGGCACAGCTCCATGATCGGCCCCACGTGCTCGTTGGGGACCATGATGCTGGCGAGCACGTATGGCTCCTCGATCATCTCCCGGTGGTTGGCGTCGGGCAGCAAGGCCGGGTTGTCCACCATGACCACGCTGCCGTCCGTTTTCGTCACCCGGTAGATGACGGACGGCGCCGTGGTGATAAGCGTGAGCGCGTACTCCCGCTCCAGGCGTTCTTGAATGATCTCCATGTGCAGCAGCCCGAGAAAGCCGCAGCGGAAGCCGAAACCGAGCGCCTCCGAGGTCTCCGGCTCGAAAAAGAGCGAGGAGTCGTTGAGCTTGAGCTTCTCCAGCGCTTCCCGCAGGTCCGGGTACTGGTCGTTGTCCACGGGATAGATGCCCGCGAAGACCATCGGCTTGGCCGGCCGGTAGCCGGGCAGAGGCTCGGGGGCCGGCCTTTCGGCATGGGTCACCGTGTCGCCGACGAGCGTGGACACGTCCTTGATCGAAGCGGCCAGATAGCCGACTTCTCCCGGGCCCAGCCTGTCCACCTTCACCTGCTGGGGGCGGAGAACGCCCAGCTCCGTCACCTCGAAGGTCTTGTCGTTGGCCATGAACTTGATCCTGTCGCCGAGCGCGATCGTGCCGTCTTTGACCCGGAAATAAGCGATTATGCCCCGGTAGCTTTCATAATAGCTGTCGAAGACCAGCGCCCGCAACGGCTGTTGCACCGTATTCGGTGGCGGCGGGATCAAATGAACGATGGATTCCAGGACCTCCTGGATGCCGGTGTTGTTCTTGGCGCTTGCCAGGACCGCGAAGCTCGGGTCGAGCCCGATCACCTCCTCGATCTCCTGCTTGATACGATCCGGATCGGCGCTCGGCAGATCGATCTTGTTTATGACCGGCACGATCTCCAGGTTGTTCTCCACCGCCAGGTGGACGTTGGCCAGCGTCTGGGCTTCGACCCCTTGCGTGGCGTCGATGACCAGCAGCGCCCCCTCGCAGGCCGCCAGGCTGCGGGACACTTCATAGCCGAAATCGACGTGCCCGGGGGTGTCAATCAGGTTCAACACATAGGTCTGCCCGTCCCTGGCCCGGTATTCCATGCGTGCCGGCTGCGCCTTGATGGTGATGCCCCGCTCGCGCTCGAGGTCCATCGTGTCCAGCACCTGCTCCTGCATCTCCCGCTTGGTCAGGGTTCCGGTGGCCTCCAGAAGCCGGTCGGCCAGGGTGGACTTGCCGTGGTCGATGTGGGCGATGATCGAGAAATTTCTGATCAGCTGTGCTTCCGTGGTCACTCTCTTAAATTCGCTTATTGTTGCTTAACTTAACGAAGGCCCACTCCCGTTCACGCCCTACAGGGCGAGGCGCGCCTCAGGAAGGAAGCTAGTGCCAGTCCCCGCCGGGCCAATAAAAGGTAATATTATCAGGGCCAGTCGGCTGCGTTCCAGGCATTGTAATGACCCACCCCTTTTTGCGAGCTTTGAAGGATAAGCCGCTCCTGTGCGACGGGGCGATGGGGACGCTGCTCTATGAGCGCGGCGCGCCCCCGGAGGCGCCATTCGAGCAGCTCAACCTGACCAGGCCGGAGCTGGTCCAGCAAGCGCATATCGACTATATCAACGCGGGCGCCGACGTCATCGAGACCAACTCCTTCTCCGGAAATCGCTTTCGCCTGGCCGCCAGCGGGCTGGACGGCGAGGTCTGGAACATAAATGTCTGGGCCGCCAAGGTGGCCCGCAATGCCAGGGAGGTTGCCGGGCAGCCGGTGTTGGTGGCCGGGTCCGTCGGGCCGACCGGCAAGTTCCTGGTGCCGATCGGGGACGCCACGGAGCACGACCTCGACCACGCCTTCCGGGAGCAGATGGAAGGGCTGCTGGCCGGCGGTGTGGACCTTTTCATCATCGAGACGATGCCGGGGGTCGACGAGATCAAGATTGCGGTGCGGGCGGCGCGGCGCCTTTCGAAACTGCCGGTGGTGGCGCAGCTCAGCTTCTCGGTGGAAGGGCAGACGCTCATGGGCGCCACCCCCGAAGACATGGTGACGGTCTTGCGGGCTCTGGGCGATGACGCCCCGGACGTGGTCGGTATCAACTGCGGTGCCGGCCCGGGCCCTGTTCTCGACTTCCTGAGCCGCATGGAAGCAGCCATCCGGGAGGCCGGACTGCCCCGCGATCGCCTCTTCTTCTCCTGCCAGCCGAACGCCGGCATGCCGACCCGCGTCGGCGGCCGCTTCATGTACATGAGCCGTCCGGACTATTGCTCTACCTTCATCGAGCCGTTCGTGGAGGCCGGGGCCCGTTTGCTGGGCGGCTGCTGCGGGACCACCCCCGAGCACATCCGCTCGATGCGCGAGGGGCTGGACAGATATCTGACCGTCCGTGGCCTGCCGGTGTCAGGGCGGGAGACCCGGGTGACCAACCCGGTGGAGGTGACCTCGACCGAAGAGGCTGCCTCCGCCCCGCCTCAGCCCGCCGCGAAAAAGCGGCAGTCGGTGGTTGTCGAGCCGGCCGCGCCGGCAATGCGAGCGGCGGCGGCCGATAAGTACGGGGTAGCGGCCAGGCTCAGGCCGCCGGGCAGCAAGGAGTTCTTCATCAGCGTCGAGCTCGATCCGCCCAAGGGCACGGTCGCCCGCAAGATCATCGCCGCCGCCGAGCAGCTCAAGGCCGTGGGCGCCGACGCGATCAACGTCGGGGACAGCCCGATGGCCCGCGTGCGCATGTCCTCGCTGGCCACCTGCCACCTGATCAAAGGGAATGCCGGGATCGAGACGATCATGCACTTCACGACCCGCGACCGCAATTTGATGGGCATTCAAGCCGATCTGCTCGGCTGCCAGGCCCTGGGCATAACCAATATCCTGGCCCTGACCGGCGATCCGCCCAGCGTGGGCACCTACGCGCACGCCACAGCGGTCTACGATGTCGACTCCATAGGGCTTATCAGGATTATCACCCGGCTCAACGCCGGCGTGGACATCGCCGGCAACTCGATCGGCTCGCCGACCAGGATGTCCATCGCCTGCGCGCTCAACGCCACCGACGAGAACAGGGAGCTGCAGAAGGACCGCTTTCGCAAGAAGATCGAGGCCGGCGCTGACTATGCCATGACCCAGCCTATCTATCAGGTCTCGGACCTCACCGACTTTCTCGATGACTTCGGCGACTGCCCGATCCCGATCCTGGTCGGCATCATGCCGTTACACAGCTTCAAACATGCCGAATACCTGCACAACGAGGTCCCCGGCATAACCATCCCGGATCACGTCCGCCGGGCCATGGAGGCCGCCGGCGAGGAGGGCGCCCGCGTCGGCCTGGAGCTTGCCGAGGAGCTGCTCGAGCAGGTGCGCCAGATCGCCTCGGGCATCTATCTGGTCCCCTCCTTCGGGCGCTATGACGACATGTGCACGCTGGTGAAGAAGATCAAAGGGGCGGCGGCGCTGGCGTGACGCCCGCGCCGCCAGGGCTCCCGACCTCACCCGCCCCCGAGCAGGTACTGGCAACAAGACGACAGAGCAGTCGCACTGCGTACGACTGCCCTGTCTCAGGCCGCTTTGTAATGTGACCCCTCGGTGGGGGGAAGGCGCAAGGGCCACAATTACTCCGCGGCAACCGTCATGGTGCCACCGCTGCACGCCCTAGTAGGGCCGGCGCAGGCGCCATGTCAGCTGATCCTTCCTCTTGAGGAAGATGTACTCGCTGTCCGGGATCTGTTTGAGAGCCGATGTCAGCTCCGCCACAGACTGACCCATGTCGTTGCGGTCCTCGCGGATGTCCGCAATCAGCAGATAGGGCTCCGGATTGTCAGGCTGCAGCAGCGCCGCTTCCTGATACTGCTTGATGGCGGCAATCTTCAGCCCCTTGGTCTCCAATGCCTGCCCCAGCGCCAGATGGTTGAGCGCGTAGTCAGGATCCAGCCAGCGGGCCATCTGGAACTCGTCGATCGCTTGATCGACCTTTCCTTGCTGCATCAGGCACAGCCCGAGCCCGTAGTGCGCTCGCGAATTTTCCGGAGACATGACAATAGCCTTCCGGAACGATTCGGCCGCCGTCACAGGATCGCGGGCGCTCAGCGCCGTCATCCCGTTAACCGTTGCCGAATCCGAGCAAACCAGGCCCGGCGGCACGTCTTGCCTGAAGCCCGGCGCCGCATGGTTCAGGCGGGCGGCCTCCAGCCTGGCACGCCGGTAGGGGATGACGTTGGTCGGTGAAACGAAGTCACCACCGAGCGAGGCGACGTACGTGTCCACGCGCGCCGTGTCGGAAAGCACCTTTCTCATGCCCTCGGCCCACTGCGCGGCAAGGGCCTCCATCGACATGTTGGCCACCCTGGCGCTGTTCGAGTCCGCCGTCACCACATGGAACCCCCCGAGTCTCACGACGGGGATGTTGTTGATGTAGACGACCTGAACAGCCGACGGCGAGCGATCGGTGGTGGCTTTCAATGCATCGTTGATGTTGCGCTCGACGATAATCGCGCGCTCCAGGGCGGAGAAACCGCCGGCCGGCGCAGGTATGTTGAATACCTCCTCACCGGCCAGGTGAACCGCATCGGGAGCCGTGCTGATCTGCCCATAGTATTTGTCCGGATTGGCATAAGCGGAAACAACCAGGGCCTGGAGGAGCAGCATCGTTGATGCATAAAGCAGTCCTCTTAGCGTTAAGAACCTGGGGAATCTCATATCGGCCCTCCTTGTGTTTTAAGCGGCCTGCCTGGCGCGGCCGCTGATTTATCGGTGGGGGAACGCGGCGGCATCGCATCCGCCGCAGGAGACCAGGAGTGTGGGGGCGCTCCCGGTCCCTTCCAGCTGGACCGTGGCATCGTCCAGCACTAGCTGGTCAAGCATGACCGATTCAGCTGATGGGATAGAGTCGGTGTAGTTTGGCTCCGGCAGCGTCGCCGACAGCGCACCGGCGCGGGTGGTCTGGATGGAGAGCGCAACCGCGCTTAACGATTCGCAGAGGGTTCTGCTGGCGCCGAGCGTGAAAGCGGCAACTATCAACACAGCCGCCGCGCCGGCCGTGCCGGTCGCGCTCGGGTACGCCGGGTGCAGGGGCATTGCTGCCTCGGAAGCCGTTCGCATGCTTTTCATGTGCGGTCCCCTTGCCATTTGTGGTGCTTGCCGACCGGTGTCCGATCCAAGTCACCAACGTTGTCCAGCCTATTGCTGCTTCGTGCAAACCACGTGCAAAAAGGCAGCGGTTTTCAAATTATTTTGCGGCCCGGTTGCGAAGCTCGCTGTCCGGGGGCATGAGGCGACTGGGCGCCGCCTGCTGGATCCGGCTCAGCGTGCGCCGGGCGCGCACGGCCACGAAAGGGTTGCTGTCCTCGGCCAGGATCTCCAGTATCTCCTGGGCCAGGTGGTGATTCTCGGCCATGCTGTAACGGACATCCACGTCCTCGTCCCCGGCCAGGCGCGCCAGTACGTCCCTGGGACAGCTCCTGTTTTCGGCTACGGCGGCCCTCACCGCCCCGCTGGGGTGGGAGGCCAGCTCGGCCAGGGTGGCACCTGTGGTCCGGGGATTTTCGGCGATGTGAATGAGCACCTTTGCTACCTCCTGTTTCGCCAGCGCAGCCAGGACTCCCGGCCCCGCCAGCGGACGCCTGGCCCCTGCGCGGGGCAACCGGCGCAGTTCTTCGGGATCTCTTGTCCTGAATCTCAGGGCATAATCTGGGTTCGGCTCCGCCAGGGATCGTTGACCGGTCCACGGGAGCCCGCCTGGAATGTGATACATGGTCTCTGGTCCTGAAAAGGAAGGCATCATCGTTCAGATTCCCAAATGGAAGATCGGACGGGCTGACGCGGGGCTCATGGAGCCCCTCAATTTGAGCGACTGGCACGTCTCCATGATCAACCTGGCGCGCTCGCGCTTTTCCCGGGCGCAGCCGGTGGCGACAACCAGCGACTTGCCTTCCCGGACCAGCGCCTCGTACACCATGGCGTCGAATTCCGGAACGGCCAGGCTGACCAGTAGTTCGGCGATCACCCCGTCCAGCGAGCGGAAGGGTCTCGATGCCGCCAAGCTGATTCCTTCTCCTGCCAAAACGACAGGGTCGTCGCCGGCAGCGGCAACGACGGACGGAGGGACGGCCCATCCGCCCGCGTCTGCCAGGTAAGCCCGGACTGTCTCCGGCTCCAGGTCGACGGCGGTTGCCGGCGCGGCATCTTCGGGCGATTGACCTGGGCAGGGGCAGAGGGCAAAGATGCTTTGCGGGGCGAAATCCGCCTCCCGCAAGGCAGATATGGCCTTGCCTGACTGCTGGCAATTGTCGAAGATCCCTACGACGGCTGTACGGAGCATGACCATCCCTCCGGCATCGCGGAGCGCCGATACCATCGACAGCTACCAGGCTAAACGGTGTTTGTGCAAGCCGTGTGCAAGCGCTTAGCGGCGATCCACGTCCAGGCGGTAGCCCGCGCCGTGTACCGTGCTTATGAGCGAGCGCTCCCGGCCGTCGTCAATCTTCTTACGCAGCATGCGGATATAGGATCGCACCGTATCGAGCGATGTCATCGCATCCGAGCGCCAGACGCGCTCCAGCAGCGCCTCGGCGGTGAACGGCTGGTTGGGGTTGCGCATGAAAAACTCGAGCAGGGAAAGCTCGGTCGGCGTCAGGTGAATCTCGTGCCCGTCCCGGAGGACGCGGTGCGTGCGCAGATCGATCTCCAGCGGTCCGGCGCTCAGAACGTTTGATGACTGGGCCGACGCCCGCCGCAGGAGAGCGCGCACGCGGGCGGACAGCTCCTTGAAGTCCACCGGTTTGACCAGATAATCGTCGGCGCCGGTATCCAGCCCGGTCTCCTTGTCGTCGACGGATCCTTTGCCGGTCATCATCAAGATGGGAGTGGTACCGCCCCTGGAGCGATACTCTTTGCACACATCGAGGCCGCTCATCCCGGGGATCATCCAGTCGAGAATGATCAGATCGTATTTGTAGACGCGCATGCGATCCAGCGCTTCGGTACCGGTGTTGACCGTCTCCACCGTGTGCGTCTCGTGCGAGAGCCAGTCCTCGATCGCCTCGCACATTGGTATATAGTCTTCCACAAGCAGGATCTTAGCCATCGGTTGTTGCCCCCGGCTGACTCTTGTCGAGAAAAGACTCAAGCTGCCGCACAAAGTTCCTGGGGTCTATCGGCTTCGAGATGTAACCATCAAAACCGGACGCCAGGACCTTTTCCCGGTCGCCCACCATGGCCAGCGCGGTGACGGCCACCAGCGGAATGTTGCCGAGGGTGGGATGAGCCTTCAATCTGCGGCAGACTTCATAGCCGTTTACTTTCGGCATGTGCAGGTCGCAGACGATCAGGTGCGGCGTCTCGCTGCCGGCGACGAGGAAGCCGTGGTCGCCGTCGCGAGCTGCGATCGCCACATGCCCGGCAGCCTCCACAAGACAGGTCATTACCTCCAGGCTGTCCTCGTTGTCCTCAATGAGAAGAATGCGCGCCACCGTGATCTCCCATGTCTGGCTCTTGCGGGATAACCAGCGTGAAGGTGCTGCCCTTGCCGAGCTCGCTTTCGAACTCTAACCTGCCCCCGATAAGCTCGCTCAGCTTCTTGCTCAGATAGAGTCCCAGCCCCGTGCCCTCCGCTTGCGGGCTTTCGGCGCCGCGCTCGAACGGCTCGAACAGCGCGCGCCGATCTTCCTGTTTTATGCCGACCCCGGAATCCTCGACGCGAAAACGCAGGCATGAGCTGCCATTTTCCTGGAGCCGCTCCAGCCCCAGGCGGACCCAGCCCTTCTCGGTAAACTTGATGGCGTTGCTCACCAGATTTATCAGCACCTGCTTGCACGCCCGCTGATCGGTCTGCACGACGTGCTCGTCATCCGTCTCGCTCAGGCGAAACTCCAGCCCTTTCTTCTCGGCCAGCGGGCCGAGCGTGGTGGCCACCTCATCCACCAGCGACCGGCAATTGACCGGCTCGAATTTCAAAGTCACTTTCCCCGACTCGATCCGGGAAAGATCGAGCAGATCGTTTATCAGCATG
Source organism: Pseudomonadota bacterium (assembly GCA_021325555.1). GTDB lineage: Bacteria > Cyanobacteriota > Vampirovibrionia > Obscuribacterales > Obscuribacteraceae > JAJPGY01. The sequence continues at coordinate 11,753 of JAJPGY010000015.1, read as the reverse complement.
TGCAGGTGCTGTGCGCTGGCCTCGATGCTTGTCAGTTGCCTCTCCTGCTTTTCCGTGAGCGGTCCGGACAGCCTCATGAGCAGGATACCGGCAAAGCCGATGATGGCATTGAGCGGCGTGCGCAGCTCGTGGCTGATCGTGGCCAGGAATCGATCTCTCGTGCGGATGGCTTTCTCCAGCTCCAGGTTTTTTTCCAGCAGCTCCCTTTCCAGGCGCTTGTGTTCGGTTATGTCGCGGGCGATGATCGAAGCGCCGATCAAGTTGCCTGCGGGATCCCGCATCGGAGAAATGCTGATGGAAACGTCGATCTGGCGGCCATCCTTGTGAACGCGCACGGTCTCGAATACCCTCAGGCGCTCACCGGCTCTGATTTTGGCGAGCAGATCCGCGAACTCGTCCGAGCCCTGGAGTATTGCCAGAGATTGTCCTGCGACTTCCTGGCTCTTATAGCCGTAGATTCTCTCCGCCCCCGGGTTCCAGCTGGTGATCTGCCCTTCGAGATTTGTGCTGTAGATGGCGTCGCTGGAGGACTCGACGATATTGGCCAGCTGCGCGCGGGCCTCCCAGTGCCGCTGCTCGGTGACGTCTTTGCGGAAGCAGTAGAAACCGTCGAATGTCTCCCGCTTACCGACAGCTTTGACGAGGACCAGATGGTGGAGGCGCACCGAGCCGTCTTGGCGCACCACGCGTGTCTCGACCTCGGCCTTGGCGGACGTGATCATCTGCCGGTAGGCGGCGAGGACATGATCGAGGTCCTCCGGGTGAACGAACGATTTCCAGTCGGCTCCGATCACCTGCCGCGGCGCCGCCTCGAGCATGGAGGCATAGGCGTTGTTGACGGAGACGTGGCGCTGGTCTGCGCTCAAACGTGCTATCCCCTCGACGGCGTTCTCGAGCGCCGCGTTGAGATCACGCAAGTGCTCCTCGTGCAGCTTCACCGCTTCCGTCATTTTGAAGAGATCCACGAACACGCCCACCTTGGAGCGCAAAATCAGAGGATCGAACGGCTTGAGTATGTAGTCGACCGCCCCGGCCGAGTAGCCGCGGGCCACCTGAACATCGGAAGTGTCCACCGCGGTCAGGAAGATGATCGGCGTGTGCCTCGACCTTTCCCGCGAGCGGATTATGGTCGCCGTCTCGATCCCGTCCATTCCCGGCATGCGCACGTCCATGAGGATGACCGCAAAGTCGTGCTCGAGCACGCAGCGCAGCGCCTGGCGCCCGGACGAGGCCATCACCAGCTCCTGCCCCAGCGGCTCGAGCACCGCCTGCAGTGCGGTTAAATTTGTCGCCTGATCATCGACCAGAAGGATCTTGACCTTTTGCTCTTGCAGCATTCACGGCTCCTCCGTACCGGGGGCTATCGGCACGGCGAGTGCTTCCTCACCATCTCCTCGATGAAGCGGCTGGCGCCCCGGCAGGAGTCAGCGAGCCGGCCGTGCAGCGATGCGGATTTCTGCCAGTCCGCCTCGACGGCCGCTTGCTCGAGCTCCCGACTCAATTCGGCCAGCTCGCGGGCTGAGACGGCACCGCACAGCCCTTTCAGCTCGTGGGCGATGTCCCGCAGCGCCTCGCCGTCACGAGCATCCACCGCATTGCCGATCCGGGTTAAAAGCGCGCCGATCGACTTCGAAAACATCTGCAGGATCTCGCCCACGGCGTCCGCGCCGCACGCCCGCGTGAGCGCGGCGACATCGATCGGATCGCCCGTCCCCGGTGCCTCCTGGCGGGCCGGGCTTGCCGGCGGGTTCGCCGGCGCCGCGCCCGCGTCAGCCAGCCAGCGGCCCAATACCTCCTTGAGCTTCTTCTGCGTCACCGGCTTGCTTATGTAGTCGTCCATGCCCGCGGCCACGCAACGCTCGCGATCACCCTCGATCGCGTGCGCGGTGAGCGCGATGATCAAACAATGCCCGCCGGTCAGCGCCTCGCGCATCCGGATCTCCCTGGTGGCGGCGAAGCCGTCCATCTCGGGCATCTGGCAGTCCATGAGGACCGCGCTGTAAGACCCCCGGCCGACCGCCTCCACCGCTTCCCGTCCGGAACCGACCACGTGCGTAGCAAAGCCGAGCTCCCTGAGCTGGAAGATGGCCACTTTCTGGTTGACCGGGTTGTCCTCGGCGACAAGGATCAGACCGTGCTCGGCAGGCTGCTCGCCCGGCCCGGCTGCCGGCTCCGCGGCCGCCCTGCCGGCCGGTGCTTGCCGGGAGGGGGCGCCGGCGGCGGCGAGCACGCTGGCAATGCAGTCGTACAGCCGCGACTGCCGGATAGGCTTCTTCAAGCAGGCGGCGTAGCCGCACCGCACCGCTTCCTGGCTTAAAGACTGCTCCTCCCTAGAGCTGACCAGGATAAAGCGGGTCGGCCGGTTGCCGCCGTCGCCCGCCGCCGCTTGCGGCAGGGCGAGCACGCCGGGTTCGGGCAGCTCGGCATCGACAATCGCCAGTTGATAGGGCCGTCCTCCCTTTGCCCGCTCGCCAAGCGCTTCGGCCGCCTGCCTCACGTCCGGCACCCGATCGCAGCGCAGCCCCCACGCCTGGCAGTAGTCGTGAATGATCTCGCGCGCGCGCGGCGGGCCGTCGACAATGAGCACGGAGGCGTCCGTGACGTCCAGGGGCGCACCTGAGGGCCGATCCGTCTCCTGGTTAGACAGCTCGAGCGGTACGCTGAACCAGAACGTCGCCCCCTCATTTTCCCGGCTTTCCACGCCGATCTGACCGCCCATCAGCTGAACCAGGTGCCTGGAGATTGCCAGCCCGAGACCGGTGCCGCCATACCTCCTGCCCACCGTGCTGTCCGCCTGCACGAACGGCTGGAACAACCTTGTCCTGGCTTGCTCGGCTATGCCTATTCCGGTGTCGCTCACGGAAAAGCGCACGAACGCCTGGCGCGAGGTCCGCGACTCGAGGGAGACCTTGAGGACGACTTCGCCGCGCTCGGTGAACTTGATGGCGTTGCCGATCAGGTTGAGCAGCACCTGGCGCAGCCGGCTGGGATCGCCGCGCAACGTGTGGGGCACGGCGGGGGCCAGGTAAGTCATGAGCGACAGCCCCTTGCTCCTGGCCCTGACGGCCAGGAGCTCCACGGTGTCCTCGACCATGTGCAGCGTATCGAAGTCCACGATCTCCAGATCCAGCCTTCCGGCTTCTATCTTCGAGAAGTCCAGAATGTCGTTGATGATGTCCATCAGCACCTCCGCCGAGTCGCGGATGATGTTGGCGAAGTCCCGCTGCTCGTCGTTGAGCGGCGTCCGCAGGAGCGAATCGATCATTCCGATTACCCCGTTCATCGGGGTGCGGATCTCGTGGCTCATGTTGGCCAGGAATGACGACTTCAGGTTGGAGGCGGTGACGGCCTGGTCCCGGGCCTGCTCGAGCTGCTGGCTGGCCACGGCCAGCTGCTGGTTGACCAGGGCCAGCTCCCGGACGCGCGAGCTCAGGTCCTGGTTCAGCCTTTGAATCGTCTCCGCCTGCTGCTTGAGCCTGAACGTCATCCTGAACAGATCGATGAACACGGAGACCTTCGAGCGCAGCACGTGCGGATCGAACGGCTTCAGCAGGTAGTCGACCCCGCCCACGGCATAGCCTTGCGAGACGTGCTGCGGCGTTTCGTACTGCGCGGTAAGAAAGATGATCGGCGTGTGAGCCGACCGCTGGCGCTGGCGAATGCGCGAGGCCGTCTCGAAGCCGTTCATGACCGGCATCTGCACGTCGAGCAGGATTACCGCGAAGTCCTGGTCGAGGACGCAGCCCAGGGCCTCGGCCCCCGAGCCGGCCTTGACCAGGTTCTGCCCGAGCCCGGCGAGCACCGCCTCCAGGGCCAGCAGATTGGCCGGCTCGTCGTCGACCAGGAGGATATTCACTTTTGGTTCGGCTGCCATAAAGGTCTCACCGGTACAGCCAGACCCTCAGAAGCGAGAGCAGCTGCTCTATATCCAGCGGTTTGGCTATGTAGTCCGATGCTCCCGAATCTATGCACCTCTCGCGGTCGCCCTTCATCGCCTTGGCGGTGACGGCGATTATCGGCAGGTTCTTGAAGCGGCTGTCGGCGCGGACTGCCTGAATCGTCTGGTAGCCGTCCATCTCGGGCATCATGATGTCCATGAGCACGATGTCGATGTCGGGCGTCTTCTCCAGGGTCTTCAGGGCGTCCTTGCCGGTCTCCGCGTAGACGACGTTCATGTCGTATCTCTCAAGGGCGCTGGCCATCGAGAAAATGTTCCGCATGTCGTCATCGACGATGAGAATTTTTCTGCCCGAGAGGATCGGGTCCACGTGCCGGGCGCGCTCCAGGATCTTCCTTTGCTGCTCGGGCAGATCGGCCTGCACCCGGTGCAGGAAAAGCGCGGTCTCGTCCAGAAGCCGCTCGGGCGAGCGGGCCTCCTTCAAGATGATCGCCTCTGCCGTCTCGCGCAGCCTGGCTTTTTCCTCCTCGGTAAGCTCGCGCGCGGTGTAAACGATGATTGGCGGCTCGGGCGGCTGCGCTTCGGATTTGATTCGCTTGATGAGCTCGAAGCCGCTCATGTCCGGGAGACCGAGATCGAGCACTATGCAGTCATAATGCTTCGATTTCAGCTCCGCAAGCGCATCGGCCGCGGTGCCCACCGCGGTGGTGTGGACATCGTTGTTGCCGATCAGCTCGACTATTCCCTTGCGCTGTCCCTCGTCATCCTCGACGACCAGCAGGTGCCTGGGCTTCTTTTCAATAAAGTTCTTTATGTCCGAAAGCGCCCTGTCCAGGTCCTCCTTGCCGGCCGGCTTTTCCAGGAAGGCGAACGCTCCCATCGCCATCGCCCGGTGGTGCTGCCCGACCACGGAGATGATGTGCACCGGGATGTGCCGCGTTTCCGGATCGTGCTTCAGGCGATCGAGAACGGCCCATCCATCCATGCCCGGCAGGCGGAGGTCGAGCGTGATCGCCTGCGGCCGGAACTTGCGGGCAAGCGCGATCGCCTGCTCGCCGTGCCTGGTCACCACCGCCTTGAACGTCTTGCCGTGCGCCAGATCGACAAGCAGTCTGGCGAAGGCGACATCGTCCTCGATCACCAGCAGGACGTTGTCACCGGGGAGGATGTCATTGCGATCGTCCTGCACCTCGGCGGCGGCGATCAGCATTGGATCCGTCTCCAGGCGCTCGCCGGCCGACTCTCCGGGGCGCGCCTGGCTTCCGGCGGTGCCCAGCCAGGATTCTCTGGGCGCGCGCCGGGGCGGCGATTCGTAGATGTCCGGCAGGAAGAGCGTGAACTCGCTGCCTTCGCCCGGCGAGCTTGCCAGCTGGATGTCCCCGCCCAGGAGTTTTGTGATCTCGCGGCTTATGGACAGGCCCAGCCCGGTGCCGCCAAACTGGCGGCTGGTGGTGCCGTCGGCCTGGTGGAAGGCCTCGAAGATCAGCTTCTGCTTGTCGGCCGGGATGCCTATTCCGGTGTCGACCACCGAGAAGGCGACCACGGCAGACGCCCGGTTGAGGATCTGGTTCTCCGGGTTCCATCCCCCGGTCGCCGGCTTGATCACCAGCTTGACGCTGCCCTTTTCCGTGAACTTGAAGGCGTTTGAAAGCAGGTTCTTCAGCACCTGCTTCAAGCGGACAGGATCCGTATATATGGAATGGGGCAGGTCGGGGGAAACCTCGACCGAGAAGTCGAGCATCCTCTTCTCGGCCACCTGCCTGAAGTTGCGCTCGGCAAAATCCCTTACCTCGCCGAGCACCACCTCGTTGATGTCCAGCGATACGGTGCCGGACTCGATCTTGGACAGATCGAGGATGTCGTTTATCAAGGAGAGCAGATCCGCTCCGGAAGAGTGGATCGTGCGGGCAAACTCGACCTGCTTTTCGGTGAGGTTGCCTTCGCTGTTGTCGGAGAGCATCTGGGCCAGGATAAGCATGCTGTTCAGGGGCGTCCGCAGCTCGTGAGACATGTTGGCGAGGAACTCCGACTTGTACTTGGAGGTGAGCGCAAGCTGGGCGGCCTTCTCCTCCAGCGATTTCCTGGCCAGCTCCACCTCGCGGTTTTTGTCCTCCACGTGCCGCTTCTGTTCGGCGAGCAGGTGGGCTTTCTCCTGCAGCTCGTCGTTGGTGTTCTGCAGCTCCTCCTGCTGCCGCTTCAATAGCTCCTCGGATCGGCGCAGCGTGGCCGCCTGCTCCTCCAGCCGGTCGTTGCTCTCGCGCAGCTCGGACTGCTGTGTGGTCAGCTCCTGCGCCAGCGATTGCGACTGCTTGAGCAGCTCTTCCGTCCGCATGGTGGCGGCAAGCGTGTTGAGCACGATGCCGATGCTGTCCGTGAGCTGATCGAGGAAGGTCAGGTGGATCTCGCTGAACCGGTTGAACGAGGCCAGCTCGACCACCGCCATCACCTGCCCCTCGAAGAGAACCGGCAGGACGATGATGTCCATCGGCGGGGCTTCGCCAAGCCCGGAGCTTATGTGAATGTAATCGCCCGGCGCTTCCCGGACCAGGATCCGCTGCTTCTCGAGCGCGCACTGCCCGACCAGACCTTCGCCCAGCCGGAAGTGATTGGCAAGCCCCTTGCGCTCCTTATAGGCGTAGCTGGCCAGGAGCTTGAGCAAGCCGTCCGGCTCCGCCCCTTCCATGATGTAGAAAACGCCGTGCTGCGCGGTGACCAGTGGGGCAAGCTCGGAGAGGATGAGCCGGGACACGGCCATCAAATCCTTCTGGCCCTGCAGCATGCGGGAGAACCTGGCCAGGTTTGTCTTCAGCCAGTCCTGCTCGCTGTTCTTCAAGGTGGTTTCCTTCAAGTTGCGAATCATCTCGTTGATGTTGTCCTTGAGGGAAGCCACTTCTCCCTGCGCCTCCACGGTAATCGATCGCGTGAGGTCGCCTTTGGTCACGGCGGTGGCAACATCCGCGATCGCTCGCACCTGGTTGGTCAGGTTGGCGGCGAGCTGGTTGACGTTGTCGGTGAGGTCCCTCCATGTTCCTGCCGCGCCGGGCACCCTCGCCTGGCCTCCCAGCTTCCCTTCGACCCCCACCTCGCGCGCCACGCCGGTCACCTGGTCGGCGAATATGGCGAGCGTGTCGATCATGTTGTTGATCGTGTCGGCGAGCGTGGCGATCTCTCCTTTGGCTTCCAGGAGCAGCTTCTGCTTCAGGTCCCCGTTGGCTACCGCGGTCACGACCTTGGCGATGCCCCGCACCTGGGCGGTGAGGTTATTGGCCATCAGGTTCACGTTGTCGGTCAGGTCCTTCCAGGTTCCGGCAACCCCGCGCACCTCGGCTTGCCCGCCGAGTTTTCCTTCGGTGCCCACCTCGCGCGCCACGCGCGTCACTTCCGAGGCAAACGAGCTGAGCTGGTCCACCATTGTGTTGATCGTGTTCTTCAGCTCGAGGATCTCGCCTTTGACGTCCACGGTGATCTTCTTGGAGAGATCCCCGGTGGCGACCGCGGTCGTCACCTCGGCGATGTTTCTCACCTGGTTGGTGAGGTTCGATGCCATCCAGTTCACGTTGTCCGTGAGGTCTCTCCAGGTTCCGGAGACTCCCTTCACCTCCGCCTGACCGCCCAGCTTGCCGTCGGTGCCCACCTCCTTAGCCACACGGGTCACCTCCGAGGCGAATGAGTTCAGCTGGTCCACCATTGTGTTGATGGTGTTCTTCAGCTCCAGGATCTCGCCTTTGACGTCGACGGTGATCTTCTTGGAGAGATCCCCGGTGGCGACCGCGGTCGTCACCTCGGCGATGTTTCTCACCTGCCAGGTGAGGTTGGAGGCCATCAGGTTCACGTTATCGGTCAAGTCCTTCCAGGTGCCGGCGACCCCCTGCACCTGCGCTTGACCGCCCAGCTTCCCTTCGGTTCCCACCTCGCGCGCCACGCGCGTCACCTCGCTCGAGAAGGTGTTCAGGTTGTCCACCATCTTGTTGATCGTCTGTTTGAGCTCCAGCACCTCCCCTTTGACGTCCACGCTGATCTTCTGGGAGAGGTCGCCGTTGGCGACGGCGGTGGCGACCTTGGCGATGTCCCTCACCTGACCGGTGAGGTTGTTGGCCATCGAGTTGACGCTGTCGGTGAGATCCTTCCAGGTGCCGGCGATGCCGGGCACCTTGGCCTGACCGCCGAGCTGCCCTTCGGTTCCCACCTCTCGAGCCACACGGGTCACTTCCCCGGCGAACGTATTGAGGTCGTCGACCATCTGGTTGATTGTCTCAGCCATGGTCTTGATGTCGCCCGCGGCCTTGATCTCCATTTTCCTTTGCGCGGGATCCCCGCGGGAGATGGCAAGCTCGTTCTTCCAGCGGAAAGGCATCTTCTGGGAGAGGTCTCCCTGCGAGATTGCCGTCACCACCCGACCGATCTCGGTCACGGGCATGGCGATCGAGTCGAGCAGGAAGTTCAGGGTGTCCACGATATTCTTCCAGGCACCGGTGGCGCCCTCCACGGTCGCGCGCGAGGTCTGCTCGGTGAGCTTGCCCTCCTCGCCGGCGGTCCTGGTCACGCGACCGACCTCGTTGGCGAGCTGGTTCAGGTAGTCCACCATCTTATTGAGCGTGTTCTTCAGCTGCAGGATCTCGCCTTTTGATTCGACCGTGATCTTCTTGGAGAGATCACCGTTGGCAACCGCGGTCGTCACCTCGGCGATGTTGCGCACCTGGGCGGTGAGGTTCGATGCCATCCCGTTCACGCTGTCGGTCAGATCCTTCCAGGTTCCGGATACGCCCTTGACGTCCGCCTGACCGCCGAGCTTCCCTTCGGTGCCCACCTCGCGCGCCACGCGCGTCACTTCCGAGGCGAACGAGCTCAACTGGTCCACCATTGTATTGATGGTGTTCTTGAGCGAAAGGATCTCGCCTTTGACGTCGACGGTGATCTTCTTGGAGAGATCACCGTTGGCGACTGCGGTTGTAACCTCGGCGATGTTGCGCACCTGACCGGTCAGGTTGCTGGCCATGAAGTTGACGTTGTCGGTGAGATCCTTCCAGGTTCCCGATACGCCTTTAACGTCCGCCTGACCGCCCAGCTTCCCTTCGGTGCCCACCTCGCGCGCCACGCGCGTCACTTCAGAGGCAAAGGAGCTCAGCTGGTCCACCATTGTATTGATCGTGTCCTTGAGATCGAGGATCTCCCCTTTGACGTCGACGGTAATCTTCTTGGACAGGTCGCCCGAAGCCACCGCCTTGGTGACGCCGGCGATGTTGCGCACCTGGGCTGTCAGGTTGCCCGCCATCGAGTTCACGCTGTCCGTCAGGTCCTTCCAGGTGCCTGCCACCCCTTTGACGTCCGCCTGACCGCCCAGCTTTCCTTCGGTGCCGACCTCGCGCGCCACGCGCGTCACCTCCGAGGCGAAGGAGCTGAGCTGGTCCACCATTGTGTTGACCGTGTTCTTGAGCTCGAGGATCTCGCCTTTGACGTCGACCGTGATCTTCTTGGACAGATCGCCGCGCGCCACAGCTTTTGTAACTTCGGCGATGTTGCGCACCTGCGAGGTCAGGTTGCTCGCCATCATGTTCACGTTGTCGGTCAGCGCTTTCCAGGTTCCGGACACGCCCTTCACGTCCGCCTGACCGCCCAGCTTCCCTTCGATACCCACCTCGCGGGCGACCCTTGTCACCTCGCCCGAGAAGGTGTTCAGGTTGTCCACCATCTTGTTGATCGTCTGCTTCAGCTCCAGGAATTCGCCTTTGACGTCGACCACGATTTTCTGGGAGAGGTCGCCGTTGGCGACGGCGGTGGACACCCTGGAGATGTCTCGCACCTGGTTGGTCAGGTTGCTCGCCATCATATTTACGTTGTCGGTCAGGTCCTTCCAGAATCCGGATGCGCCTTTGACCTGCGCCTGACCGCCCAGCTTGCCCTCGATGCCCACCTCGCGGGCAACGCGGATGACCTCCGAGGCGAAGGCTCCGAGCTGGTCCACCATTGTGTTCACGGTTCTCACGGTGCGGAGGAATTCGCCCTTCAGCGGTTTCCCCTCGATCTCCAGGGCCATCGTCTGCGAGAGGTCGCCGCGCGCCACGGCCGTAATCACGCGGGCCATCTCGCTCATCGGCTGCGCGAGATCGGTGATAAGCCCGTTGACCGAGTCCACACAAACCGCCCAGGAGCCCTCCACCGCGCCCAGCGAGGCACGCTGGCCGATCTTCCCCTCTTTGCCGACGACGCGTCCGATGCGCTCGAACTCCTCGGCCATTCGCTGGTTCGTCTCTACCAGGTCGTTGAACGCTTCGGCAATCTCGCCGCTGACACCGTTGGTGTCCAGCGGCAGGCGTACCGTGAAATCGCCCCGTTTCACGGCCCGCAGCGCCCGCAAGAGCTGGCGGGGATCGACGGTCTCGGTTGCACCGGTTCTGGTGACTACTGCCATGGTGAACTCCTCGTGTTATCAAAAAAGAGGCGGCGCCGAGTGGCGCTTGCCCCCCTGCATTTCAAGCGGCGTTTGTTGACTTTTTCAGACGTGCCACCGTATATGGGTTGTCATATACACGGGCTTATATTTATAGGTCTACCTCGTCGCTGCAACCATTTGCGGAATGTTAAGGATTTGCAATGGAAATATATGGATCTTGCTAGATCACTAACAGGATCCACTGTAAGTTGCCTGTAATCGAAAAACCAGCTTTTAGTGGGTGGAGGCGGTGCTGAAGAACTGGGCGCTTGCGGACAGAACCACCAGCAAGAAAACCAGACCGAGCACCAGCGCTATCTGATCACCCTTGGATACTTCTACTGCCATGACAACCTCCAGGAACCCGGGCAAGCCAACCGGTGATCTTACCGAATTATTTGCGCGAGATGTTGAAGTATTTTGCTTGCGGATGAACCACCACGATTGCGGACGTGCTCTGCTCCGGCACCAGCTGGAACTCCTCGGACAGGCTGACGTCAATGCGCTCCGGCTCGAGCAGCCGAAACAGGAGCGCCTGGTCCTCGAGATTGGGACAGGCGGGATAGCCGAAGCTGTAGCGCGTGCCCCGGAAGCCCTGGTTCAACAGCTTCTCAATCTGCGGCGCGTCCTGGCCGGCAAAGCCCAGCTCGGAACGGATGCGCTTGTGCACCACCTCGGCGAGCGCCTCGGCCGACTCCACCGAAAGCCCGTGAAAATAAAGGTAGTCGGTGTACCGGTGGGCGGCAAAAAGCTCCTGGCTGTGCCTGCTGGCCAGATGCCCGACCGTGACAATCTGCACCGGCAGGACATCGAAGCGGCCCTCATCCACCGAGGCGAAAAAGTCCGAGAGGCAAAGGTGCTTCCCGTGATCCTGGCGCGGAAAGTGGAAGCGCACCCACTCCCGGCTTCTGTCCGCGTGGTAGACGATCAGGTCGTCGCCCTGCGACTGGCAGGGGAAGTAGCCATAGACCGCCTTGGGGACGAGCAGCTTCTCGTCCGCGCAGCGCCGCTTCAGCTCTTCGAGTGCCGGGCGGATCCGCCTGTTCAGCAGCTCCTCGTACTCGCGATCGTGCATGTCGCGCTGGCGCACCTGCCACTGCCCGCGGAAGAGCACGGTCTCGTTGAGGTAGAGGAAGACCTCCTCCAGCGGGATGTCATCGAGAACGCGCGAGCCCCAGAAGGGCGGCTCGGGGATGGGCAGCCCGCGCTGGACGGCCGACCGCCGGGCCGCTGGCGGCGCCCCGCCGGCGGTGGCGGCCGGCCCTGCCGCTTGTGCCGGCGTCCCGCCCGCCTCCGTCTCGGGGGATCTCTTGGCCGACGAAGGGGCGGGCGGGGCATGCCGCGGCTCCGTCTCGGGGGATCTCTTGGCCGGCGAAGGGGCGGGCGGGGCATGCCGCGGCTCCGTCTCGGGGGATCTCTTGGCCG
>JAJPGY010000023.1 GCA_021325555.1 Pseudomonadota bacterium | reverse complement strand
GCTGTCGATGAGAATTCGCGCGGCCCTCAAAAATCAGGCGGCGATTCCTCGTCCTCAAGCATTGGGCGCCAACAACGAAGCGGTGCTGGAAAGGGCCAATCTGGCAGGAACTTTTCTGGCGGCTAAATTCGAATTCCTGGAGGTAATTGGTGAAGGTGGAATGGCTCTGGTCTTTAAGGCCAGACATCCTCATTTGGATAAGCTGGTAGCGATCAAGATTTTACAGGCATCCGAGCAGTCGGACGAAGCTGTAAGACGCTTCGAGCGAGAGGCAAGGGTGATAAGCAAGCTGGATCATCGAAATATTGTCACGGTGTATGACTTCGGCGTCACGGAAAAAAAGCAACCGTATATGGTGATGGAGTTCATCGAAGGTAAAGCTCTGGATGTAATCTTAGAGGAACAGGATTACTTAGCGCTCGAGCCTGCATTGTCGATCTTGCTGCCGGTGTGCGACGGGATTGCCCATGCTCACGACCACCGGATCTTGCACCGAGACCTCAAGCCGGGAAACATTATGTTGAAGCAGGTTGCGGACCAACCTGCCATCCCAAAGGTTCTGGACTTTGGCGTGGCCAAGCCTTTGGATGTGGACGCGGAAAGGCTGGAAAGGGCGGTGCCTCTTACTCAAGCCCAGCAGATTATAGGCACCCCGCCATACATAAGCCCTGAAGCTGTGAGGGGACAGCCGCTGGATGAGAGATCTGACGTGTACTCGTTCGGTTGCGTGATTTTTGAAACCGTAACGGGATATCCGCCATTTTGCGGCGACACCCCTCTGGAGGTCATAGTTAAGCGCCTGGAGGAGCCGCCGCTAAGCTTTCAGGAGGTCCGTCCGGAGCTGACGTATCCACAGCAGCTGGCGCAGTTGATCGAACGGGCGCTGGCCGTGGATCCAGAGGATCGATATCAATCCATGCGCGCACTACAAGAAGAACTTACAAGGATCTTGCAGCGGTGCGCTGATGGGTAGACATGATTGCCGGCAGGTCGTAGCGGGGCTAATTCTGAACGGCGAATTCCCGACCGGGCATGAAATATTCGACGCCGCGTGGCGCCCAAAACGCCATCCTGCCCTGTCCATAGCGGAGCGTGTGCTCCCGACCGCCCGCCTAGGGCCAGGTTATTAACTTATAACGGCCGCCGCGGATTGCCGGCCCGAAATCCGGGCGTTTGCGGTCCCGGGCCCGTTACAAGTTAATAACCTGCTCCCAGGCCGGCTAAAGCCCGCCAAGCGCGACTACCTCACCCCCGGCGAGGTAGTTACAAGCTAACAACCTGCTCCCAGGCCGGCTAAAGCGCCCACCTCCCGGCGATGCCCGCACCGGTGCGCGGGCACCCGCGCTCACAGCGGTCCGGAGATCCGCTTGATCTGCTGCTCTATTTCCTGGGCGGCGGAAAGTCTTCCTTGCTGGCGGTAGATCTTGTCCATCGTCCTCAGCGTTCGCAAAAGATAGGGGCTGGTGCTGCCGTAAGCTGCCTTCTCCCACAGGAGCGCCTTTCTGTAAAGCGGCTCGGCATCGTAGAAGCGGCCGGCAGCCGTGTAGGCGGAGGCGAGATTGACCAGCGCGTGGGCCAGATTGGTGCTGGCCGGATCGGAGCCGAGGTTGAAGCCGCCGGCCCCTCCCTGCCAGTATGCCAGCGCGCTGAAGAAGTACATCTGGGCGTTCTGAACCTCGCCCACCGAAAGATAGAGCTTGCCCAGCGAGGTGTAGATTCGCGCGGAAAGACCTGAATTGGGCATGCCCATGGAAGGTTGATCGATGAGCCGGTAATCCTCGATCACCGGGCCGAGGCTCATCGTCGAGGGCTGCGGCTGGTCGTTGAGCACGTTGAGCGCTTTCTGGTACCACATGAGCGCGTTGCCGAAATCGTTGTTGACCCGGTAGGTCTCGCCGAGCAAAAAGAGCGTCGATGCGGTCCCGGGCGAGTTGGGCGCCTGCTGCAGCTGCATGATCGCCTGCTGTTGCAGCTGCAACTGATCCGCCGCATCCTTGTAAGTAGGTCCGGAAGGGCCCTCGTGCGGGAGGTCGTCGTCGGTCGGGGCGGCATCGTCGGTCGGCGCCTGATCATCTGTCGGTTGCCTGTCGTCCGTGGCATTGAGCGTGCCCGGTGGCGGCGGATTGACCGGGCTGCCGCCGCCGGTCAGCTCGGCGGCGCGCGCTGGAGCCCGGGACAGTTGCACACTCAACAGTAAAAGCAATATCGCTCTGGCTTGCTTGATTATCACGGGCGGAAAGCGACCTGCGACCTTTCTGCCAGCTTAGCACAGAGGATATCCAGCAACCGCTCGGCCCCGCGGCCGTTGACGTGCACCGAGTCCGCGAAATCGTCGTGGCTGAAAAGCCCCGGTTGGTTGAGGTCCTCGAAGCAGGCGCCGCAGGCGCGCGCCGCCCCGCTCACGTCGGCGAGATAGCGGTGGTAGATGCCGGGCGGCATGATCTCCATGTTCTCCCGGGTCAAGGGCATGTTGACCAGGACAACGTTGATGCCGGCGTCCCTGCCGTACTTGAGCAGCTTCTCCAGATAGGCGATCTCGGTTGCGTACATTCTGGCATTGAAGACGCTGTAGCGGAGGCGATATTCGGCCAGATTGTCCGTGTATTTGAACGTCGCCGCCTTGTAAGGGCGGCTGATGAACTCGCCCGGCGCGGCCTCCTCGCCGGCGGCCAGCTTGCTTGTGAAGCGCAGAGCCTCCAGCGTCTTGCCGGTATCGGCGGCGCGAGCGGCAAGCAGCCCGCAGACGGCGCGGGCCGCCTGCTGCTCGCAGGCGACAAGGTCGATCCTTTTGTCATACATGAAGCAGGCGGCCCTGAGCGCGGCATCGGCCCTGCCCCAGAGCGTTCGTCTCGCGAGCGCGGCCGAGAGCTCCGGGTTGCCCGCGCGGGCCATGAAACGAAACGTCTCCGTGCTCGCCGGGTCCGAGCACATGCTGTCGATGAAGTCGCGGGGGGCGATACCGTATACGATGACCTTCGGCCTGCCGCCGCCGGCAAAGAGCGTGGAGACCAGCGCATAGGCATCGGAGGCCATCTGCCCGCCTATGGCCAGCGAGAAGGTGCGCACGTCGGCCTGGTAGTTTTTCCTGAGCAGATCCTCGAGATAACGCGAGCGGTGATGGTAGACCGCGTCCTCGGGACGCTGGAGATAAGTGGCGTCGCCGTCGTTCACCACGGACAGCATGAGCGACGAGCCCATGATAACCAGATCCGGCGTTCGCCCCTGGCGGCGGAGGTCCTGAACGGCCCACCACGCCCAGCTGCGGTTTGGCGACGTGAAGCGATCCGGATGCCAGCCCGGGTAGGCCAGCCTGCATCCCAGATCGAGCAGGAGGAAGACGGCTGCCGCCACCAGGGCAGCGCTCCGGGGCAGGTTCGTCAACGTTCGGTCAAGCGCGCTTGGCATTGCTTTGCCGGTTATCGAAAGGCAGCTCATGATAACCGCCGCGGACGGCAAAAGTCCAGAAATGGGATCTCATTGAAATTTTTCGCCCTCTGCCCGATGATTAAGCTTTGCCCGCAAGGAGGGACGCGCCAGCGTCAGGCGCCGTATGAAATTGCCCTGGGAACCGCTTGTCACCATCGTCCGCTCCAGCCTTCCGGAGCTGACCGCCTCCGGGGTGATCGCCGTGGTGGACGGGCAGGGGCGGACGCTTGCTGCCGCAGGCGACGTCAATCAGCCCATGTGGGGCCGCTCGTGCCTCAAGCCCTACCAGCTGCTCTCCCACTACCTTGTTCTCAAGGAGCATTACCCGGCGCTCGGCCCGCAACACTTCGCAATCATGGAGTCTTCCCACAACGGGGAGGACATCCATCTGAGGCTTTTGCGCGAGATAGAGGCGATAGGCGGCGTCGGTGAATCCGCCCTGCAGTGCCCGCCGCGGCTTTCCGCCTCCGCCGACAAGCGCAGAGAGCAGCAGCTCGCCGGCACGCAGCCGAGCCCTCTTTTCAATGGCTGCAGCGGCAAGCATTTCGGCTTCCTGATGGCCGTCAAGGCGACCGGCGGCGACCTGTCCACCTATCTCAATCCGGACGCCCCGCACTTCCTGCCGTTGCGGCGGCTTATGGCGTGGCTTTTGAAGCGACCCGGCCACGAGTTCGCCACCACGGTGGACGGCTGCCGGCTGCCAAACTATGCTCTTTCGGCCAGGGAGATGGCCCTTATCTATTGCCGCCTCAAGACAGGGGTGGCGGAGCGCGAGCTCGCCGAAGCACCGCCTGAGCTGCGCGAGACGCTCGCCAGGGTCGGCGAGCTGGGCGAGCTCATGAGGCGCTATCCGGAGCTCATCGGCGGCGCAGGCCGCTTCGACACCCGCATCATGTCCGGCGAGTTCGCCCCGGGACAGCTTTCGCTCATCGCCAAGGACGGCGCCGACGGGCTGCTTTCCGTGGGGGTGGGACCCACCGAGCGCTACGCGCACGGGCTGGGGATCCTGATCAAGGTTGCTTCCGGCTACGACATGCGCTTCATGGAGATTCTTTTGAAGGCCGTTCTCGAGCAGCTCGGCTTGCGGGCGCGCGCCGAGGAGGCCGACGAGCGCGACCGGCACATAAGCACGACCCTGCATTTCCAGGTGGCCGCGCATCACTTCGTGCCGGAGGCCGGCGGGGCGCCCGCGCCGCCCGGGGCGGTCTAGGCGGGCGCTATGATCGAATACGAGCGGATAATTGACATATCGCAGCCTGTAAGCTCGCGGTCGTCCCGCTTTCCGGGCGACGTTCCTTTCTCCAGGCAGGTTACCGTCTCCTACAGGGACAGCGGCGTCATCAACCTGACCGCGCTCACCATGAGCCCGCACGTCGGCACCCACACGGACGCCCCGATTCACTGCTACGGGGAGCTGGCCGACGGCAAGGACACGGCCGGCACCTTGCCGCTCGAGCCCTATCTGGGCCCGGCGGCGGTAATCGACATCGCGCCATTTCGAGACGCCATCCACCCGCAGCACGTCAAAGAGAAGCTGGAGCGCCTGGCCCCTTTTCCGGCCCGGGTCCTCTTCCGGACCAACCAGGAGATAAGCTACGAGGTATTCGAGGAAACCTACGCGCACTTCTCCGTGGAGCTGGTGGATTATCTGGCCGCCCACGGCGTCGTCCTGGTGGGGATCGACACCCCGTCTGCCGATCACGCGAAATCGAAGACGCTTGCCGCGCACCACGCGTTGATCAAGGCCGGCATCTACTGGCTGGAAAACCTCGATCTGGCGAAAGCGGCCGAGGGTGAGTACTTCCTGGTCGCCCTGCCGCTCAAGTTCATGGAGCTGGAGGCCTCGCCCGTGCGTGCCGTCCTGCTGGCGGGCAGCCTGGCGGACCGGTGATCTTTGCGGGCCGGCAGGAGGATTGGAGATGTTCGGACCGGCGTGCTCGATCGTAGGCGTGGTGCATGTTCTGCCGCTGCCCGGCGCCCCGGGCTGGCGCGGCAGCATGCCGGAGGTCGTCGCCCGGGCGCTGGCCGATGCGCTTGCCTACAAGGAAGGGGGCGTGGACGCGCTCATCGTCGAGAACATGCACGACGTCCCCTACCTGAAAGGGCGTGTGGAACCGGAGACGACCGCGGCCATGGCCGTGATTGCCGCAAGGATCAAGGACAAGATCGGGCTGCCGACCGGGATTCAGATCCTCGCCGGCGCAAACATCGAGGCGCTGGGGGCCGCCGTGGCGGCGGGTCTGGACTTCGTGCGCGTTGAAGGCTTCGTCTACGCGCACGTCGGCGACGAGGGGATTCACGACTCGTGCGCCGCCGGGCTTGTCCGTCGCCGGGCGGCGCTTCACGCCGGGGGCATAAAGATCTTTGCGGACATCAAGAAGAAGCACTCCTCGCATGCCATCACCGGCGATGTCAGCCTGGTGGAGACGGCCCGCGCCGCCGAGCTCTTCTTAGCCGACGGCGTGGTGGTGACCGGGGCTGCCACCGGCGAGCCGGCCGACGTCAACGCGGTGCGCGCGGTGCGCGCCGCCGTGGGCTGCCACGTGCTGGTCGGCTCGGGTGTCACGGCCGCCAACGTCGACGGCTACCTGCCCGCCTGCCAGGCGATAATCGTCGGCTCCTCGCTCAAACACCAGGGCAGCTGGCGCAACCACGTCGATGCCGAGCGCGTGAGAGCCTTCATGCACAGCGTCGCCGCCCACCGCTGAGCCGCTCGCCCGCCCGGTGCCGAGCCCCTGGCGGCGCGGGCGTCCTGCCCGCACAGCGGAGCCAGGCCAGGGCGGAGCCCCTGGATTACGCTAACGCCGGGTTCTCCGATTGTTCACGAACGGCAGCGGTGTGTAAGGCTGGACCTGCCCGTTCACGTAGTCCTGCGTGAACTGCCGCCCGTCGCGGGTGATGAAGTAGCCCATCCCCACCGGTCCGCTGCCGGGAACGGCATCGCCGGGAAGCGGCTGCGGAAAATCGCCGGACGGGATCGGGCGCAGCCTGTCCGGCCGCCCGGCATCGGCCGGCAGCCGGTTTGCCGGCCGCTCCCCTGTCTGTCCGGCCGCTGGCGGGTCTGCCAGTGGCGGCTCGCGCGTCTCCGGGAAGCTCGCCGTGGGCGCCGGGCGCAGGCGCGGCTTTTCGCCGATCGGGAAAAACGGTTGCGCTTGCGGCAGCGATCCAGGGTGTCGCTGGTAAAACGGCGCCGGCTGCCAGCCGGGCAGGGCGGCGGGGAAGTTATTTGGCAGGCAGGGCCGGCACGAGCGCAGGCGGCCGTCATAGAAGCCAGGCAGCCCGGTCTGCCCCGGCGCCGCTGCCAAGGAGGGATCCAGGTTCGGGCGCGTCTGCCAGCGCCGGAAGCGGTAGAAATTGGCAGCGCCGTTGTCGAAGACCTGCGTGGGGTCCGGGCGATAGACACCGGGCTGCCAGAGCTGCCGAGGCTCCGGCAAGAGGCGCTCAGGAGACCAGCCGATCCGCCTGTCGAGAAAACCGACGTCCGGCCTGCCGGCGAGCTGCTGCATCCAGTAAGCAGCAACCGCCGAGCCCGGCGGCATCGGCTGCATCCAGTGGAGATCTCCGGCGCCAGCCCAGGGCTGGTGCTCCGGAAGCCAGGCGCCCCGGGCAACGGGCACGGTGAAGGCCGGCGCCAGGTACTGGCCGCCCATCCCCCCTGGCGGCAGCTGAGTGTCCGGCGGCAGCCCCCAGGCGATGGCCGTGAAATCCGGTCTGGCGTTGAGCTGCGCAGAATAGTCCCTGACCCAGTCCGGCACACCACCGGCGTCCGGGCAGGGTGCGGCAAGGCCGTTGTCGGCTGCATAAATATTGTCGGTCATGCGGTCCTTGTTCAGCCCATCTGAGCGGATATAAACGGCAACGGCCGGTTTTGGACGGGATTGACGAAATTTAACCGTGGTCCGCCGGCGCCCACGCGGGTTAAGATAACCGTGTTGGTCTTAGCAACCGGGAGGTAAGCATGGCTGCCGTGCGCCGCTTCTTGCCCTGCCTGCTGTTTCCTGCAATCGCCTCCTGCTTATGGAGCGGCCTTTGCCTCTGCTTGCCTGGCGCCGCCCAGGAAGCCGTTGGCGACCCGGCGCCGCGGTTGCGCCCGGCGCTCGCGCCAGACAGCGTCCCGGCAGCCGGCAGCGCCCCTGAGATAAATGCCGGGCCGCCCGCGGAGTTGCGTCCGGCTCTCGAAGGAGGCGGCGACCTCGCGGGAGGGCCTCGCCCGACCCCGGAAACCCCCGCCGGGAAGACGAAGAGGCTTGAGGCATCGGTGACCGAACAGGCCCGGGAGAAGGCCGAGAAAAACGTGCGCTTCGAGATCGAGATCACCCGACCGCTCGATCCAGCCACAGTCAAGGTCGGCGACGAGGTCGCCGGCAAGCTGACGGCGGACCTCGTGGTCGATGGCGTCAAGATAGCTTCGGCCGGCGACGCTGTTCACGGGAAGGTAAGCAAGCTGGTTCAGGGCAGGAGAACGGTAAAGGCCTACGTTCCCGGCAAGCACTGGTTCAACGCTCAGGGGCGGCTGTCGCTGGAGTTCTTCGAGATCGTCACCAGCGACAAAAAAGAGGTGCGCATCGACGGCCGGCTCTGCCCCAACAGCGAGGTGCTGAAGGCGACGCCGTCGAAGGTGAGGCTTGTCGTCAACAAGGATGGTGAGTTGACCGCGAAGTACGGCGTCTTCAAATACATGGCCATGGACGGTCTTGTCGCCGGCGCTGTCCTGGCCACCGGACCGGTCGGGATGATCGTTGCTCCCGTGGTCACCGGGACCATTGGCGCCGTCCGCCCGTCTTACGCCGAGGGGCGTCCGGTCGATCCGTCGGAGAAGCAGAGCCCGGCGAAGAACTTCCTGCTCGGCGCCGGCAGGGGCATTCCCGGCGGCTCCCTGGTCTTCGGACTTTCCACCAAGGGAATGAACGTCGGGCTCAACGTCGGCGATCGGCTGGAGGTGTCTTTAAAAGAAGGGGCGCCGCTCAGCGCGGTCGACCTGTGAACGCGCATCGCCCGTCTGCCGGCCCTACCCCGAAGCCTTGAGCCCGGCGGCGAGTTCACTTTCGTGCGCCTGGAGAAACGGGGTCAGCTTCCCGCAGATGAGCTGCTCGGCCCTGTGGAGGTCCACGGCTTCGGCGTCGGGCAGACCGGCGCAAAGCTCGGCCAGGATCTGGTCCAGGATGAGCCCGGCGTCGAAGGCCACGCGATAGGGGATGCGGCTGAAGGTGACAAGATGGTACCGGGAGTAGTACCGCCCGGGGAACTGCTTCTCCAGGATCTTCTCCACCTTTTTTTCCAGCAGGAAGCGCGGGTTGCCGACCTTGTCGCGCATCTCGATGAAGTTCTCCACGGCCATGTCCGCGATCGCGTCCGTGTTCACCTTGCGCAACCGATAAAACTCCTCGAACAGGCGCGGCCAGTCGGGCTCGCCGCCTGACCGCTGGCGATCCAGGCACTCGTTCAGGACGGTGCAGTCCTCGAAGCCGGCGTTCATTCCCTGCCCGAAGAACGGCACGATACCGTGGGCGGCATCACCGAGCAGGAGAGCGCGGCCGCCGGCATGCCAGGGGCCGCACTTGACGGTCGACATGTGCCCGGTGGGATTCTCGAAGAAGGTGCCGGTGAGGTTGTCCAGCAAGGGCACGGCGTCGGGGAAGTGCTCCTGGAAAAATTGGCGGACGGCCCCGGCAGTGTTGAGCCGGGCGAAGCTGACCGGGCCCTCGAGGGGAAGGAAGAGCGTGCAGGTGTAGCTGCCGTCGAAGTTGGGCAGGGCGATTAGCATGAAGGTGCCGCGCGGCCAGATGTGCAGCGCGTTGCGCTCCATGGCAAAAGCGCCGCCCGGGCCCGGCGGGATGGAAAGCTCCTTGTATCCGTAATCGAGAAACTCTTCCTGCCCGTGGTAGCCGGGCAGCGCCATCATCGCCTGCCGGACCGCCGAGGCGGACCCGTCGGCGCCGACGATGAGGTCTGCCGCGACCGTCCAGGCCCGCCCGTCTCGCTCATCGATGAGCTCGAGCGTTCCTGCCCGGAAGTCGGCGCCGGTGGCCCTGCAATTGAAATGTATGCGCACGCGCCCGGTCGCCTCGGCCTGCGTCATCAAAATCTTGTTGAGCCCGCCCCTGGAAATTGAGTTTATGTACTCCGACTCGTCCCTGCCGTAGGGCTGGAACGCCAGCTCGCCTGCCGGCGAGTGGATCATCCGGCCGCGCATGGGGATCGCCTGCTCGAGGATCTTCTCGGCCAGGGCGACCTCGGCCAGCGCGTGGAGCCCTCTGGTGGAGACCGCCAGGTTGATCGACCGCCCGGCGCCGACCTTCCGCCTGCGCATGTCCGGGCGGCGCTCGTAAACCTCCACTTCGTAGCCGCGCCGGGCAAGGTAAATGGACAGGAGCGACCCGACCGGCCCGGCGCCGACCAGGGTTACCTTGCGGCGATCAGTTTTGCTCTCGGTTGGCATGGTGGCTCAAAAGCTGGCAGAAATCCCAGACGTCGACAAAGCGGTTGTATAAGGGGACCGGCGCGACACGAATAATGTCCGGCTGCCGGAAATCGCAGATGGCGCCTGCCTCCTTCAGGCGGGACAATAGCGCCTGCGCGTCGCCCTTGATCCTGATTGAAAGCTGGCAGCCCCGCTGCGCCGGATCGCGCGGGCTCAAGATGGTGGCGTACCGGCCGGGGAGGCGGTCGAGCAGGAACTCCAGATAACCGGTCAGCAACTCGCTTTTCCGGCGCAAAGAGGTCATGGTGGCCTCGTCGAAGATCTCCATGGAGGCGCGCAGGGCGGCCAGCTGGAAGATGGGCGGGTTGCTCAGCTGCCAGCCTTCCGCCCCCGGCATCGGATCAAAAACCGGGCCCATCTGAAAGCGGCTCTCCTTGTTGTGCCCCCACCATCCGCAAAAGCGGGGCAGATCGAAGCTGCGCGCGTGGGACTCGTGGACAAAGCAGCCGGCCAGCCCGCCCGGGCCGGCGTTCAAGTACTTGTAACCGCACCAGACGGCAAAATCCACCTGCCAGTCGTGCAGTCTCAGGAGCAGGTTGCCGGCCCCGTGGGCCAGATTGAGCCCGACCAGGCAACCGCGCGCGTGGGCCGCCCTGGTGATCTTGTCCACCTCGAAGGCCTGCCCGGTCAGATAATTGACGTCGCCCAGCATCACCAGGGCGATCTTCTCGCCCTCGCGCTCGATGAGCGTAAGGATGTCCTCGGTGTAAATGATCGCCTCGCCCGGACGCGGGCTGGCCTCGAGCACCGCCTGACCGGGCTCGTATCCGTGGAAACGAGCCTGCGATGCCACCGCGTACCGGTCCGAAGGAAAGGCGTTGGCTTCGATCAAGATCTTGAACCGGTCGCGCCCGGGCCTGTAGAAGGACACCATCATCAGGTGAAGGTTCACGGTCAGCGTGTTCATTACCACCACCTCGACCGGCAGGGCGCCGACCAGGCGGGCCGTGGCCGCGGTCAAGTTCTCGTGATAAGGCAACCAGGGATGCGCGGCGTGAAGGTGCCCCTCGACCCCGAGCGCGGCCCAGTCCCGCAGCTCGGCGTCGATGTACTCTTTGGCCCTTACCGGCTGAAGGCCAAGCGAGTTGCCGGCAAAGTACAGGCAATCCTCGCCGCTTGCCCTTTTCGGGATGTGGAATTGCGCGCGGAAGCGGGCCAGCGGATCGGCCTCGTCCATGCGCCGGGCAAAATCGAGGCTGTCATCGTATGTGGTGCCGGGCACCGCCGGCCGCCCTTCAGTTGCGCTCATGTGTCCTCACCTTTGCCGCCGACTCGAGCTGCTGCTCGCTTGCGCCCAGCCACTCCAGGGCTGTCCTCCAGAGCAGCCGCTCCTTCGTCTGCGCGCCCAGCTCCGCCATCGACTCGATAAGCCTGCCCGGCTCCGCCTCGCCGAGCGGGAACGGGTAGTCGCTTCCCAGGGCTATGCGCTCCTCGCCAACCACCTCGAGCAGGTAGCGCAGGGCCGGCGGATCGTGCACCAGCGAATCGACGTAGAAACGCCCGAGATAGGCGCGCGGGCTTACCTTGTTGTCGACGGCGCAAAGGTCGGGGCGCGCCTGGAAGCCGTGGTCTATGCGCCCGACTGTGGCCGGAAAGGCGCCGCCGCCGTGGGCAAAACAGACGCGCAGGCGGGGCAGGCGCTCAAAGACGCCGCCGAAGATCATCGAGCAGATGGCCAGTGCGGTCTCGGCCGGCATGCCCACCAGCCAGGGCAGCCAGTACTTCTGCATGCGCTCCTGTCCCAGCATGTCCCAGGGGTGGACGAAAACGGCGGCGCCAAGCTCCTGCGCCGCCTCAAACACCGGGAACAGGCAGGGCTCGCTGAGGTTCCACTCGTTGACGTGGGAGCCTATCTGCACGCCGGAGAGCCCGAGCTCCTTGACGCAACGCTCAAGCTCAGCCACGGCCAGCTCCGGCGCCTGCATGGGCAGCGTGCCGAGCCCGAGGAAACGGCCCGGGTGCTCGCCTATGACGGAGGCTATGTGATCGTTTAGAAAACGGCTGAGGTCGAGACAGTCGGCCGGCCTGGCCCAGTAGCTGAACATGACCGGCACGGTGGACAGCACCTGCAGGTCGACGCCGGCCCGGTCGCAGTCATCGAGGCGTGCCTGCGCGTCCCAGCAGTTGCTTTCGATCTGGCGAAAGAACTTGCCGTCGTCGCGCAGCATCCTGGCGCAGCCCGCGCCCGTGTGCTCGATCGTAATGAAGCCGCCGTAGCCGTATTTTTCCTTGAAATGCGGGAGCTCGCGCGGCAGGATGTGCGTGTGAATGTCAATCTTTCTCATCTGGTCTCCTCATCCTGGCGCCGCAGGCGCGGCAGGTGCAATTCTTC
The DNA here is from genome assembly GCA_021325555.1 of Pseudomonadota bacterium. GTDB lineage: Bacteria > Cyanobacteriota > Vampirovibrionia > Obscuribacterales > Obscuribacteraceae > JAJPGY01. The sequence goes on along the minus strand of JAJPGY010000023.1, from coordinate 335,134 downwards.
TCGTCGCCGAAGAAGCGATCGAAGATCGGCGGGAACTGGCTGACGATGTTCTCGAGTTGGAAGCGCTCCTCGTAGAGCTTCTGCCCGCACTGCCGGCAATACCACACGAAACCGTCCAGCTCGCCCGGCCGGCGCCGGCGCTCTATCACCAGCCCCACCGTGTTCGCGGGCCGCTGGGGCGAGTGCGGGACTTCGGCCGGCAGCAGAAAGATTTCGCCTTCCCTGATCGGCAGGTCGACCGGTTTTCCGTCGTCGATGATCTTGAGCACCATGTCGCCCTCGATCTGGTAGAAGAACTCCTCGCCGGGATCGATGTGATAGTCGGTGCGCGCGTTCGGGCCGCCGACCACCATGACGATGAACTCCGAGTCCTCGTAGACCTGCTTGTTGCCGACCGGCGGTTTGAGCAGGTGCCTGTTCTCCTCGATCCAGCGCTTGAAGTCGATCGGCGTCATCTGCCTTTTCATCTGCATTCAGCCTCTTCTTTACATGCCGCGAACGGCCCGGGAGCGGGCCAGGATCTTCTCCGCGTCGGCTGCGCGCCTGGTCTTGCGCAGGACGTCGGCGTATGCCTCCAGCAGCGGTGACAGCGAGCAGTGCTCGGGCCCGTTGGCGCCCTCCTGGATCGCGATCGCCTCTTTCAACAGCGGCTCGGCCTCATGGTATTTGCCCTGCCGCGTGTACAAAGACGCCAGCCCGCTGAGGCACCGGGCCGTGCCGACGCTGCCTGACCGCCCGCACTTGCGGGCGGCATCTATGGCTTTCAGGTAGAGCGCCTCCGCCTCCGCGGTCTTGCCGCCCAGGACGCAGCACTGGGCAAGCGCGTCGGTTCGCGACAGGAACTCGGCCCGGGGCGGGCCGGGCAGCTTCCCGGTAATCTCGAGCGACCGCCGCAAAAGCGGCTCGGCTTGCCGGTACCGGCCCTGGGCCAGGTATGTGCCGCCCAGGTTCTCGCAGCTTGCCGCCACGGCCAGATGGTCGGCGGGCAGCGACCGCTCGCGCAGGAGGAGCGCCCGCTTGTAGAGCTCTTCGGCCTGGGCGGGCTTTCCCTTCTGCTGGCAGGCCGCCCCCAGGCGATCGAGCGCCACGGCAAGCTCGGGGTACTGGTCCGCCAGGGCCGCCCTGGTCAGCTCCCGCGCCCGTTTCACCAGTTCGCCGGCGCCGCCTATCTCCGGGCGGGAAGCGAAGAACTCGCCAAGATCGCTGAGATTGCCGACCGCGTTTTGCTCGGCGCGCATTTTCTTGTCCAGGAACTCGATCAAGCGGGAGTAGAGCCGCTCCGCTTTTGCCGTCCTGCCATGCCCCATGTAGAAGCGGCCCAGGTTGCTCAAGCTAATCAGGACCTGCGCGTCGGCCACGCCCAGGGTGCGGCCGCGCGCGCCCATCGCCCGCTCCAGAAGCGGCTCCGCCTTCGCCCATTGCCCCCTGGCCTCGTAGAGGGCAGCCAGGTTTTCCAGGCTGTCGGCCAGCGTCAGGTCCTGCTTGCCGCTTGTCTGCGCCTCCTTGACCGCCAACCCGAACAGGCGCTCGGCCTCGCCGAATCGCCCTGCCTTCAGGGCCGCCTCGCCGGACCTGGTGTACGTCTGCCAGGGCGTTCCGCCCGGGCAAGCGTTGACGGCGGGGGCGGCAGCAGGATTACAGGCGGCAGCGGCAGGGTCATCGGCAGCCAGGCCGGGCCTGCCCGACCAGGCGCCGGCGAGGAGCAAGGTTGCCACCGCGCACGGTGGCAGGATCGGGTTCGCCCGCCGTCCGCTTTGTTTGCTGGGGGTCATTGCTCGAGGTAGGTGCGAAGTTTCCACAGCTCGGGGAAACAGCGTTTCATCATGGTCGCGCGCAGGTAGCCGACGCCCTCACTGCCGCCGGTGCCACGTTTGAAGCCGATCATTCTTTCGACGACCGTCACGTGGTGCGTGCGCCAGAGGTAGACGAGCTCATCGATATCGAACATGGATTCCGCGAGATCGTGCAGGCCGGCATGGGTCTCCGGGTCGTTGTAAACCTTGAGCAGCGCCTGGATCCTTTGCTCCTGCAGCTCGGCCGGCGCCTCCTCCGGCGCCGAGGCATGCTCGCACGGCGGCCCGCCCGAGCCTTGCTGTTTGAAGAGGGACTGCAGGGACTCCCACTCGGGCTCGCTCATGGTGCGGGGCTGCGCAGGCGGGATGTCGAACCCCTGCCGCCGCAGAAGCTCGAAGAAGGCGTCGCCGAGCGAGGGCGCCTGAAAGCGCTCCTTGAGCCGCTCGTAGGCCTCGGCGTCCGCCTGGAAGTGGGAGAGCAGGCGCGGGTCCTTCAATCCGAGGGCGAACTCAATCTCACGAAACTGGCTCGACTGGAAGCCGGAGGCCGGGTTCAGGTTGTAGCGGAAACCCATGAAGTCCCGCGGCGACATCGTCTCCAGTATGTGGATCTGGTCCACCAGCAGCCGCATGACGGCCACCACCCGGCGCAGGAAAAAGTTGGCCCGGCGCACGGAGCCGGCGGACAAAAGCTCTAAGACCGTATCCAGCTCGTGCAGTATGAGCTTGAACCACAGCTCGTAAGCCTGGTGGATGATGACGAAAAGCAGCTCGTCGTGATGCGCCGGCTCAGACTGGCAGACCTGCAGCCGCTTGAGCTCGGAGACCTTGAGGTAGGAGTTGTAGGTTAGCGGCGCCTGCCGGTTTTGCGGCGTGCTTGCCGGCGGGCGCGTGGATTTGCTGGTTGATGATTCCTCTGGCATGGCTCAGCCCGGGCGTAAAGACCTTTGACAGGCATAGTATCCGCCATCGGTCCGCTGTGACCCAAGAAAGAATATCTAATTATTGGGTAGTCCGGCCTCCGGCGGCTATGTTTTCTTCTCCAGGGGAACTTTCTTGCCCTTCGTTCCCCTGGCTTTTTTCTGCTTCTTCGGCCTGGCGCGCGGCAGCTCGCGCGCCTCTTTGCCGGCGGCCAGCGGCATCAGGGCGTCGTTGTCAAGGCGGCCGCCTTCGGCCAGATCGACAAAGCCCTCCGGTCGCCCCCGGTCGTACTGGAAGGCCAGCGATGACTCGGCAAGGGCCTTGCGGGCCTTTTTCACGAGCGCCGGAAAGGAGATCTGGCGCGATGCGACCGTGATCCCATCGGGCGTGACGCGGAAGATGCGGAATCCGCACGGGTAGACGGCGAGGGCCGGACAGGAGACGTACCAGATATCCTTTTCGCGCTGGACCTTGCTTACGTAAACATGCCCGCTCACGGCCAGCGCCACCTGCGGGTTCGCTCCCAAAACCTCGCGCACGGCCGGGCCCTGGGGCAGGATGTAGTCGTCCCAGGGCGGGCCGCCGTCGTAGGGCGGCGGCGGCAGCAGCGGGTGGTGGCTGAATACGATCGTGATCTTCGTCTTGTTGTCCGCCAGATCCTGCTTCAGCCAGGCCAGCTGCCGAAAGCTCATCTCGCCGGAGTTGGAGTTGGGCCGGCTCGTATCGAGACCGACGATATGCACGCCGGGCAGCGGGTTTTGAGACCAATAAGGACGGTCGGTGTCGATGCCGCGCCCTTTCCAGTCGGCGGTGAAGGTCTTTACCTTGTCCACCGGCAGCTCGTCGGTTATATCGTGCTCGCCAAGCAGGAAAGACCAGGGCGCATCAAGCCCCTGGGCGACGTCGAGGAAGAGCTGCCAGTTGCTCTGGTCCTTGCCAAGCAGCTCCACCTGATCGCCGGCGAAAAGGACGAAGTCCGGCTTCTCGTCGTTGAGCTGCCGCACCACGTCCTGCAGGAAGAGCTGCGTTTCGCGAAAGAGGATGAACGAGTCCGCCCGGTCCGTTGTCAGATGGATGTCCGAGACGACTGCAAAGGAGAACGGCTCGAAGGAGGTGGTCGCCGCCCTCGCCGGCAGGGGCAGTTTCACGCAGGCCAGCCCCGCCATGCCGATAAGAAATGTTCGCCTGCTTACGCCGTTGGCTTTGCTGTCGCTCAAGTGCGATCCTCCTGGTTAACGGTGCCATTCTAAGCGAGAATTTAGGCTGGCCCGCTGAAAAGCTGCAAACCACAATAACCTCTTCAAAAGCGATATACTTAGCGATCTTGCTCCGGCGCCGCCGTCGAGCGAGGGCGGCAGCATGTGCCGCCTGCTATACGGGTGGATTTTCACAAGAGGTTAGAACGCATGACCGCAACCATCGATGGGCTTGATGCGATGCAGATCAAGGAGCTGCTTCCCCACCGGTATCCCTTCCTGCTCGTGGATCGCGTGACCCATATCGAGCCGGGACAAAGGGCCCGGGGCTACAAGAACCTGACCTCCAACGAGCAGTTCTTCGAAGGGCACTTCCCGTTCAAGCCGATCATGCCCGGCGTGCTCATGGTCGAGGCGCTGGCCCAGCTCGGCTGCATCGCCATGTTGTCGAAGGAGGAGTTCCGCGGCTCGCTGGGTGTCTTCACCGGCATCGAAAACTTCAAGTTCCGCACGATGGTCGCCCCCGGCGACAGGCTGGACATGGAGGTGGAGCTGATAAAAATGAAAGGCCCGCTCGGGCGCATGAGGGGGGTGGCCAGGGTGGGGGACAAGGTTGCCGCCGAAGGAGAGATCGCCTTCGCCCTGGTCAAGCGGACGGAAGAGAAGGACAGCGTGGCGGTGGCGCGGTGAGCGAAAGCGGCTCAGGTGGAGCAAATGGGAATACACAAGACTGCCATCATCCACGATGGCGCCCGGATCGATGACTCGGCCGAGATAGGCCCCTTCGCGGTGATCGGCCCCGACGTGAGGATCGGCGCCGGCACCAGAGTCGGCCCGCACGTGGTGATCGATGGGATGACCACCATCGGCAGTGACTGCCGGATCTTTGCCGGTGCGGCGATCGGGCTCGAGCCGCAGGACCTCAGCTACAAAGGGGAGCCGACCGGCGTTATCATCGGCGACCGGACGGTGATCCGCGAGTACGTGACCATACACAGGGCCACCCGTGAGGGTTTCACGGAGGTCGGCTCCGACTGCTTCTTGATGAACTACGTCCACATCGCCCACAACTGCAAGGTGGGCGCAGGCGCCATCCTGGCCAACAGCACGATGATGGCCGGCTATGTGACCATGGACGACAACGTCGTAACCTCGGGAATGTGCATCTTCCACCAGCACGTGCGCGTCGGCCGCCTCTGCATGGTGAGCGGGCTGACCGGCACGCGCAAGGACCTGCCGCCCTTCTCCATGTGCGACGGCAGGCCGGCCACGGTGCGCGGGGTCAACGCCATCGGGCTGAAACGCAGGGGTCTGGGCCCGAAGGTGCGGGCGGCGATCAAGGAGGCCTACCGCCTGCTCTATCGCTCGGGGATGAACCTGTCGCAGGCTCTGCCTGTCGTTGAGGAGCAGATAGAGCCGTTTGCGGAGATTAAGGAGATCACCGACTTTATAAAATCGAGCAAGCGCGGCGTAATCGGTGATGAAATGGCGACCGAAGAGATGATGGATGAAGCGCCCGTCGATGTTTAGAAACAGGACCGTCGGGTCGCCGTGAGCCGCCCACCTGCTGCTCCAGCGGCCTGAGCGGCCGGCATCCCATGGTAAACGGAAACGTGAACTTGCGCATCGAAGACCCTGCACTCGACCACCGCGGTGAAATGAGGTCCGGCTACGGTGCGCTCTTCCGGAACCGCAATTTCATGTTTCTCTGGGTGGCCCAGGTCTTCTCCCAGCTTGCCGACCGGGCGGTCTTCGTGCTCTTCGTCGCCATTCTCACGGCGCAGCAGCAGGCAGGCGGGGCGACCAGCGAACTCGGCGCGGCCGAGATGACAAGCTGGCTTTACGTGTCGTTCACCATTCCGGCCGTGGTGTTGAGCCCGGTGGCAGGGGTTTTTGTGGACCGCTGGCCTAATCGGGCTGTGCTTGCCGGCTCCAACCTGGCGCGGGCCTTTTTCGTCTCCCTGGTTTCTCTGCCCTGGGTCACCAGATCGCCCATCCTGGCCTTCGCCCTGGCCTTTTTGCTGTCGATCGGCGCCCAGTTCTTCGGGCCGGCCGAGACATCGGCAATCCCCAGGCTGGTGAGCAAGTCGGACCTCTATTGCGCCAACTCGCTGTTCTTCACGACCATGATGCTGGCCCTGGGCTTCGGCTTTGCCGCCGGCGAGCCGATCGTCTCCCGCTTCGGCCTCGGCCGGGCCCACTGGGCGGTGGCCGGCTCCTTCCTGCTGGCGGCCGTTCTGCTCAGCTTTCTGCCAGACAACAGGCCCAGCGCCAGCCGCCGGGAGCCATGGTGGGAGGAGCTGCGCTTCGGGCTCGAGTACATCTCCAGCAACCCGCAGGTGTTCAGGGCGATCCTTAAGATCACGGTGCTGTTCAGCATGATCATCACGCTCAACATCATCGCCGTCGGGCTGTCGCAGCAGGTACTGCATATCCAGCCTTTCCAGTTCGGATACATAGTGGCGGCGGCGGGGCTGGGGATGGGCGCGGGGAATTTCTGGGTCGGTCACTACGGTCAGCGCCTGCGGCCCTCGGTGCTGGCTTACGCCGGCTTCAGCGGGCTCGGTCTTTTCATGGTGCTGCTGGGAACGCTGAACTTTATTTCGACGCTGCTGCTGCCGGCCGTGGGCATCCAGCACTTCTCCTGGCAGGGGGCGGCCATGTCCGTTCCTTTACTTCTGGCCATGTGCGTCGGTGCCTCTTGTGCTATGGTTGCCGTGCCGACGCAGGCCGCCCTGCAGGCTGCCGTGCCGGAGGATCTGCGGGGGAAGGTTTTCGCCGCCCAGAACACGGCCATGTCGGCAGCCTCGACCATCCCGGTCATCCTGGCCGGGCTGTCGGCCGACAACCTGCCCGGCGGCGTATCGACCACGCTCATGCTGATCGGTGTGCCAACTTTGACCATCGGGGGGTATCATCTACTCCGGTCGTTAAGACGACCGATAGGCCCTGCTGTCAGCAACTAGAAGCCACGCATGGTGAACGTTCTAACCGGAAGTAAAGCGCCCAGCCGACGGGCAGGCCGTTTGCCTTATCGAATCTATATATCCGTCAACGGCGAAGGTTACGGCCACTCCAGCCGGGCGCTTTCCGTGGCCCGCCACCTGGATCCGGAGTGCGTCCTTTTCGGCAGCTACGGCTACGTGCTGGACAGGCTGGCCCGGGCCGGCTACGCCACCGTGGAACTCGGCCCGGAGGTGAAGTTTTTCGGCGAGGACGGGTCGTTCGAGCTGTCCAAGACCATTCTCAAGAACTCCTCCCTGCCGCTGGTGATGAACAAGAAGATCCGGGAGGAGGCGCGGATCATGAAGGAGTTCGGCATCACCTGTGTGCTGTCCGACTGCCGGGCGGCGGCGGTTTTTGCCGCAGCGAAGCTCGGCTTGCCGTGCCTGTTCATGACCAATCAGACCCAGTTCGATCAATTTTTCCAGCGCCGCAACCGGGCCCGCGCCGGCGACCGGCACGGCGGCAGGTTCAGCCCCGGCACGCGCCCGGAAGGGTCCAAGGCGATCGACGCCATCCTCGGGGGAGCCGTGGAGCCGGGCATAGAGATGGTTGTGAAGGCCCTTTTCAGGGAGGCTGACGAGATCATAATCCCCGATTTCCCGCCGCCGGACACGGTCTGCCTGCCGATCCTGAGCCGCCGCTCGCAGGTAATGAAGATGCAGAGGATGGTCGGTCCGATGACCGCCTGGCGCGCCGACAGCGTGGTTCCCTTCCCGAGACCGAGCGAGCGCCCCTATGTGGTCGGCACCCTGGGCGGTCACCAGTACAGGCTGCCGCTTTTCCAGGCCATGATCGAGGCTGCCCACCGGCTGCCCCACGTCATGTTTGACATCTTCTCGAGCTTTTCGGCGGGCGCCGTGCCGCCTAATCTCCGGCTTATGGAGTTTACCGACCACCCGGAACGCTACTACAAATCAGCGGACCTTGTCGTCACGCAGGCCGGGCACTCCACGGCCATGGAGCTGCTGAGCCTGGGCAAGCAAGCCATCCTGGTGCCGGATTTCAAGCAGATCGAGCAGGAGAGCAACGCCTCCCGCATGGTCGAGCTTAACGTGGCCAGCCAGCTCGCCTATCCGGAGCTGTCGGGGCCGGCGCTGGCCAATCGCATCCAGCACCATCTCAAGACGAGAAGCTACGAGCTCAAGGCGTTGCGGCTCTCCAGGCTGGCGGCCGAGCTCGACGGCCCGCGCCAGGTGGCCGAGCTGGCTGCTGACTATGCGATGAGGATTATGGCCTATTGAGGCGCCGGGGCACGGCTGCCGGCCGGGCAGGAAAACGGGGGTGACATTAGATCTGGTGTACATTCGGACTACCGGGGTGCCCGGCAGACCTATAATCTAAATAAGGGTGGGGATGGACGGAGCTCTGGAGACCGATGCGGAACAGAATACTCTTGATAGCCATGACCGTGGGCGTCTGGCTGGGCCTGAAGGTCATAGACTACCTGGTGACCGGCCCGGCCATCCTTGTGCTCATGGGCGCGGTGCTGGCCGGGATGATAGTGCACTCCCTGTGGCTGCTTGCCGCGCAGCGCATCTGCATCAAGCGGGCCGCGAGGCTGGCCGCGCTGCCGGCTGCCGAGAGCCCGCACCTCGACGGTGAGCGCTGGCAGCCATGGGTGGATATTTTCGTCCCGGCCAAAGACGAGGCGCGCGTGATCGAGAGCTGCGTGCGAAACCTTTTCAAGATCGATTACCCGAACTTTTACGTGTGGGTGATCGACGACAACTCCACGGACAACATGCCGCAGGTGCTGGAATCGCTCAAGGCCGAATACCCGCGCCTGAGAGTGTTCCGGCGCGCTCCCGGGTCCAGACCCGGCAAATCGGCCGCCTTGAACGACGTTTTGCCGCTGTCCAGGGGGGAGGTCATTGTTGTCTTCGACGCCGACGCCTACGTTGCCCCCGACTTCCTCAACCTGACCCTGCCCTTGCTGGCGCAGGAGGGCGTGGGAGCGGTGCAGGCGCAGAAGAAGATTTACGAGCATCAAAAAGGACTGTTGCCGGACTGGCAGGCTTCCGAGTACGCGCTGGACACTTATTTCCAGATGGGGCGTGACTCCATCGGTGGTGCGGTCGAGCTGCGCGGCAACGGCGAATTGATCAAGCGCGCCGCGCTCATTGATGTGGGCGGCTGGAACAACAACGCGATCACCGACGATCTGGATCTGACGATGCGCCTGCTCATCCGCAACTGGGACGTGCGCTTCGCATCCCAGGCTGAGGTCTGGGAGGAGGCGGTGACCACCTTGAAGGCGTTGATCCGGCAGCGGCGGCGCTGGGCGGAAGGCAGCATCAGGCGCTATCTCGACTACATCTTCCCGCTCAACTCTCCCAAGCGGTTGTCCCTGGTCGAGAGAATCGACACGGCGGCGTTTGCCACCTTCTTCGTGGTGCCGGCCATCTGTCTGCTCGAGGGAGTGAGCGATCTTCTTAATTTCTCGCTGGGCGGTCCGGGCCAGGGCAGCTCGCTGGTGCTTGTCATGGTGGCTGTCTTTCTTGTCAGCCTGTTCAACTTCTACATGGCAATTCAACATTATCGGAAGCCGATGCCGTGGGCGGTGAGATTGGCGCACAGTTGCGAGGTATGCGTGTACGTCTTCGCTCACTGGCTGCCCTGCATCTTTATCTCGTTCCTGCAGATCCTCTTCAGACCGCAGGCGTCGACCTGGGTTCGCACGGAACACGTCGGAGCGAACAACGTTTAGCTCCCGGCGCGTGGTGCTCTTAGCAACGGCGATGGCGCTTGGAAAGTGAATCCCGGTATTCAAGCGGCGTTCCGGCGACACCGCATCATATCTTCGGGATATATCCAGGCGCTCTTGGAAAGATCGAGCGTCCGAAAAACAAATCTTTTTATACGAGCCAAAATCACGCGAACCGCTGATTACGTGGGGCTTTGACGTTCCGGGCGCCCGTTTGTCGACAAGGGCCAATATAGACCTACGACAGAAAATAGGTAAAATTGTCTTGTCTTAGGGCCGGCGTGGTCCAGGATTGGTCAGAAGATTGCTAAGAGATGGAGATTTGCATGTACAAGAAGTTAGCGTCCTCTTTCGTACTAGCTGCGGCCCTGGTTGGCACGATGGTAGCGCCTTCGTTTGCCGATGGTGACACATTCCAATCGATCTGTTTCTTCCCCGTGAGAGTCGCTGGCTCGGGCGTGGGAACGGTAGTCGGTGTTCCCGAAGGTGCCGTCAAGGATGGTACCAGGGGCGCCATCAAGGCGACCAAATGGGTTGCCGGAAAACTGGGTAACGAAGACGGCACCTATCAGCAGTGGGCCGGCGCGTTGCTCGGCGGGCCGTTCGGTATCGTCGGTGGTGCGGCATACGGCTGCTTCGACGGCGGCTGGCATGGCCTGAAGACCGGTTATCAAAAGCCGTTCTCCAAGGACGCCTGGACATTCAAGGAAGAGTAGAGGTAATAACAGGTGATGAAAAAGAAGTTGTCAGTGCTCACAGCAGCCCTTGCGGTCATGGTCGGGACGGCCGCCCCGTCCTATGCTGATGGCGTGCTCGGGGATGTTGGAAGTTTCCTCGGTTCGGTGACCGCCACGATCTTTGACGCCCCGGAAGGAGTTCTCTATTACTCCTTGTGGCGTTGCCCGCTTAAAACGACCCAGTATCTGGCCGATAAGTTTGGCGACTCCAAGGGGTTCCAGCAGAACGTAGCGGGTGCTGTACTCGGCGTTCCTACCGGGTTCTTGTGGGGCATTCCCTACGGCGCAGTCCGCGGGGCAGGCCATGGCATGAAGACCGGCTGGGAGAAGCCGTTCAGCACGGAGTCCTTTATAGTGGTCGAAAAAGAGTGATTACTACGTAGCCGCCGGCAACTGAGCGAAACGCCCGGCGGTCACTAGAAAGATGGTGAAGCATGAACAAGAAAACACTAGGTCGCGTAATGTGTGCTGCTGCACTCATGGCCAGTTCCGTCGGTCCTTCGTTGGCGCTGGACTACGAAGCGAAGCCGGTTATGTGGTGCTTGCAGGCCCCCTTCAGGCTGGCTGGCGCATTGACAGCAGGCCTGGTTTGCGGGACGGTAAGCGGTCCCATTGACGATGGTTATCACTGGATGCTGAAGGGCACCCAACACGTCGCCGGCAAGTTCGGCGATGAGAAGGGCACCGGACAGCTGATAGCAGCCGCTCCGATTGGCGGATCGACCGGCCTCGTCCTCGGAACCGCCTACGGCGTCTACGACGGCACCTGGCACGGGCTGAAAACCGGCTGGAAAAAGCCGTTCAGCAGATGGTCCTACATCACCATGGAAGAGAAGTAATCGGGTAGAACTGGCAGATCGCCTATCCTAGAAAAGGTAATGAATATGCGGATGAAAATTCTCTCGTCGTTTCTCGCAGCAGCCTTGCTGGCCGTGGGATTTGCCGCGGTAAGCTATGCTTACCCGGCGCGTCCCGAGTCGGCTCGGGTGTGGTACGAGATCGAGTACTTGCCCTGTCGGCTGGTGAGCGCGGCTTCGGCGATCCTCTGGGACGTGCCGACAGCGGCCTTCCAGGACGGGGTGAAGGGCGCTATCGGTGGAACCAAGATGGTTGCCCGCAACCTCGGCAACGAAGATGGCACCTATGAGCTGGTGGCCGGCAGCCTTACGGGCGGACCGGTCGGACTGGTCGCCGGAACCATTTACGGCCTGGGCCATGGCCTGGTCTATGGCGCATGGCACGGCTTCGTCGGCTATCCGAGCCCGCACAGCGGCAGCCACAGCGAGCTCTTCCAGGGCCGTCAGTACGTGGTCCCCTACGATGACAACTATTAAACAGTTGCCTCGTTAGCGACTTCGCCATCTGAATCACGCACCGGCTGCACGGAGGCTGTTAAGGCATCCGTGCAGCTTCGGTTTTTCCAATTGTCGGCGTCGGCATCACAAGACGAGCGCATCCACGCCGAAACCTCGCAGCGACGCTAAGGAGAAAAATATGACCAAAGCTACTCAAGCAATTCCGCCCGGATTCCACACGATCACGCCGCGTCTCGTTATCAAAGGAGCCGCCAAAGCGATCGAATTCTACAAGAAGGCCTTCGGAGCCGAAGAGCTCCGGCGCATGCCGACGCCCGATGGTCGCCTGATGCATGCTGCATTGAGAATCGGCGATTCCGTGTTGTTCCTGTGCGATGAGTTTCCGGAACACTGCGCCAACAGCGCCAGTCCTGAAACGCTCAAAAAGACCCACGCCACAATGCACCTGTATGTCGAGGATGCCGACGCCGCGTTGCAGAAAGCCATCGAAGCTGGTGCCACAGAGCTCATGCCGGTGCAGGACATGTTCTGGGGCGATCGCTACGGCGGGCTGGTGGATCCGTTCGGCCAGACGTGGAGCATCGCCTCGCGCATAGAGGATCTGACCCCTGAGGAGATGAAGAAGCGCATGGAAACAGGTTGTGCTCCGGCCACAGCCGCCAAGGTCTAGCGGAAGGGCGCGCAAACAGGTTTGCTGTCGATTGGACGACCGGCTAGCGCCCGGGTCGCATACCCGCGACCCGGGCGATGTCTTTCAGTCACCGGCAAGGCTCGCCTGGCGGGTAAGTTGCTGCGAAAATGTGCTTTGACCGGGGGTGCTGAAATCAAGTGATCGCTGCACCCGTCCTCTCCCCCGCCAGGACGTCCAGGTATCATGACCACGAAACCGCTTCCTTATGCCGCGCTGCACCAGATATGGACGGAAATCCCTGCTGCCGAGAGGATGCAGCGGTTCCGGTCGCTGCCGCTTGCCGAGGCGCAGGCTTTCTTCCGCGAGCTGAGCACCTGGCACCAGTATGAGATTGTCTCCAGCCTGCCCGAAGGCGAGCAGACCGTCTGGGTGAGGTTGCTGGACCCCGATGACGCGGCCGACCTGGTGCAGGAGGCGCCGGAAGAGGACAAGCAGAGGCTCCTCAATCTGCTCGACGATAACACCCGCAGCGAGGTCCAGGGGCTGCTCAAATACGCGGAGGACGTGGCGGGCGGCTTGATGAGCCCGCGCTTTGCCAGGCTGCGCCCCGACCTGACCGTGTCGGAGGCGCTCATCTACCTGCGCCGGCAGGCGCTGGAGACAACCGAGACCGTCTACGCCCTTTACGTGCTGGATTCAGAGCAGCACCTGCTGGGCGTGACCTCCTTGCGCCGCCTGTTCACCGCCCCACCGCAGGAGCTGATTACCAATGTCATGCGAACGAACGTCGTCGCGGTAACCGAAGATGTGGACCAGGAGCAGCTGAGCCGTCTTTTCGCCGAAAGCGATCTGATCGCCATTCCCGTCGTGGACACAGAGAATCGCATGAAGGGGATCGTCACCATCGACGACATAGTCGACGTGGTTGAGGAGGAGGCAACGGAGGACATACAGAAACTGGGGGGCAGCGCGGTGCTCGGCGCGCCCTATCTCGAGCTGTCGATGGGAACAATGATCAAAAAGCGGGCGGGCTGGCTGGTCATCCTGTTTCTCAGTGAATTGCTGACCACCAATGCCATGGGCTACTTTCAAGACGAGATAGCTCGGGCGGCGGTGCTGGCCTTGTTCGTCCCGCTAGTAATCAGCAGCGGCGGCAACGCCGGCTCGCAAGCATCCACGATTGTTATTCGGGCGATGGCGCTGGGTGAGGTGCAACTGCGTGACTGGTGGCGGGTGTTCCAGAGGGAGATCGTCATCGGCGCCGGTCTGGGAGCCATCCTCGGGGTTCTGGGGCTGGCGAGGATTATTCTGTGGCAGCAGTTTCTGCCATCTTACGGCCAGTTTTACTGGCTCCTTGGCACCACGATTGGCGTCAGTCTCGTCGGTATCGTTCTCTGGGGAACGCTGGCCGGCTCCCTGCTCCCTTTTGTCCTGCGGCGGCTGGGGCTCGACCCGGCCAGCGCCTCCACGCCGTTTGTGGCCACGGTTGTGGACGTGACGGGCCTGGTGATCTATTTCACCGTAGCCAAGCTGGTCTTACGAGGCACCCTGTTGTAGCAACCTTTGAGGCGGAAAGCGCGATAGCGTGCGGCTTTCCGACCTGGCGGCTCCGCGCCTCTAGCGATGGTTCGGGAAGGCGGGCAACGGCTCTACATACACGGCAGTCCCGTAACAGAGAACCTCCGTCTCCATGAATTTTTCACTAAAGGGGGTGCTGTCGTATCGTACCGCCAGCACCGCGTTTGCTCCCAACGCCAGGGCGTGCTGGAGCATGAGCTTATAGGACTGCTCCCTGGCCTGGTCGCACATCTGGGCATAGGCCTCGATGTTGACATTAAACATGCCCTGCATGCCCGCCGCCATGTTTTGCTGCATGGTGGGCTGTCTGACCGTGAGTCCCCTGACCAGCCCGATGTAGCGCCTCACCGAGTAGCCATCAAGGGATGACGTGGTCGTCACCATGATCTGCTTGATGTCAGTCGGCGTGTTCCAGACGCGCAAAGTCGAGCCGGAGGCGGGCCCGGGAGGGGGCTGTTGATTGAAGGGGGCAGTGAACGGGAATGGCGCCGGGGCTGGTGGCGGTTGCAGCCCCGACCTGATCGGCAGGCCTTGAGATTGCTCTGATGGGGCGGCGGGCGGCTGTGCGCCCTGGGAAAATGATTGCTCGGAACCGCCCTGGTAGCTGCCGTAGCCCTGGGCCAGACATTGCGAGCGGACTTGCGCGCTGGAGCAGGTTGAGAATACAATCAAACTGATGACGGCTGACCGCTTCATCTTCTCCTCCTCCGATAGTCGTTGCCGAAGTCGTCATGGTCTATATACCAAGGTGCCGACGACTTGAACATCGGTTGGTAGCAAATGGCTCGACGCTCGACTCTCGCCAGTCTCATTTTCGGTGTCGTCTGTCTTGGCATCGGCATTGTCCCGACCAGTGCCGATGATACGCCGCTCGAGGGCGAAGTACAGAAATTCCATGAGCTTCCAGATGTGAATGCGCTGTCGGTGCCTGTTGAGCCTATGCCGGTGCCGGTGGTTGGCCGCCGGCAATCAGCCAGTGACTCCGAGCATGGCCGCGTGTCCGCTTCCGCCAGCAGACCGTTTGGCCGGGATGTGAAACTGGGGCTGGAGCCGCTGAATGGGACTCCCGATTCCCGAGCGCCTGTCCTGCAAGGCGAAGCAAGCAAGAACGCCTTCGGCCTGTCCGCGTCTGCCGGTGATCCAGACGCCGGCAATCAGGAGCTGATGATCGCCTGGGACCGCTGGCGCAACCGGCTTCTGCATGCTATTCAGTCGGGCATGCAGGAAACGCTCAATAATCCCAGTCCCGCTAATTTGCGCTGGGATCCGGTCAGGCAGGCGATGGTCAGCAGCTATCCTCTCGGGACGACGGCCTGGTTTAGCTGCCAGGTTACCCCAGATCAACGCATCACGCACATAGAGCTGCTTCACTCCTCCGGACACCCACATTACGATCGTGCGGTGCTGGATGCGATCGACGCTCTTCAGGGCAGCGCCATCCTCAGATATCCGCCCGGTTCAAGACGCAAGATAGTGACTCAGGTCGCCGGCATCAGAACCGCGCAGCAGGCTGAATACCGCAATTTTCATTTTGGTGATGTCGAGCGGTACTGGGTTCCCAAAGCAGCTTCCTATTAATTCGCTCCCAGCGGACAGCGTGGCAGATCAATCGTCATCCTCTGATTCCTTGCCAAATCGCCTCGATCCCCTGAACCATCGTCCGGCGTCGTCTTCTTCGCCGCCCTGGCAGCCGCGCTGCACGGTGGCAAAGTAACCGGACAAGGCGGCTACCTCCTCGGCCGTGACCGGATGATCGGCATAAGCCTGACGCATCGCTCTGTTTCCCGGCTGCTGCAGGAAAAAAAAGAGGCGCGGTCCTCTTTTCTCGTGAGCAATCTCAGCCAACGAAGGCCCCGAGCCCCGACCGTCCGGAGCGTGGCAGGCGATGCAGGCCGTGCCCCCGTTTCTGAAAGGCAACCTGCCGGAGTACAGCTGCGCCCCGGGAGAGCTCCAATCTCCAGGTCCGCCGGCTTGTCCTGGTTGTCCAAATTGATTGGGCTGCAGGGTGCCGGGCTGCGCGGGAACGCCGCGACCTCGCAGCCCGCCCGGAGCGGGCGAGCGTGGTTGTGCCTGCAAGAAGCGAACGAGCGCATCAACCTCTTGCCTGGTCAGCGGACCGGCTTTTGCCTGCATACGCTCCACGTTTGCCCGCAGTGGATCTGCCGGCCAGCTCTTCACAATCGCCAGGTCGGGACCCACCTTCCGACCGCCTCCTATGCTGTGGCAGGCGGCGCAGCGGCTGTTGAAGAGGCTCTGTCCGGAAGCGGTCTGATTTTGACCGGCAACCGGCGGCAGGGGCATGCAAACAACAAGCGCAGGCAGAAGGAGGGTTGTAAGAGATCGCATGATCAACATATTATGACGCGCTCGCGAGACAATGCGGCCTTGCAAGGTGGTCCAAAATGGAAAATCAAGGGAGGCATTTTGCTTATGAGGGTCAAAGCGTTGTACTCGATCATCATCGACTTGTTGATTTCCTTTTCGGCGGGCATTCGGAATGGGCAGGCTCAAGAGAAGATCATCGTTTACGAGCCGGAGGGTTATTACATGCCCTCGCACATTGTCCGGTATCATCTGCGAGCGGAGAAAAGATCTCCTCTTGCCAGAATTGGCCGGGCCTTGCGAAATACATTCGGCGGACTGGAGGCGCCTGGCGCTGGTCTGTTCACGCTGGGCACGCACGCGCCTGTTTTGCCGCCCAATGTGGTAGGAAACACGGTGATTCCGCCAATCACAGGACCGTAGCCGATCAAGGAAACCTCGATGCGCGAGTACACATCGAGGTTTCTCGCCGAGCTGCCGCCGCAGCACGCTGCCCGCGGTGGCTATTTGGCTGACGTTTCGCTGACCTTGGTCACCTTGATGGTATCGCCTTCGCGCTCACCATCCACGGTGGCATAGAATCCCTCTTTGGTCTTGGTGCTCTCCAGCGCCTTCTCGGCAAGCTCGTTGCCGTTCTTGTCGAGAGTAAGCCAAGTGCCGTCAGCAAAGATGGAATACCCGGCTGAGCGGCAGGCGGGCATGAGCGAGCAGCTGCTTGGATGGGCCTTTATTTTGCCGGTGTCGGTTCCGAGGGATTTCTTGCAGCTGTTGTCGACCAGATAGCCGCTCCAGCTGCCGGCCCAGGCTGCCGCAGAGGTGGTGACACCGATTGCCGCGAGCAGAGCCGGAAGATAGACTGTGTGCTGTTTCAAGAACTTCATAGCAAGTTCTCCTCGTTGGAATGGAAGCCAATTTTATACCGATTCATACCTGCCATAGATAGGTTCGACAGGTAGAATGGTCTACCATTGAACAAGTACACCTGTAATCTGATCGACAGGTCAACAATACGACCATTCTTCCGCAAGCTCCTTTGGGTTCTGACCAGCGTGCGGGTGGCGATCGAAGAATTACCTTCTAGCCTATCTGATTACAGATCCTTATGATGGTTAACGGGACAGGATGCTCGTTCCGATTACCGGTTCCAGGAAAGAGGCAAGAGCGTGCGCTTTTTACTGTCAATCTTGTTGATAAATCTGTGCGTGTGGTCGGCCGGACCCGCGTCGGGCTCGGGATCGGGCGACGTGGCACAGCTTATCGAGAAGGGCGACGACTACCTGAGCGCCGATGACTTCTCCAGGGCGATCGCCGTCTACCGACAGGTGGTGAGCTCCTCGCCCGGCAATGCCCAGGCTCATCAGAGGCTGGGAAAGGCGCTCTGCCTGGCGGGAAACGTCGCCGGGGCGGAAAGGGAGATGCGCCAGGCGGTGGCGCTTGATCCGCAGAACGCGCTCGCCCACAGCAACCTGGGAATGATTCTGGGGATGGAGCGAAAGTTCCGGGAGGCTGCTGCCCAGGAGCAGATAGCCATCCGGCTGGATCCTTATGACGCTTTTCCTTATCGGGCCCTCGGCTCGGCCCTGGCTGCCCTGGGCTATTTCGACTACGCGATTCCGGCCTTCCGGGACGCCATAGAGTTGGATCCCACCAACCTGAACGCCTACGTCAACCTCGGGGCCACGCTCGGGCGCAAGCACGATTACGCGGAGGCAGCCGAGGCTTACAGGCAGGCGATCAAGGTCGAACCAGCCTCGGTTGCCGCCCACCTGGGACTGGGGGCGGCGCTTGGTAAATTAGGCGAGACGACTGGTCAAATTGCTGAATACCGCCGGGCGGTTTCCCTCGATCCAAACAACGACAGCGCGCACGGCAAGCTGGGTTGGGCGTTATATCGGGCAGGCCGGTGGCAGGGCGCGCTGCGTGAGGGCTGCATCACTAACTGGCTGCGGCTATCCAGGCACGGGCCTGAGTACCTGCAGTTCTTTCTGTCGCTCTGGGCGGGCGTGTTCTTGCTGTTCGGGCTGGTCTTTGCGGTCATGTTTTTCGGCTCCCGCTTCATACCGGCGCCGGGTGAGACAGTGCTCAAGTCGTATTTTCTTACCTTCAACAAGGAGAAGCCGGGTCGGTTTGTAATCACCAATCGGCGCCTGGTGTTTGTTCCGGAGTGGTTCTCCAAGTGGTTCGGGGCCGCGGACGTGAGCGTCGAGCGTGCGGACATCGAGGCTATCGAGTCAAGCACCGCCGGTGGTTCCGGTTCCCTCAACCTGGAGTTGAAGGACGGCAGCCGGCACGAGTTCAAGATCCCTCATCTTGTTCTCAAGCCGCTCCTGGACGCCCTTTCCGAAAGCCGCCCGGAAGCGGCTGCTTCTCCGTCCAGCCGCGCCGCCCGGGCCATCGCCGCTGCCGTTGCCCGGCGCCGGGCGGAGCAGCCTGAGGGCTCAGGCGCGGGCGAAGAAGAGGCCGCCCCGGATCAAACCGATGGCGACGACAAATAGGAGGGGGCTTGAGCCGAAACCGCTGGGGGCGGGTCGAAAGGGGCTCTAGCGTCCGAGCAGGCCTCCCAATACTCGTTTGATCGAGCCGAACGGGTCGGTGGGATTGAAGGTGTTCTCCAGAGCCTGAGTGTTGCCCTGGTAGTCGTTCTTGTCGAAGAGCTTGGTGTCGAACCAGTTGATCCCGATCCCCTGCAGCGGCCCGTCATTCAGATCTATGTGCGTCACGTTGCCGGAGTCGTCGGTCTGCACGGTGACGTGGTGGGAGCCGTCGGACTCGGCGTTGCACTGCCCCTGCATCTCCTTCATCACCTGGCTGAACTGGTCCGGAGACATGTGCATGTAGTCGAAGTTAATCTCGTTTGAGGCCCCACTCTTGTCGCCGCTGTCGATCGCCCGCTGGATATCGTTTGCGTTATAGCCGTCGCCCATAGTCTTTTCTCTCCTGATTTGAAAGGGATTAGGGATAGAGGAGAAGGGTTACCAGTGAATTGCCGGATGCGGCTGATAATGTATATTATGTTTCATTGCCGGCCGCCGGGTGCAGAATTGCTTGCGGGACGGGGTTTTTCAGGCTCACGCCCGTGTGCTCCTGCGACGCCGTGGAAAGCGATCAATGCTGTCCGGTCCCCTTAGTAAACGGCGCCCGTCGTTGCAAGGGCACAACCACCTGTCGCCGACGGAGCAAGTCTAGCGGGCAGCCGGCGACCTGTCAGTGGGGAAAGTACGTAGAGGAGCTTAAACTTCCGATGATGCCCAAGCCCGTCTCCTCCGGCTCGTCGGAGGACAGCCTGGCGAGACCCCCGATTGCCTTGGTCAGCGTCTCCATTAGATCGATAAGATCCCGGTTCCTCTTTCGCAGACCGGCAACGAGCTCCGCCTTCGGCTGCGGGAGCTGCCCGGGATCAGCGCCCGTCAGCGTGGCAAGGGTTTCATCCAGCTCCTCCAGACCGGCCACTATCTGTCCGGCCAGCTCTGTCACCTTCAGCTCATGGTCCTCTATCTCCTTGAGGCGCTGGCTGGCTGCTTCCAGTTGGCGTTTGCCCTCCACCTCGCGCATGTGCAGGAAGTCGTCGAAGGTGGAGACCAGATAATCGAGGATGCGTTTGCGATCCAGGGTATTGATAAAGCTCTTGTCCAGGAAGCAGACGCCGGTTTGCGGATCGCAAAGGGCCCCTTCTCCTTCCTTCCGGTTGTCGAGAACGGTCCTGATTCGGGAGAGCAGATAGGTCGGATCGACCGGTTTGGTAATGAAGTTATCGGCGCCGCTCCGAATGCCCTCGATCAGATCCTTCAGCGTGTTGAGCGCCGTCACCAGCACCACCGGCGTGTTCCTGCCGTCGCTGGCTTGCTTAATCTTCCGGCAGAGGTCGTATCCGTTCAGGCCTGGCATCACCACATCGGAGATCACAAGACCGAACGAGCCCCTGGTAAATCGCTCAAAGCCCTCAATGCCATCCCTGGCAATCTCCACCTCGTAGCCGGACCGCTCGAGCAGGTCGCGCAGAATGCGACTTTGTGTCGGGCTGTCCTCAACCAGCAGAATTCTCATAGGCTTTCGCTCTGAACCCCGTCTGACACCATCATAAGGCCGTCACAGTCTTGCTTGCCCGGTCGACGATTCTTTGTAAAGCCAACACCTATACCTATAATGGGATCATGAATTTTAACTGCCACAGCCGGAATTCGCTTGGGACCGTCTTGCTGCTGCTGAGCTGCCTGGCTGTGGGCTCGTTTTTCAGCTCCGCGCCGGGGTCTACAGCGGCAGAAGGCTCGGGAAGCCGCTTCGATCGCTTGCTTGCCCAGGCTCGCTTCCTGAAGAAGACCCGGCAGTACCAGGCAGCCCTTCCGCTGTTTCAAAAGCTGGTGAGAATGCGCCCCGGTGATGCGGAAGCCCATGCCGGGCTGGGCTGGGTAGAGTTTTCGCTCGGTGGGATCGATGCCGGCATGAAGGAAGAGGTTAAGGCTATCGGACTCAATCCTAAGAACGCCGACGCGCACCACCACCTCGCCACCATGTATCTGACCCTGAACATGCTTCCCCAGGCGGCGGACGAGTTCCGGGCGGCGCTGAAGCTCGACCCGAAAAAGGAATGCAACTGTGGCCCGGTCGCCGGTCTGCTCTGGACCTATCCGCCTGGGTCGGGCTCTCGTGGCGCAGCCTCCGCGGCGCCCACGCCGCCCCAGAGATCCACGCAGCCGTGAGCGCTATGAAGCGGGTGTGCAACGACAGGCGCCTGGGCGACTTATGAGCGCAGCGGGTCAAATCCAATCTCGCCGAGCCTGGCTCGCCGGCTGCTGGGTGCTGGCCGGGTTGATCCTGGTGCTGGCGGCCCTTTTGTCCTGGCGATGTGTGGTCAGCCACGGGCCTTTTTTCGGGCTTTACCACGACGACGCCCTGTATGTGGTGACCGCCAGGGCCCTGGCCGAGGGCAGGGGCTATCAGATCCTGTCCTTGCCCGGTGAGCCCTGGCAAACCAAGTACCCGATCCTCTACCCGCTTGTTCTGGCGTTTTTGTGGCGGTGCTGCCCGGATTTCCCCGCCAACGTCCGCCTGTTCGAGCTGTCCGATGTGCTGATCGGTTTCTCCTTTGTCCTGACCGCGGTCGGCTATCTGCTCCGTACACGCCGGAGCACCGCCGGCATGGCGGTGGTGATACTGGGCGCGACCTTGCTGAACATAAAGTTTCAGTCCTTCCTGCCGATGACCATGTCGGACCTGCTGTACGGATTGCTGAGCGCGGCTGCTCTCTGGACGGCTGAGAGCGCGGCCCGGGGAGGAATGAGGAGCGGTTCGGTCTGTGCGGCGGTTTCCGGCGCAACACAGGCGCTTGCCGCATTGGCGAGGATGGTCGGCGTCATCTTGCTGCCGCTTTGTGCGGTCTATCTTCTATTGCGGCGCCGCCTGAGGGCGGCGCTGTTGGGTGCCGCCATCGGTGGCGCAGTCGTATTGCCGTATTGCTGGTGGAACAGCAGGCACGCTCTTGCACAGCCGGTTTGGCTGAGCTATTACACCAGCTACTCCGGCTGGATGCTCACCGCTTATCACGACATAGGGCTGGGAACGGTGGTGGCACGAAAGCTGTCCGACCTGTTCATGTCGCTGCCACTGGCAGCGGTGCCACCGCTCTCCTCCGCCTCCTGCTCCTCGCTCGGCCCCCTCCAGTTCTTTCTCCTTTACAGGGTTGGCGTGCTCGGCTTCTGGACCGTCTTGACGGTCGGGGTCTGGCGGGAGCTCCGTCATCGCCGGCGGTGTCTTCTAGCCGCCTACTTCGTTGCCTATTGGCTCAGCATGGTGATGTGGCCGGGTTTTCTCGAATGGCGGCTCGTCCTGGTAGTCCTGCCGTTCGTCTATTACTTTTGCTTCCGCGGCTTCCGCTCCCTGTCTTTTGCGCTCAAGAAAAGGCTTGCGGCCCGCCACCGCGCCTTGTGGAAGCGGCTGTGCGCGGCGCTGGCCCTGGGCTTGTGCGCTTACCTGCTCCTCGCCTCGGCGGCATCGTCGATCCCCAGGGCCGGCAGCTATCCCCGGCGCTTGCTCGGTCGGGCGGACATAACCGCCGAGGAGGAATATGGCGACGTGCTGGCCACTTATGCATGGATACGGGCGAACACGCAGCCGTCTGACGTCTTTGTGTGCCTGAACGATCCGTTGCTTTACCTGCATGCTGGGCGCAAGGCCGTCCAACCCTCGCCGTTGCAGGGCTGGCGGGTGCACAGCCTGAACCTCGTCACGCCCGAGACGGTGACCGAGGCGCTCCGCCAGAGCGGCGCTACCTATCTGCTGGTTGATCCTTCTTACGGCGCCGCCTATCAAGCGTACGCCCAGTATGCCAGGTCGGTGGACTGGCTGAGCGCCCACAACTCAAGGCTTTTGCGGCCGGTCCACCTGTCCGGGCACGGCGTGATGTGGGTCTATCGGGTAGATAGGGAGGCGCTCGAAACCGCGGTCACTGGACGACCGTATCCGCAGGCTCCAGCAGAATCTTCAAGATTGCAGGATCAAGCCACCCGTGCGCCGTGAGCAGGTCCTCCAACTTGCGGTTGAAGGTGCGCTGCTCGATGAGCGCGATCCGCACCATATCCTCGGTAACCAGGCCGAGGGCAATCAGACGCTGACCGGTCTTGTGCGGGAGGTCCCCTGGCAAGGAGATGAGCTGCTGTCCGAGCAGGAGACCGTCCAGCTCCGCCTGAGTGATTAGCTGCTGCTCCTGCAGGATCTGCCCGATGGGAAGATCGAGCTTTGCTTGCGTCTCAATCGCCTGCTCGAGATCCTCGAGGGTAATCATGCCCGCCGCCACGCAGAGCTGCCCGAGCTTCGGCTGCAATTCGCCCGAGAACTCCTGCTCGCGCGACCGCTGCCATTCCTCCAGGTATTTCGCCCTGGCCGTCTGGTTCGTCAGCGTGCGGAAAGCATTTTCGATCGACAGCAGGCACTGCCTTGCTTGCCTGTCGGCCAGGCTTCCCTGTTCAAATTTCCGCGAGTCCAGACGCTGGCGCAGGCTCCGATAAGCCTCTTCCACCGCCGTTTCCGGCGCGTTGTCTTCCAGCCCCAAAATTGTATATAAACTGTACAACCCGCCTCCACTCTGCCCCGCCTGGCACTTACCAGAATACACCAGGATCAGTCCCCTGCGGAAGGGGGAATGTCGTTAATCGTCAGTGATGTGTATTGTCGACAGTACGACGGGATTAATGTTGCACTGGTGGATAAATTGTATGTTCGACAACTCGAATAGTGTAATGGACAAAAATTACTGCTGGCAGACTGTAAAAGATTCGACCGCTTAAGCCGGGCTCGGGAATGTTCGGCCATCTGGACGCAGCCGGTTTGTTAAGATCTTCGCCGGGAAGGAGGCGCTGAGCGGGAATGACCGGAAAGAAGGTCGCCTCAATTTTAGTTGGAATCGTGCTGCTTTCGGTAGTGCTTGCTTATTTTGGCAGGCCCAAGCCGCCGCGCCTGGAGCTGGTGTCTCCGCGCCAGGAGCTGCCACAGATGCAGGAACGATTGCCGGGCAGCACGGCGCTGGCGGAGCGGGTCTCGCGGTCCTACGGGCTCGCCCTCGTCCTGGTGCGCAGCCCTTATTCGGCGAGCAACGCCATTGCGCTCGATTCACTGAGGACGTGGGCTGCGGATCGCTTCTCCCGCCAGCCAGGTTTTCTCCACCCGGTCTCGCTGGAGGCGGAATCGATGCCCGGCCGGACCATGGTCGAATCCCTCTTCTATAACCTGGGCGCTTACGTCTATTACGGTCTGGAGGACGGCATCGGCAACTTCTTGAAGGAGCGGATTGCCAGCTTCCACGACAGCAAGAATTACGCGAGCTTCCGCAACAGTTACTTCGAGCTTTTCGGGGAGGATGCAGATTCGGCGACGCTGCTGGCCCGCTATCAATCGGAGCGCGCCAAGCTGGCGGTGGACGTCATTCTCTGGAGTCTCGTCTGGTTGTTCCCTGTGGCAGCCGGCATTATCGCGGTGCTGAGCACGCCTGCCGGAGGGCGCTTCGAGCGGCTGCAGGTCGTGCTTGCGTTCTGGTGGCTGCTGCTTGCGCTGACGTATGTGATCATTGCTTTCGGTGAGAACACAATCTCGATGCTGGTGTCGTCTGTGGTGGCATTGCTCGCCGGTCTCTACTTGTGGCGCCCGATCGCCCTCCTCGGCGGTGACAAGGGGGCACTGACGATCACTTTGATCTCGCTGAAGCCCAGGACGATTGCCCTGGCGCTGTGGGTTACCTGCAGCCTGCTTGCCATTCAGATTCTCACCTGGATTCGTACCGGCTCCATCGCCGATCCGGATCCGGTCATGTTGCTGCTCTCCAGCCTGTCCGGCGACTTCCTGCACGACCCGGCGCACGGCAAGCGCCTCATCATGCGCATTGCCGGCGTCCTGTGGATCGTCCTCAGCCTGTGGACACTCAAGCACCTCACCCACGACACCCGGGCGGAGCGCGAGGCGAAGAAGGGTCTGGCATCGCTGCAGGGACCCTTCACCCCCTGACGCCTGCGCCTGGCTCGAGTGATCCATGCCAGGACGGCACGGGCACAAACAAATGTCTGTCGCCAGGTCATACAACGAGCCTCTGCCGCGTGTTGTTTCGAGGTGTCGAGGCTATTTGTGCCCGCCGCCGGGCAGGAGCTTTCCAGCGACCGACAGCGACGAGGAGGTGACGTTGAGCACCTGCGCGGATACGGTCAATTTGTCGCCGGAGCAGACATGGATGTCGAGCTTGCTTTTGACGTCAACCCATGATTTGGGAATGTACGTGTCCCAGTCCGGCACCTGGTACATCCCGTGGTCCTGAACCTTGATTATTTCGCCATCGTCATTGACGGTCAATTCCCGCAAAGTGTGCTCGGCTGTGACCAGGGAAAGCTGGCGTATGGCAGCGCCTTTGATATCGTATGTGGTGCCATCGGGCGTGACTATACGGTCAAACTGAATATACAGCGAGTGTCTGGCTGAGTGGTGATTGCGTTGCTTGGTTCCCGGCGGCAGCGCCACGTGACCGACCACCACCGACCTTGCCGGAACCAGGCGGTCGCCAATCAGAACGCTTTCGGTCAGCGAGCCTTTCACCTCATCGCCAGGGAATAGTTTCTTGCTCCAGAGGTCGTCCCTGAATTTGAATTGAAAACGGATCTCCGTGCCGGTGATGCCGGCATCCAGCGTCCGTCCCTGCGCTAAAGCGCCCATCAGCATGAGGGCTGTGCCAATACCGGTAGAAAATAGAATCCGGCGACGGATCACAATTCCTCTCGTTTCCAGGGGAGCACCACCGGTCAGTCGTGATCAGTATAGGCATTTCGCGCTTGCAAGGCAAACGCCAATATGCGATGGATATGCGAGGACACTACGCTGCCAAACCGAAGTTTTCGAGCGAATAGATTAACGGTACGAAGGCTCATCTGACGTTGACCGGTGTCGCCGCCGCTTCCGGCAGGGTGTTCGATGCCGGCGTCACGGTGGATATGGTGAAAGAAGACGGCTACTGGCGAATAGTCAACTCGACCTACAGAGGCACGGTTCAGCTATAAGATCGACGCCTGTCAGACTTCCAGGTTGTGCCTTTGTCTCGCATAGGCTCGGAACATGGCCTGCGTGCCCTGATCCCCGCCACGCTCACCACCTATTTGCGCCGCGATATGGAAGAGTCTCTTCGCAAGCTCGGTTCCGGGCAACTCCATGCGGGAGCCGGCGATTGTGTCTTCAATAAGCTTGATGTCCTTCAGCAGCAGCTTGATCATGAAAGCCGGCTCGAAGTCGGAGGCGGCAATCTTGGGACCGAGAGTGGCGAGCGACCAAGAGCCACCGGCGCCGGTGCTGCAAATGTCGATCACCATTTGGCGATCGATTCCCAGCTCGTCCGCCAGCCTCAGCGCCTCGCATACCGCTACCAGGTTGACGGCACAAAGGATCTGGTTGCACAACTTGACGCCCTGCCCGCTGCCTACCGGGCCGCAATGGAAAATCTTCTTACCCAGCAACTCGAATAATGGCTTGCAGCGCTCGAAATCTGAAGATTCGCCGCCCACCATCACCGTCAATGTGGCATTCCTGGCCCCCGCGTCGCCGCCGGTGACAGGGGCGTCCACAAAACGGATCCCTTTCTTCTTCAGCTCGGCGGCCAGCTTCACCGCGGCCATGGGCCCGCTCGTGCCCATGTCGATGACCGTCGCGCCTTCCGGCGCGTGCTCAGCCACTCCCCCTGTCCCGAGCACTACCTCCTCGAGGTCCGGCACGTCGTTTACGCAGACGAAGACGAAGTCTGCGCGTCCGACGGCCTCTTCGATCGAGCTGACGATTCCGGCCCCAGCCCCGGCAGCTACAGCCTCTCCCGGCTTGCCGGGCGTGCGGTTCCAGGCGAGAACCCGGCAGCCGGCTCTGGCTAGATTGGCTGCCATCGCGGACCCCATGATGCCCAGCCCCAGGTAGGCCAGAGTCTTGTCCATCAGCCCCATCTCTCCTTTCCCGCTCTGCGCACGGTTGCCATGGCCGGCGGGGTCTGCCCAAGAGTTTATATTATGCGCCGCGGATCCATTACAATATCCGTTGCTGGCGCCCTTGTGTCGGAACCGGTATACGAGTCGCACTTAAAATGCGATGCCCGTAAGGGATTGAGGGTTCGAGTCCCTCCAAGGGCAGGATGTTGGCTAACGCGGTGGATTGTCTCGGAGTTGCGTCCACGGGATCAACTCCGCGGAGCCGTCTTTTTTGCAGATATGGCACTGTTCGGGCGTCTCGATGCCGATGGTCACCTGGACTGAGGCGTAGAATTTCGGGCCGTAACGCTCCTCCGCCGCCTTTACACCACCTGCGGTGCCCTTTGCAAATACCGCCGCCGCTACCGGCTTCCCGCCCAGCCCCTCGACAAACGCCGGCAGGCGCTCGCCCACGCAGCGGCCCTGCTGGGTGACCGCGTTGAAAACGAGCACCCGGTCGCCCGGCTTCACCTCGCCGGAGACCAGCTTGTCGCCGAACCAGCCGCTGGGCAGATATTCCCAGAAGGCCTCGCGCGCCCTCGTCGCCGCCGCGAGCTTGTGCACCATCTTTTGCACCGCGGGCTGCGCCGGGGCGAAGATCACCTCGAACTGAATGTTTTCCTTCTGGATCCAGCGGCAGACGTCGCTTACGATCCAGTCGATGAATTGCTCATTGGCGGCTATCGGCTCAATGAGGAAAACGGCATCGAGATGATTGCCCGATCGATTCCCTTCCCGGGCGGGATACAGATAATGCCCCGGCCCGAAGAAGATCCCCGGCGTCTGCAGGATCGTGCCGATCTGCTGGTCCGGCATGGTTGTTGACGTGACCTTGAGCGATTTACGCAGGTCTTCACTTAACTTGAGCATACTCTCCACTCGGAATGCGCACCTTATTCTCCAGAACGCCTATGCCCTGGGCTTCCATGGTCACCACGTCGCCTTCCTTCAGCCAGGGATAGGTTGCCGGTTCGATCACATCGCCTGTCTTGGGATCGATCTTAGCGCAAAACTCGGCGATGCAGCCATTTCCGACCGTGCCCGAGCCCAGGATGTAGCCCTCGTAGAGGGTGATGTTCTGCTGGCCGAGCCAGGCCATGATGCGTGGGAAGCTCCAGGCCGCGCGCTTCTGCGTGGTCGGGTGCGTGTGGTAGAGCGTGTTGTAGTTGGACCTGCTGCGCTCCTGCCCGTTGACTTTGAGAATCATCTCCATATCCATGACGCCGTTGTCGTCGAGCTTGAATTTGGAGACGGGCACGATGGCCGGACCGATGCTTTTGCCGAGCACGAACTTGCTGTTAGTCGGACCCAGCCCTTCCATGTCCTTCTTCTGAATATCGCGGGCCGACCAGTCGTTGAGGATGGTCAGGTAGCAATGGTCGGCGAACAGCTTCATGGCTTCTTCGTGAGTGGTCACCTTCGCGGTTTTGCCGATCAGGCAAGCGATCTCGAACTCATAGTCGGGCGCTTTGACAAAAGACGGAATCGTCACTTCCTCCCCGGGCCCATACAGCTTCTCGGGCGGCAGATCGACTGCGTAGTAGGCGGCATGGTCGTACCAGCCAGGCCAGATCTGAGCCCCTCTTTTGGCGCGAATCTGCACGAGGTGTTTTTCGAAGCCGAGAAAATCCATCAAGAATCGCGGCTCGGGCACCTCGGTGCCGAACAAGTTAACCAGGGGGACGGATCTTTGAAAGAGCATGAGCGTTAACCTCGCTGCACTGATGGAGGGCGCGCAACGCCGCGCCGGACAGGCGAATCATTATCCCACACCGGAAGCCACCGGGACAGCAAGCGCGTACAATGGACAACGCCAGCAATGCCGGCCGGAGCCCGAGCCGCCGGACGGCTGCCGGCTTTGCGTAAGGTGGTCAGGAGGAAGCGCCATGGTGAAGGTCAGGAAAGATTCGGCGGTCGTATCCGCTTGCCAAGGGACTGTCGAGGCCGTGCCGGTTCCGAAGGCGGCCAGTCGCAGGGGGGTGATTGCTCCCGTGATCGCCTCTCTGGTGGTTATGCTGGCAGCCAGCACCGCTTTCTCCGGCTCCGGCGCCCAGGATCAGTCAACGAAGAGTCAACCGCCTGCCCCCGCCGCGCCCGCTTCCGGCACCGCCGGGAGTACCACTACCTTGCAGGGCGGAGTACAGAAGACCGTGAAGTCCGCCTTGATCGGTCTTAAATCAGCCGGCGAGGCCCTTCACAAGCTGCGCCGCACCGACGCCGAGCTTTACGGCGAGTGTACCAGACAGGAGGCGAATCTGGTTGAAGAGCCCGATGTGATCGGGGGGACGATCATTTATATCCCCATCAACGTGAATGTGGGCGAGTGCCTGCCGCCACGCAAGAAATGGGTGGACCACTATATGGGGATTCTCTCGCAGCTTTTTCCGATGGTGGAGGAGGAGTTCGACGGCGTCCTCTTTCCCGACGACAAAGAGCAGGCGGCTGCGCCTGTCATGAAGCAGATTGACGCGATGATGCGCAACGGCGAGTTTCATTATCAAAAGCTCGTCGATCTCACGAAATCCGGTCCTTATGACGGCCAAGCGATCGCCATGCACTGCAAGAGCATCGAGGACGAGCTGAAGGAAGTCGAGAAGCTGCGAAAGAAGCTCCGTGAGATAGTGAAAGAAAAGGAGAAGGGGGTCACATAAGCTTCAATTCGACATCGCGCAGGTCCATGCGAAGCCGCTGAAGATCCGCGTACTTCGCATCGAGCATGCGATAAAGGTCATCGATTCTCCGGTCCAGGCTGCGGTCGTTCTTCCTCTTCAAGTAGTCGATCTGCTTTTGAACCTCATCGTAGTCGAGGAGCAGATTGTACTCTTTCGACTTCAGCCCTTCGTAGCGAGCCTGCAGCAGCCTCACCGCCCCGGCGTCGTAAACGACCGCTTTCGCCGGTAATGCCTGAACCGTCAGGGCTGCCAGGATTGCAATCGTCGTGACCAGACGCATCTGCTTTAACGTAGCCATAATCACCACCTGACCAGGGTTTCCTCAAACACGCCCACAAGTTAGCATTAAATTGGACGTGACAAAAGTGCCACTTGCGTGATTTACTATAAGTCCACTTTTAATAAAATTGGATGGAAATGTCGTGGACTTTCCGGTCAGTTTAGATAGCCAATCCAAGATCCCGCTGCACCGGCAACTGTACGAGGAGATAAGGCGGGCCGTTCTTTCCGGACGCTTGAAGTCCGGGCAGCGGCTGCCCTCGACCAGACTTCTGGCCCGGGATCTGGGCATCTCACGGATCACCGTCACTCTGGCCTACGACTACCTGCTCAGCGAGGGCTACCTGCAAGCCTCCAGGGGCTCGGGCACCTTCGTGACCCGCCACCTGCCCGAGGAGCTCTTGCGGGCGCCGGGCGCGCGGGAACCCGCCCGGGGACGCGGCGCCGCCGGACAGTCCGGCGCCGGCCGGCGGTTGGCCGGTAAAAGGCTGTCGCGGTACGGTGCCCACCTGCGCGGTGGCGAGTGGATGTCATTTGACGAGCAGGAGCCCGAGATCCAATTTTCCTTTGGACGTCCGGCAATGGATCACTTTCCCATGCGGCAGTGGATGCAGTTGATGAACGAGCATTGCCGGCGGCGAAATCTCTCTTTGCTCGATTGCCCCGGCAACTCGCGGGGCTACGGCCCCCTGCGCGAGGCTATAGCGGCCTACCTGGGCAAGGCGCGGGCGGTGAGCTGCGAGCCGGAGCAGATCATTGTTGTGAACGGATCACAGCAGGCGATCGACCTGGTCGCCCGCGTGCTCGTGGACCGCGGCGATGCCGTCGCGCTGGAGGAGCCCGGCTACATAGGCGCAAAAAAGGCCTTTGAAGTGCAGGGCGCTCAGCTCATATCGGTTCCTGTCGACTCCGCCGGCCTCATCGTCGAGAAGCTCAAAGCGGCGTCCGCGCGCGGGTTGAAGCTCGCGTACGTCACCCCCTCCCATCAATTTCCCACCGGCGTCGTTCTCTCGCTTCCCCGGCGCCTGGAGCTGCTGTCCTGGGCGCAGGCTTCCGGCGCGTACATAATCGAGGACGATTACGACAGCGAGTACCGCTACAAAGGACGCCCGGCGCCGGCGCTTGCCGGTCTGGACAAAGGCGAGTCCGTCATATACATAGGAACCTTCTCCAAGGTCCTCTTTCCGGCGTTGCGACTTGGTTACCTGGTCGTGCCCGCGCGCTTGAGCGAGGTGTTTGCCCGCGCGAAGTGGCTGGCCGACAGGCATTCCCCGTTGCTCGAGCAACAGGTTCTGGCCGATTTCATCCGGCTCGGTCATCTTGAGCGGCACATTCGCCGCATGCGGGCGCTCTATGAGACCCGCCGGCGGGCGGTGGTGGATGCGCTCAAGGGGCATTTCGGCGAGCGCGTTTCGATCATGGGTGACAATGCCGGCATCAACGTTCTCGTCCGTTTCAAGGGCGTGACTGACGAGGAGCAGGTAGTGGAGAAGGCGAGAGCGCTCGGGGTGGGTCTTTCCCGGACGCGGCAGTTCTACCTCGCAGAGAGCCCGAGCGGGGAGTTCTTGCTTAATTACGCAGGTCTTACCGGCGGGCAGATTGAGGATGGCATCGCCAGGCTGGCTCAGGCGATTGCAAGCGGGCGGGCGGACAATTAAATTTCTCTGGTACGGCCGGTTCAGGTGGGGAATATACGTATAGGCAGAAACCTCTGCCTGCCCTGGTTGAAGTACACTGTGACGGCAATTTTCTTATGCGGCTGGTGAATCTATGGCAACCCTTTCCTTTCGCACGGCGGTGCCGGCGCTCGTCTTTTCCTTTGTGCTCTGCGGTCTGGCAATGGCGTGTCCGTGCAGCACGGTCACAGTGCCGGCAACAGATCCCGGTTACAACAACATCGACGGCATTAAGTTCAGCCACACGAGCCAGTACCGCAACGAATTTCGAGATGCCATTGCCCAGGCAAAACGCTACTGCCAGACGCACGTGAACATTGCGCACCGCGCCGTAGTCTCTGATCTTGACGAAACGCTTTTTGACAACCGGGAGTTCGATAAGGCGAATCCGATTTTCGAGCACGGCAAATGGGCCGAATGGGTGAGCAAGGAAAAGTCACCGGCTTTCCGGTCAACCAGGGAATTCCTGGCCTGGGCTCGCGGCCGGGGCTTCGCAATCTTTCTGGTCACCACCCGCGGTGAGAGCATGCGGGGAAGCACGATAGCCAACCTCCTCAGGGAGGGCATAAGTTATGACGGCCTTTTCATGCGCCCTGATGGCAACCACGACACCCATGAGGCATTGAAAACCAGGTTCCGCAAGCAGATCGAGGAGATGGGCTTCACGATTGTCGTGAACCTCGGCGATCAGTACTCGGACCTCGCGGGCGGCTACGCGCAGGACTGCGAGAAAGTGCCCAACCGCATGTATTTCAACAGATAATCCGTTTATGGATCCGGCGCAAGAGAAAAAGCCCACCTACGCGCTTTCCCGCTGGCTGTTTTTGCGGATGATGGGGATAGTCTATCTGCTGGCCTTCGCCTCGTTCTGGCCGCAGATCCCGGGCCTTATCGGACGAAACGGCATCCTTCCTACCGAGGCTTTCCTCCAGGGTCTCAAGGTCACCGCCGGTGCTTTGAGCTACTGGTTGTGTCCGACCCTGGCATGGTTCAACGCCAGCGATCAGTTTCTGCAGCTCCTCGCCGCCGCCGGAGTCTGCCTGGCACTGCTGGTGGTGCTCGGTGTGCTCACCGCGCCTTCGCTTGCCCTTTTATACGTGCTCTACCTCTCGCTGGTGGTGGTCGGTCGCACCTTCATGCAGTTCCAGTGGGACGCGCTATTGCTGGAAGCCGGCTTTCTGTCCATTTTCTTCCCGCCCTGGGTGATTCTCGAGCCGCACTGGGGCAGGGCCAAACCGGGCAGCCAACCTCCGCCCTCGGCAATCATTCGCTGGCTTTTCTGGTGGCTGCTGTTCCGCGTCATGTTCATGTCGGGGGCGGTTAAGCTTCTGAGCGGCGACCCGGTATGGCGCGATCTGACCGCGCTCAGCTATCACTGGTACACGCAGCCGCTGCCT
This sequence comes from Pseudomonadota bacterium, assembly GCA_021325555.1. Classification (GTDB taxonomy): domain Bacteria; phylum Cyanobacteriota; class Vampirovibrionia; order Obscuribacterales; family Obscuribacteraceae; genus JAJPGY01. The sequence goes on along the minus strand of JAJPGY010000023.1, from coordinate 302,434 downwards.
ACCCCGCTCGCCTGGTATGTGGAGCTTCTGCCGATGGCGTTCCAGAAGTTCTGCGCCGCCTGCACCTTCGTAATCGAGCTTATTGCGCCGTGGTTCATCTTCGCACCAGGGCGCTTCCGGCTGGGCGCCGCGGCGCTCACGATTTTCCTTCAACTGCTTATCGCCGCAACCGGCAATTACTGTTTCTTCAACCTGCTAACCGTCGTGCTGTGCCTGCTTCTGTTGGACGATCGCCTGGTCAGGCGAGTGCTGCCGGGGGCTCTCGCCAGGCGAATCCAGGAAGCGGTGGACCCCGGCCGGCGGCCGCGCCTGCTGCACGCTGCCGCCACCACGCTGGCGGCGGTCGTCATCTTCGCCAGCGGGACGATACTGGCGGAGTCCTTCCTGGGACTAAACAGAGTTCCCGCCATTGTGGATGCTGCCGCCGGCGTGATCGCCCCATTCAATATTGTGAACGGCTACGGGCTCTTTGCGATAATGACGACATCCAGGCACGAGATTGTGGTGGAAGGGAGCAACGACGCCGAGAGCTGGTCGGAATACGAGTTCAAGTACAAGCCCGGAGACACCCGGCGCGTCCCGCCCTGGGTGGCTCCACACCAACCGCGGCTCGACTGGCAGATGTGGTTTGCGGCGCTGTCGGATTTCCGGCAGAATCCCTGGTTCGTCAACTTCATGATCCGTCTTTTGCAGGGCGCGCCTGATGTCCTCGCTCTGCTGGAGAAGAACCCGTTTCCCGACAAGCCTCCCCGTTACGTGCGTGCGATGATGTACGATTACCACTTTACGGATCCGTCCACGAGAAGCAAGACCGGACGGTGGTGGCGCAGGGAGCTGCTGGGGCCGTATTTTCCGGCTATCTCCATCGAGAACTCACCGGCCGCCCCCGCAAAGCGGCAGTGACAGCGCCGAGCCGGCGGAGAGTTTTCAGTGGTTTAGTATTAGTCGGGTAAGGTGCGGGGGAAAAGCATGGCGGCCTACCTGGGGACTTACTGGTTTCTTGCCCTGGCGTTTCTCGCCGGTCTTTGTCTGGCAATCGGGGGGCTGCTTGTCGTCAGGCGCTTTGCGGGCTACGAGGAGCTTTCCCTGCATCATGATGTGGCGGGGTGCTTCCTGTCGATAATAGGAACGCTGTACGCCGTCGTGCTGGGCTTTATGGTGGTGGACTCTCTCAACACCTTCGAGCGCGCCCGCGTCACCGTGGAACAGGAGGCCAACGCGCTCCATGACATCTACCACCTGACGGAAGGGCTGCCGCTGGCCGTGGAAAGCAGATTGCGGACGCTGTGCACGGCTTATGCCGCCGTCATGATCGACGACGAATGGAAGGAGATGGCATACGGCAGGATGAGCCCCAAGTCCCACGAGATCATGAGCGCGATCTGGGACACGGTTTCCCGCTTCCAGCCGGCGACGCCAAACGAGCAGAACATCCACTCTGCGTTGCTCTCGGAGCTGGATCAGATGGGCGACAGCCGGCACACGCGGCTGCTGACCGCCAGGGCTTCTTTCGACGGCATTGTCTGGGCACTCCTTATCTTTGGCGCCTTCGTGATCGTAGTATTTACGTACTTTTTCGGTCTCAGGCGCCTCAGCACCCAGATCCTGATGACCGTGCTCGTGACCAGCGTGCTGGGACTGAACCTGGCGCTGGTCGGCATGTTTCGCTATCCGTTCTCCGGGGATGTCAGGGTGATGCCGGATGCCTTCAAGTATGACCTCAGGCTCTTTCTCAGCAACTTAAAGAAATAGAACCCGATGGGATGGGTATAAAGCTGCTGAACCCGGGGGTTTGCAGACTGGCGTCTGCGTAAGCGGTAGCGGGCACGGCCGGGTCAGTCGTGCACGATTCGTTTATCCACCCACTTCGCAGGAAGATATTCCATGAGCCAAGAGAAGATAATCGGCATAGATCTGGGCACTACCAACTCTTGTGTGGCGGTCATCGAGGGTGGGCGGCCGGTCGTCATCCCGAATTCCGAGGGGCAGGCAACCACACCGTCGATCGTCGCCCTGGGTGCGCGAGGGGAACGGCAGGTGGGCATCACCGCCAAGAGACAGGCGATAAAGAATCCGGAGCGAACGATTCAGTCGATTAAGCGCCACATGGGGTCCAATTACTGGGTGACGGTGGACGACAACCACTATTCGCCGGAGCAGATCTCCGCCTGCATCCTCCAGAAGCTGAAGGCTCAGGCGGAGGCGCACCTCGGGGAGAGCGTGCGCAAGGCGATCATCACCGTGCCGGCGTATTTCGACGACGCGCAGCGGCTCTCCACGCGCGACGCCGGCCAGATTGCCGGTCTGGAGGTGGTGCGGATAATCAACGAGCCCACCGCTTGCGCGCTCGCCTACGGGCTCAAAACGCTCAAGCAGGAATCGACCATCGTCATATTCGACTTCGGCGGCGGCACCTTCGATGTCACCATTCTCGAGATGGCGGAGCAGGTCCTCCACGTAAAGGCGACCGGCGGGAACAACCTGCTGGGCGGCGACGACTTCGATAACCGGATTGTCGAGTGGGTGCGCGCCCGGTTTCAGGCAACGCACGGCATGCCCATGGGCGACGATCCGGCGATCCGGCAGCGACTCAAGGAGGCGGCTGAGAAGACCAAGATCGAGCTTTCCGGCATGGAGCGCTCGGAGATACAGCTTCCCTTCATCGGCTTTGGTGAAGGCGGCCCGCTCCACCTGGAGACAGCGCTCACCCGCGCCGAGTTCAACCGCATCAGCGCCGATCTCGTGCAGGCGGTGGCTAAGCCCATCCAGACGGCGCTTTCCGATGCGAAACTCCGACCCGATGAGGTCGACCATGTAATCATGGTCGGCGGTACCACCCGCATTCCGGCCGTGCAGCAGTTCATCAGGACGTTCTTCCAGAAGGAGCCGCTGCGCAACGTCAACCCGGACGAGGCCGTGGCGCTCGGCGCGGCCATTCAAGGCGGAATTCTCACCGGCGAGATCCAGGACGTTTTGCTTCTGGACGTCCTGCCGATGTCCGTCGGGGTGGAGATGGACGACGGTCGTTACGAAAAGCTGTTCACCCGCAACACCACCATTCCCGCCAGCTGCGTGCGAACGTTTACAACCACGGCTGATAATCAGCACAACATCCATCTCCACGTCGTGCAGGGAGAAGCCGACGATCCCGGCGACAACAAGTCGCTGTCTCGCTTCAACCTCTCGAGCTTCGCCCCCGGTCCGGCTGGCGTGCCCAAGGTAGAGGTGACTTTCGAGGTCGATGTCGACGGCATCCTTTCCTGCAAGGCCAGGGATCTGGGCTCGGGGCAAGCCTGGGCAGTCGAGCTGGAGAGAACCAACGGGCTTTCCCGCCAGCAACTGGAGCGGCTGGCCGAGCAGGCGCGCCTGGATGCTGAGCAGGAGCGGCGCGAGCAGGAAAGGCAGGCGGCGGTGATCATGGCCGAGTCGACGCTTTCCGAGGCGGAGCGAGCGCTGCGGAAATACGGCGGCGGCAACGGGCAGGAGTCAGCCGTGCGCCAGCTCATGCTCGCTCTCAAGCAGGCGATGAGCGACGCGCAAACAGAGGAGATCGAAGAGCTCACGGAGAAGCTGGAGATGTCCGTACTGAGATGTGTTCGTGGCTCGTAGCGCGGTGGAGTCGGCTTGACCCGAAAAATTCTGCTTGTTGGGATGCTCTGCTCGGCCATGCTGGCCGGCAGCAAGGCTCTCCCGGCAGGGCAGCCTGACGCCGGCTCGGCTGCAAGGGCGTGCCAGGAGGCCCGCAAGCTTTACGACGCCGGGAGGCTGGGGGCGGCCATTGTCGAGTACGACCAGGCCATCCGTCTGGATCCCAACTATTACGACGGTTACAGGGGGCGCGGATTGACATACCTGCGTCTGGGCAGGAACGACCGGGCGGCGGCTGATTTCTTCAAGAGCGACGAGCATCTGGGGCCGTACCGCGAGCAGAAGTTTCCCGGTCTGGGCGCCTACCTGGACTGGAGGCGAGCCCATGACGAATATGAAGACGCCAACCGCTACCTGAGGTCCGGCGATTACGATCAGGCAATCTCCATGTACAAGACGGCGCTCTCCATCTACCCGACCTTCCCCCAGTGCTTGCATAACCTGGCGATCGCGCTGTCCAAGAAAGGCGATCACAAACAGGCCGCACTGCTCTGCATGGAGGCGATCAGTTACCGGCACACGGACTGGAAGTTCTGGAAGACCCTCGCAATCGAGCTGTTCATGCAGGGAAGGTACAGGCAGGCGCTCGAGGACATGCAGTACGCGCGCGCGCTGCATCCGCCTGTGCCGGAGGAGGTGGAGATTATCGACAGCATTGAGAACATAAAGGACGCCATTCGTCAGCAGCGCGCTCGCTCCTTCTGGTGGTAGCGGGGAACCGGCGGTGCTAAGATCCTTTCCAGGGGTCGCATCCGTTCTTGTGGAAGTTTTGCCGATGAAAACCATTCGAAGATGGCTTACCAGCCTTTGCCTGTCCACATTTGCCGCCTGCTCGGCCGCTGTCGCGCAGCAACCCGACCAGGGCGCTCCGGACATCCAGCCGCCGCCGCCGTCTTCAGCTACCACTGAGCAGCCTCCCGCCGTCCAGCCTGCCTCGGCGGCCGGCGCCGAGGCGAGCAGCGCGCCGGCCGCCCAGCCGGCCGCGCCGGCCCAGGGCGGTGTCGCGCCCGGGCCCCTGGCCGAGCAGCGCCAGAAGCTCCTGGAGCGAATCGAGCAGTCGCGGAAGCTCGGCATTGGCGTCGGCCCGTACCGGACAGCGTTCGGTCAGGTGGAGGAGATGGTCAAGTCGGGGGCGACGCAAGAGATGGTGCAAAAGCGCATCGACTCCCTGAACGGCAGCCTGATTGACCAGGTGAAGCGGATAAGGGATATCAAGTCACGCCCGCCCATGGCGCCGGGAGCCGCGACGGCTCCGGCCCCTGCGCAAACGGCGAGTGCGGCCGCGGGCAGCCACGGTTCGGACCCGATGATCGAGCAGCTCAAGGCACGGTTCGGAGCTCAGATTCCCGCCGGCATAGATCGCCAGCAGCTGATCGAGCACCTGAAGGACAAGTACGGGGATCAGATACCCGGCGCCCTGGCCAATCCGGCCGTGCGAGACCGCCTGATGCAGAGCGAAGTCGGGCAGAGGATACTGGAAAAGTTACAGCAGCATTGAGGTCCGGGCTTTCGCTGCCGGCGCGGATGAGGAAGCCAGCACCGATTGAATCCGGGCGAAGTCCCGGTCGGTTACCCAGGCGCTGTTGGATATCGTGAGCATGCGCGCGGCAAAATCCTGCGCATTGGGCACCGCGGATGGTGGCACGATGGCGCTCAGGTACCGGTAGCCGGTCAGGTCGTGCACGAACAATCTGGTCACGCCGAGTCCGGAGGTCCACAGCCGTGACAGCGCCTGGTCGCGCGCCGGGGATGATTCCAGCAGAACGGTCAGGAACGGCCAGCTGCCGGACGAATCCGGAGGCTCACTGAGTACCTTGACGCCAGGCAGCCCTTTGAGCGCGGCGGCGCGGCTCCTGCCTCGCTCGCGATTAGCTTCCAGCACGGCCGGCAGCCTTGCCAGGGCCGCAGCCCCGATATGCCTTCGAGCCGCTCCCACCTTGTGTACTGGAACCTCGAGAGGAAGATCATCGCCGGCGGCCCCGGTCAGGTTGCCGCTTCTCAAATAGGAACGCAGCGGCAGACCGTAGACCAGGGAAAGTCCGGTCGGGTTGTAGAGCAGCCAGTATCCCAAAAGCTCCACAAGCAGTTTGGCTTCAAGAAAGGGTCTGCTTGCGCTCAACCGCTTGCTGGTCTCCAGGAGCCCCTGGCGGGCCTCGTCGCTCTTTGCCACGAGCACGCCGCCGTAGTTGATCGTCAATCCCTTGCCCCGGGTCAGGCTGTAGACACCGATGTCCCCGATCGTGCCCACCGGCATGCCCCGCCAGGTGGCCCCCAGCGACTGAGCGGCATCTTCGACCAGGAAAGCGCCGTGGTCGCGGGCGATGGACACAAGCGGCTCCATGTTGACGGGCATCCCTCCCAGGTGGGTGGGGATTATGGCCAGGGTGTCCGAGTCGCATAGCCGGTCCAGCAGATTGGCGTCCATCTCCTGGCTTTCCCGCAGGAGATCGCACAGCTTGAGGCGCAGGCCCGCGCGAGCAACTGCCAGCGCCACCAGCGGGCAGGTGTATGCCGGCACGATCACCGTGCGGCGCTTGCTCCGCTGTTTCAGATACTCCAGAGCCACGACCAGGGCGGCGGTTCCCGAGCACTCGATCTGCACGGAGCGTACATTGAGAAAGCGCGCCAATCCGGACTCCAGATCGGGTCTACCGCCTGCCGGCAGGAAGTCGCGCCAGGACAAAGGCAGGCCGGCCGTAGGTGGTAGCTCGCGAAAAGTCAGCACCTCGCCCCATCCTGAACGAAACCGGGGCTGATCATAACAGTTGCCGCCCGCACGTCCAGGCGATTGTCGATTTTCTAAGCCGCCCCCGGGCCATGCCGACCGTGGTGAAATTCCCACTGCAGTCCGGTTTCAATCCTGCCGGGCAGCTACAATATGCCTGGCTCGAGCCCTGATCACGAGAGAGGATGGAAATCGATGAGCCACGGCGGCGTCGGCTTTAGCAGCCATCACTACACACACCACGGCCTTCACCACCATGGACATGACGGCGGGCATCATGGTGGCGGCGCCCAGGTGCTGAACGCGACGATGGTGTTCGGGATGCTGCAGGGCCTGTTCGTAGCCATTTTCGGGGAGAAGAAAAGCGTGCCGACGCTGCAGCGCTGGGCTCAGGCGCTGGCGGCCAGGCAGCAGGCTACCGGACTACAAGGACAAACGCTGTCTCCGGAGGCCGCCGAGTGGGAGGCTTGTTATCATCTGCCCACCTGGAAAGAAAAGCTGATGCAAGCGGACCTTCGGCCCTACATCATGCTTGCCCTCTTCCTGGGCGTGCTTTTCCTCTGGCTGCAGATCATAGTTTGGCTGCGTCACCATGACGATCCGGCCGGCAAGACATTCTCCGCCGCTCAGAGCACTGCCCAGACCACTGCGCAGACCGCTGGACAGCCGCCAGCGGCTATCAGTCCCGCTGCTTTTGGCTCTGCTGCGCCGCTGAGCCAATATGCAGCTCCAGCGGCGCCCCCGGTTCAGGCCGTGATGACCGCCATGCCCGCCGGGCAGCTGCCACAATATGCGGCTGCAGCAGCGCCCGCCGCCCCCGTTCCGGTGACTGTTGCGCCCGCCGCGCAACCGCCGCAGTATGGGCAGCCGGCAGCAGGTTCGATAGCGGTTCCGATGACTTCCATGCCCGTTGCCCCCCCGGCACGCCTGCCCGGTGTGGCTTCCGCGTATGTGTCGCCCCCGCCCCCGCCCGGCCAGTTCGGGGGCGGCTACTACAGCCAGAGGCCGGCGATAGCCAAGCAGGCACGCCTGAGGGTCGTTGTCACCCACTAAGGATGTTGGCCTGCCCGCCTCCGGCCGTTCCTGCCGGGTCTTGCCTCCTCGGATTAGCAGGATAGCAAGGCTTTGACCTTGACCCCAAGATCCGGATAGTCGCACAGCATGTCGTTGCGGGACAATGGAGCGACGAAAATTGGTGGCGCAACTGGTGCCAGCCCGTTTCACTTGCAGCGCGCGTTTAAGGCAAGAGCCGGGCTGACACCTCGCGAATACGCTGACGAAGGCTGGCTCTCAGTCGTCAGAAAGCAGCTTGGTTCCGGACGCAAGATGACCGAAGCCGTCTATGAGGCCGGTTATGGCTCCAGCAGCCGCCTGCACGAGCGAAGCGCACCGCATCGCGGCATGACGCCAGGCGCTTATGCCCGTGGCGGAGCGAGTGAGCTTCTGAATTACGCGCATGTTCGGTCCCCGCTGGGTTTGCTGCTACTGGCCGCCACTGCCCGCGCCTGCTCACGGCTCGATTTTCGTGCTCGATGCCTCGAGGAACATTCGCATCCACTCCGGACGCCGGGCCAGGCCGCGGCGCCGACCAGGTTGCCTTCGGCGGAGGCGGCGGTGAAGTCCTTCGTGCCGAAGCAGGTATTAATGGCGAAGCGATGGCCGGGCTTCTGCGTGTAAGTTCGATCTCCCTCGAGTTCATGGACCGCCGTCTTCACCGTCTCTCCCGGTTCATTCCCGGGACAGACGGTGCGCACGCAGTGCCCGACCATGGCGAGGATCTGAAACGGTACCATCGCCTGGCAGTCTTCGATGAGAGCGTCCGCAACCATCAGGATCGTTCGTGCAGCTATGTCTTCTCCTGGAATTGTGCTGCTATAACATCGCGCATCAATTTATTGGTGGCACTTCTCGGCAGCTGCGCCACCAGATGGATTCGCTTGGGCACCTTATATTCAGTCAGGCGCTCGCTGCAAAAGCGCTGGAGCTCCCCGGGCTCGATCTCCATCCCCGGCACCACGGCCGCGTGCACCTCCTGGCCGTAAATTTCATCGGCGACACCGAAGCAAGCGGCATCGAGCACGGCTTCGTGCTCGAGCAGCACAGATTCCACCTCCGCCGGCGACACTTTCTCCCCGCCCCTGTTAATCAGCTCCTTGATGCGTCCGGTCACGTAGATGTAGCCTTCGTCGTCAAGCTGGCCGAGGTCCCCGGTGCGATACCAGCCGGCGCGGAACGAGCTGGCGTTTGCCCCCGGATTATTGCGATAGCCGGGAGTGACGGCTGGCCCGCGCACGCAGATCTCGCCTTGCTGTCCGGGAGCAAGAGCGCCGCCCTCCCCGTCGCAAATTAAGACCTCCAGCCCGGTGGGCAGCCCGACCGATCCGGGTTTGCGCGCGCCTGGCGGCAGCGGGTTGCAGGAGATCTGATTGGCTGTCTCGGTGGCGCCGTACGCCTCGAGAACGACCGTGTCGAAGCGCTCCTCCATCTGGCGCAGCTGTGCGGGCGCGAGTTTGGCCGAGGACGACCTGATGAATCGCAACCGGGAGCGCGGGGCACCGTCCCTGTCCGCGCGCATGAGCAGGATGCGGTGAATCGTGGGCGAGCCGGAGTACCAGGTTGCGCCATAAGTCACGGCGTCCTGCCAGAATCTGCTTGCCGAAAAATGCGGCGGCAGAACCACGGTGCCGCCCGAATACAGCGTGGAAAGCGTGGCGCCGATAAGCCCGTGGACATGAAACGGCGGCATCACCACCATTGTCACGTCATCGGGCGTCAGTTGAAAGCACCGCGCGAAGTTGTGCATCGAGGCGATCAGGTTCGCGGATGTGAGCGGGACTGCCTTGGGGCGGCTCGTGGTGCCGCTTGTATAAATCATCAAGGCCGCGGCGGATGGGCCAAGGCGGGATTCCCCCAGAGCGCCTGCCGGCAGGTTCGTTTCAATATCCAGGCTCACGGTCGTCTGGCCGTACAGCCCCACCTCGCCAAACGGCACCGCAAGTTCTCGAGCCGCCTGGCGCGCCGGTATGTGGTCCGCTTTCGCAATCACGACCGCCGCCCCGGAGTCCGCGATGAAGAATGTGAGCTCCTCTTGCGTGCTGGCCGGATTTGCCGGCAGCGCGGTCACCCGGCAGCCGCACAAGGCCAGGAACATCGTGAGAAACTCGACACCGTGTGGCAAGACGAGCACCGCGACATCTCCGGCTTTCAGTCCCGCCTTCATAAGCACTTCGGACAGGCGCGCGCTTTGCCCGGCCAGTTCCCGGTAACTGAGCATTGGGCCGGTATCGGGTATGATTACCGCCGATTTGTTGGCAAAGTCGGTGGCGAGAAGATCGGCCAGCGACTCAATTCTGGCAGCGGTCATCAGAGCGTCTCGTCAGTCTGCACGGTTGCCTGCGAACATTGTGATTGTATGCCTATCAGCCGGTCAAAAGATGCAATCGCCGTAGCATTTCCTCAAGTCTCCGGCCTCGCTTTGCTGCTCGGGCTTTGATGACGGATGCGGCATGACGGTCGAACCCCCTGTCGCCAGGGGCGTTTTCTGGTTTCGCCCGAAAGGTGGAGGGACGCCGGCATGATGGAAAGCTAATGTGCATGCGCCAGTTAGAGACTGCTCATATTATTGTTCGCTAATGCACATGCGAAAACCGTTAAGGACTGCGCCTTTCGGGGTAATCAAGAGGCAGGTTGATTTGCTCGAGCATCGAGCGTTCCGCCGGCCAGGCGGAGAACGACAGGCGAGGGGCATACGATGGAACGTTTCTGCAATGAGGCCAGGTCAGCAGGCAGGATAGCGGCGGCAATCTGCTCATGCCTGGCAGTACTCGTTGCTGCCGGGCTGCCGGCATGGTCTGCCGGCCCCGACTGCAACTCCTTGATTCGCGCGGGATATGTCCAGATGGTCGGGGGAGCCAGCCAGGATGCGGTTGAGACCCTCAAAGCAGCCGTGAGAGCCAATCCCGCGAGCGCCGACGCGCGGCGATATCTGGCCTGTGCTCTCGTGCAGGCCGGACTGGCATCGCAGGCGGTGCCGCAACTCGAATTCGCAATCAGGATGGCGCCCCCGACTGCGGCAGATCTCTCACTGCTGGGAGACGCCTGTTTTTATGCGGGTCAATATCAAAAGGCGCTTGGTTGCTACGAGAAGGCGTTGTCGCTCGATGGGAGACTCGATGCGGCTGTGGCCGGAATCGTGCATACCTACGTCGCCATGGGCGACACCGACCGCGCCGCTCACGCCTGCCAGCTTGCCTTGCGGCAGGCTCGCACTGCGGCGTCCCGGAGCAAGTATGAAAGCCTGCTGCGTGACGTGCAGGGGGATCCCAATTCACGAAAAGCGATGTTGAACGAATAACTCATGCGAATGCGACGGACAACAAGCGGATCAGTAATGGCGGAGCTGCCGGTGGCGCTCTGGGTGCTGTTCGTTGTGCTCACCCTGCCGCTCATTGATCTGGCGACGATCGGGATCAGGACAACATTTTTAGTCGCCGCCGCCCATGATGCTGCTCATGCGGCAGCGCGCGCGAAGAGTTTTTCCGTTGCCGTCGATGCAAACGATCCCTCGGCGCAGGAGGCGGCGTCGGCTGCGGCGGCTGAAGATTTGCGAAGCTTCACCGAGATCACCACCGGCGCTATCACGACAAATATAGTCATAACAGACATCAGCACCGGTAACACCACGCGGCAGGCCACGCCCCTGAAGAATCCCGCCGATATCAACACCAACACGTACTCAGTCGAGGTGGTGGTCTCGGCCAAGGTCGATCCCCTGATCAACTTCAGCGCCGGCGGGCTGCTGCCCGTCGTGCCGGGCCTATCGGCGCCGATGACCATCGTCTGCGCAGCCCAGGAGTTTTCCGAATATCCGCAGGGATTAAACCAATAGCGCCGGCGCGTTACTTTTCCTTCAGCCCAGGGGGCTCCTGCAATGTACAGACGTTCTATTTCCAGGGCAAGCGGTCAATCGACGGTGGTGCTCGGGCTGCTGCTGTCTGTATACGTGATCCTGGCGGTCGGCCTGTTCGGCTTCGAGGTTACCAGGTTGGAATTGGCCAGGGAGCAACTGAGGGCGGCCTGCGACGCTGCCAGCCTGTCGGCGGCCGCGTCTCTGGCCAGCTCAGACAATCTGGATCCCGAGCAGGCTCAGCAAACAGCGATACAAACCGGGCTGACCACGTTCCAGCAAAATGTGATCCTCGGCAAGCCGATGACCAGCGCCACCCTGGGCGCAAGCGCGTCGGAGAACCCGGCTCCCGGCGAGGCCGTGCTCTACTTCGAGCTTCTGGATCCGCACAACAACTACCAGCCAGTGCCGCTCGGCGATCCCAACGGCAAGGTCATAAAGGTTGACGGAGCATTCGGCCTCGTCCCCGCGTTCGGAAGGTTCCTCGGGCTCGGCAGCCAGACCGTGCGGGCCAGCTCGTCCGGCGGCGTGCCGGAACTGGATGTCGCGCTGTGCTTTGACGTCTCCGCCTCCATAGACGATCAGACTCCGGTTACTTTCGTGCGCCGCCAGTGGAATCCCGCCAGCGGCAAGATCGACTACGTAATCCCGCCCACGGCGCCGGGGGCCCCCGCCGGTCCCCTGGCCCAGGGAAAGATATTTGACATCCTCGGCCCGCCGGCCATAGGCTCGGCGGTAGACGGCATTTATCCGCAGAACCTCTCGGACTCAAACTATCCGGGCAAGAACCTGTATCCGCTCAACTTCAGCGAGGCCAGGGGCAGAAGCGGCGCCGCGCCGGGCCTCCGCGGCGCCGCCAATGCAGGCTCTCCGCCCGGCAACTGCCCTCCGGGAACCTCGGGCACCGGCAATCTTTACACTTACACGGACCTGGTGGTCAACCTGGACGGCAACCTGCAATTCGCCGGCGCTATTGCGCCTGGCGGATACACATTTCCAGATATCGCCACGCTGGTCGAGGCGGCCAGGGGCAACCTGGAGAACAACGCGGTTTTTAAAAGCAGCCGGGCCGATACCGGGGTGCCAAAATCAGTGCAGCCCAGGGCCGGCTATCAAGCGGCCTATTTCAAGCTGGCGGCGGCGAACCTGCATCCGCTCGGAGACGCGCAACAAGCCGCGGAGCAATTCCTCACGATCATGAACACCAATACCGATGCCCACTTCTGCCTGACGACATTCACCAGCAACGCCGGGCGCTCGCAGAACGACAGCTACAGCGCCGACAACATAGATCCCTATTATCCAGCCGGCGGCAGCGGCAGCTTTCCGGTGCCGCTCTTGCCCCTGAACGCTGCCGTCGGGCAAACAAACTACGCCCAGGCGGAGGCGATCCTGCCGACCACCGTCGCCATCAGCGGCACCAATATAGGCGACGCCGTCAATACGGCTGCCAATCAGCTCAATAAAAACAGCAGGCCGGGCGCCAGAAAAGCAATTGTTGTTTTCACCGACGGGGAACCAACCTCCGCCGGACCGCTCGACGCCGATCCCTGGATGAACGCAAGAAAAGCCGCGGTCGTGGCGCAGAAATACGGAATCCCGATCTACACCATCGGGCTGGCGCAGAATCAGGCGATCATCCCCTCGGAGACGGCGATTCTCAATGACAGCAACCCGAATCCCAACAGTGGTGGCATAGCAGCTATCGCGGGCAACGGCGGCAAGTTCTGGCTGGTCACCAATGTGAAGGATCTGCGGCTGACCTTCGAGAATCTCGCCAGGCAGCTTGTGCAGTTGGTCAAATGAGGTGTGTGGTTATGGGCAAGCGTGACGGGCGAGGAGGCGGCAGCGCCATCATCGAGCTTTCCATGGTGGCTTCGGTGCTGGTCGTGATGGCTTTGCTGTGCGCCAATTTGACCGTGGTGGGGCTGGCCACTTCCGTCAACGACTCCGCCTGCCGCGACGCAGCCAGGGCCGCGGCTCAGGCCAGCTCGCCCGGGCAGGCGCTGAGCCTGGCGCAGGCGGCAATTAAGGCTCACCATGCCGATGGTTACTATATCAGCCAGCCCACCATAGACAGCTCCGCCTTCGTTTATCAGGATTTTGCCGGCGCGCCGCCGCTCGACACCAGCCCCTACGTGGAGGTGACGACGTCCACGGACGTCCGCATCCCGTGCCCTCTAATCTTCCTGGGAGCGCAGTTCAGTAAACGCGGCACCCTTACCTTCCGAAGAACCTATACATTCCCGATTGTAAAGACGCAACTCTATCTAAATTAGATAGGGCGGCGGATTGCCCGGACACAACCGGGCCCGGTTCTTCAGCGGTCCGTTGATTATCGGCCGGCCTCGGGGTAGACTGTCTCGGCAAGTTTCCAGCTCCCGAACCCGCCGATCGGCTCCTCTCGGCAGAGCGCAATGGAGGGCGTGCACGCTATGAATCGCAGGCAAAATTCCCAACATGGACTGAAAAGGCTGCTGGCCTCTGCGGTGGCAGTCGCCGGCATACTCACCCCGGCTGTCACAGCCGCCGGCGCGGAGGATAGAGCAGCCAAGGCAGAGACTTCGCTCGGGAACATGACAATCAGCAGCTCGGCCTTCAAGGAGGGCCAGCGAATTCCTGATGAATACACGGCCGCGGGCAAGAACATCTCGCCTCCCCTGTCCTGGAGCTCAGCACCGGCTGGCACACAGAGCTTCGCGTTGATCTGTGACGACCCGGATGCTCCGGTGGGAACCTGGATTCACTGGGTTATCTACAACATACCGGGCACCGAGCACGCACTGGCGGAGAACCTGCCGCCGCAGGAGACGCTGCCTGATGGGGCGGCGCAAGGCGTCAACAGTTGGTCCAAAGTCGGATACGGCGGCCCGGCGCCGCCTCCCGGCAAAACGCACCGCTACTTTTTCAAGCTCTATGCTCTGGATAAAAAACTGTCCCTGGCGCCGAGGGCAAATAAGGCGCAGCTTCTGGCAGCCATGATCGGGCACATTGTGGCGGAAGGACAGACCATGGGCACCTACTCGCGCTGAGCGGCCGCAGTGCGGACACCGGCGGGGAGCGCGGCGGTCAGACGTTGCCCTTCCTTGGTTTTTCAGTCTTTCTGGCTGTCCTGGAGAGCTCTTTGAGCAGATCGTTGACCTTTCCCATGTCGTTGTAGATTGACAGCAGCGGGGCCCCGAAGACCTTCTGATTTTCGCGGATGTCCTTTTTCAGGTCGTCGTCCGTGGTGTTTTCGACCAGGTGGTACTCCGCCATGTATTGCTGCTCGACATCCCTGGCCAGCCGGTTCAACTCCTGCCATGCCGCGGTCGACTGCTCCGGGTTGTCGGCAGCCGGGTCCAGGTTCATATTTGCTATGTAGGTAAGCAGCCTGTTGACCTGCTCGCCTAATTGCCGGGTGTATGCCGTGAGCATCTTCTTGCGCGGCGGCAGCGGATAGGAGAACCGCTGTACATACATGGGCGCGGTAAAGACCAGCGACGGCAGCTCGCGGTAGGAATTGAGCACCTGCTCCCTGGTCAGCGCGCCGCCGTAGAGGATGTTGCCGTCGTGGGGGGTGGCGGGCGGATTGCCCCATAGCAGATTGAAGCGCGTGAGCTCACCCATCATGGTCAGTGAAGACCGGCGCAGCTTTCTGGAGCAGTCCCCGATCTCCCTGAGTCCGGTCTGGAGCTTGATAATGTGCCCCGTGAGCGGGCGCACGGCGGTGCGGGCGGGCGTGGTACTGCCGGCGATGCCAGTCCCGGCCGCGGCGGCAGCGGCGGAGGCGGAAGCCTCTTCCCCCCGGGCGGTCAGCGGCGCCGAAAGTAGCAGAATGCCGGTGAGGCATGCCAGTCCGCACCATTTCATTTGCTCGATGCTCTTCACCGGCCTTTCCCCTGCCTGCCAGAGTCAATTATGCCACGCCGGCGATTTTGACGGCTTTTTTACGCGATTTTGCCGCCTAATTTACGCTTCGCCGGTGTTGGATTGACCTGTAGGGCCACGGCGTTGGTCCGCGGGGGTAGCAAATCATGAACTCAATATCTGACGGCAAAAGACTTAAACAGTACCTGGCCGGTCCCTGGGCGCCGCAGGCGGTCAGGGCGCTCAAGCGCTTGCTGGCAACCGGCTTGCAGCAGGTGCCGATGCCCGAAATGGCTGTCGCCCGCAGGTTTGAGCCCGGCTGGCGGAAGCAGTTTGTCATGCTCAAATGCGCGATAGCGGCCGATCCCTTCATCTCGCCGGCCGTGCTGGCCCGCCTGGCGGCATCCTGTGAGCCTGAGGTGCAGGAAAAGATAGCCGAGAATCGCCGGACTGATCCGCGAATCCTGGCGGACCTGGCATCCAGCCCCCACGTGCGGGTGCGCATGGCCGTTGCCACCAATCCCAATGCCGACCTGGCTACCGTCGTCGGGCTGGCTTACGACGAAAGCCCTGACGTGCGCCTGTATATGGCCGGCGATCACAACATGTCGCCCGAGATCCTCAAGCTGCTCGCGGCGGACAGCGACTCTTTCGTGAGCTGGCGTGCTCGCAGAAGGCTCATGCGCTTGCGCCCCGCCTGAGTGAAGGCGTTTGCTTGCCCGTGCTGTCCGATCGTGGGGCCTGAGGAAAAGGAGATTTTCCAAAGCCTGTAGCCGCTGTCCCCGACACCGCGCGACGCCCGGAGGGCAAGCTGCCGCTTGACTGAGCACGGCCCGGCGCGGTCGATACATAAATCAAGAAATGCTCCGCCGGATTGCCATATCCGTCGCCCAAAGGCTTGATTGCCACGCGGTAGCCCTGGCCCTCACCTGCATCAGCATCAAGATGGACCGCCCGGACGTAAGGGTGGCAAACAGGATTGCCAGTCCCAAAAGATATCGGCAAGTCAGGGCGAAGACTCTCAAGTATGCGGCGCGCGTGTTTCCACGAATGAGCCACAAAGATATGGTCAGTCATGATCCTTCCTCCTGTGGTCCGCTACTTTCAAGAACGCGAATCGGTCGCAAAAAGTTCAAGCGAGAAAGGTTGTCAATATGAAATTTTATGCACCCCGTCGCCGGCAGGCTGTTGAGCAAACGATTGCGAACGGGCGATCGAACTCGGGAGCAGGAGTATAGAGAAATTGCGAGCTCCAAGCCGACACGCTGCATGTTATTTGCAGTCATCTCGCGCGAATGTAGCGAATCCGCATTCGCCCACTTGACTTGTCACTGCAAAAGACGCTCATTAGGCTTGCCGCGCAGTTCTTGATACACTCATGATCGTCTTATCTCATAATTGTCTCGGATAAAGATATCGCTGAAATGCCTGGTTGGCACAATGAATTGGTGGCTATTCTGTTTAGCACGTCAGGACCTAGACCAATGCGTCGGAGGCACAACGCTAAGACTGGGCCGGAGGAACCTTCTAGGGGATGTTTGGGAGAGAGTTTGCGTCGTTCCAACACGCCAGAGGTTGCGGGTCGCATTTTAGGCTGGCTAAGCGCGTGAAGCTAGAAGAAATCACCACTGGCAGCATTCTTCGCGGCATCTTGCCGGATGCGGCGATCACCGTCGTCAGCGTCGATTGGCACGGCTCGGACGCTTGTACTCTTGTCTACCGCACGCCGGAAGGCCGGGTTGCCGACGAGATTCTCTACCGCCACGACGAACCCCGTTTGGAAATCGTCGAAGCCGGCCGACCCTGGAGTTTCGACGGCAAAGGCGACGCCTACCGCCTGGTGGCAGAAGCCCACCGCATCCGGCTGGCGCACCTGTTCGATCCACTGTTGGCTGTGCATACCTCGCTGGTGGACCCGCTCCCTCACCAGATTACTGCGGTCTACGAATCGATGCTTCCGCGGCAGCCGCTGCGCTTTTTGCTGGCTGACGACCCCGGGGCCGGCAAGACCATAATGGCCGGACTGCTGATGAAAGAACTGATCGCCCGCGGTGATTTGAAGCGTTGTCTGGTAGTCTGCCCCGGCAGCCTGGTGGAACAATGGCAGGACGAGCTTGCCCGGCGCTTCCATCTGCCGTTTGAAATCCTGACCAACGACAAACTGGAAGCATCCCGCACCGGCAACTGGTTTCTGGAAAACGATCTGTCGATCGCACGCCTTGACAAACTAGCCCGCAACGAGGACGTTCAACAAAAGCTGTCCGCTCCCGACTGTCGCTATGACCTGATTGTCGTTGACGAAGCGCACAAAATGTCGGCTACTTTCTGGGGCGGTGAAGTGAAATACACTAAGCGCTATCACCTGGGTCAGCTTCTGTCCCGCATCACACGTCATTTTCTACTGATGACCGCCACGCCGCACAACGGCAAGGAAGAAGACTTTCAACTCTTCCTGGCACTTATGGACGGGGACCGATTCGAAGGCCGATTCCGCGACGGCGTGCACCAGGTTGACGTCACTGACCTGATGCGGCGAATGGTCAAGGAAAAGCTCCTGAAATTCGACGGTCGGCCGCTGTTTCCAGAACGAATCGCCTACACCGTCCCCTACAAGCTCTCCGAACTGGAAGCGCGGCTGTACAAGGAAGTCACCGAATATGTCCGCGAAGAATGGGGCCGCGCCGAGGCACTTCAGGACGATAAGCGAGCCGGCACTGTTGGCTTTGCGCTCACTATCCTCCAGCGACGACTGGCCTCGTCGCCGGAAGCCATTTACCAGTCGCTGCGCCGGCGCCACCAACGCCTGGAGAAGCGGCTGCGTGAAGTCGAACTGCTGCAGCGCGCAGCCTCGGTGCTCGTGCCGGATCTTGCCGGTCCACTTCTCGACAAAGATGATCTGGAGGACCTGGAAGATGCACCGGAAAGCGAGGTCGAGGCTACCGAAGAGGAGATTCTCGATCAGGCCACGGCGGCAGCCACCATAGCGGAGCTGAAAACGGAAATCACCACGCTGGCGCGTCTGGAAAACCTGGCAGCCGAAGTGCGCCGCAGTGGCCAGGACACCAAATGGCGTGAGCTTTCGTCACTTTTACAGTACATTTTTTCGAGTCCCGACCGCGTAGCCGAACCAACGCCCGAATACGGGGTGGGCAACCTTCCAAAGCCAAATCGCTCGCCGGATCAAAAACTGGTCATATTCACCGAGCATCGCGACACGCTGTCCTATCTGAAACGCAAAATCACCGCGCTGTTGGGCAGAACGGAAGCCGTTGTCGAGATCCACGGCAACGTGGGGCGCGAAGACCGACGCAAGGCACAGGAAGCCTTCCTGCACGACCCCAATGTTAAGGTTCTTCTGGCCACTGATGCCGCTGGTGAAGGCATCAACCTGCAGCGGGCGCACTTGATGGTTAACTATGACCTGCCGTGGAACCCTAACCGGCTGGAACAGCGATTCGGTCGCATTCACCGCATCGGCCAGACCGAAGTCTGCCACCTCTGGAATCTGGTCGCCGAAGAGACACGGGAAGGCGACGTGTACCGGCGCCTTCTAGAAAAGCTGGAAGAGGCTAGACAGGCGCTCGGTGGTCAGGTGTTCGACGTGTTGGGCAAACTGCAGTTCGATGGCCGCCCGCTACGTGATCTGCTTATTGAAGCCATCCGCTATGGCGACCGTGCCGAGGTCCGTGCCCGGCTTGAGCAGGCAGTCGAAGACGGCGTCAACCGCAAGCAGTTGCAGGAGCTGATTGAAGAGCAGGCTCTGGCGCACGACACCATGGACACCAGCCGCGTGGCGCGTGTCCGCGAAGAGATGGAGCGCGCCGAAGCGCGGCGCTTGCAGCCCCATTACATTGAAGAATTCTTTATAGAGGCCTTCCAGCGTCTGGGCGGTTCGGTGCGGCAACGCGAACCACGGCGGTATCAGGTCGCCCACGTCCCGGCTCCGATCCGTAACCGAGACCGGCAGATCGGCACCGGCGAACCCGTCCTCCAGCGTTATGAACGCATCACCTTCGAAAAAGACCTCATCTCAGTGCCAGGAAAACCGATCGCGGCGTTTGTCTGCCCCGGTCACGCCCTTTTGGATGCCGTGCTGGACCTGACGCTCGAGCGGCACCGCGACCTCCTCAAACGCGGCACCGTCCTCGTGGATGAACGCGATCGTGGCAACAGCCCGCGCACTCTGTTTATCCTGGAGCACGCCATTCAGGACGCCAGCGTACTGCCCTCGGGAGACCGGCGTACAATCTCACGCCGCCTGCTGTATGTAGAAATGGAAGCCGATGGAAAAACTCGGCATCTGCACTACGCCCCATATCTGGACTACAGGCCGCTCAAAGAAGACGAACCCGCAGCCGGTGAAATCCTGGCTCGGCCGGAATGCAACTGGATTATGGGGCAGCTTGAAAAAGGGGCAATTGCGCACGCAATTCAGACCGTCGTACCGGAACATATAAGTGAAGTGCGCGAGCGCCGGCTGGCGTGGATTGAAAAGACCCGGTCTGCGGTCAAGGACAGGCTAACCAAGGAAATCGCCTATTGGGATCACCGTGCCGAGGAACTTAAGCTCAAGGAGCAGGCCGGCAAACCAGGCGCACGGCTTAACTCTCAGGAAGCTCGCCGTCGCGCCGACGAACTGCAGGCCCGTCTGCAGAAGCGGCTCGAAGAACTCGACCGCGAAGGCCGCATCTCAGCTTTGCCGCCGGTGGTCATCGGCGGTCTTGTTGTTGTGCCCATGGGTCTCATCGCTCATATGACGGGCCGGTCGGCACCGGTTGCGACAGCACCCGCCGACACACAGGCCAGCGCAGCCCGAGCGCGCGCGGCTGTGATGGAAGTGGAACGCGCCCTGGGCTACAAACCGGTCGACCGCGAAGACGACAAGCTGGGCTACGACATAGAAAGTCACATTCCCGGCACAGGCAGATTGCGCTTTCTGGAGGTAAAAGGACGCATATCAGGCGCGGACACAGTTACCGTCACCAAGAACGAAATCCTGACAAGCTTGAACAAGCCTGATGATTACATTCTGGCTCTGGTCGAGTTTCTGGACGACAATCGTCACCGCGTGCGCTATGTACGGCGGCCGTTTCGCCGCGAGCCGGACTTCGGCGTAACCAGTGTGAATTACAGCTTCAGCGAATTATTGGAAAGATCGGAGGAGCCTGCGTGAGTCATCGAAAGAAACTGATTGAAGTGGCGTTGCCGCTGGAGGCAATTAACAAGGCGTCGGCGCGAGAAAAGTCGATACGGCACGGGCATCCGTCGACGCTGCATTTGTGGTGGTCGCGGAAGCCGCTGGCGGCAGCGCGGGCAGTGATCTTTTCGCAAATGGTCGACGATCCCTCTGCCTGCCCGGAAGAGTTTCCCACCCAGGAAGCCCAGGAGGCGGAACGGAGTCGGCTATTTAAGCTGATCGAGGAACTTGTGCTGTGGGAGAATACAACCAACGAAAAAGTTCTCGAGCGTGCGCGGGCCGAGATCCGCAAAAGCTGGCAGCGCGCCTGCCGAGACAACGGTAATCATCCGCAGGCCAGAGAGCTATTCGACCCGGATAAGCTGCCAGCTTTTCACGACCCGTTCGCTGGAGGCGGAACGTTGCCGCTTGAGGCCCAGCGTCTGGGGTTGGAAGCACACGCCTCGGACCTCAACCCGGTGGCGGTTCTAATTAACAAAGCGATGATCGAAATCCCGCCACGTTTTGCCGGCAAGGCAGCCGTGAATCCGCAGGCAAGGCAAGGCTTACTGGTGAAGCCCTACAAAGGTGCTGAAGGTTTGGCTGAGGACGTGCGTTACTACGGCCAGTGGATGCGGGATGAGGCGGAGAAGCGGATTGGGCACTTATATCCCAAGGTGAAAATTACCGATGAGATGTGTAAGGCCCGCCCGGACTTGAAGCCGTACGTCGGGCGCGAATTGACGGTGATTGCATGGCTCTGGGCACGGACGGTGAAGAGTCCCAACCCCGCCTTTGCAAACGTCGATGTGCCGCTCACGTCCAAGTTCATGCTATCGACCAGGATGGGGAATGAAGCGTACGTTGAACCGGTGATCGAGAACGGGAACTACCGGTTTACCGTCAAGGTAGGTAAGCCGAAGGACCCGGCCGCGGCGAATGCGGGTACTAAGCTCAGCCGCGGGGCGAACTTCAAATGTGTTATGTCAGGTGAGCCAATGTCCCCGGATTACATAAAATCCGAGGGGCGCTCTGGTCGGATGGGCGCCCGACTGATGGGCATTGTAGCAGATGGCGATCGCGGCCGGGTTTACCTTTCGCCAACGCTAGAGCACGAAGCGATGGTGGCGAATGCGACGCCAGCTTGGAAACCGGATCAACCGCTGCCCGACGATCCTCGCAATTTTTGGATCCTGCCTTATGGCCTAACCAAGTACGGCGATCTGTTCACCCCGCGGCAGCTTGTGGCGTTGACTACGTTTTCGGATCTTGTCGGCGAGGCGATGGAGCGGGTGCGCGAGGACGCGCTGGCCGCCGGACTGTCCGACGACCCCACGCCGCTGCGAAACGGCGGCACCGGCGCCACCGCTTACGCCCAAGCCGTGGGCGTGTATTTGGGGATAGTAGTGGATAAATGCAGCGACCATTGGTCTGCGATCTGTAGTTGGGACAAATCAAGGGACACAATACGCAATACATTTGTCCGTCAAGCCGTTCCGATGGTCTGGGACTATGCTGAAGCAAATCCCATGTGCGGCTCATCGGGGAACTGGACTGCCATGTTGGATTGGACGTGGAAATGCGTTAAGCCTTTGCTCGCGAACCACGGCGGATTTGCTTGGCAATGCGACGCGCAATCGCAGTCCGCTGATCTCAACAAGGTGATTTCTACTGATCCTCCGTATTATGACAACATCGGCTATGCGGACCTGTCGGACTTCTTTTACGTCTGGCTGCGGCGTGCGCTGCGTGATGTCTACCCAGAACTGTTCGCTACGCTCGCCGTGCCGAAGGCAGAAGAACTCGTGGCTACCCCCTATCGTCACGGCAACAAGGAAAAGGCCGAGGCATTCTTTCTTGATGGTATGACTCAGGCGATGCGCCGTCTTGCCGAACAAGCGCATCCAGCGTTCCCCGTCACGATTTATTATGCGTTCAAGCAATCCGAGCAAAAAGGAAACGGCGATACGACCAGGACGGGCTGGGAGACGTTTCTTGATGCAGTTATCCGATCCGGCTTCGGCATTACCGGGACGTGGCCGATGCGCACAGAATTGGCCAACAGGATGCTCGGGTCAGGCACCAATGTCCTGGCATCCTCAATCGTTCTCGTCTGCAGGAAGCGGCCGGCCAATGCGCCGACGGCGACGCGGCGGGAGTTTGTGGCGGCGCTCAGGGAACAACTGCCAAAAGCGTTGGACGAATTGCAAAAAGCCAACATCGCGCCGGCGGACCTGGCGCAGGCGGCAATCGGCCCGGGGATGGCCGTCTATACTCGCTTCGCCAAAGTGCTGGATGCCGAAGGCAATACGGTCTCTGTCCGTGAAGCGCTGGCACTCATTAATCAGGTGCTCGACGAAGCGCTGGCTGAACAGGAGGGCGACTTTGATGCCGACTCCCGCTGGGCACTCGCCTGGTTCGAGCAGAACGGCTTCGATGCGGGCGAGTTCGGCGTTGCTGAAACACTAAGTAAAGCCAAGAACACGTCCGTTGGCGGCATGGTGGACGCCGGCATTCTGGAGTCGAGGCGTGGCAAGGTGCGGCTTTTGAAGCCTGATGAGTTGCCTGGTGATTGGGACCCAGATACCGATGCCAGGCTGACCCACTGGGAAGTTGTGCATCATCTAATCCGCGTGCTGGAAAGCGGCGGTGAAGCAACAGCAGCCGAGCTGGTGCGCAAACTAGGCAGTCGGGCAGAGACGGCCCGCGAACTGGCCTACCGGTTATACACGATCTGCGAACGAAAAAAACGCGCGCCCGAAGCACTGGCGTACAACGCGCTGGTGCAGAGCTTCCCCGAAATAGTCCGTCTCGCGCGCGAATCTGCCGCGCAGCCAGAGCAACAGCAACTGTTTGCAGTGAGCAAGGAGTAATGAATGGCAATTTCTAATCAAGAGCGAATCGGCAAGGCACTGGAGCTGCTCCGTAAGGGACTGGCGCCGTTTGTCGAACGCGAGTTCAAAACTCAGAACCCCAAAGATCCGTCCGCTGCCGCTCTGAAGTTTCTGGGTGACGATCGCAACGTGGCAGATAAGCCCATTGCAGAGTGGGATGCAGCCGCTCTCCTTAAGGTTATGTTTGATGCGTGGAACGTGGTGTTTTCTCGCGTATTGGGACGCGCCGAGCGCTCGCTCGTGCAGGAATTGCGCGACTGGCGCAACAAGTGGGCGCATCAGGAGCCACTCTCCAGCGATGACACCGACCGTGCGCTGGATTCGATGGCCAGGCTGCTGGCTGCCGTGTCTGCTCCGGAAGCTGACGAGGTCAACGAGATGAAGCTTGACCTGCGGCGACAGGTGTATTCGGCTCAGGTCAGCCAGACGAAACGCAAGGTGGGCGGCTCGCTGATTGAAGCGGCCGCTGCTGGGGCGCTCAAGCCCTGGCGTGAAGTAGTCACACCACACGCTGATGTAGCCAGCGGACGCTATCAACAGGCCGAGTTCGCCGCCGATCTGTGGCAGGTGCATCTGGGTGAAGGATCGGCGGAATACCGTGATCCAAAAGAGTTCTTCCGGCGCACGTTTCTAACATCGAGCCTGAAGCAATTGCTCATAGGCGGCATACGGCGTGTGTCTGGACAGGGCGGTGACCCGGTCGTGCAACTACAGACCAACTTCGGCGGCGGCAAGACGCACTCGATGCTGGCTCTGTATCACCTGTTTTCGGGTGTTTCTCCGGCTGAGCTGCCGGGTGCCGACGAGGTGCTGGCTGAGGCCGGCGTTAAGGGCCTCCCCACCGTTCGACGGGTCGTGCCGGTGGGCAATAAGATTTCGCCGGGAAACCCGGTGAGGAAGGCTGACGGAACGCTCGTCCGCACGCTCTGGGGTGAGCTTGCGTGGCAGGTCGGCGGCAAAGAGGCGTACGCTCGCATAGCAGCCGACGACAAAAGGGCAACCAGCCCGGGCGATGTACTGCGTGAACTATTCGTGGAATATGGCCCGTGTCTGATTCTGATCGACGAATGGGTGGCTTACGCTCGCCAGCTTCATGATCAGAGCGATCTGCCGGCAGGCAGCTTCGAGACCCAATTCTCCTTCGCTCAGGCGCTGACCGAATCGGCAAAGGCGTCCGGCAACTGCCTGCTGGTGGTCTCGCTGCCGGCTTCGGACACGTCCAGCACCGTGCACGCGGCTGTCGACGACGTGGAAGTGGGTGGCCTGCGAGGACGCGAAGCACTCGACCGCCTGCGCAATGTCATCGGCCGCTTGGAATCCTCATGGCGCCCGGCAACAGCGGAAGAAGGTTTCGAAATAGTACGGCGGCGATTGTTTGAACCGCTGGCTGGGCCGGAAGCTTACAAGGATCGGGATGTTACGGCACGCGCGTTTTCAGATCTGTACGGCGCACACAGCGCCGAGTTTCCTGCTGAGTGCAAGGGTGTAGATTACGAACGACGGATTCAGGCGGCGTATCCGATTCACCCGGAGATCTTTGATCAGCTTTACGGTGGCTGGTCGACGCTTTTGAAGTTCCAGCGTACTCGCGGCGTGCTGCGTCTGATGGCAGCCGTGATTCACAGTCTCTGGGAGAAGGGCGACAAGAATCCGATCATCCTGCCGTCGATGATTCCAATCGATGATGCACGGGTGAAGTCCGAACTTACACGATACCTGTCGGAAAACTGGGTGCCAATCATAGAAAAGGACGTCGACGGAGCGAATTCGCTACCAGTGCAGATCGATAATGAAGTGCCTAATCTGGGCAAACTGTCGGCCACTCGGCGAGTGGCACGTACTATCTACATGGGCTCGGCGCCAACATCCTCAGCAGCGCAGCGGGGCATCGACGACCGGCGGATCAAGTTGGGTTGTGTGCTGCCGGGCGAATCACCGACGGTTTTCGGTGATTCCCTCAGGCGGCTGGCGGCGAGGGCGACCTACCTGTACCAGGACGGCACGCGGTACTGGTATTCAACTCAGCCAACGGTAACCAAGCTGGCCGATGACCGGGCGGAAGAACTAGCTCGCGATCCGGATAAGACGCACGAAGAAATCGATCGGCGGTTGCGGGCTAATCTGAAGCAAACCGGGGACTTTGCCCGCATCCATCCGCTACCGCGATCAGGGGCTGATGTGCCCGACGATCATGATGTGCGGCTTGTGGTGCTGCCGGTTGAATACTCGTATAGCAAGGAACCAGACAACTCCGCCGTGACCGCGGCCAGGGAGATTCTGGAATCACGCGGCAACACGCCGCGGCTGTATCGCAACACCCTTGTATTTCTGGCCGCCGACCGCTTGCGTAATCAGGATCTGGACGAAGCCGTCCGGCGCTTTCTGGCGTGGGATTCGATCTTAGCCGACAAGGAAGGGCTTAACCTGGATCCACATCAAGTCAGACAGGGGGAAGCGCAGCGTAAGGCTGCTGACGATATGGTGAACGCACGGCTGCCCGAGGCCTATCAATGGCTGATAGTGCCGAAACAAAAAGATCCGCGGGCTCCAATCACCTTGGAGCCGCTACGCCTTTCCGGGAGCGACCCGCTTGCCGTGCGCGCCAGCAAGCGGTTGCGTTGCGATGACCTTTTGACCCCGTCGCTCGGCTCAACCATCCTGCGAAAGTATCTGGACGAGATCCCGCTATGGCGTGGTGATCATGTGGAGGTACGGCAGCTTGTGGAAGACTTTGCTAGCTACCTGTACCTGCCCCGGGTGGCCGGACCGCATGTGGTAGCCAGAGCCGCCTCGGACGGAGTGGCACTATTGACCTGGTCGACCGATACATTCGCCTATGCCGAGAGTTTTGACGAAGCGGCTGGACGCTACCGGGGATTGCGAGGCGGGGAAGCGCTGTCGGTTGACATTGATAGTCCCGGCTTGCTGGTCAAACCTGAGGTGGCGCGTCGACAACTGGAAGCGGAAGCGGCAAAAAACCAGGCAGCGAGCCAGACGACTTCCGCTTCTGGCGACAAGGCCAGCGCGAGCACTATCGCAGTATCTGGCACCAGTTCGTCAGCTCGTTCTGCCACCTGTGCATCGCTGACTGAGGCACCTGCACAGCCGCTGTTGAAACGTTTCTATGCTACGGTGTCACTCGATTCAGCCCGCGTCGGTCGAGACGCGGGTCGTATTGCTGAGGAGGTGATTGCTCACCTTGCGGGCCGCCCGGGAGCAAACGTCAGCGTCACGCTGGAAATCGAAGCGACCTTGCCCGATGGCGCCGACCAACAGCTTGTCCGCATCGTTACAGAAAACTGCCAAACGCTGAAATTCACTAACCACGGTTTTGAGAAGGAATAATAGAGACATTGAGCAATGCCGCAAACTGGCTCAACAACGGCACAGCTTCCTTCTGTCGTATCTCATAGCGTTCTTCCTCTGAGCAATTCGCCGCCCGGCGCTCAATTTTCATCAGTGGCCCAGCCTGTCCAAGAACGCAGCTGTTATATCAGCTATGCCACCGCAGGCAATACCACTATAGGCAGTTTTTAGAGAGATTCTTGAATCTCTTGACTGTGCGCAGGTCTATTCCCTCAGGGATCATCGTCAGAGCCGCCGCGCCTATCTCCACGCCATTGCCATCGACAGCAATCGCCTGGCGAAATGTGCTCCGCTGCAGGTGTTTCGAGCAGATCGCGTAGCCATCCCGGTTCCAATACAGAAGTTTAATCCTGTTGCCTCTCTTGGTCCTGAAGACAAAAAGATTCCCCGAAAGCGGGTTCTGTCCAAGGCATGATTGGACCAAAAAGCCTGACGTGTCTGTAGCGAGAGGACTAACAGACATTATGATCTCTACCCAAACAGGGACAGTTGCCCTTTAGCATCCACGTCATTGCCGCCACGGATTGATTCCAACACTCTACCGATGGCAGCCCTGTTTGTATGTCGGCTCTTGCCCAGGGGTTGGGCACCACTTTTGAGCAACAATCTATTTCCCTCAGCGGATTCCGGCATTTCATCATAAACAGGAGCGAACAGTTGTTGACGGCAATGTAAATGAGCGTGAATCCGGCAGGAACCGCAACTGAATGCCGCCGGAGCCCCAGAGATATAGAGTGGATAGATTGCTGGTACTGAGAGTCCTTGCGAGAGTAGCCGGATGGCGAAAGGAATGAAGGCCCGAGACATGACCTCGAGCCTTCGGTGTCATCGTGGAAGACGACGGTGAGAGTGTCGCTGATTCTCGGTGCTCCTGTCCAGTTCCTTTCGCTAAGAATGCGTGAAGGACGGCAGCGCCCGCACGTTCAATTGTGCTTACCCGGGTTGCCACAGGCTGGTAGTGCTTTGCAGGTCATGTGATCGTGGCAATCGCTACTGCAGCAAGGAATGTAGTGCCCGAGCTCGCCGGAAGTCGCTTCGGGCAGCCGGCAAACGCTACCAGAGCACCGTCAGGGGCCGTCAGCGCCATGCTGCTCGTCAAGCGCCGTATGCCAGGCGACGGGCCGAAAAACTGACGCATCAGGGTTCACCCCCTGGCGGCATCCATGTCAATCTGGTACCGACATCAATTACAACGTCGGGACCGGAATTCAACGAAGCTGGGAAGCTGCGCTGTTACATGTGTGGCTCCTGGTGCGGACCGTTGCTGCGTCGCCATTTTTGGCGACGGGGCCGCCGGCGTGTACAAAATCATGGAGGTAAGACATGACCGTTTCAAAGGATATTGAGGCGCAAATACTGCGTCTCTACCATGCTGAACGGTGGCCGGTCGGGACGATTGCAAGCCAGCTAGGCATCCACCACTCTGTTGTGCAGAGGGTCCTTAAACAGGACGGCGTGCCCGCTGAAAAGCTGGTGATGAGGCGATCGATTGTCGATTCGTACGTGCCGTTCATTCAGGAAACCCTGACAAAGTACCCGAAGCTAACTGCCAGCCGCCTTTACGAGATGGTTAAGGGGCGTGGCTATCGCGGGGCTGAGCGCCACTTCCGGTCGATTGTGGCCCGCTACCGGCCGAGACCAGCGGCGGAGGCGCATCTTCGTTTGCGCCCCTTACCCGGCGAACAGGGGCAGGTGGATTGGGGATCGTTCGGGAAGATCAAATTCGGCAATGCGGAGAGGCACCTCCTGGGCTTTGTCATGACGCTTTCCTGGTCGCGACAAATCTTCTTGCGCTTCTATCCGGGCTGTTCCATGCCGTACTTTCTTCGTGGACATGTGGACGCCTTCGAATTCTTTGGCAGGGTACCGCGGAAACTGCTGTACGACAATCTCAAATCGGCCGTCTTGGAACGTGTGGGCAGTGCGATTCTGTTCCATCCGACCATGCTTGAGCTGGCAGCGTACTACCGGTTTGAGCCGATACCGGTGGCACCGGCGCGCGGAAATGAGAAAGGGCGCGTGGAGAAGGCGATCAGGTATGTAAGAGATTCGTTCTTCGCTGCCCGCGAGTGGAAAGACCTGGATGACTTGAACGAGCAGGCTCTGCAATGGTGCTCGGGGCGAGCGGCTGATCGCAAATGTGCTGAAGATCGCAGCATGACAGTGCGTGAGGCATTTGAGCAGGAGAAGGAGAATCTCCTGCCCCTGCCGGGCAACCCCCTTTCCAGCATATGACCGAGTTGAGGCACGAGTAGGCAAGACGCCATACGTGCGCTTCGACCTCAACGACTACAGCGTACCGCATACGTGTGTTCGCAGGACGCTATCGGTGGTGGCAGACATGAACACAGTCAGGATCTTGGACGGCGGGAAGGAAGTGGCGTCCCACGCACGCTGCTGGGATCGTGGTGCGCAGATCGAAAACCCTGCGCACATCAAGGAACTGGAAGAGCAAAAACGAGAAGCAAGACAGCATCGAGGCATTGACCGGCTCAGACACGCTGTTCCGTCATCGAAGGATATGCTGCGCGTAGCTGCCGAACGCGGAAACAATCTTGGCGGGCTGACGACAGGCTTGCTAAAACTCCTCGATTTGTACGGAGCCACGGAGGTGGAGCTGGCGGTCAGGGAAGTGCTGGAATCCGAAGCAGCGCACTTGTCGGCTGTCCGGCTGGTGCTCGAACGCCGACGCCGAGAGAAGAATCTGCCGCCGCCAGTGGAAATCGCTATCCCAGACGATCCGCGCTTGCGCGACCTTGTGGTCATTCCACATAGCCTGTCCACCTACGACGTACTGCATGCCGACAAGGAGAAGGAACACCATGACTGAATTGTTAGCAAAGGCGAAACGGTTAGGCTTTCATGGCATGGCGGCACATTGGGAGGAATACTCCAACCAGCCATGGCTTAAGGAGCTGCTCGAATTGGAGGATGAGGAGAGACGTGCTCGAAGCCTTGCCCGGCGAATCAGGGACGCCAAGATCGGGCACTTCAAACCGCTGTCTGAATTTGATTGGGAGTGGCCGAGACGCATCGACCGCGAGCTGGTGGAGGAGCTTTTCACCTTCAAGTTCCTTCAGAAGGCTGTCAACGTTGTCTTCATGGCGCCCAATGGCTTGGGAAAAACCATGTTGGCTCAGAACCTCGCGTATGAGGCATTGCTTGCCGGGTATGACGCGAAATTCATCAAGGCCAGCAAGCTCCTGGATCAACTGGCCGAGTGTGATGGAGCCCATGCTCGCAGGCGCTGTTTGCGGAAGTACTCCGGAGTGGACTTGCTGGTTGTGGACGAAGTCGGCTACATGCGTTACGGCGACAACCACGCCGACCTCCTGTACGAGGTTATATCCGAGCGCTATCAGAACCTCTCGACGGTTGTGACCACAAACAAGCCGTTCAAAGAATGGGGGGATGTGTTTCCGAATGCTGCCTGCGTGGTTACCCTCGTTGACCAGCTAATGCACAAGGCTGAGCTGGTAGTTATTGAAGGTGACTCCTACCGGCAGAAGGAGGCCAAGGAGAGGCTGGAAGCCAGGGAAAAACAGCGAAAGGACAGGCAAGCAAGCCTTGCCAAAGCCAATTCCGCCAATCGAACCTGTAACAAACTGTCGGTTCGAGGAGGTGCTAAATGATTAGGGCGTTGTTCTTGATTCAGTGCGATGTCTGCGGTGATTTCTTCGACCAAGTGAGGGCGAGCCTGCAACCAAGCAACGAGCGGAATGATTGGGCGCTCCCGGCCGGCGCTCTCCAGAGTAGCGCCGAAGAGGAGGGATGGTTCTTTAATTCAAAGCTTCGAAACCACTGGTGCCCTGACTGCTTGTTGGATCTGCCATCGCCTCACTGACGCAGCTCCCCTAAACACGCGCCAGAGGCAGGTTATGCAACCTGCCTCTGCTCCCTTTGCAACGCCGCCGCAGGCGAACGGCTTCAGCTGTCGCCAAGGGGGCGGAACGGCTGCATTGGCACTGCTGCCGAGCATTCCTGCTAAGTCCAAGGCGATCCACCTTTCCCGCTGCCGACTTCCCGCGCTTTAATCTTGCCGTTAACACCAAACGGCGGGCCTGCACGATCAGCTAAAATCTTGTGACAGTACACATGCAACGCTTGAAAGATCACCTCTTTGAAAGCCCAGGAGGCAGCTCAAGGTGGCTGAAGACCGATCGGCAGTAAGGAGCCGGCGCCGGGGGACGTCTGATGATGGTGTCGGCAGGACAATGGCGCTGTTTGACTGGGCGTTCGCGGTTATAGACGGCGCGGTGAGCGGAGCCATCCTGGCCGGCGTTCATCCGTACGCCTTTGAGCCGGTGCTGTCGTTCTGGTTTTTACGGTGCGCGGGCACGACGCGGAACAAGCCGGAGAAGGTTATCGAATCCTGGCTGAAAGACCTTGACGCTGCCTTCGATCCGATTCTTACTCGGATTGCCGGGTTTGCGCGTTCGTACCGAGGCGATCTGTCAGATTGCGGTGAGGAGAAAGAGCTGGAGAAATTGATCTCAGCCTCTCAGTCCAGCAGGGGCATACCGTCGGATCTTGAGCTGCGGCGGCAGAACAGGCAGGCAGTGGCTGTCATTGAGTGGGGCCTGGAAGTGCTGTCGCGTAAAGAGAAGCTACCGGCGTATCTGGTCGAGCTGGCGCTCATTGTCGAGTACTTGAAGGTGGCGGCGATGTCCGAGGACGTCGACGAAAGCATCTATTTGGTCGTCAAACAGAGCATACCGGCTGTGGGCCAGGCATATGAAGACGTTTTGGCCTGAATGGATGTCGCTGCCAGTGTACAACCGCGTCTGTTTGCTGCCGAAGGAAGGCTTAAGATTGTTTTTCTGTATGCGAACGGCAATAGCCTTTACAGCATGTTTGATTTTGTCGGCCGGTGCCAACGCCAAGGTATTGCAGGGATCGGTGACCGATGCAAACGTCGTTGGCGAAGACGAGTTTCCGCCGCAGCATCGACTGCGAGTCGAGGAATGGCAAGAAAAAGTCTTACCCAGACTCCACAAGGGCATGCCATGGTCAGATTCGCTGTTGCCACTGCCAGCGACACAAGAGACCTGGGTTCAGATTCCATCATGGCTAGCGGGACAATGGCATACGGAGCGCGTATTTTCCCTCTATGGAAACGAAAACGGCAAGAACATCTATAACTCTACTGGCTACTTTAACCGCACAGACGCAACATTCGGGATGCAGCAGGACTCTAGCAAGCAATATTGGCATCTTGTGCGTTGGCCCTATGGCTCGAAAGTGGAGGGTACATCAAAGACCAGCTACTTCATTCACTACTACGTGCGCTGTTTTTGCCAGAATTGCTCCTATGACAACACTCTATTGTGGAGCGATTTTATAGTTGATTTCGATGCTATCGAGATTGAAGTGTCACACAAGGCGCCGCAGCGCGTCGTAAAGGTTCGCAAACGTCATGATACCCTTCGTTATGAAGGGCGTTCGCGGCAGCTGTTCGACGAGGTTAGTGTGCCAGAAGAACGTTTTTCAGCCACGATAGAATCCCATCCTCAACAAGTCGGCAGCTATCATCAGATTGATACGTTGCCTGATGGCTTTGATGTACGCGCATCCTTCAAACGTTTTCTGACGGCTGGCGGAATGAGCGATTCAGTGCCTGCCGATCATTGAGCCGCGGAATTTTCTTAGTAGGAATGACTCTTCGATGAAATCCGCGCTAAACCATGCGCAAAGTGTGTCCTGTTTGTCCCTCCTGCTGACCGGCACCCGTGCCTGTCCCCGGGGCGTGGCGCCGGCGCTCCTCATTTTTAACGTCTCATTTACGCCCCGGCGGTGTTAGATGGTGACGTTGAAGGAAAGGGGGTCAGGACAATGAGGACCACAAGGACATTAGAGAAGATTGCCGAAAGCCCGAGGACGGATGCGCTGACGCTGAGTTACCTGGCATCCAATCATTCTCCGGAGGTGCGGATGGCGGTTGCCGAAAACGTACACACGCCGCTTTCCGTTCTGCTTCTGCTCATGAAGGATGAAAACCCCGACGTAAGGTACAGGCTTGCAGAAAACTACAACGCCCCGATTCAGATTCTCGAAGAGCTCGTCGACGACGCCAATCCGTACGTGAGCTGGCGGGCTCTGACAACCATCAGGCGCATTAAGACGGGTCGGCCCGGACCGCAGTGGTGCGCTGCCTAGCGCGGCGGCCCGGCGGGTGCGCCGAACCACCCGCCGGGCCTGCCTCGCATGGTTAAACCCCGCATGGTTAAAATAGTGGGGGCAACAGATCCGGCCGCAGGGGAGAATAATGGCTGAGGAACAATCCACACGTTCTCCGGCAGCCTCCCGCACCTCCCTCCGCACTCAGGCGATTGCGGGGGATCTGTTGTATCTTGGCCAGCCGGGAGCAAAAGCCGGCGGGCGTCTCCTTATACGCGTGCCCTGGAAAACCATCTTGCTGACGATGGCGATCTTCGGCGGCGCCACGGCGGTTACCTCGCTGGTCTCCTGGAAGGCGCACCCGACGAACCTGATCATGATCTACCTGCTGGCGGTGCTGATGGCCGCCGCCACCCTGGGCAGGGTGCCGGCGCTGTTCATGTTCGTCATGAGCCTGATCTCGCTCCAGTACTTCAGCGTTCCGCCAATATTCGAGCTGGTCGGCCCGCAGCCGCGCTACGTCTTCAGCCTGGGTGTTCTGCTGGTGGTGGCGCTGGTGGTAAGCGAGCTGTCGGCCGGCGCCAGACAGCGCGCTTTGCTGGCCAGGGAGAAGGAGAAGCGCGCCGAGCTGCAGTATCTTTTGAGCCGCGACCTCTCTCAGGCGCGCGAGGTTCAGGAGCTGCTCAACGTGGTCGCGCAGCATATCAAAAGGGCCTTTCGCCTGAAGATCGTCCTGGCCCTGGCGGACGACAATGGCGGCCCGGCGCCGGCTTACGTGGAAGAAGGAACCTTCCTTGCGGCTGACGAGCTGGCGGCCTGCCGGCAGTCGTTCGACCAGAACAGCATCATCAGACCGCAACGCGGACCGAATCACGCCAATTGCGGGCTGTACGTGCCGATGATCGGGGGCAGCCGAACCGTGGGCGTTCTGGGGTTGCTGCCGGGCACGAGCGGGACGTTCATCGGGCCGTCGGATGTCAACCTGCTCCTGTCCTTCGCCAATCAGGCTGCCGTGGCCATCGAACGCACCGTGCTATGGAGGGCGAAGGAGGAGGCCAATCTTCGCGCCGAGAAGGAGCGCTTGCGAAGCGCGCTGCTGAGCTCCGTCTCGCACGACCTGCGCACGCCTCTTTCGGCAATCACCGGTGCTGCCAGCTCTCTTCTGGCCAGCTTTGAGGCGATGAGCCCGCATACCGCGCGAGAGCTGCTGCAATCAATTTATGATGAGGCCGACCGGCTCAACAGGCTGGTCGGCAATCTTCTGGAGATGACCAGGCTCGAGTCTGGGGCGGTGACGCCGAAGAAGGAATGGCACGTCCTCGAAGAGGTGATCGGAGTGGCAATTAACCGCCTTGA
Organism: Pseudomonadota bacterium; assembly: GCA_021325555.1. Taxonomy (GTDB): domain Bacteria; phylum Cyanobacteriota; class Vampirovibrionia; order Obscuribacterales; family Obscuribacteraceae; genus JAJPGY01. Next base: position 268,397 of record JAJPGY010000023.1, on the reverse strand, counting down.
GCGCCGGCTCCGCGGTTACCGTGTTATCGTGCGGCTGCCTGACGATCTTCCGCTTATCGTCATGGATGAGCTTCTCGTGCAGCAGCTTTTCATAAATCTCCTCGACAATGCCGTAAAATATTCGTCCCCGGGCAGCGAGATCACGGTTTCGGCACTGCGGTTCGATTCCCACGTGCAGGTCGCGGTTCACAACCCGGGCGCCGGCCTTGCCCCGGAGGATGAGGACAAGATCTTTGACAAATTTTACCGGGGAAAGAACGTCGGCACTGCAGGTGGTGCGGGACTGGGCCTGGCGATATGCCGGGCAATTGTCGAGGCCCACGAGGGGAGGATCCACGTGGAGAACAAGCCGGGGGAGGGGGTCAGTTTCCTGGTCACTCTGCCCATCGGGGGCGAGGCGCCCCATGTCGAGGTGGAGCCGGAAGGAAAATCTTAAGCCGCTTGAGGAAATGTGTAATGTCTGAGCCGAGCCCCAGGGTGCTTATCATCGAGGACGAGCCGGAGATCCGGCGGTTTATCCGGGTGTCCCTGGCTGAGCACGGCTTCACCCCGCTGGAAGCCGTGAACGCAGCCGAGGGGTTGAAGCTGACCGCTGAGGCATCGCCGGATCTGCTCATCCTGGATCTCGGGCTGCCGGATATGGATGGAACCGAGGTTGCCAGAAGAGTTCGCGAGTGGTCATCGGTGCCGATTATCGTCCTGTCCGTCCGCGACAGGGAGTCGGACAAGGTGCAGGCGCTCGATCTCGGCGCCGACGACTACCTGACCAAGCCGTTCGGCGTCCTGGAGCTGCTGGCCCGCTTGCGGGTGGCGCTCAGAAAGCGCTCGCAAACCCGGGAGACAAAACCGATTTTTACCGCCGGGAAGCTGCGGGTGGACATGTCCAAGCGCCTTGTCTTCGTGGATGATAGGCAGGTGCACCTGACGCCGATCGAATACAAGCTGCTGCTGGAGCTGGTTAAAAATGCCGGCGGCCTCGTGACCCAGCAGACTCTCCTGCGCAATATCTGGGGCCCGGGCTACGCAAAGGAAGGGCACTATCTGCGCGTCTACATGGCCAACCTGAGAAAAAAGCTCGAAGACGATCCTGCTCAGCCGCGCTATCTGATAACCGAGCCGGGCGTCGGGTACCGCCTGCGGGTTTGATCCTTGTTATGGTTGCCTTAGACCTCGCTGGTGCGGATCCACCTGGTCGCCCCCGGCACCTTGCGGGAGATAAGAGCTTCCAGCAGTCGCCCGGGATTTGAATCCGCCAGGATGCGCGCGCGGTCGGCGCCGGCGATGAAGCCTTCGGCGACGCCGTGATCGCACATGTCGAGCAGGCGATCGTAGTAACCGTTTACGTTGAGCAGACCGCAAGGCTTGCCGTGCAGGCCCAGTTGAGACCAGGTGATGATCTCCATGAACTCCTCCAGGGTGCCGAAGCCGCCCGGCAGAGCCAGGAAGGCATCCGACAGCTCGGCCATGAGCGCCTTGCGCTCGTGCATCGAGTCGACGACGTGCAGCCGGTGAAGACCGCCGTGCGCCAGCTCCTTGTCGAACAAGGCTTTCGGAATGACTCCGATGACATCTCCTCCGGCGTCCAGCACCGCATCGGCAATCGTGCCCATGAGGCCGACCGACCCGCCGCCGTAGACCAGGCCTATCCCTTTTTCGGCAATCAACTGCCCGACAGAGACCGCCGTTTGCCGGTAGATGTCGTTTCTGCCTGGCTGGGCGCCGCAAAAGACGCAGATTCGCTTGAGCATGGGAATATTTTACCGGGCGGCTGCCGCTTGCTGCGGCCCGAGCGTTTGCAGCGTGCCCTTGACCCTCTGCGCCTCTGAATTGCGCCCTGTGTCAGCCAGCAATCTGCTGTAAACGTCGAGAACGCTGCGGCGAAGCGCCTGATCGGGGCAGTCGGGCTTGTTGACAAGCGGCAGCACCTGGGTTAACAGGCGCTCGCACTGCGAATAAGCCCCGGCTTGCTCCAGCTCTCCGGCTGTCCTGCCCATTTGCGAGAGCCAGTTGGCATCGGGCGGGGTGTCCATGGACATCAGCGCGTCGCCTGCCCGGCTCAGCCAGGCGCGGGCCTTTTCCTTGTCGCCCTGGGTCAGATAGTCAGAACCGATCAGCATCAGCGTCCATCCGTATTCTAATTTCTTCTGGTAGCCGCTGGACTTGAGAAGATGGAGGGCCTGCAGGTAGTGCTGGCTTGCTTCGGTGAATTTGCCCTGCTTGCTGTTCACGTAGCCGAGATCCCGCAACAGGCATGCGGTGGTGAAGGCGGTCGCGCGGTCGGAAGCGGCTCGCTGCAAGCAGGCAAGTCCTTCTCTAAACATCTGAGCTCCCTCAGGCAGTTTGCCGGCAGTGACGAGCAGTTCGCCGCCCGCCTGGCAGTCTTGAGCCGCAAGCAGCCAGTTGCCCGACTGCTCGTGTGCGGCGGCAGTCTGCCTGACATACTGCTCGAACGCCTTTGCATCCCCCATCGCCACGGAGCTCATGGCTAGAGCGTGGTACGTCCCGGCGACAGCAGGATCAGCCGGTCTGAGGTTAGCGCGCCTGATCTCCAGCACCTCCTCCAGCGTCCTCCGCGCTTCGGCGTGCCGGTTGTCCTCCTGATAAAGCATGGCGAGCTCCCAGAGGGCGGCCGCTGTACACAACGGGTCACGGCCGTGCTGCCGTGCTGTTGCTCCAGCCTCCCTCAACATGTTCTCGGCCAGGGCGCTCTTTCTCTGAGCTTTAAGTGCCTGTTCGGTGGCTCGCAGATTTGTGGTAATGCTACCCGCGTCCCCGTTTTCCGCCCAGATGCGAACTGCCTGCTGTAAATATGAATCCGCAGCTTGCTCGTCGCCTAGCTGCTGGCAGACAATACGCAGGTTGGCGCAGATCCCGGCGACGGCCGGGTCGGAAGGTTTGCGCAAGGTCTTTTGCTCGGAAAGAGCAAGCTCGTAACTCTTTCTGGCTTCGGCAAACCGCCCGCCGGCCGAAAACGTGTTTCCCATGGCGCAGAGGGCAGACGAGCGCGCAGCATGCATCGACCCGGCCGGGATAATTTGCACTATCTTCCTGAAGCTGGCGATCGCCTGCGGGTACTTGTGCTCGTCAGCGTAAACCTCGCCCATGCACTGCAACGCCGATACCTTGTCAGAAATCCCTCCGTGTCGCAAAGCGACCTCGAGGGCTTTCTTTTGAATCAGCTCTGCCTGAGCGTACCGGTGATCGATCACGCAGTGCTGAGTAATCTGTCCTTGCAAAGCCAGCCACTTGCTCGCTTCCCCCTGTCCGACGGCTGCCGCCCCGAAGCTGTCACAAAGCGCTGTCGCCTCCCCATCTTTTCCGCGATCGAGCAAAATTACCACAAGCATGCCCTCGTCCTCCCACAAATGGGGATTGGGAGGTTCCGCACGCTGGTCCACAGCAATTATCTGCCGGGCGATCGTCTCGGCCCTTGCCAGATCGCGTAGCTCATAGCAGCAGGTACAAATTGCGCGCCGAAAATAAATGGCAGCAGAATTCGTTGGTGCTGAAATCCTCTCCTGACGCCGCGCGGCCTCTGCCCAGGCCCGTAATGCCGGCAAATATTGCTGCTGCCGTTTGTACGCATCCGCCTCGCTGTTAAGGGCCCAGATATACTCCTGCTCCTTATTGGGGCTTCTTTCGCCGGCAAGGGCCAGAGCCTTGCACCTCTCAATCAGCGCCAGGGCCCGGCCGGGGTTGTTCATTTGCTTGCAGCACTCCGCCATGCCGAGCAACGTCTCCATTTCGCGCTCGCTGCCCGCCGGCAACAACAACTGCTCGAGCCTCAGGCGCTCGGCCAGCAGGGAGTTTTTCTCGCTCCACCTGCCCGTCTGGTCGCAGCGGACGAGTCTGGGCGTGAAAGCATCGTAGAACGTCTTGAGGAACCCGTCCGTCTCCGGGCCTCGCGGCATTTTGCTGTAGCATTGCGCCAGCTTGACGAAAATTCGCGTTAGCTGCAGATCGTCGCTCCCAACCGGCAATTTGAGCGCTTGCTGAAGGGCCTGCTCGTACTGCGCTTTCGCCTCCGGTATCTTTCCGGACTTAAAGTAAGAGTCTCCGAGCGTCTGCTGCAGCGGCAGAAGTCTCGGGTCGCCGTATGCCAGCCGGAAGATCTCCCATCGGAGCTTGCTCTCGGTAATGATTGTCTGCCAGCCGGAAGACGACGCCCAGGCGGCGAACACGGTCGCGATGAGCAGCAATGTTGCCACCACCGACAGTACCGCTCTCGATGTTGCCGTCAGGCTGCCCATCGACTTGTGAAGCCGAGTGAATCCGGCAGGCATGGGAAGCGGCGGAGCTGTTTGTCCTGCTTTGTTGCCGGAGCCGGCGGGCACGCGGGCGCCGGTGATGGCATTACCAAGCTCGGCGACGGACTGCCACCGCCTGGCGGGATCCTTTTCCAGACAGCGCAGCACCGCGCGCTCGAGATCAGCGGGCGCTCCAGCCGCCGCCGGACGGCCGGTGGCAAAGGGCGGCACTGGCTCGCTCAGGTGCCGGCTTGCAATGTCCAGGGCGGAATCGCCCGCAAAGGGAGTTGCGCCCGTCAACGACCGGTACATGATGCATCCCAGCGAATAAATGTCCGACCGGCCGTCGACCGGTCGACCCATGGACTGCTCGGGACTCATATAAAGGGGGGCGCAGCCATTGCCGCCGCCGGTGCCGAGCCCCGATCCTCCGGTCGCATCCGGTGGCACATTTCTGGCGATCGAGGAGAAGAGAACCTTAACCAGCGGCGACTCAGCGGACAGATCGCCGACGATTATCTTTGCCGGGCTCAGGGCACGATGCACCACCTTGCCGGCATGCGCGCAGGACAGGGCCGCGCAGACCCGGGGAAAGACCCCGACAAACTCGTCGACGGACAGCCGTCCCTGGCGATCGAGCACGGCCGCCAGGCTTTCCCCCTCCACGTATTCAAGGACAAGATACGGTTGCCCGCCGGCGGAGAGCCCGAAGTCGTGAATCGCGACGATGCTCTCATGGTGCAGGAGGCTGACAGCCCGGCAGGCCTGGCCCAAGCGGTCGGTGAGGCTGTCGTCGGCTGCTCCGGCGCCGGCAAGCATTTTTATTGCCACCAGACGATCCATCAGCCGGTGCCTCGCCTTGTACACGACGCTGGTGGAGCCGTGCGCCAGCAGCTCCAGGATCTCATAGGTGCCGTCGAGCGTTGTGCCGGTGAGTTCCATGCAGGGTACGGTTGGCGGCCGGGAATCCTTTCCAGCTTATCAAGGCGAGCCGGAAAATCGTCCCGCTGGCCGAGAACTTTTGACGCCGGCAATCGTCTGGCTAAACGGAAGGGTCTGCCGCCTTGGTGGAAAAGCTTGAACTTCGGGAGGTGCGCATGAGTGGATATTACAGCGAGCGGGACGGCCTCTGGCCGATCACCTTACTAGTCGCGATAGTCTTTACCGCCAGCGCCGGCGGCATCTGGTATCTCGGCAGTCACGGGGCCGGCGACGCCGTGACGACGGACACTGCCCCGCCTGAGTCGGTGACGACCGCAAACGGGCTTGCGCAGGGCAAGGAGGTGCCGGCTGCTGCGGCGGCGCCGGCAAAAGCGGTGGTCGCTCCGGCGAAGCCGGAAGCGCAGCCGGCCGTCGCCCACGTTCGCCCGCGCGCCCACGGCCGGCCGCACTTAAAGATGACCGGCTTCCGCCGTGCCGCCCGTGCCTAGGGCGAATGGCCGGCGCCCGCATCCGGCGGCTCTTATCCCTTCCATTCGGGGTGATGGAAGGTGCCGTCGAAGTGGTGGCTTGATTTGTAGTGCTCGAAGCGCCCGCCCTGGGCCAGGTGGGCTGTTTTCGCCAGGAGCGCTCCGCGCGCCGCGGCGCTCAGCGGCTGGAAGGAGCGGGCGGCCGCCAGCGCCTGCTCGAGCCTGTCCATGGAGTCGCAGCCGGTGATGACAACGCTTGCGGGCAGGCTCATGGCGTAATGCAGGCACTCGACCGCGGAGACGGCCCGGCATTCAAGTATGGGGCCGCCGCCGAGCGGTTTCATGCCCAGCACGCCGATGTCGTGTTTCAACAAAACCGGCAGCACCTGCTTCTCGAAGCTCTCGAAGTGCGCGTCCATCACGTTAAGCGGCATCTGAACCGCATCGAAGCGCGGCCCCTGCGCCTGGCTCATCTCGAGCATCTTCAGATGCAGAAACGGGTTCTTGTGCCCGGTAAAGCCGATATAACGGACCTTGCCGGCCTTTTTCGCGGCAAGCAGCGCCTCCAGCGCGCCGCCTTTCGCGAACACCCGCTCGATGTCCTCCAGCTCGTTGACCTCGTGAATCTGCATCAGATCGATGACGTCCGTCTGCAGCCGGCGCAGGCTGTCGTCAATCTGCGAGGCGGCGGTCTTCCGGTCGCGGCCGTCGATCTTGGTCATGAGGAACACCCTGTCCCGATAGCCGTCGCGCAGCGCCTTGCCCATGCGCACCTCGCTGTCCCCCGCGTGGTAGTCCCAGCAGTTGTCCATGAAGTTTACGCCGTTGTCGATGGCCGTGCGAATGATGCGGATGCCTTCCTGCTCGTCCGGGTTGCCGATGTGATACCCGCCGAGACCGATAAGCGAGACCTTCTCCCCTGTCCGCCCCAGTGTCCGGTAGGGCATCTGCCCGGCGGCCGCCCCCGCGCCGGTCAGGTTTTGAGCCCAGTAGGCGGCGACCGCCATCGCCAGAAACTTGCGCCGGGTGATGTTGGACCGGTCTGTCATAACAAATCCTCGCCCTTGTGTCTGCGGTGAACTCTATTCAACAACAATATTCCACGTTCCCCATATATATAGCCGCTCAGCTTACGGAGATGCCAGGGAGTATAGCGGGCCTGCCGCAATACTGTTCGGTTAGCACTTTAAAGAAGCGGAAGCAACTGCGGAGGCATCTCCCGTGGGTTTTTGTTCAGCACATGGATGCATTGTGCGAAGTTCGCTTTTGTTCTGGGGCGTGTCTCACGAGAACAGCCGGCCAGTTGCTCATCTTCCGCTTCACGCCACGCGGATTACGGTGTCCGCGACTGGATACGATACGTTCTTGCAAGATCTCATCGAGCACACTGTTGGGAACTGCGATTTGATCACAGGGGCGAAAAGGCCGCCATGAGCGGCAGCTTTCGCCGGACCACGGGGACGGTGTGTAAGAATGACAGTTTGTCTGGATCTCCATCGGCCTTCAGGGCCGCTTCATGCATAAGGCCGCGGCTAGCAAAATGTGCCATCATGAATCCGAAAAATTGCTGCCTGACCAACTGAGGTGTTTTGCTGCGCAATACGATTCGCGAACCTCGCAGTTGACTCTTCAATTCTCCCAGTGAATTCTCAATCTCCCAGCCATCATGATATACGGCAGTCAGTTTTTGAGCAGGGCATTTGTCGGCGTCGAGGATCGTGGTGATCACTCGGTAGAATGGCTCAGCGTCAGCTACGCCTTCTAACGTATACTCAATCACTCTCACCGTGATGCCGTTTCTCTGGTTTCTCTTGTCCTTCTTGTCGCCCGGATACATGGTGCTGAGAAACGAACCGTCTGGCAGTTCTTTTTCTCGGGGAGTAATGGCCCCGGAATTTGAGGCCACGAGCTAAGGTAGAAACTGCTCCCCCAAAATCGCACAATAGCGGTTTTCAGGGATCACAGAAATGACGAAGCGGACACGCAAGAAGCACAGTGCTGAATTTACAGCAAAGGTGGCGCTGGCCGCCATACGCGAGGAAGGGACGATAGCCCAGCTGGCGACGAAATAAGGTGTGCATCCCAGTTAGATTCAAAAATGAAAGAAATTGGCGCTGGCTGGGTTGGCAACGCTGTTTGATGGAAATGCCAATGCCACTGCAAAGGGCATAGTTACGGAGGAGGAGGTAGAGGCGCTGTACAAAAAATCGGCAAGCTTGAGGTCGAGCGCGATTTTTTATCTCCTGTGCTCGGTCGATGAGCCGGGCACAGCGGAAGGAGCAGGTGGACAGGGATCATGCGCAGCTATCCACCGGGGAACAGGGCGAGCTATTGTAGGTGAACTGATCAATGTTGTACTATGAGCCAGTTGGACCGAGCGCCGAGATGCTCGAGCTTTTACGGGCGATAAACAGGTTCTTTACCGATATTCCATTTCTGGGAGCTCGGCGACTGCGGGAACTTCTTAAGCGTCAGGGATCCATCATCCGCCGTAAGCGAGTACGGCGCTTGATGAAGCTGCTGGGTATTTCAGTTATATCCGCATGCGCAAGGGCTTTGTCTATGTCGTGGCAATCATTGACTGGTACAGCCGGCTGGTGTTGTCCTGGCGCCTGTCCAAAACGATGGACCCTGACTTGTGTGTTGAGGCACTCCGGGATGCATTCCGTCTCGGCAAACCGGAGATCTCCAATACCGACCAGGGCAGTCAATTCACCCCCAGACTTCGTAAACTGCCTGCAAGACCATGGAGTCAAAGTCAGTATGGATGGGCGTGTCCGCTGGATGGACAACGTCATGGTTGAACGGCTCTGGAGGAGCCTGAAGTACAATAAAGGCAGCCTGGCTCAGGCAGACAGCGTAGGCATTATTGCCCCGGTGCTTATCATGCCCTTACCAGGAATTCTTTCTATTCACGAAGATGTTGTTGTTGCACCGGATATGGTATCAGTAGGATCGAACGTGGCCCTGACAGACCACGCTTGAAGAAGATTGATGTAGATCTACTCTTAGCGCTAAACATTTCTGCCCTGACTAACCGGGGCCACCTCACGTGCCGCCAGAATCTCAACGAGCTTGGCCTCGGTCAGCCCGTCCGGCAACAGCCATGATATGCCCGCAGCCTCCGCCCTTCCCACGTATCTCATTACCGTCGTTCGCGAAAGCCCTACGGCTCTGGCGATTTGTCGATCTATTAAACTTTCGCACGCCACCTTTTGCGCAAGCTTATCGGACAAATAGCGCCTCAGGCGAAAGCGGTGGGCCAGCCGCCGAGAATGGTGGCGGGATACGAGAATGGTGACCCACCACTGAGAAAGGCGGCCCCTTGACCTGAGAATCGGTGGCCTCTTGGCGTGAGAATCCGCAGGATAGCAGCTATTGACTACCAGGGAACCCAGTTTGCCTGGGCGGGACCAAGTCGGGGTGGAATTTTACCGATATCGGTTAACTTTCCTGGAGAAAACCCTGGCTGCTTGTCGAGCTTAAATTTGGCTAGCTATTCCAAGAATTTATCAACCTCCATTGAACCTTTTGCCGTCGAGGATCGTTTATTCAGTAGACGCTGGAGGACTGCCTGTGAATACCCACCCCACCCTTCCAGGATCACCAGCACAACTGCAGTCAGGCTCTCACCTGCTGCTGGCTGAGCTGTGGCAGCAGTTCAACACCCGGTTTCCCACCAACAAGGAGTGTCTAGAGGAGTTATGCAAAAGAGCCTGCCACGATGGCACCATCAGATGCCGCCATTGTGGCAGTCAGGCTTTAGACACAACATTCTCTGCCAGGGTTGTGGCTTGCAGGCAGTGCGGGCAGTCTACCTGGCTAACGGCAGGAACTTTCTTTCACCACATCCGGCTGCCTCGGGCTTGGCTGGCAGCCATCTGGTTTATGGAGCGCGGCATCAACATAAGTTCATGTCAGTTTCACAAACTTGTCGGGATCGCCTATTCCACAGCCTGGCACATCTTCAATAAGCTGGCGACAGTGATTCAAAGCGAAATGGGCGACACTGCCTGCACTCTCCCGTCTTCGCTCTTCTCACCGCTGATCTGTAAACGCAGCCGGAACACCCCCGCTAGATCTCACCCGCTCGCCGAGGAAGAGCACATTGGCGGGAGTCTTCCAGCACAGCCGGGATGTGCCGGACTCGGTGATCACAGGGCAGCTGGCGAAGCCTGGGAACCACCACGCTCTCTTGCTTGGCAGCCAGCGGGTAAGACCGATTCCGTGCCTGAGTCAGCAGGGGACAGCAAAGAGGGCGCGCAGCCTGGACCATTGATAGACAGCCCGCCTATGTCCGCCCGGGAGCAGGAACTATACGAGGTTCTAAAAGAGCGGGAAGTTCACTTCGATGCTATATGCGTGCGCACCGGCTTGCCGGCCGGTGAAGTGTCCTCGCTTTTGACGTTCCTGGAGTTGGCAGGCCACATCCGTCGCCGGGCTGGCGACCGCTACGTCCGCACGATCGATGACAAGAGCGTGCCGAGCGGGAAGATCGGCAATCCGCGCTCTGGAGCTTGGCCGGAGCTTGCAGCTCCAGCGGACGCACTGGTGAAAGCCGTGATCGACTTTGTCCACAAGCACTATCAGGGCATCAGCCGCAAGTATCTGCAGAATTACCTGTCTGCTTACTGGTGCCATATTGACAGAGGGCGGTGGCATCCGGGCTCGCTGCTGCAAGCGTGTTTTCGCTTCGGACCGATTCGCAATGATGAAATTCGTTCCTGTGTTTCGACCGCCCTAGTCAAAGTTCTCCCCTGGAAATGAGACAAGGGTCGAGATGTTAGCGCCAGCGTAAAACTGCGCGTATTTGTCATCTAGATGTCATGGGCGTTTTTGCCAAATTGACTTTAGGCCGGTCTGGCAAGGGAAATTCAGGCCGCTTGTCATCCATTCGTGAATCCTCCGCTTCTCCTGTGTGTCGAGTAGTGCATCGCAGTGGCAGCAAAGTCTGGTCGTACTGCCTGGGCGGGCGCACCGCGATGTGCTGGCACTGTGGCATGCCCTGTATCAGGCCGCCGATCGTTTCCTTCGCTGATGAAGATCCAGACAAACTGTCATTCTTACACACCGTACGTGTGGTCCGGCGAAAGCTGCCGCTCATGGCGGCCTTTCCCCGTTTGATCAAATCGCAGTTCACAACAGTGTGCTCGATGAGATCTTGCAAGAACGTGTCGTATCCAGTCGCGGACGCCGTAATCCGCGTGGCGTGAAGCGGAAGATGAGCAACTGGCCGCTTGTCCTCGTGAAACACGCCCCACAACAAAAGTGAACTTCGCACAATGCATCCAGCTGCTGGACAAAACTTCACGGGAGGTGCCTCTGCACTTGCCTCCGCTTCTTTAAGGCGCTAACCGAACAGTATTGGGGCTTGCCGATCCGAGAACATCTTTGACCCCGCGGTAGAGGCAGAAAAGTTTCAGCTTCCGCTCCGGCGGCGGTTGTGGCGCCCGCAGCACCAGGCCGTCAGCGGTGACCGGCCTTCTCGCCGACGTCATCCGCATCGAGGCCGGCCGGCGCCTGTGGCGGGGCGGGTTTTTGAACGCGCTCCTTCAGGCGCGACAGGTAGATGTAAAAGACGGGGGTAATGTACAGGGTGACCATCTGGGAGACCAGCAGCCCGCCAACCACCGTGAGACCGAGCGGTTGCCTGGCCTCCGAGCCGGCACCGAGCCCGACCGCGATCGGCAGACCGCCCATGAGGGCGGCCATGGTCGTCATCATGATCGGGCGGAAGCGGGTCAAGCACGCCTCGTAAATCGCTCTTTCATGGTCCTTGCCCTCGTGGCGCTCGGCATCGAGGGCAAAGTCGATCATCATGATCGCGTTTTTCTTGACGATGCCAATCAGCATGATCAAGCCCAGGAATCCGTAGATGTTCAGATCGATGTGGAACAGCATGAGGATCACCAGGGCGCCCAACCCGGCCGATGGCAGCCCCGACAGGATGGTGAGCGGGTGCACGAAGCTCTCGTAGAGTATGCCCAGGACGATATAGATGACCAGGATCGCCAGCAGGAGAAGCGCCCAGAGGTTCTGCAGCGAGTCCTCGAACGCCTGCGCGGTGCCCTGGAAGCCGGTCGTCACCGAGCGCGGAACCGTCTGCCTGGCCAGCTCCTTTATCCGTCCCACGACCTGCCCCAGCGAGACGCCTGGCTTGAGGTTAAACGAGATGGTCACCGAGGGGAACTGGCCCAGGTGGTTGATAAGCATCGGTCCGGTGCCCAGCTGAAGGTCGGCCACGGCGTCGAGCGGCACCAGCCTGCCCGTGCCGCTGCGCACGTAGAGGGCATGCAGCATGGACGGGTCACGGTAATACTGCGGCTGCACCTCGATCACCACCCAGTACTGGTTGGTCGGCATGTACATCGTGGAGATCTGCCTTTGCGCGTAGCCGCTGTCGAGCGCATCCTCGATCTGCTCCATGGTTAGGCCCAGCCTGGACGCTTTGTCGCGGTCGACCGTCAGGTGCACCTCCGGGTTGTCCACCTGCAGGTCGCTGGCGACATCGGTAACCCCGGGGATAAGGGCGATCCGAGCCTGCAGTTTGCGCGAGGCCTCATAGAGCTCGCCGGTATTCGGGCTGGACAGGGTGAACTGGTAAAGGCTCTTGGTCACCTGCCCGCCGATTGCCACCGTCGGCGGGTTCTGCAGGTATGCGTTGATGCCCGGCACGCCGGTCAGTTTCGCCGCCAGCTCGGCTATCACCTGGTCGACATTGAGCTGGCGTTGACCGCGCGGCTTGAGCACAATCAGGATCCGCCCCTGGTTGAGCGCCAGGTTGGGGCTGCCGTTGCCGACGCCGATGCTGGACATGACCGATTGCACGTTTCGATCGGCGGAGATGATGTCGGTCAGCTCCCGGTGGTGCCGGGCCATGGCCTCGAACGAGCATCCCTGCTCGGCTTCAGTCATGCAAAGGATCTGATTGGTGTCCTCGTCCGGCATGAACCCTTTTGGCATCTCGACCAGCAGCACCGCGGTGGCCACCAGCATGACCAGGAAGCCGGCCATGACCGCCCGCTTGTGCTGCAGCGCAAGCTGCAGCGTCTTCCGGTAATAATCCAGCATCCACGCGAAAACCGCGCTGGAGGCGCGGTGGATCCAGCTTTCGCTCATCTGGCTTTCCGGGCTCAGGAAGCGGCTGCAAAGCATGGGCGTGAAGCTTACGGAGATGAAGCCCGAGATGAGGATGGCCACGCTTATCGTGACGGCGAATTCGTTGAAAAGCCGGCCGACGATGCCCGGCAGCAGCAGCACGGGGATGAACACCGCCACCAGCGACAGTGTCATGGAGAAGATCGTGAAGCCGATCTCGCGGGCACCGTCCAGTGCCGCCGTCATGGGCGGCTTGCCCATCTCCATGTGCCTGACGATGTTCTCCAGCATGACGATGGCGTCATCGACGACGAACCCCACCGAAAGCGAAAGCGCCATGAGCGTCAGGTTGTTCAGGCTGAAACCGAGGAGCTTCATGGCGGCGAAGGTTCCGACGATGGAGATGGGCAGGGCCATGCTCGGTATGACGGTTGCCGACGCGTTTCCCAGGAAGAGGAAGATCACCAGCACCACCAGAGCGACGGTAAGCAAAAGCGTGAACTGAACGTCGTCGACCGAGTTGCGGATCGACGTCGACTGGTCATAGAGCACATCCAGGTCGATCGCCCGCGGAACCGTGTCCCTGAAGGTCGGCAGCAGCTTCTTTATGCTGTCGGCCACCTGAATGGTGTTGGCCCCGGGCTGGCGAAGGACGGCCAGGATCACGCCGGCCTTGCCGTTGTACCAGCCGGCCTCCTTGTCGTTCTGCACGCTGTCGATCACGTCGGCTACATCGGCCAGGCGGATCGGATCGTTGCCGTGATAGGTAATGATCAGCGGCCTGTAAGCGTCCGCCTTCAGCAGCTGCCCGTTGGACTGGATCGTGAAGGCCTGCTTGGTTCCCCAGAGGGTGCCGGTCGGCTGGTTCTGGTTGGCCTGCGCCACGGCGTTCATCACGTCGTCGATTCCCAGCCCGTACGCCGCCAGCCTCTGCGGATTGACCTGCACGCGAACCGCGTACACCTGGGAGCCGTTCACCTGCACCTGAGCCACGCCGCTGACGCGGGCCATCCGCTGGGCGATCACGGTTTCCGCGTAATAGTCCACCATATGCAGCGGCATCGTGCTCGAGCTGACAGCCAGGTATATGACCGGCTGGCTTGCCGGGTTGACCTTGGCGAAGGTCGGGGGGACGGTCATCTGCGTGGGAAGCTGCTTCGAGGCCGCGGTTATCGACGCCTGCACGTCCAGGGCCGCGCCGTCCATGTTGCGGGCCGGGTCGAACTGCAAGGTGATCTGCGATTGCCCCAGCGTGCTTGTCGAGGTCATCTGCACGAGCCCGGAGATGGTGGCGAACTGCTTTTCCAGCGGCATGGAGACTGCCGAGGCCATCGTCTCGGCGCTGGCGCCGGGCAGCTGGCTGGTGACGAGGATGGTCGGGAAGTCGACGTTGGGCAGGTTGCTTATCGGCAGCGCCCGGTAGCCGATCACCCCGAAAAGCAGGATCGCCACCATGACGAGCGTCGTCATCACCGGGCGCACAATGAAGAGATTGCCCGAGCTCATGAGACGGCCTCCCGGCGAGTTAGCCGGCGTCCAAGATCGGCGACCCACGCCTGGAGACGATCGAGATAGATGTAAAAGACCGGCGTTATGTAGAGCGTGACCAGCTGCGACACCAGAAGCCCACCGACGATTGTCAGACCGAGCGGCTGCCGGGTCTCGCCGCCGGCGCCGAGCCCGGTTGCGATCGGCAGGCTGCCCAGAAGCGCCGCCATGGTCGTCATCATGATCGGGCGGAAGCGGACCAGGCACGCCTCATGTATCGCCTCCTCGGCCGAGGAGTCATGGTCCCGCTGGTGATCGATGGCAAAGTCGATCATCATGATCGCGTTTTTCTTGACGATGCCGATGAGCAGGATGAGCCCGAGGAAACCGTAAATATCCAGCGGCATGTTGAAGACAAGAAGCGTGATGAGGGCGCCGAGTCCGGCCGACGGCAGGCCGGAGAGGATCGTGAGCGGGTGAATGAAGCTCTCGTAGAGGATCCCGAGCACGATGTAGATGACCAGAACGGCGATGAGAAGCAGCCAGCCGAAGTCGCGCATCGAGCTTTCGAACAGCTGGGCGCTCCCCTGAAAGCTGTAGTTGACGCCGGCGGGCAGGGCCTGCCGCGCCAGCTCCTTGACCCGCTCCACCGCGTCCCCCAGCGGCACCCCGGGCTTGAGATTGAACGACAGGGTCACCGAGGGGAACTGGCCGAGGTGATTGATCATCATCGGGCCCGCGGTGCGATGCACCTCGGCCACGGCGTTGAGCGGAATGAGCTGGCCCGACCTGGAGCGTATGCGCAGCCAGCTCAGCATGGAAGGGTCCTTATTGCACTGGGGGAGAAGCTCGCAGAGAACCCAGTACTGGTTCCTGTCCGTGTAGATCGTCCCCACCTGGCGCTGGGAGTAGGCGCTGTTGAGCGCGTCCTGGATCTGCTGCATGGTCACCCCCACCTTGGCCAGCCGGTCGCGATCGCAGTCCACGGCTAGCTGCAGATCCTTTATCTGAAGGTCGCTGTTCACATCGACCAGTCCCGGGATCTCGCGCATCCTCTTTTCGAGGTCGATGGAGGCGCCGTAGAGCTCGGCCGTGTCGGAGCCCGACAGGGTGAGCTGGTAGACCGCCTTGGTCAGGTGCCCGCCCACCCGTATTGACGGCATCGCCTGCAGGAAAAGCCGGATGCCGGGGATGTGCGCCGTCTTGCGCCTGAACGACTGGATGATGTCGTCCACCTTCTTGATCTTCCTTTCCGGCTGCGGCTTCAAGACCATGAAGATCCGCCCCTGATTGCCGGCCGTGTTGGGCCCGCCCGCCCCCACGGAGGACATGAAACCCTGCACGTTGGGATCCGCGGCGACGATGGCGGCCAGCTTCTTCTGGTGACGCACCATCTCCTCGAAGGAGATTCCCTGAGACGCCTCCGTCATCCCGAAGATCTGCCCCATGTCCTCCGTGGGCATGAACCCCTTTGGCACCACACCCACCAGGTAGCCGGTGGCCAGCACCATGGCGGCAAACATGGCGACCACCCAGGGGCGATGCCGCAGGCTGAACTCCAGGGTGACCCGATAGAGCTCCACAAGCCAGTGGAAAGCCGCCTCCGAGCAAGCGCTGAGCTTGCCCCGTCTTGCCTCGCCGCCGCCCCGCAAGAAGCGGCTGCACAACATCGGGGTCAGCGACAGCGACACGAATCCGGAAATCAGAATGGCCGCGCTCAAAGTGGCGCCGAACTCGAAGAAGAGGCGCCCGATGATGCCGCCCAGCAGGAGCACCGGAATGAACACGGCCACCAGCGAAAGCGTCATCGAGATGATCGTGAACCAGATCTCCCGCGAGCCGTTGAAGGCGGCCGGGAGCGGGGGCTCTCCCATCTCCATGTGCCTGACTATGTTCTCCAGCACGACGATGGCGTCGTCGATGACGAAGCCGACGCAAAGCGTAAGGGCCATCAAAGAGATGTTGTTCACGGTAAAACCGAGGACCTTCATGGCCGCAAACGTGCCGATAATGGAGACCGGCAGCGAGAGGCTGGCGATCACGGTAGAGGATGTGTTGCCGAGAAAGAGGAAGATGACCGCGACGACCAGGATAAGCGTCACCAGCAGCGTGCGTTCCACGTCGGCCACGGATTTGCGAATGGACAGCGATCGATCGTAAAGGACGTTCAGGCTGACCGCGCCGGGCATGATGGCGCGAAAGGTGGGCAGCATGGTCTTGATGTTGTCGATAATTTGAATCGTGTTCGTCCCGGGCTGGCGCTGCACAGCCAGGATCACCGCGCGTGTGTTGTTGTACCAGCTTGCCACCTTGTCGGTCTGCACGCTGTCCACGACGGTGCCGATGTCGCTCAGGCGCACCGGCGAGCCGTTGCGGTAGGTGACGATCACCGGCTTGAAGGCCTCGGCGTTGAAAAGCTGCCCGTTGACCCTCACGTTGTATGCCCGCCGCCTGCCGTAGAGCGTGCCCGTCGGCATGTTGACGTTGCTTTTCTGCACGGCCGCCACCACCTCGTCGATGCCCAGCCCGTAGGAGGACAGCTTCCTGGGATCGATCTGGATGTGCGGCGCGTAGATCTGCGAGCCAAAGACCTGAACCTGCGCCACGCCGCTCACCATGGAGATGCGGGGTGCAATCATGTTCTCCGCGTACTCGTCCACCGTATAGAGCGGAAGCGTCGGCGAGCTCAGCGCGATATAGAGCACCGGCATGTCGGCCGGGTTGACCTTACGGAACACGGGCGGCACCGGCATGCTGGTGGGCAGGAGCGGCCTGGCGGCGACAATTGCCGCCTGCACGTCCTGCGCCGCCCCGTCGATATTGCGCTCCAGGCTGAACTGCAGGGTAATCTGCGAATTGCCGAACGAGTTCGTCGAGGTCATCGACTCCAGCCCGGCAATAGTGCCGAACTGCTTCTCCAGCGGCGTGGCCACCGCCGAGGCCATGGTCTCGGCATTGGCCCCGGGCAGGCTGGATTGCACCATGATCGTCGGGAAATCGACGGCGGGCAGATCGTTGACCGGCAGCGTGAAGAAGGCGACGCACCCGAAGACGATTATCGCCACCATCACCAGCGTCGTCATCACCGGGCGCGCGATAAACAGTCTGGAAGCGTTCACGGCTACCTGCCGGATTCCCGGCGCTCCTCGCGTACGATGCGAACCCTGGCGCCAGGAATCAATTGGAGCTGCCCGTCGGTCACCACCACGTCGCCCGCGTTGATGCCGGAGCCGATCGCCGCCCACTCGCCGTAAGTTCTCCTGAGATCCACCGGCAGGAAGTCGACTTTGTTGCCGGGCCTGACCACGTAGACGCAGTTGCCTTGCTGGCTCGTCTGCACCGCCGAAGCCGGAATGACAACCGTCTTGCCATCCGGGGGCATGGTGACGATCACGTCGACGAACTGGCCCGGGTAGAGGTGCTTGTCCGCGTTGGCAAAGGTGGCTCTCAAGGTGACGGTGCCGGTGGTGGTGTTGACCGAGTTCTCCAGAAAGGAGACGGCGCCCTCGACGCTGTCAGTCTTCACGCCCTCGAGAAGCGCCTGCACGCGCAGCGTGTTGCTGGCCATCGCCCGCCGGATCTGATCCAGATACTGCTCGGCGACGGTAAAGGAGATGTAGATAGGCTGCACCTGGTAGATGCTCACCAGCGGCGTGTTGGCGTTGTTGGCGTTGACGATGTTGCCCTGGTATACGTTCAGGCTGCCGGTCCTGCCGTCGATTGGCGAGCGGATGAGCGTCCAGCCCAGCTGGATGCGGGCGTTTTTCGCGGCGGCCTCATCGGCCTTCAGGGTTCCCCTGGCCGTGTCGATCATGGCCCGGTCGGCGTTGACGACGCTGAGGGCGTTCTCGATCGCCTTCCTGTCCGCCTCCACGGCCGCCGAGCCGGTGGCCTCGTTGGTCATCATCTGGTCGCTCTGCTCGCGCGAAACCGCCCCCTGATTGACCAGCATGTTGTAGCGCTCCTTTTCCGCGCTGGCGAACTTGAGCTGGGCGCTGTCCTTTTGCAGGTTGGCGCGAAGCTGCCCCACCTGGGCCAGATCCCTGGCCAGGTTGGCCTGGGCGGTCTGGATCTGCGCCCTGTCTCTGGCCACGTTGCCCTCCGCCTGATCCAGGGCAGCCTGGTACGGGCTGGGATCTATCTGAAAGAGCGGATCGCCCTTTCGGACGAACTGGCCCTGGGTGAAATACACTTTCGTCAGTTGCCCGTTCACCTGCGGCAGGACGTTGACCACCGAGTAGGGCAGCACGTTGCCGATTGTCTTTATCCGAATCGGCACCTGCTGGATTGTCGCCCTGGCGACAACGACCGGCACGTCGCGCTCCTTTTTCGCCGCCGCCCGCTTGCTCGCCTCGTCGGCCGAACGGTAATAAGCCAGCGCTCCGACAAGCGCCGCCACGATGACCACCGCAGCCACCACCCGCAGGCGGGCGGCGGAAGCGGCCGGCGGCTTGTCGTCGCCGAGCTGCTTTTCATGTTTCGGTTTCGTAAGGGCCTTGTCTTTCATTGCTCCAGCTCGGCGGCGGACGCCGCGCCTATTCTGGTCTTGTTGGTGCCGAAGGATTTTGCCGCCTTCTGCAGGAGCTCGAGCCCGTCGCTTATTCTCTCCAGATGCTCGGGCTCGCCGGTGTTCAGGATGCCGGCGATGAAAGCCTGCACGTGCTCGCGCACATCGGCCAGGCTCTGCTGCCCGGAGGCGGTGAGCATGAGGCGAACCCGGCGCCGCTCCTGGTGGTCGTCTTCTCGCCGTACCAGCTTGCGGCGGACCAGGCGGTCTACGAGCACGGAAGCCGAGGCTATGGTGACGTCCAGCTCTTCGCCGACTTCGGACACGCAGGCGCCGGGCTTGCGGTTCAGGTAGGCCAGCACGCGCACCTGCGACACGGAAAGGTCCGCCCCGGCACCGCGCATGCCCATGCGAATCAGTCGCATGATTGCCGGAACCGTTTCCACGACCTGGGAGGCGCACTGCAGGGTGTGGCGAGTTCTGCCCATCTCAATCCATTAGCAGAGCAAACAGTTTACTTAGCTAAGTTTATCCTCTGCTTCGTTGGGCGGCAAGGGATTGCCGGACGGGGACGATACGCGGAGCTGCGCCGCGGGTACAATAATTCATTAAGCACCCGGGCCGCGAGCACATGGAGGTCCCCTGGCATGAGCTGGTACGAGAAGATTCGCAAGCGCCGCGAGGAGCGGGCCAGCCAGCGGGCAGAGGAGCAGTATCAAGAGAAGCGCGCGCGGGAGAACGAACTCCGCCGGCGGCGCCGGGAGGAGCTCGACCGCTTCATGCGCAAGCGGCTGGAGGCCAGGGAGTACGAGGAGAAGATGCTGCAGCGGCAGCGCGAGGAGGAGCAGCAGCGCCTCGAGCAGTCGGACCCTTAAAGCCAGCAGCCCCGCCCGCCGGCCGACCCGGCGCCGTCCGACCACAAGCTTTCATGCCCTGGTCAGTTGCGCCCGCACCTTGAAGATAATCGCTTCGATCCAGCGATTGGAGCGCCAGAGAAGATCCGCGTACCTGTTGAGGATGATCGCCACCTCCGGGTTGCGGCCGCCCCTGGCTTTCTCGGACAGCGACCAGGCTCTTTTGTAGAGCGGCTCGGCGTCCGCGTAATCACCGGCCTGCTCGTAGAGCCAGGCCAGCGTCAGCAGAGAGCGCGGTAGCTGCGCCTGGTCCTGCCCGAGCAGCTCCTCCTTGAATTGCTCGGCCAGCCTGTATGCCTTGACCGCCTCCCCAGGTTTCTTCTCCGCTCTGCGCACCTCCGCCAGGTCCATGAGAGCCAGCGCCGCGGCAGACTTGTCGGGCAGCACGCCGCCTTCAACGTTGGTGGGAACCGGAACGATGCCGGTAAGCCTGTCCTGGTCCTCCTTCGCGGGAGTCCAGAAAAGCACGGCGCCTGCAAGCGCGCGTTCGGCCTCGTCCAGCTTGCCCTCGTGGAAGCAGCTGTCGGCAAGCGTCATCAACAGCACCGGCAGCTCAGGCTGCACAGAGCCCGGGCGGAAACCTCGCAGCGCCTCGGTGGCCACCTGTTCGGCGTCCTCATAATCGCCTTCCCGGCGGTACATCTCGGCCAGCTCCTTGGAGACCTCGTCCGGGTCGACCTTGTCCGATGCAACACCGCTCTTCAGGGCGTTGTAAACCCCCCTGTACCACTTAAGCGCCTCAGCGTACTTCCCCTGCTTCTGGTAGAACTTGGCCAGCTTGTACTCCAGCTCGACGGTTTGCGGGTCGTTGTCCCCGAAAGCCTTTTGCTTGAGCATGTGCATGAGCTTCAAAAGGCCCTCGTCTTGAGCGGCTTTTATCTGATTTTCCGGCGCCTCCTGCTGCTCCTCATAGCTCTGCCAGAAAGAATCCGGACCGTAAGCGGAAGCCCCGGCCGGGGCGCGGCCGAAACCAAGCAGGTTGTAGACGATAAGCCCCCCGGCAAGCACGAAGGCGCAGGCCATGACGACCAGTTGCCTGGCGCTCAGCCTGACATGCATCCAGGGCGCCCGGCCGCGCCGCGCCGGGCCGCGCCCCAGCGCGCGCAGAAAGCCGCGCCGGGACCTGGTCGCCAGCGGCACCTTCTCCAGCTCCTCTTTGAGCTCGGTCATGGACTGCTGGCGATTCTTCGGATCCTTCTCCATGGACTTGAAGACAACCGCCTCCAGCTCGTCCGGAAGGTCGAGATCCGGTCTCACCTTGGCGAAAGGCAGCGGCGGCTCGTTGAGGTGCATGTACATGGTCTCGAGCATGTTGCCGCCGGTCAGCGGCGCCTTGCCCGTGACCGCCTCGTAGATGACGCAGCCCAGCGAGTAGATGTCCGAGCGGGCGTCGAGGTTTCCGGCCAGGCACTGCTCGGGGCTCATATACAGGGGGCTGCCGAAGACCTCGCCGGTCTGCGTCAGGTGCTGTCCCTGCTTCTCGGATTGCGGCAGGAGCTTGGCGATGCCGAAATCGACGATCTTGACGAAATCCGGCTGCTCCTCCGTATCAATCAGCATGATGTTGCTGGGCTTGAGATCCCTGTGCACAACGCCTTTCTGGTGCGCGTGAGCGAGGGCGTCGCAAGCCTGCGCGAAAATGTTGATCGCC
Organism: Pseudomonadota bacterium; assembly: GCA_021325555.1. Lineage (GTDB taxonomy): Bacteria > Cyanobacteriota > Vampirovibrionia > Obscuribacterales > Obscuribacteraceae > JAJPGY01. Next base: position 247,083 of record JAJPGY010000023.1, on the reverse strand, counting down.
CGCTCCACGCTGAGCTGACGCTCCCGCTCGATCACCTCGGCAAGGCTGGAGCCCTGCAGGTAGTCCATCACCAGGTAGGGCTGTCCCTGCGGGGAGATCCCGAAATCGTGGACCCCCATGATGTGAGGGTGGGCGAGGTGGCTTGCCGCCTGCGCCTCCTGCTGGAAGCGCTTCAGGCTTTGCGCGTTGGAGACCAGGTGGGCGTGCAGCATCTTTACCGCCTGCACGCGCTCCATGTAGAGGTGCCGCGCCTTGTAGACGACGCTCATGCCGCCGCGCCCGATGAAGGAGAGGATCTGGTAGCGTCCGGCAATCGTCGTGCCGATGAGAACGTCCTCGCTCACGGGGGTTAACACCGTGCCGTCGTCCGGACAGACGGCCACCTCACCGGTGTAACCGGTGCCGCAGGTCAGACAGGATTTGGTAAGTACTCTCGGTGGTACGGAATCCGCTTGGTTCATGTGCAGGAATTGCTCCTTCCAGCCGGGATGGAGTAATTGCTTTATTTGCTCTTGAGGAAGGAGTCTATAAGCTTGTCGATGTCCTGGGTCTTTGCCGGGTTTGACCCCGCCTGCCTGGGATAGCCGGAAGGCGCGGCCGCCGGCTGGCGGTAATCCTGTCTTGCCGGGGCAGCCCGGGCTGCCCCGGCGCCCCTGGAGTTCAAGTACTGGTTGAGCTGGGTCTGCGTCGTCGGGTCGGAGGTCAGATCGTTGAGCAGCTCGGCCGCGGTCTGTTTCGTCTCCTCCGGAACCAGAACCTCAATGTCCTCGGAAACACGCTTGTAACCTGTCGGATAGGTGAAGGTGGAGGCGGGCAGGTTGGACAGTTGAGCGGACAGGGTGTCGAGCGCCCTTATCCGGCGGCCGCGGTCGTCAACCTGGTCCACGCGCAGCGGCAGGCCGGGAAGCGAGGGCAGGCCCAGCTCGCTGGAGAGGAAGAGGTTCATCTGCTCCGGCACGGACATGTTGTTGGACAGCCAGTAGGTGAGCGACCCCGGCTGCCCGGGCGCGCCCGCGCAGTACTTGGTCGTAGCGATCCCGGCCACCGTCTCGGAGCCCACCTTGTGCGGCGGCATGTGGTGATATTTGCGCATCTGGTGCAGGGAGGCCAGGCCCTGCCCCCTGGCGCTCCGCTGGCGCCACTGGTCGTAATTGGTCTGGAAGTAGGTGCGGGCCTTGTCGTTGTATATCGTCAGCTTCCAGTCCGGCGCCTTCGACACCGAGGCCACGCCCATTTTCTTGTGAAGGAACTTGAAGCCCTGGCTGCTGACGTAGAGGATGTGCTCGCCCCCGTAGGGCGTGTACTGCTGGAGCACCCAGCCTTCCGCCCGGGCGCCCGCGCTCAGGGTCAAAGTCGCCACCGGGGCGGCAAGGACTGCCGATAACCATCGCCACAACTTCATGACCGGCTGACTACCTCTGCCTGATTCCTGTCGACTACAAGCCAAATGTTCCCTCTTGGACCCCGGGATTAACGCTCCGACGCCCTCGGGCTGACGCCGCCGGGCGCGGCCGGATCCGGGGGGCCGGCCTCGCCGGCGGACTCCAGCGCCCGCTTCCGGTATCTCTTCTGCCGGTGGCGGTTTACGACCTCGGCGAAGAAGACGGCCATGGCCAGGACGCCGGCGCCCAGGCTGAGGAAATACCGCTCCTGACCGACCAGATGGGCGGCCAGGAGCCCCAGCGCCGCCGACAAGCCGTAGATGATGTAGGCGGCCTTCTTCTGCGACAGGCCGGCCTGCAAAAGGCGGTGGTGGATGTGCTCGGCGTCCGGCTGGAAGATCGATTTGCCGCGGGCCAGGCGCCTGATGATTGCCCAGGACGTATCCAGGATCGGAAAGAAAAGGATGAGGAAGACGATAAGGAAGGTGGGGACGATGAGCGTGACCGCGGTTGCCCCCTTGAGCACCCCGGTGATCGAGACGGCCCCCAGCACGAAGCCGGTAAGATAGGCTCCCGAATCACCGAGGAAGATACGTGCCGGGTTGAAATTCCAGCGCAGGAAGCCCATCAAGGCTCCGGCAAGCACCGCGGCGATGAGCGCCGCGTATGGCTGGGCAATCTGCGGGGCCAGCGCCACCGCCCACATGGTGAGGGCCGATATGGCGGCGACGCCGGCGGCCAGCCCGTCCATGCCGTCGATGAGGTTGACGGCGTTGGCGATGCCCACCAGCCAGAAGACGGTCAGGGGCAGGCTCCACATGCCGAGCGCGATCGGCTCCCCGCCGTGGAGGTGCAGGAAGCCGAGGTCGAAGCTCATCGAAAGCGGGATCGGGATCGACTTGATGCGCACGCCCAGCGAGTAGGCGGCGCAGCCGGCCAGGATCTGCACCAGGAGCTTCAGCTTCGCCGGCAGCGACTCCAGGTCGTCGAGCAGCCCGAGCACGAAAATGAGCGTGCCACCGACGGCGATACCAGCCAGACCGCCCTCGCGGGGGAAGCGGCCGGTTATGGCCATCATCAAGGTGAGCGTCAGCACCGCGCTTATGTAAATCGCCACACCGCCCAGGCGCGGCACCGGCACCTTGTGAATTCGCCTTTCCTCGTCCGGGACGTCAACCAGACCCAGGCGCAGGGCGCGCGCCCGAATCTCCGGGGTAAGCCACCAGCTTATGGAAAGGGCGATGAGGAAACCCGGTATCTGGGTCTGATCCAGGTGGGCACTGGACAGCGTGCATGCCCAGACGATGCCGACCACGAATAAAACCAGCTGTAAGATCCTGATGAGCATTTGCGACCGACGCTTCGGCGGTTGGCTACCTTACCCCGGCCAGTCTTTCACGATAGAGCGGGAACTTTTCGCAAAGGCTCGCCACCTCTTTGACAACGCGCTCGTGGACGCCCTGGTCGCTCGGGTGCTTGAGCTTCTCGGCGATGCAGCGGCCGATGACCTCCATCTCCGGCACCCCCATGCCGCGGCTGGTCACCGCCGGGCTGCCCAGGCGGATGCCCGAGGTCACCGCCGGCTTCTGCGGATCGTTGGGGATGGTGTTTTTGTTGGTCGTGATGCGGACGGACTCCAGAAGCGCCTGCGCTTCCTTGCCTGTGGTGTTGAAGGGGCGCAGGTCGACCGACATCACGTGGTTGTCCGTGCCGCCGGAGACAATGGCCAGCCCCTGCTCGATGAGCACCTCGGCCAGGCGCCGGGCGTTGGCGACCACCCGCTGCTGATACTCTTTGAACTCCGGCTTGAGCGCCTCCTGAAAGGCGACGGCCTTGGCCGCTATCACGTGCATGAGCGGGCCGCCCTGTATGAGCGGGAAGACGCCTTTGTCAATCTCCCTGGCAAACTGCTCCTGGCACATCACCACCCCGCCGCGCGGCCCGCGCAGGGTCTTGTGCGTGGTGGTGGTGACGAAGTGCGCGTGCGGGAACGGGTTGGGGTGCAGGCCCGCCACTATCAAGCCGGCAATGTGGGCCACATCGGCCATCAGGTAGGCGCCGACGCTGTCGGCAATGGCGCGGAACCTGGCGAAATCGATAATGCGGGGATAATTGGTGGCCCCGCAGAGGATAAGGCGCGGCTTGGTCTCGGCGGCGATGCGCGCCACCTCGTCGTAATCAATGCGCCCGCTGTCCAGGTTGACCCCGTAGGCCGCCACCTTGAACCATTTGCCGGAGAAGTTCACCGGCGAGCCGTGCGTCAGGTGACCGCCCTGGTCGAGCGCCATGCCCAGGAAGGTGTCGCCCGGATTGAGCACGCTGCACAGCACGGCCATATTCGCCTGGGCGCCGCTGTGGGGCTGGACGTTGGCATGGGGCGCGTTGAAGAGCTTCTTGACCCGCTCTATGGCCAGGCGCTCCACCTCGTCGACAAACTCGCAGCCCCCGTAATAGCGCCTGCCGGGCAGCCCCTCGGCGTACTTGTTGGTCAATACGGAGCCCTGCGCCTCCAGGACGGCTTCGCTCACGAAGTTCTCGCTGGCGATGAGCTCCAGCCCGTTCTGCTGGCGCTCCAGCTCGCGCCTGATCCATTCGAAGACTTCGGGGTCTGTTTCTTTAAGGGTTGGCACGGCTGTTTCTCCTGAGCACGTAGACCGGCTGATCGATCTCAACCGGCACCTGTAATTGTACTTGATCCGTGCTCCCGGCCGCGGCCGGTCTTGCGTTGTGGAGAAACAAGCTGGACAAGCTCCCGCCGCTACGACAGCAGATCGAGGGCCTTCATGCGCCGGCCGGCGCGGTGCTCGATATAGCCCTGCACTATCCTCCTGGCGGCCAGCAGAGACTGTTTCAGGGCCGGGCTCAGTGTCTGGCCGGCCAGCGCTTCAGACGGGTCGCGGTCACCGGCAGCCAGCACTAGATGCCGCCACACCATGGGTGTAATCTCCCTGGCCTGCCTCACCGCCGAGACGTCAATACCATCTTCGCCGCCGCCGCGCGCCGCCTCGCCCCGTGCCCTGGAAAGGCAGGGCTTGCAGATGATCCCGCCCCAGTCCTTGTGGAAGGCGGCCAGGTTGGCGTCCGCGAGCACCTGGCGGCAGACCACGCAGAATCCCAGCTCCGGCTTGTATCCCAGCATCTCGAGCAAGCCGAGCTCGAAGCGCAGGGAGAGCAGGGCGGGATCGATGGCGCCTTCCGCCTGTCTCTTGACCGCATCCAGCAGGTAATCGAAGTAGACGCCCGACTCTTCCGCCAGTCCCTGCCCGAAGCACTGGGTAAGTTCCGCGTAGTAAAGCCCGTAAGACAGCCTGACAAGGTCGTGGCGCAGCCTGGAGAAGGTCTCCAGCGCCTCCGCCTGCGTGATGATGTCCAGCGAGCGCCCGGTGGCGACAAGCAGGTTGTTGACCGTGAGCAGCTCGGCCCGGCCGGCAATCTTGGAGCCCGGCTTGCGGGCGCCTTTGGCTACCGCCCGAATCAATCCGCGCTCGGCGGTGAAGATGGTCAACACCTTGTCCGCCTCGCCGAGGTTGAAGGTGCCGACGTTTACTCCGGTGACCGAATAGGTGGGCATCAATGTCCTCTGGTTAGTGCGGCGACCTGCCGCGGGGTTGCGCTTCCCTGCATTCACCGGGCAGCCGGCAGCCTGCCGCAGACCCCGTTGAGAAACGTCGCAGTGGCCAGGTCGGCAAACTCCTTCTCCGAGACGCGCCCCGGCGTTTTGAACCAGGTGTAAGTCCAGTTGATGGCGCCGAGCAGGTACATCGCCAGCGATGTCACTACCGGCGGTGCCAGGTCCGGGCGCAGCCGCGAGACCAGCTCTTTGATCACGGCGATCACTCGCTTTTCGAGATTCTTGATCTGGATCTGCTGTGCCTGCGGCAGGCAGTGCAGATCATTGAGCAGCACGACATGCTTGTCGCGAGACCGCACATAGAGGCTCATGAGCGCGCGCACCAGATCGTGAAGCTGCTGCTCAGGCGTGCCACCATCGGCGATGGCACCTGTCGCGGTTTCGGCCAGCAGCCGGCAATGTGAGTCGAGAATGTCGAAGAGCAGCGCCTCCTTTGACTGGTAGTAGTGATAGAGCAGCGCCTTCGACACCCCGAGGCGGCGGGCGATGGTGGCAATCGAGGTGCCGTCGAAGCCTTGCCCGGCAAACAGCGCCGCCGCGCCGTCAAGGATGGCCCGCCTTCGTTCCTCGTAGTTGTCGGCGCGCGGTCTAACCACCTTTAACTGGCTCCGGGGCAAGCGGCGGTGGGGAGGAATCGGGCCGCGCCATTTTCAGAATATGGGAACAATCTTGTCGGCGTCAAAGGCCACCGATTCACCGTCGACATCAATTTCGGGCAGCGCCGGAAACTTGATGCCGTATGGCTCCACGACCGTCTTCAGCCGCACCACGGCTGTCCGCCAGTTCTCGCGGCGCTTCTCCAGGGTCAAAATGCCGAATCCGGCCTCCCTGGCCTTTTCCTCCAGCAGGCGCTGCGCCGGCAGGAAGGTATCCGGAAGGTGCCAGAACTCGGCCGGCGGCTCGTAGAGAATGCCGGACAGGAAGACGAAACCGGCCCTGAACTGCTTGGTAATGACCATCTTGTCCTGTTCGGACAGCCTGGGAAGAATCTCTTTGAGCAGGGCGAGGCAGAAGCTCAGGTGCCGGCCTTCGTCCCGGCCTATGTTGCGGAAAGCTTCCTTGAACACGGGTATCTCGGTGCTCTCGTACATGCTGTGGAAAAGCGTGGACGAGGCGACCTCGCCAAAGAGGAAGGAGCTGAACAATATCGGCATCGGGTAGTGCTCGACGGCGTGTTTGTAGCCTCTCCAGTAACGGGCGCCGTTGTGATAGAGCCACTCCACATTGTTGCGGGCCAGCTTGCCGAGGATCGTCTGCGGCTCATAGCCGAGCGGCCCGTTGGGCGTGAGCTTGTTGATCGCCCGGCCGCAAACTTCTTCGTGGTTCATCTCGTCGCGGGTGACCGAAAAGAAGCATTTACGGATGGCGTCCTCTTCGTGGACCTCGTAAGCGTGAATCATCGCTCGCGCGAACACGGCAGGTCCCGAGGCGTCGAACACGGAGAGCAGCGCCCACCAGTAAGCAATCGCATAACGCTGGTCGAGCGTGAACTGCTCAGGATCGAGCGTATCCCAGGGCAGCCTGCTCGGCGACCAGCCGGGGTCCCTGGAGTTCTCATAAATCTCCATCAGGCGAGGGGTTTCCACCCGCCAGTCGAAGGGGAAGATATTCAACCTGTCCGCGATCGCCGGCGCGTTCTCCGCATCAAGCAGCAGCTTCTCCGGATCCGGCATCCTGTCGGCACGGGTGGGCGGTGGCAGGATCTTTGATTCGCTGATCGGCTCCTCAGCAGGTCCGGCAGTGGTTTTGTGCTTTGGGGCATGCTTCTGGACCGGCATCTCAACTCCTCCTCTCAACGCCTTCGCCATCGGGCGTTACTCGACTACACCCCCAATTTAAACATTAGCCGAACGGTCGGTCAATTAATTGGGCGAAATGTCGGCCTTGTCGCGGCCGCTGATATGCTGCCGCGGATAGACGGCCGAGATCGCCACGGGCGCCAGGCGATCACGGCGATATTCTCAGCTTCCGCGCCGGTTGCCGATCCCGGCTCAGGAGACGCCCGGCCCGTCAGGTTTCCTCCGAGCCGCAAGCACGCCGACCAGCGCTCGGCCGGCAAGCAGCGCCAAGACCGCAACCCTGCACGCCTCGAGCGAGTACAACCCGGCCGCCAGGCAGATAATCGCCATCGGCACGGCCAGTGCTATCTCCCTGAGAGCCATGCTTGCCACAGACTTTGCCATCTTCAACCCCTCCGCCAAACGGTCCAGCCAGTTCACACCGCCAACATACAGAATGTTTTTTACCGGCGTGTGGCGCGCTTGGGAAAATTTCGGGGAACAGGATCAGTGGATGATGTTTTTCAGGCTGAGAGCCACCACGGCCGCGCCGAAGATGAGCCTGTAGCCGATGAATAGGCCTGTCGAGTGCGTTTGGAGAAACTTGAGCAGCCAGGCGATCGATACGTAGCTGACTACCGTGGAAACTGCCAGCCCGACGGCCAGTGGCAGCAGGCGGGCGCCGTCGAGCCCTGACCCCACCAGGTGCTTCAACTCCAGCAACCCGGCAAGCGTGGTGGCCGGCAGCCCCAGCAGGAAGCTGAAGCGCGCCGCGTCCTGGCGCCTCATGTTCAAGAGCAGCGCCACGGTGAGCGTCGAGCCGCTGCGCGAGCAGCCGGGGATAAGGGCCAGCGCCTGGCCCAGCCCGACCAGAAGCCCGTCCTGGGCGCCGACGGACTCGATGCCCCGCAGGCGCTTGCCGATCTTCTCGGCGAAAAGGAGAAACAGCCCCATGAAGATCGACGCGGCCCCTGTCACGACCAGCGAGCGCAGCGGCCCGTTCTCCTGCTCCAGGACATGCTGGAAAGCGAGTCCAAGAATGCCTATCGGCAGGGTGCCTATGAGCATCGCTGCCAGGATGCGCACGTTCTGCCCCGCCAGATCCTTTTTGGCCAGCGCTTTGACAGAGCCGCTCAGGATCGACATCAGGTCGCGCCAGAAGTAGGAGAAGACCGCGCAGACGGAGCCGAGCTGGATGACCGCCGAGTAGGCGGCGCCGGGATCCGGCCATCCCAGAAGAGCGGGCACCACGCGCAGGTGGGCCGAGCTGCTTATGGGGAGAAACTCGGTCAGCCCCTGCACCACCCCCAGGACAGCGGCTTGCATCACGGACATTGGCTCCATAGTTGCTCCCGGCGCTCCGGCTAAGACTTTTGGTTGTCGCGGCGGCGACCTCTCTTGTCGCCGTCGTCTGAAGGCTGGACCAGCTCGCCGCCGGTCCTGGTCAGCCTCAGATTCTCCCGCGTGGTCCGCAGCGACCCGGATAAAGTCGTACGCAGATTCCCTGGTTGATCGCCTGATTCCGTGGCCGTCTGGTCGGCGGTGCTGCGCAGCTGCTCCAGAGTCTCGATGGCATCCTGGCTCATCTCCAGGAACTGCAGGCCGATCTCCGTGCGATTGGCGAACCAGTTGTATTCGGTGCGAATAATCCGGCACTTGATCTGGACAGCGGCCAGCGGGGTGTCGAGGACTATGTCCACATCCTCGCCTACCGGAAACTCATCGACATACTGGGAACACGCCTCCAGCCCGATGCCCGACCGCGAGATATTGCGGCTGCGCACCTCGTAGGGAAGCTGCTTCCCGGCAAGCCTGACCGGCACGGCGAGCGGCACCCGCTGCGACCTGCGCCTGTGCGCCAGCGGCTCGAACTTGAGCGTCCCGCACTCCATGGCTGCATGCCCACGCACAATCCGGGTGCCGACCACGGTCGTCGACCAGAGCCCGTTGAGCGTGGTCGCAGGCGAGTCGCTGACAAACCAAAGGCGGCTGCCCCTGGGCAGCACCTGGTTGGACTCCTTGCTCGTCCGCACCTGGATGACGACCCTGTTGCCGGTTTTTTCGACCACGGTCGCCCGCCCGTAGCCCACCTTGCCGGGCTCCATCTCGACTTTGACTTTGTAGGATCTGCCCGGCTGCAACATCGGTTTCAAGCCAACGAGTTTGACTATCTAAATTATCGCAATTAATGTCCAATTTATTGCCGCGGTGAATAGATTCGCCTGACGGCTGGACACTGGTGGCGAAGACCTGAAGCAGAGCTCGGAAGTGAGTGTCGGTAGACCATGTCCTCCCATAGGCGCAAAAAAGGGGAGTTCAGGATGGCATTTTTTCTCGGGCCCGAATTCGTGACGGATCAGTCCTTGCCGCCCGCCGGCGACCGGCTGACGGCGGAGATGGAGCTGAACAGGCACCTGCGGGACCAGCTTGGCGCGGTGTCGGACGGACCGCCACCCTTCGACATGGTCCTGAGCCACGTGCGGTCAAGCGTGCGGCGGCTGAACGAGATGGTTATTTTCCAGGGATTGGGCTAACCATCCCGCTTGCCGCCCTGCTCCAGACCCAACTTGTATACCTCCGACCTCGACCAGCCGCTCTCGGCGGCGACCAGGGCCGAGGCGTCTTTCAGCCTGGCGCCGGACTTCAGCAGCTCGGCCAGTCTTTCGGCGACGGTCCGGCGGTCGAGCCTTTCGGCGCGCCCGGCCGGGCAGCCGTGCACAACCAGAACGCACTCGCCGCGAACCCTGGACTGTGCCGCCCGCCTCTTGAGGTCTCCCAGAGTGCCCCGCACGAACTCCTCGTGCAGCTTGGTCAACTCTCGAGCCAGGCAGGCCCGGCGATCGCCGAAGGTCTCGATCAGCTCTTCCAGCGTGCTCACAAGGTCGTGCGGGGAGACATAGAAAATCAGCGTTCGCTCCTCGCTCCTGAGGGACTGCAGCTTCTTGCGGCGGTCTCCGGGGCGGTCCGGCAGGAATCCTTCGAAGGCAAACCGATCGCAGGGCAGACCGCTGCCTTCGAGGGCCAGAAGGAAGGCGCTCGGGCCGGCGATCGGCACCACCTGCATACCGAGCGCAATCGCCTTGCTCACGATCTGGAAGCCGGGATCCGAGATTAGCGGGGTGCCGGCATCGCAGGCGAGGGCGACCGTCGAGCCCTCCGCGGCCATCTTCTCGAGCAGCGATGCCCGCTCGCCTTCGTTGAAGTCATGGCAGCTCACCATCCTCTTTTTTAGGCCGAGATGGTTGAGCAGTTTTATCGTCACCCGCGTGTCCTCGGCCAGGATCAGCTCGGATTCCGTCAACGCTTCTTTTGCCCGTTGCGTTAAATCGCCGAGGTTGCCAATCGGGGTGGCAATTATGAACAGCCTTCCTGACAACGTGATGCTCCTAAGCTCCCGAGCCCTGATCCCCAAAAGCCAGTCAGCAAGGTCATTTTCAGTTCAGCAATTGTGCTGCCTGGGTTTCCGGGCTCGGGCTGCGGTCATGGGTTTTTGACAGGTTTTCTACAGTTGTAGATTATTTAATTTCAGAGTTTAGCAGGTAGATCTTGCGCGGTTCTCGATCGCCATTCCATGTCGGCTGGTCGAGTAATTGGCAACCGGGCGAGCTGCCTCATCGGTGAAACCTCGATTGTAAGCCGCTTGCATGGCATAATGCTGCCGGGAAGGGAGCAAGTGCAACCGTTTCGCGACCAGCGTCTTATCCGCAACGTCCTCCGAAAATATCGTCTGGAGGTAGCGCGAGCAATACTGGCGGATCGGGCGGGGGACTTGCATTTTCCCGCTGATATACGATCCGCTCCGGAGCTCGCCGAGCTGTGCGACGACCTCGCTCTAGCGCTGATCGCTAACTGGTTAGCCACCAGATATGGTTTCCCTGCATACGCGGCGGCTATGAATGCGGATCCCCCGCTCTCCGGTCTGACGCTGAACACCTGGCCCCAACTGTCCGACGCATATCCGTTTTCCAGCTGCCGGCCGGCGGATCTGTCGGGCCCGGCATTCCGTCGAGCTTTCGAGATGCTGGAGGCCGGCTGCCAGCCGCGCGTATATCTTCTCGGGAGCCTTTATGAAGTGATAGTCGACGAGCCGCTGGCCATTGATGAAGCCGGCCGTCCTTATATAAAGAAGGATAGAAAGAGACGGCTTGCGGGACAGTTCTATACGCCACCACATATAGTTCACTATTGTTTCCAGAAGGCGTTCGGCGAAGACTTGCCGCGGTTCATTAGCGGGGTTAAAGCAGCGGCGGAAGCCGGTAACGAGCCCTGCCACGCATTCCGAATTATCGATCCCGCTTGCGGCCCGGGAAACTTTCTCATCGGGCTGGTCGAAATTGCGCGCGCCGGCGGCGCCGCGCCCGGGGCTGTCGCCGGCTTCATCCAACGATGCCTGTTCGGCATCGAGCTTGATCCCAGGGCCGCTGCGCTGTGCCGCCTGGGCCTTATCCTGTGCGCTTCCGCCGCCGTGCAGGAGCTCTACAGGGCCAGCGGTGGCGGCTCGGCCGGGAAGATGCTGGGGGAGCTTGTCCGATCCCTCGAGCGCCATATCGTGGTCGGTGACGCCTTGATGGTCGCCTCCGTCTACCCGGCCGATGCGCCGCGGTTCGACATCGTGGCAACCAACCCGCCGTACATCAGCTTCGGATCGCGGAATCAGTCGCCGCTGCCGGGCTCCCAGTCAAGATATTTGAGGCTGTGCTTCCCCCGCTCCTCGGAGTACAAGATAAGGGTTCACTCGCTCTTCCAGGAGGTGGCGCTCAGGCTGGCCGCCAGGGCGGGCAGGGTGGTGCTCCTCCTTCCCGACGCCTTCCTGACCGGCGGTCACTACCAGCGCTTGCGCAAGCTCCTCCTGGAGTCGGTGCGTATCGAGAGCCTCACCGAGCTGCCCGACGACGTCATCGGGGACGCGGTGGTGGGGCGCTGGTGCGTGGCCAGCTACCGGGCGAAAGAGGAGCCGGACCCCGGCGACTACGAGCTCGAGCTCTGCTCGTTCGTCGGCGACGGACAGCCGAACGGCGCGCAGCGGGCGGAAGATGATCGTGATGCCAGCCCGCGCCAGCGCTACAGGCTGCCGCTGAGCGCCCTTGTCTCGAGGGACAGGGAGAGGTTCCGCCTGGTGTTCGGTGACCTGGACCGGCAGCTCTGGCAGCGCCTGGACCGCCGACCGCAGCTGGGCACCGTGCTCACAGGCCACACCGGCATGAGGGCCAGGGGCGGGCAGGCGACGATAGTTTCCGACCGCCGGGCAGGCGCCGGCTGGCGGCCCGGCATCACCTCCGGCGGGCAGGTCGAGCGCCACCGGGCCGCGTGGCGCGGGCACTGGTTGCACGTCGAGCCGGCCCTTTTGTTCGCGGGCGGTTTCGACCCGGCGGTGGTCGAGAGGCCGAAACTGCTGGTCAGGCAGACAGCCGACCGCATCATCGCCGCGCCGGACCGGGACGGGCTCTATCACCTCAATAACGTGCACAGCTTCAGCCCCGCCGGCTCCGGCGCCGGTCTCGACCTTTATCTTCTCGACGCCATCATGAACTCGATCTTCTGGCTCTACCTCTATCAGTCGAAATCCAGGGAGCAGGGGCGGGCGCTCGCCCAGATCGACATCGAGATGGTCGAGTCAATGCCGCTGCCGGAGCTCGACGCCGGGCTCTGCCGGGCGCTTTCCCGGCTGGCGCGCGCGGCCGGATGTAATGAGGCCGCCGGCAAAGAATCAGGCTTCCAAAAGGGGCAAGATTTGTTATTCTTGATCGAACGGTCGATCGATCGGCTTGTATACGATCTCTACGATCTGACCGACGACCAGGTGTCCCATGTGGAATCATCGTGTCGCCTACGGGTGCCGTATGCAGGAGATCTGCCTGCGCGCGCCCGGGCAGTTGAGCTGGCGGACTCTGTAAGTTCGTTGCTGTCTGCCCCGACCGCCCAAGCCGAGTCCTGAAGTGAGCAAGAAGACCACCCCGTCCCTGATCGTCCTGTCACTCACGCTCCTGGCGGTGGCCGCAGAGGCACGGGACCCCGGGCTGGCCAGATACACCGCGCGGCTGCAGACGGCGGCCAAAAGGCTGGCGTCGAAGCCCCCGCCGAATCCCGCCTCCATGGTTCACGATAAGTGGGCGGTGGTGGTCGGCATCGACAGGTTCCAGGATCCTTCGATCGCCCCCGAGCAGTCGGCGGCGAGAAACGCCGTCGAGCTTGTCAAGGCCCTGCGCGACCCCGAAACCGGCAAGTTTCCCGCCGATCACGTGCTGCCGCTCACCGGCAGCCGGGCGACAAAGCAGGCTATCCTCGATGCCCTGACCGGCAGCTGGCTGATCAAGAAAGCGCTGCCGCACGATCTGATTTTCGTTTACCTGTCGACCAGCACCATCGTCGCGCCGGACGGAAAGGACGTTTACCTGTGCGCGTACGACACGCTCGGCTCGGAAGCGGAGCTTTCGGGAATATCGCTCAGGCAGCTGCTCGGCGAGCTGCGCCACAGGATCCAGTCCCGCTATATCGTCTGCGCGCTCGACGCCGCTGCCCAGCCGTCGCGCGCGGAAAGCGTCCCGTCGCCGGCCGCTCTGGCCGGGGCCACCGGCGTATCATTGCTGGCCGCCAGCAGGCTGGACCGCCCGTCGCTGGCCTGCCCGGAGGCAGGCAGCTCGTGCTTTACCCACTACCTCTGCCAACTGCTCGGGGAGACGATGGGATACATGCCACTGCGAATGGTATCAGAGCGCCTGGCCCGGCATCTGAGCGATGAGGCCGGCAAAACCGGGCAGCCGGCGCCCGAGCCGGCGCTGGCGCTGGCGGCCGACGCTCCGGATCTGGCCGGCATCCCGCTCGGCGTGCCGGTAAAAAGCGGCGCCGCGGGCAGGAAGCTGTCCATCGGCCACCCCGTCGACGACCTTCCCTTGAGCCGGCCCGACCTGGCCCGCCCGCGGCAGATGGCCGCCCGCAGCGAGGCGGACGCGGAGGAAGAGGAGGAGGAAAACGACGAGGAGGCGGTAAACGGGGTCAGCTTCGGCAGCTACATGGCGAAAATGAAGCAGCAGATCCAGATGCAATGGCATCCGCCAAAGGGTTTTGAAAACCGGCACGTTACCTCCGTTTTCACCATCATGCGCGACGGCACGATCAAGGACGCTCAGATTGTCGAGGGCAGCGGCGTTGAGGCCGTGGACAGGTCGGCCCTGGAGGCGCTGCGGGCGGCTTCGCCGCTCGCCCCCCTGCCCTTAGGCGCCCCCCGCTCGGTTCAGATCCGTTACCACTTCGACTGGCGGGTCAGTCATAATTGAGACGGCGGCCCGCCCGCCTTGCAGGGCAGCCGCTTGCAGCGTGTTCTAAACCGATGCGTCCCCGCTGGAGGCTCACAGAAGCTGCCTTGGCGACATTAGAGGTCCTGAAAGACACCGCAGTCGAGTACGGAGCGGCCATGCGACTCCTGCTCACCGCCCCCGGGGAATTCTTCGCCGGCGGCAGGGGCATGCCGGGCTGCCGGAGAAAGCTCGTCTTCGCCCTGCCGCCTGTCCTGGTCTATGCTGCGGCAACGGGCGCGGTCCTGCACAACGCCATTTGGACCCCCGTCTATCTGGTGGCCGCCTACGCTTACATTGGCGTCTGGGCGCTGACGCTCCGCTATGTGCTGGTGCCGTTCGGCGAGAAGCGGAGCTTTGAGGAGGCGTTATACATAGCCGTCTGCGCCTCGCCGGCTTTCCTGATTGCCTGGGTGCCGGTTGTCGGCGGGCCGGTGGCCGCCCTGGCTGCGGGGCTTCTGACCATCCTCGGGCTCGTCCACCGCTTCAAGATGCACGGTGGCGCCGCCCTGGCCGTTGTGACGCTGCCGGTCGTCCTGGTCGGTCTCTCGAGCGTTTTCCTCAGCTTCATCTTCATGGCCCTGGCATCGCTGTCCTCAATCTTCGGCAGCTGAGCGCAGCCGGCCGGGCAGCCATCGCTTACCGAAAGGGCTGCTTACCCGGCACTACGTAGAATCCACATTGACGATCCCAGCCGTCTGTCTTAACCTCATAGTCAACAGGGCTCCCTGGCCCGATCCGCGAATTGCCGGCACGAGCCGCCAGTTTACTAACCACAGCAGAGAACCGGAAGCACAGGCTGGACGCCTGCGATCAAGGGGGTAACCACACAAGAGATGGGCAAGCACGGCGGCGACCACGTTTTGCAAGGTCAAGAAGGGGGCAACGTCCGCGACGGGGGCAACCAGGTCGAAGGACAGCTCCAGGCCAGCTCGGAGAACCTCTCCAGGCAGTCGTACGACATAGCCAGGGCCGGCGACGGCGGCGTCAGGGACGCGGCCGCGTCCGCAGCGGACCTGGCCCTCGGCTATCTTCATCCGGACACCCAGAGAAAGATTGCCTCGCTGATCTCCGACCCGGCAGGCACGGAGCTGCTGATCGGTCTTATCGAGGGCTCGCGGGGGGTGTTCCATCGCGACCTGTTGACCGGCATCGATCCCCGCAACCCGGAGGTTCGCGAGGCGTTCTTGAACGCCATCAAGAACGTCTGAGCAGAACCTTAACCAAAGCGCAAGACCGGGTGGGACTATCGGCCCCCTGTGCTAGAATGAGCCTCCGTTGTCGTTTGCGTCAAATTTGGAAAGTAAATCGTGCCTAAGATTAAGTCAGCCATCAAGCGCGTGGAAATAGCCGAGCGCAACAGGACGCGCAATCGCTCCTGGCGGTCGGCGGTCAGAACCGCAAGAAACGCCGTCGAAGAGACGATCACCGCCGCCGACCCGGCCCGGGCCCGGGAGGAGCTGAGCCAGCTTTATTCGGTGATCGACAGGGCGGTTGTAAAGGGCATCCTGCACAGAAATAACGCGGCCAGGAAAAAGGCCAGGCTGGCGGAGCTGGTCGGCAAGCTCGCTCCGGCACCGGAGGCGGCCGTGAAGCCAGCCCGCAAGGCGGCACCGAAAACGGCGGCCAAGGCCGCGCCCAAGAAGAGAGCCAC
Organism: Pseudomonadota bacterium; assembly: GCA_021325555.1. GTDB lineage: Bacteria > Cyanobacteriota > Vampirovibrionia > Obscuribacterales > Obscuribacteraceae > JAJPGY01. The sequence continues at coordinate 231,346 of JAJPGY010000023.1, read as the reverse complement.
AAGAGCTTCGCAGTAAGCGCAATTCTCCCGGAGCCGACCTTGGAATTGGAAACGAGGGACGTCGGGCAGGCAGGCAAGAGCCAGGACCTGCCGCCGCCGTCGCTTATCAATCTTGAGAACTTATCTGGCAACGCCCACTTCATCGGCATTGGCGGCATAGGCATGTCCGCGCTGGCCAGGATCCTTCTGGCCAGGGGCTTCCGTGTCTCGGGCTCCGACAGGCAGGAGAGCACGACCGCAGTCGAGCTGGCCGAGCTGGGGGCGCGGATTACGCTCGGTCACCAGGCGGAAAACGTCAACGGCGCCGGCGCCGTGGTTGTCTCGACGGCCATCGCCCCGGACAACCCGGAGCTGTTGGCAGCGCAGGAGCGCTCGCTGCCGGTCTGGCACCGGTCCGCCCTGCTGGCCGCGCTGACCGCCGGGCACAAGCTCATCGCCGTCTCCGGCACCCACGGCAAGACAACCACCACCGGCATGGTGGCCCAGGTGCTGCTGGACGCAGGGCTGGACCCGTCGGTGGTCGTCGGCGGCATCTTCCCCCGCATCGGCTCCAACGCCTTTCTGGGGGCCAGCGACTACTTCGTGGCCGAGGCCGACGAGTCCGACGGCACCCACCGGGACCTGGACTCGTTCATGGCCGTTGTCACCAACATCGAGGCGGATCACCTGGAGAACTACCCGGGCGGCATGGAGGAGATCCGCCAGGCCATGGTCTCCTTCGCCGACCGCGCCCGCTCCGCCATCGTTGTCTGCGCCGACGATCCCGGCTGCCGGCAGATCCGTCCCCGGCTCAAGCGCCGGGTGGTCACCTACGGCAACGCCGCCACATCACCGGACGCGGACTACAGATATGAGAGCCTGCCCGGATTCGACATGCGGGTCTGGCGGGCGGATCGCCTGTGCGGACAGGTGAGCCTGCACATGCCGGGCGAGCACAACAAGCTCAACGCGCTGGCGGCGGCGGCCGTCGGGCTGGAGCTGGGGCTTCCCTTCGACGTCGTGGCCGCGGGCCTGAGCAACTTCATCGCCGTGGCCAGGAGATTCCAGATCCTCGGCTCGCAGTCAGGCGTGGTGGTCGTCGATGACTACGCGCACCATCCGACCGAGGTGGCGGCAACCCTGCAGGCGGCCCGCCAGTACCGGGCGCGACAGACCGGCAAGGACGGGTCCGGGCGGATCGTGGCCGTTTTTCAGCCCCACCAGCCGAGCCGGCTGCGCGATCTCTGGGGTGAGTTCTGTGGCGCCTTCACGTGCGCCGATCTGGTGCTCATCTGCGACATCTACGTGGCCCGCGGGCAGGCCATCGAGGGGATAACATCGGAGCGCTTCGCCCGGGCAATCAAGCACGACGATGTTCGTTATCTTCCGGGCAGCACCTCCGATCTGCCGGCGGCCATTGTGTCTCACCTTCAGCCCGGCGACCTGGTTTTGACGATCGGAGCCGGTGATATAACTAAGGTTGGATGGGAGATCCTGCGCCTGCTGAAGCAAGGACACGGTCATGGAAGAGATGGCTAACGCCCCGCTGGCGCGCTTCACGACGCTGAAAATCGGGGGCGAAGCCGGTCACCTCTATAATCCCGCGGCAGTTGATGAGCTCCTCAGTCTCTTCGAGCGGCTCTCCGCGTCCGGCGAGCCCTGGCACGTCTTCGGGGGCGGCTCCAACCTGCTCGTGTCCAGCCGGGGCGTCCAGGGGTCGGTCATCCGCCTGGCGCAGATGACCGAGATCAAGAGCACGGAGGCGGACGTGATCGAGGCGGCAACCGGGGCCAGGCTGCCGCATCTGGCCAGATGGGCGGCGGCCCGCGGCCTGTCCGGCCTGGAGTTTGCCGTGGGCATCCCCGGCACCGTAGGCGGTGCGGTGGTGATGAACGCGGGCGCGCACGGCAGCTGCATCGCCGACGTGCTGGAAAGCGCAACCATATTCGATATCGAAAAAAAGGATCTGGTCACCTGGAGCCGGGATGAGCTGGGCTTCCAGTATCGCCGCTCGCGGGTGGATCCGGACAGGCACGTCGTGGTGTCGGCGCGCTTCCGTCTTACCCCGGATCGCGTGGAGGCGATCGAGGCGAAAACCAAACACAACGAGGAATATCGCTGGAAGACCCAGCCGCTTTCCTGGCCAAACGGGGGCAGCACCTTCAAGAACCCGGCACCGGACCGCACGGCAGGAGCTCTTCTCGATCAGGCCGGCGCCAAGCAGTTGCGCGAGGGGGCCGCGGCGGTATCCGCGCTGCACGCCAACTTCGTGATCAACATGGGCGGTGCCACGTCCGGCGAGGTGGTGATCCTTTTGAAGCGCATGCAGGAGCGCGTGCTCGAGGCGTTCGGTGTCCGGCTGAAGCCGGAGTGGAGGATTCTCGGAGCGTTCACGCGCGAGGAGCTCGAGGTCTGGAACGGGGAGGCGTAGAGGCGACCGCATGGAAAGCAAGATTCGGGTGGCAGTCCTGTTCGGCGGCAGGTCGGCGGAGCACGAAGTGTCCCTGCAGTCGGCCAGGAGCATCATCGACGCGCTGGACAGGGACAAGTACGATGTCCTCCTTATCGGGATCAACAAGGAAGGCCAGTGGTACCTCAACGACGCCTCGCGGTTTTTGCTCAAGGCGGACAACCCGAAGCTGGTCAAGCTCAACAACGGCGCGGGAACCAGCGTGGCCCTTGTTCCGGGACAGAAAAACGAGCTCATCGACCTGTCGGATAAGAAGCCGGCCGGCAAGATCGATGTCGTCTTTCCGGTCCTGCACGGACCGTTCGGTGAAGACGGCACGGTTCAGGGCCTGCTGAAGCTGGCCAACATCCCCTTTGTCGGGTCCGGCGTGCTCGGCTCGGCGGTCGGCATGGACAAGGACGTGATGAAGCGCCTGTTGCGCGATGCCGGCATCCCGACCGCCAAATTCCTGGTCGTCCACAAGCACCAGCTTGGCAAGCTGCGCTACGGCGAGGTGGAGTCGCTAATCGGCTGCCCTATGTTCGTGAAGCCGGCCAATCTAGGCTCTTCCGTCGGCATAAGGAAGGTCAAGTCGCAAGCCGAGTTCATGCCGGCCTGCCAGGAGGCGTTCGCCTTCGACAGGAAGATATTGATCGAGGAGTTTGTCGAAGGACGGGAGATAGAGTGCAGCGTGCTCGGCAACGACGACCCGGTAGCCTCGCTGCCCGGTGAGATAATCCCGCAGCACGAGTTCTATTCTTACGAAGCCAAATACATCGACGAGAAAGGCGCGCTTCTGAAAATCCCGGCCGAGCTGCCGGCCGAGACTGTCGAGCGGGTGAAGGAGCTGGCGGTGGCCAGTTTCAAGGCGCTTTGCTGCGAGGGGATGGCGCGCGTCGACATGTTTCTGGCGCCCGACGGGCGGATCAAGGTCAACGAGATAAACACGATCCCCGGGTTCACGAAGATCAGCATGTATCCCAAGCTCTGGGAGGCGTCCGGCATTCCCTACAAGGAGTTGATCGACCGCCTGATCCGGCTGGCCATCGAGAGGTTCGAGCAGGAGCAGGCGCTCAAGACCTCTCACTACGACGATTGATCGCCCGGGCGGCGGTGGCGGCCGCTGCCCATTGGCCTGCTGTCAGGAACAACCGCAGCTGACTCCGGGCGAAGCTGCTCGATGGCCTCCCGATATCCCTGATCGATGAGCTCGCGAGCCTGCGCGGGGTCGAAATCGAGATACCAGACCTCAAGCGGCACGCGCGGTCTGAAGGCCCGCAAGACGATTGGTTTCCTTCCGGCGGCCGGTGTTCCTCCGGCGGCGACAATCCGGTTGTGATGGTCGACAAGATTGATGGCGTTGTCGGCTGAGGCGGCCAGCAGGGTGTCCATGCACCTGGTCACGAGCTGCACCATGGAGGTCGGGCACTCGTGAATCTCGGCCGCGTTGACCAGCGCCGCGTAAATCTCGTCGGCCCCGGCGTTGATCGCCGCCCGAATCGGGGTATTCCTGACCAGCCCGCCGTCAATCCACATTCCCTCGCCTTTGAAATGCCTGGGCGGGAAGAGGATGGGCAGGGCGGCAGTCGACATCATCACGTCAATCAGCTCCTCATCGGATTCGATCTCGTGGAGCCCGACCAGCCGCGTCTCGAGCGTGCAGAGGTCGGTGATACACATGCCCAGCCGGGTCGGGCAGGTCTTCAGTCTCTGCAGGCGCAACTCCTTGCGCAGAAGGCTCTCCAGCGGCTCGACGTCCAGAAGCCCCCAGCGGTGGCCGAGGACCAGCTCGCCTATCTGCCCCACGCTCGGCAGCTTGTAGATGTTGCCTTTCGTCAGGCTGGTCCACAGCGCCTCGAGGTGATCCACGCCGCTGTGCAGCCAGAGCGCCGCATTGATGGCCCCTATGCTGGTGCCGAAGGCGTAGTCTATCCTTATACCCTGCTCTTCCAGGGCCTTTATGACGCCAACTTCATACGCTCCTCTCGCCCCCCCGCCCGAGAGAACCAGGGCACGCCGCCTGGGCGAAGCCTTGCTGCCGTCACCATGCTTCATGCACTGTAAAGTCTCCTGGGATCCACTTTACAAAGAAATTCACGGGCACATCCGGTGTTGCCTCCGGTTTATTACGGTTCATGATCCAGGCAAGCGGGTTCTGTCCCGGCAGCAAGCGCGGATCAGGCGCTGGCAGCGCTGATGTCTTGCCAGGCTCCCCCTGCGCGTCCCGGCTTTGCTACACTGATCCGGCAGCACGATGGCGCGGTCCGGCATGAAGACAAGGCTACTCCTCTGGGCGATTCTGGCGCTGGCGCTTGCCGGCTGCCACAAGGAGCGGCAGGCGCCCGTGCTGCCGCCCTGGGCGACCGGCTTGCGTGACGTTCGCATTGTGCGCGATCTCGGCTACGCCGACGACTTCTTTGACAGCGCCCACCGGCTCGACCTGGTGATCCCGCACAAGCACGCGCCCGCCCTTCCTCTTGTCGTCTACATTCACGGCGGCGCCTGGATGGGGGGAGACAAATGGGATTGTCCGGGCCGCGCTCTGGTGAAAGCCGGTTATGCGGTGGCCAGCGTCAACTACCGCCTGACAGATCAGGCGACCTTCCCGGCCCAGATCGAGGACTGCAAGGCGGCGTTGCGGTATTTGCGCGCGCACGCCGGCGAATTTGGTCTCGATCCCGATCGAATCGGGGTCTGGGGAAGCTCGGCAGGGGGCCACCTGGTGGCGATGCTGGGAACGACCTGCGGCGTCAAGGAGTTCGAGGGCCGGGAGGGCAACGCCTCGTTTTCGTGCTGCGTGCAGGCGGTGTGCGACTGGTACGGCCCGAGCGACTTGGTCTCAATCGTCGCGCAGCAGGGACCCAAGCCGGCTCTTGTTTTCGGCAAGCCGGACTCGCCGGAGATGCTGCTTGTCGGCCCGGGCCCCGGCGACCAGAAACAGCGCCTTGCCCGGGCAAGCCCGGTGACTTACGTGAAAAGGGGACAGCCGCCGTTCCTGATCATGCACGGCGACCAGGACAACGTGGTTCCGCTTGCCCAATCCGAGGAGTTTTACCGGTCCCTGAAAAAGGCGGGTGTGGAGGCGCAGTTGCTGGTGGTCAGGGGGGCTGGGCACGGCTTCATGGACCGCGCCTCCTATCAGGCGGTGATCGATTTTTTCGATCGGACGCTGAAGCGGTAACGCCGCCGGGAGCGCGTGCGCACCGGTCAGGACATCCAGTTCTGAATCCACTGCTTGACCCGCCCCCAGAGTCCGCGCTCCGGGTTCGAGTGCCTGGCCCCGCCCGGCATCTGGGCGCCAGGCCGGGCCTTAGGTTGGGCGGTCGCCTGCGCCCCCGCTAAGCCGCCGGCGCGAAATCTGGCCAGCGATCTTATGCTCGGCTCGGCGTAGCCCGCGCTGGGCTCCACCACCTGCGCTGCCTGGCCGGCAACGCTTGCCGGCATTTCCGGCTCAGGCGGCAGCACGAACTCGGGGTGCAGCTCTTTGTATATCCGGTAGAGCTCCCAGCGCACCGCGCCGGCCGTCGGTGGGCGATCGTCGACGTTGTGCGCGGTGAGCTTTCTCACCAGCGCGTCCAGCGAGGGAAGCACCCGCGGGTTCATCAGTCCGGGGGTGCACAGGGCGAGCGGCTTCGGTCTCATGCCGGTGAGCAGGTGGCTCATGGTGGCGCCGAGGGAGTAGAGGTCGCTGCGCGTCTCCGGCTTGCCAAAATACTGCTCCGGTGGGGAATATCCGGCCGTCACCACCCGGGTCGCCGCCTGTTTCGGTATGAAGGACCTGGCGATTCCGAAATCGACGAAAACGACATGCCCGTCCGGGGTGAGCATCAGGTTGCTCGGCTTGACATCCCGGTAGATGACCGGCGGGTCCTGCCCGTGAATGTACTCGAGCACCTCGCAGCACTGAATGGCGATGCGAACCACGGCGTCCGAGGTCAACGGCCCGCTGGCCTTGACCACCGCGTCGAGATCTCTGCCCGGCACATAGTCCATAACAAGGAAGTAACGCCCGTCCTCCGTGGCGTAATCGTCAAAGACACGAACTATGCCCGGGTGGTGCAGGTTGCGAAGAATGGCCGCCTCCCTCTGAAATAGGCGAACGGCCTCGGCGTGCTCGGCCGGGTCACCGTATTTGTTGGTGAGCTGTTTGATTACGCACTGAATGTTCTGGTTCGCCCGGTCCTCGGCAAGATACACGGTGCCCATTCCGCCCTGTCCGAGCGGCTGGCAGAATTTGTAGCGCTGAAACCAATCTTGCTCGACGGACACACCGGTTCTCCTGAGGAGATTGTAGCGATCAGGCCCGCTGTTCTGATCCCGATCAATACATACTCCCGCGGGCGAACGGTCAGACGGGTGACCTGGTGTCGCTTTCAGGGCCCAACAAATTCCGGTTGACATACATTCGTATGGCATGGTATGGTACCAGCATCTCCCCACCCAAAACCAAATACAAACACCTTTCACACGCACCGCATGGAGGTATGTGCCATGAGTCTCGTCAACATTTCGCTCGTGGGGAATTTAGTGAAGCCGCCTGAGCAGATGTATTTTGCCAGCGGCAGGGTAAAGACATCATTCATAGTGGCCATCAACAAGAAGCCGGGCCGCGGCAAGTCGCTCGATACCGCGGATTTCTACCGCGTCGAGACCTGGGGAAAACTCGCCGAGCTTGCCGGGCAGTACCTGGCCAAAGGCAACCAGGTAGGCGCCACCGGGCGTCTCGTCCTTGACCACTGGACCGACAAGAACGGAAACAGTCGTATCACCCCGATCGTCGAGGCAACGCAGCTGGCGTTTCCACCCAGAATGAAAGTCATTTCTCAAGATGACCAGGCTGCCGAGCAGCCGATCGGAGATGCGCCCATAGGCGGCGAAGTAGTCGTGCCCGACCAGGAAGATGACGCTCCGCCTGAAGAGACTGACGGCGCCGCCTATGGGAGCCCTTTTGCTGCCGACCGCCCGCCGGCTTCCGAGCAACGGCCCGCAAGCGGGCGCGGCAAGAGCCGCACGGCCTGAAAACGGCCGCACAGTTCAAACGGCTATTTCTTCCAGCACGACACACCACACAACCTCGCGCTGAAAGAGAAGGTAGACAGGGAGGGCGGCGGCTTGCCCTCCCTGTCTTTTGCGGACGTCGTCCGCAAAAGACCCCACCCTTGGGGCGCGGGCGTCCCGCTTCTGCGTTCTGCGCTTGATGCAGCCCGAGTAGGATGGAGGTGTAGCCTTATGAGCAGGAAAGCAATGGATCGAGATCTCCAGGCTCCCGAAGCTTATCCGCCGGTGACCGATGAGCTCCTGGCATCAATAGTTAAGCGCGTGCTTTCGGCCGGCAACCCGCTAAAGATTGTGCTGTTCGGCTCCAGGGCGCGCGGAAACCACAGGCCGGAAGACCTTGCCCGCTGGTGGTTTAAGCGGGCGAACCAGAAAATTGTCATGTGCCGTCTTGCGATTGATCACGAGAATTACTACGACCCGCTGCCAGGTCCGATTGACCAACTAGCTCAGCGTGGAGCCGCACGCCCGGCATTTCCTGGCTGCCACCGGAACCGTCTCCATACACTCGGGGCATTGCTTGCCCGGCTCGGGCGCCGGCTCCGGCTCGCCGCGGATCAACGCTTTCGTGATCAGAAAAACAACGAAAGCGATGATGAGAAAGTCGAGCCCGGCGCCGAAAAAGTGTCCGTACTTGATGGCGTTGACCGTCACCTTGCCGGCCGCGTCCGTTGACCGAGACAGAACAATCTGCGCCTGCTGCCAGTCGCCGGCGGGCAAAAGCAGTCCCACTACCGGCATGATCAGATCGTCCACCACCGCGGATACGACCTTGCCCGTGGCAGCGCCTATGATGAAGCCGATAGCCAGGGCAAGCGCGTTGGTTTTGGTGAGAAAAGCCTTGAACTCCTGGATTAGCACTGGTTCCTGCCGAAAGTTGAGCTGCCAGCGGGATTCCGGTTGGCGGCCGAATTATAGTGTGGCGCGATCCTGAGCACAACGCTTGACTAGCCAGCCGATCGCTTGACGAGCAACAGCGTCTCTAGAGCCGGGCCTTGATTACCGTTCCGATACCGGTTCGTCCGGACAGGAGGGCGTGATTTAATTGGTGAGCATGACTTCCCGGGTACCCGGGCATCGCGGCATCATCGAGAACGACGTCGAATTCGGAGACAGGAGAAGGACTTATGCGGATCGTAAAAATAGCTCTGTCTGCTCTGCTTGCCCTGGCGCTCAGTGCCCCTTCCGGTGCGCTCGCCAAATCAAAGAAGGGCGGTGAGCAATCGGCATCCATGACCAAGCAGCAGACCACCGCCGCGACTTCGGCCGAAACCGGCACCGCCAAGAAGGGCGGCAAGAAGAAGTCCGCGGAAGCGAAGTCAAAGACCAAGGCTGAAGTGCCGGCCGCTGGGACGGACAAAGAGCACGAAGGCATGGTCTACGTGAAGGGATACACAAAGAAGGACGGGACCAAGGTGGAAGGCTACTGGCGCAAGAAACCAGGCGCCAAATGAGCTGCTGAAGCGACAGTAAATACGATACCGTCTTCAGGTGTTCAGTGCTTCGCGGGCCAGCCGATCGGCTGTTCTGACAAGCGTCGGCAACCTGTAGCTGCCCTCCATGCTCTTAACGTGCCCGGCTGCCAACTGAGCGTCCATGCCGGCGGCCGTAACGTAAAGTGGTCGCTTGCTGCGGCCGCGCAAGATCTCGATGGCACCACTTGCTTTAAAATTGGTCTTGGCGAGACCAATGATCGCAACACGTTCTCCGAGAGCCTGAAACAGGTGCGCTCCCAATCCAGGCTTTTGCCCCCCGGCACCCCCGGCGCTCAGCCAGACGTAGCCGTCGATCAAAAGGACCTGTGGCTCCGCGCGCACCAGAGGCAGGACGGATAAGATGCCCGGAAGCTCTCGCTTGTAGAACTGCCCGGGCACGTACGGCGCCGGGTGCGGCAGGACCCGCACATGGGTTTCAACAGCAGTGCCGCTCGACCAATCGCCGAAGAGAACCAGAGCAGCCGCGGCCCGCTCGTCTTCGTAGTGAACGTCCGCGCAGCCGATCAGCAGTCTGAAAACCTCACCCTCGGAGGGACTCGAACCCCCGACACCCTCCTTAGGACGGAGGTGTTCTATCCAGCTGAACTACGAGGGCGTACCTTTAGGGTCAGCCGGGCACCATTAGTTTACCACTCTCCGGGGTCTGCTTGTCCTGCGTGATTAATCAAGCCGCTCTGGCCGGACTGAAACGAGACACCGTCAGCTGCTTTCTCCATCTCCCCCGCCGGGCGCGTGAATCTCCGCCCGAGCTGATCGCGCGGAGGCAGCAAGCATCTTGTAAGCAGCCACGCCGATAAGCCCGGCAAGAACGCAGACAGCCAGAGTTGCCAGCCTCATGCCGTCCGAGAGGCTCTCCGGCTCGTAGTCGAACTCGATGAGGTGCGGGCCTCCGCGCAGGTACACTGCCCTCTCGAATGCGTTCGCCCGAAAGATCTCTGCTGCTACCCCATCCACGCGGGCATGCCAGCCCGGATAAAAGTGATCGGCAAGAATGAGAAGACAGGCCGCGTCAGCTTTAACCGACAGCGCGATGTGTTCGGGCTCGTCCTGCAGAAACCTCACCCACGATCCGGCAAGCTCTCTTTCTGCGCCCGGCGACGGCTGCGGATCGTCGGCCACCCGGTAGTCCGATCTGTGCTCGACGAGCGCGCGCCGCGGTGTGGTGCTCGCGCCCCAGGACAGCTTCGGCAGCTTGTCCATGGCCTCCTTGTGCGACCGGCACCACTGCCAGTCCCCCACCAGATACGCCCGCGGCGCGCCGCCTGCCGTGCGAAATACGCGCACGTTCATCGATCGATCCTCGAGGACGAGCTCAAACAGCCGCGGATCGAGGCGCCGCAGATCGGTTACCTGCGGATATGTTTTGAAAACCTGGGTAGCGACGTATCTTGTTGCCGTCAGCTTGCAGAACTTCGCCAGCTCCACGTCGGAGCAGCGGCGGTACGCGGCGAGCGCGTCAAAGAATATCTTCTTGAAGTCGGCGGTCTGAGCCGATTCATAACCGAAGGACGAGCGCACGTGAAAGTCGAGGTTGGTATTGGGCAGGAGCAGCTGGCGCGCGTACTGATAGAAGCAGGCGTTAGAAGCCGCCAGGCTGCTGCCGTGATACCAGGGCGGGCGAGCCAGCGGGTCGAAATAGAGCGGCAGCACGCGAAACTGCGAGCCGAGCCTGGCTTCGTCCCTGTCCGCCAGCTCCTTGACGCGCTTGCCCAGGTAGGAGTCGTGGGCGAAAAAGCCGGGCTCGGTTCCGTGACGGTAGAACATGAAGGCGCACGCCAGCATCGAGCCCGCGCAGCCCGCCACAATCACGGCGCTGAAGACCCGGCGCGGGATCCTCCGCCGCCAGAAAAGCTCGGCGCCCGCGCAGGTTGCTGCACCCGCGGCCGCTGCCCGCAGGGCGGCTTGACCAACGAGGACCAGGGCGGCAGCCAAAAGCGACTGATCAACGCCGGGGTTGGCCAGCCCCCTGGCATGGACGGCAAGCCACGCCGCCCCCGCTGTGGTGGACAGCGCCACTCCCGTCAGGGCGGTGAGGGTCCAGACAATCCACGGCAGCAGTCGAGCCGGGCGCGCCGGTGGACCCGCCAGGCATGACATCGCGCCGCGCGCCGCCAGGAGCGCTATGCACCAGACAGGAACGATAAGGAGCTTGACCGGATAGCGAAACATCCCCAGGGAGGGGAAGTTGTGAATCAACCAGGGAAACACGGGCGTGAAGGCGCCCGTGGCGGCTATGGCGCCGGACAGGAAGACGGCGGCGACAAGCCGGCGCCCGGGCCAGGAGCGGTCAGCGCAGCCCCAGAGCGCCAGCGTAAGTGCCACCGGCCCGATGAAGGCGGAGGGCAGAAACGGGATGTGAGCCGGGCGGGTTGCCACCACGCAGAGAAACCGGGCGCCGATCAGGTTTAGATCGCCCAGCGGCTGTGCCAGGGCGATCATCAGCCAGTCGTACCAGTTGGCGCTCCAGAAGAGCACCTCGCCGGGATCGAGCCCGCTTGCCCGCGGCGACAGGCCCACCCATTCGGCGACCGGCAGGACGATCGGCATGGAGATAAGGACGCCGGTGGCAACGGCCAGCAGCCGCCAGGCGGCCGTGCGCGCGGCCTGACCGGCGCTGCCGTCCCGCCGCCAGGACAGGCAGGCTGCCAGAGCGATGTCGCCTGCGGTAAAGGCCAAGGCCGGAGCGCCCACCTCCGGGCGGCCGGCGGCGACGATCATGAAGACAGCCAGCGCCGAGAGCACGGTCCAGGCGCAGTGCCTGGCCGTTCCGCCGGCACCGATCCGCCGGCAGCACCACAACGTGACCGGTAGCCAGGCGGCGGTGGCAGCCAGGGTGAAGTTCTTTTGAAAGGAGAACATGTAGCCGGTCAGCGCCAGGATAAGCCCGCCAACAGAGGCGGCAAGCGATCCCCAGCCGCAATCGGCGACCAGCAGGAAACCGCCCAGCCCGGCCAGGAGCTGGTGGAAGATCATGTAAATCGCCAGGGCCCGGTTGAAGGAGAGCCAGGCGAAGAGCCATTGCAGCGGGTAGAAGATGCCGGGTGAAGGCAGGGCGATCTGGGACATCCCGCAGAAGAGATACGGATTCCACAGCGGCAGCCTGTTGAGCCGCAGGGACTGGCCGATGAAGCGGCTCTGCGGCTCGAAGTCGTAGCTGAGGTCGGAGAGGTAGAAGGACTGCTGCCCGCAAAGAAACGGGGCGTAGAAGGACACAAGCGCCGCCAGGAGCAGGCAACCAAAGATGACCAGGTTTCTTCGTTCACTGCGCATGGTGGCGGTGAGCCCACTGGAACGCGAACCGGCTGTCCGGAACCGACCCGGATCCAGGTCCTAGCGGGGGCTGACCATCCCCAGGGCGGGCGGATTGGTGATCGGCGCCACCGCTTCACGCGCCACGCCCATAATCGGGTTTACCGTGATGCTTCCCAGCAGAATCCCGGCCACGCAAAGGGCCAGGGCGACGATCGGCCCGGACTGCGAGCTGGCCATCTGCTTGCGCCCGTCGGGCAGCTGCTTGACCGCCTCCGAGGGCTCTCGCACGACCATCTTGATCGCCACCCTCATGTAGTAGTAGATGGCCGGGACCGAGGTGACGAGCGCCACGCCGACCAGCGCGTATCCGAGCGGCGAGGCCATGGCCAGCCCGGACCAGAAGATGAAAGCCTTGGCGAAAAAGCCGGCCGGCGGGATCGGCAGCCCGGCCAGGTTGATGAGGCAGATGGCGATGCCGGTGGCGAGCCAGGGCCGCTTGCGGAACAGCCCGGCATAATCGTCGATCCGGTCCGTGCCGGTCTCGTTGCTGAACATGATCGCCCCGGTGAAGGCGCCCAGGTTCATGAGCCCGTAGACGATCAGATAGAAATTGACCGCCGACAGGCCGTCCAGGGTGTTGGCCACGATACCGATCAGCATGTAGCCGACGTGGGCGATGGACGAGTAGGCGAGCATTCGCTTGAAGGAGCCCTGCGCAAGGGCGATCAGGTTGCCGGCCACCATGGAGGCCATGGCCAGCAGCCCGACGATAACAGCCCAGTCTGCCTGCGAGCTGGCAAAGACGAAGGAGAGAAGGCGGATTGCCACCACGAAGCCGCCGGCCTTCGAGCCGATGGACAGAAAGGCGGTAACCGGCGTCGGGGCCCCTTCGAAGACATCAGGCGTCCACATGTGGAACGGCACGGCCGAGAGCTTGAAGCCGACCGCGCTCAGGACCAGCATCATGAGGAAAATGACCACGAGCGAAGGGGTCTGCGTCAGGCTGGCGAGCTTGGCGTGGATGTCGTAATAGCTGGTGCTGGCCGTCAGGCCGTAGAGGAAGGAGAGACCATACAGGAGGGTGGCCGTGGTGGCGGCCGTCGACAGCAGATATTTGAGCGCCGCCTCGTTGCTCCGCCGGTCGCGCTTGGAGAAGCCGGTCAGCAGCACCGAGGAGATGCTGAGCGTCTCCAGACCGACAAACAAAAGGATGAGGTCGGTCGCCCCGGCCAGGATCATGACGGAAAGCGTGGCCACCAGAAGGATGGTGTAAAACTCGCCGGCGTTGGGCTCCAGGTGCATCTCGTAGCCCATGGTCATCAAAACAACGATGATCCCCACCACCACCGCCAGCACGCCGAAGAGCACGGTCAGCTTGTCGACCGTGTATACCCAGCCGAACAGGGTCGTAGCCTGCGGGCTGAACTGCTGACACAGCGTCACGCCGGCGGCGGCGAGCCCGATGAGGCTCAGCACCGGGGTCAGCTCCTTGAGCTTCGGGAAAAAGAGGTTCCAGATGGATACGACGAGGATCGTCAGCGAAAGCCAGAGCGCCGGCTTCAAGAACTCGACCGCTATCCTGTAATCTTCGATGCTGAGCATGGATGTCCTTCCCGAAAGGTGCCCGTGGTAAGCAAGCGCTGCCCGCGCTCCAATAAGGCATCCATAATTCTACAGAGGAAACATTCTGGCGACTTAAATGTCTCCAATGCCTAAACTAATCGAAACACGTGGATCCTGGGCATATACGGTAAGCGAGCCCCAACCGTTGCCCGGGCAACGGAAAAAACAGCCTCGATTGCCGCATTGTCGGTTTTAAGAGTAGTATAGGTAGTAGGAAAGGACCGTTTCTGGCACATGACTAACGACCAGCAAACCCCCGGTGATCGATCCGGGCGATACCCATGTCTGCTTGCCCTGGAAGACGGCAAGACCTTTCTCGGGGTTGGTTTCGGGGCCAAAGGCACGGCGGCCGGCGAGCTGGTTTTCAACACCAGCATCACCGGCTACCAGGAGATCCTCACCGACCCCAGCTACGCGGGGCAGGTGGTGACGCTCACCTACCCGGAGATAGGCAACTACGGGGCCAACGACGAGGATCTGGAGTCAACGCGTATATACGCGCGCGGTCTGGTTGTAAGGCACCTGAGCCGCCGCTACAGCTCCTGGCGGGCCAATCGCTCGCTGGGCGAGTTTCTCGCCGCTCAAAACATCATCGGGCTGGCGGAAGTGGACACCAGGGCCTTAACGCGGCACATACGCGATGCCGGCGCCATGCGCTGCGCGCTGTCGACGGAGGTCCTTGATCCCGAGCAGCTGGTGGCGCTGGCCAGGTCGTCGCCGCCGATGACCGGGTCGGACCTGACGGCCGGGGTGACGACGACCAGAGCCTACCGGCTCGGGAACAATGGCTACGCGGTGGCAGTCTTGGATTTTGGCATCAAACAGAACATACTTCGCAGTTTGGTTGCCCAGGGTCTGAATCTCACCGTTTATCCCGCGGATACGCCCGCGGAGGAGATTCTCAAGGGCAAGCCTGATGGCATCGTTTTGTCCAACGGTCCCGGTGATCCCGCGGCATGCAAAGGGATCATCGATCAATTGCCCAAGCTGATTAATTCGGGACTGCCTATGTTCGGAATTTGTCTTGGCCACCAACTTCTCTCAATCGCGCTGGGCGCCAGGACCTACAAGTTGAAATTTGGTCATCGCGGCGGAAACCAGCCGGTGAAGGACCTGACTACCGGGAAGGTTGAGGTCACCTGCCAGAATCACGGCTTTGCCGTGGAGGCGGAAACGCTTCCAGCCGAGCTGGAGCTGACCCACCTCAACCTGAACGACGGGAGCGTGGAGGGGTTTCGGCATCGCAGCCTGCCTGTCTTTTGCGTCCAGTATCACCCGGAGGCCAGTCCCGGGCCTCATGATTCCGGCTATCTCTTCGAGCGCTTCCGCCGCCTTATGGATTCACACAAAAAGGTGGGTGTTTAATTTGTATAGATTAGCGATCTTCGACTTTGACGGAACACTGGTCGATTCGGCCCCTGGCATCATCGATGTCATGAGGACCATGGTAGTGGAGTACGACCTGAGCATGGAGACCTTCGAGAGCTGGTCGAGTCTGATCGGCGTGCCGCTTATGAAGCAGATGGAGCTCATTTTCCCCGACCGGCCGCAGTCGTATCACGCGCTCATGGCCAATCGCTACCGCTCCATATACGATACCAAGGCGGTGGAGCTCTGCCCGCCGTTTCCCAGCCTTAAGGGCGTTCTCGAGCGCCTGGTGGAGGCCAACGTGGAGATCGCCATCGCCTCCTCCAAGCGGCGGGCGATCATCGAGCCGGTGCTGGAGCACCACAAGCTGGCCGGCTATTTCCGTCTGGTTGTGGGCTCGCAGGAGGTGGCCAACCACAAGCCCGATCCGGAATCAGTCCACGTGATCGCCAACAAGCTCGCCATTCCGCACAAGGACCTGGTGGTGATCGGCGACAGCACCTTCGACCTGGAGATGGCGCGCAACGCCGGCGTGGACGGCATCGGCGTCACCACCGGCGTCCACACCCGCGAGGAGCTGGCGCGCGCGCAGCCGCGGCACATCGTCGGCGGCCTGGACGAGGCTCTGCCGTTGATCCTGAACGGGCGCATGAAGCACTGACCGCCAGCCTTACGACCAGGAAGCCACCGGTAGCCGCGGGCCGCGCGATAGGCGGCGGTGCCGGGGATGATGTGGTGCGCGTTGGCGGTGTGCGGGTTTATCACCTGGGCGATCGCCTTGCGCCCCTGAGCCAGCTCGGTCTTGAGATGGGCCAGCACCCGGTGGCCGACGTTGCCCGTGCCGCAGTCATGGGGCCTGGACTGGAAGCCCGGGCTCCGGATCTGCCTGGCGTGCTTGCTTTCTGATACACTCAATCGAAGCAAACAGGGAGTACTGTGAACATATGACACAGCAGACGCAAATTTACAAGCGCCTCATCGAGACTGCCCGGGGGGCGTTCCAGCGCAGCTATTCCCCTTATTCAAAATATCGGGTCGGAGCTGCGTTGCTCACTGCGGATGGACGAATCTTTGCCGGTTGCAATATTGAGATAGTCTCCTACGAAGGCAGTATTTGCGCTGAACGGGCGGCCCTGGCAAATGCTATCTCGGAAGGCTGCCGGCAATTTGAGGCGATCGCCGTAGTCTGCGAACAAACTCCCGAAATCTGGCCCTGTGGAGTTTGCCGTCAGCACCTCGCTGAATTTGGCATCGATTTGACCGTTGTGGTGCCGACCGCAAGCGGTGAGTTCAAAACACTGACTCTCCAAGAGCTACTCCCTCATTTCTTTCCCCCGAAGGAACTGCTGGGCGCCAAATAGACCGGCGCCGTCCCGGACGGCGGGCCCGTCCGGCCCGTACCGGGGCATGACCGGACGCACGCGCGCAAGACCCATGTCCGCATACTGGCTGGCCCCGCCGCTGCGCGGCCGGAACACGGCAGCGGCGCCGCCTATGAGCCTCTGGATGTGATCGGAGGCTTCGGTGCCGCCGCCCAGATAAACGGCGATGTGCCCGTCCGGGTGTCCGGGCAGGTAGTTGCGCGGGTGGACGATGATGTCACCCGGGCGCAGCTGCTGCGGGTTGAGATTGTACGTCTCGGCCACCTTCTCGAAGCGGGGGTCGTTCTCCAGCTGGCCTTTGGCCTGGTGGGCGCTGCGGCCCTCGAGGTGCACGCCCAGCATGCCTGCGGCGGCCTTTACCCCCCTGTAGCACCAGCCGACGCTGCGCATGTGGCTGGCCACGTAGGCGGCGTGCCGGGCCAGGCTGTCGGGGTCGACGGCGCCCGCCTGACCGGGCTGGCCGAGCTCGCGCGGCCGGGTCAGGTAGCCCACGTAGCGGCCGGTCTCCTGGTCCATCGGGCCCTGGCGCGGCATCAGGCGTCCGAGCCGGGGCGCGCTGTAATACCGCGGCAAGCCCTGCACCTCCGGGCTCGTCGGCCCCGGTTGCCCGGGCAGGCGCCCGGGCGCAGGGCCGCCGAAGCCCCGGGACCATTCAGGGCCGGGCGGATAGACCGCTGCCGGCTCGAGCGGCTCGTGCCCGTATCCCGGCTCGACAAGCCGCCTTGCCCACGCGAAATGCCCCTGTCCGGGCTGCCTCGCCGCGTAGCGGCGCTGCTCGTCGACAAACTGCACGGTGAGCGGCCCGTTGATGGTCGCCTCACCGGCCGCCCGCCTGTCGGCGGTGCAGATGTCGATGCGCCCGTAGCCCCGGTTGGTGAACGCCCCGCCGGTGTCCACCACCCGGAAGGGGATGTGAGCGAGCCCCATCCTGTCGAGCTGCTCGCGATAGCGGTGGTCCAGCTCGGGGATGTGGAGAAGCTGGCGATCGGCTATGCCGGCGTTCTTGTCCATGGCCACGCTCACGTAGTCGGAGCGCCCGGCAAGGAAATCCTGCAGCGTGCGCAGCGGGCGGCCGTGCCTGTCGTTAAAGCCGCCTTCCATGGCGTTGTTGGCCGGGTAGTATCCGGTGCCGCGGGCCAGATGCATGGCGGTTATCGCCTCAGGGCCGGGCGCCGGGGACGGGGGCACCAGCGGCCCGACAGGGGCATCCGGCGCGACCGGCCGGCCGGCCGTCACCGCCGAGCGGTCGCCCATGTTTTGCGACCACCAGGAGCCTTGAAAGTCCACGAAGCGGCCGTCGGCGCCCCGTTCGCGGACGTAGGTGCCGTCGCCGCTGGCGAGACCGCGCAGGACCACGTGCTCGCGGCCCCTGTCGTCCCGGGCGAACAGGTGCACCATCGTCCGGCCGCCCAGGCTTGCCTGCTCGACCCGGTAGGAGCGCATGGTGCCGTCCCGGTCGGCCAGCTGGATATCCGTCACCCCTGCCCGGGCGAGGCTTTCCACGGCGTTGAGCGACTGGCCGGCGGAGGCGCGGGCGTCGGTGAGCGTCTGCCTGGCGCGCTCGATATCGGCCTGCTGCCGGCCGCAATCGATGAGGCTCCTGCCGTCTTGCCCGAAGATGTCCAGGCTGGGCAGCGCACCTGGTGCTGCGGATCGAGGATCGGGCCGGCAGGCGCGGGCGTCTACCGAATAGGCTTCCCGGCGGGCCTGATCATTTTGCTCTGCGTGCCTTTGCTGCCAGTTTCTCGATTCGACAGCCTCAAAACGGCTCATGTCAGGTCCTTCGACCACAAGGGGCTTTGCTTGGTAAGGTGGGCAGGCCCGAGGGCCCCAGCCGCGTAGAACCTTAACAGTTTGAGGGTGACAGAACTGTGACAATGGCCGGCGGCAGGCGATGACGCGCCGCGAGCACGTCAAGCGCCGGGCTCGGCAGCCGGGATCGTGAACCAGAAGCAGCTTCCCTGGCCAGGCTCGCTGTCCACACCGACAGTCCCCTGGTGGGCCTGGACGATCAGCTTGCAGATGGCCAGCCCGAGGCCGAAACCCCGGCTGCCGCCCTTCTCCAGCTGGAAGAACTTGTCGAACACCTTGTGCCGGTCCGCCTCCGGGATGCCCGGCCCCTCATCCTTAACGCCCACGCGGACCGCCTTGCCGGCGCCTTCGCTTACAACCGAGATTGTCGTGCCGGCGGGCGAGAACTTGATGGCGTTGGACAGAAGGTTGATCAGAACCTGCTCGATGCGCCCGCCGTCGGCGAGGACCTCCTGCCGGCGGCAGCGGTTGCTGAGCTCGATCCGCTTTTGCTGCGCCAGCTGGGCGACGCTGCCCAGTGCGTTTTCGACCAGGCGGTGGACGTCGACCGTCTCCAGATTGAGTTCGAGCTGCCCGGCCTCGAGCTTGTCGATGGTCAGGAGATCGTTGGTGAGGGCGGTCACCCGGCTGATGTTGCGCTCCAGCGAGTCCACCTGGCGCGCCGCCGCCTCCGGCAGCTCGCCTATGCGATCGTCTTTGAGGATGCCCACGGAGAGCTGGGCGGACATGAGCGGCGAGCGTATGTCGTGGGCCACCATCTGCATCAGGTGCTGGCGCTGCTCCTGGGCCGCGCGCAGCTGATCGGAAGACTGGTGGAGGATGCCGTCGAGATAGGTGAGCTCGTCGGCGCCCCCGACCTGCCTGTTCAGGGGCAGGAGCCGGGGCAGACGCTGGGCGTTGTCCATGAGCACGGAAAGCCGGGTGGTGATGTCGCCCAGGAAGGCCAGGGAAAGCGTGAGCGCCAGAAGGAAGTTGAGCACGATGCCGAAGAGCACCAGCCGCTTGATCTGCCGCGCCGAGCTTTCCTGCTCCTGGCGAATCTCCTCCAGGCGCAGCTGCTGCTGGTCGCCGAGGTGCAAGGCCATCTCGGCGTCGGCGCCGGCGCGCTTCATGAAGTCCTTGAGCCCGTGGCTGGACAATCTGGCGAACAGGCTCAGGAGCGACTGCTCGCCAGGCTCGCCTTCCGGCGGGCCGAACGCCTCGAAGACGCTCAGCTGCCTCTCGGCGATCCGGCGAATGGCCTGGAACTCCTGGTGGGCGGCCGGCTGGTCGGCGGTGAGCCTGTCCAGCTCATCGTACATCTGCCGCAGCTCGGCTACATGCTCGCGCATACCACGGGCAAATTTGGGCATGCCGGTCGAGATGTAGCTGGCCACGCAGCCGGAGGTCGCCGAATAGAGCGCGATCAGATGGTTGACCCGGGCGATGATCGCCAGCTGCTTGTGCTCCATGGCGGCCAGCTGCTCGGTGCGCGACTGCAGGTCGTAAAGCCGCCAGCAGAAGATGCCGAAGATGACACAGGGCAGGATTACGAGCACCAGCCCTTTGTGTAAGATTTTGACCTTGATCGGGTTGCTTGCCGCCACGATGGGACCCCGAGACTTCTTATATCATGGTCTACAAGGCAACCGTGAAGGGGCATGGCAAAAATACTTCTGGTCGAAGACGATCTCGAGCTGGCCGAGAGGCTCAAGGACTGGTTTTCCCTTGATAGAAGCTGCGTTTTCGAGGTGGTCTACGACGGCGAGGACGCTCTCCACATGCTATCGAGCTTCGACTACGACGTGGTCGTGCTCGACTGGGGCTTGCCCGGCAAAAGCGGGCTGGAGGTCTGCAAGCAGTACCGCACCGGGGGCGGCCAGGCGGCGATCATCTTTTTGACCGGCGAGGCCGACGTCACCTGCAAGGAAGCCGGGCTGGATGCCGGCGCGGACGATTACCTGGTGAAACCGTTCGACGTGCGCGAGCTGGCTGCCCGCATAAGGAGCCTCCTGCGGCGGCCGCGCACGGTCATGACCGAGTTGCGCGCCGGCGACCTGCTTTTGCGCCCGGAGACGCGCACGGTGACGGTGGCGGAGAGGAGCATCGTGCTCATGCCCAAAGAAGCGGCGGTGCTGGAATACCTCATGCGCCACCGGAACCGCCCCTTCACGGCCCGGGCGCTTTTAGACGCGATCTGGCCGTCGGACGCCGATGCATCGGAGGAGAGCGTGCGCACGACCATGAAGCGGCTGCGCCAGCAGCTCACCCACCTGGACAAAAAGGAGCTGATCAAGACGCTCTACGGGTCCGGCTATATCATGGAGGATGCCGGCAGCCGGTGACGGCGCCTCGGGCTGCCGCGCTGCTACCGCCGGCGGTGCCGGCCGGTCTAGCCCGGCTCGTAGATGGAGCCGATAAAGAGGATCGCCCCCGTGTCCTTGTGGACAATGGCAAATAAGAAGGGGCGGTCAACGATCACGTGGAACTCCTCCGCCGGCACCATCGCCGAGGCTCCCATCATGGCAATCTCGGTTGCGGCGGCGGCCTCGGTGCCGAACTCGTCCACGCTCAGGTAAGTCTTGTGCCTGGCCTCGCTTATGGAAAGCGGCGGCGGCGGGGCGTGCATTCCCGAAAAATCCGCTTTCTCCGGGTCGAAGGCTACGCCGGCGCCAAGCGCGGTCATCGCCTCCTTGAGAGAGGTCGAATACTTGAGCTTGAACCTGGGCAGGGCAAGCTCTCCGTGCCGCGCCGAGAGCTTGCCCATCCACGACCTCCACATATCCGGGGAGAGCCCTTTCCGCAGGGCATCGAGGCTGGAGCTCTTGTCGGGCAGGAAAATGCAGGCGGCAAAGCGGGGGTCCTTGTAGGGCAGGCTGACGGCCTGAAAGTCCTTTCGCTTGAGATAGTCAATGAAGGCCACCTGCCGCATCATCTGCACCTTCTTGCTCGAGCCACTTGCCAGGTGGAAGTCCGCCTCACGGGTGGCCGCCTTCTTGAAAGGCGTGGACCAGGGCCCTTTGAAATAGGCGGCATTCAAAAGAATCGTCACCGAGCCGGGATTTATCCGCTGGACGATCTCCGGGATCTTGCCGTGCGTCTTCTGGCTTACCCAGGCGTTCACCCGGGCGGGGGCGCCGGCTGAGGCAAAATCAAGCGACTGCACCTCGGCGTCGAAAAACGTCCTTGCCTGCTGCACGAAAGCCGGCTCGAGCTTGTACTTGCTGCTCACGAAGATGCTGTCGGCAATCTCCACGGCGATCTCAGCGGATCTGCCGGCGATCCCGGCCACGAGACCGCGAAAGCCCTTGTTGATCGCCGCCTGGTCAGCGGACGGCAGCCTGAGCGCCTGCGACAGCTTTGCCCGCGTGTCGCCGCGCGCGCCCGCGCAGGCCATCGAAAAAGCGGTGCTGACGCTGAGAGGGGAGATAAAGACATTCTGGCCGGCTGCGCGAGAGGACAGCACTTTGAGCAGCGCGAAGCCCAGCCCCTGCTGCCCGGCAACAATATCCTGCGGCTCGACAGCGGCTACCCGGTTCTGCTCGTCCAAGTGCCCACCCGCCTGCCCGCCGGTTACCGCCCCTGCGCCCAGGAGCACGACGAGCGCCAGGAGAATTATCTCCTTCCTTTTCATAACACCCTCCTGTCGATCTTTCAGATTCTACGTCAGCGCCCGCGAAATTTTTTCTCATCGACATGCGGCACCAGTTGGCAACCTCAAGTCGTCTGCTATGATCGGGCGGTTGCTAAGTACCGCCGATCGCCCGGACGGCAATGCCCCGTGTGCGCTGTTTTTGATGGCCGGCGCGGGGCACCACTAATCGGAAATACAACATGATCGAAAAAAACGTTGGTTCTCGTCCGGCCACCAGAGCCTTTCCATCGAAGGCAGTGCAGGCAACGGTGCTGGCCGGCATCCTGTGCGCAGCGACGCTGGCTCCGGCGGCGTTCGGCGAGCCGGGCGCGGGCGCCGGCTCGCCGGGACAGGCCGCGGCCGATAAGCCGGCGAGCGGATCGCCTACTGACAACCAGAAAGCAGGCGGGGCGGCAGGAGCGGCCCTGGCTCCTGCCGGCGGTGACAAGGCCGGCACCACGGGCGGTGAGGCACCGAAGGCGGAGGCGACGGGCGATGCGGCAGGCGCGAAGGTTCCCGACGACGGCAAGGCAGCCGGCGCCCCGCACGTGATGGTCAAGCACGGCCAGGAGCTGAGCGTGGGGACGGACACCGAGGACCTGGTTCCGACCGACGACGTCGCCCTGGCCAAGAAACAGGTGGCCAGCTACCCGGACAGCGCCGAGGCCAGCTTCATCCTGGCGGTGGCCCTCACGCGCACCAGCCGCGTCGAGGAGGCGCTGCAGGAGGTGCGGCGGGCGCGCAAGCTTGCCGATGCCAGAGGCGGCCCCGTCTACTTCGACAAGATGATCGCCGAATACGAGACCATGCTCAAGAACTTCCCGAAGGAGAACCGGGTCCGTTACGGGCTGGCCTGGGCCTATTACATGAAGGCCTACCTGCTGGCCCAGCAATCGCGGCGGCTCCAGCAGGCAACCCAGGTGCCGCCGGGCGCGCCGGGCAAAAAGAGCATCTGGGATCTGGCGGCGGCCGCCGCTGGAGATCCGGGACAAAAGCCGCGCATCGAGGGGGCGCTGGAAAAGGCCGACCCCACGCTCAAACCGCAGATAAAGAAGTATTACGAGCTGGCGCTGGCCAAACTGGACGACTTCCTGGCGCAGACGCCCGACGATATATGGGCTCAGGTTTACCGGGCGTTTCTCAAGGCCGAGTACACCGGCAATCTCGAGGAGGCCATGGCGACATGGCACAAGTGCCAGGCCAGCGCGCCCGATAATCCGGCTCCCTACTTCTTTCTGGGCGAGGGTTATCTGCGCCAGGGCAACCTGAAGGAGTGCTTCAGCAACGTGTCTCGGGCCATCGCCCTCCGGGCCATGGGCAAATAGGGCAATCACTCAAGTTATGTCGTTCGTCTCCACGATCTTCAACCGCAGCAACATCAAGCTGTTTGTAGCGCTGGCAATCCCTGTCGGCATCATCTGGCTGTTCGTCTATTCGCAGCAGCAGGCGGTGGTCGAGGAGCAGAAATACCGGGAGGAGCAGCGCATTCACCCCAACGCCGAGACGGTGGCCGTGAACAATTACTCGCTCAAGGAGGTCGACGACGCAAACCATCTGCGGTGGCAGCTCCTGGCCAAGCGCGGTGTGGTCGGCACCTCGGGACGCACGGTGGTGCTGCAGGAGGTCTCCGTTTCTTATTTCGATCAGGGAAAGCTGAAAATGCACTTATTCGCCCCCACCGGCGATGCCGACGAGGAGACGCGCTACGTAAAGCTGACTTCGGCCGAGGGCAAGCGGGTGACCGCCGAGGGGGAGGACGGCAAGGCCAAGCTCGAGGCGCAGACCGTGGAGTTAATGAAAAAAAATCAGTTCAAGGCAACAGGTGGTGTTATCATCGAGTGGCCCGAGGTAGCCAAGGTGACGGGAGACAGGGCCAGCGGCATCATAGACGCCGCCAACCTGAAAAATTTGAAACTGGCCGGCAATACACACGCGGTGATCTCGGTCCACTGAGGTAAGGCGGGAAATCGTGAGCAGAATATGGATTAAGAGCCAGAAGACAGCGATGCCGCTGATACTATCGGTGGTGCTCGCCCAGTCGCTGCCGGTCTTCGCCCAGGGGCCAGGCGGCGTTCAAGCGTCCGGGCCGGTGGACATCCAGGCCAACGAGCAGGAGTTCGCCGGCGACCAGGTGATAGCCAAGGGCAACGTGCGCGTTCTCTACAAGGACAGCATCATCCACGCGCCGCAGGCGACCCTCTTCCGCGATCCGGGCGGCAACCCGCAAAAGGCCATCTTCACAGGCCACCCCAACCTCGTGCAGGGCAAGAGCTTGATCGATGCCGACACGCTCACCTTCGATATCGCCAACTCGCGCGTGATCGCCGACGGGCGGGCCCATTCCGAGGTGGAATCTTCCCAGGAGCAGAAGGGCGACAGCAAGGCGGAGCCCGGCCACTCACTCATCAAGCCGGCCAGGCCCGGCGGCGCTCAGGGGCAGGGTCCGGAGAAGATCATCACCGACGCCGACCATCAGGAATACGACCGGGAGCAGGACAAGTTCGAGGCGGTCGGGCACGTCAAGGTCGTGCACGGCGACATAACCGTTCACGCCGAGAAGCTGCAGCTCGTCTACGGCGCCGATAAAAAGCCGGAGACGGCCATCTTCACCGGCAACGTGAGCGCCCAGCAGAACCAGAACAACACCGCCGCCGACAGCATCGTCTACAACCTGGCCACCAGGCGGCTGCAGGCCTCCGGGCACGTGAAGTCCAAGGTCGTCCAGCCCAGGGGCGAAGGTGCCGGCAAGAGCGCCCCGGCCGGGAGCGGGCCGCAGGCGTTTACCGGCGGCGACCCGGGCGCGGCCTACGCGGCGAGCCGCCCGGCACCCGTCAAGCAGACGGCCGATGACACGATCACCATCACCTCCGACAGCCAGGACTACAGCGAGGAGACCGGGCGGACGGACGCCGAGGGCAACGTCAGGGTCTACTACCAGGACACTGTTGGCCGCGGTCCCAAGGTCATCCTCACCCGCAACCGGGAAGGCAAGGCCGACAAGGTCTACTTTGTCGGGCGCTCGCAGGTCTCGCAGACCGGCCGGCGCTGGATAGCCGACCGCATCACGATCACGGTGGCCGACAAGAAGGTGATGGCCGAGGGCAACACCAAGGCGATGATCATTCCGGTCGCCAAACCGGGCGGGCAGGCGGCGCCCGGGCCGGCCGACAGCAAACTTGCCGGGAAACCGGGCGCAACCAGCATCAGCTCAACAAACGCCACGCCGCAATGACACTACTGGTAGAGCACATTCAAAAATCATACGGCGGCCGGCGGGTGGTCGACGACGTCAGCTTCCACGTCGACCCCGGCGAGGTGGTCGGGCTCCTGGGCAGAAACGGGGCCGGCAAGACGACCTCCTTCGACATGGTGCTGGGGCTGGTGAAGCCCGAGCGCGGCCGGATCACCCTGGAGAATGTGGAGCTCACCAGGCTGCCCATTCACGTGCGCTGCCGGTACGGAATAGGCTATCTGCCCCAGGAGGCCTCGGTCTTCCGCAAGCTCTCGGTGATCGACAACCTGCGGGTGATCCTGGAGCTGCGCGGCTTCTCCCGCCGGGAGCAGAACGCCCGGGGCATGGCCCTGCTCGAGCAGTTCGGGCTCGATCACCTGGAGCACGCGCAGGCGGTAGCGCTGTCCGGCGGTGAGCGCCGCCGTCTGGAGATTGCCCGCTGCCTGGCCTCCGAGCCGCGGTTCATCCTGCTTGACGAGCCGTTCACCGGCATCGATCCGATCTCCATTAACGACATCCAGGGGCTCATCCGGCGGCTGCGGGACGAATGGGGGCTGGGCGTCCTGCTCACGGACCACAACCCGCGGGCGACGCTCAAGATCACCGACCGCGCTTATCTCATCGACCAGGGGCGGATCCTGGTCGCCGGCTCATCGAAGGATGTGGCGAACTCTCCGGTGGCGCGCAAACAGTACCTCGGCGAGGACTTCACGCTATGACCTTCGGGCTCAAACTGCTGGACAGATACATCGCCAACGAGTTCTGGCAGCCGCTTCTCTTCGGGATCGGCATTGTCACCGGTGTCTGGTTCGGCGCCGATCAGCTGAAGACGATCTTCAACCTGATCATGAGATCCGGCGTGCCGCTCAACATGGCCTTCATGATCCTCGGCCTGCACCTGCCCGAGATCATCGTCATGACGATCCCGATCGGGGTGCTTTTGGGAACGCTGCTCGTTTTCAACAGGTTGTCCGGCGACTCGGAGATCATCGCCCTGCGCACGAGCGGGGTCTCCTTCTACCGGATCATGGTGGCGCCGCTCATGTTCGGCCTCATCACCAGCCTGGCCAGCTTCGCGATCAACGAGTCCGTGGTGCCGGTGGCCAACCGCACCTCCAAGAAGCTGGAGTTTCTCGCCCTCTACAAAAGCGAGCTGCCCAGCGGGCAGGCCAACTTCACCTACATGGAGCGGGGCAAGGACCTGGCGCTCAACCGGGTCTTCTACATCGGCTATTACAACGGCAAGGCCATATTCAACGTGATCATCCTCGACTTCACGCGCAACAAGCTTATTCAGATTGTCTGCGCCTCCTCGGGCATGTGGAACCACGGGGAGTGGATCCTCAACGACGGGCGCACCTATGTCCTTGCCGGCACCAGCGACATCACGCGCATATTGAAGTTCGACAAGCTGGTCATACCGGGAATCAAAAACGCGCAGCAGGCGCTGGATCAGGGCAAGGTGCTGCCCAAGGAGATGAACATGTTCGAGCTGTGGAACTACATGGAGGTGCTCAAGCGCGGCAACGCGCTCTCCAACGACCTGGTGGTGCGCTTCTATCAGAAGTTCTCGCAGCCGCTCGCCTGCTTGATCGTGGCCCTGGCGGGGGCCCCGCTCGGGCTTCTGGCCAGGCGCTCGCGAACCAACATCGGTCTTATCTACAGCGCAATCATCGTCTTCCTCTATTACGTGCTGCAGTCCAGCTCCGGCGCCCTCGGCGAGGCCGGGCGCATTCCGCCCGTTGTCGCGGCCTGGCTGCCCAACATGGTCATCGGCAGCCTGGGCATGGTCATCCTCTACTTCAAAGCCAAGTAGCGCCTGGCATGCCCCGCCCGTCTGGGAACATCCCGTGCGAAACGCGGGCGATCCCTTTCTCGCCGCTACTGGGGCATCCACGTATTGACTGGAACCGGGCCCGTATATACGCTTCCGGGGGAGATCTCTTCTCGGCGGCTATGGCAGCAAGCGGAACGATCCAGACAGGCTCTCTGAGGCGCCCGGCGGCAGCCGGCTCGTTCAAGCTTCTCCTCATTCTGGCCGCGGCCTTTCTCCTGGTCGCCCTGCCGGTCCTGCCCGTTCAGTTCGGCGGCTACCCGCTTGCCGGGCTGCGCCTGCCGGAGCGGCTCCCCTGGCGGGCGGGCAGGCTTGCCGAGCGCAAGGGAGCGGACAGGCGGACGGTCAAGGAATCCCCCGGACCGCCGGTGTCGAGGCCGCTGGCCCAGGTCAGCCTTTACGAGCAGGCGGCCGGCGAGCTCACCGCCGAGATCGCCTGCCGGCCGCAGGACCCGGCCCTCAAGAACCGCCTGGGGCTCATCTACATGGCTCTCGGCGAGCTCGAGCGCGCGCGGCAGCTCTTCGAGGAGGCGGTCGACCAGGCCCGCACCGGGATCGTCAGCCTCTCCACCGGCCAGCAGCATCTCCAGGGGCGCGGGGAGCTCGCCCGCGCCTCGGCGGCGGTGATCGAGATCTCGCGGCTGCAGATCGAGCTTTCGGCTGCCCACAGCAACCTGGCCCGCCTTTACGACAAGCTCGGGCAGCACGCCCGGGTGCTCGCCGAGCTGGACATGCTCGGGCGCGAGGGCTCCTTTGCCGTCCCGGCGCCTCAGACCCGACCCGGCGCCGCCCAGGCGGTGGGGCGCGCGCGCTCGAGCGCCGCGGCTGAGGAGCTGCTGGCCAGGGGCGAGGCGCTCATGGGCAGCCGCCGCTTCGGCGAGGCGCTGGCCAGCTTCAGGGGGGTCCTGGCCGCCAACCCGGGCATGGCGCGGGCCCACCGCGACCTGGGCCTGCTGCACGCGCTGACCGGCAACACGCAGGCGGCAATAGATGAGCTGGAGGCGGCGGTGCGGGGCGATACGCGCGATCCGGTGGCGCACAACAACCTGGGTGTGGCCTACCAGAGCCTGGGCAGGATCCCCGAGGCGAAGCAGCAGTTCGAGCAGGCCCTGGCCGCCGATCCCGGGCTGACCGAGGCGGCGCTGAGTCTCGCCAACATTTACGCCTCCGGCGGCGCCCTGGCCGATGCCCGCCAGGTGCTGGAGCGGGCGCTGGCCGCCAACCCGGGCTCGGCCGTGGCCCACAACAACCTGGGCACGGTGCTGGCCATGCAGAACAACACGGCCGGCGCCATAGGCGAGTTCCGCCGGGCGCTGGCCGGCGACCCGAACATGGTCTCCGCCCACTACGGGCTGGGAATGGCGCTCTTTGCCGCCCGCAACTACAAGGGCTCGGTTGCCGAGCTCAAGCAGGCGCTTATCCTGGAGCCGCGGCTGGCCGGCGCCCACGAGAAGATCGAGCAGGCCCTGCGGCGGGCGGCCGCCGGCGGGCCCGGTTAGCGAGCTTTCTGGCTGGGGGCGGATCTTGCAGACGATTGTTTTGATCGGCCCACCGGGCTCCGGCAAGACGGCCTGCGGGAGAGCGCTGGCCGAGCGGCTGGGCTGGCGGTTTCTCGACCTCGATCAACTGATCGAGGCAGCAAGCGGCAGGCTCGTCCCCGAGATCTTCGCCGGCGAGGGCGAGCCGGCCTTCCGGCGGCTCGAGCGGGCGGCGCTCGAGGACCTGGCCGACCGGGCCGCCGCCGGGCAGCTGGCCCGGCACGTGGTGGGCCTGGGCGGCGGCGCCCCCTGCCAGCCCGGCAACCTGGAGCTCGCCAGGCAGATAGGCGAGATCGTCTGTCTGGTCGCCCCCCTTGCCGTGCTGACCGACCGCCTGGCCGGGGCGGGCGGCAGGCCGCTCCTGGCGGTCGCCGGCGGTGCCGGCACGCCGGCGGGCAAGGATGAGCTGGCCAGGCAGCTGGGCAAGCTTCTGCAGGCCCGGCGGCGCTTTTACCAGGCCGCCCGCTGGACGATCGACACGGCCGGGCTCACCGCCGGGCAGGTAGCCGAAGAGATCGTCAACCGGCTCAACATTTCCAGATAACCCGGGCCGGCGTTGCTAAAATTGCACTGGTACGCGGTCCTGCTGTCAAGGGCAGGGCCCATCGGCAGCATGGTGAGGTGCGCGCCTTGTCGGTCTCGCAGGAAGAGCTCATGTACATTCAGTCGCAGCTCGAGGGGCTGGAGTCGATTTTCCTCGAGCTCATGCCCTTCGGGGTGGAGCTCAAACGCCAGCAGGTGCAGGACTACTACGACAAGCGTTTCGAGCAGGCGACCAGGCCCACGGCCAACGTAGCCGAAACCGAGCTGCGGCGCCAGTTCAACACCAAGGCCAACCAGGTGCGCAACCTGGTCGACTCCGCCGAGTCGCTGGGCGACGCTGGCAACAAGCTTAACTTGATCCGGGCGGCCGCCACGCTTCCTGACAGCCGCAGCAAGCCGCTCAAGGGCAATACCGGGCCCTTCTGCCAGAAGCTGCTCTACGAGCACCGGGTCGACAAGGAGGCGCTGGACGAGATCCTGGCCAGCAAGGAGCTGGGCACGACCGAGGCCCGCGTTCTTCTCGCCGCCGTCATGTTTCTGGTGGCCGAGGAGCTCGACCTGGACGGCGGCAAGATGCACGTCCGCGAGCTGCTGGGCCGGCTCATCGACTTTGTCACCGGGGCCGCGCTCTTGCCCCGCAACGACCCGTTCCTGGCCGAGGCCAAGTGCGCCCTGGAAGCCATGAAGGAATGACTCTTGAAACTGCTGGTTGTCCACGGGCCCAACCTGAACCTGCTCGGCAGACGGGAAAGCGGCGTTTACGGCAGCACCACATTGGCCGAGATCGACTGCCGGCTCGCCGGTCTTGCCGGCGAGCTGGGCTGCCAGATCGAGAGCAAGCAGCTCAATGGCGAAGGCGAGCTGGTGGAGGCCATCCAGGGCGCCGCCGCCTCGGGGGCCGACGGCATCCTTATCAACCCGGCCGCCTACGGCCACACCTCTATCGCCCTGCGCGACGCCCTGCTGGCCGTCGGGCTTCCTTTTGTCGAGGTGCACCTGTCCAACATTTACGCGCGGGAGCCGTTCCGCCAGCACACCTACCTGAGCGATATCGCCTCCGGTATCATCGTCGGGCTCGGCGCCCAGGGCTACCTGCTCGGTCTGCGCGCGCTGGTGGCGATCTTGTCTTGACCCGCCGGCTGCGGTCCGCCAGGGGGGCGCGCTTTCCTTTGCCTGGCCGGCTGTCAGGCGCCGGCGGTGTCGACAACCTGAGCCAGCCCAAGCTCGCTCTTGACGCCGTACCTCATGCCCAGGTGGATACCCTGGACCACGAACTGCCGCGCCAGCTTACCTGCACGCCGTGGAACTGCCGGTCGGCCAACGCCGCCTCCGGGTCGTCCATGAGACCCGGCTGGGCGGAGAGATCGGCGTTGCGGATCCAGCCTTCGTTCAAGAGGGTGGGCAGCTCGCCTGCTTTCTGGTTCCACTGCCTGATGCCCACCGAAAGGCCGTCGCTGGCATCGTTCATGCTTATGGCGGTGAAGTTGCCCTCGTTGCCGGAGACGGCAGCAACCACCCGGTCGACGAGGTTGTGCAGGTTCAAGGAGTCCTTCATTTTGGAGGCGAGCTGATTTTCGAGCGTGGTGGGGCGGCCGACCGGCACGCCGGATCGCACCTCGCGGGGAAAGCTGGTGCTTATCGCGCCCGGGCTGCCGCCTGCTCGCCGGGCTCCCGGGGAAGCGCCGCCCGCACCGTGCTCTATAATTGACCGGTGATCGCCCCCAGCTTTCTGGAATTTATTGGCCGTGCTCGATAAAACCTTGACCTGCCTGCTGCTGTTCTGCTGCGGTTTTGGCGGCCCAGCCGGGCTTGCCGCCCATGCCGGGGAGGGCGACCGCCAGGAGAGCCAGGCTGCCCCGGCAGAGCCGGCGGTGCCCGACGACAGGGGCGCCGGCGAGAAGGCGGCGGGCGGCGGGCGCACCGCTGCCGGAGAATCAGAGGGCGGGCAGGCAAAGCCGGTCCCGGAAGACAAGCGCCGTTACGCCGAGCAGGCGCTCAGGCACTACAACCGCGGCGTGGAGTTGCACCAGTCGGGCTTTCTCAATCAGGCCATAGTCGAGTACCGGGCGGCGATCGACGCCGACCCGCGCATGGAGGAGGCCTACAGCAATCTCGGGCTCATCTACGCCGCCCAGCACAACTACGCCAAGGCGGTGGAGGCCCTGACCAAGGCGCTCTCCCTGAAGCCGGCCAGACCGACCACCCTCAACGGGCTGGGCACGGTGCTGTACGCGCGCGGCAGGGTGAAGGAGGCCATGGAGAAGTGGCACCAGGCGATCGCCATCGATCCCAATTTCGCCTCCGCCTACTACAACATGGGCAACGCTTACGAGAACGAGAAAGACTACCAGGCCGCCCTCGACGCCTACGTCAAGGCGATCAAGATCAACCCCGGCATGGCTGACGCCTTCTACCGGCTGGGGACGCTCATGAACAAGGACAAGCACAGCGCGCCGGCCAGCCTCCTGCTCAGCCGGGCCGTCGAGCTGGCGCCCGAGGCCGACTTTGCCCGCGACGCCAAAAAGCAGCTGCAGGGTCTGGACAGCCAGTTCGCCAAAGAGGAGTCCGAGGAGCCGGAGGTGGAGATGAACGTGATGCCGCCGCCGGCGGCCGCGGGCGGCAGCGAGCCGGACCGGACCAGCGACTCGCGGCGCCAGGACCAGGAGACGCCCCCCGGCCAGGGCGCTCCGGCAGCGAAGGTGGAGATGTTCATTCAGCCCTCGCAGGCTGAGGAAGGCAAACCGAAATGATCGACCTCAAGGCCAAGCTGGAGGCCGTCGCGGAGATCATTGAGGGGCGGGTGGTTAGCGATTCGACGCTGCCCGTCTGCGTGAAGGGGGCGGTTCTCGGCTTTCCGGCCACCTTGCAGGCGCTGAGCCCGAACTGGCCCTTCGGCGTCAGCTACTGCATCGAGACCGAGGTGGTCGACGACCCCAACCGGCCGGCCAGAGAGTCGGTCTTGAAGATGACCCTTTACCCGCGGCTGGGTCGCGGGCTCATGGGGTTCATCACCCACGTCCTCCTTTTCGAGTCGAAGGGGATGCCGGTCCCCGACAAAAGGCTTTCCGGCAAGTTCGTCTTCTCGTATAACGACAGCGATCTGGCCGAGCGGTTCGTCAAATACCCGGGGGTGGGCGAGAAGCTGCTGGCGCTGGAGGAGCACTCCAGGTTCAGCGAGATGACCATAAAAAGTGACGCCGGGCTGGTCCTTTCCCAGCCGAAGTCGTTCAACGCCCTGGATCTGGACGTCTGTCGCGCCACCTTCCGCGAGCTGGCCGAGATAGGCCAGGTGCTCTTCGAGGCCTTCTAGATAAGCGCGACTGCCACCGTCGGTGGTGGCGCCCGGCCGGCTCCCCGCTGCCCGGACCCCTGTCAGAGCATGAACTCTTCGCCGCTGTTGCCCTCGTGCGGCACCCGCTGAATCCTGGCCGGGCCGACGCCTTCATCCTCCACCCGCGCCCGTCCCCAGGCCTTGATCGATGCCGCACCCCTGGCCTTGACCAGCGTGTTGCCGTGGGCGTTTACCACCACCTGGTTGTTGGTCACCACCACCGCGTCGTCGGAGGCGGTTACCTTGGTCTCACCGTAGGCCTCCACCTGGCTGTGTCCCCTGGCCAGGACAACGGCGTGATCGTAGGCCTTGACGTGCGCGTTGTCAGCCGCCAGCACGGTGACGTTGCCGCGGGCGGTCACCTGGCTGTCGTTGGCCGCCTCGACAACGGCGCTGTCGCTGGCCTCCACGGTAGCCGCATTACGGGCATAGACCCTGGAGTTGTCGTGCGCCTGAACGTGCGAGCGGGCATGGGCGTACACATCCGAGTGCTCGTAGGCAGCAACCGTGGCATCGCCGTAAGCGCGCACCGTGGCGTTGTCATGCGCGGTCACGTTCGCCCCGTCGTAAGCGTCAATCTGCGCGCTGTCGTGGGCTATGCCCGTTCCACCGTGCAGCTCGTGGACGCCCTGGTAAAAGTAGCGGGTAGCCTCGCCACCGTAAGCCGCCGCCGCACAGGCGAGCAGCAGCGGCGCCATCACAGCCGGTATTCCCTTCCTCTTCACGATCAACCTCCTCCTCCACACGCAAGCCCCCCTCAGGGGTGGACGTACCAGTCCCGGACAGCTGCCGCGCCAGATGCGCGTCGTGCACGGGCTGACCTCACGTTAACACTGATTACGCCACTTGACAAGGCTTCGCTGCGGGATGAGATGCGTCTAACACCAAAAACAGGGCCGGGCGTTGAACTTTTTTGCGCCACCATCGTTGTAAGAGATATGGACGCATTTCTGACAACAAGGAGGGGAGCAAAATGAGAAGCACCACCACCTTTATCCGCCGGCACATATACGGGCTCGCACCGGGGGAGATTTTCACGACCAGGCACTGCCTCTCGTATGGCAGGCGTTCGGCGGTCGACCAGGCCCTTGCGCGGCTGGTCAAGCAAGGTCTTATCATTAGACTGGCTCGCGGTGTCTTTGTCAGGGAAGGCTGTCCCCGGCCATCGGCGCTCGCGGTCGCCAGCGCCAAGGCGCGGGCTTTCGGCAAGCAGCTGGCCGTGCACGCGCACAATCTGGCCTGCGAGCTGGGGCTCACAGGCAGCGCCAGCGATGGCAGCACATTTGCCGTGCCGGGCAGCTCCAGCTCGTTCAAGTTTGGCGCGCTGACCGTTAACTTCCGGCGAACCGCCCCCAGAAAGCTGGCCCTGGGCAGCAGCCGGGCGGGACAGGTCCTGAGGGCGCTCTGGCAGCTGGGAGAGGCGGCCGTGGACGGTCAGTGTCTGATGACGGCTGCGATGGCGCTGTCGCGCAGCGACCGGCAGGAGGTGCGGCTGTCGGCCGGCTTGCTGCCTGCCTGGCTTACGGACAGGCTAATAGCCTAGAGGCTCGCCGCGCGTAGCAAAAGGCAGGCGCCGTGCCCTTAAGATATGATATTGTCTGCAAATTGGATGCGGTACGATAGGATCGGACCACCAGTTAATCACGAGGAATTCTCCGATGGCAGAACAAACCACCACCGACCCGGGTCTGGTCAGCGTCTCCGAGCGAGCGGCAGAGGAGATCAAGAAGCTCATTGCCAACGAGCCGGACAAAACAGGGCTCAGGCTGGAGATCCGCGGCGGCGGTTGCTCCGGGATGTCCTACGGGCTGAGCTTCGACAACGCGCAGGAAAAAGACCACACCGTCGAGATCCACGGCATAAAGGTTTTCATCGACCCGAAAAGCGCGGTCTATCTCAAGGGGACGCTTCTGGATTTTGAAGGCGGGCTGGGCGGCAAGGGCTTCACGATCAAGAACCCCCAGGCCAAAGGCTCGTGCGGCTGTGGTAAGTCGTTTACCGTCTAGGCCCTGAGCGGCTGCCTTAAGCCACGGAGGCCGGTCTAATGGAACCGGCAGCAACAGAGCTTGCGGTCCTGGCCATGCGGCGAGCAGCAGGGTTCTCCTACCCGGCGCCCTTCGCCGTGGTCGCGGTGCGCGGTCAGGAGGCAGCGGCCTTTCTGCAGGCGCGCACCACAAACGACGTCCTTGCCCTGGAGAGCGGGCAGGGGCAGCTCTCCTGCCTGCTCGATCGCCAGGCCCACGTTCTGGCCTGCTTTTCGCTGCACCGGCTCGATGACGGTTATCTATTGCTTGCCGAAGCAGATCAGCTGCCGGCCATCGTCGAGCAGCTCAAGAGATACCACTTCAACGAGAAGGTGGAGCTTGCCGCCGACGAGCCGGCAGGCGAGTTTGTGCTCCTGCAGGGACCGGCCAGCCGCGGCCTCCTGAGCGCCGCGCTCGATCCGGTGCCGCTGCCGCCCCTCAAGGAGTACGACCTCTGCCGGCTCGAGCTCTGGGGTTTGCCGGTTCTGGCCATCAAACGCACCTTCTCCGGTGAGGAGGGCTTCTTGCTGTGGTGCCGCTCCGGCTATACGCGCGGCTGGCTGCGCCGCTTTCGCCGGGCGGCCGGCGCCGTGGGGGCGGTGGAGCTCTCCGGCGAGGCCATGAGCACGGCCAGGCTCGAGGCCGGGATACCGCGCTACGGTCAGGATCTCTCGCGCGAAAACCTGCTTCCCGAAACCGGGCTCGAGGAGAGCACGGTCAGCTATACCAAGGGTTGTTACCAGGGCCAGGAGGTGATCGCCCGCCTCAAGAGCTTCGGCGCCCCGCGCCGGGGGCTGGCCGGGCTGCTCTTCGCCTCGGGCAGGCGCCTGGCGCTTACGGCCGGCTGCCGCCTGATGAGCGGGGACACCGAGATCGGGCAGCTGCGAAGCAGCGCCTATTCTCCCTGCCTGGAGCGCACGGTGGCCTTCGCCTACCTGGTGCGCGAGCACCGCCTGCCTGGGCAGAAGCTGGAGTTCGACCTGGAAGGTCAGAATTACGAGGCCGAGGTGGCGCTGCCGCCGTTCTACAGGCCGCCCTCTGCCCGGCAGCTCGCGCGCCAGCTCTACGACCGGGGCCTGAGCGAGTTCGCTGGCGGCGACGAGGAGAAGGCGGTGCGGCTGCTTTCCGAGGCGCTCGACCTGGATCCGCTTTTCGGCGACTGCTACGAGGCGCTGGGCGTCATCCTCTCCAGGCACGAGCGCCTGGAGGAGGCGGTGAAGCTCATGCAGAGGCTGGCCGAGCTGGATCCCGGTTCGGTGATGGCCCATGCCAACCTGTCGGTCTTTTACATGCAGCAGGGGGACAAGGAGAAGGCCGAGGACGAAAAGGCGCTGGCCATGAGCATTCGCATGAGCGAGCTGGCCCGGGAGGTGGCTGCCCGCGACAAGGATAAGGAGGACGAGAAGCGCAAGCAGGAGGAGGGCGCCCGGCGCCTGGCCATGTTCGCCGAGGTGCTGGCCCTCGATGGCGACGACCTGCTGGCCAATTACGGCTCGGGAAGCGCCTGCGTCGACCTCGGGCAGTACGAAAGGGCGATTCCGTTCCTGCTCAAGGCGATCGCCGTGAAACCGACGCATACGGTCGCCTACCTATCCCTGGGAGCCGCCTACGCGGCCCTGGGGCGGACAGTCGAGGCCCGCGACACCTACCGGCGCGGCATCGAGGTGGCGGCCAGACGGGGCGACATGACCCCGCTCAAGGAGATGCAAGCCCGGCTGGCGGAGATCGAGCCCGGGAATGTACACTAGACTTTTCTTCCTGTCCGGGGGTTAAGGTCATGCTGGGCAAGCCCAGGTGGTTGGGCGCGATTGCCGCCCTGGTCTACTGCTTTCTCTATCTGCCGGTCGTCGTGCTTATCGCCTACAGCTTCGATGCCTCCAGGCTGGCCGTGACCTGGTCCGGTTTCACGCTCAACTGGTACCGCATCCTCTTTCACGACCAGGCCCTGGCCGGGGCTCTGGCGAACAGCCTGGTTGTGGCTTGTGTGGCTGTCTCCTTTTCGGCGGTCATGGGGACAATGGCCGCCCTCGGCATCGCCCGCTTTCACTTCCGGGGAGCGGAGCTTTACCGGGGGGTGCTCTTCCTGCCGATCGTCATTCCGGAGATAGCCATGGCCGTGTCGGCGCTCACCCTCTTTCTGGCCCTTGGCCTGAAGCTGAGCCTGGCCACGATCATCGTCGGGCACATCGTCTTCTGCATGGCCTATGTGGCCCTGGTGGTGACCGGCAGGCTGGAAGGCCTGGATCCGCATCTCGAGGAAGCAGCGCAGGATCTGGGGGCGCCACCGCCGGCGGTGTTCCTCAAGGTGACGCTGCCGCTGATCGCCCCCGGCATCCTGGCCGGCTGCTTGCTGGCTTTCGTGCTCTCGCTCGATGATTTCGTGATCACCCAGTTCACGGCCGGCGTCGGCGACACGACCCTGCCGCTGCGCATCTACAGCCTGGTCAAGTTCGGCGTCAGCCCTGAGATAAACGCTCTGAGCACGCTGATGATAGCGGCCACCGTAGGGCTTACGCTCGTCGCCGAGCTCATCCGCCGGGGACAGGAATCGGGAGCCCGGCTCAGCGGACAGCCGCACGGCAGCTGAGCGTTCTACCTCAGCGCGCCGGCCGCCGCCTGCCCAGGGAGGCTCGCCAGTGCCGGAGCGTGTCCCGCCCCGAGCGATCGTTGGTCAGCCAGAGCGAGCGCATGCCGTTGTCGTAGACGCGCAGCCAGCGGGGCGAACGGGCAAGCTCGTCATAGAGCACCACATTGTCCGCGATCAGGATCTGCGTCACCCGGTAGCGGCTCAGGTAGTCCTGCCAGCCCGGCTCACCGTCGACACAGGCGATCCACTGCCGGCAGAACTCCTGGCCGTAAAAGTCCACCCGCCCGTCGGCAAAGACCGGCCCCAGCCCGAAATAGATGAGCAGGCTGCCGGTGGGCTCGTCGTTGAAGATGCGCGGGCTGGGGAATCTGTGCGCCGCCATGAAGCGGAAGGTCTCCACATCGTTATAGGCGAAGATGATCGTTGCGTAGTCGGCGGTCGGTATGCGGGCCTCGAAGCAGGCCACCGAGACAAGCACCGACAGCAGGGCGAGCCTGAGCCTGCCGGCTCCGGAAAACCAGCGGCTGGCCGCCTGCCGGCAGGCGACTGCCAGCGGCGCCAGGCGCCCCCGGGCTGCCGAACGGCAAAGACCGGCCACCGCGCAGCCGACATAAGGCCAGGTGAGCAACACGGCCACCGGGGCAAACTTGTTCATGGCCAGGGCAGCGGCACTGCCGAAGCCGGAAAGCAGGAGCCCGGGCAGCGGCACCCTCTTCGCCCGGGCAAGCAAGGCCGCCCAGGACAGGACGAGATAAGCGAGGAAGGGATAGAAGAAGGGGGAAGGGTGATCGATGAGCGGGCGCAGCTCGTTCACGGCCTTGAAATTGGTCTGGCCCTGGAAATAGAGCTCGTAAGAGATGAGCCCGGGCCCGTAAGGGTTCGCGAGGACGAAGCATGCACAGGCGGCCAGCACCGCCGCCGGTGCCCAGCGCGGGCCGGCGGCCCTTGCCGGTCGGGGAGAGAATAAATCCGGCACCGCATAGGCGGCCACGATCACCAGACCGACCACCCACAGCGGGTGCATGTTGGCCCAGATGACCATGATTAGCGGCAGATACCACAGCCGGCCTGCGTCCCCGGTCCTCCGCAGGCGCTCGCAGGCGTCCACGAATATCGGGATGAAAAGGTGCGAGACCAGCTGCGGGCGTATGAAAAACCAGGGCGGCGAAAGCGCCAGCGCGGCCAGGGGGAAGGCGATGAACAGGGGTGCCCGGAAACGCAGCCACTGTCCCGGCAGGAGATAGAAGTAGACGACCCCTGCCGCCACCGTCGCCGCCATGCCCGAAAGCCACAGTCCGTGCGCGCCGCCGGCCCGAAAGACAAGGGCCAGCAAGACCTCGAAAAGCCACTGGTAGGCCATATACGGTCTGTCGGGGCAGGTCCAGCTGAAAAGATCGTGAGCCGGCAGCCGGCCGTGGGCGACAATGTACTGCCCGGTGCGCATGAGCCAGGCCGTGTCGTTGGAGCCGAAGGCCCAGGCCGCCCAGTAAAAGAAGGAGGCGACCGCCAGGGCAAAGGCACCGGCAAGAGCAAGGTGGGCCAGTCTCTGGGGTGCGGGGTCTCTCACGACCTAAGATGATAACGCCTCGGCGCACCAGAGGCAGAGCTCGGGAAACGCCGGGTTGCCGCCTATGTCGGGGGCAAACTTCCAGCAGCGGGGGCACTTGGATCCGCAGGCGGGAAGGACAACCACTGTGATACCGGATTCGGTGACC
Organism: Pseudomonadota bacterium; assembly: GCA_021325555.1. GTDB lineage: Bacteria > Cyanobacteriota > Vampirovibrionia > Obscuribacterales > Obscuribacteraceae > JAJPGY01. The sequence goes on along the minus strand of JAJPGY010000023.1, from coordinate 192,513 downwards.
CGCGCCAGCGGCTCGCCTGCTCCTGCCGCCGGCTGCCCTGGAGCAAGCACGGTGGCCTGCGAGGTGATGAAAAAGCCCGGCAGATCGTCGCCCAGCGACGCCAGGTCGGCGGCCACGGCCTGGTCGTCCAGGGCGAGGATTACCTGCGCCTCCAGCGAGCTGCCGATCTTGCGCGAGCCGCGGGCGAGCTCGAGGGCCTTGTTCACCGTGTAGCGCACCTTGATTAGCCTGGTCCAGAAGTCGGCAAGCTCCGGCTTCAGGTAGCGGCCGGCCGGTAAGGGAAAGTCGGTGAGCAGGACGCTCTCCTCTGGGCCGCGCAGCCTGGCCGGCATGTGCTGCCAGATGTCCTCGGCCAGGTGGGGCGTCACCGGCACCAGCATGCGCACCAGCACCTGCAGGATCTCGTGGAGCACTGTCTGCGCGGCCCGCCTGCGCACGGAGCGCTTGCCTGCTGTGTAGAGCCGGTCCTTGACGATGTCGAAGTAAAAACTGGAGAGGTCCACCACGCAGAAGTTCTGGAGCAGCTGATAGTACTTGAAGAACTCGAAGCGATCGAAATCATCCACCACCTCGGCCACCACCTCCTGCAGCTTGTGCAGGATGTAGGCATCCAGAGAGGACAGCTCACCGCCGGCGACGGCATCCACGGCCGGGTCGAAGTCGCAGAGGTTGCCGAGCAGGTAGCGGGCCGTGTTGCGCAGCTTGCGGTAGACCTCGGCCAGCTGGGCGAGCATGTTCTTGCCGATCGGGATGTCGTCCGTGTAATTGACCGAGGCCACCCACAGCCTGAGCACATCCGCCCCGTACTGCTTGATCACGTCCTCCGGGTCCACGACATTGCCCAGCGACTTGGACATCTTCCGCCCGTTCTCGTCCACCACGAAGCCGTGCGTGAGCACGGTTTTGTAGGGCGCCCGGCCGGCGACAGCCACGCTGGTGAGAAGCGCCGACTGGAACCACCCGCGGTGCTGGTCGGAGCCTTCCAGATACATCTCGCAGGGCGTCCCCTTGAGCTCCGGGCGCAGGTCGAGGACCGCCCGGTGGGTGACGCCCGAATCGAACCAGACATCCATGATGTCGGTCTCCTTGTCGAAGCCCTTGCTGCCGCACTTCTGGCAGGCGAAGGCATCGCCGAGAAAGTAAGCAGCGTCATGCTCCCACCAGGAATCCGAGCCCTCGGCAGAGAAGACGGCGGCCACGGCCTCCACGCTCGCGCCGGTCATAAGCGGGCTGCGGCAGCCCCGGCAGTAGAAGACCGGTATCGGCACCCCCCAGGCGCGCTGGCGGCTTATGCACCAGTCGGAGCGGTTCTCGACCATGGCGTAGATGCGGTTGCGCCCGGAAGCCGGCAGCCAGGTGACCGTGTCGATGGCCGCCAGGGCCTTTTCCCGGAAGCCGTCCACGGAGGCGAACCACTGCTCGGTCGCCCGGTAGATGACCGGCTTCTTGCAACGCCAGCAGTGCGGGTAGCTGTGCACGTAGCTCTCGTGGTGGACAAGCGCCCCCAGCTCGCTCAGGTGCTCGATGATGGCCTGATTGGCCTTGTCGTAGCGCAGGCCGGCAAAACGCCCGGCCTCGCCGGTGAACACGCCCCGGTTGTCAAGCGGCGAAAGCACGGGCAGCTTGTAGCGGTGCCCGGCCTCGAAGTCCTCGAGACCGTGACCTGGGGCCGTGTGCACGCAGCCGGTACCTGCCTCGGCGGTGACGTGCTCGCCCAGGATCACCAGCGACCGGCGGTCCACGAACGGGTGCCGGCACTCCAGGCGCTCCAGTTCGCTGCCAGCCACGCTGCCCAGCAAGGCGGCGTCGGAGCCCTGCCAGCCGACCGTGGCCAGAAAAGACTCCAGCAACGGCGCGGCCACCACCAGCACCCCGTGCTCGGCGGTGGACAGGAAGTGATACTGGAAGTGCGGGTTGAGCGCGACGGCCAGGTTTGCCGGCAGCGTCCAGGGGGTGGTCGTCCAGATGAGGAAGGAGACCGCGGAGCCTTTCGGAACGAAGCCGGGCAGGCGGCCCGCTGATTTATCGTCAAGCGGGAATTTGACGAAGACGGACTCCGAGCGGTGATCGGCGTACTCGACCTCGGCTTCGGCCAGGGCGGTCTCGCAGTTGGCGCACCAGTAGACGGGCTTGAACCCCTTGTAGAGATAGCCGGCATCGGCCATCTGCCCGAAGACCCTTATCTGCGCGGCCTCGAACTCCGGCGCCAGCGTCAGGTAGGGGTGCTCCCAGTCTCCCCAGACGCCCAGCCGGCGGAAGCTGGTCTCCTGCCCCTTCAGGTTGGCGAGGGCGAACTCCCGGCAGCGCCGGCGCAGCTCCAGCGGGGTGAAGGCCTGGCGGCCGCCCTTCACATCCTTGAGCACCGCGGTCTCGATCGGCAGGCCGTGGCTGTCGTAGCCGGGCACGTACGGCGAATAGAAGCCGTGCTGAGCCTTGTATTTGGTGACGATGTCCTTGAGGATCTTGTTGAGCGCGGTGCCGATGTGGATCTTGCTGGAGGAGAGGTACGGCGGCCCGTCGTGGAGGACAAACTTCGGCGAGTCCTTGCGTTGCTCGACGCTCTTCTGGTAAATCCCGCCCTCGTCCCAGAGGCGCTGGATCTCCGGCTCCCGGGCACCCGAGTTGGCCTTCATCGGAAAGTCCGTCTGGGGAAGGTTTACGCTGTAGGTCGTCTTCTCCATCACACCTGCCCTTTGCGCACAAAAAACCAGCGCTGGGGCGCCGGCCGTCTCCTGTCATTGCCCAGTTTAATCTAACAACTCCGCTGGCTGAAGACAACAATAATTGGTTCAATGTTACGCGTTAAGGATTCTTATCCCAGCCACCCGCCGCTCTTTAGTAAACTAGCCGCTGATGACCACGCCAAGAGAATCCGCAATCAAAGCTGCTCGGCAAGCCGGTCTCCTTGTCAGCGAACGGCTGGGCAGGATAAGGGACATCGACTACAAGGGCGCCTACAATATCGTCACCGACGTGGACCGGGACTCCGAGGAGCTGATCGTCTCCATCCTGCGCAGCGACTTCCCCGATTTCGGGCTGGTCGGCGAGGAGGGCGGAGAAAAGCAAGCGGGCTCGCCGCGGCGCTGGCTCGTCGATCCGATCGACGGCACCACCAATTATACGCACGGCTACCCGTTCTTCAGCATATCGATCGCACTCGAGGAGGCAGGCCGGATGGTGCTCGGGGTGGTCTACAACCCGCTTGCCGACGAGCTCTTCTGGGCCGAGGAGGGCAAGGGCGCCTGGCTCAACGACCGGCGGCTGGCCGTTTCGGCGCAGCGGTCGCTGGCCACCAGCCTGCTGGCCACCGGCTTTCCGGCCGACACCCGGGCCGCGCCCGACGACAACATGATCCGCTTTTTCACGCTTACCGACCTGTCCCACGGCGTGCGCCGTGACGGCTCGGCCGCCCTCGATCTCTGTTTCGTGGCCGCCGGCCGCCTGGACGGCTTCTGGGAGACCAAGCTGAGCCCCTGGGACGTGGCGGCCGGAATCGCGATCGTAAGCGAGGCCGGCGGCCGGATAAGCGATCTGTCCGGCCAGCCCTTCGACATCCGCAAAGGGCATATTCTGGCTACCAACGGGCTCATTCACGATGAGGTCGTCGCCGTGCTGGAGAGCCTGAAAGGCCGCCGGCTGGCCGAGATCGGTTCCGGTGAAGACAGCAACTGAGAGAAACGGGGGATCCGTCTTGACCGAGAAATTATCCGTCTGCTTCGTCTGGCACATGCACCAGCCGCTTTACAAGGATCGGCTCTCCGGCGACTACCTGATGCCCTGGGTGCGCCTGCACGCGATCAAGGACTACCTGGATATGCCGCTTATCCTCCAGGATTTCCCCAGGATCAAGCAGACCTTCAACCTGGTGCCGTCGCTCATGGAGCAGCTCGAGGACTACGGCTGGCACGGAGCCGTGGACCAGCAGCTCCTGGTCACCAGCAAGGAGGAGGGCGAGCTCACGCCCGCCGACAAGGCATACATCCTGGCCAGCTCCTTCCACGCCAACCTGGAGCGGCAGGTCAAGCCGCACCCCCCTTACCTGGCACTCTACGAGAAGAGGCAGCGCCTCATCGAGCAGGGGCACAGCCCGGCCTCGATGGCCGGGGAGTTCACGGCCGGCGAGCTTACCGACATGGCCACCTGGCTCAACCTGGCCTGGTTCGATCCGCTCTGGTACGCGCGCATGCCCGAGCTGAAGGGCTATCTTGATGAGGGGCGCGGCTTTTCCCTCGAGCGCCGGCGGCGGCTCATCGACAGGCAGCGCGAGCTCATCCGCCAGGTTATCCCGGTATACCGGCAGCTCCAGGAGCTCGGGCAGATCGAGGTCACCACCAGCCCCTACTATCACCCGATCCTGCCGCTCATCATCGACTCCAATGTCGCCCGCCTGCCGGATCCGTCGGTCAGGCTGCCGAAGAGGCTTTACTTCCACCGCGACGACGCGCGCAAGCAGATCGAGACCGGGCTCAACTTCTACGAGGAGATGTTCCACGAGCAGGCCAGGGGCATGTGGCCCTCGGAGCTGGCCGTCAGCCCGGCGGCCCTCGAGCTCATCTCCGGCTGCGGCATCAACTGGGTGGTCCTCGATGAGGCGCTCCTGTGCAAGACGCTGGACATAACGCTCTACCGGGACAGCCACGGCAACCTCAATTCCGGCGAGCTGCTCTGCCAGCCCTACCGCCTGCAGGTGGGCGACCAGCAGATAAACCTCCTTTTCCGGGAGATCGTCCTTTCCAACGAGGTCAGCTTCTCCTACTGCCACCGCCCCGCGGAGGAGGCGGCCAGCAGCTTTTACATGAGGATCAAGCACATCCAGCAACGCCTGCACAACTGGGAGCGCGAGGGGGTGGTCGTCGTCGCCCTGGACGGCGAGAACTGCTGGGAGACCTACGAGCAGGACGGCAACCCGTTTCTCAGGGAGCTCTACACGCGCCTGTCCGAGGACAGCACGCTCAGGGTCTGCACGGTCAGCGACTACCTCGAGCGCAACCCGCCGTCGGCCGAGCTGACCAACATTCACTGCGGGTCGTGGATCGGCTCCGATTATCACATCTGGATCGGCGACCCGATCAAAAATCGCGCCTGGGATCTGCTCGGGGCGACCAGGAACTTCCTGGTCGCCGAGCTGCACAGGGAGGTGCACTCGATCGAGGTGCAGGCCAGGGCCTGGGAGGAGATCTACACGGCCGAGGGCAGCGACTGGTTCTGGTGGTTCGGCGAGCCCAACAACTCGGCCGACGACCCGATCTTCGATCGGCAGTTCCGCCTGCGCCTGCAGAACGTCTACAAGCTCCTCGGCCACAGCTACCCGCCCGAGCTCGACGTTCCGGTGCCCGAGCAGGTCTACGGCAAGGGCAGCGCCAGCCAGGGCAGGTCGCCCGTGCCTAGCGGCGAGTGAAGAGATCGGCCGCCTCATCCTGGGCGGCCAGCCGCCAGCCGGGCTCTCCTTCAAGGCGCGCGGCCAGCAGGCTCTGCCGGGGGATAAGCAACCACTGGATCCTGTACCTGTCCAGGACCTGCTGCCAGCCGGGGCAGACCAGGTTGACGGTCGCGTAGTCGGTGTAGAACTTTATCCCGTAAAAGTCCGCCCGGTCGTCGATGAAGACCGGGATCCCCAGCCGGTAAGCGATGTAGCCGCCCCAGTTGTCGTAGTTGAACCCCCGCTCGGGCACCAGCTTCTGCTCGGTTATTGAGTCCAGGGTGCGCCCGGGCAGCGATCGGGACGGGAAGCCGGAGACGAGGAGCTGCCGGCCCATAAAGCGGCCGTGGTTGGCCGAGACGATGAACAAGATGACCACGCAGGCGGCCGGCAAAAGGTGCATCTTGCAGAGGCTTTCCGTGGCCTCGAACGAACGGGCGCGCTCGGACAGGCAGCTCCTCACCCGGGAAAACCAGCCGCCAGCCGGCGTTTCCGTCCCGGCCCCCGTCGCCGGCGCGCCGCTGCCGGCGAAGAGATCGGCTGCCAACGGGACGGCCACCACGGCAAATACGGGCGCGTTGCGAACGGCCGACAGCGCCAGGTGCCCGAAGGCGAGAAAGGAGACCAGCGCCGGCAGCGCGGGCTTGCTGCGGCAGAAAAGAAAACCGATCATCACCGCTGCAAACAGGATCTCCAGGCAGGTCGGTTGCAGCGCGCCGTGAAAGACCGGCGACCTGTACTCATCCGTGGCGGCCAGCACCTGCCCGCCGCGCAGGTAGTTGAGGATGTAACGGTAGAGATTGAAGCCGTAAGGGTTGGCCAGGCTGCCGGCCAGGGCCGCCGCCAGGGCGGCCGCGTACGCGCGCAGCTTAGCCCGGCGCCCGACAAGCTCGCAGCCCAGGTAGATGGCGATCAAGGCAAACCCCATGAGGAACGCCGGATGGAGATTGACCCAAAATGCCATGGCCAGACCCAGGGTGACAACCAGCCGGGCACCGCCCATGGTGCCGCGCCGGAATGCCTCCAGGCTGGTGGAGAAGACGTAGACGCCCAGAAAGCTCCAGAGGTGCGGTCGCGCCAGCCAGTGCACCGACGAGGCCAGCGCCCCGGCCACCGTCAGGCACAGGGAAAGAAGTGAGTTCATGCCCCGCCGCCGGCACTGGTCGTAAACCAGCAGGAAGACAAGGGCAATCAGCGAGGCGCAGAGCACGGCCACGCCGTTCAAGCCGCCTGCCGCCTCGGCCGCGGCCATGAGCGTGTCCGACAGCCACTCGTAGGCGACCCAGGGAGCTCCGGAAAACGTGTAGGAGAACAGGTCGTGACGCGGGATGCTGTGGTTGTGGAGGATGTAGCGCCCGGCAAGCAGGTGCCAGCCGGTGGAGCCGTCGCCGAACAGATAGTTGGGCGACGTAAAAAGGAGAAACTGCAAGATAAGGATAAATATTACGTCACCGAGATCCGGGGCAGGATTGAGCGCGTGCTTTCTCACCTAACCCTCTCGCTCAATCTCGTTTGACCGCGTCCAGTCCCAGATCGGCAGCCGCAGCCCTGCTCAATTGCTTGTACCTGCCCAGCCAGGCGCCGCAGGCGATCCACAAGACCTCCAGAAGCATCTTCGGCGAATCGATGAGCACGTTCACCTTCGACCCTTCCACGTTCTGCCAGTCGATCGCCACCTCCCGGACTCGATAGCCGCGCAGCCTGGCGATGAAGATTAGCTCGACGTCGAAGCCGAAGCCGTTGAGGCGCGCCACCGAGAAGAGGTCGCGGGCGGCGGCGCGCTTGAAGAGCTTGAAGCCGCACTGCGTGTCGTAGATTCCCGGCAGAAGCAGGGACTGCACGATCAGATTGAAGGTGTTGCCGATGAACTTGCGATGGGACAGGGCCTTGACGGTCCTGGAAGGATCCGGTTTCGCTCTCGAGCCGATGGCGATGTCCGCACCGCCGGCGATGGCATCCATCAACCTGCTCAGCTCGGCGATCGGCGAGCTGCCGTCAGCGTCATCGAACAAGAGAAGATCGCCCACCGCGGCCAGCATCCCCACCCGCACGGCATGGCCCTTTCCCCGGTTGGGTCTGTAGGAGATAAGCCGGATCTCCGGCTGCCCGGCCGCCATCGACTCGACAACCGCTGCCGTGGCATCCAGGCTGCCGTCATCAACCACGATTATCTCGAAGCTCGTACCCTGACCTCTCAGATAAGCGGACACGGAGTCCACCGTCGCCGGCAGGCGACGCTCCTCGTTGTAGGCCGGGATGATCACGGACAGCTTCGGCATCGTTTCAAGTATAGGCCATCCACGGCCGCCGGTTCTGACACCGCGCTCAGCCGGCCCGGGCCGCCCCGCCCGCGCCCGATTGCGCGGACCCGGAACCCGGGGCCGCCGCCAGCATACTTCCGCGATTAACTACTGATTGTTCTGTGATGTCTCGCCGTAAGGAAAATCGCTGGCGCCGCCCGGTCCAGGCAGCTGGAAGTAATTCATCTGGATCTGATCGTTGCTGGTGACAGGGGCTTGCATGGCCCTCAGCTGTTGCTCGATGGCATTGGCCCGGCCCCACTGCGTGAAGGCACGATAAGCTGTCGGGTAGCCGACCGGCAGCGCGGTTTCATACCCGCCGGCCAGGGCGGCCGACAGGTTCGGTATCGGCAAGCGGCTGGACAGCCAGCTCGAGGCCCCGCCCAGCGGCCCGTGCGTGAGCATGCCGGGCACCGTTCCGAACATGGCGTCGACGCCCACGTTCATGCCGGTGGCCGCTGCCCAGTCCCACACCGAGTTGTGGTTGCCAAACAGGGCCTCGCGCCCGCCGTTGGTGATCGAGGAGGCCAGGAGCCCGGTGCCGAGCCCGGAGGAGAAGGTGCCGATTGTCGTGCCGCGCACCGTGTCGCCGAGCACGTCGCCGGCGTATGAGCGGGCAAAGTCGCCGAAGTTCTGGTAGCCGCCGGTGGCGTAGCGGTAGCCGTCGTGACCACCGCGGTAGACCAGGGAGGCGGCGCCGACCGTGCCGGCGTTGACCAGGGCGTTGGCCCCCAGGTTTCTCATGGCCACACTGCGAACCCCGCTCAGCGCTTCTCGATAGGAGGCATCACCGAGCGATGTGAAGGGAATGCGGCTGGTAAGGCGGGTCCACAGCGGCAGGTCCTTGCCCATGTTCTTGAGCGCCTGCTCACCGGCCTCCTGCACGGCCCTGCCGTAAGCCATCGTTCCTTCGCTGGCGGTGATGCCGGTCAGGTCGGCGCCGGTGCGGGCGGCCATCTCCGCTGCCATCTCCTTGGTCATCAGCTGCCCGCCAACGCGGACAAGCGCCGTGCGGGCCAGTCCGGCCACCCCGCCGCTGGCACCATCGAGCGCGCCCCAGAGCGGCATGCTCCAGGAGAACTTGTCGCCGAAGACCACCGTTCTCATAAATGTATAGGTCGCCGAGCCGGCAGCCGCTCCGGCAGCCACTCCGCCGACGACCGCGCCCGGCCCGGTCTCGACCAGAAGGGCCCCGGCTCCCAGTCCGGCGCCGAAACCGGCAACGATGGCCGCGCCGTCACAGACCAGATCCTTGAGCAGCCCCCTGGCGAAACCCCACACCTTATCCCAGGTGGACGGCTCGTGCGCCGCGTCGAGGAGGTCGTTGAACTTCAGCTCCGGCTTCCTGGTGAAGTCGGGGTCTTCCTTCTGGGCGGCCTCCAGGAGCGCGTGGGCGGCATTGTAGTTGTGCTGCGCCAGATCGTATCTGGCCATGCAGATCTTGGTAAAAGCATCGGCGTGATACAGCGAATCGTAGACCTGCAGCATCTGCTGGAGGTTCTGCTTCTTCTGCGGATCGGTTTCCACCTTGAGCTGCTCGTTTATGGCGTCGATGTTGCTCTTCATCTGATCGCGATTGATCGCCCCGGCAGCCGTCATTGCCGCCTCCAGCTCCTTGCGGGCAGCCTGCTGGTCGTTCTTGTTGTAGAGCTCCTGGAACTTCTGCAGGTGCTGGAACGGATCGTCGAATGTCTGCTCGCCGGCGTTGCTGGCGTTGCCCGCCTTGCCCTGCAGCTGGGCGAACTCCGGGCTGCCGGCCACGTAGGCGCCGTCGCTGGCGGTGACCTGGCTCAGCAGCTGCTGCGCTTCCGGCTGCCGTCTCTGGGAGATGAGGAAGTCCGCGTAGTCCATGCGCACCAGGGTGGTGGCGTGAGCCATCGCCGTCCAGGCTTGCTCCTGCTGGTTGAGCTCTGTGAGAACGGTCTGGTTGCCGGCGTTTTGCTGCTTGGCCTCATCGATCCGCTGCAGGTTCTGCTGCACCACCTGCGGATCGACCTGGGAAGCCAGCTGGAGCGCTCGCTTGTACTCGGCCTCGGCGCCGGCCGCGTCGCCTGCCTGCCGCTTTTGATCGGCGCTCTGGAGGGCGGCGAACGGGTTATTTTCGCTTGTGATGGTGCTCTGCTGGCTTCTCACCTGCTGGTTGACCATGTCGTACACGCGCAGGAATGTCTGATTGCTGCGCGCTTCCGGATCCAGCCGTGCCGCCTCATCGAGCAACGGCCTGGCGGCGGCGAAGTTGCCGTGATCGGCCAGGAAGGTGGCGTAGGCGAAGCGGGCCACCGAAGGGGCGTGCTTCATCGACTCGAAGATCGTCTGCTGCTCTTTGAGGTTGGCGAGCTGCGCCGGGTCGGTCGTCTGCTGCTCCTGCGCGTAGAGCTGCATGAGCCTGCTGTTCAAGCCGTTCTGATTGATCCTGTCGGCGGCGCTTACGGCGGCGGTGAACTGCGCCTGGATCGCCTGGAGCAGCTGCTGCTCGAGGGCGCCCACCGTCTCCTGGCCAATGTTGCCCTGGGCGTCGGTAACCTGGATCGTCTCGTCGGCGCCCCGGCCCTTCAGGCCCTCCAGCTCGCGGATGGCCGTGCCGGCTGCGGTTATGTGGTCGTAGGGATTATCGAACTGCCTGGTCGAGCTGGCCGGGAGCTGATTCCTCAAGCGATCGCTGCCGCCCTCGCCCATGGCGCTGTAGGCGGTCAGGCGCAGCTGCTGGCCCGGATCCTCGGCAACCGGCGACAGCGGCGCCGGTATCTGGTCTCGAACTGTGCTCGTATCACCCATGGCTTGAATCCCTTCGCTTTGCTTGAGACCGCCTTCCGGACCAGAGATAGCCAACGCGTTAGTAAGCTCACCGGCGGCTGCAGGAATCTATCCGCCGGCGCCCTTTTTTGGACAAGAATCGTTACCCGCCACGCGCATGCGGACCCCCGGCGCGGGCGTCCCGCCCGCAACCGCCAGGCGCAGAGTCCGGCACAACGGCGTGCGGGTTACTGGCCCTGATTGGGATCCTGCGAGGGGTCGGTCGGCTGTCCGACATCCTGCCCCGGCAGATCCGTCGAGGGATCGATAACCTTCGGCAGCTGCATGTAGTCGTACTGCTCCTGGGTGACGTCGGTTGCAGGGCCGAGCACCGCCTGCCGCTCCGCCCCCAGCTGCTTCAGCTGCTCGTTGGCTGCCAGCCACTGGTACAGCATCGGCGAGCCGACCGTGAAGGTCGTGCCCAGCTGGTCGCCCAGGTTGGGGAAACGCCCGGCCAGCGACGAGGCGCCGGGAATCCTGCCTGCCGTCGTGCCCAGCCCGCTAATCATGTGCTCGCCGGCAGTTCCCAGGACGCCGCCCGTGAGCGTGTCGCGGGTGACATCACCGGCGTAGGATCTGGCGAAGTCGCCGAGACCGTTGTATCTGCCCTGGTAATAGTTGACCGCGTCATGACCGCCCCGGTAGATAAGCGAGCCGGCGCCTGCGGTCAGCGAATTGACGCCGAAGCTGGTTGCCAGGTTGAGCGCCTGCAGGCCCTTGTACCCGTAGTAAGCCGACCGGTAGGTGTCGCTGCCGGCGTTGATGAGCGGGATCTTGCTCACCTGCCTGGTCCAGAAACCGGTGTCCTTGCCGACCTCCGCCAGCCTGACCCTGGCGAGGTCCTGCGCCGTGCGGGCGGCGGTCAGGCCGCCATCAATCCCTTCCAGTCCGGCTGTCTCGGCGCCGGTCTTGGCCAGCAGCCTGGCCGACAGCTCCGTCGACACCACCCGCTCGCCGCCGGCGACAATGGCGCCGCGGGCAAGCGCCGCCCCGCCGCCGGTGACCCCGTCCAGCACCCCCCAGAGCGGCATGTCCCAGCGGAACTTGTCGCCAAAGACAAGCGTCTTCATGCCCGTATACACGGCAGCGCCGGTGGCGCCGCCGGCAATGAGCGCGCCCGGCCCGGTGAGGCTGGTCGCCGCCACCACGCCTGCCGCGGCCACGATCGCCACCGCGTCGCAGGCAGCCTCCTTGAGAACGTTCTTGGCAAAACCCCAGATCTTGTCCCAGGTTGACGGCGCCTGGGAGTCGCTGTAGAGCTTGCTGAACATCGGCTCGATCGCTTTCCGCTTCAGCAGATCCGGATCGTCCCGTTTCACCTCGTCGAGGGCCTGGCGCGCGCTGTTGTAGTTGTGCTGGGAGATCTCCACGGCCGCCAGCGTCATCTTGGCGTAACTCAGTGAATGCTCGTATTGATCCAGGGCGGTGGCCTGCTGCTGGAGCGCGGTCTTCTTCTGCGGATCCGTCTCCTGGCTTATCTGCTGGTTGACAGCGTTGATCTGCTTCTGCAAGCCCTGGCGGTCGATCTTCTGCGCCGCCGCCACCGCCGCCTCCGCCTCCTTCTGCGCGTCCTTGATCTTGCCGTGCTTCATGGCGTCGTCGGCCTTCTGCAGGTGCTGGAACGGATCGTCGAAGGTCTGCGAGGAGGCGGCCTGCTGCTGGCCGGACGCCGCGTCCTGCAGTTTCTGGACATCTGCCTTGTGCTCGGCGACGAACTGCGGATCGAGCTGGGCAACCCGGGCCAGCAGCGGCTGCGCCTCGCTGCTGCGCCCCTGCGAGATCAAGAACTCCGCGTAACTGAGCCGGGCGACCGCGCCTGCGTGCTGGAGGCTTTGCAGCCCCTGCTCGTAGTCTTTCAGCTCGCCGAGCGTACTCGGGTTGTTCGCGTACTGCTGCTCCAGCCGCTGCACCTTCGTAAGCGTCGAGGAGATCTGTCTGGGGTCCAGCTGGTCGGCCTGAGCGATCGCCTGCTTGAAGCTGGCCTCGGCCGCGGCGGCGTTGCCGGCATTGAGCGCCTGCTGGGCCGCATCCAGCGCCGCCATCGGGTTGGCTCCCGGGACGACCGTCTCCTGCTTGGCCCGCAGCTGCTGCTCGACCTGGGAGAAAAGCGCCTTGAACTGGTCGTCGTAGCGCGCTTCCTTGTCGATCGAGGCCGCCTGGCTGTACAGGTTTTGCGCGCCGACAAGGTCGCCGGCATCGGCCAGGAACTCCGCGTAGACCGCCCGGGTGACGCTGGAGGCGTGCTTTCTGGCGTCCAGCATGGACTCCTGCCTTTTCAGATCCAGCAGGTCGGCGAAATTGGTAGCCCGGCCCTCCGCCACCCGTATGTCCTGGAGCGCCTGGTAAACGTTCGGCTGCCCGGTTTGATAGGCTGTCAGATCCTGCGCGGTCAGCACATCGGCCGTTTGCACCGCCAGCTGGAACTGCTGGTTGGCGGCCTGAACCAGCTCCTGCTGCCGCTGGGCCACGGTTACCTGCCGCTGCTGTCCGTTGGTGTCTTGAACCTGGATCGTCTGGTTGGCGTCCTTTCCTTTGAGCGCCTCCAGCTCCTGAAGCGCCTGGCCGGCGCTGATTATGTGTTGATAGGGATTGTCGGGCTGCCCGGATGAGAAGGTGGGCACCTGCTCGAGCGTCCGGTCAGCGGCGATCCGCCTGGTTAGCTCGAGATCATCGTGAAAGCGCGTGGTGACATCAGACAGCTCCGGGGTGGGAGTTGTCTTGACGCTGACCTTGTCGGTTGCGCGGCCATCAACCATTGGCGGCCCCTCTTGGTAACCTGCTCGGTATATTCCCTGCCGAGCCTTCTGTGAAGCAAAGCATGTGTGCCCGTTCTATTCCGGCAGCCCTCCCGTGTTCTGGTTGTTCTGGTTGTTCTGACCGCTCGACGGGCTTACCGGTGTCCCCTGAGCCGGCGCCGCGGGAGCCCCCGGACTTGCCGGAGCGGCCGGTTGCGTCTGATCACCGCCGGCGGTGCCGCCCTGCTGCTGTTGCTGCTGCAGGGCTGCCAGCTCCTCGGCGACCAGAGCCATGTTCTGGTCGTAAGCATCAGGCTGGCCGGACGGCGTCCACAGCGGATCGTTGTGATCGACGAGCGGCTGGTTGTTGCGGTCGAGGATCGACTGCAAGCTCCTGCTTGTCTGCCAGGAGCCGACCACGTTGTACAGCTCCGGAGAGAAGATCGCCGCGCTGCCGGTAAGCGTCGGCAGCCCGATCGGTATCTTCTGCCACATGGTGGCCGAGCCGGGAATCCTGGAGAGGTAGGAGGGAAGCGGCGTGTCGCCCTGTATCCAGCTGTTCGCCTTCAGCCCCAGATTGCCGATCGGCCTGGTGATCTGCTTGCCGTAGTAGTCCGCGTACTTGAGCGGATTCATGCCGGTGGGTTTTTCCAGCGGGGCAAGCGTCTCGCCCACGGTCGACTGCCCGAACAGCTGTCCGAATATCTGGCGCCCGCCCATGGTGATGAACGGACCGGTGACGGCAGCCATACCCGAACTCATCAAGGTGCTGGTGACCGCGTCGCCGACGGACATCTTCTGCCCCGTGGTCGGATCGCCGAAGGCGACCTTGGCGGCGTTGTGCCCGCCGTCGTACATCATGGACAAAAGCCCGATGCTGTAAGCGTCGACCTTGTACTTGTTCCAGAAGGTGCGCGCCGACAGGTCGGTCAGGCTCTTGAAGCTGGCGACGTCCTTGAAGCCGAACGGATTGCCCCAGCCGCTGAACGGGCTCAAGCCTTGCTTGTTGATGATGTTGCCCGGGTTCAGGAACTGCGGATTTATGAAGCCGAGCTTCCGGCCCTGGGTGGCCAGCGCCTGAGCTTGCAGGTCCTTGTATTCGGCAAGCAGCGTTCCTTCCGCCGGTTTGCCAAATCGGCTCTGCAGCCAGATTTTGGCGCTGTCGAGCCGTGAGTTGTATATCTGCCTGGACAGCGCGTCGGCAGATGCTTTGGCCGCCGCCCGCTCCGCCGGATCGACTGCCGCCCCGGCTGCCGTGGCCCCGGTTGCCTCCGCAGCCGCCGCGTCGGACGGGCCCCTGCCGGCCGCCCGGCCGAGAAACCTCTTCCAGATTGGTTGCGTCGCATCGAGGCCCGCGGCCGCTCGCCTGGAGGCCAGCTCGTCCTCAATGAGCGATATCGCTTTGCGGTTGACCTGGGCGCCGGTCAATCCATCCAGCTCCGCCAGCTTAGCCTCGGGTATGCCGAGCTTCGCCAGGGTGTCGCGCACGGTGGCCGGATCGGCGGTGCCGATCTTGTACTTCTGCGCCAGGCTCAGCGCCTCCCTGGCATCCGCGTGCTGCTGCTGGACGCTCTGCTTGAGCAGCGCCTCCATGCCGTCGACGGCCGCCAGGCCGCGTTTGCTCTGCAGATCGCGCAACGCCGACTGCGGAATGCCCATCCTGCCGACCTGGTCTACGAGAGCCTGCATATCCAGGGAGCCGGCCCGCCCCTTCATCAGCGACAGCCAGGCGTCGATGGCCTGCCTGCCCGTCTTGCCGTCGAGCTGTGCCAGGGCCGTGTCCGAGACACCGGCGGCGAGCGCGCTTTCCCTCAACATAGAGGTGTCGATCTTGTCGCCGACGTTGCGCTTGAGCAGGACGCCCAGGCGATCCAGGCTCTGGGTATCGAGCGTGGTGCTGAATTTTGAGAGCGCGTCGTTCCCCAGCCCCAGCGACAGGCCCCTGTTCTTGAGGGCCGCAATGCCGCCCTCATCCAGCGCCTCTTTGCTGAGCAGCGAGCTGCGCGCCTCGCCGCCGGCGATGAAGATGCCGGCGTTGAACATCCCCCAGCCGACATCCGAGAGCGTGGGCTTCTCGCCGAGCGCCAGGTTGATGGCCGGCTTGCTGACGCCGCCGACCGCCATCGCCGCCGCCACCCGGGTAAACAGCCCCTGCTCCGGATCGATGGCGAAAAAGGCCATGGCGCCCAGGCCGCCGGAGCCGAAGTCGGAGATAAGGCCCTTGCCCTGCGACTTGGCCCAGTCGATGGCCTTGTCCAGGCCGCTCTTGGAGTACTGATCGGCAAAGTCGGAGAGCAGCTTGAAGTCGGGTGTCTGCTTGATCGAGGGATCCTTGCCCGCCGCTTCCGCCAGCCATTTCTTGGCGTCGTCCGGCTTGTGCTGTTGCAGGTAGAACTTGGCCAGGTCCTCGCGAGCCTGCACCGGCAGCTGGAGAACCGAGTTGATGTCATTGATCTGGCTCTGGATCTGGCGGCGTTGCACCATGCCCTGGGCCGTGTTGGGAACGCTGTTGAGCTGCTGATTCAGTTGGGCAAGCTGGTTCTTGAACGGGGTCATGTCCAGCTTGTCGGCAGCCTGCACCCGCTTGATCAGGTCCTGCTCGGCGCTCTTGAAGTTGTTGGCCTGCATGTCCTTCTGTGCCGCCGCCAGATAGGTGTCCGGATTATCGAAGCCCTGCTGGCCCCCGGCACCACCGGCGGCGCCGCCGCCAGCCTGCTGATCAGCCTGGATGGCCGCCTGCAGGTCCGAGTCGCTTATCTTCTGCTGCTTGTTTATGTGATCCATGACCATCTTGAAGGTGGCCGTGGAGGACGCCTGCGAATCCTTGGCGGCGGCCGCGTTCATCTGCGCCCTGGCGTCGACGAAGTCACCGCTGTTGGCCAGGGCGATCGCGTACTGCACGCGCGTGGTCGCCGGGCTGTGCTGATAATCCATATAAAGCTGCAATAGCTGCGTCGCCTGCTGCTTCTTGTTTTGATCGACGGTCTTGTCGTTCAGGATGCCGGTCAGCTCTTGGATCTTGCTGGCGACGTTGTTCTGATCGACACCGTCGGCCGCGGCCACGGCCTGCTCGAAAAGCGGCTTGGCGGCAGCAAAACCTTGCTTCTTGAGCGTGTCCTGGGCCTTGCTCATCAGATCCATCGGATCCGGCTTGCCGGGTGCAACAGGGCTTCCTCCCGACTGCGATGTGTCGGTTGGCGCCGCCGGCGCCCCGCCCGGTTGATTCACCTCCTGAGGAATCTGGAAGCCGGCCATCCGGGCCAGCTTCTGGAAGTCGGGATCCTGGGTGATGGTCGAGTCCATCTTCACCGCTTGCGCCAGGTACTGCTGGGCGGTGGTCTTGTCACCGCTGGCGGTCAGCGCCGTCGCGTAGGCCACGCGCGTGATCACCGAGGAGTCGTCGAGCTGCTTGAGGGCCAGGTAAGCCGCCTGCAGCTGCATGGCCTGCTGGTGCTCGGGCTTTTGCTCGAGGGCGTCTATCTGCTGCTGGACCTTCACCACATCCGGTGCCAGCTTGGCCATCTTGGCCTGGATCGCCTGCCTGTCGGCATCCGTCTTGGCCTGTCCCCACTGCTGGTCGAGCTGCTCCAGCTGCGTGGCCACCGTCGGGTTGCTCTTCTTCAGATTGGCCAGAAGCTGATCCCGCTGGTTGGACAGCTGCCCGATCTGGTTTTCGAGGGCCGCCGGGTACGCCTTCTCGTAGGCAGCCTTGGCCGCCGCCATCTGCTGCTCGATCGTCTTGCGATCCAGATTGTCCGCCGCCCTGATCGACGCCTCGAACTCCGAGCGTACTTGCGGCGTCAGCTGCCTGGTCTGTCCGAGATCCGACTCGGCCTTAGCCAGGTCCACCATCGGGTTGTCGAACTGTCCGGTGGGCTCGACTGCCCCGCTGGGCTTGCCGGTCGTGGTGTCGGTCGGCCGGGGCGCCACCGGCGACACGGGCCCGGGCACGGCGGGTTGTCCCGGCACCGCCGGTTGCGTCTGCTCGGCCGGCGGGTAGAGTCCCTGGGTATTGGGATATCCCGGAATAACCTCGGCGGGATTACGGCTGTTCAGCGACTGCATGTGGCGGATAAAGTTGGGATCCCTGGCCATCATTGGATCGAGCTGTCCTGCCTCCAGGATGAGCCGCATCCCCTCGCCCTGATAGCCCATGCGCACCCAGAGCATGCCCAGGTTGGCCCTTGTGAAGCCGGGCGCCCGCTGCATGTCCTGCAGGAAGGCGTCCTCTTGCATGAGCTGGCGGCGCTGGGTCGGATCCGCGGTCATCTGCAGCTGCTGCTCGACCTGCTGCTTCTCGGCGGCCACCTGCTGCTGGTTTATGGAGTCGGCGGCGCGGATGGCGGCAAAATAGTAAGGCTCGGCCGCGCGCAGCCCACCCGCCGCAAGCGCCTGAACGGCCATCTGCAGATCGTTTAAGGGATTCTCGAAGTTGGGGCTGAGCGGGTCGTTGCCCCCCTGCTGGGCTGCTAAATATTGATCGCCGCCAGGCTGCACCTGACCGGGGGGCATGATGGTGGCGCTGTCGGCCTGCCGCTGATAGAACTGCTGCCTCCACTGCTCCGTGCCGGTAGGATCCATCGACCGCAGGCTTGTGCCCTCAGCACGGCTACGGAAATCTTCAAAACCTGACATTCTTCCAGCCCTCGGAGTGTATCGGTTGCGTCAGCTTCGACCTAGCTTATCCTTCATCCTTATATTTGTCGGGGGGGAAACTACGTAGTAGCCGGCAGCCGGCAGGCAATTTTAATCTTGAACTACGGTGCAGGCTGAAGGGTGACCCACACAAACGGTTATATCCCACCCCGCGCCATTTTTGGACACGCGGCCGCCGGGTGGTTTTTTCGCCCCGGCCGTGGCCACCTGGGCCGCCTGTCTTGCCCGCCCCAAGGCATCGCCGGTGAAATGCAGGCGGCGCGCCCGCACGAAAAGGCCGGGGGACCTACTCGGGCAGTCCGGTGGCCTGAGCGGGAGCCGGGCTGCCTGGCTGAGCCGGCAACCGGGCTGGAGGCTGGTCCGGCGT
The DNA here is from genome assembly GCA_021325555.1 of Pseudomonadota bacterium. Taxonomy (GTDB): domain Bacteria; phylum Cyanobacteriota; class Vampirovibrionia; order Obscuribacterales; family Obscuribacteraceae; genus JAJPGY01. The sequence continues at coordinate 174,243 of JAJPGY010000023.1, read as the reverse complement.
TGAGCCTGCCGGCTGGGGTCTGGGTATGTCGACCGGCTGAGCTGGTGCGGCCGGCGCCGGCCGGCTGCCCGGGCCGGCATCCGGAGCGCCATCCTCCTCCTGCCCCTGGAGACCGCGCATGAGATCGTTGAGCCGGGAGGTATAGGCGTCCGGCTTATCCGGCGCCGGTATCCAGAGGGGATCGTTGTGATCCTCCAGCGGCCGCTCGTTCAACTGCTGCGTGCGCTCCAGGTCGCGGGCTGCTTCCCAGGTTGTGAAGCCGCGGTAGATCTCCGGGCTGAAGACAGCCGCCGCCGCCGGCAGCGTCGGCAGCCCGACCGGTATGCTCCGCCAGGCGGCCGGCGCCCCCGGCACCCGCGCGAGGAAGGCAGGAAGCTCCGTGTCGCCGGAAAGCCAGCTGCCGGCGCCCATGCCGACCCGGCCCAGCGGGCGCGTCAGATAGCGCTGCAGATAGTAGTCGCCCAGATCCATTCCGTATCTGGGCACGGAGTCCCAGAAGCCGCTTCTGGCCGCCCAGGGGGTGAAGCTGCGGCCGGCCGGGAAGAGGCGGTCGTGATAATAACCGGCCACCTCGGCCGGGTAGCGGACATAACGCTGCCAGACGCCGCTGCGACCGGAAAGCTCCGGCCACGGTGTCGGCGCGGCCGCCGGTCTTGCCGTCACCTGCTCGGCCAGGCTGGCGTTGCCGAAGAAGTGGCCGCCCAGCTGCCTGGCGCCGGCGAGGATGAATCCGCCGGCCAGCCCGTCTCCGACCGACCCGGCAAGCGTGTCCCAGACCGCGGCGCCGACGGACAGAGGCGCCTGGGAGCCGGGCCTGCCGTAGTCGATCGTCTCGCGGCCGTCAACCGCCACCGTCAGCCTGGGACCGCCGGCTGCCGCCCCGGGGCTGCCGGACAGCACCCTTGCGGTGTTGTGGGCGCCCCGGTAGAGGAGCGACGTGGCCATGGTGCTGTAAGCGTCGACCTTGTACTTGTTCCAGAACGAGCGGGCGGCAAGATCGTTCAAGCTGCTGAACCCGGCCACATCCCGGAAGCCGAGCGGGTTGTGCCAGCCCCGCCAGGGGAGGACGCCGTCCTTGTTGATGATCTGTCCCGGATTGAACAGCTGCGGGTTGATAAACCAGAGGCTGCGACCGTGGAGCGCCTGCGCCTCGCCCGCCCGCTGAAGGAACTCGCTGTACATCGGCCTGCCCCCGGCGGCGCCCGCCGCCCCGCCGCTAAGCCAGATCCTGGCCGTGTCCCAGCGGGAGCGCAGCGTGGTCGAAAGCCGCGTGACAAGCGGGTTGTAGAGCTCGCCGTTGATAAGGGCCGCGTCGGCGCGGGCGGCCTGATAGAGCCCGGTCTGGCCGGCCTGGCGGGCGGCGTCGGCGGCGAGCCTCCTTTCCGCAAGCTGCTCTTTCAGCAGGTTGACGGCCTGCTGGTAAAACTCCGCGCCCGACCGGCCATCCAGGGTAGCCAGCCGCTCGCCGGAAACACCCAGCCGGGCGAGCGTCTGCCGCACGGCCGCCGGCTCGGCGTTGGCGAGCCGGTAGGTGCGGGCCAGGCTGAAAGCCTCGTTGGCCGCCTGCCGCTGGGTGTCGACCTGCCTCTTGAGCATCTCCTTCATGGCATCGACAGCCTCGATGCCCCGCCTGGTGCGCAGCTCGGCAAGGGCGGTCCGGGGCAGGCCCAGGCGGCCCGCTTGCTCGGTGAGAAGCTCTATGTCCAGGCTGCCGGCGCGGCCCCTCATCATGGAAAGCCAGGCGGTGACGGCCTCGCGCCCGCTCCTGCCGCCGAGCTGCTCGGCGACGACCGGCTCGGCGACACCGGACCGCAGCGCCGTTTCCCTCAAAATGCTCGTGTCGACGCGGTCGCCGACCGCCCGCTTCAAAAGCGTGCCCAGCGCATCCAGGCTCCGCAGATCCTGCCTGACCGCCAGATCCCTGAGCATGGTCTCGGAGACACCCCGTCGGGCGCCCGCCTCCATGAGCAGCCTTTCGTCGACGCCCCTGGCCAGCGCGCCCCGCAGCCCGCCGTAGGCTCTTTCGCCGGTGATGAAAAGGCCGGCGTTGAACATGCCCCAGCCCACGTCGCCCCAGCTTGACTCCTGCCCGAGCGCCCTGTTGATAAGCGGCTTGCTGGCGCCGCCTGCCAACAGCGCTGAGGCCGCCCGGGTAATGATGCCGCGCTCGGGCGCCACGGCGAAAAACACCGCCGCCCCCAGACCGCCGGAACCGAGGTCCGAAGCCAGACCCCGCCACTCACGCCTCAGCCAATCCATGGCCCTTGTCAGGCCGCTCTTGGACATCTCCTCGGCAAAACCGTTGATCGCCTTGAAGCGATCCAGGTTCCGCAGGCTCGGATCCCGTTCCGCCGCCTCCGCCAGCAGGCGCCTGGCGTCATCCGGCTTGCGAACCTCCGGGCGCAGATAGAACTGGGCAAGCTCCAGCCTGGCGGTCACCGGGTAGCTGATCACCGCCTTCAGGTTATCAATTTCGGACTGGAGCTGCCGCCTGCGCACCAGGTTCCCCTGCGTGCTGGCAAGACCCTCCATCTGCCGGGTGAGCTCGCTGAGCCGGACCTGCAGGGGCGCCATGTCGATCCTGTCGGCGGCGTCCACCGTCCTCTTAAGCTCCCGGGCAGCCGTCTGGAAATTGTTCTGGCGCACCGCGGCCGCCGCCGCCTGCCTGTGCGCGTCAGGATCGTCAAAGGCCGCCTGCTGCGCTGTGCCACCGCCGGCGGCATCAGCCCGGACAGCCTGCTGCAGGTCCGCCTCCGAGATGCTCTGCCGCCTGCTTATGCGCTCCTGGACCATCCTGAAGGTGCCCGTATCAGCAGCCTGCGGATCTCTTGTCCTGGCGCCGTCCATCTGGGCGGCGGCCGCGGCGAAGTCGCCGGCGTTGGCCAGCGCCACCGCGTACTGCACGCGGCTGGTCGCCGGGGCGTGCTCGTACTCCATGTACAGGCGCATGAGGGCAAGCAGCTGCTCCCTGGTGCCGGCGCTCACTCTGGTGTCACCGAGCATGGTGCGCGTCTCCTCGATGCCCCTGCGGATATCGGCCTGGACCAGCGCGTCGGCGGCGGCTATCGCTTGCTCGAAAAGCGGCCGGGCCGCGGACATGCCCTGCCTGGCCAGCGTGTCCTGAGCGCGGGCGACAAGGTCGATCGGGTCCGGCCGCTCGGGGCGTTCTGGGCCGGCTGCTGGCGTGGTGCGCTCGGGCGGCGCCCCGGTTCCGTCCGACGCCGGGCCTGCGCCGGGCGCAGCGGGCATCTGGAGCTCGGCCCGCGCTGCCAGGCGCCGGAAGTCGGGGTCGGAGCCGGCGCTGGGGTCCATGCTCAGAACCTGCCCCAGGTAGAGACGGGCGGAAGCCTTGTCACCGGCGGCGGTGAGCACGGTGGCATACGCAATTCGCGTCGTGAGCGACGAGGCGTCCAGTTGCTTGAGGGCAAGATACTCATCGCTCAGCCGCAAAAGCTCCTGGTGCTCCGGCCTGGCTTCCAGCGCATCAATCTCCTGCTGCTTGCGGACCAGATCGGGGGCGACCCGGGCCATCTGGTCCTGAATAGCCTCTTTGCGCGCCTGGCAGTCCTCACGGATCGACTGCCGCTGGGCCTCTGTTGTCGCCTCCTGCAGCCTGCGCTCGCCGTCGGCGTTGACCTGCCCCCACCGCCTGTCCAGCTGCTCGAGCTGGCGGGCGGCCTCCGGTCTCGTTCTTCTCAGCTCGGCGGCCAGTGTGTCCCGCTCCGCCGCCAGGGCGGCAATCCGGCTCTCCAGCTGCCGGGGGTAGCTTCGCGCGTAAGCAGCCTGCACCTGCTGGATCTGTCTTTGCAGGTCGGTGCGATCGAGCCGGTCGGCCGCCCGGATTGCGGCCTCGAATTCCGCCTTCGCTGCCTGGTTCAGTCGATTGCCGGTCATCAGGGATTCCGCGCGCGCCAGGCGCGCAAGTGGATTGTCGAAATCGCCGCCGGCGCGCGCCGTCCCGCCCGGCGGGGGGATCCTGTCAGAGGGTTCGGCACGGTCATCAGAAGATGGCGCGCCGGCAGGCTCGAGCATATTCACGGCCGGCATGCGGCGGGCAAAGTTCGGGTCGGCGGCAATTTCCGGATCAAGCCTGGCGGCCTCGTACATGAGCTTGAGGCCTTCATCGCCATACCCGAGCCTCATCCACAACATGGCCAGATTCGCCCGCGTGAACCCCGGCGCCCTCTGGAGGTCGTGCAGCTCGGCATCCTGTCTGGCAAGCTCGCGGCGCCTGCCGGGATCCTGCTCGGTGCGCAAAAGATCCTGAAGGCGCCGGCGTTCGGCGGCGACCTCCTGCTGATCGATGAGGTCGGCAGCACGGATGGCGGCAAAGTATTCGCTCTCGGCCGCCGGCAGCCCCTGCGTTGCCAGGCGTGCTTGCGCCCGCTCCAGGTGACCGAGCAGATCCGCGCGCAGGGCGGCACTGTTCGAGCCGCCGGCGGCGACCTCCGGTATTACCGGCGGCAGCGGGCGCAGACGCTCGGGCGCCGGATGGTGAGCGCCGGCAGGTTGCCAGACGGTGGCGCCAGTCAGCGCGGGAGGCTCTCGATCTCTGAGGTACGAAGCGGGCTCGCCGGTGGGGTTCCAAAAGTAATCGAAGCGAGACATTGGTTGCCAGACATACCTTACCAGCCCTCATTGATTGATGGATTACGGAGGCCGCCTGGCAGGCGGCGGTGGTCTGCGCGCAAGCCGAAGGGCGACTCGCTCAAGCGGTTATATCCGGCAGCCGACAATTTTGGACAGGCGGCCCTGCCCACGGCAGCGCTCGACCGCGGAACGAAGAGCCCGGGCAATTGCGTGCCTTTGCCGGGCCCCGGCCAGCCCGCCGTGTCCTATAATAAGCGTTCACTGTCTCCGATCTCAATTTCACCTGCCCGGGGTGTTTCGAACGGGCATGGAGACCGAATCGAGCCTTCCCTGCACCCGTTGGCGTCCCTGCCGGCAGCCACACTCATGACGGCTCATCGGCGCTGAGAACTAAAAGCCAGGCGACAGGAGTCTTGTTTTGCCGTGAGCAGTAGAAAAAAGTCACCTTTATCTCCCGCACTTCTTCTGGCGCTCCTGTTGACGGGCGCGCGCCTGCCGGCGCCGTCGCCCGAACTGCAAGCGGCGGCCTCTCCGCAGGCCTGCCCTCGATCTTCTCCGTCAGGCCGGGACGTGTTAATCAGCGAAGCAGGGCCTGCGGGTAGCATTGAGCACGGGCCGGCGCTTCAGGACGGGCAGGCTCAGCACCCCGCGCTTGCCGAGGCTGCTTACGAGGTAGCCAGCGACCTGGGGATTCTTCCTGCCCTGGAGCAATTGGAGGCAGCCGAAAAGGCAGAGTCAAGAGAAACCCTCCACATCATCAGGCTCAAACAGGATACGCTCGAGGTTATCCTCACCGCCTCTTTCGAAATCAGGAGCGCATTGTCGCGAATAGAGCGGGAGCTGGCGCAGACCAACGAGCTGTTGAGCAACATGCAGGAGCGCAGGGAGCGCAGCGTGCAGAAAAGCGAAATCGCCAACTTCATGCAGTCGGGCACCACCGAGGTCCTCTCCACCGCGCTGGCCGACTTTACCGGCCGCTCCGGTCCCCTGAGCATCGCAGGGGCTATACTGGGCGCCATCGGCGGCTCGGGAGAGATAGGCATCTCCAGCTACAGTTTGAAGCTCAACCAGGGGCCGAAACGCTCCCGGCCCGCAAGTCCAAACATGCTCTCGCAACTGTTCGGATACACCACGGAGAGCACCAGGTTTCCGCCAGGGGTGTGGAGTTATTTGAATGACGTCAATCCCAACACGCCAGGACCGGGCACCAGGCGAGCCAATTTGATCAAAGAGTGGGTTCGCCTGCGCCGCATACACTCGCCCGATACTCCTGAGGGAAAGCGTGAAATCGCGCTGCTCACCGGGCAGATCCCTCAGACGAGGACGGTAACCCTCGATCTCCTGCAAGACAGGGCGTTGATGCTATCCGATCTCGAAGCGGCCGTATCGCAGATGGACCAGGAGATGCTGGAGATCATGCGCTGGTTGAAATATCATTAGACTGGCGCGACGGACAAAGACCCGACACTGTTGTCAGCCCTTTTTGCATGGATAGGTTCCAGCCAGACCCGGCGTCCGGGGCACGGCTCCGATAAGAGGGCGGCGCAGGAGGACTGTTCGCGCTTGAAGGTCTCACGCTTGGTCGAGCTCGGCGAAAATGCCAGCCATTCGCTCGTGTCTTTGCCGGCATCGAGTTGGAAGTTGCAGCTGCACCATATTACGCCTTCAGTGTCAACGACACGGGTGACCCTTCGGGGGATCAAGCCCAGAGTCGGCGGCCCGCCGAAAGCTACGAGCAGCCGGGCGTGCTTGTCGCTGAGCAATCCGAACGGCAGAGCGTTCTTCTTATGAAGCCGGGCGGGCGAGTCGACGGAATCCGAGCTGCCCCCCGGCACCTCAGCACCGGCATCGCCGAATTGCCGGTAACTGTCACAAACCGCGCAGGCTCAAGCGAGGCGGACATGACGGCGCCTTCGAGAGCAATGCAGCATTGAAAGAGGCGGCAGAGACAAGCCCGGAGAGCTTCCCCACGGCGGCGCGCCAATCCGAGCCAGGACCCTGGCCGGCTGCCTCGACTGGTCAACCGAGATCGACAATGGTCACGCCGTCGCCTCCCTCGTAGGTCTCACCGGGTCGAAAGGAGCCGGCGTAGCTGGAGGATGCGAGGTACTCCCTCACGGCCGACTTCACGGCGCCGGTGCCGTGCCCGTGGATGATCATCACGTGGCCGCCGCCGGCGACGACGGCCCGATCCAGAAAGCGCTCCAGCTCGCCGAGAGCCTGCTCCACCCGCTGTCCCCGTAAATCCAGCGTGTTGCCGGCGGTGCGAACGAATAGGTCCGGGTGCCTGGCACTGCCGGCGGTGACCTGCCCGCGATTGCGAACAGCACTGCGGGCGCCAACCGGCTCAGGGGCGGCGCCTCTCTTTCCGGTGCCGCCTGCCGCCGCCGGGGCTGCCGGGACGGCCTCCAGATCGGCAAGGGGGATCTTGAGCTTGATGCCGCCCGCGCGCACGGATATCCGGGAGTCCGGGTGCTGCGCCAGATCCGGCGGCACCGACTCCACAACGGCCAGCCGGTTGAGGGATCTGACCTTGACGGTCTGCCCGATCGAGATTGCCTCCAGCGGCGATATCTCCTCGCCCGCTGCCGCCCAACCCAGCTCTTCCCTTATGCGCTCCAGCTCCTTCTGTCCCTCCTGGGCGCGCTTTATGCTGGGCTCCTTCTGCAGCGAGGCGATGAGCTCGCGCACCTGCTCGCGCGCCTGTTTCACAATCGCCTCGAGCTCGGCGGCAAACGAGCCGCGCAGCCGCCGGCGCTCGCGCTCGACGTGCTCGAGCTCGGCCTGGGCCCGCAGCCGCCTGTCCTCGGCCTCGGCTCTTGCCAGGCGCACGCTCTCCTCTTGCTCGGCAAGCGCTTTCAGGCGCTCCTCCAGCTCCCGGGTCAGCCGCTCGAGATCCGTGTCGTCGCGGGCAAGGTACGCGCCGGCCCGCTCCACCACGCCGGGCTTCAGTCCCAGCCTGGCGGCGATTGTGGTTGCCTTGGAGGCCCCCGGCACTCCCAGCCTGAGCTTGTAAGTCGGCGCCAGCGACGCCTCGTCGAAATCCAGGCTGGCATTGATGAATCCGGGCTGCCCGTAGGCCAGCGTCTTGAGCTCGCCGAAATGGGTGGTGGAGATGGTGAGCGCCCCCGATTCGTTGAGGAACTCCAGGATCGCCCTGGCCAGCGCCGCTCCCTCCCTGGGATCCGTGCCGGCGCCAATCTCATCCAGAAGTACGAGCGTCTCTCCGCCGGCGCGATTGATGATCTCGACAATGCTGGTCATGTGCGACGAGAAGGTGGAAAGGCTTTGCACCAGGGATTGCTCGTCGCCGATGTCCGCGTAGATGTGCCGGAAGTTCACCGCCACCGACCCCGGTGCCACAGGCAGAAGCAGCCCGGCCCGCACCATGAGGGAAAGAAGGCCCGCCGTCTTCAGAAGAACAGTTTTGCCACCGGTATTGGGGCCGGTGACCACCATGGTGCGGTATTTGCCACCAAGGACGATATCATTGGGCACCACCCGCGATGCCCGCTCGGGATCCTGCAGGATGAGCAAGGGGTGGCGGGCGGCCTTCAGTGCCAGCTCGCTGCCGGATGACAGCTCCGGGCGGTTCCCCCTGTACTTCCGGGCCAGACGCGCCCGGGCCGTTATCACGTCCAGCTCGACGAGCGACCGAAAGCTCTCCTCGACCTCGACGGCGTGCCCTGCCGCCCGGCCGCTCAGGTCGGAGAGGATCCTGGCGATCTCCCGCTCGACATCAGCCTCTTTCAGGCGCATCTTGTTGGCCAGCTCGATTACCGCCATCGGCTCCACATAAACGGTCAGACCGGAGGCCGAGCTGTCATGCACGATTCCCTCGATGACATTGCGGGAGCTGGCGATGACCGGCAGGACAAACCGGTTTCCCCTCTGCGTGTAGAGCGGCTCCTGCAGCGCCCTGGAGAGTGTCGGCGAATGGATGATCCTCGAAAGCTCGTCCTTGATCTGATTCTCCAGCCGGCGTATGTCCTTGCGCAGGGAGGACAGGCGCGGGCTGGCGCTGTCCTTCACGTATCCGGCCGGATCGATCGCCTGATCGATGGCGGCGGCAAGATCGAAGACCGGGTGCAGCCTGGGCACGAACTTCACCAGGCGGGGAAAGGTCGTCGCCTCCAGGAGCGCAAGGGTGGAGCGGGCAAGGCGCGCCGCTTCAAGCACGCCGCCTATGGACAGCAACTCGGCTGCGGACAGCTCGGCTCCGGCGGCAAGACGCTTAAGCGTCTCGCGCAGATCGGCAAGGTTGTCTAGCGGGAGCGGCGATCTGGCTTCCAGGAGGCTCACCGCCTCGGCTGTCTGATCAAGCAGAATATTGATCAGGTCCGGGTCCGACTGCGGCTCCAGCTCCAGGCAGAGCTCGCGCCCCCAGTCCGTCACAGCCTCGAAGGACAGGAACTCCCTCAGGCTATCCCATTCAAGAGCTCGCCGTGTCCTGGTAAGGATGTCCAATCCGGACCGAGTCAGTTGAGTTCGCTTCTGACCGCGGGATCTGCAGACCCGGGTGGCGCAAGAGTCTCTATGCCCAGGGAGCCCATGAGCTTCTTGAGGCGAATCTTTTGCAGCTCGTAACAACGGTTGTTGCGCTTGTGCACGATTCCGATGCGCTCCAGCTGCTTGATCGCGTCCAGGTGGTCCGCCGGTACTTCCCCTACTTCCACCGGGCCACGCTCGGTGAGCCAGGAGATCGTAGGCTCGAGGACACCCAGCAGTTTGCGCATCGGCTGTTCATACAACGGCATCATTCACTGTATCCCTCCGTGATTAAGGTTAATTGTATCCTCTTGGCGTCCCGATTGCTTGTGGGGTGGTTTATGGGTGTCAAGGGCAGGCGGGGATGCTATAAACTGGTCGCCATGCTTCTGCCGTATGCCGAGTTCAAACCGCTTGTGCACGAGACGTCCTTCGTGGCGCCCACGGCGGTGCTCATCGGTCAGGTCACCGTCGGTGAAGGCGCCAGCATCTGGTTTCACTGCGTGGCGAGAGCCGATATCAACGCAATCAAGATCGGCACCAACACCAACATTCAAGACGGGTGCATGCTGCACGTGACGCAGAGGAACGCGCTTACCGTCGAGGACCGCGTCACGGTCGGGCACGGGGCCATCCTGCACGCCTGCCACATCGAGCCGGACTGCCTGATCGCCATGGGGGTGATCGTGCTCGATGGGGCCGTCATAGGCGCCGGATCGATCGTCGCCGCCGGGGCGGTGGTGGCGCCGGGAAGCTCGATACCGCCTGGCAGCCTGGTGATGGGCGTGCCGGGCAAGGTGGTCCGGCCGGTACGCGCCGAGGACAGGCAGCGCATAGAGCACGGCTGGCAGAACTATATCCGCTACTCCAGCGTCTACCGCGGCATGAACCTGCCGGACCCGCTTTCACCCGGCGATTAAATTATCGGCGCCTACGTATTTTCCCCAGTGACCCCGGGGCAGGCCAAACCTAGGATCTCCTGCATCGACGGGTCAGGGAGGCAAGGCGTGCCCAGCGGATTTCGAGACGGCCAGGCGATTGTTGGCGCCTTCGAGGGCAACGCCTACCAGCCAGCGGCAGGTTCGCCGCTGCAGGATCACGCGTCGTATTACGACGGACAGGTGGTCATACCGACCTTGCGGGTCAACCAGCAGGCCAACCCGAACGACCGTTCCACCTACTCGCCGGGCATGAACCTGGTGAGCATCTTCCAGGAGGCGGCCCCGGCCACCGTGCGCATCGAAGGGCAGCGCCAGGCCGTGGATCAAGGCCAGCAGGTGACCCAGGATGTCACAGGGTCCGGCTTTTTTGTGACCGCCTCCGGCGACATCGCCACCGACTACCACGTCGTGCGCGGACTGAACGGGATCACGGTGACCACCGCAGACGGGCGGCGCTACAGCGCCACCGTCGAGGCTGTGGACCAGGCCAAGGACCTGGCGGTGCTCCGGGTCAATGCCGCCCCCTATGAGCAATTCCCGGTCCTGCCGCTGGGCGGCGGCACGCCCGCTCCCGGGTCGAACGTCTGGGCGCTCGGCTATCCGCGCGGCTGGCAGAACATGTTCATCTCGCCCGGCACCACCAACATGACCCAGCCGCTGCGCAACGTTCTGCGGGCGGGCAACCTGGGACCGGGCGAGGATCCCAACCGCACCGTTCTCGACACCAGCATCCACGTCGAGCCCGGCAACTCGGGCGGGCCGCTGGTCGGTGCCGACGGCCGGGTTTACGGTCTGGTGTCCACCACGGACGCCGGCGCCGTCAACTCCGCCGGCGTGGTCAGCCCGGGCAACGACGCCGAGATGACGCCGGTTCAGGATCTGATCAACCTGCTCAATCGTTCGGGCATCCGGCCCGACTATTCCCGCATCGCCACCGCCGGCAGCCTGCCCATGCCGGGCGGCAATCCAGAGCCCTACTACGCCCCGGCCGCTCCCAGCGGCTGGCTCAACGCCGGCGGGGCGCTGCCGCCTTCCCTGGAGGGAATCACGCCGCAGAGCCTTATGCCCCGCGCCACATTCTTCGGGGGCAGCTCGGCGATCCTCCTGGAGGGCAACCGGCCCCCGGCCCCCGCTGAGCCGGCACCGCCGCCGGTGGGCCAGATGCCGGTTCACGGGGAGAGCCTGAATATTCCCCTGCCAGCCCACCAGGCTCCCAGCCTGATCCACACGCTGGCCAACGGCGTGAACCTGTACAGAGGCTATCGGGCGGTGATAGGCGGACAGGCAGGGCCGGCAGGCTCGCTTTTCTCCGTCGCCCTGGGTGGAATTGACCTCATCCGTCACGATGCCGGCAGTTTCCGCAAGGCGCTTGCCCACCACTCGGGCAAGGAGCTTCTCTCGGCCGGACTGTCGGTCGGGGCGGACACGCTGCTTATCGGCGGCGGCATAGCCTCCTTGACCCCGACCTACCGGGCGCTGGGGGCAGTCGCCTCGCTTGCCGGATCGGGCATCAAGCTGGCCGGCGACGGCTACGGGTATTACCGCTACTTCCGGTAAAGCGCTCGGCGCTTTTCTCCGCGATGCGGGCGAGGCGCCAGCTCCCGGGGCGCTGCGGCAACGGGGCGGTTATGCATTGGCGCCGGTACCACCCGGCATTCCAACCCGTCCGCTCGTAGGGGCGCGTTGCACGCGCCCGGGCGGGTGCAATCCTCCCCTGCGGGCGTACGTTAATTTCTGCCGGGCGGTGCTAATTCTGCTTGACCGGGCTCATTTCGGACACCGTGCTGGCGGTCTGGACGGCGGCTGCCCTGGCGTGCTGGCCGAGCCAGCCCTGGACCGTCTCCAGGGTGTCCGCCCTGATGAAGGCGGTCTCGAGGAGCACGTGTCCTCTGGCGTGGAACCAGCGCACGGTCTCATCCTTGCAGCGCAGCCGGCCGAGCAGGGCGACCACGGCGTTGGACTTGAGCAATCGATCGGCGTCTCCTTGAATGATAAGCACCGGGACGCCCGGCTCCACGGCCTTGGCATACTTGAGCGTCGACTGGGCCATGGCCATGGTTTTCAACACCTCCAGGCTGTTCAGGTGTTTTCTCACCAGCGGATCCTGCATCATCCCCTCGATGATCTTCGGATCCTCGGAGGCGCACTGTTCGATATAAGGCGTCAGGTCAATCTGGCGGTGGGGCGTCAGGATGCCGCGGGCGTCCATCACCGCCCTTTTTAAGGGCAGGTAGCGGTGCTTGACCGCCGGGCTGGACAGCACCAGCCCGTCGACGGATCCGGGTCGGGTTGCCGCCACCCTGATGCTCAGGGAGGCGCCCAGGCTCTCGCCCACTAAGAAAAGCGGAAGATGCGGGTGGCCGGCCTTGAGCCTGACCACCAGGGCGGCCAGATCACCCTCGCTCTTAAGGTAATCGATATTGTTGCCGTCGGGCTGGAGCCCGCTTCCTCCCCCCAGCCAGCGCCCGTGTCCGCGCATGTCGGGAGCAACAACCAGGCAGCCCTGGGCGGCCAGCCGCCGCGCCAGCGTGTCGAAGGAGCCGCCGTGCATGACCAGCCCGTGCACGGCCACGACAACCGCCGTTGCCGGCACGGCATCGTCCGACCAGACGGTGACCGGTATCTGCAGCTCGGCGCCCAGCGCGCTGTGCTCATCCCGGGCAACCGAAGCACCCGCCGGTCCGTCAAGCTGCCAAAGCAAAAGCAGCACCAAGACCACCAGGCCAAGCAGGCAGGGGCGTGCACCCCCAAAATGTCGATACCTCATTGCGCCTTCCCTTGTTGCCCCCGCGGAACCGTCGACGCCGGCGGGCGCCGGTGCCCCCCGCCCCGGTGCGAACTTGTCGACAATCTATTACAAACAATCTACCCAGGTTGTCATCCTCTTTATAACGGCATCCGCAGATTTCATAATTCTCGGGCAAGTCGGCCAATGGGAACGCCCGGCCGCCGATCCGTGTAAACTTACAGCGGGAGCGGGCTGAGGCGCGCGTTCCGGGCGACTAGCCGCCGGCGTCGTCCCGGCTCCGGCGCCGGCGCTGGGGAGTGCGCCTTTCGATGCCAAAACGGACCGACATAAACAAGATTCTCGTGCTCGGGGCGGGGCCCATCACGATTGGCCAGGCCTGCGAGTTCGATTATTCCGGGACCCAGGCCTGCAAGGCCCTCAAAGAGGAGGGTTTCCAGGTCGTGCTCATCAACTCCAACCCGGCGACGATCATGACCGACCCGGAGGTGGCGGACAGGACATACGTGGAGCCGGTGAGCGCCCCGGTGGCCCGCGAGGTGATAGACCGCGAGCGCCCGGATGCGCTCCTGCCGACCATGGGGGGGCAAACGAGCCTGAATGTGGCGGTCGAGCTGGCCGAGTCCGGCACGCTTTCCGAGTTCGGCGTGGAGCTCATCGGGGCCTCGCTCGAGGCGATCAAGCTGGCCGAGGACCGCGAGCTATTCAAGGCCAAGATGATCGAGATCGGCCTGGATGTGCCGAAATCAGGCATCGCGCGCCGGATCTCCGAGGTAAGAGAGGTTGCCGCCGGCATAGGATTCCCGATCATCATCCGCCCGGCGTTCACCCTTGGTGGCGCCGGTGGTGGCATAGCCTACAACCAGGAGGAGCTGGACGAGATTGCCGCAGCCGGCCTGAACGCCAGCCCGGTCCACGAGATCCTGCTGGAGGAGTCGGTTCTCGGCTGGAAGGAGATCGAGCTCGAGGTGATGAGGGACCGCCTGGACAACGTGGTCATCATCTGCTCAATCGAGAACCTCGACCCCATGGGCATTCACACCGGCGACTCGATAACCGTCGCCCCGGTGCAGACGCTGACGGACAGGGAATATCAAGCGCTGCGCACGGCCGCCATCCGGGTGATCCGGGCGGTCGGCGTGGACACCGGCGGCTCCAACATCCAGTTCGGACTCAATCCGGGAGACGGGCGGATTGTGGTAATCGAGATGAACCCCAGGGTCTCCCGCTCCTCGGCGTTGGCCAGCAAAGCCACCGGCTACCCGATCGCCAAGATCGCCGCCAAGCTGGCTGTCGGCCTCACGCTCGACGAGATCCCCAACGACATCACCCGGCTCACCCCGGCCTCTTTCGAGCCGACCATCGATTATGTGGTGACCAAGATTCCCCGCTTCGATTTCGAGAAATTTCGCGGCGCCGACACCGCGCTTACCACGCAGATGAAATCGGTCGGCGAGGTGATGGCGATCGGGCGCACCTTCTGCGAGTCGCTGCAGAAGGCCCTGCGGGGGCTGGAGCTGGGGCTGCCGGGATTCGCCGGCGTCGCCTCCCGGAGCCAGGCGGATCTCACCGAATGGCGCCGCCGCCTCTCGGTTCCCAGCCACCACCGGCTGACCGACATCTTCGGCGCCTTCGAGCTGGGCATCCCGCTCACGGAGATCCACGAGCTGACGCACATAGATCCCTGGTTCCTGGACAACCTCCATGAGATCTACGAGGAGACGGAAAGCCTGCGCTCGACCGTCCGGTCGCCGGCCGACCTGGATCGCCCGACCCTTGTCCGCTTGAAGCGCCTGGGTTTCGGCGATCGCCAGCTGGCGCTTATGGCAAGCGGCGGTGGCACGCCGGTATCCGAGCAGGACATTTTCGCGCTCCGGGAGAAGTTCGGGTTGATGCCTGCCTACAAGACCATCGACACTTGCGCGGCCGAGTTTCAAGCTTCCACGCCCTACATGTACTCGACTTACGAGGACGAGACCGAGGTTCCGCCCACCGGCAAGCAGAAGGTGATCATCCTGGGCGGCGGGCCCAACCGCATCGGCCAGGGCATCGAGTTCGATTATTGCTGCGTTCAAGCCAGCCTTGCCCTGAGGGAGCTCGGCATCGAGTCGGTCATGGTCAACTCCAATCCGGAGACGGTCTCCACCGATTACGACGTCTCCGACCGGCTGTACTTCGAGCCGCTCACCCTCGAGGACGTGAGCAACATCGCGCTCACGGAAAAACCGCTGGGCGTCATCGTGCAGCTCGGCGGGCAGACGCCGCTCAAGCTGGCCAGGGGGCTGGAGGCGCGCGGCATAAGGATCCTCGGCACGTCTCCGGAGTCCATCGACATCGCCGAAGATCGCGAGCGCTTCGGGCAGCTCATCGCCCGGCTGGGCCTGCGGCAGCCGCAGGGGGCGATCGCCCGCCGGGCCGAGGAGGTGCTGCCGCTGGCCGAGAAGGTGGGCTATCCGGTTCTGGTGCGTCCCAGCTACGTCCTGGGCGGGCGGGCGATGCAGATCCTCTATACGCCGGAGGAGCTGGAGCGCTGGGCAGCCTCCGCCTTCCGCGTCGAGCCGGACAAACCGGTGCTCATCGACGAGTTTCTGGAAAATGCGATCGAGATCGACGTCGACGCGGTGGCCGACGGCCACGAGACGATCATCGCCGGCATCATGGAGCACATCGAGCAGGCCGGCGTGCACTCGGGCGACAGCACCTGCGTCCTGCCGACCCAGAGCATCCCCTTGCGCACCATCGAGGAGATCCGCCGGGCGACAAGCGACCTGGCCCGCGAGCTCAAGGTCGTCGGGCTGATGAACATACAGTTCGCCCTGCGCGGCTCGGAGCTGTACATCCTCGAGGTCAACCCGCGCGCCAGCCGCACCATTCCCTTCGTGTCCAAAGCCACCGGCGTGCCCTGGGCCAAGCTGGCCGCCAAGGTGATGACCGGGGCCCGGCTCTGCGAGCTGGGCATAAGCCACCGCCTGCTGCCGCCCCACGTCTCGGTAAAATCGGTGGTGATCCCCTTCAAGCGATTCCCGGGCACCGAGATCTCGCTGGGCCCGGAGATGCGATCCACCGGCGAGGTGATGGGCGTGGCCTCGCAGTTCGGTCTGGCCTTCGCCAAAGCACAGCTCGGCGCCGGCCAGATGCTGCCCACGCGGGGCCGGGTCTTCATAAGCGTCTCGGACATTTACAAGCAGGATGTGGTGCCGGTCGCCCAGAGCCTTTATCAGCTCGGCTTCGAGCTAGTGGCTACGCGCGGCACGGCGGCCGCCATCAAGACGGGCGGCATACCGGTCGTCGTCGTCAACAAGGTCTCGGAGGGAAGACCGAACGTGGTGGACCGCATCAAGAACGGGGAGATTCACCTGGTGGTGAACATCCCCTCCGGGCGCACGGCGCACCACGACGATCAGCTCATCCGCCGCGCCTCGATCAATTACAACGTGCCGGTGGTCACCACCCTTTCCGGGGCCAAAGCCACCGCCGCCGCCATAGCCGCCCTGCAACACGGGACGCTGGGGGTGAAAACCCTGCAGGAGTACCACAAAAACATCGCCTACTGGGAGTCGGCCAGCCGGCAAGGATCGGGCGTCGCCTCGCCGCCGTAGCTCAGGCTCCCGGTATAATTCACGTACCCGGAGGAGGGTTAGCCGTGACCGCCGATATAGCAAAATACATCGACCACACTTTGTTGAGCCCGCAGGCAACCAGGGCCGAGGTTACCAGGCTGTGCGACGAGGCCAGGCAGCACGGCTTCTTTGCCGTCTGCGTCAATCCCTGTCACGTGCGGCAGGCCGTGAAGGAGCTCTCATCCAGCGACGTGGCCGTGGCCACCGTGATCGGTTTTCCGCTGGGGGCGAACCTGCCGGACATAAAGATTGCCGAAGCGCAAAGAGCGATCTCCGAGGGCGCCGAGGAGATCGATATGGTGATCAACATCGGGGCGCTCAAGGACGGCGACATCGGCTACGTAACCGAGGAGATCCGCTCGATCGTCAAGGTAGCCAAAGATCACCTGGTCAAGGTGATCATCGAGTGCGACCTTTTGACCGACGAGGAGAAGGTCGTCGCCACGCAAGCCTGCATGGAGGCCGGCGCCGGCATGGTCAAGACCTCGACCGGTTTCGTCAAGGACGGCAAGGGCGCCACCGTGGAAGATGTCGCCTTGATAAGAAAGACCATCGGTGGGGCGAAGCTGGGCATCAAAGCCAGCGCCGGGATAAGAGATTACGACAAGGCCAAAGCGCTCATCGACGCCGGCGCCACCCGGCTCGGCACCTCGGCCGGCGTTGCCATCGTCGGCGGTGCCCAGCCGGTCAAGTCCGCCTACTAGGACAGGCGATGCCGCAGCCCGAGACACGGGGAAGAGGGCAGGCCCTGGAGCTGTTCCTGGTCAGCCTCGTCTCCCTTTATCTGGAGCTGCTCACCATTCGCTGGTTTTCCGGGGAGATCCGCTTTTTCACCGTCTTCCGGACCTTTCCTTTGATAACCTGCTTCGTCGGTCTCGGGCTGGGCTGCGCGCTGGGGCGCGAAAGGCTGTTTACAAAATCGCTGCCGGCGGTTTTGCTTCTGGTGGCAACGGTTCAGGTGGCGGCCGTCTCCGGGCTCAGGCTGTGGATGTTTCCCTCGCTGAGCGTCTACGCCTGGCAGGACCTCAACGTTCAGCTGCCCTACGTCCTCACCTGCATACCGCTGGTTCTCACCCTTCTGGCGGGGCCGTTTGCGCTTATGGTCTGCCTTGGCGCCCGCATAGGGCGCCTGTTCGAGCGCTTCCGGCCGCTGGCGGCCTATTCGATCAATGTGGCCGGTGCCATCGCGGGCAGTATCATCTTCGCCGGCCTCTCCTTTGCCGGCTGGCAGCCGGGCGCTTTGCTGCTGCCCGCGCTCCTGGTCATCGCCTTTTACGTGCACAAGCAGGGGATCGCTCTTTTCCGGGTGGCGCTGCCGCTCGCGGCGAGCATCTTGCTGTCGCTCGTGAGCGTCAATCCGCCCTACGACAGCCAGTACTGGTCGCCATATCAGCTCCTGACGGTGAGACCGCTTTCCCGCGAGATCGGCTCGCCGCTCATCGATAGCCAGGCGCAGGCGCGGTGGAGCGGGGAGTCGGCAGACCAGGCGGCCCGCGCGACCCTGCAAGGTGTCATCGATCGCTGTCTTGTGATTAAAACCAATCACTTCATCTACCAGGTCGCGGAGGATTTGCGGCAAGCCGTGGTGGGGCTGTCCAGGTTCTACGAGCCGTGGGCGAGCTTCTTTTCCCGGGAGTCGCGCCATTACGGGCTGCCGTACAGGCTGGCCAGCCCGAAGGAGCTTTTGGTGGTCGGCGCCGGCAGCGGCAACGACGTCGCCTCCGCGCTTCGTCACGGCGTCGCGCACGTGGACGCCGTCGAGCTCGATCCGGTGATTATCTCCCTGGGCAAGAGGATGCACCCCGAGCATCCGTACGACTCCGGCAGGGTAACCGTCATCTGCAACGACGCGCGCAACTATTTCAACACCTGCAAGAAGCGTTACGACATGGTGATCATAGCCGGGCTCGATTCACAGACGGTCATGGGGCAGGGCTCCTCGGTGAGGGTCGACACCTATGTCCATACGAAAGAGAGCTTCGCTCAGGCGGCCAGGCTCTTGAAGGACGACGGCTTGCTCCTGGTGACCTTTTACACGACCTATGATTGGCTGGCGGATCGCCTGTTCCAGACTATCCACGAGGCGGTCGGGTACGATCCGGTCGCCTTGCAGGACACGACGCCGAATATGCCCACGTTCTGGCAGACCTTTGTGGTCGGCAAGCCGGTGGCGGATCGCTCTTTGCGCCTTGAGGCGGAGGCGCTCGCCCCCTTCCAGAGAAGAACGCACCGTCTGTCCCCGGCGACCAGAATCGTCACCGACGACTGGCCCTACCTTTACGTTACCCCTGTCGCCTTGGACGGTCCTTACTGGCTGATGATGCTGGCCATACTGGCGGTCAGCTCCGTGGCGGTCAGGCCGGCGCTGGCGGCCCGAGGGGTCCCGTCGTACTGGCAGATGTTCTTCCTCGGCGCGGCCTTCCTGTTGCTGGAGCTGAGATCCGTAGCGCAGCTTTCATTGCTGTACGGCTCAACCTGGCTCACCTCCACGGTGGTGATAGTCGGGGTTCTGCTTATCGTTCTCGTGGCCAACGCAATCACCGCCGTGGCCGGAAAGTGGCTCGCCAGCCGGCAATCCGTGCTGTACCTTTTGCTGCTTGCCGCCCTTGTCGGCAGCTACCTGGCGCCCGATCAGGCGATTCTTGCCTCCGGCGCCCCGCGCGGTCTGGCCTCGGCGCTGGTGACGCTCCTGTCGCTCATGCCGTTGTGCCTTGCCAGCCTAATCTTCTCCGCCTCCTTCGCCGCCGTCGGCCACCCCGGGCGCGCGCTCGCTTTCAACCTCTTCGGCGCCGTTATTGGCGGCTTGCTCGAATACACCGCAAACTTCACCGGCATCAAGAGCCTGGTCGTTGTTGCCGCGGTCCTGTACCTGCTCTCTTACCTGTGCTCCGCCCGCTCCGGAAGGTTGGAGCCGGCAACGGTTCCCGCCGCGCCCGATCTCGGGCCTTCACCGCTGCCTTAGAGCAGGCGCTGATACTTGCTGGCACTGGAACCCGTTGCTTGCAGCGGCGCGTTGGACGCGCCCGGGCGGATGCACTCCGCCCCTACGGGCTTAGGCCAGGCGGTACTAGAACGCCGGCGTCGCAGGGTCCGGCGCAGGCAACCGGAACTGCACCGGATCGGAGGTGTAGCCGGTCACCCGGGCGCGGGCATCAATTCCCGCCACGCGGATCTCGTATCGGCCAGGCTGCGGCAGGGAGCCGGCAGGGATGCTCAGGGTTCCCTTGAGCCGGGCCAGGTTGATACGCCGCAGACTGTGCGGCGAAAGTTCGGTATCGCGATAGGTGCTCGTGTAGTGGTAGAAGCTCGAGGCCGGCCGCGTAAGCTCGGCGACGGCGGATCTGGCCCCGGCAAGCATGGAGCAGTCATATTCGAATTTCGCCACCGGCCCCCTGATCACTTCCGGGCCGTCCGCCGCCTCGGCCAGGGTGCGCCGGTCAGGCACGATCTGCGGCAGGAGATACTTGCCGTTTATGAGGGCCACGCGCAGCGCCGGTTGGCCCTGGATGCGCTCCGGCAACATTACGGAAAGATGCCGGATGCCTCCTGCGGTCACCCATTCTTTGCGCTCCGAAACCGGGATCATGCACACGCCTTGAGAGCCGCCGGTTTTCAGTTTGAACTCCACAGAGCGCCTCCTGGAAAACGTGCCGGATTCCGCCGAGTCCCAGAAAAGCCACATCCACAACGAACCGTCTGTCCGGGCCCTTTCATCCTCGGGCAGCGGCAGGGCAACCCGAACGAAATCCACGGCCAGCGGCGGCAGCTCCTGCGGCAGGGCGATGGCATATCGCAGCCCTTTTCCGCCGGCGGCCCGCTCGGGCGATACGACAAAACCGGGCAGCTGCCCGCCGGCTTGCCTGCGCTCCATCTGCCGGCCGAGGTCGAGCGGCTCCAGCGCATTTCTGTCCTCGTCCCAGCTCGTCAGGGCGTAGGAGGCCGGCTCGCGCGCCATGCGCAGAAGTTTGGAGAGGTTGAGGATTCGATCCTCGCAGTAGGAGGTCGGCTCCAGGCTGGCGATCCGGCCGGACAGATCCCGCGGGGAGACCGGCGGTTTGAGGAACTCGTGCAAGACGTTGAAGTTGGGAAAGAAAAGCACGCCCTTGTAGACGGTCGGCGCGTTGGCGATGACCAGTTTCTGATCGCCGTGCAGCTGCTTAATCCTCTGCTCGAGCGAGCTGCGGAACTGCCTCAAAACCACGCCGGCTTGAGCCCACGCCGTGTTGTTCTTGTATGTGACCGCCGCCAGGCAGATAACCAGGCCCGCCAGCACGGCCGCCTGCCCGAGCGAGATCCATCTTTTGGCCGGCAGCTCCTTGTGAAAAGGAAAAAGCAAGAGGACAAGGAGGATGCACAGGGGAACGCTCGGCAGGTAGACGACCCGGCTGGAGGTGAGATCGGCAGGCAGGGAGAACACCTGGAAGGTCGGCGCCAGGGTAATCACCAGCCAGACAGCGGCAAAGCAGACATGCCGCATCTGGGCCGCGGGGAACCGGCCCCGGCTCGCGCTTACGATGATAAGCAGCCCGGCCAGGCAGTAGAGGACGCGGATCAGTTTGCACAGCAGGTTGCTGGCGCTGATTACCGCCTGGCTGAAGGGAAAGAGCAAAACCAGCAGAGAGCCGCTGGCGATCCATCTGTAAAAGGCGCTCTCGTTGAGGATCTCCCCTTGCGAGCCGACATAGCCACCGACCAATGTGCCCAGCGCCAGGCGGCGGATGGCCAGATACGCGGCCGCGCCGAGCCAGAAATATCTGCCGGCCGCGAAGGACGCCCGGAGACGCGCGCGGAGGCTGCCCGAGCGCTGCCGGTACATGCACTCGTAGACAAGGATCGTCGGCGGCACGGTGACCGCCATCTCCTTGGACAGCAAAGCCAGGGCGAACACCGCAAAAGAAGCGAATACGGCCGCACGGCTGCCGTCCTGCCGGGACTTCACGTAGAGCCAGAGGGCGGCGACGCACAACAGCGTGCAGAAACCGTCGGTGCGACCCAGGATCCAGGTAGTGGCCTCCGGATGAAGCGGGTAGGCGGCGAAGAGCGAGGCGGCGAAAAGTGCGACCAGATAACGTTCGCTCTCACGGCAATCCCGCAAAAGTCGCTTCACAAAAAGAAAGATGAACGCTGATGTGCCGAGCTGATAGAGGAGATTGCTCAGATGGAAGCCCCAGGCATCAGCCCCCCACAGCCAGAAGTCGAAGAGCAAGGTCAGCTCGAGAAACGGCCTGTAAAAGAGACCCACGCCCAGATTCTGCATCCAGCTCGAAGAGAAGTTCGCGAGCAGCAGCTCCGGATGACCGGACAGAACCCTGGAAAGGTAAGGCAGGTGGTAATAGTCGTCGGCAAAGAAGCCGCACGAGAGCACGTGGTGATAGCAGGCAAGGTTGATGACAGCCAGGAGCGCGATGGCATACCAGTCGAGCGCGACGGCGGTCAAAGCCCGGCTGCCCGCTAATCGCCTCGATATACCGTCCACTGACGAGGATACGGCCATGCGCCAAAGTTAACCGATCCGCCCATCTTGACATGATTAATATTATTTGAGTTACCGCGGCGGCGCCGTGATGCATAATCCTTCTCGTCTGCCCCGGCGGCACCCAGGGACATGCCATCATCACAGACTCTCGCCAAAGATTCTGCCGGTCACAGCGCCTCCGCGCTCTTGATGGCGGCACCGGCACAGTCCATGTCGGCCTGGGGCGGTTTTCCAAGGGCGGTGACTTACCCTGTTCAGCCGGGAACGGTCGAAGAGATGGTCGACCTGGTCCGATCGCCGCAGGTGGACTCGCTTATTGCCCGGGGCATGGGGCGCAGCTACGGCGACGCTTCCATCTGCCCGGAAGGCGCAACCCTGCTGACCGGGCGATGCAATGGGGTGATCAGTTTCGACGCCGGCACGGGTGTCCTTCATTGCCAGGCCGGCATGACCATTCGAGAGATAGTTGAGCGGTTCCTGCCGCTCGGCTGGTTCCCCGCTTTCACACCGGGCACCAAGCATGTCACCGTCGGCGGTGCTATCGCCTGTGATGTCCACGGCAAGAATCATCGTCGCGACGGATCGCTTTCGGCTTTTATCGAGGGCTTCACGCTGGCGCTGCCCTCGGGTCAGCGTATCTGGTGCTCGCGGGGGAGCGAAAGCGATCTCTTCTGGGCGACGGTGGGCGGCATGGGGTTGACCGGCGTCATCTGCGACGCCCGCATCGCCCTGCGCCGGGTACAGACGGCTTACCTGGTGGAGAGACGCGCGCGGACCGGCAGCCTGGACGAGATGCTGGCCACGCTCCACGAGCACGCCTGCCGGAGCACCTATTCCATGGCCTGGCTGGACCTGCTGTCGCCGGACAGGCGAGGAGAAAGGGGGGTCGTGTTCGCGGGAGACCACGCCGGGCTGGAGGATCTGCCGGCCGCTCGGCGCCGAGCGCCTCTTGAAACCGGCAGCCAGCTCCAGCTGGATCTGCCATTATCTTGCCTCTCCTTCCTGATGAACCGGACGACCTTGAGGCTCTTCAACCAACTTGTCCTGGCCGCCGGCGCGGCGGGCAGCGTGCCGCACCTGGTCGACTGTGAATCGTTCTTTTTCAAGCTCGATTGCCTGAAAGGCTGGAACAGGATCTACGGGCCGCGGGGATTTGTTCAATACCAGTGCGTTTTCCCGGAGGAGAGCAGCGGCAGGGCAATCCGCCGGTTGCTGAAATTGATCCGCGAGCACGATCAGGTGGTTTCCCTGGCCACCCTCAAGCTGCTCGGCGAGCAGAGCGGCCTTATCTCCTTCCCGCTCAAGGGATACACGATCATGCTCGACTTCCCCTTCAATGCCAGGCTGCTGCCGTTCCTGGATCTTCTGGATCAACTGGTAACCGCATATGGTGGCAGGGTCAATCTTTCCAAGGACTCCCGCCTCGGTCCGGAGGCCTTCCGGGCGATGTATCCGCTGTATCCCAGGTGGCTTGCCGTAAAGCAGAAGGTCGATCCCGGCAACAAGCTGTCTTCGGCGCTCTCGAGGCGGCTGCTCATGCACCAGTTGTAGTGGCGGTGCTCGTCTTCCTGCTCTTCTGCCTCTGCTTCTCCGCCTGCCCGTCTCAGTCCGCAGGATCCGCCGCCGCGCTCGAATACAAGGGCGAAGAGGCGGCCCGCGGCGGCAACTTCAACGAGGCGATCTACTTTTTCAGCGAGGCGATAAGGGTCGATCCGAAATTTGGCCGGGCTTACCGCGCCCGGGCTCTGGCCTATGAGAGCACCGGCCAGTACAAGAAGGCCGTTGACGATTTCGCAAAGGCCTTGACGGTCGATCCAAAGGATAGCGAAAGCTATCTCCACCGGGGGAGCTGCCTGGACGAGCTGTCGCGCGAGCCGGAGGCGATTGCCGATTACGGGCGAGCGCTGGCCATAAACCCGAAGGATGCGCAAACTTATTTTTACCGCGCCCTGGCATACGAAAAGCTGGGGCAGCCCGAGCGGGCAATCGAGGATTACTCGCGGGTTATCCGTTTGCAGCCCGACTCCGCCAGAGCCTATACCCGCAGGGGCCTGGCCAGGGAGAAGCTGGGCAGCTACCAGCAGGCAATTCAGGATTTCAACCGCGCCCTGGAGATCAGATCCGATGAGGCTGAAGCGCTCTGCTATCGCGGTTTCGCCTACCTGCAGCTGAAGAACTACGGCAGAGCAATCGCGGATTCGCAGCGGGCGCTGGCGCTCAACCCCACGGTCGCCCGCGCCTACGGCAACCTGGCGGACGCTTATGAAAAGCTGGGCAAGCCGGCCCTGGCCGCCAGGGCGCGCAGCCGTGCCCGCGCTCTCGGAGAACACCGGTAGCGGTCAGTCCGAGCACTGTGGAATTGCACATGAGCAAGTCTCATGCCCCGGCATACTCTACGCGCAAGCTGCCCCATCTATTCAGTGAAAGCATTACGATGCCTCCCGAAAATATTTCAAATCCCGGCACAATTCAGGACGCCCTGCACAGGCAATACACCGCGGAGCGGGCGGTCGACAGGCCCTGGCCGCAAGGCGGTGGCGGTCTGAGATCGGGTGGCATCCAGGCTGTCTGTCAGCCCGGGCTGGCCGCGGCAAGCCGCCGGCGCCCGTCAGGGTCCAGCCGAGTAAGCCGGCGCTGCCTGGCGGCACCCGGCTGCTTTCGTAGTTCTCGCATGCCTGCGTACTTACACGAATGGTTTTTGACCGCCGGATCCATAAGATAAACATTGACCACGGCATCCCGGCAACCGTATTCGCTGCGGGCGAGGGGCATGGACAGCATCAGCACGGCCGCCGACACGAATAAGCCAAAGCACGGTCTCTTTGTGGAGACCGTGGAGCAGATCCCCTCGGCGGCCGGTGATCTGCTCAGGGAGGCCTGGCATCACCCGGTGGACACGGCCATGCACGCGGGGGAGACGGTTCTCACGGCGGGGATTATGGGCGCCGTGCTCGGGCACTTCATTCCGACAGGTGGGCCGGCCGGGCTGCTGGTTGGCGCCGCCTTTACGGTGCCGCTTCTCATTCAGGGATACGAGCGCATCGCCGGCGCCCGCCGGCAGATGATGAGGCCGGGCGCCAGCGAGACCGCAATAGCCCATGCGCTGGCCATGGACACGCTGGGCGGCGCCGGCAACCTGCTTTTGACCTTCGGCGCCGGCTGGGGCGGAACCGAAGCAGGGCACCTGACGGCCACGAGCGACGGGCTTTTGGGCGACCTCGGGCAAAGCTCGCAAAGGGCGATCCTCGAGCGCGAAAACAAGGGGCTCTCCTCTTTTGCCAGCCTGATGAAGCCGCTCAACCTTGCCGGCGCCGACACCAGGGTCGCCTCCCGGGAGATGGCCGCCCTCGGCGAAAGGGCCGGCAGCCAGACGGCAGCCGCAACGGGCGTTCTGGCCAGACCGGCAAGCGACCCGGAGCTCATGACCGGGCTCGAGCAGAAGCTGGGTTTGCTCAAGCGCCGCGTCAGCCAGTACACGCGCCAGCGGTCGCTGGCGGAGGGAGCGCTGGGAGCCAGGCTGGAGCCTGCCGAGGAGCTTAAGATCTACACCGGCTCGGTGCACGGGCACTCCCGCTATTCCGACGGCATGGGGCTGCCCTCCGAGCTCTACGCGAAGGCGCAGGCCGGCGGCGAGCAGGTGACCTTCATCACCGATCACGACCACCCGCTGTCCAGGCGTGGTGTGCCGGAAGGCGATCCCCGCTCCTCCGACGAGTCCGGCACCCCGATTATCACGGCCGACCCGGCCGAGTACGCGCAGACGTTCGTGGATGCAAACGCGGCCACCAGGCCGGGGCAGTTCGTCGCCGGCGTCGGCACCGAGGTGGGCACCATCGGCAAGCCGGGCACGCCGCACAACGGTCCTGTGGGCGTCAACCACATAAACCTCTTCGAGCTGCCCACCTTCTACGAGGCGGTGGTCCGCCAGCCCAGCCGCTTCCAGATGCTCATGAACCCGTTGCGCAGGCTGCTGGGAATAGAGGCCGCCGCGCCGGAGCTGGTGCCACCGGATGTGGTGAAGTTCAACGACGGCGACTATGCCGCGCTTGCCAGGCACCTCTCGCACCAGAAGGCGACAGACGGCGGCACGCCGATCGTCCAGCTCAACCACCCGAGGGCCTCGGCCGAGCTGGCTGCCGACATCCCGAAGAACCTGCGTTTTGCAGACTACGGCAAACTCTCCTTTGATCCCAAGAATCCGGACAACAGCATAAGGCTGTGGCTGGAGAATTTCGCCAAGCCGTATGTGCGGCAGATGGAGCTCATCAAGGGGGAGGCTCTCAATCCCGATGTCACCGATACCGTCAAGCCATCCGATATCGATCTGAACAGCTATCTGGTCTATATGGACCGCGGTGTCAAGGCGAGCCCGACTTTCGGGCGGGACTTCCACTACGGCGATCCGGTAGGGCGGCCGGCAGGAACGATCTTCCTGTCGCGCGCGCTGGACAAGCCGAGCATTCTGGAGACGCTGCGCGAACGGCGGACCGGCGCCACCACCAGCCGCACCAGGCTCGTCGGCTCGCTCTGGGCCAATGACGCGCACCCGATGGGCAGCATTCTCGATCAGTCGGCGGTGCCGGATCTCAACTTGAAAGTGCAGATAGAGGGCGAGGTGACCCCGGATGCCAGGTACACGGTGAGCTTACTCGGTGACACCAGAATTGGTGACGGAAAGCTGGCAACGACGCTGCAGACAAAGGAGCTGACGGGACAGGAGCTGCTCGACGGCGGCCAGCAGGTCAGCTTCGGCACCATCAAGCACACGCTCGGCAACCGGTCCGCCTACTTCGTCCAGGTGGATCGCGCCCAGCCAGCGCTCGGCGATTATGTCGATCACATGTGGACGGCTCCCATATGGATAGAGCCGGCCTCCAGAGCCACCCACTCGCTTCTCGTGCGCGGCATGTTCACGGCCGGCGCCAACCTGTTCGTCCCGGCCAGCGGGACGGCCCAATAGCTTGTCCGCCGGCGGCGCCGTCAGCCATCGCGTCGATCGGCGGGCTCCGCTTTCTGGGCGAAGCAAGCGCTGAGAGCCTCAGCAAGTTCCCTGGCCTGCGCGGCTACCAGCTTGTGGCCGCTCAAGGCGACCGGCGGCTTGAAGATCATGAGCTGCCATTGCCTGGGAAGAGCCAGCTTGCCGGCAAGAAAACTCTGCCTAAGCCATTGGGTCTCCAGCCACATCTGCCGCAGCTCGGGATCCGCCTGCAAACCATCCAGCGAGGCTATAAGCCGGTTCATCAGCAACAACAATCTGTGACCGTCGTAATTCACCCGATGGACACCCAAACCAAAGATCGGATCTCTGCACAGCCTTGCTTTGCCAGACGCCACCAGTCCGTCGCCTGCGGACGATGCAGCCTCTGACGCTGTCGGCTCACGATCAAGCAGAACTCCTTACGCAATCGGAATCGACCGCCCTCCACGGAGGGGAGGACACCAGCCCGTGCCACCAGTTTTGCAGCGAGTTGGCGCGCACGGCCCTCTTAAGCACGCTCATGCTGGCTCGTCTATGAGCCGGCGGCTGCGCGAGCGCGGTCAAAACTGCCTCGGCAATATCACCGGGACAGCATCGCTGGATCGTGACCGAATGGCTGCCCAGCTCCCGCCAGACGCCGGCACCAGATGACAGGATAAGCACGCTTTCGGGGTCCGTGGCGCTGGCCACAAACTCCTTGGCTGTGAGATTCAGCCCGTCGACGGACGGGTTGACGAGCATCGCCGCGGCGTGCGCGTACCAGGCCGCCAACTCCTCAGGGGCCAGCGGATCGGCCAGCCAGACTATCGGCGACCAGTCCTCGCGTCCCAGCCGTTCTAGCGTTTGCCGGTAGGCCAAGCGGCATTGCCGCCAGTACTCGTCGAAAGCTGTCAGCCCGCTGCGCGTTGGCTGGCAGGCAAATACAAACTGGAGTTCGCCCTGCAGCTCGGGTTGGGACCGGAAGATGTTCTCGACGGCCTTTATCCGCTCCACGATCCCCTTGGTATAGTCAGCCCTG
This sequence comes from Pseudomonadota bacterium, assembly GCA_021325555.1. Taxonomy (GTDB): domain Bacteria; phylum Cyanobacteriota; class Vampirovibrionia; order Obscuribacterales; family Obscuribacteraceae; genus JAJPGY01. Next base: position 146,386 of record JAJPGY010000023.1, on the reverse strand, counting down.
TCTACGGACAGGATGTAGCGACCGGGATGCGGGCGACGCGCACGGGCAGCTTCAGCCGCGTTCCGCCAGAATGAGGAGTCCATGCCGGCCGGGCTGGCGATGAGCTCGGTTGCGCGCCCGCAGTCGTGGATCACCGCGGACTCACCCGGCAACACCCGATATTCGGGCAGGAAGTCACGGACAAAGGCGCAGAAGTTGCTTACGTAGTCCTTTATGTGGAAGCCGACCCGCCCGCAGCGAAGCAAGGCTCTGGCAACCTCCATTACCTGCGGTTCGGTGCCGCTGGGGAAACGGGCTGGCCAGGGAATATGCCAGAAGAAAACCGATTGAGACGCCGCCTCATCGGCCAGGTACTCCGGCATGAGCCCGAACTGGTAATCATGGATAAAGGTCCTCTGCCACCGGTTCCGCCAGTTCAGATGGGCGGCAACGGCGATGTTAAGTGACCTGTAATCCACATGGTGCTCGGGAACATAACGGGCAAGGTCCGGGCGCTCGTGCATCAACGGCCACAGAAATTCGTTACAGTACCGGTAATGCCCGTCGATAATCGCGGCCGGAATAGAGGCAGCGCGACTCGCCCCGCCCGCCGAAAGGGTTTGCAAGCTGGTGTCCACCAGGTGCCACCACAGGAATGTCCTTTCGTGGGGCAGTGCCGCTTTAATAAGCGCGGCTACTCCGCCCCCGTGTGATTGTCCTCGATAAGAGACGATTTGCATCCGTGGTCCTCGACCTCCCGCATCTCCAGCACCACTACAGCTTACCGAGCCAATTCTTTCAATCTTCTTTCTGATGAAAGGTGGCGGGCGGGGGTGGTAAATTAGCTACAGGGTTCGCTATGAAGATATTGCTGATCGAAGACGATGACCTGGTTGCCGATTCGCTCATGCTGGCTCTGCGCAGCAGCGGTTATTCGATAGATCGTTTCCGCGAGGCACCCGGCGCCGAGATAGCGATCGCGACTGCTCCTTACGACATCGTGATTCTAGACCTGGGATTGCCTGGCATTGACGGGCTCAGCTTTCTCAAGCAGATTCGCCACAAGAAGATAAGCGTGCCGGTACTGATTTTGACGGCCAGAGACAGTTACGACGATCGCATACAGGGACTGGATTGCGGCGCCAACGATTATGTCACCAAGCCGTTTCACCTGGGGGAGCTGGAGGCGAGGATTCGCGCCCTTCTGAGAGCCGGCTGCCGCAATGTGACTTCAGTGGAGATAGGCGAGCTTACCTTCGACACGGTCGGGCGCGTCGTGCGCAAAGGCGAGCAGATCGTCGAGCTTTCGCCGCGGGAGTACGCCGTGCTGGAAATTCTTGTTCACAACATCGGTTCGCTGGTCACCAAGCAGAGGATGTCCGCCCTTCTGAGCGACTGGGACACCCCGTTGACCTTCAACGCGCTGGATATAGTTGTTCATCGCCTGCGCAGGAAGCTCGAGCCCTACGGCCTGAAACTGCAAACGATCAGGGGGCTCGGCTTCCTTGTCGAATCATGAGCGATCGCCACGATCCATTCGCGAGCAGCTTCTTGTCGGGTTGTTGATCCCTGTCGTGTGCCTGTGCGGTCTATCCACGGCCATCGCCTACTGGCTGGCTGCCAAGTACGCCAATGAGGCCTGCGACCTCAATCTTCTCAACTCCGCCGACTCAATCGTCGCGCGTCTCAGTCGGAATGAAAACGGCGTCGTCGTGGCCGACCTGCCGCCGGCTGCGCAGGCGGTGCTGAGGCACTACGGGGAGGACAAGTTCTACTACCAGATCGTCGACAGCAGCGGGCACCGGTTGACCGGCGATGCGTTGCTGCCGCCGCCCCGCTTCACGCACCGCACGGGGCCAGCCTTTCGTGACAGCATGGTGGCGGGACAGCGCGTCCGCATGTGCCGAATTCCGGTCCGGCTCCCTCCGCTTTCCAACGAGATCTGGGTGCAGGTCGCGGAGACGTTGAACAGCAGGCGACGGCTCCTGCAGCAGATATTTCTCAGCATACTTGTGCCGCAGGTCGCGCTCGTGCTTCTTGCCAGCCTCTCGGTGTATCTGGGCGTCCGGCGGGGGCTGCTGCCGTTGACCGACCTGGGCGCTCTGCTCACCTCCAGAAGCGAGCTCGACCTGTCGCCGGTGGAATTGAAAAACACGCCCGGCGAGCTGACCCCGGTAATCCGAGCTCTGAACCGGCTTTTCGACAGCACCAGCAAGCATATAAGGTCGCAGCGACAGTTCATCGGCAACGCCGCGCACCAGCTGCGGACTCCGGTCACGGCCCTCAGGACCTACCTCGACTATGCCGAAAGAATAAATGAAAGCCCGGCCGTGGCCAGCGTGCTCAAGCAGACAAATGAAGCGACCGGCAGAACCGTGCACCTGATCACCCGCCTGCTCAGCCTGGCGCGCGCGGAAGGGCACAATCAGAAGGTGTTTGAGACCATAGACCTTGGCGCGGCCGTGGACAGCGCGGCGGCAGGTCTAGTGCATCAGGCTTTGAACAAGCAGATCGAGCTGCAGCTGGACACGCCCGAAATGCCGGTTGCCATCCGGGCGAACAAGGCAGATCTCGAGGAGCTGATCACCAACTTGCTGGAAAATGCCATTAAATTTACGCCGCCGGAAGGCTCCGTCTGGGTGAGGATAGCGCAAGCGGACAGGCCGACTCTGGTCGTCGAAGACAACGGCCCTGGCATAAAGGACGAGGAGAAGACGAGGGTCTTCGAGCGTTTCTACCGGGGATCGGCATCGGGCGATACAGGCTGCGGGCTGGGCTTGTCCATTGTCTCCGAGATAGTGAACTCCAACAAGGCGACTCTTGAGCTGTCCGACCGGCCCGGAGGCGGGACCACGGTTCGGGTTTCTTTCGAGCCATCCGATGCGGGCGACGGTCGCAATATCGGTACCGCCGGGAGCTCCCGGCTGGCGTAGTCGCTTCTGCTACAAACTGTTGCGTGTCTCGCTCCGGAAGGAACCGATTGCAGGCCGCGGCAATCTCCTTCGGGTAAGATGTTTGGTAGGCAAAAGTGTGTCCCCGGGCTTGAGGTGTTCTGGATGTACATCTGGTGGCGCCGGTGCGCTGGCGCTGGCACTGTATTCGGTATCATCACCTGCGGCTTGCTCTCCGCCTCCTCCCTGGCCGGAGAAGTCCACGGAAATCGGCTGGCCATGGGTGACCAGACAACCGGGACCACAGCGAAGCAAGAAGCCGCGGAAAAGGCCCGCGACAGCTTTAGCGGCAACATCTCCTGGTACGGACCGGGTCTGGAAGGGCACAAAACCGCCTCGGGAGAGCTTTTCAACATGGAGAAGCTGACGGCCGCCCATCGCAAGCTGCCGTTTTACACAAAGCTGCTCGTCGAAAACCCGAAAAACGGCCAGTCGTGCATAGTCAAGGTCAACGACCGGGGCCCTTTCGTGCCCACGAGGGTGCTGGACGTCACCAAGGGAGCTGCCGGGCGGCTGGGCAGCCTGGGACACGGCGTGTTCTACGGCGAATGCCTGGTGCTCGAAGACTAGCCGCGGCGGGGCGCTTATTGGGACCTCTCCTCAATGGCCCTGGCCCGCTCGTTCATCTGCTTCGCTTCCTGGTCGCGTCCCATCTTGTGGAGAAGGTAAGCATAGTTTCTCAGGAGGGCCGCCACGCCCGGGTCGCTGGCGCCGAGGGCTGATTCACGGATCTCCAGCGCCTTCTTGTAGAGCCCCTCGGCTTCCTCGTATTTACCCTCGTCGCGCAGGGTCCGCGCCAGATTGCTCATGGCAGTGGCCACGGCCGGCAGATCCTCCCTGGCAGCCTTCTGCCTGACAGCAAGCGCTCTCCTGAAGGCTGACTCCTCGTCCGCCTTGCGGCCCTGCTGCTGGTAAAGCAAGGCGAAGTCGGTGACGGTCGCTGCTACGGCAGGATCATTTTCGCCATACGCCTTCACCCTGATCGCCAGTGCCCGTTCCAGTAGCGCGGCCGCGTCGTCCAGCTTTCCCTCGACCCGGTCCAGCTCGACCAGACCGTCGATCACGGTTGCCACCGCCGGATCATCGGCACCGAGGGTCTGCTCGGCGATAGAAAGCGCCCGCCGCAGAAGCGGATCAGCGTCAGCGTATCTCCCCCGAGCAACATACAGGTTGGCCAGATCGGTCAGGGCATTGGAGAGCGCCTGCGGTTTTTCGGCGGCGGTCTTCTCCCGCAGCTGGACCACCTGCTTGAAGAGCGGCTCCGCGCTGTCGTAGTCACCCTGATCCTGGTACAACATTGCCAGGTTGTGCAGCGCCACCGCGCTGGTCTCGTCATTACCAGCCTGCTTTTCGGACAGGGCGACAAGACGCTTCAAAAGCGGCTCGGCATCCTTGTACTTGCCCTCCTCCCTGTAGACCCGGGCGAGATTGTTGAGCCCGACCAGCACCTCCGGCGAGTCCGGTCCGGAGACCTTCTCCCGGATAGCCAGGGCCTGCTTGAAAAGCGGCTCGGCATCCGCGTACCGTTTTTCGCCGCGATAGACGACGCCCAGGTTCTCCAGGTTGGTAGCCACGGCCGGGTTGTCGGGCCCGTAAGCCTTCTGGACAATGGCCAGCGAGCGTTCGAGGAGCGGTTGCGCCTGTGCGAATTTCTCCTGCTCGCGATAAACCAGGCCCAGGTTGGTAAGCGCCGCCGCTACCGACGGATGGTCCGGCCCGCGGGCCTTCTCCTCCAGGGCCACGGTCCGCTTGTAGATCGGCTCGGCATCAGCAAACTTGTGCTGCTCGACATAGAGCGTCGCCAGGTTGTTGAGAATCGGCAAGAGCTCCGGGCTGTCCTGTCCCGCCGACTTTTCCCTGTCCGCCAGCGCCTGCCGGTACAGCTTCTCGGCTTCGGCGTAACGAGCCTGGGAATCGTACACCAGCGCCAGATCGTTGAGCGTCTCGCTGATACGCGGATCTCCTGGAGGGAATCCGGCCGTCTCCTTGAGGGCCGCCTGGAAGTTTTGCTCGGCCGCGTCAAGATCGTGCTTTTTGTAAGCGGCGGTGCCGGCATCGACATAGCCGGACCAGGCTGCCTGGTTAGCGCCAGGGCACGGGTCCAGGGAAAGGAGAGCGATAGCCGCCACAGCCGGGGCCAGCCAGCGCGCAATTTGGTGTCCGCCGGCCAGCACCTGCAAGCCGCGCACGCCGGCGTTCGCGGAGCCGGTGGGGACTTGAGAAGGTTGAATCTTAACAATCATAACGGATGATCCATCTGCCCCTTATATAATACGTGGCTGTTCGATCATGAGGTGAAGCGAGATGAGGACATTGAGACCCCTGCTTGCGGTGGCGGTTCTTGCCGGGTACGCATGGGGCGCTGCCCGGGCGGCCGATACCGCTGACGCCCACATAAAGCAGGGTGACTCCTTTCTCTCCGGCACCAGGGTGGACAGGGCCCTGGACGAATTCAGGGAAGCGGTGCGCCTGGAGCCGGATAATGCCAGAGCCCATGAGAGGCTGGGGGCGACTTATGCCGTAAAGGACGATTATGAGACGGCCATACTGGAGGAGAAGACCGCCGTCAAGCTGGATCCGAAGTACTTCCTGCCCCACGTCATCCTCGGTCAGATCTACACGAACCAGAACAAGCTCGAGGAAGCGATAGCAGAGTTCCAGCAGGCGGTGGCCCTGAAGCCGACGAGCCTGCGATCGCACCTGGATCTGGGTCTGGCTCTTGCCAGCGCCGGCAGGCTCGACGATTCGCTGGCGGCCTACAAGAAAGCCTCGGAGATGGACCCGAAGGAGCCGGCGCCATACATGAACATGGGCGCGGTGTACTCGCTCAAGGGGCAGTTCAAAGAGGCCATTCAGGCAGAGCAGAAAGCGCTCGAGCTGAACAAGAATCTCCCGGAAGCCTACATCAACATGGGCAACGCCCAGGCCGATCTCGGCGACCGCCAATCGGCGATCAGATCGTTCCAGACCGCGCTCAAGATCTCGCCCAACCACCCCAAGGCTCACTTCGGTCTGGGCTGGATGCTTCTGGAGAAGGGAGACTACAAAGGGGCGATCACCGAGGAGAAAAAGGCTATCAAGGTTTTCCCCCAGCTGGCGCCTGCCCACCGCCGTCTGGCGCTGGCCCTGGAAAAGTCGGGAGACCTGCCGGGCGCCGAAAAAGAGTTCCAGGAAGCAATCCGCCTGACGCCGCAGGATGCGACGGCCCATGTGGAATACGCCGAGCTGCTGGAGAAGAAGGGCAACACGGCCGAGGCGATAGCGCACTACAAGCAGGCGCTGGAGATCTCGCCCAAGCTGAAACGCGCGCAGGATCGCATGTCCGCCCTGAGCGGCTCCAGGTCCGGCGGGACCGCCCGCTAGCTTCCCGCCGGGTCATGTCCCCGCAAGCAGATATCCTCTTGCCTTGAGGATCTTCTGCAGCTCGAGAAGACAGGTATAGGTCGGCAGGATCCACAGCGTCTCGCCGGCCGAGACCCGTTCGAGCATCCTGCCGACGGCCTTTTCCAGGGATGGCACCACCTCTATCAAGGCTGGCTCCACTCCCGCATACTTCAAGCGCACGGCCATGTCGTGCGCGCGCTGCCCGCTCACCACAATCACTTTCTTGTGTCCCGACAGAAGCTCAAATTCCGCGTCCCAGAGCCAGGAGACATCACGCCCGTCGGCCAGATTGTCGTTGATCGCGATAAGCAGGCGCCCGGCGGGATCGGCAGCAGCGGAGCTCACTACCTGGGTAGCGCCGGCCGGGTTCTTGATGAGCTGGATGAGAACGGTCTTATCGCCGACGCTGAGCCGCTCCGAGCGCCCGAACAAGGTGGAGTAGTTCTCCAGCCCCTCGATTACGGTCAAGGCGGGAATGCCCAGGAAAGACGCGAGCGCGGCCGCGGCCAGGGCGTTGTAAACATTGAAGAGCCCGGGCAAAGTGATGGCCGTCTTGAGCCGCTCCCCGTCAATGCGCAGAAGAAAGCTCGAGGAGCCGGCCTGGACTACAACGTTCTCGGCGGCGACGCGCGGCTCCGGGCGCCCGTGCCGGCAGGAACGGCAGCGATAGTGCCCGAGCTGTCCGTAGAAAACCAGGCTGTATTCGTAATCGCTGTTGCACCGCGGGCAGCAGGAGAGCTCCATCGCGCCCGCGCCGGATGCCGGCGTGGATTGGCCGGACAGCGATTCGATCCCGTAATAGAGCCGTGGACAGCCTTCGGCCAGCTGGGCGACGTTGGGGTCGTCGGCGTTGAGGATCGCCGGGGACCTGTGGGCCAGCAAGCCCCGGCCGATGAGCGAGGCCGTTGTGTCCAGCTCGCCGAAACGATCGAGCTGGTCGCGGAAGAGATTGGTGACCACGACCGGGCCGAGCACCACCTCGGCTGCCACCACCGGCAGTGACGCCTCGTCGATCTCGAACAGGCAGTAGTCCGCATCCAGGCGCCCGTCGTATGTGGCCGCCTCCACGATTGAGGCGGTGATGCCGGTGACCAGATTGGCGCCCTGCCGGTTGTGCACGATCTTGAGGCCGGCCCGGCGCAGGATGGAGTAGATGAAGCCGGCGGTCGTGCTCTTGCCGTTGGTGCCGGACACCGCGATCACGCCCAGCCGGCACTGGGCCGAGAGCCTGCGCAAGACTTCAGGCGACACCTTCCTGGCCAGTCGGCCGGGCAGGTTTGATCCCAGTCCCGCCCCCAGGGCGCGGATGGCCCTTGCCGACAGCTTGCCGGCCACGATGGCCAGCCTGTCGGAGAGCCCAAGCGGTGGCCAGCCGTCAGCGGAAGATGTCATTTACGTCGGCGCGCACGTAGGCGCGCAGATCCTGCTTGCTCGGCCGAACCACGAGCTCGTCACCCAGGGCAAAGGCGTAGTTTATGTGCTGACCATCTATGTACAGCGCGCCGGTGCGCATCTGCGAGACGATGGTGATGGCGGCTGTCTCCGGCAGAAGCCCCCTGGTGAGCTTCCAGCTCTCGTAGGGGCGCGGGCCCGGCTCCCGCACGAGATATTGAAACCTCCTGTCCGCTATCGGCAGAACGGTGCCGCCGCCCGAGCGGATCGACCCCGTCGATCCCGCGGGCGGGCCGACCCATATGCCGCCGGACCGCTGCTCCTCCCGCTCACCGCCAATCTGGATGAAGTAGCGGCTTGTGCCGGCCGGATTGCTGTGGCAGACTAGCACCTCGTTGAGCACCGGCTCGGGCAGGAGGGAGCCGTTGTGGACGAGCTCCAGCCTGAGCAGGCGCAACGGCTCGAGCTCATCGTCTGCGATGCGGTCGAGAACCTCGATCAGGTTGCCCTCGTTGGCCAGGCAGAAGTGGCCGAAGCTCGAGGAGCGCGACGAGTTGACGCCCAGGAGCGGCGTGTCACCGACAAAATGGGAAGCGTCAAGGAAGGTGCCGTCGCCGCCCACCGAGATGACCAGATCGACGTCGCTGACAGTCCGCGTCAGGTCGGCCCTGGCAACGGCCGTCACCTCGATGCCGCGCCCGGCAAGCTCCCTGGTCAGCGCCTCCAGCACATCGTAGTGCTCCTCGTGGGCGACCTTGACCCGGGTGACGGTGTCATGCCCCTCCTCGATAAGCCTTATGAAGCGGGATTCGCGGTGCTCGACGGCCTGAATCTGGAAGGTCGATTTCTTATAGACGATCAGTACCTTGCGAAGATTCACGCCGCTTGCAACCTGCTCCCGCTTCCGTTAACGACCGGGCCCGCCGTAAGAGCCGGCAGGAGCCCCCGGCAAGGTGCGAAGGCATCCCCCCGGCCGCAAAAATAAAGCGGGCCGCCGCGCTAAAAAAGATAGCAGATTCCGCCCGCCCTTACCATCGGCAGCCTGACGCCCCGGGCATTCTCCTGACAGCCGGAGCTGGCCGCCGCCCTAGCTTATCTCGCCGGCAGACCGCCCGGCGGACTCGGCGGCACCGCCGACGCCGGCTGTCGTCAGGGCGAAGGTAAATTCCGTCCGCCCGATTCGCAGGTGGTCGCCGTTGACCAGGGGACGCCGGCTGGTCAGCGGGCTGCCGTTGAGCAAGGTGCCGTTTGTGCTGCCGAGGTCCTCGACGAAAAAGTGCCCGTCATCGAAGGTTATCCAGGCGTGAAAGCGGGAGGTATACTGATCGTCCTTCACGACCACCTGGTTGGTCGGGTCGCGACCGATCTTGCACTTGGCGGTCAGGATAGGAATCTTGCGCTGGCCGAGGAGGTCGCAGAGGTAAGCCTCGACCGGCAGCCCGTGATGCAGGAGCCGTTCTCCGGGGGCGCGCTCGGCCAGCGTATCGACGAGCCTCATGTCGCTCAGGGTGCAGTTGACGCAGACGGTTCCGGATCTGAGGGCCCGCCCGCAGAAGCTGCAAGTATGGTTGTTGCTGCTGTTGTTCAATACCGCCCCCCCGTACCGCACCAACAGATCCGGCAGCCCGCCAGTTTCAGAACGCTTTCTTCCCCCTCGCAGGACAACCTTCACGGGATTCGAGACAGGCTTTCAGATCGACCAAGGTGCCATTGGAATCATGCCCAATTTACGGCCAGTATATCAACGCACCGCCAAGCCCGCTCATTGCTATACTGAGAAATCCACGGTCGCCCTGTGGCAAGCCTTTCGGGTTGCGGGCGCCTGTGCTCGCCAAGGGAGGGAGTAATGCATCTGACCGGCAACCAGATTCGCCAGCGCTTTGTCTCGTACTTTCGGGACAAGAGGGGTCACCTGCATCTGCCCAGCGCCAGCCTCATTCCCGATAATCCGACCCTTCTTCTGACCTCGGCGGGAATGGTGCCCTTCGTGCCCATCTTTCTCGGTCAGGCTCCGCCGACCGATCCGCCCCGGGCGGTGACAATCCAGAAGGTCACGCGCGCCGGCGGCAAGGACTCCGACATAGAGAACATCGGGCGCACGGCCAGGCACCACAGCTTCTTCGAGATGCTGGGCAATTTCAGCTTCGGGGACTACTTCAAGAAAGAGGTGATCCCCTGGGCATGGGAGTTTGTAACAAACGATCTCGGGCTGCCGCCCGAGCGGCTGTCGGTTTCCGTTTTCGGCGGCGACAGCGAGGTTCCGGCCGACGAGGAGGCTTTCGAGATCTGGAACAGGAAGGTCGGGGTGCCGGCCGAGCGCATTTATCGGATGAGCCGCAAGGACAACTTCTGGGGCCCGCCCGGGCCGACCGGGCCGTGCGGGCCGTGCACGGAGATCTATTACGACCGGGGCGCCGAATACGGCTGCAGCGCCGACCCGGACAAGTGCGGGGTCGGCAGGTGCGACTGCGATCGTTATCTCGAGCTCTGGAATCTGGTGTTCATGGAACTTTTCAAGGACGCCGACGGCAAGTTCACGCCGCTGGCCAGCAAGAACGTGGACACCGGCGCCGGTCTCGAGCGGATCGCCACCATCCTCCAGGACAAGGGCAACACCTTCGAAACCGACCTGCTCTTCCCGATCCTGGAGGAGATCGCCGCGCTGGCCGGCGTCACCTACACGCCGGAGGCGCATCGCCGGCCCGACTGGGCGGGCTCGAAGGCCGACAAGGTGAACCTCTACCTGAAGATCATCACCGATCACGCGCGGTGCGTCACCTTTCTGGTCGGCGACGGCGTGCGCACCAGCAACGTCGGCCGCGGCTACGTGCTGCGCTTCATCATCCGGCGGGCGGCCCGCTTCGGCCGCCTGCTCGGCTTGAGCGAGCCGTTCATCTACAAGCTGGTGCCGACGGTGGTGCGCCTCTATTGCGAGGCCTATCCGGAACTTGCCGGGCAGGAGCAGGTGGTGGCCTCCGTAATCAGGGACGAGGAGGAACGATTTGCCAGGACAATCGACCGCGGCATGGGACTGCTCGATTCGCTGCTCGCCGACGGGGCCGGCGAGATCCCGGGCAGCGAGGCGTTCAACCTTTACGCCACCTTCGGCTTTCCCGTCGAGCTCACCGCCGAGATCGCCGCCGAGCATGGTAAGAAGGTGGACATGGCCGGCTTCGACAAGGCAAGGGCGGAGCACGAGGAGGTCTCCTCGGTCGGCAAGTTCAACGTGATCATCACCGGCGAGGAGGCCTTCGGGCGGGTGCTGAAAGAGCACGGCGCCACGCAGTTCACCGGCTACGAAGGCACGCAGGGCGAAGGCCGGGTGATCGCCCTTGTTAGCAAGGGCAAGCTCGTCGATCACCTGCAGGAGGGCGATGAGGCCGAGCTTTTGCTCGACCGGACGCCGTTTTACGCCGAGTCCGGCGGGCAGGTGGGCGACACCGGGGTGCTGTCCGGTCCCGACGCCACGCTTCAGGTGCTGGACACCAGGAAGCACGAAGGCTTGCACGTCCACCGGGTCAAGACGCTGTCCGGGCTGGTGGAGCCGGATCAGAAGGTGCAGGCGGTGGTCGATAAAGAGCGGCGCCAGGCAACGGTGCTGCACCACAGCACGGCCCACCTCTTCCATGCGGCGGTCAGGGAGCTGCTCGGCAAGCACGTGGTGCAGGCCGGCTCGCAGGTCGGTCCCGAGACGATGCGCTTCGACTTTACCTTCGAGCGCAAGCTGGACGACAGCGAGGTGGCGGCCGTGGAGGGGCTGATGAACGAGTGGGTCCGCGGCAATTATCCGGTGACCACCGTAGAGATGCCGCTCGAGGAAGCAAAACAGACCGGCGCCATCGCCATGTTCGGCGAGAAATACGGCGACATCGTGCGCGTGGTGCGCATGGGCGATTTCTCGCTGGAGTTTTGCGGCGGCACTCACGTGGCCAACACCGGCGAGATCGGGCCGATAAAAATAATCTCGGAAGGCAGCATCGCCTCCGGCGTCCGTCGCGTCGAGGCCCTGTCCGGTCCCAGGGCCTGGCAGTTCATCGGCAGCCACCTGAATATCCTCTCCCGGGCCGCCAGCAAGCTGAGGATCAAACCGGCCGAGCTTATGGCCCAGATCGACAAGCTGCAGGAGCAGCTGGCGTCCAAGGAGAAGCTGGCCCAGCAGCTCGAGGAACAGCTGGCCTTGTCGCGCGCGCCGGAGCTGCTTGCCGGCGCGGAGCGCGTGGGCGCGGTCCGCCTGATCGCCCGAGCGGTGGCCGGCGTAAGCCCGGACGGGCTCAAGGCCCTGGCCGAGTCGCTCAGGCAGTCCGGCCCGGATGTCGTGGCCGTCCTGGCCACCGTGCTGGCGCCGGAAAGGCTGTCTATTGTGGCGGCCGTCTCCGACAGCCTGGTCAAACAGGGCGTGAACGCCGGCAACCTGGTCAAGCAGGCAGCAGCCGTTTGTGGTGGCGGCGGCGGTGGCAAGCCACAGCTCGCCCAGGCCGGCGGCAAGGATCCCTCCAAGCTGGATCAGGCTCTTGCCTTGATCAAGGATCTCGTCGCGCAGGAAGTAAATGCCAGAGCCTGAGCTTATCATCTACACGGACGGCGGCGCGCGCGGCAACCCCGGGCCGGCAGGCATAGGCGTCGTGCTGCTGCGTGACGGCCGCTCCGTTCTGACGGTCAGCGAGCCGCTCGGCGTCACCACCAACAACGTCGCCGAATACACGGCGCTGGTAACCGGGCTGGAGAAAGGGCTGTCCATGGGCTGCCGGTCGGTCGAGGTCCGCACGGACTCCGAGCTGGTCGTACGGCAGATGAACGGGCAGTACCGGGTGAAAAACGAGGGTCTGAAGCCGCTATTTGAAAAGGCGCGCGGGCTGGCGGCCCGGTACGCCTCCTTCCGGATCGTGCACGTGCGCCGCGAGCTGAACAAGGAAGCAGACCGCCTGGCCAATCAGGCGATGGACCGGATTACGTAAACCAACCAGGGGGCATGGCTTGAAAATCTCCAGATCGCGTGTGGTCCTTTCAGGAATTGCGCTTCTTCTCGGCTGCTTAGCCTTGTGCGCCCGGCCGGCGGCGGCGGCTCCGCCGGTGCGCATAGCGGTTGTGCCCGGCGGCGGCAGCGGTCAGGAGCAGGCAGCCGCCGATCAGATAGCCGCCGGACTGGACGGCAATCCGAATGTCGTGCTCTCCACCGTCAATCCGGACTGGTACGTGGTCTGCAACATCGTCGAGCAGCCGGATCAGGTAGGCGGCAACGTCAAGGTGAACGGCACCGTGCTGATCAAGACCACGGACGGGCAGGTGCTGAACACGGTCTCCGTCCAGACCAACAAGCAGGATTTCTCCCTGCAGCCCGGCGCCCCGCTCAACAAGGCGCTGGTCGACTCGGCCGTGCGGGAGGTGGCTGCGGGCATGGCCCAGCGGGCGCTGGGCCCGATCCAGGATGCCGTAAACACCGAAATTGCCACCAGGGACCGCATCATCAGCGCCGAGACCCTGGCAGACAGCGATCAGTTCGACGAGGCGGTGGCCGGCCTGCTGCCGATTACCCCGGACACCCCGCACTTCCGGGCCGTGCGCGCCCTCATCGACGAGCTGCAAATGGAGAAGGAGGCTCTGCGCCTGGTGAAGGAGGCCGAGGCGCTGGCCGCGGCAAAGAATTACGCGCAGGCGATCAAAGCCCTGGGCGCAGTGGATCGCAAATCCAAGCGGTACGCGCTGGCCAGGCAGCGCATGGCGGCTTACCGAGCGGCCATGGCCCGTCCGCGTTCCTTAACGACAATTAAAAGGCCGGCCCCGGCCGCCGGCGCCACCACGCAAGACCAGCTGAGAGCCCTGGAGGCGCAAAAGCAGGCACTGGAGGCCCAGAAGAAAGCGCTCGAGGAGCAGGAGGCGGCGCTCAAGGCCCGATCCCCGAAGCAGCCGGCGATCCGGTAGAATCTGAATTTTGGTAGCCGCAGTTGGACTGGGAGCCGGAAAGCTCGAGGAGCAAGGACGATGAAATCGCGTAGACCGTTAGCCTTTCTTCTGACACTACTGATGGTGGCATCTCTTATCTGCCCGGCTCCGGCGACGGCCAGTGCCAAGCGCCGCGTTGCCGTCATGCCCTTCTCCTACGGTGCGGTCTCCAGCGAAGTGGGCACCATGGACGTCGGAAAGGGGATAGTGAGCCTGATCCTCACCCGTCTGGTCAATGACGGCTCCTATTCGGTCATCGAGCGCGAGATGCTGGACAGCATCTTGAAGGAGCAAAACCTCTCCGTGAGCGACAGGGCCGATCCCTCGACGGCCTGCAAGATCGGCAAGCTCTTGAGCGTGGACGCGATCATTGTCGGCACGGTCACGCAGTTCGGCTTCGAGAACAAGAATCTGAACCTGGGCGCCGCGGCCAGTGCCGCCGCCAGCTACATCCCCTATGTCGGCGGCTTCGGATTCGGCGGTCTCGGGGTGCGCAAGGGCAAGTGCAAGGTGGCCATCGATGCCCGCGTGGTGGACATCAACACGGGCGAGATCCTGGCCGCCGTGAACGGCTCCGGGGAGTCCAAGCGCAGCGGTGTCTCTCTGTTTGGCGGTGGCGGCGGCGGCGGCGGCGGCGGCGGCGGCTCCTTCGACATGGGCTCGTCTGGGTTCGCCAGCACCATCGCCGGTGAGGCGACGCTGGCGGCGGTAGACCACATCTGCACGCAGCTCACCGCCCTGGCCGCCAAGATTCCCGACAATCAGTCTGTGGCGGCGCTCAATGTCCAGGGCAAGATTGCCGACGTCACCGGCAATCAGGTGATCGTCAATGTCGGCAAGCAGAACGGTCTGGCCGTCGGCGACAGCCTGCAGGCGGAGCGGGCGTACAAGACGGTCAAGGATCCGACCACCGGCAAGGTGCTCAAAGAGCTGACTTCTACGGTGGGCGTGATCACGCTGACCCAGGTCGATCCCGACTCGGCCACGGGGACGATCGTCAAAGGCAGCGGGCTCAGGGTCGGGGACACGGTGCGCAAGGTGACGACGGACGTCTCGGCCGTAATTATTCAGACGCCGCCGGGAGCGGCCGGCTCGGGCACCGCGCTGCCGGCGGCCGCAGCCTCGGTCGTGAGCTCCGGCGGCAGCAAGGCTCCGGCGAAGATCAAGTAACTCCCTGGAAAGCATATGCGCAATGTCACGCAGGTCGCTCTCATAGCGGTGTTGATGCTCGGGCTGCGCCTGGCCGTCCAGCCGGTCATGAGCAAGGCTTCCGACTGGGACAAGAAGCTGGAGAAGGGCTACTACGAGCTTTCGATCGGCAACGTGGAGCGCGCAATCCGCTTTTTCCAGGAGAAGGTCAAGGCTCACCCGGACTCCGGCGCCTGCCACACAGCGCTCGGACTGGCTCTGAAGAAACATGGCAGGCTGCAGGAGGCGAAAGCTGAATTTGCGGCGGCCACGGCGGCGGAGCCGGGGTTCGCCAACGGCTTCTACGAGCTCGGCTCCATGCAGGAGGGCGACAAGGAGTACGCCGCCGCCGCGCAATCCTTCGAGAGGTTCCTCAAGCTTTCCGGCGACACCAACCGGAAGGCCGTCGTCGGCGAGCGGCTGAGATTTTGCAAGGAGCACATGTAGGATCTAAACTGGCACTATAAAGCGACAAGGAGACCACCGTGAGCGAAACCAGTACTTACGCTTACTTCGAGGGGAATTTCGTTCCGCTCGAGGAGGCGAAGATTAGCATAATGACGCACGCCTTCCTCTACGGAACGGCTGTATTCGAGGGTGTTCGCGCTTACTGGAACGGCAAGAAGGAAGACCTCTACCTCTTTCGTCTGCGAGACCACATCGAGCGCATGTACGACAGCATGAAGATCATGCACCTGGAGTTGAAATACTCCGTCGACGAGGTGTGCAAGCTGGCAATCGAGCTGGTGCGGCGGAATCAGCCGCGCACAGACACATATGTCAGACCGGGAGTCTACAAGGCAGCGCAAAGAATCGGTCCCGGACTGCAGGACAACCCGAGCCAGCTCTACATCTTCACGGTGCCTTTCGGTGATTACTTCCACGGCGCACCCGGCCTCAAGGTCCAGATCTCCAGCTGGCGGCGCGTGGAGGACAACGCCATTCCCGCCCGCGGCAAGATCGTCGGTGCGTACGCCAACACCGCTCTTGCCAAGACCGAGGCCTACAACGCAGGTTTCGACGACTGCATAATGCTGTCGGAGGACGGTCACGTCTCGGAAGGCAGCGCCATGAACCTTTTCATGGTCCGCAAGGGCAAGCTGGTCACCACCGGGGCCACGGACAACATTCTGGAGGGGATCACGCGCAATACGGTGATCGAGCTGGCGGCAGCCGAGCTCGGGTTACAGACGGAGGTGCGGCATATCGATCGCAGCGAGCTGTTCCTCGCCGAGGAGATTTTCTTCACCGGCACGGGGGCCCAGATTACTCCGGTCATCGAGGTCGATCACCGGCCGATCGGCACCGGTGAACCGGGTCCGGTGAGCAACAAGATGAAGACGACCTACATCGCCATCTGCCGCGGCGAAAATCCGAAATACAGGCACTGGCTCACCCCCGTCTACAGTTCCAGAGAAAGTCAGGTAGGCGCTTCGCACTCCTGACCTCGCCGCTGTCAGATTCCAGGCAGCCGGCGGCGGTCAGCGAGCATGTTTGTATGGAAATGTGCTACTTCCAGGGGGACAAAGCAATGCCCGGCGGCGATCTGTTAAGGGAACAGCCACTAAACAACCGCGCCCGCTCGTTTTTAGCGGCTCTCGCCGCCGTTGCCTGGATCTGCGGGTCGGTAGCCCGGGCGCTTGGACAGGACGATCCCGGACCGGCCGGGCGATGGGCGCGATTTCAAAGCAAAGAAGGGGCACCACAGGCGGTGCCAGCAGGCACGGGCACGGCGCAACCGGCCAGCGCATGGCCAGCAGACGGCGCTGACGGTCCGTTCAAGCCGGTTCAGGACGGCTACTTCATGGTGCCCGCCTATTTCGCCGCCCCTGCCAAGCCGTCCGAGCGACCGCAGGAGATCTTTCGCAGCCCGACCCTGACCGCGGGGGCTTCCCGGGCGAACGGCGGCATCAACGCTTTCGGCGCCAGCCTGCCGTTTACCTTGAGCGGCGGGGCAGCCCCCTGGGCTTACGGCTACCGGGCGGGGGGCGGCTGGCTGGCCGGCTACTGGGATTTCGGCTGTGGCTGGCCAAGTTATGGGAGCGGTCCCTATGGGTGCTACCGTGCACCCTTTGCCGGCAGCGGCCTGGGTGCCGCGCTGGTGGGCGCCTCGGCCGCGTCGATGGCCGGCGGTGGAGCGGCATATGGCTTCGGCGCCGGCTTCGTCCCGGGATTCGGATGGGGTGCACCGTTCGGGCTTTCCGGCGGCCTGGCACCCTATGGCAGCGGTTACTGGGGAGGCTGGGGCGGACCGCGGGGCGGCTGGGGCACGCCTTACGCATACGGCGGTCCCGGCATGTGCGGTGGGGGACTCTGGGGGGCAGGACCCTGGGGCTGGTACGGGGGCGGCTTGGGAGCGGCGGCGCTGGGCGCCTCGGCGGCTTTTGGCGCCGGCGGAGCGCAGACCGGCGTTGTCACCCCGACGACCGTGATCCAGACCGCGCCCAGCAAACCGTCTGGGAACTATTACGCGCCGTCCACAGCCGATCCTGCGGCCTCTGGCGGCTACTACGCCACCACCGCCCCGGCTGCGATCCCCATGATTCCCCAGAAAAGGCCAGTTACAAACTTCTGGGGGTCCCCGGGCAGCCCGCTGCCGAAGGACATCAACAGCGTCCCCTGGGCGAAATGAGTCTGGTCACTGCCTGTGGTGGCATCCGCGGCCGGACGCAGGCGCCGGCATGGGAGCTACCGTGCGGTCATTAGATCTTTCCCATACCACAGGGCAGGGCAGATGCTAAACTCTGCACGGTTTCAATGCGGTCACGCCACATCTATGAATCTGAGAAATACTGGCATAGCCACGACGGCGAGATGGACACAGGGCTGCTGAGAATGCCCGGCACCGCCAGGGACGAGGAGCACATTGTCCTTCTTACGCTCCACCCACGGCAAAACATGGCAGACATGCGGCGATCTCTCCGACGCCGTGCCCCTCGGAGAGCCAGCCTTGATGTGGAATGTCGCTGTGAATAAGGTAAGCGCCGCCACCAGAAGGCAACTTGCCGACCGCGAGGTCGATCCCTCCTTCTGACAGTCCGGATTCTCGCCGGGCCCCCGGGCCGACCGCTTGCGCCGCGATGCGCTCTTCCTGCTCGTCAGCGCCGGCCTCGGCCGCCCCGCCAGGGCGGGGTGGGCCCGGCCGCACAAGCGTGCTTAAATCTGGGCGATGCGGACAGTCGATGTGATTATTATCGGTGCCGGCGCGGCCGGCATGATGTGTGCGATCGAGGCCGGCAAGCGCGGGCGCAAGGTGGTGCTGCTCGACCACGGCTCGAAGCTCGGACGCAAGATCCTGATCTCGGGCGGCGGGCGCTGCAATTTCACCAACATAAACGCCGGGCCGGACAACTTCGTGAGCGAAAACCCCCACTTCTGTAAATCCGCGCTGGCGCGTTACACGCCGCAAGACTTCATGGCCCTGGTCAAGAAGCATCGCATCGCCTTTCACGAGAAGAAGCTCGGGCAGCTTTTTTGCGACGGCTCCGCGCAGCAGGTTGTCGATATGCTGGCCGCCGAGTGCGCGGAAGCCGGTGCGGAGATCAGGCTCAGCTGCCGCGTCCGCAGCGTGACCAGGGACGCGCGCTTCCTGCTCGATACCACGGACGGGGCTTTCTCCTGCCAGTCACTGGTAGTGGCCACCGGCGGTCTCTCGGTGCCGCAGACCGGAGCCACCGGGTTTGGTTACGATCTGGCCAGCCAGTTCGGTCTGGCCATCATAACCCCGCGCCCGGCCCTTGACGGCTTTACCCTCACGAGCAGTCAGCTTCACCAACTCGCGGAGCTGGCCGGGGTGTCGATCGAGGCAATCGTGAGCACGGGCGGAGCATCCTTCAGGGAGAACATTCTCTTCACCCACAAAGGGCTGAGCGGGCCAGCAAGCTTACAAGCCTCCCTGTACTGGAGTCCCGGCCAGCCGCTGACCATGAATTTGCTTCCGGAACTCGACGCCTTTCAATGGCTCTCGGAGAGGAAAGCAGAAGGCAGCAAGGCTCTCTTGAAAAACGTCCTGTCCGATCTGCTGCCCAGGCGCTTTGCCGAGAAATTTTGCGACCTCTACTTCAAGCCCGCCCCCCTCAACAGCTTGTCCGAGCACACCCTGCGGCAGGTAGCCGGCAAGCTCAACCGCTGGTCGATAACGCCTGCCGGCACGGTCGGCTTCTGGAAGGCGGAGGTGACTCGTGGCGGGGTAGACACAAGAGAGCTGTCCTCGAAATCGATGGGGTGCAAGAAAGTACCGGGATTATTTTTCATAGGAGAGGTCGTCGATGTGACCGGCTGGCTCGGCGGGTACAACTTCCAGTGGGCATGGGCATCCGGCCACGCGGCCGGACAGCATGTCTAGGGACCAGAAGCCGACGCCGGGGCCCGGCTCGCGATGACAGCGGAGGGTTTCCAGATTTCACAAGCATACGGGCAGGAAAGACCGGGATCCAGTCGCGAGCAAACTTTTGCCCTGGTCAAGCGGCGATTGTTTAACGCCCTGGGCTGGATCGCCATTTTCCTCGCCGGACTGGAGCTCACTGCCCACCTGCAAACCTGGCTCGTGGAAGCTCAGCACCCGCCGGCCGGAAGGTTTGTCACCGTGGACGGTGTGCGCCTGCACTATCTGAGCAAGGGCGCCGGCCGGCCTGTCGTATTCATCCACGGCAATGACGGGATGCTGCAGGACTTTACCGTATGCCTCATGGACCTGGCGGCCGGCAAATACCGGGCAATCGCCTTCGACCGCCCCGGTCACGGTTACAGCGCGCGGCCGGCGCAGCGGCTGGCCACGGTAGAGCTGCAGGCGCAGCTGATTCACGACGCCGCCTCAAAGCTGGGCGCCATTAAGCCGGCCGTCGTCGGCCATTCCTGGGGCGGCGCTGTCGCCCTGTCCTACGCGCTCAAGTACCCGCAGGACGTCTCGGCACTCGTTTTGCTGGCGCCGGTCGCCTATGAGACCGCGGAGACGTCAGGACACGCGCAGGACTATCTGGAGATGGTGCCGGTGCTGGGCGACCTCCTGATCGCCTCGTTTGTCGTCTCTTCACGCCCCTACGTCGAGGTCAATTGCCTGGAGGCGTTCTATCCGGAAAAAGCGCCGCGAGATTATGCGGACACTTACGCGTCGCTGGTCTTGCGGTCAGGGCAGATCAAAGCTTACGCCGAAGACGAGATCCTCCTGGGCAGATCCCTTCGAGCCATGAGCCCGCATTACGGAGAAATCCGGGTTCCGACGGTTATCGTCACCGGCACAGCCGATTCAATCGTGCCACCCGGCTTTCATGCCTATCGCCTGCACCAGGCGATTCCACAGTCGGTACTGGCGACGATCGAGGGCGCCGGGCACCAGATCGAGCTGCGGCGTTGCGAGAAGATAATGCACGCGATCGCCATCGCGCTGGGAGAGGAACGAGCGAACTAGGATGAGCGGCCGCCGTTATTTTCCGCGCGTCGGGGACAGCACGTCATCGATCACGTGGATCACCCCGTTGCTGCAGTTGATATCAGATTTGGTGACAAGCGCGCCATCCACTTCCAACTTGCCATCCTTGGCATCGAGCATGACCGAGTCACCCTCGACAGTCCTGGCAGAGCGCATATTGGCCAGCTCGCTTGCGGTCAGCTTTCTGGCAACGAGGTGATAAGTAAGCACCTTCTTCAGGTTCTTCTTGTCCGCCAGCAGACCGTCCATGAAGCCCTTCGGTTGCTTCCAGAAGGCGTGGTCATCGGGAGCAAAAAGCGTGTAAGGGCCCTTTCCTTCCAGCGTCTTCATCAACCCGGCGGCGCTCAGTGCTTTGGACAGGTTCCTGAAGGAGTCGTCGCACATCAACGCGCAGGCGATGTCCTTCTGCCCGCAAGTACGCGCATGGTGCTTGTGATGACGTCCGGCATGTGTCGCACCGGCGTAAGCGCCTTGTTGGGGCGCGAGGACGACCAAACCGAAAGCCATCGGCAACACAGCAAGACGGCTCAAACCCGCAATTCGCATGACAGTCTCCATTTCCACCGCTTCCGCGACCCATAGTACATCAGGGTACTGTCAAGAGATCAGGATCTAGTGTAAAAACTGGGTAAGGCATAGAGCCGGCAGTGGTAATGGTTGCAAACAAGCAGATCGAAACGGTGCAGACCGAGGATGGCTCCCTCTCCTGTCGCGATCAGGAGACCGGCGAGCTTTACCACAATCGCGCCGGCGCCTTCACGGAGGCGCTCAAAAACTACGTCCGGCCCTCCGGTGCTGTCTGTGTCCTGCAAAAAACCGGGCAGCTCTCCGTCCTCGATGTCTGTTTCGGGCTCGGTTACAACACCTGGGTGCTGCTTTCATACCTGGATTTATGCCGGGTCACTGGCGCCCGGGTGAAGGTGGTGGCCCTGGAAAGCGATCCGCAGGTGCTGCCCCTTTGCGAGCAGGCGTTGGGCTACCCGCCGCTGGAGAGGGTGCGCTGCGCTCTCGCAAAGCCGGTCGACTTCGCCGTATCCCGGCACATTCTCTCGTCCGGACTGGAGATCGAGCTCGATATAAGGAATGTGGATCTGCGGCAGCACCTGCGCGCGGTTCCCGGGGACTTCGATCTTGTTTTTCACGATCCCTTCTCGCCCAAGCGCTGCCCGGAGCTGTGGACGGTGGAGCTATTTACCGAATACCGGCGGTTGCTCGCCACCCGCACCGGCAAGGTCCTCACCTACAGCTCCGCCTCGGCCGTGCGGGGCGGCTTAATTGAGGCGGGCTTCGCCGTCTGGCGCACCGAAGCCGTCGGCGGCAAAAGCGGCGGCACCCTGGCCGCCACGCCCGGTTGTCAGGCACCTGCCGAATATGTGTTTCCCGTGGCCGGCGCCGAACTGCTACGGCTGCGGTCGCGCTCCGCGGTGCCTTACCGGGATCCCGGGTTAACCTCTAACCGGGCGGAGATCTGGCAGCGGCGGGAGAGTGAGCTCCGGCGGTGGCCAGGTCCGGGAGCAAGCGCCGAAAGTTAACCGATATCGGTAAAAAAAATCGGCGCCTGCCAGGTAACGGTTCCCGCGCTTGTCAGGGGGTTGACAGTACCATAACTTAGACTTAGTCTAACTATGGAACCAGTTGGAGGATGAGCCGATGATCTCGACAGAGGAGCTCCTCAACAACCATGGCGTCAAGCCAACGCCCCAGCGTGTGGTGATCGCCGACTTCGTGCTGAGCACCCATGAGCATCCGACTGCCGAGGACGTCCTCAAGGGTGTGGCCGGCCAGCTGCCGGTAACAATCTCCAGGGCTACCGTCTACAACACGCTCAACACGCTGGTCGCCGCCGGGGTAATTCGCGAGGTCTTCACCGAGCCCGGGGCCTGCCGGTACGATGCCAACGTCTCCAAGCACCACCATTTTGTGGATACCAGGACCGGACGCATCTTCGACATTCCCTGGGACGAGGTGCCGCAGCTCCCCAGAAGCCTCAAGGGCAGATTCAAGGTGCACGGCTACGAGATAACCTTCTTTGGCGAGGCCACGTAGGGGTCGTTCTCTTTTTTTTGATTTATTTTAGACATAATCTATCAATAGAATTATTCTATCTATCATGGCACACAGATCGTGACCAACTCAGATCCAGAAGAGAGGGCAAGCATATGAATCGACTGAAAGGCAAATATGCGCTCATCACCGGAGCCTCGCAAGGGCTCGGGCGCGAGATCGCGCTCACCTATGCCCGAGAAGCGGCTGCCGGTCTGACCCTCGTTGCCAGGGACAGCCAGGCGCTCGTCGCCTTGCGAAAAGAGATAAACCAGGTCGCGCCGGTGACCAGGGTGCTGGTAATCTCCGCTGACTTGGCCAGCGCGGAGGCGATGGAGCTGGTCGCTGCCACCGTATTTAGTGACTTCGGCGGGCGGCTGGACGTGCTGGTCAACAATGCCTCATCGATCGGCCCGAGCCCGATGCCGATGTTGATCGATTACCCGCTCCCTGATTTCCGCCGCGTCCTGGACACCAACCCGATCGGACCCCTTTTGCTCATGAAGAAGGTCTTGCCGGCCATGATCGAGCACGGCGGATCGATCATCAATGTGACCAGCGACGCCGGAGTGGTCGGCTATGCAGGCTGGGGCGCCTACGGCGTCTCCAAGTTCGCGCTCGAGGGGCTGTCGGCCATCTGGGCGGCGGAGCTCGGCGATACCGCCGTGAGCGTCAACCTGGTCGACCCAGGCGACATGAACTCGGCAATGCACCGCGCGGCCGAGCCGACGGCGGATCCCAACGACTGGGCCGACCCGTCCCAGCTTACGGAGGTGTTCGTCTACTTGGCCTCGGATCGGTCCGCCGGGATCTCGGGACGGCGTTCTCAGGCGCAGGAGAAGGGCTGGGGAAAAGGCGAGGAAGCGCCCCGGGTCGAGATAGCGCAAGCGAGGTGATTGACAATGTCCTGTCCATTTTCATTCGTGTTGCCCGATGAGCTGGTGGCAAAAGAGCCGCCAGAGGTCAGGGGAGCCGCCAGGAACCGGGTTCGCCTGCTGGTCATTGACAGGAGAAACTACAGTGTCACCCACACCAGGTTCGACAAGATAGGCGAGCAGCTGAGGGCTGGTGACATGCTGGTGTTCAATGCCAGTCGCACCTTGCCGACGGGGATTGGCTGGCTTTGCTGCTGTGCCGCCAGGGCGATCCGTTTGCCTGCGGGTTGCGCGCGGACATGAAGCTTGATTTCGGGCTCGGATTGACGGCCAGCGTCAGCGCCCGCGATCCCCGGGTGCCCCGGTTGTGGCGGCTGCGTTTCAACAGGTCCGGCAGCGAGCTGGTCGACGCCCTCTATCGCATCGGACAGCCGGTGCGCTACGAGTACGTCCCCGCCCCCTGGAGCCTCGACTATTACCAGAACACCTATGCGCGCGATCCGGGCTCAGCGGAGATGCCGTCGGCAAGGAGAGCCTTCACCTGGAGCCTGCTGTTTCAACTGAAGCGGCTGGGCATAGACTCGACCTATGTTCTGCTGCGCACCGGGCTCTCCTCCTATATGGACGACGAGCTGGACAAGAAACATCTGATCTGCGAAGAGGAGTACCTGGTAGGCGAGGAGGCCGCCGGCAAGATCGCCACCACCAGAGCGGCGGCAGGGCGGGTGATCGCCGTCGGCGCGACCGTGGGACGGGCTCTGGAGTCGGCAGCTGGAAAGCTGCCCACGATGCGGGCGACGCACGGTTACACCTCGCTCCGGATCACGGCCGCGCACGCGCTCAAGACCGTGGACGGCTTGCTGACCGGTCTCCATGAGCCGGATGCGAGCCACCTGGATATGCTGAATGCTTTCTTGCCAGCCGATCAGACCCGCACCGCTTATCTGGAGGCGATCGCCAGCGGCTATCTCTGGCACGAATTCGGTGATCTGAACCTTATCCTGTGACAAAATCTTGCCGGCCCCTCGCCGGCAGGCGGGAGCTTGTACAATCTTCTAACCCTAAAACCCGGAAACACATCAAAAAGGATGGATGAAATATGACAACAAAGACATCTCAAAAATATCTCTTCAGCACTCGCCTGGATATACCCGAAGCCAGCCGCATAAAGCTCATCGAGCTTCTCAACAAGACCCTGGCCTCCACGCTCGACCTGCAGACGCAGATCAAGCAGGCGCACTGGAACGTCAAGGGATGGGACTTTTATCAGCTGCACCTGATGTTCGACGAGATCGCCGAAGAGGTCGAAGGGTATGTGGACACGATCGCTGAGAGGATAACCACGCTGGGCGGTTACGCCATGGGCACGGCCCGGACGGCGGCGCGCGATTCCAGCATCCCCGAGTATCCCTTCGAGGCGGTGAGCGGCTCCGATCACCTGCACGCGCTGGCCGACCGGCTGGCAGCTTATGCCAGGATGGTGCGCGCGGCCATCGAGCAAGCAAACGATCTCGGCGATCTGGATACGGCCGACCTCTTTACCGAGGTCTCTCGCGGGATCGACAAGCGCCTCTGGTTCGTGGAAGCGCATCTGCAGGGCAATTGATAGCGGCGCAGGCCCAGGTTTTCCCGCGCCGCTTCGGCCGTGAGATACGACCGCCGCGGATCGGCAATTTGCCGTCCCCGGCGGCGTGTTAAGGCTATGCTTCGGCCGCCGGAGCCGGGCGGCGACTTCGCCTAGGCGTTCGGCTCAGCGATCGCCTGCCTGTGCTCCTTCTGGTAGCGCGCAAGATCTTCGGCATACACACCACCAAACCAGTTGTGTTTTGACAGCTCGGCATAGTGCTTCTGCAGGAACTCCAGCCCGGCGCGCTGGCTGGGCGTGAGGTCGTTTCTCTTGAGGGCAGATGCGATCTGTTCGCTGGTAATGGCGTGCCCTAGCATGCCATCGGACCCGAAGCTTGCCAGAGCCTGACCGGCGTCCTTTATCCGCGTCTTCAGAAGCTCCTCCTCCTTCCGAGCGGCCGCTCGCGCCGCGTCCTGCTTGTGCTCGGCCGTAAAGGCGGTGTCATCGCCTCCCCTGACGATCGCCGGCAAGGTGAGCTTATCGCCCGGGTAGATTCGATTCCAGCTCTTGATCTGCGGGTTGAGACGGGCCATCTCCTTTTCATAGTTCATGATCTCGTTGCCCGTGGGCTCGTGCCCAAGCTGCGCGCGCAGGTGGTCCCTGGCGATGAAATAGGCGTTGTCGCCCGGCTTGACCTGGTAATTGACCGGGCCGTCGCCGGGATCGGCATCCGGCTTCAGCCGCTTGAGATTATGGGAGTCGCACAGCTCGATCTTGCCGTCCTTGTCGGCCACAACAAAATCCTCGCCCTTCACGCCGACGAGCTGCAAGCCGGGCAGCAAGCCTTCCTGGTGCAGCTGCTCGTTGGCCTTTTGCAGGTCTCGCTGCAGTTGGCCGGGTCGATGCGCGGCATCCCCCAGCAGCCGGGCACGGACGGCCGCCAGCGCATCCGGTGGCTGGGCGGCGTCGATCGATTTTCCACCGGACTCAATAGCTCTTTCCGTTGCTGCGGTCATAATCGATTCCTCCTCGTGCGAAGACGCCTTAACGCCAGCTTGCCCACCGGCAAGCCCTGCCGGTGGCCGGGCAGAGCCGCTTTCAACGCTTCTGGCTTTGATTGGTAGTAAGCAGGGCGGTTTGTGTGGTATCGCCGATCAGTATCCGTCAATGTCGTCACAGAGCCATGACGGTTCCGTCACAAAACCGTGGCAACCGGCAGGCGGTCCCGGCCGGCCGCTCCGGGGCGCCTAGATGACGCCGGCGTGCAGAAGGTCCTTGAGATCGATAAGCCCGGTCGGGCACCCCATACCATCGACGATCAGCAGGTCGGAGATCTTATGCTGCTCCATCAAATGCAGCGCCTCAACGGCCAGCGAGTCCGGGGAGATCGTCTTGGGATTGACGCTCATCAGCTCGCGCGCCCTCCTCTCGAAAGCGGCCACACCCCACTTCACCTGGGCCCGGCGCAGGTCGCCATCGGTGATCACGCCCTCCAGCTTTCCGTCCCCGTCGCACACGCAGGTAAAGCCGAGGCGCTTCCTGTCGATTTCGGCGAGCACCTCCGGATAGCTGGCCGAAAGAGTTACCGACGGCACGCTCAGCCCGGATCTCATCACATCGGCAACCATCACCAGCTGCCGCCCCAGGCTACCGCCCGGATGCGCCCTGGCGAAATCTTCCAGCCGCACCTGCTTCTGCGTCATAAGGACAACGGCCAGCGCGTCTCCCATGGCCAGCGCCGCCGTGGTCGAACAGGTCGGCGCCAGATTGAGCGGGCAAGCCTCGCGCGCCACAGCCACATCCAGGATCACGTCCGAAAAGCGGGCCAGCGTGGACTCCTTGTTGCCGGTGAGGGCGATTATCTTCAAGCCCAGCCTCTTGATCGGATCGAGGACTAACTTTATCTCCGCGGTCTCACCCGAACTCGACAGCGCCAGCACGAGATCCTTCTGCTCCAGCATGCCGAAGTCGCCGTGGCGCAGCTCGGCCGGGTGGACGAAGAACGCTGGCGTGCCGGTGGAGGCCAGGGTGGCGGCAATCTTGCTGCCGACATGCCCGGACTTGCCCATGCCGGTGACCACGACCTTGCCTCGGCACCGCATCAGGTGCCCGATCGCCGACTCGAACTCCCGGCCGAGCCTACCGGCCATCGCCAGGAGCGCGGAAGCCTCCATCTCCAGCACCAGCCTGGCCTGCGCGACCGCCGGCTGCGCGGGCGCCGCAGCCGGCGACGCCACCGAGGCGCCCGCGTCGGGCTGGCATGCCATCGCGCCCATATCGATGCTGTCCATGAGCCTCCTCGGGCCTTTGTTTGCCCGTGTCCTCGCCAGACCGACCGCAGATCGGTTGCCAAGCATCCCGGACGGGCCGCTCTCCAGCCTGGAGAGATGCTGGCCAATTGTAAGGGGGAAAAGCCCGTTATTCTTGAGATAACTTTAGGGCATGAGGCAACTGGTACCTCGAACCCACGGCGCGACAAGGCTGCCGTACGGACAGCCAGTTTTTGTGGGTAAATGTAATTAAAGGCGCAAGACAGGCGGGCTTGGATGTTTGTAGCCGGTGACAAGCTAGAAAGCGGGCACTACACTGTTATCAAGGTCCTCGGACAGGGCGGCATGGGCGTGGTCTATCACTGCCACGACGAGGCCCTGCAGCGCGACGTGGCGATCAAGCTCCTTCTGCCGGAGCTGACCATGAACAAGGAGACGCTGGACGGCTTCATTCAGGAAGCGCGGCTCGCCGCCCAGCTCGAGCACCCGAACATCGTCACCATCTACGAGATCGGCAAGGAGGAGCGCGGGAACAAGGTCCACCATTATATCGCCATGGAGTACCTGACCGGCGGCAACCTGGCAAGCCGCATCGACGCCAAGCAGCTATCAATCGAGCACTGCCTGAACTGGATGAAGCAGCTGTCCAACGGGCTGGCCTACGCCCACAAGCGCGGCATCGTCCACCAGGACATCAAGGCCGACAACATCTTCATCACCACCGAAGGTGATCTGAAGATCGGGGACTTCGGTCTGGCCAGGCTGGCTGCCGGACGGATCAAGGGGCGCTCAGGCCATCACGGAATGGGAACGCCGGCCTACATGTCGCCCGAGCTGTGCCGCGGCGACCCGCAGGACCACCGCTCCGACATCTACTCGATGGGCATCCTCTTCTACGAGATGGCCACCGGGCAGCTGCCTTATAAGGCGCGCGGAATGATCGAGATGGCCATGAAGCACACCAGCGCGCCGATCCCCTCGGCGCGCCGGCTCAACCCGCAGGTGCCGGAGGCCCTCGACAGGGTCATCCAGAAAATGATGGCCAAGCAGCCCGGCGACCGCTACCAGGATATGGCCCAGGTGCTGGCCATCCTCGATGACCTGATTTTCGAGCTACGGGTGGCCCGCCTCGGTCTGGCGCCCAAGACCGGTGCGGCTGGCCGGGCCGGCGGCAGCGGCTTTTTCGAGCGCAAAAGCGAGCCGGCCGCGCCGGGCACAGCGGCCGCCCCATTCACGGAGCCGGTGGTCTCGCGGGCAGACCGCGCCCGATCGGGGCCGCTGTTCTCCTCCTCCGGCGCGCCGTTCACCACCTCCGGCCCGCTGCCGGTCGTCGAGCCGGCCATGCCGCCGCTGGACGGCGCACCGGCAAGGACGTCGGTCGGGCCGCCCGCCGGCCCGGCTCCGGCGCCGCCGTTGCGACCGGCGGGGGAAGCGGCCCCCACACCGCCGCCCGCCCGGGACATAGCCCGCAAGCACCTCGAGCTGGTATGGGCATTTCACAGTTACGGCCCGATCGGCTGGAAGTCCTCGCCCGTCTTGAGCCGCGATGGGTCCCTTATCTACTGCGGCTCGGCCGACGGCTCGCTCTATGCCCTAGACGCCCGGCTGGGAACGAAGATCTGGGGTCTGGAGACGGGCGGTCCTTTGCTGGGCAGCGTCGCGCTGGTGCAGGACAAGCTTATCGCCGCCAGCACGGACGGACACGTCTACGCGCTAACGGCCAGGGCCGGCACCTTGATCTGGAAACGCCCGGCCGGCTCCCCGATCGTCTGCACGCCCTCCGTCTGTCAGGAAAACGTTTTGGTCGGCACCATGGACGGGGAGCTGCTGTGCCTTTTCATCAAATCGGGCGAGGAGAGATGGCGCTTCAAGACCGGGGACGCGGTGGTCTCGAACCCGGAGGTGTCCGCGCCGGCTGTCTATGTCACCTCGAAGGACCGCCACCTGTACGCGCTCGGGCTCAACAGCGGCCAGCTCAACTGGAAATTTCAGGCACCGTCGCCGCTGATTTCCGGACCGATCGCTGCTTCCGACAGCGTCTATCTCGGGGGCATGGACGGGGTGTTCTACGGTCTGGATGCGGATTCCGGAAAGGTGATCTGGCAGTACGAGACCTCCCGGCCGATAATAGCCAAGGGGGTCATCCACTTCACGGCGATCATCTTCTGCGGTCAGGACCGCTGGCTTTACTGCTGCGAAAAATATGACGGGCGGTTGATCTGGAAGGCGCCGGTCAGGGGCCGGGTGACCGGCAATCTGAGCCAGCACGGCGAGGGCGTCTGCGTGGTCACGCGCGAAGGCTGGGTGCAGTGCTTCCACGTGCGCACGGGCGAGATCAAATGGCAGATGGACACGAAAAGAAGGCTCGAGTCAGCCCCGCTCATCACCGGTGACATGCTCTACCTGGGCACCGTGGATGGCGACGTGCTCGCTTACTGCCTGTCCGGCGAGGCGAAGAGCCCGGGAGCCTACGGGGTCGCCTGAGCCCGGGCCGGCCCCGCCCAGGCAACCTTCAGACCAGCCGGTCCAGCAGGATGGCCAGGAAGGCCCCTATGCTGACAAAACCGTTAACGTTGAAAAATGCCGCGTTCACCCGCGAAAGGTCCCCGGGGCTGACCAGCGAGTGCTCCCAGACGAGCATGGCGCCCACCAGTGCCACCCCGCACCAGTAGATGGCGCCCAGCGACAGGCTTGCCCCCAGAGCGGCCAGGGCGGCAACGGTCGCCACGTGCAGCAAGCGGGAGGCCAACAGCGCCTTCGGCATCCCGAACCGCGCAGGCAGGCTGTGCAGCTTCTCCGACCGGTCGAACTGGAGATCCTGGCAGGCGTAGATGATATCGAACCCGGCCACCCAGCTTGACACGGCCAGCGCCAGAAGCCAGGGCGCTGGTTCCGACAGCTGTCCCTGCGCGGCAGCCCAGCCGCCGAGCGCCGCCCCGCCCAGGGCTGCGCCCAGCGCCAGATGGCAGAAGCAGGTGAAGCGCTTGGTGTACGAATAAAAGCTGAGCCAGAGGATGGCCACCGGCGACAGCCACAGGCACAACGGCGGCAGGTGCCAGGCGGCCCAGAGCATGAGCGAGAAGGAGGCGATGGCAAAAGCCATGGCCGCTCGCCGCCCGATGCGGCCGGCCGGAATCGCCCGGCCGGCCGTCCGCGGGTTGCGGGCATCGATGCCGGCGTCGATCAGCCGGTTGAGCGTCATGGCAGCCGAGCGCGCGCCGGCAAAGGCCAGCACCGTCCAGAAAACCACCGGCCAGGCGGGCAGGCCGGCGGATCCCAGGATGAGGCCGGACATGGCAAACGGCAGGGCGAAGACCGTATGCTCGATCTTGATCATCTCCGCCCATTCGCCAAGCACGCTTTTTTTCACGGTCTCTCCTGCCCGCCGGCGCTCGGGCCGGGATTCGGCCGCCCCGGCTGCGGGTATGAGTGATACCAGGGGCGCAAGTCAGGTGTATTATATAAGCCCTCCACATGATAACCTGGGACCGGGAGAATCCGGCCGGGGGCTCGGGGGGTCAGGAAGAGCCGAGCGTCGTGGTGCCCTTTCGGGGCGTGCCCGCCCGAGCCCCCCAGGGCAGCGGCCGGCTGAGAAACGTTAACAAGAGGCAGGCAAAGAAGATCATGACCGCAAACGAAGGTTCAAGCAACGACCAGCCCCGGGAGAAGGCATACCCTGCTTCCGGAAAGACGATTGACCTGCAGGGCGTGGCCGCTTTCGTGGGGCTTGTCGAGCTTCTGGCCACCGAGCTGGGCACCACGGCCGGTCGCATCCAGGGGCTGCTGCCCAGCGGACCGGTGAGCTTCGAGGAGCTGGTGGGCGAGATCGTGGTGAACAGCCAGGGCTTTCACCGCACGCTCGTCCTTCTCGCCAAGCCCGGCTCGCCGCTCAGGCTGAGGTTCACCTCCAGCTGGCACAACGGCCAGACCAGCGATCCGGAAATGGGCACCATCAGTGGTGTCGAAGCCCATATCTTCCTGCCGGCAGCGGTCGAGCAAATCCTGCCGCAAGGGCGGGCTCTGGCCAGATACTGCGAGGACGCCTTCGTCCTTCTGGACGGCATGGTGACAATAGGCCAGTCCGGCCGCCTTTCCAGCATGTCGCTGTCGGCCTCGGAGATCGAGGCGTTCGAGCAAGACCAGGCCGGCAACCTGGTCCGCAATTTCTCGCCCAAGAAATCGCCGGCTATTGGAGAATAGAGCCTGCCGGCTCAGCGCTGCCCGAAAGAAGCCTCCTCAGGGGCGCCGCCTTGATCGGCCCCGCGCTCAGCGCTCTTCCGGATCCTCGGCCAGCGGGCGCCGCCGCAGAACCTTCTTCCACTCGCCGGCGGCGAAGAGCAAGCCGTAAAGATAGGTGAGCGGGTTCCCGGGGTTCTCGAAGACAACCGGCTGATTTTTCTCGAACAGGAGATGACCGGAAAAAGCCAATGCCCAGCCGACAGCAAACAAGCCGAGCGCGACCCTGGGCGAGAAGAACACGGTCACCAGCGACGCGACGATCAGAGGCACCCCGCACATGTGCGTGATCTTGCAACCGACCGTGCGATGGCTTTCTCTGTAGTGACGGCGCTGTTCGGCATAGCCCATACCTTTTTTGTATCAGATTCAGGGACAAACAGGCAAGCGGCGCCGGCTGCCGCACGCCGGCGATGCGCCCCTACCTGACCCGGGCGGACCCGCCGATCACGCCCAGATAGTAAGGGGCGGTGCGCTTGATCGTCTCGGCGAACGGGGTCTGCCGGTAAGCGAGCTCGCTTATCGCCTTGTCGGCGCTGAAGAAGATGCGCTGCTGGCTGAGCCAGGCCACCTGCCTGGTGAGGCTGGGCGTTCTGCCGAAAAGCGGTGCGAGCGTCTCGGTCAGGGTTCCCGCCAGCTCCAGCAGCCAGCCGGGGATCTCAAAGCTCGGGGGCGGGGAGCCCAGAATGCCGGTGACGGTCGCGGCCGCATCGCGGAAGGTCAGATTCTCGCTGGAAAGCACATACCGCTGGCCGACCCGTCCCATGGTCATGGCGTTCAGGTGGGCGCCGACGACATCCTCGATGTCGCAGAAGGACACCCCGCCGCCAGGCCAGCCGATCAGCCAGCCGCTGGCCAGGGCGGCGAAGATCGCCCGGTGGTGCGGGTGGGTGTCGCCTTCACCAAATACGATACCAGGGTTGAGCATGATCGCCGGCAGGCCCTCGCCTGCGAGCCTGAGCACCTCCTGCTCGGCCGCGTGCTTGCTGTCGCAGTAATTCAACCCCCGGCCGGCCAGGTTGTAGGCGATCTCCTCGGTGCCGATCGTGCCCGGCTCCGGAATGCCCATGCCGGCAATCGAGCCGGTGTGAATCACCCGGGAGACGCCGGCTGCCAGCGCGAGCTCCATGACCGTGCGCGTCCCTTCCACGTTGACCCGCTGCTGGCGCTGCCGATCCGCTGCCCGATAGGAGACCAGCCCGGCCATGTGGTAGACCAGATCGCGCCCGGAAAGCGCCCGGCCCACAGCCTCCCTGTCGGTAATTTCCCCGCCGGCGTGCTCGATCTCCAGGTCCGCGAACTGGGCGGGCTTCGACGGCGAGCGCCCGAAGGTGCGAACCTCGTGCCCGGCAGCCACCAGGCGCGGCACCAGATGAGTGCCGAAAAAGCCGCTGGCGCCGGTCACCAGGATCTTCATGGGCTGGCGCCCGTCCCCGGCCTGCCATCATCCCGGTGCCGCCCGGCGCCCCCGCCAATCATCGCTGCGCCCCCTTCGCCCCCGTCAGGCGCCGCCAGATGCTCTTCACCAGCGTCACCTCCCCCACCTCGTTGCCCTGCGCCCGGTGTCCCAGGTACTGCAGAAGATAGCCGAAGGAGAGGAGCATGACCGCCTTGAAAGGGTGACCGGCAACCAGCTCGTAAAGCCCGGCCACGGCCATCGGCACGCCGATCAGGTGCAGGACGGCGTTGGTCGGGTGGCGGTGCCGCTGCCAGTAGTCGATGAGAAAGGACAGGAGCGGGTTGGGTTCTGCAGAAGATCGTCGTCGGGTATCCAAGACAGTTGAGCCTCCTCATTGTCGAGCGCCGGCCGAACGGGCCCTGGTCCCGGCAAAATAGGGCAAGGTCTCGGCCATGCCCGCGGCAAACGGGGTTCGCTCGGTGTAGTCGAGATCCCTTTCGGCCCTGGATATGTCAAAGCCCTGATTGACCCCGGCCAGGCGAAAAGCGGCCCGGGAGAAGCGCGAGAGCTTCCCTCGTGATGCAGGCGGCAGCAGCGGCGCGACCCGGGAGACCACCTCGCATGCCAGCCTGGCCACCGGCTGCGGTATCGAGCGCGTCACCCGGGGCAGGCCGAGCCCGTCGCAGATGGCGTCGAAGAGCTGCTTTTTCGTCACCTTCTGCCCGTCCGTGAGGTTGTACACCTTGCCGTAGCAACGCTCGTTGAGCAGGCTGGCCTCGATCGCCCGGCAGAGGTTGCCGATGTAGATCACATTGGTTTCCTTGCGCCCGCCGTCGATGAGCACCGCCTTGCCGGAAGCCAGGCTCTCGATCAGCCTGGGCAGCCAGGCCCGCTCCCGCGGTCCGTAGATGAAGCCGGGGCGCAAGGCGGTCACCGCAATCCGTCCCCGGTAGGCCTCGGCCATGACCAGCTTCTCCGCCTCGACCTTGGAATCGGCGTAAGGCTCGCCGCAGCATCGCAGCGGTGCATCCTCGCCGACAGCGTACTGATCGTCCTGGCCGGTGATCACGGAAAGGCTGCTTATGTGCACGAACTGCTTGACCCCGGCGCTGATGGCCGCCTCCAGCGCCGCCCTGCTGCCGCCCACGTTGACGGCAAAGATCTCCTCACGGCTGCCCATGACATCCACGGAGCCGGCCGCATGGACAACCACGTCATGGCCGGCCATGGCCGCCTTTAGCGTCGCCGCGTCGGTGAGCTGGCAGCCGACGATCGTCAGGTTCCCCGCCAGGCCGCTCAGCGACGAGCGGTCGCTCGTCGGCCGCACCACCGCCGTGATCCGGTAACCCTTGCCGGCAAGCCGCCTGACCAGCTCGAGGCCGACCAGCCCGGTGGCACCGGTCACACATACTGACGGCAGGTTCATACCGCCCTTCTCACCTCCGCGCGCATGTAGTCACAAGATGCGGTCAGGAGCGGAATCTTCACCTGCGCCTCCGGCGCCCCCTCCAGCACGCGCTTCTGCCTGACGCGGGCAAAGGTTCCGGCCGGCACCAGCAAAAGCCGCGGGCGTCCCAGCCTGTGGCTGTCCCGCTTGTCCCGGTACTCCGGATTCTGCGATTTCAAGGACAGATCAAAAAGGTGGAGAAAGTCGCGCTTAAGGGAATCGGACATCTCGCCTTTAATCTCGACGAAGCACCTGTAAAACGGCGGGCGGGCGAGCTGGACGGCGGCCGTGAAGTGGTTGATGCCCGAGAGATCGAGCTGCTTGACTGTTTGCGAGAGCGCGATGCGCACCTGCTCTTCGGTCAGCTTCTCGCCGGTAATCGAGCTGAAG
The DNA here is from genome assembly GCA_021325555.1 of Pseudomonadota bacterium. Taxonomy (GTDB): domain Bacteria; phylum Cyanobacteriota; class Vampirovibrionia; order Obscuribacterales; family Obscuribacteraceae; genus JAJPGY01. Next base: position 111,897 of record JAJPGY010000023.1, on the reverse strand, counting down.
CCGGCGCTCTTGCGCACGAACTGGATGACCGGCGTGTTGGCGAAGAAGCCGACCACCTCGACCAGATCGTTTATGTTGTAGCGGTAGAGCCCGGAGGCGGTGGTGAAATAGATGTAGTAGCGCCGATCGAGGTCAAGCCTGTCGGCGGTCAGGAAACGGGGCTGCGGCCGCCCACAGTCCTCCTCGGGCACGAACTCGAAAAAGTGGCTGCTCACGGCCAGCACCCCGCCCGCGCCCTCGTCGGTCAGCGGAATCGAGCCCCGCCCTTCCGAGGCCATGTAGCCGAGATCGCGCACCGGCACGTCGCCGAAGTGATCGGGCAACTGCTCCAGGTAGAACCCCATCGGGCCACCCTTCCAGCAGGATATGAGGCCAAGCTGCGCCCAGACGCGAGCCGGCGCAAGCGCCCCGTCCGCCTCCAGGATCCGCTCCAGCGCCCGGGCCGCCGGCCGGTCAGGCTTGAGATAAGGGGCCAGCACGGCCAGAGTTGGCTCCGGCACGGCAAACTGGCGGCTCACCTTGCCGTCACGAATATCGGCCACCAGGTCCTCACCGTGCAGGCGCAGCTGGTCGGCCAGCACCAGCAAGCTCGACGGGTTGCAGCAGAGGATGGCGGAGACGTTCTGGGGAACGGCCAGCCTCAGCATCAGGTAATACTTGGTATCGATGTCCTTTATCCGGCCCAGCTGGTAGGGCAGGGCGAAGTGCCGCCTGAGGATGGCCGGCTGGTTCCGGCAAAGAACGCCGGAGACGGCGCCGTAGGGGATGCCGGCGGCAGTCCTGCCCTCCTCGTCGCTGCTCGAGATTACCAGAAAGCGCCCGCGGGCGGCCGCCTGGTGGTCTTTGATCAGCTGATAGTTGTGCACCTGGAAAGCGTCCGTGTAATCCCGCAAATGAGCCGGCGTTATGGGAATGTATTTGGGTTTGTCCGTGGTACCGCTGGTGGTGGCGAACATCACAGGCTCCTGCTGCGTCAACTGCCCTTTCTCTCCGTTCATCTCTCGCTCGATGTACGGGAAGAGGTCCTCGTAGGTGCAGGGGGGCACCGCCGACTGGAAGTCCTCGACCGAGCGGATTGCGCCGAAGCGGTGCTTCCTGCCGAACGCGGTATCCTGATTGTTCTCCACAATGCTCAAAAGCTTGAGCAGCTGCGTTTGCCGGGGCTCGCGGGCGGACGCCTCGAAGCGGCGGATATATGCCAGCTCCCTGAATTTCTGGCCGATGGCGATCTCCAAATTAGTGAATAACATGATCTCCAGCCTCCGGTATGCGAGCGGGCCCTGACGCGGGCTCGTCGGGCGAGCCCAGGCGCTCACGTATGACCGTGACACCGAGCCCGGGTCCGGCGCCAACGCGGGCCCAGCCGCCCGGTCCCACGGTCAGATTTTCTACGGTCAGATCCTGCCTGAGCAGGAGAAGGTTGTATGACCCCTCGCAATTGGCCAGCGGCTCCTCCAGGCTGGCGAACAGCCGTCCTGCCCCTGCCAGGATGCCGCTTTCGCCGACCTGCGCGCCCAGGTGGCAGTTGATGCCGGCCTGACGCGCCAGAGCAGCCATGCGCCTGGCGGCAACCAGCCCCCCGACCTTGGACAGGCGTATGTTGAAGCCGCCGCAGGCGCCCATCTCCGCCAGCCGGCCGCCCTGCTCGAGGGTGCACAGCGATTCGTCGGCGATCACCTCCTCCTCGATGGCGGCGCTAACCGCCCGCAGTCCGGCCAGGTCGCCTGCCGCCACCGGCTGCTCGATCGAGGCGATGCCATAGCGGCGAAACTGCCCGGCCGCCGAGATCGCCTGCTCGACCGTCCAGGCGCAGTTGGCGTCCACCCGCAAGACAGCCTTTGGGCCCATGATCTGCCTGGCCAGGCGCAGGCACCGCCGGCCGTGCTCCAGGTCCGGGCCGACCTTCAGCTTGACCGTGCGAAATCCATACAGCCGGTAAAAGCACAGTACGGCCGCCACCGTGGAGATGCCGGCCACAGGCACCACGGCGCCGTAGCGGACCGCCTGCGCCTGGCTGCCCGGCCAGAGCCGGGCAGCGGAAATGTTTTCCGCCCGTGATACCGCATCCAGTATCGCCAGCTCGAGCGCGCACCAGGCCGCTCCCCAGGGGTTCCGCCCCAGGCCCAGGCTGTCGAACTTGCCGGCCACGTACTCGACAATCGAGGCCGCCGGCGGCAGATCGTCTCCGGCCAGCGCGGGGGCGAACTGCTTTTGAATGCGCTCGATCGCCCCCGCCGCGTCTTCGCCGGTCACATATTGGCGCGGAACCGCCTCGCCGAAGCCCTCGCAGCCGTCCTCGAGCACCACGCGCACGATCACGTTTTCCGACTGCGACCGGCTGGCCAGGCTGTGCTTGAAAGCAAAGCGGAAGGGCAGGAGTACGCGATAGCATTCGATGAGCTTTATTCGCATGCCGGTGACCTCCTCGCCCTGACCTCGATCCAGCCGGACAGGCACTGCCGGTATTCCTCAGGGTTGGCGTCGAAGTCCAGGCTGTGGGCCGAGTCGGCAAAGATACGCAGTTCCTTGTCCCGGGCCGGAACCTGCGCGAACCACTGCCTGACCGCCCGCACGTCGACAATGACGTCGGCTCCGGCCTGCAGCACCAGGACCGGGAGCGTGAGCCGGGCGGCGCCAATCCTTACGATGCGGCTCAGAGTCAGGTTCTCGACCAGAAGTGAGGCTTCCGCTTCCGTCAGGCGCTCGGGGTCGCTGCGGATGAACTCGATATAGCGGGGGTTGTCGGTGAACTGCTCGGGGGCGATCGGCAGGGCGAAGCGGTGGCGACAACCGAGAAGCCAGCAGCACCCGACGGCCAGCTTGGTGACCAGCGGGAAATCCACTTTGGCGCCGATCGCCGGCGAGGTGAGGACAAGCCCGCTCACCTGGCCGGCAATCTGCTCGTCCTGCAGCGCGGCCACCGCCGTCTTGGCCCCCCAGCAGTTGCCGATCACAAACAAAGGGCTGTCCGGTTGCCACTGCCGCACCTGCCCGATCAGCAGCCGCAGATCCGCGGTGAGCTGGCGGTAACTCTTGAGGCGTCCGCGCTCAGCCTGATTACGCCCGGCCCCCCGCCTGTCAGCCGCGTAGACGCTCATGCCGAGCCGGTGCAGGAACTCGGCCGTGGGCGCGAACCAGCCGCTGTGACCTTCGATGCCGTGCAGGTAAAGGATTGCCGGGCGGCCAGGGCGGCCCCGGTAGTGGCGGTAGAAAATCGCATAGCCGTCGTCAGCCTGCAGCCAGCAATCGGCCGGGCTGTGCTGCCTTGACCCTGATTGCTCTGCCCCTATCGACAATGTTCGTGCTGGCTCTCTGGACATGGAGGAAATGTACCATTTTGCTGGTCAGATGCTAGCTGCCGCCCTCCTGTTCCCCGGATCGTTCAAGCAGCTTTACCTTTTACGCTGTCGACGACCGCCGGATAGAAGGAGAAGGCCGGCTTCAGCGCCGGAAGCAGGGCGAGCGCCCGGTGGACAGGGCCGCGGCTGCGAATCCGCCCTGCGATAAGCGCCTCGGGCACGTTCAATCTGCCGCGCCAGAACTCGTTGGCCACCTCGGCGTCCATGCTCATCTCGACGTCCGGCTCCGGACCGGCGCCCCCGGTGTGAACTTTGAGCTCCTTGCCGTCGCGCCCGTCGATGAGCAGCTCTCCTTCCGGATTGTCGAAGACGAAGCGAACGACCAGGCGCGAGCGCAAAAGTTTGGGGGCGATCTTCTCATGTGAGCCGATGCGGGTCCACAAGCTGCGCATGATTGAGTAAAGCTCCTGCGTGCTGGAAAACGTTTTCATGGTCTCCTCCGAAAGTACGGGCCATCATGGTGCCGGACGGCTGCGGCCGGCTCTCGGCGAGCCGCTCGCCGTCGTCGTAAGTTTTGACCGGGCAGCAGGCCGCCAGGTTCCCGCTGAGCCGCATCAGCCACGCGGGACCGGCTTGCCGGCTGTCTGATTGCCTCTGTCGATAGCCTGCTTGACCGCCGCCGCGTTTCGCTCGACCTGCAACTTGTCGGTAATCGTCTGCCGGTCGATATCTCTTTTGAGAAAGGCAGCATGCTTCTCGATGCTCTTCTCCTGCTCGTCGATTACGCTCTTATCGATGTCCAGCTGCTCTTTGCGTGTATCCAGGTCTGTGAGCGCCCGGGCTCTCTGGCGTTCAACCTGCTCTTTTAACCGGTCGGCCTGCCGCTCGATGAGCTGCTTCTGGGCGGCAGCCTGCTTGTCGATCAATTGTTTCTCCGCGGAGATCTGTTGATCGAGCTGACTGCAACCCGCAAAAAGCGCTGCCGTGACGCTCGCGCTGGCAATGGCACCGGCTGCGTATCGTTTCATGACCGAATCTCCCCGACCAGGCAACAAAACGTGCTGGTCTGTCAAATCTGCCGCCGTACAATGCAACCCGGCCGACGGCTGCCGCCGGCCAAGGTTCCGGCCTGCGCCCCATTTCGATACAGTTGCTTAAACGTGCCTTTTCCCCTGCGCGATTGCCCGAACTGCCTGACGAACCCTGCGAGCTCCTCGTGCCCTGCCGCAGGCTCCTTTGACTTCTGCCGGAAAGCCTGGCCGGGGCCAGCTCATAGCAAAGATCAGCCGCCCTTCCCCGGGTCGTTCGGCACAGACTATTTTCCTCGCCCGCATCGCAGCCGATCTCCAGTCAAGCCGCGCTTGCATCCTGAACACTGCCTGACGAGGCTGGTTGCCCGAGGTTCGCGGGCCCGGAGGCGGTGACGAATTTCCGCAAGGAAAACGACGATTGTGTTAAATCTGCCGGCAATCCTGCAACTTCGCCGGTGGCACCGCAGTCGGTGATCGAGGTGGGGTGGAGTTGCCGTGCAAACAGGACGGTGCACATGAGTTTACAACGCTTCAACAATCCGCTGCTCGGCTGCCTGCTTGCCCTCCTGCTGGCCGGCCCCGCCTGCTGCCCCGGCCGTGCCCAGGGCCCGGGCGCGCCCGGCGCGGGCACGCCCGCACCTCCTGGTGCCGGCAGCGCGCCTGCCGGACAGCCGGCCGGTGGCCAACAGCCAAAAGGCAAGGCGCAGGTGATAAGCACACCCTCCGGTGGGGTGCAGTTGCCGCCTGCCAGGCCGCGGGTCGATCAGCTCGGGCGCATGCAGGCTGTGCCGCCGCTGGCTCAGGTGGCGCCGGCGGTGGGCGCATTTCTTCAGATCATCATGCTGATCGCGGTGGCAGTTGCCCTGTCCATATACCTGTCTCTGCCACCGCGGCGGAGACACGGGCAAGCACATTGAGCGGGCCGAAGGACGTGAAATGGGGACCAGAGTTATATTGCTGTGCGATCACTTGAACCCGAAAGCTCGCCAGGCGCCGATCGGCCTTGACCTGGAGACGATCGCCGGGGATCTGATCCGGGCGAGAGGAAAGACCGGGCCGCGCAGGAGCGAGCACGGCGACCGTATGGCCGCTGCCGTCGAGCCTGCCGAGGCGGTGATTCGCCGGCAGGTTCGCCCTGCCGGCAGCGAGCTCGAGGTAGCGCGCTGGCCGGATGAGCTGGGCGGGGTGCTCGAGAGAAGAGCTCACCGCAGGTGGCCAGGGTGGCCAGGGCGGCCGGGGAGCGAGCCGGGCGTCCTGCGCGGTGCTGTCTGGCCCCGACAGGCTTGGCAGCCAGCCCCGCGCGGCGGCCAGCAGCCGCCCGACTGACACGAGCGCATCCCTTATCCACCCGCCTGCCGGCCCGGCCCCGGCTTCCGGGGGTATGTCGCGGGAAGCGAACTCCTGCCAGGCGCAGGTCGCACAAAAGCTCGCCCGCTCCCTATGCCTGAACCCGCAACTCCTGCAGCTCTCCACAATCATGACCGCCTCTTGCCGTACCCCAATGGCATTGAATAACGGACAGGCGCGCCCCGCCGCCGGTGCCGACGTTATCCCCGGCAGATGTGGCGCTGCCCCCGGATCTCCTGCCGCCTGCCGCGGACATTTTCCTACACACTCTTAAAAGTCCGTCACATCCCTTCACCGGCCGGCCCGGCCGGGCATCGCCGGTGGTGCCCGGGGCCGGCCGGCCCGCGGCATCCTACCGCCAGACGCCCTTTTCAGGAGCCGGGTTGAGCGAGCGGATGGACATGAGCAGCCCGATGCCGATCAGGTCGACGACCAGGGCCGTGCCGCCGTAGCTGAGAAACGGCAGCGGCACGCCGGCCACCGGCATGATGCCCATGGTCATGCCGACGTTGAGGAAGACGTGGAAGAGAAACATGGCCATAAGACCGATGGCCACGAAGCTGCCGGCAGGCTCCTCCCGGCTGTGATAGGCGATCACCAGCGCCCGCACGCAGATTACCGCGTAGGCGAGAATGACCAGAAGCGACACCCGGAAACCGAGCTCCTCGCCGATCACGGCGAAGATGAAGTCGGTGTGGCGCTCGGGAATGAATGCGCCCTGGCTCTGGTTGCCGCGACCGAGGCCGGCCCCCGAGACGCCGCCGCTGCCGATGGCGATCAGGCTCTGCAGGATGTGGTAGCCCGAGCCGCGCGGATCATCATAGGGATTGACGAAGCTGGTCAGCCTCTTCTGCTGGTACTCCTTGAGCATTCCCCACACGTGCGGTCGCAGCTCGCCGGCCCCGAAACAGGCGGCCACCACCGCCGCGCACATCAAAAGACGGACCGGCAGCGACCATGTGCGCCGCCGCCAGGTGACTACCAGCCAGGTGCCGGCGAAAAGGATAAAGATGAGCCAGGACTCCAGCGACACCGCATTGAGGATCAGGCTGACCACCGGGCTCAAAAGGACCAGGATATCGCAGGCCGTGGCCCCGGCCCAGAAAGACATGGCCAGGAACATGGCCGCAAACGTGAGCGAGGTTCCCAGGTCCGGCTGCTTGAAGACCAGAACGGCCGGCGGCAGCATGATAGCCAGGGCCTTGAAGATGTCCAGAAAGCCCCGGATCGGCCGGCCGCGAAACCAGGCCGCCAGCGTGAAGATGACCACGATCTTGGCGATCTCCGAGGGCTGCAGGGTCACCGGCCCCAGCGACAGCCAGCGCTGGGCGCCGAGCGCCGTGTGCCCCTTGACCATCACCGCCAGCAGCAGGAGCAGGTTGGCCGCGTAGACAACCGGCACCACAGCCTTCTGCGTCCAGAAGAAGTAGGGCACCCGCCAGAACATGACGAGCGCTGCCAGCCCGGCGACGATAAACTCCAGCTGCTTCTCGTAAAAAAGCCCGCCCTGGCCGGCGCCCTTCAAGGTGACCAGGCCCACCGCGACCAGGAAGGCGGTGGCCCCCGCGAGCCACCAGTCAATCTCCGCGGCAAGCCGGAGAAGGTTCCTTAGGTAGTATGAGTCAAAGGCTCTTGATTCGGTCGTGCTCAACACTTGGAACGCAGCAACGGGAAGTTGGCGATCAAAGCCGCCCTGCGCTCGTATTGTTGCAGATCGAAGCGGGTGGTTTCCCGATCTATTTCGAAATAGCGGCAGACCACCGCCACCAGCTCCTCCTCCAGGCTGGCCAGCCGGTCGGCGGGCAGCTCCAGTCGATCGTGGATGAGCATGAGCCGCATGCGATCCTTGGCCTTGGTCCGGGTGGACTCATTCTTTCGGTGGAAAAACCAGTTAAGAACTTGCACCTTCAGCTCCTCCATAATCTACGCCCTGGCTGGCGCGAAAAACCTGACCATCCTGGACAGCCAGCCCTGGTTGAGCTCGTCGAGGTCCATGAGCGGCACATCCTCTCCCCGCAAGCGGCGGGCAATGTTGCGGAAGGCAAGTCCGGCGCGGGTGTTGTCGGTACCGGCGACAGGCTCGCCCTTGTTGGTGGAGACGATTATCTGCTCGTCCTCCGGCACCACGCCGAGCAGCTTCACGGAGAGGATCTCCAGGACATCCTCCACGCTCATCATGTCGTTGGTGCGCACCATGCCGGGCCTGAGCCTGTTCAGCACCAGGCGGTATTGCTGGATCTCGTCTTTTCTGGCCTCGAGCAGGCCGATAATCCGGTCGGCGTCGCGCACGGCGGACATCTCCGGGGTGGTCACGATCACCGCTTCCTCGGCGCCGGCCACCGAGTTCTGGAAGCCGCTTTCTATTCCGGCCGGACTGTCGACCAGCACGTAATCGAACAGCTCCTTCAGCTCGCCGCAGAGCTTCTTCATCTGCTCGGCGTTCACGGCCGTCTTGTCGCGCGTCTGGGCGGCGGGCAGCAGGCAGAGGTTGGGCAGGCGCTTGTCCTTGACGAGGGCCTGGCGCAGCTTGCAGCGCTCCTCGACCACATCGACCAGGTTGTAGACCACCCGGTTCTCCAGACCCATGAGGATGTCCAGGTTGCGAAGCCCTATGTCCATGTCCACCATGGCCACGCTCACGCCTGTCTGCGCCAGGGCGACGCCGATGTTGGCGGACGCCGTTGTCTTGCCAACGCCGCCCTTGCCGGAGGTGATCACTATGACCTTGCCACTCATTTCGTATTCCCTTTGCTTTGGGTGGGGATCTCACGGGGGGCTCTCGCCTGCCCGCATTTCGGACGGGATGCTAATCGGGTGTGTTGGCCGCTATGCGGATGGTGCCGTTGACTATCCTGGCCGTCTCGGCTGCGCCGGCGGCATTCCGCCCCTTGCGCGGGCGGTCGGGGGCGCGGGCGATCGCGTGGGCGATCCGCAGCTGGATCGGCTCCAGACGCAGGGCCCTTATTTCGGCGGCGGCATCGCCGTTAAGCCCCGCGTGGGCGATGCCGCGCAGGGCGCCCCAGACGGTAATGTCGCCGTCGGCGGTCACCTCGGCGCCCGGGTTGACATCACCGATGATGACGAGATGCCCCTTGTGGCTCACCGACTGGCCGGAGCGCAAAGTCTGCCGGAGATAGAGGATTCCGGGAGCGGCCCCGGTGCCACCGTCGGCGGGGGCAGGTTCCTGCCCGCCGGTCTCGGCGGCAGCGGTCGCCTCCGGCGAACCGTCAACCGGTCCCGCCTCCGGGCTTTCCGCCGCGCCGCCCGTCTCCTGCCCGGCAGCGGCGGGACCGGGCGCGGCCTGCTCGCTTGCCGCCGGCGAGCTCGACGGCCTGCCGGTGGCGACAGGGACCTTGAGCACGGTTAGAGCGCCCACGGTGAGCGGATTGCTGGCAAACACCTGCGCCGGCTTGATCCCCGCCTCGGCGACGATCGCCAGGATCCGGCCCACCTCCTGCGTGGTCAGCGAAAGATCGCCCAGGTTGAGCTCGATGGACAGCCCTCTCCAGAACTCGCCCGAAATCTCCAGCGTCGAGACGAGCTGCTGCGTGGCCTCTTGAAGAGTGGCGCACCCACCGACGTCGATCAGAACGCCCTGGTCGGGCCGGCTGATGATGGCAATTTTGGGCATACGAAAACCGCAGGGTGTGGAGGAAGTTGTAGCGGCAGCGCTTCGCCCGCTGCCCGGTTGGTAAATCCTATTCATCCGAAAACGGCAAGTCAAGCCGAAAGAGATAGCTTAGGCATATATATTTGATGACATTAGAGTAAGGTTTCGTATAGCTATGATCCGGCGCTGCTTCCCGGCAAATTAAGATCTATTACCATATTTGCCTATGCCTGACGGGAGAAAATTTGCTGGCGGCGAGCTAACGCGCATGCAGGATCTGTCGGGGCAGGCTTGCCGCAGCTGGACGGCCTGCGCGGCCGGCCGGGTGAGGAGGAGCGCCGAGACCCTCAAGGGCGCCTCGCCCGCACCGCTCTCCACCGAGGCGAGGGCCGGCGCTCATTCCGCACGCCCCACGCGCAAGGGCAAGGCCACGGTGCGCGCCAAGGCCAAACGCCGGGCAAAGCGATAATCACTGGCGGGCGCCGGGTGGGACCAGTGGAAGCAGACGAGATCTCGAGCAGAAGCGCCAGCGGCGGCCAGTCCCTACCGGGCGGCGGGCATTTCAAGCGGGCCCTCGGTCTGGTCGATTCCACCGCCGTGGTGGTCGGCTCCATGATCGGCTCCGGGATCTTCATCGTCTCGGCGGAGACGGCCCGGCAGGTGGGATCGCCGGGCTGGCTTCTCATGTGCTGGCTTCTGGCCGGCCTTTTAACCGTGGCAGCTGCCGTCTGCTACGGCGAGCTGGCGGCCATGTACCCGCACGCCGGCGGGCAGTACGTCTTCCTGCGCGAGGCTTACGGCAAGCTGGCCGGATTTCTCTACGGCTGGACGCTCTTCACCGTCATTCAGAGCGGCACCATAGCGGCCGTGGCCGTCGCCTTCGGCAAGTTTCTCGGGGTCTTCCTGCCCTGGGTCTCCAACAGTCAGCTCCTGCTTCAGGCAGGCGGATGGAGGTTCTCCACCGTGCAGCTGGTGGCGGTCCTGGTTATCGCCTTGCTCACCGCCGTCAACTGCCGGGGGCTGCACACGGCCAGGCTCATCCAGACCAGCTTCACGGTGACCAAGGTGGGGGCGCTGGCCGCGCTTATCGCGCTGGGGCTCTTCTCCTTCGACAAGTTTCACGGCGCCGCCGTCAACCTGACCGATCTCTGGCAGCCGCGCGACCTTGCCGGGCAGCCGATCGAAGGGGTGAAGTTCCTGGCCGTCCTCGGTCTGGCCATGGTCGGCGCCCTCTTCTCCTGCGACGCCTGGAACAACATCACATTTGCCGGCGCCGAGGTCAGGGACGCCGAGAAGACGCTGCCCAGGAGCCTGGCGCTGGGCACATCGCTGGTGGTGCTCATCTACCTGCTGGCCAATATAGTCTACCTGCTCGTGCTGCCGCTCAACGGATCGCCGGACGCCGGCACGGTTGTCGGGCGGGGCATCGCTTTTGCGGCCGAGGATCGCGTGGGCACGGCCGCGGCCGAGATCCTCTTCGGCCCGGCCGGAAAGTGGATCATGGCGGCGGCGATCATGATCTCCACCTTCGGCTGCCTGAACGGCCTCATCCTGGCCGGCCCGCGCGCCTACTTCGCCATGGCCTGCGACGGGCTCTTCTTCAAGAGCGCCGGCCAGCTGCACGTCACGCGCCACGTGCCGGTTTTCGGGCTCCTCATCCAGGGGTTGTGGAGCGCCATCCTGACCCTGTCCGGCACCTACAGCAACCTGCTCGAGTACGTGGTGTCGGCGGCGCTGCTTTTCTACGTGGCGACGGTGGGGGCGCTTTTCATCCTGCGCCGCAAGCAGAAGGATCGGCCCCGGCCCTACATCGCCCCGGCCTACCCGCTCCTGCCCGCGCTTTACCTGATCGTGGCCTCTGCCGTGCTCGTCGGGCAGATCTGCCTGGCCCCTGCCTACAGCGGCGGCGGCCTGCTGATCATCGCCTCCGGACTGCCTGCTTTCATCTTCTGGAAAGGCAAAAATCCGTGATCCTGCCGGCTGCTGCTGCTATGATCTGCCAGTCGATAGGTGGCGGTGGCGCTCGGGGAACGGCAGGGGGCGGGGGATCGGGGATCGGCCTGGCCGCTGCCAGGATGCTGGCGGCCGAGGGGCCAACGTGGTGATAACCGGGCGCGACGCCGACAAGCTGAAGGCGGCGGTGGCCTCGCTCGGCAAGGCCTTCGTCTTCCGAATGGGCAGCATATTGGAGATGACCGGGGAGGACCACGACTACATTGTCGACGTCAACCTCAAGGGAACCTGGTTCATGTGCAAGTTCGGCGCCCGGGCCATGGTGGAGGGCGGCGGCCAGGGGCGGCGTGGTGGCGCTCAGCCGCGCCCTGGCCGTGGAGCTGGCCCCCTTGCGGGTGCGGGTGAACGTGGTCATCCCGGCCATCGTGCGCACGCCGATACTCTCCTCGGCCGGCGACCAGGAGGCGGTGGACAACGTCCTGGATATGAGCAAGAAGCTCCACCCGATCGGGCGGGCCGGCGAGCCGCAAGAGGTGGCCAGGGGGATTCTCTTTCTGGCCCGGCCGGAAAACGGCTGGGTGACCGGCGCCGGGCTCTGCGTGGACGGCGGGCGCAGCGTGCTTTAGCCGACCAGTCGGCGCCTGCCTGCGCCTTGCGGGCGGCTCCTCGGTCAGCGGCCGCCGTTGCCAAACAGCTCCTGCATGAGCCCCTCGGCGGCGCTGTGCGGGTCGAGCTCCCGCCCGACCACCAGTGCCAAAAGGTCCTGAATGTGCGAGTGGGCAAGCGAGGCCTTCAGGTTGCTGCGCGCCATGTCGGCGACCAGCTCCTCGAGCTCGGCCTGCACCTTGGCCTTGCGCCGTTCAACCAGCAACCCGCTTGCCTCGAGGAACTTCCGGTGCTCGCCAATCGCCGCCCAGACCTCGGGCATCCCCTCGCCTGTCTCGGCGACGGTAATGAGCACCGGCGGCTTCCAGGCCGTTGGCAGCTTGGCCAGCTCCAGGCTGTGCATGACCTCCGAGGCCGTTTTGCTTGCGCCCGGCAGGTCGCCCTTGTTGACCACGAAGATGTCGCCTATCTCCATGATCCCGGACTTGATGGCCTGGATCTCGTCGCCGGATCCGGGCATCAAGACCAGGATGGTCGTATCCGCGGTCTGGGCGATGGCCAGCTCCGACTGCCCGACGCCGACGGTCTCGATGATGACCACCTCGTAGCCGAAGGCCTCCAGCATGCGCACGGCGTCGTAGGTGGCCAGCGCGGTGCCGCCGGCATGTCCGCGGTTGGCCATCGACCTGATGAAGACGTTCCTGTCCAGCGTGTGCTCCTGCATCCGTATGCGGTCGCCGAGGATCGCCCCGCCGGTAAAGGGGCTCGTCGGGTCGACGGCCAGCACGCCCACCTTGAGCCCGCCCCGGCGGATCTCGGCGATAAGAGCATCCACGAGCGTCGATTTGCCGACCCCGGGCGAGCCGGTAACACCTATCAGCTGCGCCCTGCCGCTGTAGGGGAAGAGCCTGCGCACCAGGCTGGAGGCTTCCGGTCCGCCATCCTCGACAATGGTCAGCGCCCGGGCGAGGGCGCGCCGGTTGCCGGCCAGGATCTCGTTGGAGATTGTTTCCAAGTTCGCTTCCAAGTGTGCGCCTGCAAAAGCAGTGGCCATGATCTTAGCAAGGAACAAAACCCCGGGCGGTCAGTCACAATTAGTGTGTCGGTGCAGGGAGGTCTCAGCTATGATCCGGGCTATTGGAACGTCGGCGGTCGCGGCGCTCGTGTGCCTTTCATGGGGGGCAGCGGCGCTGGCCTGGGGCAACAACTTCAAGGTCACGGACGGCTACGGCGATCAGATAAACATCGGTCACAAATGGGGATTCGGGCCGGCCCAGGTCTCCGTTCAGGATCGCTTCGGGGACGGCTTCGCGCGGAAGAAGGGCTTTTTCGGCACCAGGGAGACAGACGTCAACGTGCTGGGCAATCAGCTCCAGAGGAAAAAGGGCTGGTTCGGCACCTCCAGCATCCAGGGACACTCGATTCTCGGCGACACCATAACGACCAAAAAGGGGATCCTCGGCTACCGCACGACCTACGTGAACGTGCACGGGGTATCCACGGCGCTCAAGGAGCTGTTCGGCAGCAGGAGCCCGGCGGGCCCGGTCGAGCCGCCGCCGATGGGCAAGGCCGGCAGCGCCGGCGAGCTGGCCCCGCTGGGCGACCCCAACGCTCTCGGCGCCCCCGGATCACCGGTGGCCGAGCCTAACCCTGCTTCCCCTTGAGATATTTGAGCCAGCTCGAACCGCCCTGCTGGGCGTCTTTCGCCGGCGGCTGGTAGGCTTCCTGCGCCCCCGAGACCTTGCCGATATCGCTGGCCTGCCGCCGCACCTGCTTGGCGGCGTTCTCCGCATCGGTGAGCATCACGGCCAGCAGGTCGCGCTCTGACTGGCAGGTCTTGAGCTGGTGCTGCAGGTCGCTTATCACCGTCTTCAGATCCTCGGTCTCCTGCATCTTCGCCTCCAGAACACTGGCCATCCTGGAGAGCTCCTGATGGATGTGCTTGTTCTCCCGGCTTTTATCTGACAGAAGCTGACCTTGATTGGCCAGCTCGGCCTTCAGGTCCTCGGCGTCCCTGGCCACCCGCTCCAGCTCGCGGGCCTGGGCGGTGAGCATGATGTTGCGCTCCTGGGCCTGCAGCAGGGCGTCCTGCAGCTCCAGGAGCTTCTCGATCAGCGAGTTGAGATCCCACTGGCGCCCGGTGACCGGGTTGATAGTAGGGTTAGCATCTGCCATTTGCCGGGAGGCCTTGTGAATCCGCCAATCCAACCATTAATATTCCCTGCGATATATTGGTCCAATCCGATACAAGCAAATTGTATGCCAGCTCGCACACCACCGGCGGCCTCATTATGACATCACTGATAGTTATGGGTGGCCGGCTTGTCACCCCGCTCGAGGAGCGCTGCACCAGTATCTGGATTGACGGCCAGTTGATTGAGCGTCTTGCGGACGGGCAGCCTGCGGGCGACGCTGGCTGCACCGTGCTGGATGCCCGCGGCTGCGTGGTCACGCCCGGTCTTTTCGACCTGCAGGTAAACGGCGGTCCCGAGGGCAATCTCTGGGGCGACCCGACAGCCACCGAGCTTTCCGCCCTGCGCCGGGCGATGGCCGCGGCCGGCGTCACCGCCTTCCTGCCCACGTTGATAACCGCCGATACCGCCCACCTGAGAAAGAACATAGGCTTCCTGTCCCGCCAGGGAGTGGCTGCCGACCGGGCTCTCCTGCGCGCCCTGGCGGCCGGCGGCCCCGGCGCCCTGACAGCAGTCGGGCAGACTGTCGCCCGAGCAGACGGGCAGGCGCGCATGCCGGGGATCCATCTGGAAGGTCCGTTCCTCTCCCCGGCAAGGCCGGGCGTCCACCCGCCCGAGTGGATCAAGCCGCTTTCGGCTGCGGCGGTTGAGGCGCTCATTACCGACGACGTGGCCCTCATGACGCTGGCGCCGGAGCAGGAGCCGGATGGCGAGGCGGTGCGGCTTCTTATCGCCCGCGGCGTGCGCGTCTCGCTCGGACACTCGAACGCCGATTTCCAGACGGCCAGGCGGGCATTCGATCAGGGGGCGACGCTTATGACGCACACGTTCAACGCGCTGCCGCCGCTGCACCACCGGGCGCCCGGGGCTGTCGCGGCGGCTCTAATCGACCCGCAGGTGAGCTGCTGCCTGATCCCCGACGGGCTGCATGTAGACCCGGCCGTAATCGAGCTTGTCATAAAGCTGAAGGGCGCCGCCCGCACGATCCTGGTCACGGACCGCGCCCAGATAGGGACGAGCCAGGGCGGTCTGGTCGGCTCCTCGATGAGCCTCGACCAGGCTGTGAGAAACATGGTCAGCTGGGGCGCCGCCACATTTGCCCAGGCGATCCGCATGGCCACCTGGAACCCGGCAGCCGCCCTCGGGCTGGAGCGGTCGATCGGGCACCTGGCTGCCGGCAAACTTGCCGACCTGGTTATCTGGGACGAGCAGTCGCTTTCCATCAAGCAGGTGATCCTGGGCGGCCGGCCGGTCTGGGCGCAGGATCGCTGCCGGCCAGGGGAGCACCGATGAGCGGGCGGCTGTTACAGCCGATGTACGGGCCCGACGGGCGGGAGCTCCGGTCGGCAGCCGGACCAACCCGCCGTTGCCGCCTGGGGCCAGGTGATTAACTTGTAACCTGCCCGGGAACGAAAACAGCCAGCCTGCTTGGCTCGACCGCTGGCCACCTGTTAAAAGTTAATCACGTGGCCCTAAGAGCAGGCCGGCTGACAGCCGACCGGCCAATCGCCGGTCGCCCGCGGGCAGACGCTATCGCCCGGTTACACCCCGGCGGTGATCTGATCGAGCACCAGCTGCGCAGCCCCTATCATGCCGCCGTCTTTGCCCAGAACCGACCTTCTAATCTCCAGCTTCTCGGCGATGCGCGGCAGCGTGCGGTCGGTCATGAGCTCGCTCAGAAGAGCGTAATCGACAAACTGCTCCATGCCGCCGGTAAGGACAAAGCAGTCAGGGTCGAGCGTGTGGGCGAGCGTCACCATGCCGGCACACAGGTGCTCGTGCCAGATGGCCATGGCCCGCCTGGCCATTATGTCGCCGCGGGCGGCAGCCGCCGTCACCGCCTGGGTAGTCAGGCTCTTCCCCTTGCCGGCCAGCTCGGACTGGTCCTCGGTCAACCCGCAGACGAGCTCCTCGGCCGTGGCCACAAGTCCCCTGCCGGCGCCGTAAGCCTCCCAGCAGTCGAACAGGCCGCAGGTACACAGCCGCTTGTTATCGAGCGAGATGCGGATGTGCCCGCACTCGCCGGCCGCCCAGTGGGCGCCCCGGTAAAGCCTGCCGTCGACCACAATGCCCACGCCGATGCCGGTGCCCAGCGTGATCACCACCAGGCACCGCTTGTCGCGCAGGCCGCCGGCCCGGAACTCGCCATAAGCGGAGGCGTTGGCGTCGTTCTCCACGTGCACCGGCAGCATCGTCCGCCTTTCGATGATCGTGCGGATCGGCGTTCCCTCCCAGCCGGGCAGGTTTCCCGTCGAGCCGACCACCTCGCCGGTGTCCACGTTGACGATGCCGGCCGTGGCGATGCCGACGCCGGCGATCAGGTGCTCCTTGCGGAACTCGGAAAGCAGGCAGAGGACAGCCTCGACTATCTTGTCCGCCCCGTGCGGCGTGGGCTCGAGCCTGGGCTCGGTCGCCAGTTGCTGGTCGCAGACGACGGCCGCGCTTATCTTGGTGCCGCCGAGATCCACCCCGAGGGCAGGCATCTTAGTCTTTAAAACTGAGTCGAGATCGCTGCTCTGCAAATTGGCCACGGAAAGGTCAGATGCCGCCCAGTTGTCCCGCGTCGGGCGAGCCCTTCAACACCAGCCGGTCGTATGGGACCGGCGCCCCATACATTACATTGAAACCGAAGCGGTTGTAACCTGTCATCATCTGCCGTGTCACAAGAAACTTAAAGTCATCCGGGCCGATGGCCGCCGAGATGGCCTTTTGATAAAACCCTTTGGCGTCCAGGTTGTAACCGAGCATGCCGCCCAGCGTCAGGTACTTGCAGATTCTCACATCACCCTGCAGCGATGTGGAGCGGTTCCCCTGGATGAACTGATCGAAGACGAAAGGCGAGGAGCCGCGCACGGCCGATTGCGTGTAACCGGTCTGCAGGCGCACCCTGTCGAGACGGATGTCCAGGATCGGCCCGCCCTGGAGGAGCCCCATGGCGTTGCCGGTCGAGTAGCCTTTCAGCCCGGCGCCGCCGTAAAAGTAAGACTTGACGCCGACCTTGTCGGTGCCGAAGGCGAACAGCGGCTGGGTCGTGCCCATCACCTGCTCCTGGACACGCAGGGCGAATTTGTGCGTGTTCGGGTTGGTCGAGGAGGTGTTGAAGAGCTGTTGCAGCTGCGGCGTCTGATTGAGCAGGGCCGGGTTGTCCTGGGCAAAGCCTCCGGCCGTGCGGAAGGTGACGCTCTGCATGAAGGGCACGCGCGTGAAGGTCTTGGTGCTGACCAGCTCGCCCAGAAGGCGGGCCCGCCGGTAGCCGAAAAGCCCGTCTTCCAGGTAGCGGTTGATGCCCGACTGCCATTTGAGGTTGTTGTTGAAGAAGTACTTGTACTGGGCAACCACAAGGTTGGAGTTGCTGCCGTAGGCGGCCTGGAAGTTGGTGTGCCCGGTGACGTAGCCTATGCGCACGCCGGCGCCGATCTTGCCGCTGGTGGTGCTGCTGGTGCCAAGCGCCGGGTTGCGCCCGCCCAGCTGCAGCAGGGGAGCCCAGTTGAAGACCCGGTCCTTGCCCAGCGAGTAGTTGAAGCTGGGCCCGATGCTGGTGCCGCCCATCTGCAAATTGTTCACCAGCATCGGGGTGACGGGGAAGGTCACCCGCTGGGCTGCCGCCCCGGCGCTCATGGTGAATTTCGGCAGGGGAATTCCGAAGTTGCCGAACATCAGCTTGCCACCGAATATGGTGAGGTTATGATCCTCTCTGTACTTTTCGAAGGTGATCTTGCGGGCCTTGAAGCGGAAGCTCGGCTTGCCGGGCAGGTAGGCGATCGGGTGACTCAGCTGGTCGCCTATCATCTCGGTGGTGCTCATCGGCCCGTAGGCCATGCCGTTGGCGATGTGAACCGGGCTGGGCAGCTGCATGGTCCCCTTGCGGAAGGCCAGCCCGTCCCGGGTGCCGATGCCCTGGCGGGCGATGATGGTCGCCCCCTGCAGCTCCGTGTCCGGCCTGGTGATCAGGTACTCGTCGGAGTTCACCTTGAAGCGGAAGGCACTGCCGGTGGTGACCTGCCCGTCCCGGAAGATGCGAACGTTCCCCCGGGCATCGATTATCTCGTTGTTCTGGTCATAAAGAATCGTGTCCGCCTCCAGCTTGGAGTCCTGCCCGCCTATGTAGACAACGGCGTTGCCAGTCCCCAGGAAGGTGTTCTTCTCCTGGTCGTATTCCGTGTCGTCAGCAGTCAGCTGAATCATGCCCTTGAGAGTGGTGTTCGGACCCACCTCGCCGCCGCCGTCGTCCACGTCCGCCTCGACGTTGCCGACCTCCGGGCTTATCTTCTCGGGCGCCGGCGCCAGCCCCGCCGGGGCCTGGCCGGCCCCGGACGGCCCGGAGCCCGCCGGGCCCGGCGAGCTGTCCGGGGCCGCTGACTCCAAGCCGGCCGGGATGGTACGGGTGTCGATCTTCGGGGTGAGCGGGATGAGCATGGTGCCGGCCGGGCCAGCCTGCTTGGCCACCGCCAGGGCGGCGCCCGGAAGCAACGTCGGCACGAAAAACAATATTGATAGACCTAGCGCCAGAAGGCGGTTGAGTTTCATTGTTTTCCCGGATGTCAACACTGTCTGAACATACTATAGATAGCTGCCCGAGAATTCAAGAAACGATCTGTGAATTTCTGAGATCTTCGGTGAACTATTTGTCATTTCAAGCAGTATGTTAGTCCCTTACCCTTATCCGGGACAGAGACG
This sequence comes from Pseudomonadota bacterium, assembly GCA_021325555.1. Lineage (GTDB taxonomy): Bacteria > Cyanobacteriota > Vampirovibrionia > Obscuribacterales > Obscuribacteraceae > JAJPGY01. The sequence goes on along the minus strand of JAJPGY010000023.1, from coordinate 93,182 downwards.
ATTATCGGCCTTCGGAGCCATCCATGCTGCCGTTTACCTTTCATGCGCCAACCAGGATCCTCTTCGGAGAGCACACCGCAGGTAGTATCGCAGACGTTGTCAAGGAATTCGGTGGTAAAAAATCCTTTATCGTCACGGACGCCAACCTTTTTAAAGCGGGCGTGGTAGCCCCTATCATCGAGTCGCTGGAGGCAGCCGGTCTCGGCAGGACAGCCATTTTCGACCAGGTGCCGCCGGACTCCGATATCCGCTGCGTCAACAGCGCGGTGGCCATGGCTGCGGAAGGCGGCTGCGACAATATCGTGGCCGTCGGCGGTGGCTCGGTGATCGACACGGCCAAGGTCGTCAACATCTGCCTGACCTACGGTGGCGACATGCTCGATTATCAGGGGCTGAACAACCTGCCCAGCAAGCTCAGTCCGCTGGTCTGCGTGCCGACCACCGCCGGCACCGGCTCCGAGGTATCGCTGGTGGCCATGATCAAGGATGCCGAGGAGAGGAAGAAGCTCCTCTTCGGCAGCCGCTTTCTGGCCCCGGACGCGGCCATCCTCGATCCCTGCCTGGTCGTCGGACTGCCGCCGCGCCTGACCGCGGCCACCGGCTTCGACGCCCTGACGCACAGCCTGGAAGCTCTGGCGGCCGTGTCCACCTCATCGGTTATCTCCGATGCGCTGGCCCTGGAGGCCGCGAAGCTTATCTTCGAGCACCTGCCGGCCGCCACCGCCGACGGTGCCGATCTGGAAGCCCGCTCCCACACCCTGGTCGCCAGCACGATGGCCGGACTGGCCTTTACCAACGCCGGGGTGGGAATCGTGCATGCGATGGCCCACGCCACCGGCGCCCGCTTCGGCACTCATCACGGCATGACCAACGCCGTCTACCTCCCTTACGGTCTCGAGTTTAATCTGAGCGCTGTTCCCGACAAATACGCATTAGCGGCGCGTTTTCTGGGTATAAGTAGATCAGCGGACGATGAGCGGGCGGCCATGGATCTAGTCGACGGTGTTCGCAAACTGATGCAGCGGTGCCACCTGCCCTCCCGCCTGAGGGAGATCGGGGTGCCGGATATTGCCGAAGGCGAGTTGGCCGAACTTGCTGAGGCGGCGGTGACGGATCCTGCCATAATGTTTAATCCGAGAGAGGCCACGGTCGAGGATATCGGCGGCATATTCAAGGGAGCGTTCTAAATGGTATTTACAAGTTCCGAGGAGCTCGAGCGCATACTGATGGACCTGTGGGGCCGGATCAAGTCTGACCCGTCCATGTCCGGCGAGCTCGTGCGCTCGAAGCTGATCGTTCAGTTCCGTTATCGCGAGCCCGAAGGCTGCCTGACCGTGGACGGCTCGGACGGTCAGGAGCTGAAGCTGGTCTGGGGCCAGTACGACAAGAAGCCGACGATCGAGATGTCCATGAAGGCGGATGTCGCCCACGAGTTCTGGATGGGCCGCGTCAGCGTGCCGGTGGCCGTTCTCACCGGCAAGATGGTCTCGAAGGGCCCGACGCCGAAGGCGCTGGCGCTGCTGCCGGTCATCCGCCCGGCCTTCAACATCTACCCTGAGGTCCTGAAGCAGGCCGGCAAGGAAGCACTTCTGGCTTCCGGCTAGAAAGCAGTTATGCCGGTCATCTGCATTGGCGAGCTGACGGTGGACTGGCTGGCGCTAAACCCGGGTCAGAGCCTCGCCGAGGCCGGCTCCTTCTTTCGCTGCCTGGGCGGCAACGCCAGCAACGTGGCGATCGGCCTTTCCCGCCTGGGCACGCCGGCCCGGCTGGTGGCCAGGGTGGGGGCCGACGTTGACGGGGTCTACCTGAGAAAGACCCTCGGCCGGGAGGGGGTGGACATCGAGCACGTGCTCGTCGACGAGAGCCGGCCGACGGCCCAGTGCTACTGCCTGACGGCAGCCGACGGCGAGCACGCCTACTACAACTTCCCCCGCCAGAACGCCTCCGAGATGCTCACCACCTCCGAGATCAGCGAGGAGATCTTCGCCGGCGCCCGTTTTCTGCACGCCACCGGCATCTCCTTTACCGCCGAGCCCAGACGCACGGCCGTCGCCCTGGCGATGGACACGGCCCGCCGCAAGGGCCTCACCGTCTGCTTCGACGGCAGCTTCCCCACCGGCGAGGATGACGAGGCCCGCCGCTCCTTCGAGCAGGCCTTTGCCGCCGCCGACATCCTCAAGGTCAACCTGTCCGAGCTCCTCTTCTGGGCCGGCATAAGCAGCCCCGGCAGCCCGGGCGATGACCCAGCTGCGGCGGCCGAGAGCCTGCGCAGCCGGTACGGCCTGAAGCTGGTGGCCGCCACGCTGGGAGAGAAAGGCTCCCTGCTTGCCACCACCGCAGGCACCTTCGCCTGCCCTCCGCTGCCCGTCACCTGCGTGGATAGCATAGGGGCCGGCGACGGCTTCATCGCCGGTCTCCTGCACGCGCTGGGCACGAGGCTGAGCAGCGAGGACACCGCTGACGCGCTTGCGGAGCTGACCGGGCCCGACTGGCTGGCGATCGGGCGGACTGCCAACGCCGTGGGGGCCATGGCCACCACCAGGCTGGGCGCCTGGACCGGCCTGCCGCGCGCCGCCGAGCTGGCGCCGCTGCTGGCGGCGCCCTGAAAGCTTCACTACGGCGACAGCACCTTGTCGGCGGCGAAGAGATACTCGCTTATGGCGAACATGTTGGTGACCTGCTCTGGCGGCACCTTCTCCTTCAGCCCGTAGAACTCCAGGCACAGCCCGCAGGCCAGCACCTCGCAGCCGCCGGCCCGGAAGTCCTCGAGCACCTTGAGCACCGGCGAATCAGGCGCCATGAGCTTGACGCCGGAATTGGCCATGAGGATGGCCAGCGGCTTGTGCCCGGCTTCCAGCACGGTTTGCAGGAAGAGGTTGATAAGCGTTCTGCTCAGCTCCGGATCGCCTTCGCCAAATGTGTCCTTGGCCAGGAAGACAACCGTGCCTACTTGCCTCTGGGCCCCGTAGGCGGCGGCAACCGCAGGCTCCGCCTGCCCGTCCGGCAGCCCGCCGCCGTCAGCCTGGCCGCCGCGCTCGATAATCACCTGGAAATGGCCGTCGCACCGCTGGTGCCGGGCCGAGGCCTTCAAGCTGCGGCTCAGGCGCATGAGGTTGTTCACGCACACGTCATCATCGACCAGGGCCTCAAGCCTGTCGACCGCCGGATCGTCCAGCAGCCTCTTTGCCCGCAGAACCGGCTCCGGACAGGTAAGCCCGCGCAGATCAATCTGCTTAATCATGATTGGCGACCTCCACAAGGCCGGCGGGCCCGGCGTGAAACATCCCCACGACAGCGGCCGGCAAACCCAATTCTCGCAGATCGGAAACCAGGCGCCGGGCAGGCTCATCCGGCAGCGCCAGCATGAGCCCGCCGGCTGTCTGCGGGTCGAACAGCAGATCGGCCAGGGCCGTTTCGACCTCCTCGCCGTATCGAATATGGTTCGCGTATGCCTTGCGGTTGGCATATGCTCCGGCCGGAACGAACCCTTGGGCGGCCAGCTCGAGGGCGGCCGGCAGTAGCGGCACGGAGGGCGCGGAGAGATAAACAGCCAGGCCGCTCGCCTGCGCCATTTCGTGCGCATGCCCGATCAAGCCGAAACCGGTGACATCGGTGGCCGCGTGGAGAGGATAGCGGCGGGCCGCATCCAGGCTCCTGTTGTTGAGGGCGGTCAGGTTGGCGATAAGCTCCCGCCGCGCGCCTTCTGGCAGCTCGCCGCCTTTCAATCCCAGCAGGCAGACGCCGGTGCCTACCGGCTTGGTAAGCACGAGGCAGTCCCCGGCAAGCGCGCCGCCGTTGGTGAGCACCGCGGCCGGATGCACGACGCCGGTGACCGACAAACCGTAGATCACCTCCCTGCCCTGGATCGAATGGCCGCCGCCAAGGGCCGCGCCCGCTTCGGCGATGACCTCGGCGCCGCCGCGCAGGATCTCCCTGGCCACGGAAAGCGGGTAGTCGCAGGTTGGGAAGCACAGCATGTTCAAGGCCAGTATCGGTCTCCCGCCCATTGCATATACATCCGAGAGGGCGTTGACGGCCGCTATCCGGCCGAACGTGTATGGATCGTCTACCACCGGGGGAAAGAAATCGGTGGTCTGGATGATCGCCAGCTCCTCCGTAATCCTGTAGACCGCCGCGTCTTCGAAGTTCTCCATGCCGGCGAGCAGATCCGGTGAAGCGAGGCCGGGCAGCGCCCGCACGATCTCGGCGAGCTCGCCGGAGCTGATCTTCGCCGCACAGCCAGCCGCTTTTACGTTGGCCGTTAGTTTGGCGGAACCGGAATCTTGTGTGTCAGTCATGGTCAGCAGCTTTGCAAGTCTGGCGGGCAACGGCATTTCGTGCGGTGTTCAGGAGATCCTCGATCGCGACGGTCATCAATCGGCTGAAAAGGCGCAACTCGAGCATCTGCTGAAAACCGGCATGACCTGTGAATCTTGATTGGTCTGGCTTCGCGACATTCAGAGAAACCTTTTATGTTCGTTTGAGCGGTTTAGCGAATTTCTCGGCATTTTGCCCCTTCAAAAAAAACGTCAGGGAGTGTAGATTGTATCTTTGGAAACGGACCTAGCATAGACTGTGGGACTTGCGAGCGTCTATGGCGTCTGGGTTTTTCGTATACATAACGTCGCCCAACTCACACACTACTTGAAAAAAGGATCGCACATGCCAAGGAAAGTTCTTGTGGCTCTTCCGCCTGGATTGCTCGAGCAGATCGATTTCGTGGCCCAGGTCGAACATCGCACGCGCTCGGACCTGATCCGGGAAGCGTTGCGCCGCTACATTGACGCGTTCAGAAGATCGCAAGGCCCGCGCATGTCGGTCAGCACCGTAGGGCAGCAGAAGGTCGCTCTTCTAACCGACGCTGAGTAATATTCCCACTTAAAACCTTGACTATCGGCCTGGCCGGTCATACGATCAGCCTGCGCGGTCAGCGCCTGCCCGCAGCAGGGGCGAGGCATGCCTCGCCCGCCCGGAGAGCCAGAACCCGCAGGGCCGTTAAGTCATGCAGTGGGGCAACATACTGATTACCGAGCTTCTCTTCATCACCGCGGTGATGATCGCTCTGGGCTTCCTGCGCCTGCCCGCCTTCCTGCGCCGGCGCCGCCTGGCGCGCGGCTTTCCCTGGGGCTATTACACCGACTCCGTGCCCAAGTCCGACCCCGGCTATTTCGCAACCGACGACCGCGATTTCATGCACGACATCGGCACCGAGTTCGGCGGCATGGAAGGGTTCGGGGATTTCGGCGAGTTCACCGGCTTCGGCGAGATGGGCGAATTTGGCGCTAACTTCAGCGGCCCGGCCGGCGAGTAAATAATCTATACTGGACGCACGCCCGCGGTGGTGCAAAGGGATGTGCCGGTGAGCGCACCGTTGTTTTACTGGTTATCCGGCTTTGTCCTTCTGGGCGCGCTGTGCTTTGTCCTCAAGGATGAGGCGCGCCAGAAAGCGCACCGGATCATGCTCCTCTATACGAGCACTTTCGTGCTCTGGGCGCTCGTCTTCTCGGCAGGCATCCAGGGGCGGCTTTCCCATCCCACGGCGATCATGGAGGCCGACAAGGCCGAGCTGCTGCTCAAGTTCGGCACGGCCATGTACGTCGTCGAGCACAGGCTGGTCGGTCACGGCGGGGCAGCGGGCGTCTTCGGGCCGAAGCCGGATCCGCAGGCGGCCGCGAATCACCAGAAGAACTTCCACCAGGAGGCGGAGAAGATCCTCAAGGAGAGCCTGGACCACAACCCGGACTCATCGACCCTCAAGGTCAAGCTGGCGATCCTGCTTGCCGACAGCGCGCAGCCGGCCGACCATAAGGAGGCGCTGGCGCTCGCCCACGAGCTGGCCTGCCGCCGGGTCAAGAAGGACAGCAACCTCGGGCGGGCGCTCGAGCAGATCTACGGGCGCAACCAGCTTGTCCGGGGGCTGGAGGGGGAGCTGGCGCGCACCGTGATCGCCGGCGTACCCTACGGCTGGTACCGCGACGCCTGCCTTTTGCGCCTGTACAAGGACGCCGGCGACGGCGCCAGCTATGACAACCTGCGGCTGCGCATTGAGGACAAGGCGGCGGGGCTGTTCATCAATCTTCTCACCGTGCTCTGTTTCGGCCTGACGGTAGCCCTTATCGGCAGCATCATCATCGTCGTGCAGCTCTTTCTTTGGCCGGGCAGGCTCGAGGCGCAGCGCTATGACGCTTTCTGGCGGGCCGAGCCGGCCTGGAACCTGCGCACGGTCTATGTGGTGTTCATCTCCTGGCTGGCCACGCAGATCGGCATCGGCAGCGTCGCCCAGCAGATGGTCAAGTCGATGGGCCTGCTCTCGTCCGGGCCGATACTGGCCGCCGTCAGCACGGCCAGCATCTACGCGCTGTCCAACGCGCCGGCCCTCTTCTACATCTACTGGTTCGCCTGCCGCCCGGCTCAGCTCAACTTTCGCACCGCCATCCGCCTGCGCTTCCATTCAGGCCAGCTCGGTCCGGGCAGGCTCTTTCTGGTCGGGCTGGCCACCTGGTGCGCGGCGGTTCCGCTTGTCATGATCGCTTATCTGGCGGCGGCAAAATTCCTGGGCGCGCAGGGATCCTCCAACCCGATCATCGCGCTGGTGCTCGACGCCGCCCGCTCCTCGAACCATCTGGCGACCGTTCTTTTCTACCTGACGCTCGGCCTGCTGGCCCCGCTTTGCGAGGAGTCGTTGTTTCGCGGCTTCCTTTACAGCAGCCTGCGGCGCCGCTTCGGCATCGGCACCTCGCTTTTCGTCAGCGCCACCCTCTTCGCGGCCGTGCACCTGGACGCCGGCGCCATCGTGCCGCTTTTGTGCCTGGGCTGGGTCTTCGGCTTCGTCTTCGAGCGCACCAGAAGCATCGTCCCCTCGATGGTGGCGCACGGGCTCTGGAACAGCGGCACCTTCACCCTGGTGCTCATGGTCTTCAGTTAGGGCTCATCCTTCTGGCACCCCGTCGTTGCCGGCGTAAACGGCCAGCCGGTTAACAGATGACGCCAATTCTGCAGCCCCCACCCTGACAACTTCTGTCACAATGGGGGTAAGGGAGTGACCGAACCATGGTTTCGTCCACCCAGAAAGTGAAGCTCCGCTTCAAGTCCGGTCCTTACTGCCGGCGGCCCGGCCTCTATCCGATGGCGGTAATCCTGGCCCTGTCCTGGGTTTTCAGCTTCATGTGGCTTTTCGTGGCCCTGTGGGTGTTTCAATACAACCCGTTCTGGTCGGTGACGCTCATGGCCTCCTCGCTGGCCTTCGGAAGCTTCCTCGGCTACCTGACATACACGATGATCGACGACGCCTGCCGCGAGTACCAGCTCGAGCTGACCGACGACGAGGCCGTGCTCTCGGTGGTCGACCGCCTGCACAAGAAGCGCTCGGTGCAGATGGTTCTCCTGAACGACGTCAGCTACGCCGAATACTATCCGTTTCAAGACTCGGCCAGCATCATCTTTCACGCCCCCTACGCGGAGATGGAGGTGCCGCTCTGGCCGCTGGGCAGCGCCGCCGCCGACGTGGTGGACTTTCTCCACGGGCGCGGGGTAAATGTAGTCAACGTGCAATCCGACGAAAGCATACCGGGCTGAGCTGGCGGCTCAGTTGCCGCTGCCTGCCTCTTCCAGCGGCGCCAGGCCTTCCGGGTCGGTGAGCTGTGATTCGCTGGAGGCCTCTGCGGCGGTGGCGGCATGGGAGGGCGGCTTTGCCGGGGAGCCGCCACTGTCCTTGCTCGAGACCGCCTCCTCCTGCCATTCTCTTATGGCCGCGTCGTTGGCCTCCACGGCCCGGCTGTAAGCGCGCAGCTTGGCCTGAAGCTCCTTGTTCTGCCTGTCCTGGTCCGCCATCGCCTTCTGCCCGGCCTGAATCTGCTGCGATCTGGCATCCAGCATCTGATAGATCTTCTCCGAGGCGACCAGGGCGGCTACGGACAGCGCCACTATCGCCGCTGCTATCACCAGCTCGCCGCGCGGAATCGTCCTGCGCCCGGGCTTTTCGGCCGGCAGCCGGGCGCCTAGAGCCTGCTTCATCTCGACGGCGGTCTGATAGCGCTGGCCGGCGTCCTGGGCGGTCGCCCGCCGGATGACAGCGTCGGTTTCCGCCGACACCGCCGGGTTGCCGGCACGGGGAGACGAGACATGGAGCGGAAGCGGCTCGGCGCCGGTGAGCAGGAAGTACATGGTGCCGCCCAGCGCGTAAATGTCCGAGCGGGGATCGGCGGCCCCCCAGTACTGCTCCGGCGGCGAAAAGCCGGCCGAGACGACGTGCGTGTTGTCGGCGCCATCCTCGATCGGGCGGGCGATGCCGAAATCGACGAGCTTGATCCGTCCCTTGACGTCGAGCATGATGTTGCTCGGCTTCAGGTCCCGGTAGATCACCGGCGGGTCGTGCTGGTGGAGGTATTCCAGCACGTCGCAGATCTGGGCCGCCCAGTCCAGCACCTGCTCCTCGGCAAATGGCTGCCCGCGCTCCTGCAGTATGTCGGCCAGGTCGTTGCCCTCCACGTACTCCATGACCAGGTAGTAGCTGTAGTGCTCCTCGAAGTAATCGAGCACGTGCACGATGTTCGGGTGCTCGAGGCTGCTCAGGACGCCGGCCTCGCGCTCGAAAAAGGCGACCGCCTTCTGCCTGTCCTCCTCGCGATAGAAGTCATCGCGCAGCTTCTTGACCACGCAGGGGCGCTTGCGCAGGCGCAGGTCGCGGGCCATGTAGACGGTGCCCATGCCGCCCTGCCCGAGCATGCCGACCAGCTCCCATCGCCCCTGGAGGACGATGCTGCCCCCGGCATCGAGCCCGCCCGGGCGCGGGCACGGCCCGTCATGGGGTGCCGTGTGCCCGCAGTTTGGACAGATCGCCATTTTTTTACCCCGGCCCTCCGGCCGCATCCTCGAAAAGGCCGCGAGCGGCACCAATAGCCCCGTTGCGTGCCCCGGCGCAAAGGCGCTGCCTGCCGCGAAAGCCGATGAAACCAGTATATAGCACGGGCGAAATCTAGTACCATGATGGACCTGGCGCTAACACCGCCTCAATCTGACATCCCCGGCGGTGGCCGGGCGGCTACGGAGGCAGCTTATGGGACAAACGGTGGCGCTGGGCGCGGATCATGGCGGATTCCCGCTCAAGGGGCTGGTAAAGGAGTTCCTGGAGCAGCAGGGCGAGATCGTGCTCGATTTCGGGACGGACAGCGAGGAGCCCTGCGACTACCCGGACTTCGCCCTGGCCGTGGCGCTGGCCGTCAGCTCCGGCCAGGCCGGGCGCGGTGTCGTCATATGCGGCAGCGGCGTCGGGGCCTCGGTGGTGGCCAACAAGGTGCCGGGCATAAGGGCCGGCCTCTGCCATGACACCTACTCCGCGCATCAGGGCGTCGAGCACGACGACATGAACGTGCTCTGCCTGGGCGCGCGCGTGATAGGGCCCAGCCTGGCCCGGGAGATTGTCGCCGCCTGGCTGCGGGCGCGCTTTTCCGGCGTCGAGCGCCACGTCAGGCGCCTGAGCAAGGTCAGGGAGGTCGAGCGACGTTTTCTCGCCGGGGGCAACTTTACAGGTCAGCAAAAAAAGTGAGGCGAATCCGGGCATGACACAGACACCCGTCATTGAAAACCCGCTCAGGGAGGGGCTGACGATGGAGCGCGCCGGCGAGCCATGCGCCCTGGTCATCTTCGGCGCCCACGGGGATCTCACCAAGCGCAAGCTGATGCCGGCCATCTACGCGCTGTTTGTCCAGGGGCTCCTGCCGCACAACTTCTGCATCCTGGGCACCTCGCGGACAAAGCTCAGCGACGACCAGTTCCGGCAGATGATGAAGGAGTCGGTGGGCAAGTTCGGCACCGACATGCCGGTGGAGGAGGAGAAGTGGGAGCGTTTCGCCGCCTGCCTCTACTACCAGGCAGGCGATACGGCGAGCGCCGAGAGCTTTACGAGAATGGCCGGGCGGCTCGGCGAGCTGTCGGAGAGGCACGGTACCCGCGGCAACAGCATCTTCTACCTGTCCACGCCGCCTTCGCTTTACGCCCCGATTGTCGCCCAGCTGGCCGCGGCCGGACTGGCCAAAAGGGACGCGGACGGCGGCCCCTGGACAAGGGTCGTGGTCGAGAAGCCGTTCGGGCGCGACCTGGCCTCGGCGCGCGCGCTCAACAGCGAGCTTCACCGGGTGCTCGAGGAAAGGCAGATCTACCGGATAGACCACTACCTCGGCAAAGAAACGGTCCAGAACATCATGGTGCTGCGCTTCGCCAACGCCATCTTCGAGCCGCTCTGGAACCGCCATTTCGTCGATCACGTGCAGATCACCAACGCCGAGACGCTGGGCGTGGAGAATCGCGCCGCCTATTACGAGGAGGCCGGCGCCCTGCGCGACATGATTCAAAACCACATGCTCCAGCTCGTCTCCCTGGTGGCCATGGAGCCGCCGATCTCGCTGGAGGCCGACGCCATCCGCGACGAGCGGGCCAAGGTCCTGCGCTGCCTGCGCCCGCTGGAGGCCGGCCGGGTAAGCGACTTTGCCGTTCGCGGGCAGTACGGGCCGGGCTGGATTGCCGGGGCCAGCGTGCCGGGCTACCGGCAGGAGAAGGGCGTCGCGGGCGGTTCGCACACCGAGACCTTCGCTGCCTTGAAGTTCTACATCGACAACTGGCGCTGGGCGGACGTGCCGTTTTACGTGCGCTCGGGCAAGCGCCTGCCGCGCTCGATAACCGAGATTGCCGTCCATTTCCGCCGGGCGCCGCACCGCCTCTTTTTGCCCGCGCTCGCCGGTCCCTCCGAGTCCGGCACCCCCAACGTGCTGGTCATGCAGATCCAGCCGGACGAGGGGATCTCGCTCAAGTTCGCCACCAAGCTGCCCGGCCCGACCACACAGCTGCGCTGGCTGAGCATGGACTTCCGTTACAGCACTGCCTTTGGTGTCAGGTCGCCGAGCGCTTACGAGCGCCTGCTTCTCGATTGCCTGACCGGCGACGCCTCGCTGTTCGCCCGCAGCGATCAGGTGGAGATCTCCTGGGAGTTTCTGGCGCCGATACTGGAGTCCTGGGCTCAGCCCACCGCCGGCGGTCCCGAGGACTACGCCTCCGGCACCTGGGGGCCCGGGGCAAGCGATGATCTGCTGGCGGCCGACGGCCGCGCCTGGAGGCTAATATGACGGCCAGCGCGCGCGCCGGACAGGGCAGGTCAGTGCAGGAGTTTCTTTCCGGCAAGCTGGCCCAGGTCGACGTGCCCGCCATCGAGCGCGAGCTGCGCCGGCTGTGGCAGGAGGCCTCCGGCCACCCGGGCGGCGAGCAGAGCGACGTGGCCCGCGCCTGCACGCTGAACCTGATCCTGTTCACCGATGAGGAGACCGCCGAGCTTACCACAAGCGCCCTTCTCGACGCCATCATGCTGCGCCGCCCGTGCCGGGCGCTTCTGGCCGTCGCCCGGGCCGGCCAGGTGCCGGGCGTCGAGGCCTGGGTGTCGGCCCGCTGCCATCTGGCGGGGACGGGAAGCAGCAGGCAGATCTGCTGCGAGCAGATCACCGTGAAATCTCAGGGACAGGCCGTGCAGGCCCTGCCGAGCGTGGTGGTACCGCTGCTGGTGCCGGACCTGCCGGTCTTTCTCTGGAGCCGCACGGCCGGGTTCGACCGGGAATCGCTCGCGCCCTTCCTGCCGGCCCTCGACCGGCTGATTGTCGATTCGGGCCCCTGGGAGCTGGACCGCGACCATTTCGGGGCGGTGCTTGCCGCGGCAGGCTCGGTCGCGCCCAGGCTGGTTGTCTCCGACCTCAACTGGCAGCGCCTTCTGCGATGGCGGAAGATTACCGCCAAGGCCTTCGATTCCCTGGACATCGGGCTGACCCCGGCCGACCTCCAGGAGATTGACAACGTGCGCTTGGAATTCGTGGCCCAGGGAACAGGCCAGGCCATCCTCATGACCAGCTGGCTGGCCGCGCAGCTGAACTGGTCGCCGCTTGCGGTAAACGCCCACGGCGACGTGACCGTGCTCGGCTTCCAGCAGGGCCCGAGATTGCCGCGCGTGGAGTGGGTGGAGACCTCTTCCCCGTACGCCCCCGAAGGCAGCCTGACCGCGCTGGAGATAACCCTCTCCCGTCACCGCAAGCTCAACCTGGCCCTCAGGCGGCTGGACAAGACACCGCACATCGTTGCCCGCACCAGCTCACCCAGGGGATCGAGCCGGGAGGTCACCGGCAAGGGACCGGAGCTGGACGAGGCAGTGCTGGTCGGCTGCGAGCTGGATCGCCTCACCCGCGATCCGGTGCTCGAGCGGGCTTTGAGCATGGCCACCCGCCTATGCCAGCTTTTCCAGGGCGGCCAGCGATAGGGGAGGAGCGCGGTGCGAGGATTCAAACTGCCGGGCGGCACCCTGCAAATCTGCGCCGATCGCCAGGAGCTGAGCCGCTGCCTGGCCGATCGCTTCACCGGCCTGGCCCGGGAGGCGGCGGCCCGGCGTGGCCGTTTCACGGTGGCGCTGTCGGGCGGCTCCACGCCCCGGTCGCTCTATTGCCTGCTTGCCGAGCCGGAGTACCGGGATCGCATACCCTGGGGCAGGACGCACCTTTTCTGGGGGGATGAGCGCTGCGTCGGGCACGACAGCCCGGAGAGCAACTACAAGATGGTGCGGGACTGCCTGCTTTCGCGAATTGACATTCCACCCGAAAATGTTCACCCCCTCTCCGGGCAGGAGACTGATCCAGGGCGGGCAGCGCTGGAGTACGAACGCTCGCTCCGGAAGTTTTTCGGGCTCAGCGGCAGCACGCCGCCTTGCTTTGATCTCATCCTCCTCGGGCTCGGACCCGACGGCCACACGGCCTCTCTTTTCCCGGGGACGGCAGCGCTGTCCGCCGGCGACCGGCTGGTGGTGGCCAACTACGTGCCCAGGCTCGACTCGCAGCGGATCACCCTGACGCTGCCCGTGCTCAACCAGGCCGCCCATGTCGTATTCATGGTAGCCGGCGAGGATAAAAGCAAGATCCTGCCGCTGGTGCTCGCCGCGGACACAGCCGCCTACCCGGCCCAGCTTGTCCGCCCCGCCGCCGGGATCCTGGAGTGGTATGCCGACGAGCCCGCCGCCGGATTGCTGCCGGTCGATAAGCTCAGCCCGGCCGACAACTGATGATGTTTCAAATTCTCAACACGCCAAAGCGCCCCGTGCCTGCGTTTCCGCCTGTCGCCATCATCAGACCGCCTTGTCCCCGGCGCCCATACGGGCAAGTGTGCTAAAAGTCAACTTGTAATCAACAGCGCTTCCGGTGGGGTCTGTGCACGATCGTCCAGCACGAGAGTGACGTGGCCATGGGCAGAGTGAAAATTCTCATCGTTGAGGACAGCCCCACTCATCAGAAGATCGCTCAAGTCAACCTCAAACGGTATGACGCCGAGATCCGCGTGGTCGGCGACGGGCTGCAGGCGCTTGCGGAGGCAGCCCGCGAATTCTACGACCTGATCGTCATGGATCTGATGATGCCGAACATGGATGGTCTGACGGCCAGCCGGAGGATCAGGGAACTAGAGGCGAGCTCAGGTCGTCACGCGGTAATAGTTGCAGTCACCGCCGCCGGAAAGCTGGACGAGTGCCTGCAGGCCGGAATGGATGACCTGGTTATGAAGCCGGCCAACTACGACCAGATAATGGCCACATGGCTGCCCGACTGCCGGAAGCTGACCTGAGCAGACCCTGGCCGGCCGGGCCGGGTTCGTGGGTTAGAGCACCTATGTCTCACACGATCACACAAGCCGAGGTTGCCCTTTTCTCACTGACCATGAATCTGGCCCTGGCCCTGTGCGGCTATTCGATGTCCGCCGCCTTCACGTACTATGCACTCAGGCGAAGGAAGGATGCCTTCCAACCGGCCGTCCTTGTTCTCGCCCTTTTCTTTCTGCTCTGGGGCACTGACCGGATCTGCCAGGCAGCCGCCGGCGAATTCGCTCGCGTCAGCATTGCCGGCGTGGTGCTGGCTGTTTTAACTTTGGTGGCGGCGATCGCCTCGGCGCTCCTCATCTGGCCGATGATCCTGAATGCGCTCGCCATGCCGAGCCGCAGCGAGCTTGCCAGGCGAACCGCCGAGCTGGAGGCCAAGGACAGGGAGCTCGAGGAGTCCACCCGGGAGTTGCAGGCGGCCCGAGACAAGGCCATGGAGGCGTCGGCGTTGAAGTCGGCCTTCGTGGCCAATATAAGCCACGAGATAAGAACTCCGCTCAGCGGCATTCTCGGCATGAACGAGCTGCTCCTGTCCACGGAACTGAACGAGGAGCAGCTGGAGTACGCAAGCGCCGTTCACTCGTCGAGCCAGTCACTGCTGACGGTGCTCAACGCGGTGCTCGATCTCTCCAAGATTGAGGCCGGCAAGATGACGCTGGAGTGGATCCCTTTCAACGCCGTCTACGTGGTGCAGGATTCGGTGCGCCTGATGGTGGCAGCGGCCAAATCGAAGGGGATCGCGCTCACCAGCTTCCTCGACCAAAACATCCCCGGGCTGCTGATGGGTGATCCCGAGCGGCTGCGCGAGGTCCTGCTCAACCTGATCGGCAACGCGGTCAAGTTCACCGACTGCGGCGAGGTCCACGTGCAGACGACCGTCAAGGATCAGAGCCTGGAGCGGGTCAACGTTCAGTTCTCCGTGCAGGACACCGGCATCGGCATCGCCGCCGAGGAGAGAAAGTATCTCTTCCTGCCGTTCGGACAGATTGAAAGCTCGGGCAATCGCCGCTACGCCGGCACCGGTCTCGGGCTGACAATCTGCAAGCAGCTCGTCGAGCTCATGGGCGGCAGGATCGATTTCGAAAGCACAAAGGGAAGAGGCTCGACCTTCTGGTTCGAGATCCCCTTTCCCAGGGTGGCCAACGATACGCTTGGAATCCACGGCAAGCCGCCGCTACCGGCCGCCCGCTCGCCCGGCGAGGTGACGGTGCTGGTCGCGGAGGACAACGACGGGCTGCGCGACCTGCTCGACCGCCAGCTCAGCAAGATGGGGGTGAGGGCCTATCTTGTCGGCTCCGGCGCCGAGGCCATCCAGGCCGTCAACGGCACCGCCTTCGATCTCATTGTCATGGACTGCCAGCTTCCCAACATGAGCGGATTCGACGCCACCAGGGCGATCCGCCAGCTCGAGGCCCGGCGTCACCGCCACACCCCGATCGTCGCCGTCACGGCCAGCACCATGTCCGGCGAGCGTGAGCGATGCCTGGCCGCCGGCATGGACGATTACCTGTCCAAGCCGCTGACCGGCGAGAAGCTGCACGCCGCCCTGACCAGATGGCTTTCCCTGCCGCGCTGAGCCTGAAAGCAACAGGCCGTCAGGCCGGCTGGAGGCGAGGGCGGGAACGGCACGACAGCTGCTCGTAAGCAGCCGCGGCATCAGTCAGCCTGCCCAGCGACAGGTAGATGGCCCCCGGCTCGTGCACGCTCCAGACCAGGCGCGCATCGATCTCCTCGTACTCCTCGTCGGCAAGCGCGCTGCGAGGCATCCGGCCGGCGGTTTCGCGGTCACGGGGGCGCACGCGTGCTTGATAGCGGTGATGTAGCTATCCCCTAATCCCTCGCGGCTTTCCATATTCGTCTCCCGCAGCAGAAAGGGTGTCCAAAAAGTCGAAAGACAAGGGATACCGCGCGAAGTAGTCCCCCACTGGAACAATCCCGCTGTCAGCCTGAGTTATACACACACGACAAACACGTTGATCGTGCAAGACAACAGCCTGTGGAGCACGGCAACCATGGTGAATTGTCGATTATCGGCAGAAATGAGATGCGCAAGCCACGGCCGGCGATCCCGGCGGTGCGGTTGGTCAGGCTCGCCGTTGCCGATATAGACTGATTAAGTAGACAGTTCCGGCAAGGGCACCGATGAAACACCCGACAAACGACGCCAGCGCGCTTATCGCGGCCCTGTGCCAGACGCTCAGGGCGCGCCGGCAGTTCCTCGGGCTTACCCAGGCGGAGGTCGGCAGGCGGGCTCGGCTAAATCGCAGCTATATCAACGACCTCGAGAAGGGCTCGCGCAACCTGACCATGGAGTCGCTGTGCCATCTGGCAAACGCGCTGGAGACCACGGTGGCCGAGCTGATAGCGGATGCCGACCGCGCCGCCGCCTCAGAGGCAGCCCGCTGCAACATCCTTCTGGTGGAGGACAACCCGGCCGATGTCCACCTGATCAGGAAGGCGCTCCGCAAGTGCAGGGCACCGCTGGAGGTGACCGTGGTCGAGGACGGCGCCCAGGCGCTCTCGTACCTGCGCCGGCGCGGGCCGTACGCCCGCGCTCCTGTACCGGACCTGGTGCTCCTGGATATCAACCTGCAAAAAAGCAGCGGCTACGACGGGGTGCTGCAGGAGATCAGGACCAGCCCCGGGCTGTTGCGGATTCCGGTGGTCGTGCTCACCACCTCGAGCAGCCGGCAGGATATCGAGAGGTCCTACCAGATGCAGGCCAACGCGCTGGTGACCAAGCCGAGCGAGCCGAATGCTTTCGAGGCTGCGGTCCTCCAGATTGTTGAGTACTGGCTGAACCTGATCAAGCTCCCCGCTGAAGCGGGCAAGTAAGGGCACGACGCGGGCCGGCCCCCGCTCAGGTGCGGCGCGCGCCCCCGGCTCCCCCACACCTGGACCCCCGGCACCGGAGCCTGATGGCCGATATCTTGAGCCGCCGCCCGGCGCCCGCCGTCAAGGAGGCTGTAAGGCTGTAGACGACGAGCCGCTGGAGCTCGGCGACGATGGTGATGCAGGAACGCAAGCAGGGGATGGGATACAAGCGGACCTTGCTCCATCTGCAGCGCCGGACCTGCGAAGAGTTGCTCAATCTGGCACCGCCGGGCTACCTGGTCACCGATGGCGAAGGCGTGATCGATGAGGCCAGCGGCGCCGCCGCGCAGATGTTGAATGGGGAGCGCCGCTACCTCGTCGGCAAGCCGCTTGTAGTTTTCGTACTGCGGGAGGAGCTATAGAACTTCTATGTCCTGCTCAGGGAGGCAACCGCCGGCGGCATCAGATCGGGCCAGGAAATCCGGCTCGCAATCCGGTCGCCGGACGACATCACGTTCCCGACCACGCTTACGGTGCGTGTCCGGCATCAAGGGAAAGGAACCGGCGACAGCGATGGCTCATCGGCGACGAGGCACGTGGCGCCCAGGCTGAACAGCTTGTGCGCGCGCGGATGCGCGAGCTCAGCACCTACAACGCGGAGCCGGAGGAATTAATATGCGTGACCGCTCACCACCTCCGGGAGCCGGCCGGCGTTATCGCCACATACACCCAAATGCTGGCGAAAGTTCTTCTGAATAAGCTTGATGAAGAGTTTCGGATCCAACGGCAGTTCATTGGCGACTCGGCAACAAAGCTGGCGGCCTTGAACCGGGACCCGCCGGCATACAAAGTCGCCGGCCGGCATGATCAACGCCGGGCTGATCTTCAAGATGTTCGAGCGCCTGAACGGCCGCCTTGAGGCGGAGCCGGAGCCGGGGAAAGGCTCGCCATTCCATGTTTGCCTGCCCAGACAGGCCGGGCCCGAGGAAATTTCAGGACCGGGCATGTTGACGATCAGCTGCCTTCCCGTCCTGTGAGGTTTCTAAGCAACCGGCACGGATCCATGCCCAGGATGCTAGAGTTAGGTGACTGGGGGCCCATCGTGAGCGAATTCATCGCAGTCTTTGTTCTCTCCTACTTCTGGCATGCGCTCGGGGTGACGATTGGCTATCATCGCCTGCTATCGCACCGCTCGTTCGCCTGCTCGAAATTGGTGGAATACTTCTTCGTGCTGGGCGGCTATCTGTCCTTCGAAGGCTCCCCTATCTGGTGGGCCACCATACACCGGGCCCATCACCGGCATGTGGATACCCTGCTCGACCCGCATTCGCCCAGGCACGGGCTGAACAGGGCACACACAGGCTGGATACACGACATGCGCTACGCCGCCCACATAGACCCGCTCGTCCAGTCCAAAGATCTCCTGAAAGATCCGGTGTACCGATTCCTGGAGCAGGGCGGTAACTGGCGGAAAGCGCATTACGTGGCCTTCGCGATCGGGGTCGCCTTCCGGGTGCTGCTTGTCTTTACGCTCGGCTGGCAAGCAGCGGTGGCCAGCCTGCTGGCCGGTCTGGCCGTCCTGCAGATCCCGCTTATGTTGAACGTGGTCTGCCACCTGCCCCGGTTCGGATACAAGACCTACGCCACAGGCGACGACAGCGTCAACGTCTGGTGGGTAGGGTTGCTGGCCATGGGCGAAGGCTGGCACAACAACCACCATGCCGGACCCGGCTCCGCCAAAACCGGCATGCTGCCATGGGAGATCGATCTCGCCTGGCTGGCGATCTCCCTGCTGAAACGCCTGGGGCTGGCCTGGCGGTTGAACGTCTGCACGCACGATCAGCTGGTCAGGAACGCACGGACCCTGGCTTCGCGAACGCTGGCCA
Organism: Pseudomonadota bacterium; assembly: GCA_021325555.1. Taxonomy (GTDB): domain Bacteria; phylum Cyanobacteriota; class Vampirovibrionia; order Obscuribacterales; family Obscuribacteraceae; genus JAJPGY01. Next base: position 74,816 of record JAJPGY010000023.1, on the reverse strand, counting down.
CCCCTGAGGTCACAAGCGCCCCCTCGCCTGCCGGCTCATTCTCTCCAGCGCCGGCGCTATCTGCGGATCTTGCGGAAATCGCACCCGTGCCACCTCGAGCGTTGAGCGGGCCGCCACCCGGTCGCCGGCCCGTTCTTGCGCGGACGCCAGGGTCAGCCAGTCTGGAACGGTGGCGGCAGCGGAGTGCGCGCAATCCTGCAAGTATGGAATAGCCCGGCTCCACTGGCGCTGCTGGTAGAGGATCTGCCCGGCCAGGCAGGCTGCCCTGGCGCGAGCCGGGGAAGAGGCAAGAATAAATCGGCATTCCTCCATGCTGGCATCCAGCTTGCCGGTGCGAAAAAACGCCTCCGCCAGCGTCAGGTGCGCCTCGTCGTTCTGCGGGGCGAGAGCAACGGCCTGCTCGGCCAGCCTTACCGCGTTGCCGGCATCGTGGTCGGCGATGCGCAGCCGTGCCAGCCCGACAAGCGCCCGGACGCTGGCCGAATCGGTCCGCAGCGCGTGTTTGTAAGATCTCTCGGCGCCGTCGAGATCGCCTTTTTTCTCCTGCGCCGACGCCAGCTCGCAGCGCAAGGCGGCATCTTCAGGGTTGCGCGCGGCCACCTGCTGCAGGAGCAGCACGGCCCCGTCCCAGTTGCCCTTCCTTGCCAGCGCCTGGGCAAGGATGCGCCGGGAGCGGTCATCACCAGGGCAAAGTTGCACGGCCTGCTGCGCCAGCCTGGCAGCCTGGTCGCACCGGCCGGCGGCAAGAAGCTCGGCGGCCAGCTCGTTTATAACGAAGGTGCTCCTGGGGGCGGCCGCCAGCGCCTCCGTGAGTTTGACGGCGCACTCCGCCTCAAGCCCCTGCGAGCGCAGGGCGAGGGCCAGCGCCACCATGGCCAGCGGATCCTCCGGATTGCTCTTGAGCGCGCTTTGCGCCTCCAGCGCCGCCTGCCGGAAGTCGCCCGTCCGGGCATCGACGAGCGCGGCCACCGACCGAACCGCCTGGCAGTGGGGATGGCTGACCAGCAACTGCCTGACCATAGCCTGCGCGTCCGGCAGCCTGCCCATCTCCAGGTAAAGCAAGCACAGGTTCAGTCGAGCCGGGAGATAATCACGATCAGTCTCCGCGATCTCACGCCAGGCGGCCTCGGCCTGCCCGTAGCTTCCCTCTTCGGTGAGGATCAGCCCGCGGGCGTTCTTCAGCTCCGGGTCCTTCGGGTCAAGCGCGATCGCCGCCTCGATGTCCTGCCTGGCCTCCGGAATCTCCTGACCGGCAAACTCGCTCCAGGCCTTCAGCAACCGGGCGCGGGGGTTCTGCGGCTCCAGCTCCAGCCAGTGGGCAGCGCAGTCCCTGGCGTTCGGCCAGTCCAGGCGCGCACCGTATATGGTGACAAGCTGCTCGAGCGTTCCGGTGTCCCGCGGGTTAAGCCTCAGGGCCTGGCGAAAGCTGGCGATCGCTTGGCCCAGGTTGCCGGACCGCTCGTAGAGGGCGCCGAGCTGGAAGCGTGCGGGCGCGCTCTGCGGATCGCGGGCGACGGCGGTCTCGGCTTCTGCGATCTGCCCGGCCAGTGCATCTGCGGATCCGGGAGCGCCGGATTGCGGGCGGGACGCCGCTGACCCCGGGGAGGGGTGCGGCAGCTCGCTTTGTCCCGACGCTTTGGCAGGTGATGCAAGAACCTGCAGCAACAAGAATGCAGCCACGAGGGCGGCTATGTGCGGCCGCCCGGGGCTTTTGTCAGTAGTCCGTAGTGCCGGCACAGCTCTCCAAAGAGGTTCAATCCGTCCGCATGTCTGGATGTTAGCTCAAAATTAAGCTGCCGACGAAAGTAATCCTCCAGCCGCTGCCGCTCCAGCCCGGTGCGCCTGGCGGCTTCGCTTACGACCTCCGGGAGAAGCGCCGAGAGCCCCAGATCTGCTGAGCTTCTCAGCGCCACGCAGATCGATTGAAACTGGCCGGCATTACCCTCGGCCCAGCCGGCACGCGCGGCCCAGACTCCAAACACCATCGGCAGGCCGGTCCGCTCCCTCCACCAGTGCCCCATGTCCAGCCGGTGATAGCTCTTCGACCAGCCGCCGTCCACTGCCAGGGCGCGGTCGCCTATCACGAGCGCGGCCGCGTACCTGTCGCCGGACAGGTCAGGTTCAGGCTCGACAACCAGATTGGCTCTTACGTCAAACTCCTCCCGCAAAAGCACCTGCAAGAGGTTGACCGACGTGGCCGAGCAGGCCGGCACCGCTACCTTCGCCCCGGACAGGCTGGACGGGCTCACCTTGCTGAAGAAAAGCACGCTGCCCACGGGGCCGTCGGCGGCTATGGAAAGACGCGGAACCAGATGCATGTCTGCCTGCTCAAGGTAGAAGAAACTGCTCATGGCGCCGACATCCAGCCCGCCTGCCGCGTAGGCAGCGTTGAGCTGGGCAGGGCTGGCAAAGAGGACCTCGGCAGGCAGCGCTACCTGCCCGCGCTGGATCGGCAGGACGACGGGCAGGCAGTTGACAAACGAGATCTGGCCCAGGCGAGGCAGCGGGCGCCGTGGCGCCAGGCTTGCAGCTACATTCGGCAGAACTGACATTGCCCGGAATTATAAGCGCTCGGCAGGGTTGTGGGGCAAGGCCTTCCGTTTAACCGTTTCACGAATTTTCCACGTCGGCGCCGTACCCTGCCACTGGACAGACCGGGCAGGACGCCATTGATCGAACTCCCTGCGCAAGCTCACAAACGATGGCCCAATTCGAGAACTTTCAGCCCCCCACAGGCGGCGACAGCAACGCCGGGATGCCCCTTGCCGGCGCCGATTACACCTCCTGGCAGGCGGCAGCGGCCCTGGAGGCGTACCGGCAGCCATCAGCTTGGCCCGGCCGAACAAGCGACGGGCCAGATGGTGGAGCGGGCGGCGAGTCCAGCTTGTTCCGGCAGTCGACCGCATTCAACAGCGGCAGCAGGACCGAGGCCCCGTCCTTCCTGGATATGGGCGATCCCTTTTCCGGCGTCCTGTCGGGAGACGGCGATCAGCCGTCCGCCGGCCCCGACCAGGGCGAGGGCGGGGACAGCGGAGGCGGGTCGGACCGCAGCCACCCCGGAGACCACGGGGATAGGCATAACCATCGAACCCGTGATGTGCAGAACGACAGGGAGACGACCCGCGACGCGCTCCAGGAGGCCGCCTATCTGGCCGACAAAACCGCAGCGGCCGTTGCCACCGGAGATCCCCTTGGCGCCCCGAATCTGAATGTGGCGACCTCCGACCTTCAGGCCGCCTTCCTCAAGGTCTCCGGGGACGGCCACCAACGCGCCGCCGAACGGATCGCCGCCGCCATGTCGCTGGTAACTGATGTACGCGCGGCCCAGCAATTAGCCGAAGCCAGGGCCGGTTCCGACGACCCGAGCGGTTCTGCCCGCTCAAGCAATCTCGGGATGCCGGGCTACCATTTGCCCGACCTCTTTCTCCTGTAGCGCGCCGGGAAACGGCAGCGCGTGCGGCTCGCGCCTGCCGCCGCCGGTGACCGCGCACTGAAGACGATACCATATATACGTATCCGCCTGACCGGTAATTTTGCTGTGCAAACTCCCTGCAGCAAACGGGGACCCTGTGAAAAAGCCGGTCGAGCTGTGCTCGACCGGCAAAGGTAAGAGGGAGGAGACCAAACAAATTTTTGGTACGTTATATGTGGTCTCACTCCCTATGTGACCATCATACAAAGGACTCAGTTCTTGTCAAGAGCCCTGGCGGCGGCTGGCGCATATTTTAAGGATGTACAATTGCTAAACGCTCTAGTGGACTGGAAACAACAACCATGCGAATGGTAGATCTGATTGTTGCGAAACGCTCTGGGCAGGCTCACTCCAGGGAAGAGATCGACTTCATCGTCAACGGCATAATGACCGACTCGCTGAAGGACTACCAGCTGGCGGCCTGGCTGATGGCCGTGTGCTGGCGCGGCATGACGATCCAGGAGACGACCGACCTCACCGACGCCATGACCCATTCCGGGCAGGTGCTCGATCTGTCGGGCATCGGCAAGATAGTGGGCGACAAGCACAGCACGGGCGGCGTCGGCGACAAGACGACGCTTGTCTTCGCGCCGTTGCTGGCTGCGGCGGGCGTACCGATGGCCAAGCTTTCCGGGCGCGGTCTCGGGCACACCGGCGGCACGCTCGACAAGCTGGAGGCGATCCCCGGATTCAACGTCAACCTCACCACCGAGCAGTTCGTCGAGCAGGTGCGAAAGGTAGGCGCCGCCATAGGCGGCCAGACAGCCGAGCTGGCCCCGGCCGACGGCAAGATGTACGCCCTGCGCGACGTGACGGGAACGGTCGACTCGCTGCCGCTTATCGTGAGCTCGATCCTCTCCAAGAAATTTGCCGCCGGCACCAACCTGATCATTCTGGACGTGAAGTGCGGGCGCGGCGCGATCATGGAGACCGAGGACAAGGCCAGGCAGCTGGCCGAGACCTTGAGCGAGGTCGGCAAGCGGCTCAACAAGCCGGTCACCGCGGTGGTCACCGACATGGAGCAGCCGCTCGGTTGCGCGGTCGGCCACACGCTGGAGGTGATGGAGGCGATCGACACGCTGGGCGGAAGCGGGCCCGAGGACCTGCGCGAGCTGTGCCTGTCGCTTGGCTCGCTGGCGCTGGTCAAGGCAGGCAGGCAGCCGGACGAGGCTGCCGCGCGGACGGCGCTCGAAGAGCTGATCTCATCCGGGGAGGCTCTGGAGAAGTTTCGGCAGATCATCGTCGCCCAGGGAGGCAACCCGGACGTCATCGAGAAACCGGAACTGATGCCGCAATCCAGACATCGCTTCCTGTTGAACGCGCCAGCAAACGGCAAGTTGTGGGTCGAACATCTAGATGGCAGGAAGGTGGCCGAGGCCTGCAAGCTCATGGGGGCAGGGCGGGCCGAGAAGGGCGATCCAATAAACCTGGCCGTGGGCGTCGTGCTCAAGGCCAAGGCCGGCGACGTGGTTGAGGGCGGGCAACCCGTGGCGGTCATCCACGCCGACTCGGAAGCGGACTACAAGGCGGCGGCGGAGAAGTTGAGCGAGGCCATCACCTACAGCTCATCGCCGGTGTCCAGGCCATCGCTTATCAAGGCGCGGATGGGATGATTGAGCCGGTCCACGACGAACGGCGCTGGCGCCTGATCGCCTTTGCCGCGCACAGCGGCGAAACCAACATGGCCGTCGACGAGGCCATTCTCGAAGCGCACCTGGCGGGCGCCGTGCCACCCACGCTCAGGTTGTACGGTTTCGACCCGCCGGCTATTTCCGTCGGTCACACCCAGAAAATCCCCGCCGACCTGCTGGAAAAGGCCCAAGCCAGGGGATTCGATGTCGTGCGGCGGCCGACCGGCGGCCGCGCCGTTCTGCACTACGGCGATCTGACATATTCCTTCGTGGCCTCCTCGGCGGACGGCACGCTCAGCGAAAGCGTCAGCGCGGCCTACAGGCAGATCTGCGCCGGGTTGCAGTACGGCTTCAAATTGCTCGGTCTGAACCTGGAGCTCGGCGACGCGCACACTCCCTACCGCCACCTTCACGATTGCTTTCACGCCACCACCGGCAGTGACCTTCACATAGGCGGGGTCAAGATTGCCGGCAGCGCCCAGCTGCGCCGGCGGGGTGCCGTCCTGCAACACGGCAGCATCCTCCTGGACCAAGATCAACGTCTGATGCCGGAATTGCTCCCGGCCGGCGCTTCTGCCTCCAACGGCGGCCCGCGCCATGTGAACCTCTTCGAGGCGGCGGGGCGGCGCTTCTCTTTCCCCGAGCTGCAGGAGGCCCTCAAAGCCGGCTTTCAGTCAGCATTCGAGGCCGGCTTCCAGACCGAGCCGCTCACCAACTTCGAGCTCGGCCTGGTCGCCAGATTGCGGGCCCAGTATTCGTGTGCGCCTGCGCCGGCTAACCGAGGAACTTCCTGATGCGCCTGAGCACGTCGCCGAACTGGGCAGCGGTCAGTTTTCCGGTCTGGGTGTTCTGCTGGCTCGGGTGGTAGGAGACGAACAAGCGCGGATACGGCACCGGCAGCTGGAATTCGGCGCCGTGCGAGAAAGGCAGGCGCTTGACCCGCTCGTCCCGCGCGGCCAGCGCGTCCAGGTAGCCATCCATGCCGATCCGGCCCAGGGCCAAAACGGCCTTCACGTTCGTCAGCAGATCGAGCTCGGCCAGCAGGTACGGCCGGCAGTGCAAGATCTCCTGAGGCAACGGCTTGTTGGCCGGCGGCGCACAGCGAATGATGGCGGTTATGAATGCGTCCTTGAGCTTAAGCCCGTCATCGCGGTGGACGCTGTCCGGTTTGTTGGCGAAGCCGGCCGCATGCAATCCCTGCATGAGAAAGCTACCGGACCTGTCGCCGGTGAAGATGCGCCCGGTGCGATTGGCTCCATGAGCGGCAGGAGCCAGGCCGACGATCAGCAGTCGAGCCTTCGGATCGCCGAAGCCGGTTACCGGCCGTCCCCAGTATGTCCACTCGCGGAAGGCTTTTCTCTTTTCCCGGGCGACAGCCTCCCGGTATTCGACAAGACGCGGGCAGCGCCGGCAGCAGGTGATCTCGCCATTCAACTCATCGAAGTCCAAGGCTCTACTCGTCGTCCGGATTGCCCTCGGACAGCGATGGCTCCTTTTCTTCCTGCTTGTTCTTTTCGGCTGGCCTGTCGCTGGATTCTTCCTTGGTCGCCGTCTTCTGAGCCAGCAAGCCGCCTTGCTGCTCCTTTTCCTTTTCCTTTTCCCTGTCCCGCTTCCGCTTCTCCAGCACCTTGGCTATCTTGATCAGCCGTTTGGCTTGCGCTTTGGCTTCCGCCTGCTCGAGCTGGTCGGCATCGTGATAGGCGATCAAGCGCCACTCACCGATGCAACGCGCCAGCAGCGACTCGTCCACGGTCTTCTTGGAAAAGAGGATCTTGGTGATGCAGCGGGCGTACATGATGTGACCGTCCGGATCTCCGGGATCCAGCTTGACCGCCTTGCCCAGCTTCTTTCGCGCCTCCTCGAGCTCCCCGTCGGCCATCAGCTGGTCGCCTTGCAGGCGCAGCTCCGAGGCCTCGACCTGCCGCCCGGCCGTGCCGCGGCCGTAATAGGCGGAGTTCGGCTTCTCCGTCGAATACTCGCGGTCGCCGTTGTTCATTCTCGGCGAGATCGCGTCGCCCAGGGCCGGAGGCGCGATCAAAGCGGCCGGCATCATCAGCGATACCATGCCCAGAAAGAAGCTAGTCTGTTTTCTGTTGCTCGTCATGTACTTCCTTCACTTCCGTGGCGTCGGTGACATCCGCGTTTGCGACAAGGGCCTGCAGATCGGCGATCTCGCCTTCTATCTCCCTTACGCGCGACTCGATGCGCTGGATCATGCTGATCTCGTTGCGCACGCGCTCCTGGAGAGCGGAGCCGTCGAGGCCGCTGGTGTCCAGATACAGTTGATAGGTCTTCTCTCCCATGGATTGCAGAAGGCGGGACTTCTCCCCGTTCTGCGTCATGATCTCCATTTTCAGCTTGGCGATTTTCGCCGCGCGTCCCATTTGATCGGCTGCCTGTTTTGTTGTTGCCTTGAACTTGTTGATTATGTTGTCAAAAGATGGTGGCGACATAGCCGATAACCTCGATCAGTCGTTGCTATTATAAGCGTAGACGATCAGTTCGGCGCAAATCTAATCCGATGCCAATTTCCCGGCCCAAGCTTCTGGCAATAACCTTGACGGCGGTGCCGCTGGTTGCGGCCTGCTCGCCGCGGCCGAAGGTCTGGCAGCGATCCGGGTCGGCGCCCGCCGTAAGCGACGAGCAACACTTCGCGGCCAGCATGCAGGGCAGACTGCAAGCAGCGCAGGCACTGAGGCACCAGCACGAGTTCGAGCAGGCCGCGGAGATGGCCGAGCGGGTTCTGCATTCCCAGGAGCAGGCGTACGGGCAGGATGATCCCCGATTGATCCCCGCGCTCAACGAGCTCATAGCCTCTTCTTGCGCGGGCGCCAAATGTCCCAGCCTCGGGCCCTTTTACCGGCACCTGCTGAGAATTCGCGAAAAGACGCTGGGCCCCGACCACCCGGACGTGGCCACGACCCTGGCCTTGCTGGGCGAGGTAGAGCAGATGCACGGGCGATACGCGGACGCGGAGCAGCTGTACGAGCGCGCCCTGGCGATCAGACGGCGGGCGTTCGGCGAGCAGTCGGTGCTGGCCGCGGCGACCCTGGAGCAGCTCGGGCGGTGCTACCTGCTGGACCGCAAATACCCGCAGGCGGCTGACTCCCTCCAGCGGGCGATCGTGATCCAGGAGAGGTCGCCCGTTCAGGGCAGCAAGATGCTGGCGAGCCTGCGCCAGGAATACGCCGCCGCTGTCCACCACAAATAACTGCCGGCCGGAGGTCAGGAACCGCAGTTGGCGCCGGACAGATCAAACCGGTTATGAATCAGCTTGACCGCGTCGCGCGCGTGCTTGGCCGGAACGAGGGCGCTCACTTTTATATCGCCGGTTGCCACCATCTGCACCGAAATGGAGGCATTGAACAGGACCTCGAAGATATCCGCCACTACGACCGGCCGCGCCGTCAGCCCGCGCCCGACCACCGAGATTCTGGCTATATCGGTGTCGATCGAGAGCTTCGGGTGACCGAGCTCGCTGTCCAGCGCCTGGATGATCGCCTGCACGCGCGGCAAGGCCCGCCGCTCGACCGTGAAGGCCAGCTCCTGGGACGGCTCGTCTTCCCTGGCCAGCAGCATCACCATATCCGTTTGGATGCGCAGCTCCTTGAGCCGTGTGAACAATCCGGAGACGCCTTCCAGCGAGGCGCGGCTGGCCTCGATCACCGGCGATGTCAGAATCAACGACGCATGACTCATGTCGCATGCGATACCGCAAATGGTGTAGTTCGGAGCGGACATGAAGTTGGTGATCAGCGTGCCGTCATCGTGCGGCTCGAATGTGGACCGGACACGCACGGGCACCTGTGTGTCCATGGCCAGCTCGACCGAGCGCGCGTTCATCACCTGCGCCCCGCCCGCGGCCAGCTCCAGCATCTCCTCATAGCTGATCGCCGCCAGCTTGCGGGCCTCGCTGAGCAAACGGGGATCGGCCGTGTAGACCCCGTTTACATCCGTATATATATCGCAACGCTCTGCCTCGAGCGCGGAAGCCAGGGCCACGGCCGTCGTGTCCGAGCCGCCTCGCCCCAGGGTCGTAAACTCGTTGTTGTCCGACAGCCCCTGAAAGCCGGCGACCACAGCGATCTCGCCACGCTTGAGGCTGGCTTCGACCGGGTGGGCGCGCACCTCCTTGATGGAGGCGTAACCGTGACGATGCTCGGTGATGATGCCCGCCTGCGGGCCGGTGAACGACCGCGCCGGAACCCCCAGGGATTGGATGGCCATGGTCATGAGGGCGATCGACTGCTGCTCGCCGGTCATGAGCAGCATGTCCAGCTCCCGCGGGTTGGGATCGGCTGTCACCTGCTCGGCCAGGGAGATCAGGTGATCCGTGGTGTGGCCCATGGCCGAGACGACCGTCGTCACCTCATGACCTTCGGCCGCCGCCGCGACCGCGATCTCCGCTGCCTTGCGGATCCGCTGCACATCCGCCACCGAAGTTCCGCCAAACTTTTGAACCAGTCGTGCCATTACACCGGCTACCTGCGCCGTTGGAGAGAGGGACAGACAGCCCAGCCCAAGCCGACAAGAGATCATAGCCTGATCCCCTGCCGGAGGCATTCATGCCTCTGGGAAAATTATTTAAGGAGTGGTGGTGCCGGTTGCGTGGATCTGGATGTCCGGACGATATATGGTCGAGCGGGTTCCCGATGATTAATCACCACTTCAGACCTCGCAATGCTTCAGTCTCTGCTGGTTGGCTATACTTTTCTAGCTGACCGGCCAGCCGGCAGGCTAGCTTTCGGGATTGGCAGCGGCCGGGCGGGCGGCGCCCGGGCTCGAGCAGGGCACGGCTGGCTCTGGCGCTGGGTTTGCGTCCCGGCTTGCGAGATTCGAAGATGGCGAGAATATCCGAACGGCAAAAGGTGCTCTTCGAGGCCCTGGCGGAGGTCGGGCCGCTGAGCCTGGCTATCGGGCATCCAGGAGTTACTGCCCACATCGTCGACCGGTGCTCTATCACCTCCGAGGGGAACGAGGATCGGCTGGACTTCGGCGACGGCACACACCACCTGCATATCGACTGGTCGCGCGTAAAGCGAGCGGATCTGGGCGTTCACGAGGGACGGGCCGTCCTCACCTTTCTCGACGGTAATCAAGTTCTCTTCAGGCTTTACAAGCCCGAAGGCGATTATCCACCAGCGGTGGTCGGCCTGCTGGGCGACCTGGTGCCGACGCCGTACTAGCGAAACAAGACCGGCGGAACGATGTCAGCCTCCGTTTCGGCGCGCGCATCAGTCCCGCTCAACCCTGGCTCACCGGGCCATCGCCGCGACCGGAGCAGTGGCGGCTCTCCCTTCCCTACTTGGTGTCAGGGCGCGATTTTGACCAGCAGCGGCGAGACATAGCGGCCGATATCGCAGCTGCGAACCGGACCAAATCGAAAACAGGCTTTGAGCAGGGCCCCCGGGCACCATCGCCTCCTGTCCGCATGGCACCAATACGCGGCGAGATAATTCTGGAGGTATTTGCGGCTGATGGCCTGATAATGCCCCCGTACAAAGTTGATGATTCTCTCGACGAGCGCTTTTGCTTCCGGTGGAATCGCGTCCCGACCGGCGTCGAGCTGAGCACCAATTCGCCGATGCTGCGTGGTGCAATCATCCACCGAGCGGACGTAGCGGTCGCCTGCCCGGCGCCGGATAAGCCCGCCCAGCTCCATTATGATCAGAAGTGAGGAGAGCTCGCCGGCAGGCAAACCAGTGCCAGCACACAGGACATCGAAGTGAAGCTCTTGCGCGGCCATCAGCTCGTATATTTTTTTCTCCTGCGGTGAAAGGTCCGGGCAGTCCGGCGGTTGCGAAGGTGGCAGGCCAGCGGCACGCATGCCTGCCGAATCCACCTGCGGGTCTATTGCAAAAGCTGGCTGCAAGCCAACATCAACAGAGGCGGTTTGTGTCCACGTGTGTAGCTCGACGCCAGAGCAGAGGCCCCTTCCCCCCGGATTCCGATTGCTGCTCTCAATCTCATCTTGCTCGGCAAGGGGATGGGCTCTGGCGGGAGTTTCCCTGCTGCGCCTGCAAACGAGGGATCCGAACAGGGAGGAGGGCACTTCCTTCGCGCTCACCCCCATTGCGTCCTTAATCACGGTGGACAATTTATGGAATATGCTCCAGGCGGTGGAATAGGCGATACCGGCAAGCTTGTGAAACCTGCAGGCGCTAATGCTTGCTCCACGTTCCATGAGCCAGATGGCTCCCAACCAGGCTCGAGGAAGGCGGACGTGATGAAAAAAGGTTCCCGCAGTCAGCCAGGTAGGCTTTCGACAATCTCTGCAGATGATCAGCCTGCACCCTGATCCTTTGCTGAATTCTGCGCTTCCGCAATGACGACACTTGAGAATGCCGTCGTCAGAGGCTCTTTTGCACAGCTCGTCCAGGCAGTCCTCAGCGGTTGGGAACTCAGTGTTGAACCGCTGCCATAACGTGGACAGCAGCGATTCTGAGCTCAGCTGCAATTTTTCGTGCGATTCTCGAAGAATGAGGTCAGGATTCATCAGACGCTCTCCAGCACAGTTCCAAATATATAAACGGTGGAGAGGACGAAGAAGTTCAATCCGAACTGATTAATTCTCAACCCGCCACGCCAAACTTGAGCTGGCCGGTCTCCCTTGCGGCGGCCCGAACCGGAGCTAAACCGATATCGGTATAATTTCCGCGCTCTCCTGAAAGCGTAGGCTTTACCGGTACGGCGGCCCGGAGGTTTATGCCATTGGTTTTAGGCTTGGAGCAGCCGCCCTTGACTGTGCGAGCGATGGAAGAACGCCACGCGCCCACCTCTTACGAGCCCAAAGGCAGACTGAAACTGCTGGCGCTGTTCATGTGCGGGCGGCCGCAGAAGGCCAACCGGTACCACGATCGCGGCCGCGTATCCAGCCACTGAACCGGTCATCGCCTGTCTGAGACGGGCAAGCATGCAAGACTGCCTTAGCTGCGTATTGCGGCTGGTTGGAAGGCAAGACCCCAACCGATCGTGCACGCACACCAGGCGCGTTAGACCTCCTGCATCGGGATACGAATGCCGGCTTTCTTGGCGAAATCGATGGCCTCTTGATAGCCGGCGTCCGCATGGCGAATCACGCCCATCCCGGGATCGCTCGTGAGCACGCGCTGCAATCTCGTGGCGGCGGATTGGGTACCATCGGCGACGATCACCTGGCCGGCATGCTGCGAATAGCCGATGCCGACCCCGCCGCCGTGATGGATGGAAACCCAGCTGGCGCCGCCGACGGCGTTGATGAGGGCGTTCAGAAACACCCAGTCCGCGACCGCATCGGTGCCGTCGGCCATCGCTTCCGTCTCCCGATTGGGCGAAGCCACCGAGCCGGCGTCCAGGTGATCCCGTCCGATGACGATCGGCGCCTTGAGTTCACCAGATGCCACCAGGCTGTTCATGATCAAGCCCATTTTCGCCCGGTCGCCGTAGCCGAGCCAGCAGATGCGCGCCGGCAGGCCCTGGAAGTGGACGCGTTTGGCCGCCATCTCAATCCAGCGGCAGAGCGCCCGATCATGCGAGAAGCTCTCCAGGATGGCCCGGTCCAGCCGCTCGATGTCCCGCGGATCGCCGGACAGCGCCACCCAGCGGAAGGGACCTTTGCCCTCGCAGAAAAGCGGGCGAATGAAGGCCGGCACGAAGCCGGGGAACTCGAAGGCGTTCGCCACGCCGCCTTCCCGGGCCACCTGGCGGATGTTGTTGCCATAATCAAAGACGACCGACCCCCGCTTCTGGAAGTCGAGCATGGCCCTTACGTGCCTGGCGATCGACTGCACGGTCAGCTCGAGATATCGCCGGGGGTCCGACTTGCGCAGATGCGCGGCGGTCTCCACCGAATAGCCGGAGGGAATGTAGCCGACCAGGGGATCGTGGGCTGCCGTCTGATCGGTCACCGCATCGGGGATGACCCCCTGCTCTACCAGCGCCGGCAGCACATCGGCAGCATTGCCGAGCAGGGCGATCGAAAGCGCCTCGCCCTTCCCCTTGGCGTCACGCGCCAGCTTGATTGCCTGCTCGAGGTTGTCCGCCTTGACGTCGCAGTAGCGCATCTCCAGCCGCCGGGCGATGCGAGCCGGATCGACCTCCACGCACAGGGCCACCCCGTCGTTCATGGTGACGGCCAGCGGCTGCGCTCCGCCCATGCCGCCCAGGCCGGCGGTGAGCACCAGCCGTCCCTTCAAGCTTCCGCCAAAATGCTTGCGGGCGAGCGAGGCGAAGGTCTCGTAGGTGCCCTGCAGGATCCCCTGCGTGCCGATGTAGATCCAGGAGCCGGCCGTCATCTGCCCGAACATGATGAGCCCCTTGCGTTCCAGCTCCCGGAAATGGTCCCAGTTCGCCCAGTTGCCGACAAGGTTGGAGTTGGCGATGAGAACCCGCGGCGCATCCGGGTGCGACTTGAAGATGCCCACCGGCTTGCCCGACTGTACGAGAAGCGTTTCGTCGGATTCCAGCCCCACCAGCGCCTTGACGATGCCTTTCAGGCACTGCCAGTTCCGCGCCGCCTTGCCGGATCCACCGTAGACAATAAGCTCTTCGGGGCGCTCGGCCACCTGTGGATCCAGGTTGTTAAGCAGCATGCGCAGGGCGGCCTCTTGAATCCAGCCGCGGGCAGTCAGCGCTGTCCCGCGCGGCGCGCTAACGGTCAGCGGCTCGTCGCTCCGCAGGATCCGCCGAATTATCTCGGATCCGGGCGCGGCCTTCGGCACTGTTGTCATGACTTCTGCCCTCGATTAGGAAAAGATTGCCGCCATAATTCTTTACTCTAGTTAGTGTAGACTGACAGAGGAAGATCTTAAGGAAATTGCCCGGAATCGTGACGGTCAGCGCCTGGGCGGAAGATCGCCCGATGCCGGTGACGGGTCAGCTGAGAGGAGCTATCAATGGTCCAACAAGTGAAAAAGCCCGAGGCGGAGGTCGTAAAGCGCAGTCTGTCGGACATCCCGCTCAAGGCCACCTACACCGCCGCCGATTTGCAGGACTGGAGCTACCGGGAAAAGCTCAACGACCCGGGACAGTTTCCCTACACCCGCGGCATACACACGAACATGTACCGCGGCAAGCTCTGGACCATGCGCCAATTCGCCGGCTACGGCGGACCCGAGGAGACCAACGAGCGTTTCAAATATCTGCTCGGGCAGGGGCAGACCGGTCTGTCCACGGCCTTCGACCTGCCGACGCTCATGGGCTACGACTCTGACCACCCTAAGGCCAACGGGGAGGTCGGCGTCTGCGGCGTGGCCGTGGACAGCCTCGAGGACGTGGAGATCCTCTACAAAGACCTGCCGCTGGAGGAGGTCTCCACTTCGATGACGATCAACGGGCCAGCCGTTGTCGTCTTCTGCATGTTCCTGGCCAACGCGGAAAAGCGGGGCTTCGACTGGAAGAAGCTCAACGGCACCCTGCAGAACGACATCTTCAAGGAGTACATCGCCCAGAAGACGTATCTGATTCCGCCGCGCCCGGCGCTCAAGCTGATCCAGGACATGATCGTCTTTTGCACGCACAGCGTACCGCGCTGGAACACGATCTCGGTGAGCGGCTATCACATCCGGGAAGCAGGGGCGACGGCCATTCAGGAGCTGGCCTTCACGCTCGCCGACGGATTTGCTTACGTGGACGCGGGCATCGAAGCCGGTCTCCAGGTCGAGCAGTTCGTGCCCAGACTTTCGTTCTTCTTCAACGCCCACATCGACTTTTTCGAGGAGATCGCCAAGTATCGCGCCGCACGCCGCATCTGGGCCAAGCGCATGCGCGATCACTACGGCACCAACGACGAACGTTGCCTGAAACTGAGATTCCACACCCAGACGGCCGGCTGCAGCCTCACCGCGCAGCAGCCCGAAAACAACATCGTGCGGACGGCCATTGAGGCGCTGGCCGGCGTGCTCGGTGGAACCCAGTCGCTGCACACCAACTCGATGGACGAGGTGCTCGGGCTGCCCACGCAGAAGGCGGCTCACGTTGCCCTGCGCACCCAGCAGATCATCGCCTATGAGACCGGGGTGGCGGACGTCGTCGATCCGCTGGCCGGCTCCTATTACGTCGAATGGCTGACCGACAGGATGGAGGAGGGGGCCAACGACTACTTCCGCAGAATCGAGGAGGTAGGCGGGGTTCTCGCCGGCATCGAAAAGGGCTTCTTCATGAAGGAGATCGCCGACGCGGCCTATCAGTTCCAGAAAAAGCTCGACTCCAGGGAGCGCATTTTCGTCGGTCTGAACGGATTTACGGAAGAGGCGCCCGGGCAGAAGATCGAAATTCTCAAGATCGGCCCCGAGTATCAACAGCGCCAGACCGCGCGTCTGGAGCGCCTGCGCGCCCGCCGGGACAACCAGGCGGTACGCCAATCGCTCGAGCACCTTAAGCGCGGGTTGAAGGCCGGGGAGAACAGCTTCCCGCTTATCCTGGAGGCGGTGAAAACCTACGCCACACTCGGGGAGATATGCGACGCCTTGCGGGAAGTCTGGGGCGCCTATCGCGAGACAGCCGTTCTTTAAAAGTGGCGGATACACGGAGCGACGCATGACTCGATTTCGATTCCTTCCTTTTCTGCCGCTGGTGGCCGCGGCCGTCGTAATGACACCGCTGGCGGTGCAAGCCGCCACCGTCGAATCCCGCGCGCACGCGGAAAAGGGCATTGCCCTCTACAATCAGGGCAAGCCAGACGCGGCTATTGCCGAATTCCGCAAAGCCGCCCAGATCGATCCCCTGAACGCCGACTACCACAACGACCTGAGCCTGGTGCTCCAGTCCCAGGGAAAGCTTGCGGAAGCGACGAAGGAGGCCTCGCTGGCGGTCAAGTTCCGCCCGGGCAGCGCTGCCAGCCAGGCCAACCTGGCGGATCTTTTGCAAAAGCAGAAAAGTTACGCCGATGCCGAGACGCACTACCGCCTGGCCGTCAGGCTGGACCCGAAAAACGCCCAGTATCACTACAAGCTGGGGCTGTCCCTGCAGGCGCAAAAGAAGCTTGCACACGCCGAGCGCGAGCTGACGAAGGCACTCACATACAGGCCAAAGGACGTCGAGGCGTTGATCATCCTCACCAATCTGCTGCGCGAGGAGAAGAAGCCGGAAGAGGCGGTCGAGCAGGCGCGCCTGGCGGTCAAATACGGCCCCGGCAACCCGGACGCTCACCTGGCGCTCGCCGACTCATTGAAGGACCTGCACAAGGACTCGGAGTCGGTGAAGGAGTACCAGGCGGTGCTGAGAATCAAGCCCGGTTACGCCAATGCCGCCTACGTAAACCAGTGCATAGACTATCTGAAGGACCGGCGGATCTGACCGTCGCCCCCCCAAAAAAAACCTGCCTGACATCGACGAAAGTCGGAGCGGGAGCCGCTCGGAGCTGGATGAAATTTGCTTGACAGGGCCGTTTCCAAGACCGCCTAATATATGCTGAGGTGCGGTTAATAAACTCGAAGCTCGACAGAAAATCCGAATAGGTTTGTCGGTTTCCGGGTATAGAAGCGTTGGACTAGTTAGCACACGGTTTGGAGGCAGTAGCAGTTGCTGCGCGTCCTACTATTGTTGTGCCTGAGCCTTTTATTGGTTCAGGCGCCTAGCTTCGGCTGCGATCTGAGCCCCGGCGCTCGCGGCGGGGAATGGCTGGATCGCGAGGCGGCCCGGGCGTATCTGGTGGCCCTTATTAACCGCGACCGCGCCTCGCAGGGTTTGAAGCCCGTGGAGCTGGATGCTGTGGCAACCAGAGCCGGGCAGGAGCACGCCGAGGAGATGGCGCTCGCCAAGTATGTCAGCCACTGGGATGTCAAAGGCCGCAAGCCCGATCAGCGGTATTCCGAAGCCGGCGGACAGGGGGCAGTCTCGGAAAATGTCCTGGTCACCCATGACTTTGCCGAGGGCGAGCAATACAAGCTTGCCGCCGAACAGCTGTTTTGCAGGTCGGAGCTAGAGCGTATCGAGGCGTTGTTCTTCAACGAGCAGGCGCCCAACGACGGGCACCGCCGCAACATACTGAACCCGGACCACAACAAGGTGGGCATCGGGCTGAGCCTGACCGTGCCGGGCAACCGCGTCACCTGCACCGAAGAGTTCGTCAACCAGTACGGCTCATTCGCAAAGCTGCCCAGCCAGCAGGGACACGACGCCGGTCTGGCCCTGTCCGGGCAGCTGCCGCAGGGCGTCGAGCTCTACAGCGTGGACATCTATCGCGATCAGTCGCCCAGACCGATGACCGCCAGAGAGCTCAAGGCAACGCATTCGTACACGCTGCCCGCCGAAACCGTGGCCCGTTACTTCCCGCCGCCCTATATGTCGCCGGCGCGCATGAACATGATCAAGACCAGGGAGGGCGAAAAATTCTCGCTGAGCGTCCAGCCAGGCCCGGACTGGAAACCGGGACTCTATTACGTGGTTGTCTGGGTGAAAAAGGCCGACCGCAGCACACCGGTGATCAGCTCCTCACGCACCGTGGCCATTAACTAGCGACCCAAATCTCGCCGGTGATCCGACCTTCTATGACGCCTGCTTCAATCTGACGCTTGAACAGCCAAGTACCGGCACCGATCACCTGGCGATGCTCGCCAGCGGAGATGTTAACGCCTCTGCCACAGGCTCTATCGCCTCGCCCTTCACCGGCGTCACACTGATCGCCGGCGGTCGCCTGGGACACTTACCAGCTTGCGCATGCATTCGTGGGCGGACACCAGGACGCAGGGGCTGGAGCCCGGGCAGGGGTATCGGATCACCCGCTGGCGGCTGGCGAGCTCAAGCGACCGGACGGCACCGGGCGCAGGTGCCTGGCGACCCGCCCCTGTAGGGCAGCTTGTACCTGACCGCCGCGGAGATCTCGCTGCTTGCATGGTCAGCAACCTGGAGCAGTTCCCGTCCTTGAGGAAGCCCGAATCTCCAGTGGACAGGCAGATTGCCGGCATGATGCCCGGGTCCAGACGCGCGGTCAGTGCGGGGGTTCGGCCGGGAGCTTGAGCTCCTTGCGCAGGTATTCTTCGGCCGCATCCGACAGCAGATCGCGGTGCATTCGCATCGGATCCGAAAAGAACGCCTGGCCGATCCGGGCATCGACAATGTGTTTCCCGAGAAGCGCAAGCGCGGCCGACTCGTCGTTCGAGCCTTCCAGATAGACTATCCTCCTTCCTTCCTCGGCCTCACCGAGCAGCTTCTCAAAGTACTGCATCGTCCTTTCCCCTGTGCGGGCCATATGGACATCCATCACCACGACCCGCAGCGCCCGCCACTCATCAGCAGACATGCGCTCCTTCCATCGCATCACCTGCCTGTGCAGGCTGCCGAGCTCGAGGGCGACGGCATCGTAGGCATTGGCCATCAGGATTGGTGTTTGCACCTGGCAGAACGAGCGAAGCTCTTCGCTGCTCACCCGGTCTGCTGCCAGCACACGGTCCAGAAATTCGAGCGAACTGTCAAAGGCCTTGTGTGTCCTGACCAGGGCGGCAGGTTGCAGACCGTCCTGATCTATGTCCGCCTCCGCCCTGACAATCAGGGCGCGCAGCTCGCCGAGCGAACGCCTCTTTTCCGGGCGCAGCGGCGCAGCGGTCGCCTCGACCAGCTCGGCGAAGATTGCCAGCGGCACATGATCGGCGGTCTTCAGGATGTCATAGGCGGGCGGGATGAAGGCGCTCTCCTCCCGCTTGCCGGCGCTTATCAAAATGACCTTGCCACCGCCGGCGATGATCACCGGCGAGATTGCCCGGCTGACCGCATTCTGCACGCTAAGGTATCGGCTGCGAAAGGCGGCATCCAGCTCCTGCACGGATTGCGGAAGGGCCTTGTCCCCCGCCGCCGCCCCCCCGGAAAACAGCGCCGCGGCCGATAAGCCGGCGACAACGGGGGCAGCCAGGCGCCGGCAAAGGTAATTCATCTGCAATCGGCCCCGCGTGACCATCGACACGGAGAATCATAAACCGAAAGACGACCCCCGATCCACGCCCGGGCGATCATCCCCTTATCGGCGGCCGCTCGTGCGCCTTCGGCGAGTGCACCTGCGACGGGTGGCCGCTGCCGGTCATGAGATCGCGGCGGACCAGCGTGCCGACCTGTTGGGCGGTGTAAGCGGGGCTGTCAGCATCGGCCTCGACGCAAGCGTTACCCAACCTGGTCGTTTTATGAGCGTGCCTCAACTTGCCGTCCTGTCCCAGCACAAAGAGCTCCCGGTGCGGCACGCCGTCCCTGTCCATCGCCGTGCCCGCAACCACCAGCCCGGTGTGGCTGGCGTCAGTGCCCACCACCTGAAGGTGGCTGCCCTTGTTGTCGATCTGAATATCGGGCAGCACCTTCTGCTGGATCAGATCGCTGGAAAGCTGACGCAGCTCCCGGTGAGCCCAGTCGTTGAGTGCGCGCGGACCCCAGCCGTCGTCGGGGTGATCTTGCGCGTATCGGTTGAGCTCCATCAGATCGTTATAAAGCTGCTGGGATGCTTCGCTGCGCTGTCCGCTGAGCATCTTCTGAGCGACCGCGTCGCCCCTGGCTTCATATTCTGTAGGCATCTGAAATTCTCCTTGCCGGTGCGATCGCATCGTATCGCCAGCAAGAAGCAGAGTCGGTCCATAATTGTGACAGTTTCGGTCCAGCGAATTAATCGTGGACGGATGAGCCCGGTATGCCGCGCGGTTGCCAAAGGGCTCATCCTTTGCGGGTCAATCGAGGGAGAACAACGACCACTTGCCGCTTGTTTCAAGCAGCCGGGGGAGGGCGCCGCACCATTCCAGCTTGTTCAGCACGCCGCGCGGAACCACGAGCCAGTGCGGCTTGCCGGGGCTGCGCAGATAGTCCTGCACATCTTCTCTGGTCATCAGCCGGGGCACCGGCCTGTGAAGGACATATGCCATCGAGGGCTGCTCGGCCATTAGAATGGCCACGTGCACGTTGCTCGCCTTGCTGCGCAAGACCAGCTGATCGAAGCCCGCTTGCTTCTCCTTATGGAATGCCGAAAGCCCCAACGGCACGAATGTGCCGCAAGCCAGGAGCGCGCCCGCCAGAAGCGCCACCACAGAGGGAGTCTGGCGCGTCCCGAGCAAGAGAAGGCAGTGCGCTCCCAGGATTCCTGCTATGGCCAGGATCAACAGGGCGTTGTCAGTCAGCACCGCCCGCAGGTAGCCGTGCAAACGTGTTTTGAGGACGAAGACGGCGACCGCCCCTGAAAACACCGGCACGGAGATCAGCAACAGCCGCCTGAACTTCGCAGAGCGTGCCACCATATCCAGTTGCATACCGACGAGAATGGCCACTGCCGGCAGCGCTGGCAGAATATAGGTCGGCAGTTTCGTCTTGATCGCCCCGAACAAGCCGAGCACGGCCAGCGCCCAGCTTGCTGAGAGCAGGAGGAGCCTGTCCCGCTCAGATCCGGTATGCCTGCGTCTCCACAGATGCGCGGGCAGTCCGGGCGCCGAAAACAAATAAAGCGACCAGGGAAAGAGCCCGCCGAAAAAGACCGGGATGTAGAACCACCAGTGCTGCTGGTGGTTCACGTGCCCGACCATGCGCCCGAAGTTCTGGCGGATGAAGAAGTCGTAGAAGAACGCGCCGTGCGTATGGACGGTCGCAGCTGCATACCACGGCAGGTTAAATGCCAGGACGATGATCGCACCCAGAGCCGGGCGGAAGGAGCCCGCGGCGCGCAGCGAGTCCTCGAGACCTCTGGCGGAGGCGGCAATTGAGATAAGGAACGTGAGCGCGACCAGAACAACGGCGATCGGCCCCTTGCACATGACGGCCAGACCGAGCGCCGCATAGCCGCAAGCAAGATAGCCGGTGGAGCGTTGCCAGGCGCCGCGAGCCAGAAAGAGGATCGAGGCCGTCGTGAAAAGGGCCAGAGGCATGTCGGTGAGCGACAGGTGCCCGATGACGCAAGCCAGCGGGCAGGACAAAAAAATGAGCGCGGCCATGAGCGAGGCGGGCCGCCCGGCAAACGGCCGGCTGCCGGCATAGACGACCACCCCCAGGAGAATGGCGCTTATGGCGCTGTGGAGGCGCCCGGCCAGCGCGCTCACCCCCAGGAGCTTGAGCATGCCAGCGATCATCCAGAAGGCGAGAATCGGCTTGTCCAGCCAGGGCTGGTAATTATCCAGGGCAACGATGTAGTTGCCGGTCTCCAACATCTCCCGCCCAGACTCGATAAAGAAGCTGTCCGTGGGGTCCAGGGGTCCGAAGCTGCCCAGCATGGGCAGGTAGAGGAGCGCCCCGATAGTCGCCACTGCCAGCACGGTCAGCAGATCGGCCGGGGCGGACCGGCGACGCCCGACCGCCGTCCGGGGCGGAACGGTCTGTGGCGCTGCTTTCTGTGTGCTCTGCATCAATTTTCGATCCCGGGGGTGCGGCCGGCGACTCCGAATCTAAACACACAACCATGTCAAGCACAAGGCAACATTTATAAGCGAGGGCGACGCCTTCAGGTTCGCTCCGTCTCGCGGTGCTTCTTGAACTGAATCTTCTCGATCTCGCGCACGGCCAGGCTGCACGAAATGAGCGAGCCGTTGCCCTTCTGCTTGGCCCACATCATGTGCTTGACCGCTTCCGCCCGCGGACCGCCTTTGAGAATCATGTCGACACCGATGTAGGCGTGGGCGTCGGTTAGCCTGTCATTGTCCGTGGCCTGCGCCAGCAGGTCGTCGGCCTTTATTTCATGGCGAAAGTACTGAATCACCGGATACGGCCAGCTGGTAGCGTCCAGATGCCTGGCGGCCGCATCGAGGACCGCCTGGGCTTGGGTGGTCTGGTGGTTGAGCAGGTAGCCGAGGTAGGAAAGAATGGCAGCCGAGTGAGCCAGCTCCCCGTGCCAGCTCGTCATCTCCAGATATCTGCTCAGATCCTCCTGCGCCGTCTGGTTCTTTACCATGAGGATGCGGCTGACCGCGCGATAGTAGTACTCGGAAGGATCGCTTATCACCTTGCCCTTCGCCGCCTTTGTCGGATCCAGGGGCAGCTCGTAGAGCGCCAGGGCATAATGCGGATCAAAATGGATCGCCTGCTGCATGTCCCGGGTGGCCTGCTCGTAGTGGTGCAGCAGAAAATGGCTGACGCCGCGGTCGTAGTAGGCAAGGGCAAAATTCGGCTTCAGCTTCAACGCCTCGTCGTAATCCTTAATCGCCTTCTCGTGCTGTCCGAGTTCGGCCCAGGCGATGCCGCGATGGCAGATATACTTGGCCTCATGCGGTTTCAGGCTGATCGCCTTGTTGTAGTCCTTGAGGGCGGCTTGATACTGTTTGAGCTGGTGCTCGGCGAGTCCTCGGTTGTCGTACGCAACAGGATTGTTGGGGTCCTTCTGGATCGCTTTCGTAGCGTCGGCCACCGCCGCCTTGTAATTCCCCAAAAGGTACTGCGTGCGGCTGCGGCTTATGAGGCTGCCAGCATCTCCGGCGGCCGCCTGCAACGCCATCCCCTTGTTTATGTCCTGCAGGCTCTTTTGAAACTGCTCGAGTTTTGAATAAACATTGCCGCGGTAGATGTAAGCCTGGGCGAGATTGGGATTAAGCCGGATCGCCTCGTTGCAGTCCTTTAACGCCTGGTCGTATCTTCCCAGCTTGTAATAAGCGTGACCGCGATTGGCAAAAGCCGTAGCCAGCGTCGGGTCGAGTTTGATCGCCTGATTGAGGTCCTTCACCGCCAGGTTGTATTGCTCCAGCTGGTTGTAAGCGAAGCCGCGCTGATCGTAAGCTCCGGCATCGGTTGGGTCCTCACCGATGGCCCGCGTCATCTCCTCGATTGTCTTGTGCGGATCGGGCGCTGCCGGCCGGGCTGCCCCGGGGCTCTCAGCGCCCGGTTGATGTGCAGGTTTGTTGCCCGTGCCCGCGGCCGGCCGGGCGGGCTGCTTTACCGGCGCCGGCGCGGAAAGCGGGCTGTCCTGGGGTCTGGCCGGCTGCGGCATCGGGGCGGGCGGAACTGAGGGCTCCTGCCCGGCTGGTTTTTCAACCGGCTCCTGCTCTGCCGCAGGCTTAGACGCCGGTGGAGCCCCGGCGCGGTCCACCGGTGGCTGCGCCCGCTCGCCCGCTACCGCAGGCGGTGGCGGGGCGGCTCCGGTCGGCGGCGGCGCCTTGCTGGGCGGTTCAGCCGCGGATGCTGCCGGTCCGGCGCTCATGGACAGCACGGCGAGAACGGCAAGAGAGCTCAGGCGCTGCGGAGTAAACGGCATGACGGGAATATTAGCATCTGGACGCCCGAGCGAGACTTCAACCTGCGGAGCGGGACGGTGGGATGCGGGCTGGACGTCCGCGCCCCGGGGGCACTCATAGAACCGCCGCGGCCAATCAGTTGGTCGGGCCGCCATATATTCTGTGGGCATAGTCGGGCGGATTGGCGGTCCGCGCGTGCTGCCAGTGGATCGACTGCGGCTCGTATTGCTTGGCGTAGATCTCCACGGTCGGGCGCCGATGGATCGGTCCGCGGGCGGGCGGGACGGCAACTATGCGCGGCCCCTGGTACCAGCCAAGATTGTCCGCCGGTCCGCCCCAGAAGCGATGGGTGGAGTCGTGCGGCTGGTTGGGCAACCAGCCGCTATCGTCCGGCATCCCCGGGATGATCGGCGGCAGTCCCATACCCACAGGCGGATAGCCACCGCCACCTGGCGGAAATCCGGACCCGGGGCTCCCGGGCATGATTGGCGGGTATCCGGAGCCGGGGCTGCCCGGGGGCAGGACCGGCACGGTGCCGATCGGCGGGTAGCCGGACCCGGGGCTGCCCGGAGGCAGAACGACAGGCGGACCGTCGCCAGGGCCGCCGGGCGGGATGGTGGGCGGGAAACCGGAGCCGGGCGTACCGGGCGGCAGGACAACCGGCGGGCCCTCGCCAGGTCCGCCGGGCGGTACCACGGGCGGGAAGCCACCTACGGGCGGGTATTCGCCTGGACCACCTGGCGGCACCACAGGCGGGAAGCCAACCACCGGTGGGAATCCACCAGGACCACCAGGAGGGACCACCGGCGGGAAACCGACTACCGGCGGGAAGCCACCCGGTCCTCCGGGCGGAATCGTGGGCGGGAAGCCAACCACGGGCGGGAAGCCGCCCGGTCCGCCCGGAGGCACTACAACAGGCGGGATGATGGGGGGCGCGCCGCCACCGGGGGGCACGACCGGCGGTCCTACAACCGGAGGATAGACCGGGAATCCCGGAGGCGGGCCGCCGCCAGGCGGGAAGCCTGGAGGCGTCGTGGGAGGCGTCTCGGGCGGTGTTCCCGGCGGAAATGTCGGGGGGGTCTCGGGAGGCGTTCCCGGCGGATAACCAGGCGGTGTCTCGGGAGGCGTTCCCGGCGGATAACCAGGCGGTGTCTCGGGAGGGGCCCCCGGCGGGTAACCGGGCGGGTAGCCGCCCGGGTAGCCGGGCGGGCAGGGGTAATTGACCGGCGGACACGGCTCGCAGCAAAGCGGTGGCGGTGGCGGCTGGCACGGGCGGCAGCAGCAGCAGCAGCAGCAGTTGTTAACGTGAATGATATTTATATTCACGGTCACCGGTCGGCAGTTGCCGGAATAGTAGTAGTTGATGCTGTTGTCGACGTAGGTATTGAAGGTATTGCCGCAGCCGGTGGCGCTGTTGACCACGGTTCGCTCGTTGCCGTAGACATCGCACAGGTTCAGCTGCTGCCTGGGCTCGCAGTGCTCAGTCGGGTGAGTCCTGTGCGTCTCGTGGTGTTCCGTCTGGCGTGGCAGGCAATCAGTCATGCGGCAGTTCTCTCGGCTCCGGCGGATGAAGCGATGGTAAGCTTGTCGCCGCGCCAAATCAATCCTCTGCCGTGGGGATTTTCCCATCCACCCACCCCGGTTTCTCCCACAGAAGCTGGGACGCCAGTCGGCATTTTACATAGCGGCCAGGAAACGGTTGGCGAAACAACATTTTCTTGACGGTATCAAATGTGGTGACGGCGGGGTCAACCTCCGTTTGGTGCAGGAGATCATACGTGATCCCCCCAGTTACAAAAGCGGCGCACCTCCTTAATATTGAAGAGCTGCCGCGCCGCGACAGTATATTCTGACCAGGTCCTACCCACGACAGGATAACCAGCGCTTATGCCGTCACAGCAAGAAATGAAAGCATCCTGCCGACGCGCGTTGCTCGCCATGAGTGCCGCCCTGCTCGCCGCGTTCCCGGTTGCCCGGACAGCTGCCGCTCAGCAGCCGGAAGGCGCCGCCGATCCGGCAAAGCTCAGGGGCAGCGTGGTCAAGATCGTCAAGGACGGCTGCGCACAACCCGATTCCGGGCAGGAGCAGGACGTCAGCTTTGGCTCGCTTCCCGGCGAGGGACTGGGCAACGGGGCTGAGGTGGGCGCCACCGACGTCAAGCAAGGCAGCGTCAAGGAGCAGCCCGACAAGGACAAGGATGTTCAGAAGACGGCCAGCATCGATGTGCCAACGCCGGGCGGCCCCAAGGCCACGCCGCCGCGCAGAAGCTCCGTAGAAGATGGGTTGTCGAAAAGCGAGATTGGGGTGGACTGGTCGCACTGGGTAAGCACCCTTGCCGATCGCTGGTATTTCAATCTAAAGAACATGGAGTTTCGTTCGGGCAAGTTTTTCCGCACGGTCAGGCCGGCGCTGATCAAGTTCACCTGCTACCGGAGCGGCACCGTGGGCAACATCGCCCTTCGCCAGAGCTGCGGAGTTCCCGCTTACGATCAGATGCAGATCGAGGCGTTGAAACGCTGCATGCCGCTACCGCCGTTTCCGGAAGGCTCGAGGCGCATGAGCTACTCGCTGCTGCAGGGCTGGGAGTGCCACCCGCGGCAAGCCGGCGAAAAGGATTTCAAGCCAGGTAGCTACGGAAAGAACTTCCCCGTCGAGCGTGTGCCGCTCAAGTCAAGGGCTCGCTAGACCTTAGGCAGTGTCATGCCGCCAAAGCTAAACCGATATCGATTTAGCTTTGGAAATGGGGCTCTCAACAGCCAACGGTCCTCGCCGGCAAAACTTAACCGATATCGGTTTACTTTTTCCCGGGGTCACTGAGGGATAAACGCCGGCGGGCTGGCTAACTCCTCGTCGGCGAGCATCTTCTTGTCAACCTTGCCAGTGTGGGTTTTCGGCAGCGGTTCCGTTGCCGGGCGAAATTCCCAGTCCATCGGGCGCAGCTCCCGCTTCAAGTTCTCGCGGCAATAGTCGCGGAAGGTCGAATGCAGCCGCTCGCGGGTCTCTTTGCTCGATTCCCCGGCAGCCAGCCGCTCGGTCCATTCGCCGGGCGGAACCACAATCACCGCTTTGACCAGCTGCCCCAGCTTCCAGTGGGGGACGCCCACCACGGCTACTTCCGCGGCCAGCGGGTGTCTGGCCAGCACGGCCTCCACCTCCGCCGGAAACACCTTGTTTCCGGCAACGATGATCATGTCCTTCATCCGGCCGTTGATGAACACCCAGCCGTCCTGCAGGCGACCGACGTCGCCCGTGTGATAGTGACCGTCGTGCAGGACATGGCTGGTAGCCTCCGGCTGGCTCAAATAGCCATTCATCAGGGAAGGGCCCGCGATGAGAATTTCCCCGATCTCGCCTTCCGGGAGCGGGCGGTGCTGCTCGTCAACGATCTCCACCTTTACTGAGGGCAGCGGGCGACCCACCGACTCGGGCGGACCGCCGCGGTTGATGGTGAGAATCTTGGTCTCGGTGGCCCCGTAGCCTTGCGTGATCTGCTTGCCGAATGCCCGCTGGAATTCCGCCGAAAGGGCCGGCGGCAGCGGGGCGCCACCCGACAGGTAATGCTCAACGAAATCCAGGGAAGCTTGCGGGCGGGGCATGTGAAGCAGGGCACCGTATATGGTGGGCACCCCGACAATGATGGACGGCTCGCTGCGCAAGACCAAGGGCCAGAAGCTGGCCGCTGAGAAGTCGGCGAAGATCACCTTGCCGCCGACCGTGAGCACGGCCAGCGCGACCGCGATCCCGAAAATATGGCTCACCGGCAGCGGCAAAAGGACGCTGCAGCCGTCCTTGAGACCGAAGACGCCGGCCAGCTCAACGAAATTCTCCACCAGCGAGCCGAGCGTGTGGACGGCGCCCTTGGGGACACCGGTCGTGCCCGAGGTGAGAATCACCAGCCCCTCGTCCGCCGGCTTAAGGCCGGCAAGCATCTCGCCGGCAGGGGCGCCCTGTCCGGCAGCAAATGATTCGGCTGTGAGCGCCTTGTATCCGGGCAGGGTGGCATTCGGGCAATAAACCATCTTCACCTGCAGGCGGCCGGCTATGTTGTCGATCTCGGATGCCGTCAGGCGATAATCGACCGGCACGGCCCGGGCGCCGGACGCCCAGGCGGCAAATATGGCCGCCAGCAGCTCAGGGCTGTTGGGCGCGCAGAACAAAACCGCGTCGCCTGGCCCGACCCCCTCCCGCTTGAATTTAGAGAACACCCGCCCGGCAAGCGTCTGCAGCTCGGCAAAGGTGACCACCCGGTCGGGGGCCTCCTGGGCCGGCGGCGGCACCTGCACGATGGCCGGTCGACCGGCGATTTCAGGGTGGCTGGTGGCCGGGGCGATCAGTTTCGCGGCCGCTTCTTGAAAATTCATCATTTTTTGGAAAGCCTCGCTCGTTGTCCGCCGGTTAGACTAAACTGTTCGGCAGCAACTGTGGTTTATTGGCAAGCATGGCTGGCATTATAACTGGCAGCGCCGACCTTCGATACGACAGATTGTCCCTGATCCCCCTGGGCGGGCAGGGCGAGGTCGGTCAGGTTCTGTGGGTGGTCAGCTACGGGGGGGAGCTACTGCTCATCGACGCCGGGGCCGCCTACCCGGGAGAGGATCTGCCGGGGGTCGACCTGCTTTTGCCGAACACGAACTTCCTGGAAGCCAACCAGGACAGGATCCTCGCCCTTCTGCTCACCAACGGTCACGAGGAGCACTCGGGCAGCGTCGGATACCTGCTCAACCACCTGAAGATTCCCCGCATCATGGGGCCGCGATTCGTGTCCACGCTGGTGTCGCAAAACCTGATGGACAGGGGAAATGATACCGTCCTTGATACCATCGAGATGCGCCATCCTTACCAGATCGGACCGTTCGAGGTGGAATGGGTGCAGGTCAACGACGCCATCGCCGACGCCTGCGCGCTGCAGATCGAGTCGCCTGCCGGCCGCATCGTCTATACCTCCAGTTTCAAGCTCGATCAGACCCCGGTCGACTCCCGGCTGGCCGACGTGGCCCGGCTGGCCCAGAAGGGCGATCAGGGCGTCCTGCTTCTCGTGAG
Source organism: Pseudomonadota bacterium (assembly GCA_021325555.1). GTDB lineage: Bacteria > Cyanobacteriota > Vampirovibrionia > Obscuribacterales > Obscuribacteraceae > JAJPGY01. Next base: position 46,581 of record JAJPGY010000023.1, on the reverse strand, counting down.
CGATTCGGCCGGCGTGGAGGCGCCCGGCTACACGCCTTCGGAAAAGGCGGTGACGAGAAACCTGGAGAAGAACATCGCAGGGGCACCGGGGCGCGTGATCGTGGTCGTTCCCGGCACCAACACCCATCGCCTGCAGATACTCTTTGATCTGGCGCGCAAGCTCGATCGCAAGGTGGTGCTGGTCGGGGAGACGCTGGTGAAGGCGGCGCTGGTGGCCGTCGTCACCGGCAATCTGATCTACGACCGCAAGATCGAGGCAGGCCTCGAAGACCTCCAGAGCCTCCCGGACGCCAAAATCCTGGTCGTAGCGACCGGTCTCGAGGGGGACCCGATGAACATGATGCACGAGCTGGCCTTCGGCAAGCACAAGGAGATTGCTCCTGAAGAGGGCGACACGATCATCTATTCCGCCGATATCTACCCGGGGCGATCGCGCCAGATGGCCATGATTCTCGACGAGTTCGTCAGCCGGGGCGTCAACTCGTTCATCGGCTTGCGCGCCGGCGTGCACGTCTCCAAGCACGCCGGCGGCGAGGAGCTCAAGCTCATGCTCTCGATTACAAAGCCGCGATTCTTCGTGCCGGCGCTGGGTGAAGGACGCCACATCATGAGGCACGCGCAGCTGGCCGTCGACTGGGGCATGCCCAGGGACTCGGTCTTCCCCCTGCAGAACGGCGACGTGCTGGAGGTCGGCACGGAGAGCGCTTCCGTGATCGGCACTATAGAGTCGCAAGCGGTGCTCTACAACCGCGACCAGGGAGAGCGGGTGACGACATTTTCCGTCAACGAGCGCAAGAACCTCAGCCTGGAAGGGGTGATGACGATCGCGCTGGCCGTGGACTCCCAGCTCAACGTTCTTTCCGGTCCGGTGATCGAGGCAGGCGCTTCCGGTTTTTTGCAGTCAGAGGAATGGATCGCCGTCAGGGGCGATCTCGGACAGACCGTTCTCGGCACCATCGCCTCGGCGCCGGGAGCGGACCGCGAGGATCTGAGCCTCTTGCGCACGGCGGTGCGCGATGCAGCAGCCAAGCTTCTCCGTTCGAGGCTGCAAGCCAAGCCGCTCATTCAGGTGGTTATCCACCAGGTGGCTACCAGTCCCCCTGGATGACCAGGGCGTTGGGCTCGTTCAGCTCGACGTGCTGGGTCTGCCCGGGGGCCAACGTCACCGGTATCTGCCAGTAATAGATAAGGTCCGGCAGCTTCCGCGTGCCGGCGAGCCACCACTGGCCGGCCGGCAGCTTCGCATAGCCCTGGCCGCTGCGGAACATCCGCAGGTCCACGGCGAAGAGCCCCTTGCGCGTCGCCTCGTTCTGGATGTCGAAATAGTTCTTCTCGTAATAATGGAGGGCGGTGGCATAGCCGGTAATCCGCTGCGCCTCGAGCGTGTTGATCCGCTCGATCTCCGGCTTGATGTACCTCACCATGTCATGGACCCAGGGGTACATGTCGAACATCGTGTGGGGCAGGTCGCCCTCGCGCCGGAGCGCCGCCTCGTAGGCATACTGGAAGCGCCAGCCGTGCGGGATGTATCTCTTGTGCTTGCCGTGACGGTTGGTGTAGCCATACTCGAGGAGCATGCCTTTGAGGATCTTGTCTTCTGTGGGCAGCTTCTGGACAGCCGCCATCAGGCGCGGCGGCTTGACCGGATAGGGATAGATCGTGAAGTTGTCCGTGGCATCCTTGCTGCGCGGGACGCGCACGTGCACATAAACCTCAGCCGGCTGCTCCTCCTCGCCGCCCGTCTCCAGGCCGGCGGAGCCGGACGACGCCGGCACGGCAGCCGTCAGGTCAACGCCAGCTTTCCCCTGCCGGTGCGCCTCTTGGCCGGGCGCCGGGGCCGCGGCCAGGCCGATAAGGGCCGCCAGGAGGGCCAGCGGCGCCAGCGAGCACAGGACGGGCCGCGCCCGGAAAACAGGCGGTCGGCGGCGGGCGTGGCTTGTCTTTGAGGGCATAAGCTTCATCGAACCTGGGGGCGCGGAGAGCGAACCGTCCGGCAGGGCGATCTGTTGACAGCGCACAATTGTACGCTTTTAAAGAGGCTCCTTCCCTAGAAATGGCTCATGTTAGGCCCGTTTGTAGTTTCCGAACTCCTGGATAAGGGCCAGGACCGCCTCCCCGGTCTCCTTGCCCTCGATGAGCCCGGCCAGCTTCTCCGGCTCGATCAACTGCCGGAGCGCCTTCGAGGCTTGCCCGCGCACCCAGGGAAGCGGGTGGGCGACGGAGACCAGATAGAGCGGCGGGATGGCCAGCGGGCGCTTCTCGGCGGCCAGCTGGTCGATGGCGTTCTTGACCGCGTCCGGGTCCTGGCTTTTCAGGCAATCGACGAGCATGGAGTAAGTGAGCCTGTCCACGGCGGACAGGAGGGAGGCGGCGCCCCCCTTGAGCTCGCAGTCGATAAGCTTGAGCGCGCCGAGAAAATCGTTCCAGCCCATGAGCCTAGTCGAGACCCTGGTAGTCGGCGGGCAGCCCGGCAAAATAGACGTGCTCGAAGAGCCCGGTCAGCCCTTCCTCGTGCTTCTCCGGCCTGGCGCCGTCGCAAAGCTCCAAGAGGCGGCGCCAGCTGATCGCCTTGAAAAGATCCAGCTCGACCGGGACATCCTGGCCGCGCTCGGATTCCATGACCTTGAGCAGGCGATCGCAGGGGAGGCGGAAGAAAGCATCGATGACCTCCGGGTCGAAATGGTTGTCCCGCCCGGAATCCATGATCTCGGCGACCTTGGTGATCACCATGCGGTTGCGATAGTGGCGAACCGAGGTAAGGGCGTCGAAGACGTCGGCGACGGTGATGATGCGGGCAAGAAAGGGTATCTCGGCGCCCTTCAGCCCCCGGTAGTATCCTGAGCCGTCGAGCTTCTCGTGGTGGCAGGAGGCGACGTAGGGCACGCAGGCCAGCCGCCTGGTGAAGGGCAGGTTGGACAAAAGGTCGTAGGTGATCTTGGCGTGCGTCTTGACGAGCGCATACTCCTCGGGCGTCAGCCGCCCGTTCTTCCAGAGCACCGCCTCGGGCACGCCTATCTTGCCGTAGTCGTGCATCATGGCCGCGTAGCGGAGCACCTCGAGATCGCTTGCCGGAACGCTCATGGCCTCGCCGATGAGCAAGCTGTATCTGGTGACCCGAATGGAATGCCCGGCTGTCAGCGGATCCCGCTTGTCGATCGTCTGGGCCAGGGTCTCCAGCGTCTTGTTGACGAAATTCTCGATCTCGGAATAGGCCTGCGCCTGCTCGATGAGCCCGGCGGCAACCGCCGCCAGCGCCTGCAGCCACTCCTCGTCCTGGCCGGTGAACGGCGAGCCGAATTTATTGAGGACCTGGAATGCGCCTATCACCTCTCCCTCGCGATTGCGCATGGGCACGCAGAGAACGCTGCCCGTGTGGTAGCCGGTGAGGCGGTCGGTGCTCGGGTCGAAGCGCGGGTCTTGATAGGCGTCCGCGATGTTGATCACCTCGCCCTGGCGGGCGGTTACGCTAACGATCGAGGTCGAGGAGAGCGGGATGCGGATCATCCTCTGCTCGATCCCCTGGGCGATCTTGGTCCACAGCTCGCTGGTGTGCGGCTCCAGCACGAAGACGCTGCAGCGATCGCAGTGGAGGATCTGTTGGGTCTCGCGGGTGATCACATCGAGCAGCGGCTCAAGCCGGCGCTCGGTGGCCATCGCCTTCACCACCCGATAAAGCCCGGACAGCGGGCGCAGGCGCTCGAGCTCCTCCTGGAGGCTCATGAGCTTGAGCTCGCGCTCGACCAGCTCCACCTCCCGCCTGGTCAGCTGCGACTCCAGCCTGGCCAAAGAGGCTTCTCTGGCCGACAGATCCTGCTCAAGCGCCTCGGCGGGCAGGCGGCGGCGGCCGCTGTCCTTGCCGGCCGGCTGCCCGGCGGCCGGCGACGCCGGGCGAGGCGGCACCAGAAGCTCCTGACGGCGGGCACGCGCCACCAGCTGGCGGCACTCCTCTATGTAGGCGCCGATCTCGTCGCCGTAGACATTTCCCGGCGGGTTTTTGCTCGCAGCCCTGCGGCCTGGACTTTTCGGCACCGGTCTCACCCCCTTGGAGGCTACGCGCGGGGCGCTTCCCAGAAGGTTATACCCAGAGTCTGCCAGTTGGCGCCGCTGGAGAAATTTTAGCGTCCTAATTGCCCTCGTCAAGGAAGCGCGGGTAGGGCGGCAGCTCCATCCAGCGCCAGAAAAGCAGGCAGGCGCGGCCGATCACCCGCTTCTGGTCCAGGAAGCCCCAGACGTGGCTGTCCTCGCTGTTGTTGCGGTTGTCGCCCATCATGAAAAGGTGTCCGGCCGGCACGATGATCGGATCCTTGCTGTCCGGGTAGGGTCTGATGCCGGCCCCGGTCGAGGAGCGGCCGCCTATCTCGCCGAGGACGGTCAGATCGTAGTTGGGACGCTCCTTGGTGTAGTTCGACTCATCGAGCAGCTCCCCGTTGATGAACACGCCCAGCCCCCGCTGAATGCGCAGGTGGTCGCCGGGCAGGCCAATCACCCGCTTGATGAAGGCGGGCTCGTTGGGCAGAAAAGGCAACCCGGTCAGCCGCCCGAGCACCGTCAGCGGGTCGTTGCTCAGGTCCTTGCCGCCCATCTCGATCGGCGGCGGGTAGAAGACCAGGATGTCGCCGCGCTTGATCGGCTTGCCCAGATGGCCGGACCACTTCTCGACCAGAAGGCGGTCGTTGATCTGCAGCGTGGGCTCCATCGAGCTCGAGGGGATGTAGCGCGCCTCGGCAATCGCCCAGCGAATGACGATCAGGAGCACGAGCGTCACCACCACCAGCTCGACGGCCTCCCTTATAAACTGAAGGACGCCGCCCTTCTCGGGCTGCCCCTTCGGCCCCGCCGGCTTGGCGGAGCCGTTCCTCGCCTGCCCGGAAAGCTCCGGCGAGGCTTCACCGGCCGTGGGGGTCGCGGGCTCTCTTTGTTCCATGATCGTCACTACCCTGCCTTGCGGCGTTCCATCCCGGCAAAAACGGCTCCGCTTGCCCTAACCCCGGCGCTTGCCGCCGGGCAGCCGACGCGGCCGGGATCCGGTCGGAGATCAAATTATACCGAAGGCCGCTCATGCCTTGCTGCCGCCCCTGGCCGTTGTCACCTTGTCCCTGGCCGCCGCCCCGGAGACGATGGCATCCAGGCTGTCGGCGTAGTTGTCCAGCTCCCGGGGGCTGTTCATCTCGGTTACGGCGATGAGGATGCAGCCGGACAGCGAACGACAGAAGCCAGCCAGGTCGATGCCGCCTAAAATGCCTCCATCCTTCAGCCGCTCGAGGACCGCAGCGGCGGGCAGCGGGGTTTCGATGGCAAACTCATTGAAGAAGGGCCGCCTGAAACAAAGCCGCACCCCCTCAATGCTGGTCAGCCGGTCGGCCAGATAATGGGCCCGGCGCAGGCTGAGCTCGGCCAGCTCGCGCAGCCCGTTCGGTCCCAGGAGGCTGAGGTAAACCAGCATGGTAAGCGCGTTGAGCGCCTGATTGGTGCAGATGTTCGATGTGGCCTTTGCCCTCCTTATATGCTGCTCCCGTGTCTGCAGGGTGAGCGTGAAGGCCCGCTGTCCCCGGTTGTCGACGGTGGCGCCTGCCAGGCGCCCGGGCAGCTGGCGAACGAACTCCTGCCTGGTGGCCATGTAGCCGGCGGAGGGCCCGCCGAAGGAAAGGTTGTTGCCGCACGGTTGCGCGTCGCCGACCACGATGTCGGCGCCGGACTCGCCGGGCGGCTCGAGCAGACCCAGACTCACCGGCTCCGTCACCACCACCATAAGCGCTCCGGCCTCATGAGCCGCCCCGGCAAGGGCCGGGAGATCCTCCAGGCAGCCGAAGTAGTTCGGGTGCTGCACGACGACGGCCGCTGTGCCCCCGTCGACGGCAAGCGACAGCGGGTCGGTGCCGCCCTCTAAGCTGTCCGGGACAACAAAATCGAGCCCGCAGGCTCTTAGGTAGGTGGCGGTCACCATCCGGTATTCGGGGTTCAGGCAGGCGCTGCCCACGATCTTTTTGCGCCCGGTCAGGCGGCTGGCCATCAAGGCGGCCTCGGCGCAGGCGGTCGGCCCGTCGTACATGGAGGCGTTGGCCACCTCCATGCCGGTGATGAGGCAGACCGCCGTCTGAAACTCGTAAATTGCCTGCAGGCTTCCCTGGCTTACCTCAGGCTGATAGGGCGTGTAGGCGGTGGCGAACTCGGAGCGCGAGACCAGGGCGGGGACCACCGCCGGGACGAAGCGCCGGTAGAAGCCGCCGCCGAGAAAACACGATTGCGCTGACGCCGGCTTGTTCTTCGCGGCCAGCCCGGTTACGTACTCGCGCAGCTCCTGCTCGCTCATGCCGGATGGAACGTCCATCCCGGCCGCCCGCAGCTCGGCCGGGATGTGCCGGATGAGCTCCTCGAACGTGGAGACACCGATCGCCTTCAACATCTCCCGCCGATCTTCGTCGGTATGGGGCAGATAGGGGAACTGTGGCATTTTGCAGGTACCTTCGCGCGTCTTGCCGGTTTGCCATTAGTATACTTGAGTGCCGGCCGGAGCGGTCCCGGCCGTGCAAAAAGGGCGCAGCGATGAAGCTTATTGTAGGCCTTGGCAATCCCGGTCCGGAATACCGGATGACCCGGCACAACTTCGGCTTCTGGGTGGCCGACAGGATCGGCACTACATCCGGTGCCCACTTCTCGGCCAGGAAAGATCTGTTCTGCGATCTCGCCAGGCTGGAGATTCAGGGGCAGCCGGTGCTGCTGGCCAAACCGACCACTTATATGAACCTCTCCGGCAAAGCGGTCCGCGCGGTGGTCTCCTGGTACAAGATCGCGCAGGCGGACATGCTGGTGATGCACGATGATGTCTCGCTGCCGCTTGGCAGGATGCGCTTTCAGAAAAACGGCGGCGCCGGCGGGCAGCACGGGATCGAGTCGATTATCGAGGAGTTCGGGGGGCGCAAAGATTTCGATCGGCTGAAACTGGGCACCGGACCCGACCCCGGCGGCAGCATGCGCGCCGGCTATGTGCTTTCAGCGATCCCGGAAGCGGACAGGCCGCTTGTCGAGCGCTGCGTGGAGATGGCGCGCCAGGCGGTGCTCTTCTGGGTCGAGCGGGGCACGGAGCAGGCTGCCAATCAGTTCAACGGCCTGCACCTCGACATCCTGCCAAGCGTCGACGGGATCTGAGGCATATCCGGACGCCATACGTTTTCCGCAGTGTAAAACATTTGTGACAAATGCCCGGCTCCGCGGCAAGCAAGCAGGGCGAGCTAATAACCTTAATTTGCTTTCTATAAAGCTTGCGGCAGCGGCATGCGGTTGTAAGTAACCTACAATTCACTACGTTTCCACGCGGCGTTCAGCCAATCGGTGTAGTAGATGTTAGTCGACAGAATCCTCAGCAATCAGGAAGGAAGCGCCAGCCGCAACTTCATGATATCGGCCATCTGGTGGTCGCTGTTCGCCATGGGCGCCGGAATGTTTGCCGGGCTCGAGTTCTCCAACCCGGATCTGGTGCACAACGTTCCCCAGCTGGCCATGCCGCACCTGCGCATGTGGCACGTCAACGGTGTGGCCATCGGCTGGCTGTCCATGGGCTATGTCGGGGCCATTTACTACATGGTGCCCAGCCTGGCCAAGACCAGGCTGTGGAGCGAGCGGCTCGGCAACTTCACCATGTGGGCCTGGAACCTCCTCATGGTCGGCGCCTTCTGCACGCTTTTGAACGGGGTGACCGAAGGCCGCGAGTACGCCGAGCTGTGCGCGGTGCTGGATGTGATGGCCCTGGTGGCGCTCGCCTGCATCTCGCTCAACGTCTACATGACGATCGTGCACCGCAAGGTGAAGAAGCTCTATGTATCGCTGTGGTATTTCCTGGGGGCGCTCTTCTGGTTCCCGCTCGTCTATCTAATCGGGCAGAGAACCTTCGTCTATTTGCCCGGCTTGAACGACGCGATCGTCGGCTGGTTCTACGGGCACAACATTCTGGGCATGTGGTTCACCACGGTCGGCGTGGGCATGATGTACTACCTGCTGCCGCGCACCACCGGCAATCCTTTGTATAGCCACGGACTGTCGATGCTCGGCTTCTGGGGCATCGCGCTGTTTTATGCGCCCACCGGCACCCACCACATCCTTCAGTCGCCGGTTCCCGAATGGCTGAAGGCGATAGCGGTCATCTCCTCGGTCTTCCTGCTCGTGCCGGTGCTAACGGTTCTGACCAACTTCTTCATGACCATGAAGGGCAAGTGGCAGCTGATGGTCACCGACATGCCCACCCGCTTCACGGTCACCTCGTGCATGTTCTATCTCTTCACCTGCGTCCAGGGCCCCTTCCAGGCCACGCGCTGGATCAACTGGTACGTGCACTTCAGCCAGTGGGTGGTCGGACACGCGCACCTGGCGCTGCTCGGCACCTTCTCCTTTATCCTGTCGGCGGCAATCTATTACGGCCTGCCGCGGGTCTCCGGCAGGCAGTGGCACAGCCAGGGGCTCATCCGTGCCCACTGGTGGCTCAAGTTCCTGGGCTTCTGGCTCATGCTCGCCTCGCTGACCATAGCCGGTCTCGTGCAGGCGGCGGGCTGGCAGTTCGGAATCCCGATCGACCAGTGGAGCATGCAGATAAGGCCCTACTGGTTCCTCAGGGCGATAAGCGGCATCATGATCGTGCTCGGCCAGTTCATCTTCGCCTACAACACCTACAAGACCCTGTACACGCCGGCCAGGGCTGAGGCGAAGGCACGGGCGAAAGCACAAGCAGCGGAGGTCAGGGCCTGATGTATCGCGCGGGCGCGCTTGGCGTTCTCATTACCTTCTTCCTTATCATCTGGGCGACCGTGCTCATGCCGATGGTGCTCTTCAACCCGAAGCCGTCGGGCAACGGCAACGTCTATTCATATGATGAGAAGGCGCATGCCGACCCGGCCCGGGGGCGGCGGGTTTTCGTGCGTGAGGGCTGCTTTTACTGCCACACCCAGTTCACGCGCCTGCAGGACCGCGGCTACGGGCCGCTGGTCAAGGCCGGCGACTATGTCTTCGAAACGCCGCACCAGCTCGGCACCGCCAGAACCGGTCCGGACCTGACCAACGAGGGCGGCAAGTTTCCCTCCGAATGGCAGAAGGCGCACCTGATCAACCCCCGGGCCGTGAAGCCGGGCTCGATCATGCCCAGCTTCAGCTACCTGTCGGATAAGGATATGAACGATCTGGTGGCATACATTCAGACCCTGGGCAACGGGCGCGAGAAGAAGGTGACCGCCTACGTGGAAGCCCCGGAGGAGTATAAGCTGGCACTGGCCACCAAGACGGTGGACACCAACTCGGACGCGGCGGCCAACGCCGGGCGCGGTCTTTACATCCAGAACTGCGCGGCCTGCCACGGCATGGAAGGGCTGGGCAACGGACCCAACTCGATCTCGCTGGAGAAGAAGCCGGCCAACTTCACCCGCCCGTTCTACAAGCAGTACCCCGATGACTTCTGGTTCTACCGGATCACAGAGGGCGTGCCCGGCACGCGCATGCCGCGCTGGGGCGACGGGGCGACGCTGGCCGATCCGCGCGGCGGCATCCTGACGCCGGAGCAGCGCTGGTATCTGGTCGCTTACCTGAAGACGCTGTCCAAGGACCGCGACAGGGAAGAGACCGTGGACAACCTCAGGCAATTGAATAAGGTCAAGGTCGAGCAGCTGCCGATCCTGACCAAGGAACAGTGGGAGCCCCCGTCCGGTGGAGAGTAAATATGTGCCCTAATTGCATCTTGAATCAGGTCGGTCTCCAGCCGGGTCTTTATGTGGCGTTCGGCGTCTGCGGCCTCTTTTTCGTGGTCGGTGTGGCGGCCATGCTCTGGGCCTTCAAGAACGGCGAGTTCGAGGACATCGAGGGGTCGAAATTCGAGATGCTCGACGACGGCGACACCACCGAGAAAGCTGACCGCGCCAGGGCGGCTGTCGAGAAGCTGCGCGCGGGGGGCGAGCGGCACGAGCCGGTAGCGCATTGATAAGGAGCTAGTCATGGCCGAAGAGAAGAAAGCCGCGCCAGCTGAAACCGAACACTACGAGGTGGTCTCCGAGTACCGGATCGGCGAGGGACCGCCGCCGCTGCCGCTCATCGTCGCCTTCGCTCTCATCGTGGTGTGGGCGCTCGTCTCCTGGATTCCTTTTTTCGGATATTAGAATGAAAATCAAAGCGTTGCTGTTGTTGATTCCGTTGGTCTGCCTTGTGACCGGCTGCTCGCAACAGCTGAGTTTGCAGGGAAGCGAAGCCGGGCTCGCCGGGCGCACGGCCACCGAGTCGGCCAGCGCGGTCATCTTTCCCGATGACGACCCGATCATCCCCGACGGCAAAAAAGTGTGGTCCAGGCTACACTGCGCCGAGTGCCACAGCGACACGGGCGCTCCCGTCGCCGGCAAGTGCCAGGTCGACCTAAGCGACACCCGGTACATGGCCAAGCAGAAGCCGCTCGATCAGTATGTCTTCCTTACTTATGGCAAAGAAGGGGTCAATCACCCGAAGCTGAAAGACAGCGCCTCGCGGCGGGAGATCTGGGATCTGGTCTTCTACACGCGCTCGCTGGCCATTCCCCCGCTGGCCCAGGCCGAGGTGGATCAGATAGACGCGGTGTTCGGCTCCAACTGCGCCGTCTGTCACGGCAAGCGCGGGCACGGCGACGGGCCGCTGGCCCACAACATGGAGCCTGTTCCGGCCAACTTCCACCAGTACAGCCGTTTTTATGACCGAACGGACGATCTACTCTACGATCACATCGCCAACGGCATCAACTGGGCCGGCATGCCTAATTTCCTCAACAAGAAGGACAGCGCCAAGAATGTGACGTTCGACCAGGCCTACATCCGCAAGCTCGTCGCCTACGTCCGGCACTTCCACTCGCAGGCTCTGGCGCCCGGTCAGGAGACGACCGCGCCCGCGCCAGCCAAAACGCAGTAGAGTGGAAGCAGACACACCAATCACAGGATACAAAATCATGACAGAAGGTACATCCAGACGATTCCTATTGAAGACGGCGGCAGCGGTGCCGCTGGCTTTCACGTTCGGGCTGGCAATATCACCGATGCTGCGCTTCCTGCGCCCGACAATAAAGCCGCTCGACCTCCTGGGTCCCTCCGATCAACCGGCGCCGCTCAAGGAGGTCTCCTTCGACGAGAGCGACTTCCCCGAGCCCTGGACCTGCCTGCCCTTCACCTTCGCCCAGACATACAAGGAATACAACCCGGAGGGCATGGAGGTCCGCAAGGTGCCCGGGTTTGCCGTCAAGCTGCCCACCGGCGACATCGTCGCCTACAGCCGCATCTGCCCGCACCTCGGCTGCATCTTCAACTTCGTCAAGGACCACGACGAGATCGCCAAAGGCTACAATTACGCTTTTGCCGAGCGCCCGATGTTCTGCTGCCCCTGCCACCTGAGCGTCTACGACATCTTGAACGGCGGCAAGGTGGTGAGCGGCCCGGCGCCGCGCCCGCCAAGAAAGTTCGACATCAAGAAGGAAGGCACCAAGATCGTCATCGCTTCACTGGAGGCCGGGGGAATTGCCTAGTACAGCACAAGCCGGGGTGATGGGCTCCATCACAAAAGTCAGCGACTGGCTGAAGACTCGCTTCAGCAACATCGACATCTTCGACGAGCACTATCAGAACGAGGCGAAAACCAACCCGTTCTATGCGCTCGGGCAGATCTTCTACCTGGTCTGGTTCATCGTCATGCTCACCGGGCTGGTCCTTATCATGTGGTACATCCCCACCAAGGCCGGCGCCTTCGATTCGATATTGAAGATCCAGCACCAGATCCCGTTCGGCGGCTTGATCCGCGGCATGCACAAGTACGGGGCGGACGCGATGATAATTGCCGCCACCATGCGCATGTTCCGCATGTTCCTCTGTGCCGACTACAAGCCGGGCAAGGAGTTCAACATCGCCATCGGGCTCATCACGATCCTGCTGTCGCTCTACTCGGGGTTGACCGGCTACCTGCTCATCTGGAACCAGCGCGCGTTCTGGGCAACCAAGGTGTTCGCCACCTTCCCCACTTACATGGATCAGTTTCCGGTCATGGGCGACTTCTACCAGCCGCTCGTGAAATCGCTGCACATGGGTTGGAACACGGCCGAGTTTCTGCTCGGGGCGGGCGGGGCTATTACCCAGGAGACAATCACCCGCTTCTTCTCCATCCACCTGGCCTTCTCGCTCATACCCCTCATTTTCGTCGAGCTGTACTTCTATAAGAATTCCTACCTGCGCATGCCGATCAACTGGACCAAGCGCCTGATCATCACCGGCATGCTCGTGGCAGTGGCCGTCATCCTGCCGGCGGCCATCGGCGCCAGATCGAATCCTGATGTGACGCCGCTGCCGATCCTGTCCGACTGGTACTTCCTCGGTCTTTATCAGATGTACAAGTACCTGGAGCCCGTGGTGGCAACGGAGATCACCATCCTGATCCCGCTGACCGTCATCCTGCTCCCCTTCATCGAGTGCGCGATCACCGGTCCGGAGAAGGAGCTCGGCAAGCGGCCCTTCATCTTCATGGTCGCCCTCATGGGCGGTATCAACTGGATCATGTTCTCCTTCCTGATCATCTTCAACATCGCCAACATTCACAACGATCCGCCCTACTGGCGCGATTTCCTCTGGCTGATGTGCGACATCGGGATAATCTGGCAGTGCTGCCTGTTCCTTACCGCGGCCGACCTCAAGCAGCGGCTGAAGCACGCTTCCGGCGCCATGGTGATGGGTGTTCTCGGCGCCGTTCAAACACTGGTCGCCGTCATCTATTACTTCATGGCCAAGACCGAGCTGGCAATGGACCCGATGATGCACCAGTTCGCCTATCAGCTGGTGAGCTGGGCGATCCCGGATCACGGCCGCCTCGAGGATCTCTGCCGCAAGCTGATGCCGGTCACGCAGTACACGTCGCTGCCTTATAACATGGACTTCCAGGACATCGTCAAGACCATGTTCCTGCCCAAGGGCGGTCCCGAGCTCAAGCAGGCGCTGGAGCAGGTGAACGCGGCCTGCCAGCAGCACACGGCGCTCGACTGGCTGGTGACCTGGATGCCCACCTTCACGCCGGCGACCCACCCGCACTATCTGAGCCTGACGGATTTCATGGTGACCAACCGCTGGATGCATGACTACGTCATGTTCGCCGATCGCATGAACCCGGCCACGCAGCTGCCGAGCCCCAACTCGCTTAACGGGGTGACGCTCAACTATCCGCTGCCGATCCCGACCCTGGACTGGGGCTGGATGGTGGGCGGGGTGGTGACCATGCTCTTTGCTTTCGGCACCGTCTACTGGTGCCGGCGGGGAGATGAGCCCCAGCAGGCTCCGGCGGCCGCTGTTCCTCAAACGACATAGGAGCGGCCGATGGCAGAGTCGTGCACCTACAAGCCGAGAATTCACTGGACGGTCAAGGTCTCCATCTTCGCCGCCTCCGTCATCTCGCTTTCCTGGTTTTTCGCCGGCTGGCGGCAGGTGGTCGAGGCGCAGACGCTCGGCCACTGGCTTTTGCTTGCCGGTGCGCTCGTGCTGACGCTTTTGCTGGTCGGGCTGCAGGGGTACTGGATCTACTTCGAGGAGTCCGCCAAGGGCACACTGCGCAAGCGGATCAAGATTTACGAGACCATCCACGACGCGCTGGAGAAAAGACGGTCCGGAGACTGCTGCAAGGAGGAAACTCACAAACATGCCTGATGATAAGGGACCGGTGGCGAAGATATTCTGCTTGCTGACCGTGGTATTTGCGGCAGGCTGCCTGCTCATGGCCCTGTTCATGCCCTGGGCTGAGCTCGGTCTGCCGGCAACCCCGCCCGGTCCCCTGCAGGCGCTCGCCGGGCTTTACGGCGGCGGGCAGGGACTGATCCAGGCGATGGTGCGGGCAGCACAGACCGACAAGAACTTCCCGTTTTACGTCTACTCCTCCTTCCTCGGCCTGGCGATGATCGCCGGCGCGATCGCCTTGAACTTCGTAGGCCGCGAAGAGACCGAGAAGACCGTGCTTCCGACAAAGAAGTAGATTCAGTCCTGCCTGCCTGATAAGGGGTGCCCGAAACGTGTACACGAAGCCATTGAACGAAGCGACTCTGAAACTGGAGCAGGGAATTAACGCTCTGGTCAGCAGCAAGTACAACCCGTTTTACTACCACGGCGCCCTCCCCCAGTTTTACCTGTGGGTCCTCTATCTTTCGGGGCTGCTCCTGTTTGCCTACTACATCCCGACAATCGACAACGCCTACGACTCGGACAAGCTGATCAACGCCTGGACGTCGGTCGATTACATAACCAACCACATACCGTTCGGGGCTATCATCCGGGGCATACACCGCTATGCGGGCGACGCCATGGTGGTGACCATCCTCCTGCACATGCTCAGGGTCTGGTTCACGGACCGCTACCGGCAATACCGCATCGTCGAATGGCTCTCCGGCGTCGTTCTTCTCGCCCTCGTGCTCTTCATCGGGCAGACCGGATATTATCTGGTCTGGGACGATCGCTCCTTGTTGCTCACCCGCATGACCTGCTCCGCCCTCGATGCCATTCCGCTTGTCGGGCAGGGTATCAAGACCTGGTTCCTGAACGGGACGGAAGTGACCAACTACACGATGGCGAACTTCCTGTTCATCCATATCGGGCTTTCCTTCACGCTCCTGTTCGGGCTGTGGATTCACTACGTGAGAATGACGCGGCCGGTGTTGACACCGCCGCCGGTGATCAATTACATCCTTTTCGCTCTGCTGCTCCTGGTGGTGGCATGGTTCCCGATCGAGAGCGGTAAGATGGCCGATCTCAACGCCCAGCCCACCAGCTTCGAGGTCGACTGGTTCTTTCTCTGGCCGTACTGGCTGCTCACCTTCATGCAGCCGGCCATCTACTGGCTTGCGCTTGCCGCCGGCACGGTGGTGCTCTGCTTGCTGCCCTACTTCGTGCGCACCAAGCCGGTAGAGCCGGCCGAGGTGCTGGAGAAGAACTGCACCGGCTGCTCCCTGTGCGCCAGAGACTGCCCGTACCAGGCGATCGTGATGGTGCCGGCCCCGGTGACCTCCCGCTTCAAGCTTCTGGCGGTGGTCAAGCCCTATCGCTGCTCCGCCTGCGGGGTTTGCGTGGGGGCCTGCGCCTTCGACGCCATCGACCTGCCCAATATGCTGGACAGCGACATCACCGCGCAAATCAAATCACTGGCTCAGGGCTAGAATCCGACCTTACGAGCTTGGAGGCTCGCAAAATGGCTGACGCAAACAACGGAAAGGTAATCACGCTGGTCTGCGAGCGCTCGGTAGATCTCCAAGACCGCATCGATGAGAACGGGTGCTTGAAGGAGATGCCGGGCGTGTCCGTGGTCAAGTTTCCGTGCAGCGGCATGATCCAGCCGCTCATGGTCGAAGCCGCGCTCAAGGCCGGGGCCTCCGGCGTGATTATCTGCGGCTGCCAGATAGGCGACTGCTACTATCGCGAAGGCAATAAGATGATCCGCGATCGGATACTGGGCGAGCGCCCGCCGGGCCTGAAAAAGACCGTCGACCGCCGCCGGGTGGTGGGCTTCTGGTTGGCCAAGCCGCAGGTGGCCCGTTTTCTTTCGAGAGCCGGGGAGTTCGTAGCCCAGCTGCAACAGCTCGGCCCCGCCGAGACGGCTGCTCCCAAGCCGGCGCCCAAACCGGCAGCCGGCGAGAAGCCCCCCGCCGCCGAAAGCCCGTAGGGGCGGGGCATGCCCCGCCCGTATCGCCGAAGGATTTTTTAGTCACAAGGCCAGTTGAGTCCACGCTCGGGAGAACAAGGTTGTAATGGCTGCAAAGGAAGAGAAGTTTAGCGAGCTGCAGATAATCGGGCGCTGGGCCTGGTTCTTCGTCTTGTATTTCGCTTTTATCGTCTTGATCGCCTGCTTCGGCTTGATCGCCGAATTCTAGGCGGTTCCCGCCATCCATACACGGTTTCGCGTATAGACCGCTGCCCGGCTGCTTGTTATATTGGCAGCGTCCCTATTCCCTTTCACCTATCCCTCTCTGTAGTCCCTTACTAACCAATCCAAGCTCCGGCGCCGACGCGGGTCCAGCCGATCCTGGCGCCGGGCGAGAAGGGTGTGCTGATGTCCGGCAATTCTGCTGCAGCCACATTTGAAAGCTTCCGCCCGTTTCACGCCCCTGAAGCCGGCTCCTCCCATCTGTCCCGGCAGGCCTGGGACCACATGCCCAGCCAGCCCGGCAGGGCGGCCCATGCCCGGCCTCCCGAGAGCCTGCACTTCAACACGGCCGACCTCTATCCGCATCCCCAGCAGCTCGCCGCCGCCTCCGGGACAGAAGCGCCGCCGATGACGGCCCCCCAGATCCAGTCGCTGCTTCACAACGCCTCCCGGATAAGCTTCACCAGCCCGGCCCAGGACGCCGGCAGCGGCCGGCGGCCGGATTACTTTCTGGGGGCCGACGGCAAGCTGACGCCCAACCCGAAAGCAACCCCCAGCCGCGACGGCTCCGTCAGCATCGAGGTCCAGTCGAGCAACAAAAGCGAGACCGACGCCAAAAAGCTTGCCGACCAGCTCCAGAAGGCGACGATCAAGGACCTGATCAACTACTTCAAGGCCGACCACAAACCCGGAACCCCGATCCCTCAAGATTGGCTGGACATGCTCAACAAAGAGCCGGACCTGCCGCCACCGGTGGTTCCCCTTGAGCCGGCGCCGGTCGCTCCCGCGCCGGTGGATAATCCCGCCCCGCCCCCGCAGCCGTCGCAGCCGGTCGACACGGGCAGCAGCGGCGGCAGCGCCGGCGGCTCGCCCACGGGCGTAAGCTACGGCGGCGACGCCGGCGGCAGCGCCGGCTCCTCCGGAGGCGGCAACTACGGCGGTGACGCCGGCGGCGCCAGCGGCGGCAGCCCGGCCGCAAACGGCATTTCAGACTGGCCCAGCGTTCCGCCGCCCAGCGGCAACGACGCGCCCAGCGGGCCGGAAGCAGCCAGGCTCGCCCAGGAGGCGTTGAAGGTGGGCGGGGCTGAAGGCACGGTCGGGCTCTGCCTGAAGGGCGTCGAGGACACGCTCGATGCCGCCGGGCTGGGCATCGGGCGTCAGGATTATGCTTACCAGGCCGCCGATGTCCTGGCCAAGGATCACCGCTTCCAGGAGATCAGCTTCGCCGACCGCAAGCCCGGCGACATAGTCGTCTACGGGCCGGCCAGCTGGAACGGCGGCGACGGTCACATAGCCATAGAAGAGCCGGGCGGCAAGGAAGCAAGCGATCACATCCAGAACCAGGTCCAGCCTGACGGCGCCGCCGTCAGGGTCTTCAGACCGGTAGGTTAGCCTACCTGATCGTGTTGAGAAGCACCGGCGGCTTCAGATCGACGCCGGAGTTAACGAACGGGTTGTCCCGGCAGTCGACCTTGATCGCCGGCAGAGGCGGCACGATCACCATTTGAATGTCCTTGTTCGCCCTGGAAGCCTCCGGCGTCCTGGCGCCGTCGTTGGCGCTACCCTGGCTCACCGGCTCCTTCCTGTCGCGGCGCTTCTTCCTGTGTTTGCCGGAGGCGCGATCGCGGCCTGCCTTTGCCGCCACCGCATGCTTAGCGGCGGCGCCGTCACGGGGCTCCGCGGAGGCAGCCTCGACCCTGGAGGCGATCGATCGCCGGTCACCGGCAGCAGCATTCTGATCATTGACCGGCGCGGGGCTGGACGGCGGAAGCACGACAATCATCTTCGTGTCGTCGGCGACCGCCTGCGGCTCCGGCAACGATTCCTTGATCTCGGGAGCAGGCGTGGCGAGCGGCGGCAGCTCGGGAGCGGCATTGGCCAGAAGCGGCTTGATTTCGGGCGGCGGGGGGGCGGCGGTCTCCACGACTTCCTTATAAGGCTCCTCCGCCCTGGCCGGTGACGGAGCAGCAGCCGGCTCCACCGCGGGAACAGGAGTTTCAGCCGCCGCCGCGGACGGGGCTTGCTGCGCGGCCGCGGTGGTCGATACCGCCGGCAGTGCCTGATCGACCTCCGGCGGCGCAGGCGATGGAGCGGTCTCCGCCACCGACGAGGCGGAGGCAAGCGCAGCGCCCCTGTCGGGGGCAGGCAGGCTGGCCATGCTGTCCGCCTCCGGCGCCTCCGCCGCGGCCGGCCCGGGCAGATATCCATGAATGGGCTGCGGGCTGTCGGCAACCACCTGGTAAGGCATGATAAAGGCGGACGGCTTGGCCTCGCCCGGCGGTTTCGGCTGACTGGGCGGCACGTTCTCCTGCTCCTCGAGCTGCTGTCTTATCTGCTGCAGGGCGGCGGTCAGTGCCGGCTTGCCAAACTGGAAGCGGCCGCCGAAATACATACGGAAGTCCATGCCGGTCAGACCGGGCTTGTAGCGCGTGTGGAAGTTCCAGATTGGCTCCGCGCGAGCGAAAACCTGCAGACCGGGCAGCTGTCTTATAACCCGGCGAGCGATTTCGTAGTCGGAGATGAAAGAGTAGCTGTTGATCGGGATCAGAGCATTATGACGGAACGGCTGCCGGAAGTTCTGCACGAAGGTGGTGCTGGCGGAAAACGACCAGCCGCCCCTCGTGTAATAGCCGCCCCAGGTATAGAAGGGATCGATCTCCCGGTTCGGGGAATGGTATTCTCCACGGCCCCGGAACTGGCACAGCGAGTTGGCGTACAAGACAGCACGCGGCGTCAGGATGTACGAGAAGGTGGCGCCGGGCAGGAAGTCAAACACCTCTTTCTGGTGCAGCTGCCACAGGGTGCGGAACTGCATGTCGAGCTGGAGGTTGCCGCGACGCGTCACCGGGATGTTCTGCTGGGCACCATACGACAGCGAGTAGATGATCGTGTTGAGCTGCGTCCAGTGGGAGAGCTGGTCGCGAATCATGAAGAAGTTGCCGTATATGTTCGTGCGCGGTTTCACCTGCCAGCCCCACGTTATGTTGGGCAGAATACGCATCACCACATCGTGCGCGCTCGCCTCGTTCAGCGTCCGCAGGATCTGGGCTTGCTGGAAGGCGTTGGCAGTACGAAACTGCCCGGGCGTGGTTATCTCCCTGAGCAGCACCCGCTTGGTCGGAAACTGGAAGACGTTCGTCTCATAACGAACTGATTGCTCGTAGGTGCAGGTAAAGTAGAAGGGAGCGGGCAACCGTTGCAGCACGCGCAACTGCAGGTTC
Organism: Pseudomonadota bacterium; assembly: GCA_021325555.1. Lineage (GTDB taxonomy): Bacteria > Cyanobacteriota > Vampirovibrionia > Obscuribacterales > Obscuribacteraceae > JAJPGY01. Next base: position 27,496 of record JAJPGY010000023.1, on the reverse strand, counting down.
TCCCCGAAGGACGTCCGCTCCTGCGCCGCCGGCAGTGGCACCACGTCGGTAGGCAAAATGGTGCTGCTCGGTGGCGCTTGGCCTTGAGCCAGAGCCGGCGCGCCGGCGGTAGTCAGCGCGCTCAATCCAACGGCCAGGCTTATCACCAAAGAAAGCAACCGGCTCCCCGGAGTCAGGCTGTTGGAAAGCGGTTTGGGAGCGGACGGCATGACCCGTTCTTCCTTTGCCGACTTCATCAGTACTTCCAAATCTAGCCTTGTCTGGAGAGCCAGTTGCAAACGGGTCTTGAGAGAGCTTTCTTCAATGAAGAATACTCTCAAAAGCACTCGCTGGCAAGAGCGATTGCCTTATGCGGCTACTTCTTGGCAGGAGCTGCCGCACCACCGGTGGGGGCAGTGCCACCAGCGCGCAATCTTTCCGACGGCGAGACCTTCTTGACAATGTCTTCGGTGATATCCACCCCGTTGTTGACGATCTTGTCTCCACCAGCGTAGACACCAGCCCCGTCGATCACCAGGTCGAGGTTCTTCTCCTTGGCGACCGCGTTCACCACCTGGGCGATGTTCTGGGTGGCGATGGCATTCTGCGTCTGCACGAGCTGGATCAGCGCTTGCTGCTGAGCGTTGATCTGAAGCTGAAGGTCTCTTGCCATCTTGTCAAGCTCTTCCTTCGGCTTCTTCTCTTCTTGAGCCTTCTGAAGCGACTCGTTGCCCCTTCTGACGAACTCACGCAGCTCGTTTTCAGCTTGCGTTCTCAGCGTTTCAGCGCCGGCTGCTTCCGGATAGGAGGCCTTCACGAGAGCCAGGTTGAAATAACCGACTTTAAGCGAGACCGGGGATGCAGATTTTTGCGCAAAAACGGGCGACGAAGCGCCAGCCAGCACGAGCGAAAATGCTGCACACGCAGCAGCGATGTTTCTTAGTTTCATTGTAACCACCTAATTTTCTCTCCTGTGTTCACCGTCTACAAACCGGAAAGCAGCACTTACGAATGGATCGCGCACAAACCGCTCCCCTTATCCTCACCACCTGTATCTATTTACCACCACCTGCCGGAGCCGGGGCTCCGCCACCACGGGTAGCGCCACCGGCAGGACGACCCGCCTGCGGCGCCAGCTTCTTGACCACGTCTTCGGTGATGTCGATGCCGTTGTTGACAATCTTGTCACCGCCGGCGTAAACACCAGCTCCATCTACGACCAGGTCAAGACTCTTGTCTTTCGCGACCGCGTTGACGGCCTGGGCGATGTTCTGGTTGGCAATCGCTGTTTGCGTCTGAACCAGCTGAACCAGCGCCTGCTGTTTCGCGTTTATCTCCGTCTGCAAGTCCCGAGCAATTTTTTCGAGCTCTTCTTTTGGCTTCTTCTCTTCCTGCGCCTTTTGCAGACGCTTGTTTCCTTCCTCGACATCCCTGCGCAACTGGCCTTCCGCCTGAGTCCTCAAAAGCTCGGACCCGGCTGCTTCCGGATAGGACGCTTTGACGAGCGCCAGGTTGAAGTAGCCGATCTTCACCGAGGTCGGCTGCGCCGTCTTTTGCGCAAGAGCTGGGCCCGATGCGGCCAGGGCGGCGACAACCGCGATGGCGCTCAAGCTTGTCATGGGCTTAACTTTCATCATCTCCAGCCGCTTCTCACACTCATATACGGTACAGGCTCGCAATTATACATGCTCAGTAAACCAAAATTTATGACGCCCCAAACAGCGACTGGAGAATCGGACCGCATTTTTACGATTACTTTACAAAATGGCTTCGGGCACAGCCTGCTCACAGGAACTCCACCAGGGCGCCAAGCGGTTTTCGTCCGGCATAGCCGTCGCCGACCAGATGCCAGTGTTCGATGTCCGGCTCCCCCATCCTCCAGCACAGGAAAAACGACAGCCCCCCCTCCCGGCTGGGGAAGTCGATCAGCCCGCTGTGCAGGTCTCGCAGGATGACTCCCGCCTCGTTCACCCGCTCCACCCAGTAATTCAAGCGCTCGAGGTAATCACGCTGCGCCCCGGACAGCCCTTCGGCGGCCTGCTCGCCTGCACGCCCTTCCCCGGCAACCCTGTCCAGCTCGTCGTAACGGTGGTTGGCCGGACCGAGGGCCTCCCGGAACGGCTTGAGATCATCCTCGGCACAGCTCAGCAGCTCTCTTATAAGCGGAAGCTTCCGGCGAGCTTCTTCCAGGGAGAATATTTTTCCACCCACAACGCCCCCTCGCCACCGGCTGAGCCAGCTGCCCGCGCGCCATCCCGCGCCCACGGCCGGGCGCAAAACACGCCTGCGAATCGCCATCACGCCCCACCGGCAGCAATATACCCACTGAGGAAGTAAAATTTCACGGTCCGTTCTTTCTCCACCCGAACCCTCGAGGACCGGCCTTAATGGAAACTCTCGTCGACCTCACGAGACCGCTCGTGGTCCTGGACAAGGACACCTTTCCGGCCGTGTTGATGCCGCTTTTCCGCATCATCGCGCCGGAAGTGGAGTTCGTCGATCACAAGGCGGGGGCCAGGATCATGAGCCAGATCTTCGGCTGCAGCGAGGCCGACCTGCCCTCGGGAGAAGGTTGGGCTGAGGAGAACATCTCGCTGTCCTCACACCTGGGAACCCATGTCGATGCGCCCTGGCACTACGGCAGCACCTGCGCCGGCGCCAGAGCCAGGACGGTCGATCAGATCCCGCTCAACGAGCTTTACGCCGACGCCGTGGTTCTTGATCTGACGCACAAACGCGGCACCGGGCAGGCGATCACCGTGGAGGACCTGGAAAAAGCGCTGTCCAGGACAGGCTACAGGATAAAGCCCGGCGACGCCGTGCTGATCCGCACCGATCACGATAAATTCGACCTGCGCGATCCCCTCAGATACAACTACCCCGGGCTCGTGCGCGAGTCCAGCTTGTGGCTGGCCGATGTGGGGGCGAAAATCGGGGGAACCGACGCGCTCGGCTGGGACCGCCCTTTCCCGGTCATGGTTGCCGACTGGCAGCGCACGCGCGACAAGCGCTACATCTGGGATGCGCACTATGCCTTGCGGGAGGTGGAGTTCTATGTGGTGCAGCAGCTGGCTAATCTCGACAAGCTCCCCGCTTCCGGCTTCCGCGTCGGCTTCTTTCCGCTGCCGCTGGTCGGCGCCAGCGCCGCCCCCGCCCGCGCCGTCGCCTTCCTGCCCGGGGCAAGCACATAAAAAGGGCGGGGTTACCCGCCCTTTCAAGCCCGAGAATCGTGCGACCGGTGATTCTCAGGTTGTAGTAAGCCGCCGGTTGGTTAATCTTTCTCGAGCCATACTCAAAAAGAACGGCGACTGAATCCAGCCTAGCCCGGAGTCCGGCAGAATAACATGGTGTTTACCCTAGTTTTTTCCGGTTGTCAGGAGGAGGAGATAGCCAGGCTTGTCTTTTAAGCACCCGGAACCGCTTTCCGGCGCCTGTTTTTATCGTTACCACAGGCTGACCAAGCACACGGTGGAGAAGCTGCTGGCAAGCCACCATCACCTGGACTGGGACAACCAGCCGGACCCGTTCCGCAGATACGCCGGCGCCCCGACGGTCGATCTGCCCGACCCGTCGTACATCTGCCCTGTCTCCTTCTTCCAGGGGCTGGCCTCGACGCTGGCCGGACAGGAACCGGCTGGACAGGAATTGGCGGTTCCGGCGCAGGAAGGCGATCTGGGCTTTCTCTCCCACCTGCTCTACTACTCCCTGTCCATAAGCGCCTGGAAAGAGCTTGCCGGTACCGGGCACCGCTGGTCGCTGCGGGTCAACCCCTCCTCCGGCGATCTGCACCCCACCGAGGCGCACCTGCTGGTCCAATCGGCCGGCGACCTCGCCGCCGGCGCCTATCACTACCTGGTGCCGGAGCACAAGCTCGAGCAGAGGGCCAAAGGCGAGATCGCGCAGCAACTGTGGCAGGCCCTGGGGCGGCGGAGCGACTGCCCGCCGGTAATTGTCTGCCTGACAAGCATTTTCTGGCGCGAAGCCTGGAAATACAGGGACAGGGCTTATAGATATTGCCAGCACGATATGGGACACGCGCTGGCCGCGCTGATGCTGTCCGCCGGCACGCTCGGCTGGAGCTGCGAGATCGCCGGCGAATTTCCCGACCGAGAGCTTGCTGCATGGCTGGGCTTCGCCGGCTCCGACGAGCAGCCGTCCCTGCTTCTCGGGCTCAGGCCAGCACCGCTGCGCGCCAGCACCCCCGAAAACGCGGCCAGCCCCGGGGGCGCGGGCGCCCCGCCCGCATCCCATCGTGAAAGCGAGGGAGCCGCGGGCGCCGGACCCGCTTTCCAGTTCACAGGCAAGCCCAACCAGCTCTCCCCGGAGATCATTCGCTACCGCTCCATCGACGATGTCCACGCCTCGACCGTCCTGACGCCCGGGGAGTATCGCGCAAGGTCAGGCCGCGCGCTGCCGCCGGCCGGCGGGCGCCTGCCAGGCATCACCGCCTGTGGTGCAGAGATCGAAGCCGTTTACGAGCCGGCCGCCGCCCGGTCCGGCTGGAACGTACACCGCCTGGTGCGCGCGCGCCGGTCCGCCGTCGACATGGACGGCCAGCAGGAGATGGGGCTGCGCGAGCTGACGACGATACTCGTTGCCGCCACCCGCGGCTTCCTCGCCGACTTCCAGAGACCATGCCCGTGGAAGGCCGGCGGCACCTGCGGTCACCACCTTATCCACCTCTTTCTCTACGTTCACCGGGTGCGCGAGGCGCGCCAGGGCATCTACTACTTCGACCGCGTCGGTCAGAGGCTCGTTCCCCTCGTCTTCGCGGACCAGCGCGAAGCGGCCAGGTATTTCAGCTGCTTCCAGGATATCGCCGCCGACGGGTGTTTCGCGGTCTCAATGATTGCCGATTTCAACACCGCCTATGAGCTTTACGGGGATCGCGGCTACCGTTACGTTCACTTCGAGGCCGGCGTCATCGGGCAGTGGCTCTATCTCTCGTCGCTGGCCCTCGGTTACGACTCGACGGGAATAGGTTGCTTCATCGACGACCTGGTGAACCAACACCTGGATCTGCCAGCCGGATTTGAGGTAGTGTACAACTTCACGGTCGGAAGGGCGGTGCTCGATCCCCGGCTGACCACGTTGCCCTCCTACAGTTTTCCTGACCCCGCCGCCTCCACGGACGCATAAGGATCATGAGTCTAGAGACCGACATGCCCTGGGAGAGGGTGGAGCGCAACAAGCCGCTGCGCGATGATGTGCGCCTGCTGGGTACCCTGCTCGGCGAAACCATCCGCCGCCTGGACGGCGAGGCCGTGTACGAGAAGGTGGAACGGTTTCGCCGGCTGTGCAAGACTCTCCACACAAGCGATGACCGGACCGCCCGAGACGAGTTGCTGGCGCTCATCGACAGCCTCGACCTGGAGACAGCAGCCCGGATCATCAAGGCCTTTCTCACCTACTTCGACCTGATCAACATCGCCGAGCAGAACCACCGCATCCGGCGGCAGGCGGACTACGGAAAGTCAGCGGCCGACGCCCGGCAGCCTGATTCCCTGGCTCAGCTCTTCGACCGCCTCGCCGCCGGGGCGGCGCCTGCCGAGGCGGTTCTCCATGCGCTCGCCGGACTGGACATCGAGGTGGTCTTCACCGCGCACCCGACCGAGATCATGAGACGCACGGTACTTTTGAAACAGCTCGAGCTGGCCGGTTACCTCTACAGCAGGGGCCACCCGCCGCACACCCGCCAGGAGGAGCAGCGACTGGAGGACGGGCTGCGGGGCACGGTCGAGTCGTTGTGGCTCACGGATCACATCTACTATTTCCAGCCCGGCGTCATGGATGAGGTCAAATACGGGCTTTACCACTTCGACCACGTGGTGATAGACGCCGTGCTCGATGTTCACCGGGAGCTCAAGGGCAGATGCAGCGAGCTTGCCGTTCAAACAGGCAAGCAGCTTTCCGACCGCTCGACTTTCATCACCTTCGGCTCCTGGATAGGCGGGGACCGCGACGGCAACCCGTACGTGACGCCCGAGATCACCAGGGACACCCTGCACTATCAGCGCTCGCTCATCCTGCGGCGCTATCTCAAGGAGCTCGAGTCCCTCTTCAACGAACTGAGCCACTCACGCAACTGGGTGGGCGTGAGCCCCGGCCTGGACGCTTCCCTGCGCTCGGAGGTGGAGCGGGTCTCGGAGCCGACCAGGCGGCTCGCCCAGCGCTACAAGCTGGAGCCGTACCGGCAGAAGCTGCTTTTCGTGCGGGAGAAATTAAGGAACACCCTGGCAGCAGCTGATCCTGCCCCGGCAGGGCACATGGACTCGTCGCTGCAGTACAGAAACTCTCACGAGCTTCGCCAGGATCTCCAGCTCATGCTGGACTCGCTGGCCGGGACCGGATGCCGGGCGAGCGTGCGCGGGCTCGAGCGTTTAAAAGACATGGTCGACGTCTTCGGCTTTCACCTCGCCAAACTGGACATCCGCCAGCACAGCTCCCGCCACGCGCAGGCGGCCGACGAAATAACCAGGACGCTCAAGCTGGCCCGGACCGGGTATTTGCAGATGCCGGAAGCGGAGCGCCTGGCATTTTTGACGGAGCACCTGGCCAGAGATGAAGGTCTTATCCCGAAAGATCTGGCTATGAGCGAGGCCACCAATGAGACCATCGAAGTGTTCCGCACCATGGCCGACAGCCAGGACCGGCACGGCGCCCAGGCGCTGGACACCTACATCGTGAGCATGACTCGCAGCGCCAGCGATCTGCTGCTGGTCCTTTTCCTGGCCAGACAGTGCGGTCTGCACGATCAGGGGCGCCACCGGCAGCGCACGATCAGCATCGTGCCGCTGTTCGAGACGATCGACGACCTGCGCCGGGCGCCCGAGATCTTCTCCACCTTATTGGCCAATCCGGCCTACCGAGCCTATCTGAAAGCCAGGGGCGAACTGCAGGAGATCATGATTGGTTACTCTGACAGCGGCAAGGACGGCGGCATCGTTACCTCCAACTGGGAGCTGTACAAGGCGCAGCAGGAGCTGGCTTCCATGGCCAGGTCGGCCGGGATCGAGCTCAGGCTCTTTCACGGGCGCGGCGGCACTATAGGCCGCGGCGGCGGGCCGACCCACAGGGCGATCCTCGCCCAGCCATCAGGGACGGTGGCAGGCCGGATCAAGCTCACCGAGCAGGGCGAGGTGATCTCCTCAAAGTACGCCCTGCACGCCATAGCGGTGAGGAACTTCGACCGGCTGGCGGCGGCGACGGTGGAGGCCAGCCTCCCGGGCGCCCGGGCATCGCGGGCGCAGGAGGACAAGCCGGAATGGCACCGCTTCATGGAGGAGCTCTCGCAGGCGGCCTGCGAGACCTACAGGCGGCTCGTTTACGAAAGCGACGGATTCATCGACTTCTTTCAACAGATAACGCCGATAAACGAGATCTCCCAACTCCGCCTGGGGTCGCGCCCGACGCGGCGGACAGCCGATAGCCGGTCGATCGCCGACCTGCGAGCGATCCCGTGGGTATTTGCCTGGACCCAGAGCCGTATTATGCTGCCGGCCTGGTACGGGCTGGGTTCGGCCGTTGAAAAGCAGATCCACAAACGTGGACCGGGAGCCCTGGCGCTCATGAAAGAGCTGTACCTGGACTGGCCGTTCTTCAACGTGCTCATCTCCCGGATCGAAACCTCGCTTGCGATCGCCGACATGAACATCGCCGGCTATTACCGGGACAACCTGGCGCAGGATGAGCGGGCGGCAGGACGTTTCTTCACCGTTATCGAAAACGAGTACGCCAGAACGCGCCGGTTCGTTCTCCAGGTCACCGGATGTGAGAACCTGCTGGACAACAACCCCTTTCTGCAGCGCTCGATAGCCCTGCGCAACCCCTATGTCGACCCGCTCAGCTACCTGCAGGTGCGCTACATCCGCGAGTTGAGGGCTCGCAGCGGCGAGCAAGGAGAAGCCGGCGGCGAGGGCGGGCCGCAAGCCAGCGCCGCCGGCGACCGCTTGCTGGAGATTGTGCTCATGGCCATACACGGCGTCGCCGAAGGTTTGCAAAGCACCGGCTGATGAGGGCATAAGACATACGGTGCTTCGTCAAGGCGGGTGTCCGATAATGCCGGAAGAGATCATCATCGACAGCGACACCCTCCGCTGGCACCACTTCGCGGATCCAGACGATCCGGAGCTGACCGTGCTTGCCGCGCAGTACAAGCTCCACGAGCTGGCGATCGAGGACTGCTTGAGCGTCTCGCAGCGGCCCAAAATGGACGATTACGGTCACTTCCTCTTTTTTATCTTCAACACCCTGCACTGGCGGGAAAAAGACGAGAGCTTGATTCTCGGCAAGATCGGCGTATTTGCCGGCGACCGCTTCGTGGTCACGATAACAGACGGCGAGAGCCGGACCGTGGATTTTGTGCGGGCCAAGTGCAGGTCCGGCACCGCATACGAGACCCCCGACCGGCTGGTGCATGCGCTGCTGGACACAGTCTGCGACCAGTTTCAACCGCTCGTCGACCTGATCGCCGAGGATATCGCCGAGGTGGAATCGGCCATCTACGAGCGGGTGGAGCCGGCGCTCACCAAGAGAGCCTACGGCGTCAAGCGGGTCCTCATGACCCTGCGCAGGACGGCCGCCGCTCACCGCGAGATCATCAATCAGCTTTTGCGAAGGCAGCCGCCCTTTGTCGGCCCCAACGTCACCCTCTACTTCCGCGACATTTACGATCACCTGCTTCTGGCGCTCGAGCTCATCGAGTCGAATCGCGACCTCGTGCTGGGCATCATGGATCTCAATTTATCGGCCACCGCCTACAAGACCAACGAGATTGTCAAGGTCCTGACCATGTACGCCACGCTTCTCCTGCCGCTCAATTTGATCACGGGATTCTTCGGCATGAACTTTCCCCAGATGCCGCTTTTGCGCGAGCGTTTCGGGCTGCCGCTCGTCTGCCTGGTCATGCTCATCACCACAATCATGATCTCCCGCTATCTGAGAACGCGGGAATGGTGAAGGCAAGCGATCTAATGCCTTGAGCCGAATTTGTCAAAACCCTGCCCCGGAGTTGTCATCCCCGCGCCTTACTCTGGCAGTGTGAGGACGCCGACAGGCAAAGAGCATGCGGCGGTCCGGCAGGCGGAGCGACAAGGAGACAGGTCATGGACAAGAGCGATGAAATTCGGCAGGAGATCGAGAACAAGCTGGAGGTGTACGAGAAAGCCTCCCTGACCAAGTTGCAGGACGAGCTGTCCCCGCAGGAGCAGCTGGCCGTTTTGAAGCAGATCAAGGCCGACATGGCCAGCGAGGGCAAACCGAAGCCGGTGCTGCAGCAGGGCAGCGACGGCAAAATGTACCTGACGCTCTAACCGGCATTCAAGCCGTAAGTTTCCCGGGGGATCCGGAACACCGCCGGCTGCCCGGCATCAATCGCCCGATGACGGCTGGGCAGCCGACGGCCCGGCCGTCACAATCAGGGCAGCCGCTATCCAAAAAATAAACTGCACCTGCGGGCGGTAGAAAACGGTGTCCACCAGCCCGTGCGCCATGAGTCCGACAAGCGCAGCCGCTAAGCCGGCGATGAGCCAGCGGAGACCGCCGTCTGCGGTAGCGTAAAAGTTCAGGTGCGCGCGGGCCAGCAAGCCGACAACCAGGGCGGCAAACGAGGCCAGCCCCGCCACGCCCGCCTCCACCGCCACCTCCAGCGGCACGCAGTACGTCCCCAGCGCGTCGAAGCTGGAGATCATGTAAAGACCGTAAGCCAGGCGGAAAGCCTTGTTGCCGGGCCCGACGCCGAACCACCAGTTGTCCTTGAACATCTGCAGGGAGGAAAGCCAGACATTGAGCCGGTAGCGGTTCGACGTGTGCTCGCCGCCCGCGAAGATGGACATGAATCGTTGCTCGACGGCGGGAACGAAATGAACGGCCAGCCAGGCAAAAACAGGCAGGGCGCAAAGACCGATCAGGATCCACAATCTGGTCCTCGGCTGCTCTCGCCACAACCAGTTCCCGGCAATCATAGCCAGGCCGGAAGCGGCCCCTATAAGGCCGATATAGCCGCCGCGGCTGCCGGTGAGGACAACCGCCAGGGCGAGGACCCCGGTGATGCCCAGAAGCGGCAGGCACAGATACAACCTCTTGCCCCAGGCCGCCACCATGGCCAGGGCGAAGGAGAGCGGCACCAGCGGAACCAGATAACCGGCCAGCAGGTTGGGATTCCCCAGGGTGGAGTATATGCGCGTCCCCTGCATCTCGACGGAGGGATCCTCCCAGGTTGCCAGCGGCGCCACGCCGATCTTGTACTGGTAGAGCCCGTAGAGCGCCACGGCCAGCCCCGAGAGAACCAGGCAGGCGATCACCGCCACCATCCGGCGCCGCGACTGCCCGAGCACCGCCACGAACAGGAAGTAGCCGGTGACGAAGACCGCCAGCTTGGCGAGGCCTGTCATGCTGGCCAGCAGGTAGTGGGAGGCAAATGTTGCCACCACGTTGGCGCCGAAATAGGCCAGCACGACCCCGTCGATGGCGGTCGCCCTGTAGACCTCCTTGCCGCCCAGCCAGGCACCGGCCAGGCGCAGCCCGGCGGCCGCCAGCACGAAAAGGGCCAGCCCTTCCCTGTCGTTGGCAAACTGGCGCATGCCGAGCGCCATCGCCAGCGCCAGCACCACCAGGAAGCTAATCAGCTCCAGCCAGCAGGCAAAGCGCTGCACGGGCGCGCTCGATATCCGCCGGCCGCGACGCGAGAACCAGGACCAGAGCGTGCCGGCCGTCGACCCGCTCAGCGTGCGCAGCCAGGCCTCGTCGCAGGCAGCCAGCGCCAGGCGGGAAATGAGCCCTGGTTTCTCCTTGCGAGCCGGACAGGTCATGGTTTATTTCACTGGCGTGATATCCACCACCACGCCCTGGATTCTGTACTTGAACCCTTCCAGATCAATCTGGTTGCCAACCTTGATCTTGTTGCCCCTGACCACGTAACCGTCGGCGGTGACATCCGCCTGGTCGACCACCGTCACCTCGAAGTCGTTGGCCAGCGGCTGCGCCGGATCGGGAAAGGAGAGCGCCTTCTTGCCGTCCGCTGAGAGGAAGGAGACCTGCTTGGGCCAGTGCTTGACCTCGCTTATGGTCATCGGCGGTTGCACCGGCTGGTTCCTGATCGTAATCGCCGACTTGTCTCCGACCTTGAACAGGTCGAGATCCTCGGTCTTGACGCCGACCATATATACCTTGATCGCCACCCTGGACACGCCCTGGATAACCTTGTTGACACCGGCATGACCGGCGCGAGCCAGGAAGAATCCGGCCAGCGCCAGCAAAACGACGACGACAACGGCAAAATCGAACAGGTTTAGCTTGCCACCGGCCCTGCTTGCTTGAGTGCTCACGAAAATCTCCTTCTAGCCCGCGCCTAAATTATATCGACCTGCGGAAACTACGTATGCCGGTGTCTAATTTTCCGGCAACGGAGGTAGAAGCTTGCAGCGAACAACTGGCGCTCGGGAGAGGAATGACGACGATGGCAGAATTCGGACTCGGCAACCGCGCAGGTCAGCAGGGATCTGCCCGGGCCCCGTTTGCGGAAGCCGCGAGCGAGACGGCATCCGCCGGGCGCGACCCCGGCGATGGCTCGCTCAACCGACTTTCCCTGGAAGCCGGCGACCGCCAGCAGGTGATTGAGGCACAAACCTCGGCCATCATGGAGCCGATTGTCGAGCGCCTGTGCGGACTGCCGCCGGAAATGATAGCCTCCCTCCTGGCACCGCACCCGCAACTGCAAGGCCCGGCCTGGGAGGCCGCCCGCGCCCACTTCGCCGACCTCATCGAGCAACGGCAGGCCCTCGGATAGAACCGCGCAGGCAATGCCATGGGCGCATGCAATGCGCCCCTACGAGGGCAGATCGGTGTCCTCCAGCGCTTGCAGCAGCTCGTTGCAGTCGGTCGTGGCCGTGCCGGGCTTGGTCACCACGATGCCGGCGGCAAGGTTCCCCAGGGCCATGGCCTCGTCATAGCCGGCGCCCGTGACCAGGGCAAGGGCCATGGTGGCGACCACGGTGTCGCCGGCGCCGCTGACGTCGAAAACCTCGCTCCTGCTGAAGACCGGCAGCTCCATCCGCTCGCCGTCGCGCGAGAAGAGCGCCATCCCCTCCGCACCGCGCGTGATAAGCACCGAGGCGGCGCCGGTGGCGCGCAACAGGTCCGCCCCCGCCCGCTCGAGCGCGGCGGGCGAATCGATGGCGTAGCCGACGGCCGCCTCGGTGTCCGGCTGGTTCGGGGTAATCAGGCTCACGCCCTGGAACCGCTGGAAGCCGTTCTGCGCGTCCACAATCACCTTCAAGCCGTGCTGGGCAGCCACCTTCAGGCAGGCCGCGATTGTCGCGTCGGAGACCACGCCGCCCCGGTAGTCGGAGAGGACGACCGCTTGATAGTCCACCGCCACCGCTGCCAGCTTCTCCACCAGCAGCTGCTCGATGTGAGCGCTTACCGGATCGTGACAGATGCGATCCAGCCTGAGCAGCTGCTGCTTGAAGGAATGCGACTTGGAGAGGATGCGCGTCTTGACCGTGGTCGGGCGTGTCGTGTCCTCGACCAGGGCATGCCTGATGCCCGCCTTCTCGAAAAGCCCGGCCAGGCTGGCCGCGTACTGATCGCGCCCGCAAACGCCGACCGCACAGCAGGTGCCGCCGAGGGCGGCGATGTTGTTGGCCGTGTTTGCCGCCCCGCCAGGCATGAGCTGCGTCTCGACGTGCTCGAGGATGAGCACCGGCGCCTCACGCGATATGCGCTCGGGCTTGCCCTCGAGCAGCTCGTCGATAAGCAGATCGCCGAAAACCAGGACGCGTCCCCGGGACAGATTGCCAATCCGCCGGCTAAGCGCGGCCTTGCTCAAAGCGGGGGGGACGTATGCGGAGCGGTTAGCGGTGCCGAGATGAGAGGTTTGCATGCCGCCCAATATAGCGCACGACCTGACGAACTATCCCTGCGTCGGGCGCATGCTTAGAGCATCGTTATCGCTTGACAATCGCCATGGGGCGGCCCTTCGAGGGAAAGCCTGGCCAACCTGAGCTTAGCGCGGGAAAGCGCCGCTTATTCCGGCAGGTCGCTGAATTCCAGCGCTTCCAGAAGCTCGCTCTGGCTGGTCGTCGCGGTTCCCGGTTTTCCAACCACGATTCCGGCGGCAAGATTGCCCAGCGCCATCGCCTCCACGAAATCGCAACCGGTGGCCAACGCCAGCGACATGGTGGCGGCTACGGTATCACCGGCGCCGGTGACATCGAACACCTCCTGCTTGTTGAAAGGCGGCAGCTTCACGATCCCGCAGTCGGGGCGGAAAAGGGCCATGCCCTGCGCGCCGCGCGTCACCAGCAGGGCGTGCGCGCCGGTCAGGAGCAGCAGCTTGTTGCCCGCACGCTCGAGCGACTCCTGCGAGTCGATCTTGAAACCGACGGCCCTTTCCACGTCGGGTTCGTTCGGCGTCAAAAGCGTGACCTGCTGGAAACGATCGAGACGATCCTGGGCGTCAACGACAATCTTCATGCCCCGCTCGGCCGCGATGACGCTGCAGGCTCTGGCCACCGCATCGGTGATCACCCCGCCCCGGTAGTCGGAGAGCAGGATTGCCGAGTATTGCCCGGCAACCTGTTTGAGGCGCTCGATAAGCAGGCTCTCCACGGCCGGATCGACCGGCTGGTGCGACATGCGATCCAGCCTCAGCAGTTGCTGCCTGAACGAGTGCGACCGGGACAGGATGCGCGTCTTGACCGAGGTCGGGCGGCTGGGATCCTGCACCAGCCCCTGGCTGATGCCGGCAACTTCGAACAGCTCGGCCAGCTTGCCCGAGTAGCTGTCCCGCCCGCAGACGCCGATGCCGTGGCAGCCGCCACCGAGCGCGGTGACGTTGTGGGCGGCATTCGCCGCGCCGCCGAGGACGAGTTCCGTGTTGACGTGCTCGAGGATGAGCACCGGCGCTTCCCGCGATATGCGCTCCGGCGCGCCTTCGAGAAACTCATCGATCACCATGTCGCCGACGACGATCACCCGGCCGGCCGCCAGCCCCTGGATCTTCTCCCGCAGCCTGGCCTTGCTGAACTGCGCCGACGCCGGGCGCGTCCCCGCGCCGCCCATCTCGGGCAGGTGCAGGTGCTCGAGCTCCTTGAACAGCTCGCGCCCCAAGTGGCTCTCCGGATCGATGCCCAGTGAAAGATCCGTGGCCTTTTTCGCCTCCTCGATGTACTGGAGATGCTTGTAGAGTTTGGCAAGCTCGAGCGCGGTGGCCAGGGCGTCGTCGGCGTTGGTGACCCTGGCCAGCATCTCGCGCGTCGCCTCCAGCTCGCGTTGCTGGTCGGCGGTCAGCCCGTGCTCATCCGGGCGCGGCGTCTCCTTGAGAAACTTGTCCACCAGCGGCTTCAGGTCGGCGACCGGTCGCTCCAGCTTTTCGTGCAGGAACTCGGCCTTGCGGATCTGGAACTGCGGCTTGTGCCCCATCTGGTAAGTGAACGGGGAGAGCGCGGAAGGAGCGGGTTGAGACGCTTGCCCGCCCGAGCGCTCCATCTGGGCCGCCCGCCCGGTTTTCTCGGCGTCGGCCTGCGCCCTGGCCGCCTCGTCCTTCGCCTGCATTTTCACGACGTCGTCATAAGACAGACCGGAGGAGCCGCTTGCCTTCTCGGCCGCCGGCTCTTGATCCGGCTTCTTGTCGTTGCTGGGCGGGTCGAGTGGATTCGTCATCTGGCGCCTGATTGACTGGCTGTCCCTGCTGTCCATTCTACTCCGGCCGGCGAAAGTCCGATAATCTTTTCGCCGTGCGGGTTTTCAGCGTTATTAAGCGTGCCTTATGTTAAAATTGGGGCATCAACGGGCTTTGTCGGCGGGGGAATTACGGGAGAAAGCGATGAGGCGGTCACACTTTTTCCGGCTGGCTTTAATCTCTGCGTTGCTGCAGTGCGGCGGCCCATCGCTGCCGGGCTCAGCGGCCCAGGAGGCTTCCCCGCCCTCTCCGCCGGCCGCGGACGCCACCTTGCGCCAGCCGGTGCCGGTGCTCGAGCCTCAACCGCCGGCGCCGAAAGTGGCGGTCGTGCGTGTCGATCGTCTGACCGCCTTCCGGATGGCCCGCGATCCCTGGCTTTACAAGTCGGCGGCGGCGGATCCGGGAATCGTGGCGGCCATCTGCCAGCATCCCCTGGCCGCCTGGATGCTGACCAGGAACCGCCATCTGGGCGAAATCGCGGACTCGGATCACTACGTCTGCCGGCGCCTGACGCGGTGGCGTCTGGCTGCATGGACTCTGGTGCAGAACCCGGAGGCAGACCACGTGATCGCGCTCGATCCGGAGGGGATCTACCGGGCCATCAATCGCGACCCGCACATAGCGCACAGGCTGGCCAAGCATCCGATGTTCAACCAGATGGTGGTCGAGAACCCGGACCTCGGTGAGTTCATCGCCAGGCACATGTAGGGCGGCCCGGGCATAATGAGCTTGAAGACCCGAAGGAGTTTTCAATGTTCCATGCCAGGTTGCTCGAGCTGGAATCGGAGCTCATAGCCAGGGAGCAGAGCGCCAGGCGGTTCGCGGTTCTGCCGCCTGATTGCAAATGCCTGCTTGAGTTCATCGAGCGGCAGGTGGAGCTGCGGCTCGGCAACCCGGTTCCGCCCGACTGGAGGGGCTGGCTGACTTACAGGCGCGGCGCCGATTCGCTCATCGTCTGCCGCGGGCGCGCAGTCGCCCGACAGGGCAGCCTCGGCAAGTGCCGGGCCGGCCTCGACGTCGCTTACGGGCTCGACACGGTAACCGAATACGAGCGCGGGTTCGACGTGAGCCCGCCGCCGGATCTGGATCACCTCCTGCTCAACTTCGGGGCCGGGGAAAGGTCGCAGGTTTACCTGTGGTACGGCGAGAACCTGGCCCCCTACAGGCTTATCTTCATGGCCGACGTCGCCGACTATCCGTACGAGGCGCTCAGCCAGGCCGTGGTGGAAGCCTGCACCTGGATCCTGAAGAAGCCCAGGCACCTGACCTTGCCCGAGTTCCTGAAGGAGAGCGAAAAGCCCGGCAAGCCGTCCGAGTGAGTCGGTCAGGCCTTGTCTTTGGCGGCATCCGTGACCTTAATCGTCGCCGGGCCCGGCTGCCGCTCGTCCGGCGCCGGACCGCTCAGGCTGGCCGTTATCTTGGCGGCCGCGGTCCTGGCGAAATCGAGCAGCTCGATCGGCACCGGAAAGATAAGGGTGGTGTTCTTCTCCGCCGACACCTCCACCATCGACTGCAGCTGCCGCAGCTGCATGGCGCCCGGCGAAGACCCGATCACCCTGGCCGCCTGGGACAGCTTTTCGGCGGCCTGCAGCTCGCCTTCCGCCGCCACCACCTTGGCCCGCCGCTCGCGCTCGGCCTCGGCCTGCCTGGCCATCGCCCGCTGCATGGCCTGCGGTATCTCCACGTCCTTCACCTCCACGGTGTTTACCTTTATCCCCCAGCCTTCCGTCTGCCTGTCGATCATGGCCTGCAGCTTGGCGTTGATCATGTCCCGCTCGGCCAGCAGGTGGTCGAGGTCGTGCTGCCCGAGCACGCTGCGCAAGGTCGTCTGGGCAATCTGGTTGGTGGCCGAGTAGGGGTCCTCGATCTTGGTCACCACCTTGAAGGGATCGATCACCTGGAAGAAGCAGACGGCGGCCGTTTTGGCCGAGACGTTGTCCTTGGTGATGATCTCCTGCATCGGGATCGACATGGTGATGATGCGCAGGTCGACCTTTTTTGCCGACTCGATTAGCGGCGCCACAAAGCACAGCCCCGGCCCGCGCACGCCGACCGCCCGCCCCATGCGAAAGATCACCAGCCGGTCGTACTCGTTGACGAACCTGACGCTCGAAAGCCCGAGCATCAAGGCCACGAAGCCGATTATTTCAATGAAGCCCATCTTGCCATCTCCTCGTCTTTCTCACCCATCCCTTACCCGAGCCGGGCGGGAACGAAACTCCCCGACCCCGCCTCCGCGGCATGCCTGCGCTGCAGCCGGGCTCGGCTGCCCGCCTGCCGCCCGGGGGCAATGTCTGTCGAATTGCACAGTGATCCGGACCGCTTGTCCACCTACCATCTTTCATGGCATCGAGAGAAGCGAGGATTGGGCGCGATGCGCGACGGAACAAACCTTCAAACCGAGCTTGACCTGCTTACGGCCTATGACGCCCGGCGGCAAAGAAGGCCTCAGCGTGAATCGGCTCTGGAGGCGGCCATCGAGTGGCTGGATCCGCTCGAGCTGGCGGCAAAGTTTCAACTGCAGGCGATGGAACGGAAAGCCGCCAGGGCAATCGCCCAGATGCAAACCATGCCGGAGAAGGAAAAGAGCCGCCTGGCCGAAGAGATTGAGCGCACGCGCAATGAGGCTTATTCGCTCGACCGCCTGCACGAGCAGATTGCGCCCTACGCAAAGGAAGGCGTGAAAACAGCCGCCCTGTTCCTGCGCGGGCCGGGCGGGGTTGTGGCGACCATAACCTCCTGCGCCCTCGATGAGTGCAGGCTCAAGGACAAGCCGCAAGAGAAAGCCATCGACTTCACGCTGGGCTGTCTCAAGGGCGCCGGGCTGAGGCTTGCTTTCAGCAGGTGGGGTGAGCTCGATCCGGCCATGAAGCTTATCCCGATCAAGTACAACCTGCCGGCGCAGGCTGCGCTCATGGGTGCGGCATCCAGGGCCGTCGATGCAGGGCTTTCCCGTTCCACCTGGGTCGATCCGCAACGGCAGGCGTTCGATGCCGGTCGCGGCCTGAACATCCTCGGCGCGCAGGTGTTGAGCCCGCGCTTCTGGGGGGCGGACGTTATGGCCTGGGGGCTCTCGGCCGGCCTTGTCAGGGGGGCGCGACGCATCACCGGTGGTGCCACGGAGCGCAACCCCGTCCTGGCCACGGCGCTTCTGGGCGGCGGCCTGGGAATTTGCTCCGGCGGAGCCGCCGAGCTTTCCGACGAGCAACGCAACCACGACGGATTGAATCCGCTCAAGATTGCCGGGCGGGCCCTTTGCCAGGGCGCAGTCGATGCGGCCGCCGCAGTTCCTGGCGGCGTGCAGGCCGATCGTGCCGCAATGCGCATTTTCAGGGGAATGCACATCACGGACGAGCCGTCATGGAAGCCAGGCAGCGCGGCAGGCCCCCTGCCTCGCGGAACCGAGACGCTGGCGCGCTGTTGCAACGGTCTGGCGGACGGAGAGCCGTCGCTGCCGTACTCCATCACGCCCGCGCCGGCCGAGCCGCCGGAGCGGCTGTGGCAGAGGGTCAGGCAGGTGACGCGCGCCACCGAGCAGATTACCGAATGCCAGGCCGCTGAAAACGAGAAATTTGCGGATTACAGCGACTTCTACCGCCGGGCCATAAGGAGTGTCGATCAACCGGTCAGGCGGTATCAGGTCGAAGGGCACACGACGGAGTTGATGGTGCCCGAGTCCTATGCCCGGCAGCTCGACCAGATCCGTGAGCACCGGCTGCACGGCACGAAGACCAGGGAGCTTTTCAATTATCCTGACGGCTTCCTGCAGTCGGCGCTGCCGGAGGACTTTATCCCGCACCTGGACGGGCTGCCCAACAGCCGGCTCGTGAAACGGATAAATATCTTGAACCAGGACGATCCGGATACGCCCTGGTTGCGGCAAAAGAAGAAGGATCCGTTCTGGAGCACGGCGGCCAACGCTTCCCCGGAAATGGTTCTGAACTTCTTCAGGCAGTCGAGATTTCATGACGGCTTGCGGGAGAACCTCAACCACGAGTGGGCGCACCTCCTTCATTTCCATCTTCCGGAGCAGATGCGGGCATTTGATCTCGCCGCCTTGCAGGAGCGGGCTCTGGAGCCGGAAGGATTCAACGCGCGCTCCTATGCGCTGACCAACAACAACGAAAACTGGGCGGTCCACCTGGGCGAAGAGATCCTGGCATACGACGGCAATCGCTTTCTCAAGACGGCAGCCAGTGCCCCCTTGCGCAGCGCCGTCCTTGCCAGGGCGTTGAAGCTGTCGCTCGCCGATCGGATGCAGCCGCAGATATCCCTCTATCGCACGCAGTTCCTCAATCGAGCGGACTTTATCGAGCGCAACGTCACGGCACCGGCTGCGGCAAAGCTGGAGCGGGAGCTCGTGAATTCCGACAATCCCCGCGCCGAGCAGATCGAGCTTCTGGATTATCTGAGCAACGGGTGCAGCTTGAAATTGCTGCGCCATCTTGCCCCGAAGGTGAGGTCTGCTCCTGCAGCTCGCGCCGTCGTCGAGGCGGGGGCAAGGCAACTGGCCTCGAAGCCCGACGAAGCGTTCAGGTTTCTCTATGACCTGGCAGACCCGGGATTGTTCACGCACGGGGAGGCAATCGATCAGATCACTGGCAGGGACGATTTCACCTGGCGCTACATATCCAGGCTCGGGCAGCTGGAGGCGCTGAACCCTCAAATGAACCGCTCCCTGCACAGCCGGTACAGGAACCTGGCTATCGGACTGTCGGCGAGCGAAAAATACGACAAAGCGGAGCCGATCTGGCGTAAAGTTCTCGACCAGGACAGGAGGATCTTTGGCGGCGATGACCGGCGCACCGCGGAAAGCGAGCTTCAGCTGGCGTTGTCCCTGTCCGGGCAGAACAAGCACGCTGAGTCCTGGGCTCATCTCAAGCACTCCATGGACGTTCTGACCAGGCCCTGCGCCCCGCCGTTTACGGAACAGTCTGTGGCGGCATCCGGTGTAGCGGAAGGCGTCAAGCCGCTGCTGAGCATGTGCCGCCAGCTTGTCAGCCCGCCGCTCGATCTGCTCGAGCAGGTTCGCGCGAAGCTGGCCCCGGTCGACAGCGAGGCGGCAGCCGCGCTGCAACGCGGCATCGATGAGCTGGCTGCTGGACGCAGGCGGCAGGGTCAGACGCCCTGACCGCCGCACAGCAGCCGGCAGATGAAGAACCCTGACGTGCCGTGCCTGGACGGCAGGAGCGTGAGCCTACCGGACTCCAGGTCCTGCCCGCTCGTAAAGCCCTTCTCGCTCCAGGCGGCGAGCAATCCGTCCGGCACGAACGGCCGGAGCGTGGCCGGCGAGAACTGAGAGTGCCTGGACAGGAACCACTCGATGTTCTCCTCGTTCTCCTCCGGCTCGATCGAGCAGGTGGAGTAGACAAGCACGCCGCCCGGCTTGACCAGCGCGGCCGCGTGATCTAGCAGCTGCCGCTGCAGCTCGGTGAGCTGCACCAGATCCGGTGGCTCGCGGCGGAAGCGGATGTCCGAGCGCCGGCTTATGACACCGGTGCCGGTGCAGGGCGCATCAACGAGCACCCGGTCGGCCCGGGTCTCCAGCACGAACTCGCGCCCGTCGGCCACGAATACCTCGACGTTGGTAACGCCGAGGCGCTGCCTTGCCCTGCGCAGGAGCTGCAGGCGGCTTGAGTGATCGTCGACGGCGATGATCCGCCCCTTGTTCTCCATTAGCTCGGCCATGTGCAGGCTCTTGCCGCCGGGGGCGGCGCAGAGGTCGACGACCAGCTCGCCCGGTTTTGGATCGACAACGAGGGAGACAAAGGCCGCCGCCTCGTCCTGGATGGAGAACAGCCCCTCGGCATAGCCGGGGAGCCTGGTGGGCGGGCCCTTGCAGGGACCGCGATCCTCGACAATCAAGCAGGAGTCGACAAGCTGCCCCCGCCTGACCCTGACACCCCGCGACTCGAGAAGGCTGACCAGGCCGTCGGTGGTAATGGCCAGCCCGCATGCCCTTACGACCAGATCCGGGATCTGCTGGGCCTGCTCGAGCAGGAGCTTCGTCTCGTCCGGCCCCCAGTTCTTCAGCCAGCGCTCGACCAGCCAGATCGGCATGGAATAGCTCGTGTGGAGCTGCTCGACATTGAGCGGCACCACCTCCTCGTCCTGGAAGGTCGAGCGCCGGCGCAGGTAGTTTCTCAAGACGCCGTTGACGAACCTGACCTGCCCCTCGTGGCCTGCCGCCCTCACCAGGCGCGCGCAGGTGTCCACCACCGCCGCCTCGCGGATGTCGGGCATCTGCTCGAGCTGGAAAAGGGCCAGGCGCAGGGCGTTGCGCAGGAAAGCCGGCATCTTCGCGAGCGGCTGGTTTGATATGCGCGAGAGGTGATCGTCGATCTTCAGCCGCTGGCGCACCACCCCCTGCACGAGCGCGGTGACGAAGGCCCGGTCCCGCTCGGACAGGGTCTTCCTCTTGAAGGCGCTGGCGATGGCCAGATTGGCGTAAGCGCCCTCGGCCTCGATGGCGATCAATATCTCCACGGCCAGCTTGCGGGAGGCCAGGCCGGCCGGCGCTTGCTCCTTGGGTCTGGTCGTCTCATCCCCCACGGCCGGCTCCTAGCTGCCGATAGTCAACCCGGGCTTCAATCTTACTCCGTTTGCCCAGTCCCTGGCCGGGAGCCTGGCCCTGTTGGCAGGCTGGACCTCCAGAAGCTCGATCGCCTCCTGTCCGCCCTGCCCGCAGGCGATAATCACCTTCTCGCCTGCGGCGACAACCTGGCCCGGAACCGCCCGGGCAGCGCCGGCGCTGCCGGCCGGGCGCGTCTTCAGCACCTTGAGCGGGTTGCCGGCAAAGTCGGTGTAGGTGCCGGGCCAGGGCACGAGGCCTCGCACCAGGTTGTGGATCTCCCAGGCCGGCTTGCTCCACTCTATCCGCCCCATCTCCTTTTTCAGGAGCGGGGCGTAGGTGGCCCGGCTGTCGTCCTGCTTCTGAGGCTTTACCGTTCCTGCCCGGATCTGCTCCAGCGTCTCCACCACCAGGTCGGCGCCCACAGAGGCCAAGGTGCGGGCAAGCTCCTCGGCGGTCGTCTCCGGGCCGACCGGCACCTCGCGCTTGAGGATCATGTCGCCGGTGTCCACACCCGGATCGCAGAACATGGTGGTAACGCCGGTCACCGTCTCCCCGTTGATGATCGCCCAGTTGACCGGCGCCGGCCCGCGGTAGCGGGGCAAAAGCGAGCCGTGCAGGTTGACCACGCCGTAAGCGGCCATGTCCAGGACCACCGGCTTGAGAATCTGCCCGAAGGCCACCATCACCAGCACGTCGGGCGAAAGCTCCCGCATCGCCTCCACCGTCTCCGGCGATCTGGACAGGCGCTCGGGCTGCAGGACGGGAATGCCGTGGCCCAGGGCCAGCCGCTTCACCGGCGGCACGAGCAGCTTATGGCCCCGGCCGGACGGGCGGTCCGGCTGGCAGACGGCCGCCACCACCTGTCCGGCAGGCCAGGCTAGGAGCTTTTCCAGGGTGGGAACGGCGAACTCCGGTGTTCCGAGGAAGATGATGCGCACAAGGTTCGGGGAGCTACTTGGAGAGCAGGCGCACTTCCACTATGTGCTCGAAGTTCAAGCAGATCTCGTCGTCGAGCATTATGTACATGAGCCTGGTGCCGTCAAAGACAATATTGGTCAGGATGCCGGTCTGCTGCCCGCCGTTGGCCAGGCCTACGGCGACCTTGTCTCCTACCCATTGCCGCAAGTAAACGAGCCTTTCTCGCGACGGTGATTGTGCGTGGGACATTCTCCCCCCTTCCAAACTTCGGGTCTCCTGTAAAGTCCTATGCGGACATATTGTCAATGATAGCGGAAGCGAACTCACTTGTTTTGAGTTTCGTGGCCCCCTTCATCAAGCGCTCCAGGTCATAGGTGACCTGTTTCTTCTGGATGGTCGTGCCGAGAGCCCGGTGGATAAGCTCCCTGGCCTCCGTCCAGCCCAGGAATTCGAGCATCATAGCCCCGGAAAGGATTACCGAGCCCGGGTTGATTACGTCCTTGTCGGCGTACTTCGGCGCCGTGCCGTGCGTGGCCTCGAAGATGGCGCAGCTGTCGCCGATATTGGCGCCGGGGGCGATGCCAAGCCCGCCGACCTGGGCCGCGCAGGCGTCCGAGAGATAGTCACCGTTGAGGTTGGTGGTGGCGATCACCGAATACTCGTCCGGTCTGGTCAGCACCTGCTGGAACATGGAGTCGGCTATGCGATCGTTTATCACGATCTTGCCCTGGGGGACCTTGCCGTCGTGCTCGGCCCAGACCTTCTCCTCGCTCACCACCTGGGCGGAAAACTCCTCGGCGGCCAATTGATAGCCCCAGTCGCGGAAGGCGCCTTCGGTAAACTTTTGTATATTGCCCTTGTGCACGAGCGTGACCGTGCGCCGGCCATGCTCCAGGGCGTACTGAATCGCCCGGCGCACCAGGCGCTGGGAGCCGAACTTGGACACAGGCTTGATGCCGATGCCGGAGTCCGGGCGAATCTTCCTGCCGAAGGACTCGATGAGGTCTGCGAGCTTCGCGGCCTCGGGGGAGCCGGCCGGGTACTCGATGCCCGCGTAGACGTCCTCGGTGTTCTCCCGATAGATGACCACGTCCAGCTTCTCCGGTGCCACCACCGGCGATGGCACCCCGGCGAAATAGCGAACCGGGCGCACGCAGCAGTAGAGATCGAAGACCTGCCGCAGCGTCACGTTCAGGCTGCGGATACCCCCGCCCACCGGCGTTGTCAACGGGCCCTTGATCGCCACCCCGAACTCCTTGATCGCCTCCAGGGTATCCTCCGGAAGCCAGGAGCCGAAATTCTCGTTGGCTTTCTCGCCGGCGAAAACCTCGAACCAGGCGATGGAGCGCTTGCCGCCGTAAGCCTTCTGCACAGCCGCGTCGAACACCCTCTTGGAAGCCCGCCAGATGTCCCTGCCGGTGCCGTCGCCCTCGATGAAGGGGATAATTGGCGTATCCGGGCACAGCGCGCGGCCGTCGACAAACTTCACCTTTTCGCCCGCCGGCACCTCAAGCCCGTTGTACCTCTTCTCGATTACCTGTCCCATAGCGCTCAAAAACCTCGAAGATGAGTCGTCGAACCTCTACGATAGCAGGGCTGAGCAGCACGCGCGTGTATGATCAGCAAATACTAACGAATGACCAGGCCGCAGGCAGATGCAGACCGAAGTTCCCATGGAGTTGAGCCCCGCGCCCCGGCGCCTGGCGCCCATCATCCTGGTGCCGGCTGGGCTGTGGCTGGCGGTCTTCATGGTTATTCCCATCGCCATCCTGCTTGTCTTCAGCCTCGGGCACCGGGACCAGCTGGGCAGGATCGTGCTCGGCATGAGCTTCGCCAACTATCTGCGCTTCTTCTGCGGTCCGTACCTCTCCTCGCTTGCCCGCTCGCTGGCGCTTGCCGGCGGCACGACGGCCGTCTGCCTGGTCCTTGGCTTCCTTTGCGCCATGTGGCTCGCCTTCAACGTGCCCAGGCGGCGCCGGCAGATCTACATGACGCTCCTGGTGGCGCCGCTGTGGACCTCCTTTCTCCTGCGCATCTACGCCTGGATCTCCATTTTGCGCCCGACCGGGCTCCTTTCCACCGCGCTCGCCCACCTGGGCGTCTGCCACCCGCCGGTGATCCTCTACACGCCCTGGGCGGTTCTCCTGGGCATGGTTTACAACTACCTGCCGTACATGGTGCTGCCGCTCTATGCCGCCCTGGACAAGCTGGACCTGCGCCTGCTGGAGGCAGCCGCCGACCTCGGGGCCTCGCCGTGGCAGGCCTTTATCAAGGTGACCCTGCCGCTATCTTTTCGTGGTATCGTCGCAGGTGTCATCATGGTCTTCGTCCCCAGCCTGGGCGACTATGTGACCCCTGATCTCATGGGCGGCGCCAAGACGATGTTCATCGGCAACCTGATCCAGAACCAGTTCCTCACCGTGCGCGACTGGGCCTTCGGCTCGGCGGTCTCCACGATCCTCATCGTCATCGTCGCCGGGGCGATCTGGCTTTATCTCAAGTACGGGGAGCCGACCACGACGGAGGTCAAGCCGGCCTGAGCTTTTTCAACAGCGCGATCAGCCGGTCGTAATCCTCCCTGAACAGGTGCGACAGCGCCTGGCCGGCCTCGACGAGAAACCGCCGATCCTCGCCCCTGGCCAGATAAGCCTGGCGCACGGCGGCAGCCATGAGCTCATCTGCGGGGACCGTGGCCACCAGCGTCATCGGGCGCAGGAAGTCCATCTCAGCGGTTGCCGAGCGGATCTCCCGGTCGGCCAGCGGGTAGACGAAGTCATGGACCTGCGGCGGGTACGGCGGCAGGTGGTGGTAGTATCTGCCGCCCTGGAAATAGCCGGTGGTGACGGCGTGAATCTCCGTGCGCAGAAGCGCGAAGATGTGCGGTTGCTCGGCCTTCAGCTGCTCCCTGGTAAGCCCCAGCGCGGAGGGTTTATGGCTCGTGTCCTGCGGGCCGGTGATCACATCGTAGACCACCGCCACGATGTCCAGCCGCTGCTCCGTGCACTCGGCGCGAATGAAGCTGCCGAAGGCCGGCCGCGACACCAGCGGCAGCCCGTCGGGGCCCTCCTCCTGCCACGCCTGAGCGATGAGGCCGGTGATGGACGAAGAGACCACCTCGCCCACCGGGCGGGTTCTCTCCTGCTTGTCGCTGGTTTTCTGCGGCATGAAAGTGGTTTTCCGGTCCGCCCCCCAATGGGGGCGGTCGCTTAATTTTAGAGCAGGACCGCCGGACGTTTGCACTAAACTGATAACAGGTGAAGCTAGAGAGATCGAGCGATAAACTAAGCCATGTTCGTCAATCGACAGCACGCGGGCAGGCTGCTGGCCGGCCGGCTGAAAGAATATCTCAGCGCACGCGGCCGCTTCTGCCCGGGCGACACCGTGATCGTAGGGCTGCCGCGCGGCGGGGTGCCGGTGGCCGCGGAGGTGGCCGGGCAGTTGAGGTGCCCGATAGACATCCTGGTGGCCAAAAAGATAAGGGCGCCGGACAACCCGGAGGTGGCGATCGGTGCTGTCAGCTCCACCGGCGTGGTGGTCCTCGATGAGGGGCACAAACGATTCTGGACCGATCCGCAGGCGTACGAGCGGGCGCAGCGGGCTCAAAAGGACGAGCTTATCGGCAAGACAAGGCAGCAGGAGACCGCCTGGCTGGAGGCGGCCGGCATGACGGCAAGACCGGAGTGGCGCGGCAGGCGAATCGTCCTCTGCGATGACGGCGTGGCCACCGGCATGACCACAATGGCCGCCATCGGCTCGGCGCGCCAGAAGGGGGCAAGCGAGATAATCGTCGCCACGCCGGTCACCCCTTACGACACGTACCTGATTTTAAAAGAGCAGTGCGACCACGTCCTTTCCCTGGCCGTGCCTCATGATTTTTCGGCTGTCGGCTGCTACTACGACGACTTCCACCAGCTTGCCGACGACGAGGTCGTCAACGCGCTCAGGCTGGCGCTGGCGCTTCAGGTCTGATCGCCGTCCAGAAAAAGCACGAGCCGGATAGATACGGGACGAATCCCTTTCATCGTACTTGTGTGCTTATATGTCTTATCTTAAAAACGCCCTGCGCAATGCAGAGCAATCTTTTGCCGCCGATTTTTCCAGGGCCTCGAGCCTGACCGTCTTCGACGCCGTTAACCATCAGCACATACCTTCGTTCGGGGAGCTTATCGGCTTTGCCGCCGGCGACGCCCCGGTGCCGAGCCTGCAGCTGACCGAAAGCAGCAGCGCACCGGGCAAGATCGACAGGCCGGGAGATTACCACGAGACGATCATGGTCGGCGGCGTCCCCCGGACCTACATCCTCCACGTGCCGCCCGGCTACGACCCCGGCAAGCCGATGCCGCTTGTGGTGGCGCTGCACGGGCTGGGAGGGAGCGGCGCCGAGTTCGAGCGGCGCTCGGGCATCGATGCCGAGGCCGATCAAAAAGGCTTCATCGTCGCCTACCCGGACGCCACCGAATGGCTGGGCAAAAGGCAACTGGCCGCCTGGGACACGGGCAACGGTCTGGTGCCGGCCGGCGGCAAGGCCGACGACGTGGGCTTTCTGCGTTCGCTGATTGACACCACCCAAAAGCAGATGTCCGTCGACCCGCGCCGCATCTACATGGTCGGCGTCTCCAACGGCGGCATGGAGGCTTACCGGGCGGCGGCCGAGCTTTCCGACAAGGTGGCGGCGGTCGTCGACATCAGCGGCGGCATGAGCGGCAGGGAGCCCGCCCCTTGCCAGCCGGTCTCCGTCCTGAGCATCGTCGGCACCAGCGACCGGATCGTGCCGCCGGGCGGCAGCAGCGCCGCGCAGGAGGCCGCCTCCGTGGGCGAGCGCATCCTGCAGCACCTGGCACAGGCGGTGCCCGCCGGCGGCCGCGAGGCTGCCGCCATCGCCGTGCCGGCTCTGGATTCGGTCCTGCCGGGGTTGGCCAGCCGCCTGCATTTCGCCCCCGCCTTCAAGCCGGTCTCCTACGCCACCAGCTTCTGGAAGACCGCCGACGGCATCACGGGCCCGCCGGTGGAGACAAAAGACGGCGCGGTGACCACGGACGTTTACACAAACCCGACCACCGGCGTCACCGTCGAGCAGGAGGTCGTGCAGGGGGCCGACCACGTGCTGCAGCACGGCGCCCCGCCAAACTTCTCGCTGGCCGACCAGGCATGGAGCTTCCTGTCCGCCCATGAGAAGCCGGCCGGCACAACCGGTTAAGAACAAGAACGAATTGGCGAGCGGCACGAGCCCGGAGGCGTAGCCGGGAAGCGAGGCAAGGCAGGCGAGGAGCCTGCCGCCGCCGCGCGCAGACGTCCACGCGCGCAGGGCGAGCGGCACGAGCCCGGAGGCGCAGCCGGGAAGCGAG